>NZ_JAVDWL010000001.1:0-1101489 GCF_031457345.1 Rhizobium sp. BE258
AATCCTAGAGCGAAAGACTTCGTCGCCTGCAGCGCCGCCGCCCTCGTTCAGTGACGCGGCTTATACGGCTAACCCCCGCAAACAGTCAACAGCACTCCGCAAAGAATTCCAATGTTTCTCGTAAGTAATTGTAATTGTACGATAATTCGAAATTGGTGTTCAGGAGCTCGAAGTCAGGCTGTCCGGCACCCCTTCTGGGAAAGCTGTCTCGTTGATTTCGATCAATGAAGGGGCCGGTGTCATCGCTAGGTTTGGCGCGCGGGCGAACGGTACCCGTGTCAAGTGGGGCAACTTGGCAGAGACTTGGCCGGTCCAGGGGCATAGCGCCGGGCAAGTCTCCCATGCCCTGGACCCTGACGGCACATCATCGATCCCGTTCCTAGATTGCCAGCCGCTCGGTTTCCAATATCGGCATGACGACCCGCAGCTGATCCCGGTAGGCACCGAGACCGAGGCCTTCGATCAGTGCGCGCACGGCCTTCCGCTTCAGCTCCGACTCGACCTGGCCGTTCAGGGTGATCTGGCCGTTCGTCACCGATACCTGCACCGTCTGCGGCGTCAGACCAAGATCGGACCGCAGACGCGTCCGGAGCGCAAGCCGGATCGCGCCATCCTCGCGCGGCAGCGCCGTCACAGGCGCATCGACGATCATGCCGAGAATATCCCGGCGGCTGACGATGCCGACCAGCCGGCCATCCTCGACGATCGGCAGGCGCTTGATGCGATGGGCTTGCAGGCTTTCGGCAATGTCGGAGACTTCGCTATCCGGCCGCGCGACGATCACATCGGTTGACATGACATCGCGGACTGACCAGCCATGGCTGCTGATGTAGCGTTCGAGTTCGAGCTCGGAGAGTACGCCGGAGGCACGAACCTGGTTCGGCTGCGGACGGATCTCGCGGCGCAGCAGCAGATCGCCCTCCGTCAGCATGCCGCAGATCCGGCCTTCGTCATCGACGACCGGCAGTCCGCTGATCTTGCCCTGCATCATCACCGCAACAGCGTGGCGGATGCCGGCGGCCGGGCTGATCGAAACCACGTCGGTGGTCATTATGTCTTTTGCCTGCATCGGCCTGCCTCATTCGTGCGGATAGCGACGTTCGGGGAAGGTTAGCGGTCGTCAAGCAGACACGCATTGATCTCCGTCAAAGATCGACAACCACAACGCGGCGAACGGGCAGCGCTACCGCTGCCTGCCGGTAAAGACATAGCCGACACCGCGCACCGACTGGATCAGCGCCGGTTCGCGCGGATCAGCCTCGATCTTCTTGCGCAGGCGAACGATCTGCGCGTCGATCGCGCGGTCGAACGCTTCGAGGTGACGGTTGCGGGTGAGATCCATCAACGTCTCACGCGACAAAACCCTGCCGCGATTGCGGACGAAGACCACCAGCATATCGAACTCGCCGGTCGTCATCGTCACGTCGCCGCCATCGGGAGAAGTGAGCCGCCTGCGGGAGACGTCCAGTGTCCAGCCGTCGAACAACAGGGTTTCATCGGCATCAGAGGCTGCGGATGGATGATCGGACACGGTTCGCCGCCGCAGAATGGTTCTGAGGCGGGCCAGCAGTTCGCGCAGGTGGAAGGGTTTTGCGATATAGTCGTCGGCGCCGATCTCGAGACCCACCACCTTGTCGGTGACGTCGTCCTGGCCTGTCAGCATCAGGACCGGAACGTCGGATGTGTTGCGGATTTCGCGCAGCAGTTCCAGACCGTTTTCGCCGTTCGGCAGAACGAGATCGAGGAAGACGGCAGCGTAGTGGCCCTTGGCCAGCTCGCTGCGCATCGCGGCGCCGTTTCCGACGGCATTCACCCTGTAACCATTGTCCTCGAAATAGCGAACAAGCATTTGTCTGATCCGGGCGTCGTCATCGACGACCAGAATGCGATCTGCTTCCATGTCACCCGTTCGTCCTGCTTTCTTCGTTTTCGTTAGAGATAACGCAGGTTTGTGGGCAGCGCTACCATTGCGGCCTTCGTCCACAATCTTCCGATCGAGATGATTTCGACCGGCGGCCGCCCGATCAGGAGCCTGGCGGATCCAGATCGTCATCAGCGATCGCCCGCCATGCCGCACCCTGCAGGTCATCGTACTGGCCGCTCTTCAGCGACCAGAGAAACGCTGCCAGTCCGATACCACCCATAAAAAGCGCGATCGGAATGAGATAGATCAGCATGTTCATGCCGTTCGCGCCTCGCTGGCTTTGCCGGCGGGACGCGCGATCGCGCCGGCGAGGATCGACTTGCCGAAGGCATTCAGCCTCAGCGCGTTCGAGACGACGATGATCGACGAGGTCGACATGGCGACGGCGGCAATCAACGGGGTTGCCAGCCCGGAAATGGCGATCGGAACCGCCAGAATGTTGTAGCCGATCGCCAGCGCGAAATTCTGGCGGATCAGCGCTGCCGAGCGGCGGGCGACGGCGATCGCCAGCGGCACGGCATCGAGGCGCTCGTTGAAGAACACCAGGTCTGCAGCCTGCCGGCCGATATCGGATGCAGTCGCTGGTGCCATCGACACATGGGCGGCGGCCAGCGCCGGTGCGTCGTTGATGCCATCGCCGATCATGAAGACCCGGTGGTTGCTACTGTTGAGTGCCTGGCATTGATCGACCTTCTGCTTCGGTGTCAGGGCGCCCAGCGCCCGGGGGATTCCGAGTTCGCGCGCCGTGTTGCCGGCAACGCGCTGGCGGTCGCCCGATATCATCACCGTCCAGAATCCAGCAGCATGAAGCGTAGCGACGGCCTCGCGCGCTCCCGGCCGCAGCGTGTCGTCGAAGAAGAACCGCGCGGAAACGACGCCATCCTGCGACAAGACGACTTCCGAGAACGGACAGTCCTCGGCCGGCTGAGTTGCCAGACCACGGCAGGCGAAGGATTCGCTGCCAAGGCGATAGAGCGTTCCGCAGCTGACGGCTTCGAGACCACCACCGGGGATTTCGGTGACGCGATCAAAGGGCACCGGGGTTGTACACGCGCTATGCATCATTGCCTGCGAGAGCGGGTGGCGCGAGTGGGCTGCGAGACCGGCCGCGATCGAGAGAAGGCGGCCTTCCGGCGGCTCGGCTTTCACCAACCGGGGCCTGCCCATGGTCAGGGTTCCTGTCTTGTCGAAGGCGACGGTGTCGATCTCCGCCAGCCTTTCGAGCGCCGAGCCATCCTTGACCATGATGCCGTTGCGGAACAGTTCGCCTGCCGCCACGACCTGGACGACGGGAACGGCGAGGCCGAGCGCGCAGGGGCAGGTTATGATGAGAACGGCGACCGCGACGAGCATCGCCTGCTTCCAGTCGCCGCCGATAAAACCCCAGCCGAGAAACGACGCCAGCGCCAGAAGATGAACGACCGGCGAGTAAAGGGCCGCCGCCCGGTCGGCGATCCGGCGGTAGCGCGCCCTGCCCCCTTCGGCGGCCTCCATCAGGGCGATGATTTCAGCAAGTAGCGACTCGCCTGCGCGTTTGCTGGCGCGCAGGATAAGCGAGCCGGTGAGGCTCATCGAACCCGAGCTGACCGGACTGCCGGCGTGAAGCGGAACAGTGCTGCTTTCGCCTGTGACGATCGAAAGGTCGAGATCGCTCTCGCCGCTGACGACAACGCCATCGACAGGGATACGCTCACCGGCGGCGACCGCAATCTCGTCACCGACCGAAATTTCCTCGACTGCCACATAGCGCCGCGATCCATCGGGCTGGATGAGCAGCGCGCCGCGCGGCGCGATCCGCGCCAGACCGTTGATCGCAGCCCGCGCCTTTTCACGCATGACATGATCCAGCGTCCGGCCGATCAACAGGAAGAACAGCAGCGAGACGGTGGCGTCGAACCAGGCATGTTCGCCGTGATGCATCGTCTCCCAGAGCGAGACGGCATAGGAGAGCGTCACGGCAAGCGAGATCGGCACGTCCATGTTGGTACGGCCATGCTTCACTGCATTCCACGCCGACTGAAAGAAGAAGCGGCCCGAGTAGATCAGCGCCGGGGCAGCGATCATCGCCGATATCCAATGGAACATGTCGCGCGTTGCGGCATCGGCGCCCGACCAGACGGAGACCGAGAGCAGCATGATGTTAGCCGCGGCAAAGCCGGCGACGCCGACGGCGAGCAGCAGCTGGTTGCGGGTCTTGTCGCCCTCGGCGGCAAGCGGCGCGTAGAGATGCGCGCGGTATCCCGCGCCCGCGACGGCGGCGATGATTTCGGCCGGATCCGTCGCCTGTGCGCCGATCTTTTCGTCATAGATGCAGGTGACGCGCCGCGAGGTCAGGTTGACGCGCGCCTTGCTGACGAAGGGCAATGCTGTCAGCGCCCTCTCGATCGTCGAGATACAGGCGCCGCAGTGGACATCGGGGACACTGAGATCAAGCTGATGCAAGCCGCCACCGAGCGGATGGCTGGCAAGCGCAATCTCCTCGGCACTGAAGGCCGTGGTGCTCATCGCCATCACCCCCTCGGCATCGATCGCACAGCAGGTCATCGAACGAACTCCGTAGTGTCGAACCGGATCGCCTCGTGCATGACGAGCCTGCCGGCCTTCTTCGAGATGAACTCGACGATCCAGTCGCCGGCCGGGACATGGCGATCCGTTTCAAACGCCCCCTCACCGCGATTGTCCAGCGCAACGGAAAAGTCCTCGTGGTCGCCGACCGGCCGCTTGAAAATGGCCGTCACGGTATCGACCGCCGCCGGCGATCCGTCCGGATTGGCAATCCGGTAGATGAAGCGGTCATCCTTCAGCGAGATATGCCCCGCGATGCCCGATGCGGTCATCGCCTTCATCTCGGCGGCGCGGTGATTGAACTCCTGGCTGGCGACATAGGTGTTTTCGACCACGAGGCCGCTCCAGCTTGAAGACGCGAACCAGGCCATCGTGACGTTGACGGTGATGACCACGGCAAAGAAGGAGGTGATGACGAGCAGCATGTGGCGGCCGGTGAAGCCTTGGACGCGGGTGGTCATTGCGGATCTCCAGGTGCGTTGAATGCTGCGCGATAGCTCGCCCGGTCGCTGCCGCCGGACTCCTCGATGGTGAAGAGGAATTCGTCGACAGCAGCCGTGGACGGCTTGCGGGTGACAAAGACCTTGATCGTGGTTGCCGCATCCGGTGCCGCGTCCAGCGTGAAGCTGCGGACATCGTCCTTGCTGAGTTCGGGGATGCGCATAGTGGCGCCATCGAGGCCCGACAGCGTCAGCGCGATCTGCCGCGGCCGCGGCACCATGTTGAGAATGCGGATCGTGTAGCCGTTGCGGATCGAGCCGTCGCTTTCCATGACGAATTGCGGATTGCGGTCGTGGACGACGTTCAGTTCCAGACGGCCGCGAATCGACAGATGGACGAGCATGCCGATGCCGATCACCGCCCATACGGCGGCGTAGAATACGACGCGCGGGCGAAAAATGATGCGCCAGTTGAAATGCCGGATGCCATCGACGAAGGAGCCACCCTCATCGCGCACCTTGGCCGGCTGCACCGCCGTGCGCCCGCTATCGGTGGCAATCGCCATATTGGCAGCATATTCGCTGAGCGTCGCATAGGCGATCAGGCCGCGCGTTTTGCCGATCTTGTCCATCACGCCATCGCAGGCGTCGATGCAGAGGGCGCAGGTGATGCACTCCATCTGCTGGCCATCGCGGATATCGATGCCCATGGGACAGACGGCAACGCAGGCATTGCAATCGACGCAATCGCCGACCGGAAGCCCATCCGCCTGCGCCTTCTTGCTGTGTCGCGAACGTTGCTCGCCGCGCCAGTCGTTATAGGTGACGACAAGCGAATTCTCGTCCAGCATGGCGCCCTGGATGCGCGGCCAGGGACACATGTAGGTACAGACCTGCTCGCGCAGCAGCCCGCCGAAGACGTAGGTGGTGGAGGTCAGGATGGCGACAGTGGCATAGGCGACGGCGGGTGCCGCGCCGGTTGCGAGTGCCACTGCCAGAGACGGCGCGTCGGCGAAATAGAAGATCCAGGCGCCACCCGTCGCAACGGCTATCGCCAGCCAGATGGCATGTTTCAGGGCGCGCTTCCGCAGCTTGCTCAAGCTCCACGGCGCGGCATCGAGCTTGATCCGGGCGTTGCGGTCGCCTTCTATGGCGCGTTCGACGACGAGAAAGAGATCGACCCAGACCGTCTGCGGACAGGCGTAACCGCACCAGGCCCGGCCGACCGCCGAGGTCACGAGGAACAGCCCGAACCCGGCCATGAGGAGCAGCCCAGCGACGTAGTAGAATTCCTGCGGCCAGATCTCGATGAAGAAGAAGTAGAAGCGGCGCGAGGCGAGATCGACGAGGATTGCCTGGTCCGGCGCGTAGGGTCCGCGATCCCAGCGGATCCAGGGGGCCAGATAGTAGATGCCGAGTGTAACAAGCATCACGATCCATTTGAAACGGCGGAACTGCCCCTCGGCGCGCTTTGGAAAAATCTTCGTTCGCGCCGCATAAAGCGGCTGACGGTTACGGCGGGCGTTCACAGGCTCGACATCGAGCCTCTCCACGCTCTTGGGATCGGGGGCTGTGAAAAGGTTCATAAGTAATGTCTTTCGCGTTCGATACGCCTGTTCTCCTCCGGGGGCCGTCGAGCGTCCTTGATAAAGATCAACAAGGATTAACCGGCCGCCTGCCGTAAAAAGACGGGCGGCGCTTCGAGACGAAGGCGCGGCCCCGGAAAGCAGTGGGAGAGAACGCCGCCTGGGTGTCCTCTCCCAATTTCTAGTGGCTCGACGGCTCGTCATCCCTGAGCGAGGTCAAGCTGACAATCGCGCTACCGATCTTCTCCGGCGCGTCGCCCTTGCAGCCGGGCGGCAGGGATTTGCCACGGACCGAGACACGGGAACGCACGATCGAGCGCGGCATGCCGTAAATCCGGAGGAGCGGATTGTTCCCGTGTGCCGTCACCGTCCCTCTCCTTACTGACCGCCGCCGAGCGAATGGACGAAGACCGTCAGTTCCTTGACCGTCGTATCGCCGAGGCGCGCCGACCATGCCGGCATCACGCCATGCTTGGGCGCCGTGACCTGGCGAATGATCGCCTCCTCGCCCCGGCCCTTCAGCCAGATCGCGTCGGCGAGATCGGGCGCGCCCATCTCTGCCTTGCCCTTGGCGTCCTCGCCGTGGCAGGCGGCGCAATTGTCGAGGAAGATCTGCTTGCCGGCAGTGGCCAAAGCCGGATCGGAAGGCGTGTTGGTCAGCCCCCAGACATAGGCGGCCACTTCCTTCGTTTGATCCTTGCTGAGGATATCGCCGAAGGCAGGCATCTCCGAGACATGCGTATCCGCATCCTCGTCGAAGCGGATACCGTGAGCGATCGTCGTCTGGATCGATTGCAGGTCGCCGCCCCAGAGCCAGTCGTCGTCATTCAGGTTCGGAAAGCCCGGTCCGCCGCTGGCGCCCGATCCGTGACAGGTGGCGCAGTTGACCTTGAAGGCCGAGGCACCACCGGCAATAGCGAATTCGCGCAGTGCCGGATCGGCGTCGATCTCTTCGACGCTCTTTGCCGCGATCATTTCGTGGAACTTCGCCTGGCCGGCCTTCGCGTGATCGAGATCCTGCTGCAACTCGGCGCGGCTGGAATAGCCGAAATAACCCTTCGTCGCCGAGGTTACCATAGGGATGGCGGGATAGACGACGACGTAGCCGATCGCCCAGAGGATCGTCACATAAAAGGTCCAGACCCACCATCGCGGCATCGGATTGTTCAGTTCGCGAATGCCGTCCCATTCATGCCCGGTGGTTTCGACGCCGCTGACTTCATCAATATGCTTTTCCGACATCTCAATCGTCCTTCAGGGGAATGTCAGCGGCCTCCTTGGCCGTCTGCTTGCTGCCGGGGCGGAGCGTGTAGGCGACGGCGCAGACGAAGAATGCCGCCATCGCCAGAAGCCCCCAGCTGTCGGCGAAGTGCCGCATTGCCGTGTATGTTTCCATGAGATCACCTCACCGGTAGCCGGTGGCATCGTCATAGGTCGAGAAATCGACCAGCGTGCCGAGCATCTGCAGGTAGGAGACCAGCGCATCCATCTCGGAAAGACGCTGCGGATCGCCGTCGAAATCGCCGGTCTTTGCCTTCGGGTAGCGCTGCAGCAGCGCCGAGGTGTCGGCGTTGGGATCGGCCTGCGCCTTCATGTCGGCTTCCGCATTGGCGAGCATGTCGTCCGTGTAGGGCACGCCGACATCCTCGTTGGCTTTCAGGTCCATGCCGATGTCCTTGACGGTGACCTCCTGCGTCTTCAGGAACGCGTATCTCGGCATGATCGATTCAGGCACGGCCGCCCGCGGATCGGACAGATGCTGAACATGCCACTCGTTCGAATAGCGGCCGCCGACGCGCGCGAGATCCGGCCCGGTGCGCTTCGAGCCCCATTGGAACGGGTGGTCGTACATGGATTCCGCCGCCAGCGAATAATGGCCGTAGCGCTCGACTTCATCGCGGAACGGCCGGATCATCTGGCTGTGGCAGAGGTAGCAGCCTTCGCGGATGTAGATGTTGCGGCCTGCCAGTTCGAGTGGTGTGTAGGGGCGCATCCCCTCCACTTTCTCGATGGTATTCTGCAGATAGAAGAGCGGCGCGATCTCTACGATGCCGCCGATCGAGACGACCAGCAGCGAGCCGACGAGCAGCAGCGTCGCGTTCTTTTCGAGGATCTTATGTTTGTCCAGTATCGATGCCATGGTTCACCTCACTCGGCAGGCTGTGCCTGAGGCACATAAGCGGTCGGGATAGCGGCTTCGTCGCGCAGGCGTCCGCGGATGGTCATGAAGACGTTCCAGGCCATGACGAGGCCACCGGCGAGATAGAGCGTGCCGCCCAGCGTGCGCAGCACATAATAGGGGAACATCGCCGAGACGGTTTCTGCGAAGGAATAGACGAGGAAGCCCTGCGAATTGTATTCGCGCCACATCAGGCCCTGCTGGATGCCGGCGACCCAGAGCACGGCGGCGTAGACGACGATGCCGAGCGTGGCGAGCCAGAAATGCCAGTTGACCATCCGCAGGCTGTAGAGCCGCTCGCGGCCCCAGAGCTTCGGCGTCAGGTAATAGATCGCCCCGAAGGTGATCATACCGACCCAGCCGAGCGCGCCCGAATGCACGTGACCGATGGTCCATTCGGTGTAGTGGCTCAGCGAATTGACGGTTTTCACCGACATCATCGGCCCTTCGAAGGTCGACATCCCGTAGAAAGCGATGGCGACGATCATCATGCGGATGATCGGATCGGTGCGGATCTTGTCCCAGGCGCCCGAAAGCGTCATCAACCCGTTGATCATGCCGCCCCACGACGGCATCCAGAGCATGATCGAAAACACCATGCCGAGCGTCTGGGCCCAATCGGGCAGAGCCGTGTAATGCAGGTGGTGCGGACCAGCCCAGATATACATGAAGATCAGCGCCCAGAAGTGGATGATCGACAGGCGGTAGGAATAGACCGGGCGGTTGGCCTGTTTCGGAACGAAGTAGTACATCATCCCCAGGAAGCCTGCGGTCAGGAAGAAGCCGACGGCGTTATGGCCGTACCACCACTGCGTCAGCGCATCCTGGACGCCGGAGAAGACCGAGTAGCTCTTCGATCCCAGGAACGACACGGGCACGGCGAGATTGTTGACGACGTGCAGCATGGCGATGGTGACGATGAAGCCGAGATAGAACCAGTTCGCCACATAGATATGCGGCTCGCGACGCTTCAGGATCGTGCCGAGATAGACGACGAGATAGGCGACCCAGACGATGGTCAGCCAGATATCGACATACCATTCCGGCTCGGCATATTCGCGGGCCTGAGTGATGCCGAGCACGTAGCCGGTCGCCGCCATGACGATGAACAGCTGGTAGCCCCAGAAGACGAACCAGGCGAGACTGCCGCCGAAGAGCCGCGCATGACAGGTGCGCTGTACGACATAGAACGAGGTCATGATCAGCGCATTGCCGCCGAAGGCGAAGACAACGGCCGATGTGTGAACCGGCCGCAGCCGCCCGAAATTCAGGTAGGGTGCCAGATTGAGATCGGGACATGCGAGCTGCGCGGCAATGATCACGCCGACGAGGAAGCCGACGACACCCCAGAAGACGGTGGCGATCAGCCCGTAGCGGATGACCTCATCGAAATAACCGGATGCCTCCGGCTTCGGCTGACGTCCCGCCGGCGAGAAATCGACGCGGCGTATTAAGATCACCGTTCCGGCAAACAGGCAGAAACACAGGATCCCCATATGGGCGGCAAAGAGCTGATCGTGGGCGAAGGCTGCTCCTAGCAAGGCTAGGAACGCTGCGACCGCGACCATCACGGTCTCGGTTGTGTAGTTCATGGTATCGTCCCCAGTGCGCAGCAGGCCGCGTGACGGCGCGCTTTCTCGTACTTTGCAGCAAGGACTGTCATGGAGCTCTCCGGCACTCCTTGATTTACATCAACGAACCGAACGGCTTAGCCGGTGATACCCAGCCTGTTACAAACTGTTACGCAGTCTCACCATTTGGCACCGTCCGCTCATCCTCGTGTGACGCAGCGGCTGTCTATTCCCTCGCGTGCAAACGAGGGGACTACGACGATGCTGATGCAGAACCACCAGGCGTTCGAACATGGAAAGCCCGCCGGTGAAGCGGCAAAGACGGGGCGCTCGCTGTCGTCGGTGTTTCATCTCTCGGCACTCGAACCGGTCGCCGCCGGCAAGGCGCTCTGCTGGGAAGGCGATGCGGCAAAGCATCTGTTTCAGGTGGTCGAAGGCGTTGTCCGCCTGCAACGCATCATCGGCGAGGGCCGCCGGGTGATCACCGGGTTTCATTTTGCCGGAGAAATCGTCGGCGCCTTCCTGCAGGGCGACTTCCTGTTCACTGCCGAGGCTGTCACCGATTGCAAGATCCGCCGCGTCTCGCGCAAGACCTTCCAGGACGAGGTGGCGCGCTCGGATGCGCTACGCCCCGAATATATCGCACTCCTCTGTCACGAGACGGCAGCGGCCCATGATCAGATGGTGCTCCTGTCGAAGAAGAATGCCGAGGAGCGGCTGTGCAGCTTCATCGCCACGCTCGCCGCCCGCCCCGGCGCCCAGCCGCGCCCGGGATTACTGCGCGTGCCGATGAACCGGCAGGATATCGCCGACTATCTCGGCCTGACGATCGAGACGGTTTCACGCACGATCACCAAGCTCTCGCAGCGCAACGTCGTGGTCCCCGAAGGCCGTCATGACTTGAGGATTCTCAGCAAGGGCAAGTTGATCCAGCTCTCGGGTAACGCAGATGATTTTCCGGAGAAAAACTGCCATAGGGTCAGCGTTCACTGATCGCAGCAGGAAGCAGCCATGCCCCATCGCCTGATCTCGCCGCGCACGGCCTCCCCCCAGGAACTGGACGCGCTTGTGCATGTTCTCGATGGCGCCGATATCATCGTGCATCGCCTCGAAGGCACGATCACCCATTGGTCGATCGGCTGCGAGAACATGTATGGCTGGGCGCGCGAGGAAGCGGTCGGCGAAAAGGTCGATGTACTGCTCGCCACGCGGTTTCCGGAGCCGGTCGAAGATATCCACGCACACCTGAGGTCACGCGGTTTCTGGCAGGGCGAGATCGTCCACCGCCACAAGAGCGGCTACGACCTTCACGTCGCCACCCGCTGCGTGCTCGTCAACCTTCCGGATGGTGAACCAGCTGTCATTCAGGCGAACAGCGACGTCAGCGCTCTCCGGAAAGCCGAAGAGGCCGTCAGCGCAAGAGAGGCGCATCTGAGCTCGATTCTCGAGACGGTGCCCGACGCGATGGTCGTCATCGACCAGAAGGGCAAGGTTCTCTCCTTCAGCACAGCAGCGGAAAAGCTGTTCGAGATGACCTCGGACCAGATCTGCGGCAGGAATGTCAGCAATCTCATGCCCTCGCCCTACCGCAGCGCCCATGACGGCTATATCGGCCGTTACCTGGAAACCGGCGAGAAGCGGATTATCGGCTACGGCCGCGTCGTCACCGGCCAGCGCGCCGATGGCTCGCAGTTTCCTATGGAACTGCATGTCGGCGAAGCGACCGCGAATGGCGAGCGGATTTTTACCGGTTTCGTCCGTGACCTGACCAGCCGCTTCAAGATAGAGGAAGACCTGCGCCAGGCGCAGAAAATGGAAGCGGTCGGCCAGTTGACCGGTGGCCTCGCACACGATTTCAACAACCTTTTGACTGTGATCAGCGGCAATCTCGAGATGATCGAAGACAAGCTGCCGCCGGGGCCACTGCGCGATATGCTGCGTGAAGCGCAGGGTGCGGCGACAGACGGAGCGAAGCTGACGGGACAGTTGCTTGCCTTCGGCAGGCGCCAGCCGCTCAATCCCCGGCATGCCGATCTTGGCCAGCTTCTCACCGGCTTTTCGGATCTGCTGCGGCGGACGCTCGGAGAAAATATCAAGCTCTCGACCATTCTCTCCGGATCCGAATTCAATGTGCTTGTCGATAGCTCGCAGCTCCAGAACGCCATTTTGAACATCGCTCTCAACGCCCGCGACGCGATGCCGAAGGGCGGCAGTCTGACAACCGAGATTTCGTCCGTGCATCTGGATGCCGACTACGCCAAGATGTATCCCGAAGTCCGCAGTGGAAACTTCGTGCTGATCTCGATGACCGACACCGGTTCGGGGATGACCGAAGACGTGAAGAAACGTGCCGTCGAGCCGTTCTTCACCACCAAGGAAACCGGCTCCGGCACTGGGCTCGGATTGAGCATGGTCTATGGCTTCGTCAAGCAATCCGGCGGCCATCTGCAGATCTACAGCGAGGACGGCCGGGGAACGACGATCCGCATCTACCTCCCGGCAATCGGCCCGACGCCGAAAGCATCCGCTGAGGACGGATCGGCCGTCGAAAGCCCGATGCCGCGCGGTCACGAGCAAATCCTGGTGGCCGAGGACGACATTCGCGTCAGACGCGTTGCCGTCGCAAGGCTTTCCGGCATGGGATACGCGGTGCTCGAAGCCGACAATGGCCGGCGGGCGCTTGAAATCCTCAAGGACAATCCGGAGATTGCCCTGCTCTTCAGCGATATCGTCATGCCCGGCGGAATGACCGGCGATGAGGTGGCACGCGCCGCCCGCGCTATCCGGCCCGATATCGCCGTGCTCTTCACCTCCGGCTATTCGGAGCCGGCGCTGGCGGCTAACGAGGTGATCCCCGGCGCCCAATGGCTGCGAAAACCCTATACGGCCCGCGAGCTCGCCGCGAAGATCCGCGACCTTCTCGACGCCAGATGATCCTGGGGCGAAACGCCGATTCCGCACCTGAAGTTTGACCGGCATCAAAGAGCATCTCTGGTGGATGACTTAGAACGTCTCGGGGCGAACGGCCCGCAAAACAGGAGACGTGCGATGAATTTGAAATACGGCCTGATCGCCGCAACGGCGGCCATGATCGCCTCGCCAGCACCGCTGATGGCAGCCGATCACCAGGTCCAGATGCTCAACAAAGGCACTGATGGCGCCATGGTCTTCGAGCCGGACTTCATCAAGATCGCTCCCGGCGATACCGTGACCTTCGTGCCGACCGACAAGAGCCACAATGTCGAGACCTTCAAGGGTCTGATCCCGGATGGCGCTGCGGAATTCAAGTCGAAGCCGAGCGAGCAGTTCCAGACGAAATTCGATATCCCCGGCGCATATGTCGTCAAGTGCACGCCGCATTTTGCCATGGGCATGGTAGCGCTGATTCAGGTGGGCGACCAACCCGCCAATCTCGACGCCATCAAGACGGCCAAGGTTCCGAACCTGGCACGCAAGCGCCTGGATGGCGAACTTGCGAGGGCCGCCGCGCAATAAGGCGCCGATCGTCGGACGGAGCGCGGGTTGCAATCCCTGGATGCGGCCCGCCTCTGGCTCCCGGCAATATATGTTGTCTGGCTAATATTTTGTGGCATGCTCATTACAAACTCCGTTCGATGTTGGGTTCCATGGGTGGAAGAGCGGCCGGGGACGCCATGACGGTGTCCGTTCATCGCAAGTCTGCAGCCTGCTACATGCCACCCATGCCCGTTGGCAGCGTGGTTCATGCGGGCAGGACCAATGGCGAACTTCCCGGCCGGCATCTCATCGCCGATTTCAGCGGCGCCACACAACTCGGTGACGTCGCACATATCGAGGCAGCGTTCCGCGCAGCCGTGAAAGCTGCGGGCGCCACCCTTCTCGGTATGAATTTTCACGTCTTCGACCCCGGCGGCGGCGTGACAGGAACCGTCTCGCTGGCGGAAAGCCACATGTCCATCCACACATGGCCCGAGCACGCGTATGCAGCGCTCGATATCTTCATGTGCGGCGCCTGCGATCCGCTGAATGCCCTGCCGGCACTGGTCGAGGCGCTCTCGCCTGCCCTGGTGGAACTGCGCCAGATCATTCGGAGAGAGGCAACGGATCTGTAATGGTCATTGTCATTTCGGACGATCCGGAAGAAACCGCACTGGAGCCGCTGCCAGCGATTTCGCGGCCCTACCCTCTGCCGGAGCTGCCGCCAGGCCGGGTCTTTGTCGAAGGGCTGGATACCGACGTGCCGCCGCGGAGCGGCAGCGTCTTCGTTCTCGAGGACGCCGATATCTTCGACGAGTATCACTATCGCGCCCAGTCCATCGTCTGCTCGTTTCGAACGCCGTTTCAGAACGTCACGATCGCCGATACCTACAGCTTCGGCCGTGCGCTGTTCCTCGACGGCGCCATCCAGAGCGCGGAGGACGACGAGGCGCTGTATCACGAACTGCTCGTGCATCCGGCCATGCTGATGCATGACAACCCGCGTCAGGTGCTGATCATCGGCGGCGGTGAAGGCGCAACGCTCCGCGAAGTGCTTGCCTATCGCGACGTGACGCGCGCCGTGATGGTCGATATCGACCGGGATGTGGTCGATTGCTGCCGCGAACATCTTGGCACCTGGAACTACGGCGCTTTCACCGATCCCCGGGCGGAATTGCATTATCGCGACGGCCGGGACTATTTGGAGACGACCGACGAACTCTTCGATATCATCATCATCGACGTCGTGGACATGCTGGATAACGGCCCGGCCCAGCACCTCTACACCAAGGAGTTCTATCGCTCGCTGCGCGGCTGCCTGCGCGACGGCGGCATTCTGGTCGTGCAGGCGCTCGAATTTTCGTCCTGCAACTACAAGGGCCACACCGCACTTCGCCGGACGCTGCAGACGGCCTTCACCAAGGTCAGCAGCTATCAGGTGCCGATCCCGTCGTTTCTCGCCGTGTGGGGCTTCATTCTGGCGTCAGACTGGCTCGACCCGGAAGAGGAGAATGCTGTCCGCCTTGACCAGCTGATCGATGCCAGGCTCGGCGATGACTGGCTCGATCACGCGACTGGCGCCTTCATCATGTCGCGCTTCTGCTTCGACAAGGAGACCGGCTTTCTGCTCGGCCTTGCCGGCCCGGTGCTGGAAGACGGCGTGGCATTCATCCCGCCTCCCGATGTCCATACGGTCGATGACGGCATGCGGCAGCTGCCCGCGCTGGCGGACGAGTAGCCGATGGCTGCGAACGGCGCTCAGCATTGCCGGCTGTTCCTGCTTCCTCCGGGTGAAGCCAGCCGCGCCGACGCTCCCCTCCTTTGCAGCCTCTCATATCCACGTCCGGTTTCGCTGCATGCATCGATCACGCCGATCGAGAGCGAGACCGTTCCGGGTGCGCCATTTCCCGATACCAATGATCAGCAGTTTGAAGTCATCTTGCTGCCGAGCGGCTCCCAGACCTCCTTTGCTCTACAGGAAGCGGCAGCAGACTGGCTGCGCAACGCAGCCGCGCAAGACCGATTCGAAAGCCTGTCCGCCGATCTCAAACTTCGCAACGGGCAGATCAGCATCCGCGGTCACCGCGTCGTCATCCAGTCCGCGCCGGAGCTTTTCAGAGACCTGCTCATAGGCATCGGGGCATTCGGCTGGCTCTGGCTTGGTATCGAGGATACCGAGCGGGCATTCGAGACCGCCTGGGATGGGCAATATCGCGATGCCGCGCTTCTTGAGCGCCGTACCTACAGCCGCCAGATCAGCCGTGAGCTCTCCGCCAAGGCGGCTGAAACCGCACGGCTTCGGCAGTGGTTTCTGAAGACCACGCTGCTTCTGGAGCGCGGCGACCGCGGCCTTCCAGCCGCCTCCCGCCGCAGCTTCTTCGAACTTTGCCAGCAGATGGACTTCGGCCGCCGGCTTCAGTTGATCGGCGAGGCGGTCGAAGCGCGGGAGACGCTCTACGGAACCGCTGCCGAACGCAGTTTCGAATACCGCATGTTCCTGGTGTCATGCGTGATCGAAGCGGCCATCCTGGCCGGTATCCTGATCGAAATCGCAATCATGCTCTACGATCTTTGAGGAGGGGTAGATGAGATTCCGCATAGTCCTGGCCGCCATGGCCATAGCAACGCCGGCGCTTGCCCAGGAGGCATCGCTGTCCGGGGCGCAGATCAAGGCCGCCTTCGCCGGCAGGACGGTCTCTGGAACGGAAGATGGCGCAGCCTATCAGGAGAAACTTCTTGCCAACGGTTCGATTCAGGGGCGCTCCAGCCTTGACGGGAGCTATACCGGGGAATGGGAAGTCGATGGCAACGAGATCTGCTTCTACTACGACGATGATGACGAAGACGACGATGAGGATTGCTCGCGCGTCATCCTGAAGGGAGCCAGTGTCACCTTTATCAACGAGGACGGATCCCGTTCGAGGGCGACCTTGCGATAGAGCGGCTGGGCGGCTCAGACGGGCACGGTTTCGCCTTTCCTCTCAAGCTTTTGCACCGCCGGGGCCGTGTCACGCCGATGTCACGCGACGATGATCCGAGGTTGTGATTAGCTTTTTTCCGAGGGGCTGGGGGGCCGCTCATGAAACGGCTTCGCCAGAGTTCGAGTAGCGAAGCGTCCTGTTCAGGAGACCCGCCTTTTTAGGCGGGTCTTTCAATTCGAGGGACCTAAATTGACCAAAATCCATATTTCATTCGGAATAGCTTTTCTCGTGGCGCTGACATCGCTGATCCTGGCACTTCTCGGCTCGCCACTGCCTTTCTGAGCGGCCGCCGCCTGGCCGCCAAAACAAAAATGGCACGGGCGAGCCCGTGCCATTTTTGTTTCATCGCAGCTGATTTCAGCTCAGTGGTTGTCGCGCGGCACGCCCTTGGTCTGGGCAATGCGCTGATACTTGACCGCCGGTTCGAGCACCGCGCCGGTTTCCAGCTGGCCGACGACCGAGCGCTGGATTTCCTGCCATGGCGTCTGGTGGTCGGGATAGCGGTAGCCACCATCGGCCTTGAGAGTCGCATGCCGCTCGGCAAGCTCGGCGTCCGAGATCAGAATATCGGCGCGGCCCTGGCCAACGTCGATACGCACCCGGTCGCCAGTCTTCAGAACCGCGAGCCCGCCGCCCGCGGCGGCTTCCGGCGAAGCGTTGAGGATCGACGGGCTGCCTGATGTGCCAGACTGGCGTCCGTCGCCGATGCAGGGCAGCGACGAGACGCCCTGCTTCAAGAGGTAGTCGGGCGCACGCATGTTGACGACCTCTGCGGCACCCGGATAGCCGATCGGACCGGCGCCGCGCATGAAGAGGATGGTATAGGCATCGATCCCGAGCGACGGATCGTCGATCCGCTTGTGATAATCTTCGGGACCATCGAAGACGACCGCCCTGCCCTCGAAAGCTTCCGGATCCTTGGGATTGGAGAGGTAGCGTTCGCGGAACTCCGGCGAGATGACGCTGGTCTTCATGATCGCCGAGGAGAACAGATTGCCGCGCAGCACGCGGAAACCGGCACGTGGCTTCAGCGGTGTCTCGTAGCGGCGGATGACCTTTTCGTCCTGGATCGTCTGCCCGCGACAGTTGTCGCCCATCGACTTGCCGTTGACCGTCAGCGCGTCTTCCTTGATCAGGCCCTGGCCCATCAGCTCATTCACCACGGCGGGAACGCCGCCAGCGTGATAATAGTCTTCGCCGAGATATTCACCGGCCGGCTGCAGGTTGACGAGCAGCGGCACTTCCTCGCCATAGGTCTGCCAGTCGTCGACCGTCAGCTCGACGCCGATATGGCGGGCCAGCGCGTTGAGATGGATCGGTGCATTGGTCGATCCGCCGATCGCCGAATTGACGCGGATGGCGTTGATGAAGGCATCCTTCGTCAGGATATCCGATGGCTTGAGGTCTTCGCGGACCATATCGACGATGCGCAGGCCGGTGCGATAGGAAATCTCCTGACGGTCGCGATACGGCGCCGGAATGGCGGCCGAACCCGGAAGCTGCATGCCGAGGGCTTCGGCCAGCGAATTCATCGTCGTCGCCGTGCCCATGGTGTTGCAATAGCCGGTCGAAGGGGCCGACGACGCAACAAGCTTCACAAAGCCCGCATAATCGATCTCGCCCTTTGCCAGTAGCTCGCGGGCCTTCCAGACGATGGTGCCGGAGCCGGTGCGCTCGCCGCGGAACCAGCCGTTCAGCATCGGCCCGACGGAGAGCGCGATCGCCGGAATATTGACGGTGGCCGCCGCCATCAGACAGGCCGGCGTGGTCTTGTCGCAGCCGATGGTCAGCACCACGCCATCGAGCGGATAGCCGTAGAGCACTTCGACGAGGCCGAGATAGGCAAGGTTGCGGTCAAGGCCCGCGGTCGGACGCTTGCCGGTTTCCTGGATCGGATGAACCGGAAACTCGATGGCGATGCCGCCGGCTTCGCGAATGCCTTCGCGCAGGCGATTGGCGAGCTCAAGATGATGCCGGTTGCAAGGCGACAGATCGGAGCCTGTCTGGGCAATGCCGATGATCGGCTTGTCCGACTGCAGCTCTTCCTGGCTGAGGCCGAAATTCATGTAGCGCTCGAGATAAAGCGCCGTCATGTCGGCATTATCAGGATTGTCGAACCAGGCGCGGGAACGAAGGCGGGGCTTGCTGTCGTGTTGGGTCATTGCGCTATCCACGTTGTTTATTGACATGCAAATATCCTAAGGCAGGCGGATTGTATAATACCGTTCTTGTGAGATGACAGTCATTTTGTCATCTCGACACTCAGTGTGTCGTAAAACGGCATCGGCAGACCATAAGCGAAAAATCCGGGCACCAAGGTGCCCGGAAAATGCCTGAAGGAACAAATAGTGAAACAATCGCATCGGTGGACTGAGGCCCTCGACGCACCAGTTTGGAGTTGAAACGCACATGGCGAATGAATGGAAGCATGATCGGGCGAAGGCAGCGATCGACGCACGCATCAAAGATGTTGAAACCGTTACGGTCGTCGACTACACGCGCGACACCTCACTGACGTCCATTCCGACGAACAAGGCGTACCGCGTGGATGGCGTTCATATCTATGTAGAGATCGTCAACTTCGACGATATGCTCTGGTCGACCGAAACCGAAGGCGAGACCTGTCACAAGCGAGCGCTCCGGTTTCTGAACTTGCACTATCGCGCTGTCCATCGGATCCTGGCCGATGCCAATGCCATCCGGGTCGACTTCCATAATCAGCGCCTTCACGCAGTGGTCGCGAAGCCTTATGGCGCGGATTCCGCTGACGACCGTGTGAATCGAGCTGTCGCGATCGCCAAGCTGATCGCAGATGTCCTCGCAGAGACAGGCGACGACGACGAAAAAATTCCGAACGCGCGAGTGCGAGTTGGCATCGATACCGGAAAGACGCTTGCGGTGAACAATGGCCGGAGTGGCAATCGTGAGCCGCTCTTCCTCGGCCGCCCCGCAAACATTGCGGCGAAGCTGGCGTCTAACAACAAGGCTGTTGGGATCTATCTGAGCAACGAAGCCCGTGAGGCGATTGATCTTGATGCAGCGGACGATCCCGCGAAAACCAAGTTGACCGATGAAGAGATCAAGGACTGCGAGGCGTCGGCAGACCTCGGGCTTAGCAAAGATAAGATCGTTGCAGACTGGCGGAAGGATAATGAAGCGAATCCCATCGGGGCATTCGCTTTCTCGCGTACGACGCCGCCGCTTAAGAACCTGGACATTTCCGTTCTTACGCCGGGTAACTCCAGGCGAATGGAGATGGTCTCCATCTATGCCGACGTCGACAACTTCACGGCTTACGTAAACGCCCACATCGACGACGCCCCTGAGGATGTCGTCCGGTGCCTTCATATTATCCGTGCCGAGCTCGACAGGGTCATCAGTGCAGACTTCTCCGGCCGCAGGATCCGCTTCATCGGCGATTGTATCCATGGCCACATCCTCGAAGGAACGGCCTATAACACCGATACCGATGAGACCGTGTCTACCGCGGTCCTCTGTGCCGGCGCTCTTCGCAGCAGCTTCGATCTCGCGCTCGAACAGCTCGAAGCGAACGATGTCGACACCGACGATCTCGGTCTCGCCATTGGTTTCGAGTTCGGGCCTGGGGCGATCACGCGGCTGGGCATGCAGGGCAACCGCATTCGCTGCTCTACCGGCCGATCAGTCCTTGATTCAGAGAAAGAGCAGAAGCGCTGCAACGGTGAGCAGACAGCGATCGGCCAGAAAGCTTATGACGACGGCCCCGCCTCTGTCCGGAAGCTTTTCGGATCAACGCGCCGGATCTCGAAATTGACCTACGACGTCGCTCTGGAATCCTTGGCCGCCGAGAACAACGCCGTCGCGAAGGTTGCTCGGGCAGCAGTATACGCGACGAGTAGCCCCGCGATCGTCAAGGCTGCCGAAGTCCCGTTCCGTCCCTACGTGAAGTTCGATTGAGACCGTCTTGTCACCGATCGAATATCTCAACGGCGTAGCCCAAGCACACCATGCCCGCCTGATTTCATCGGCGGGCGTGGTGGCCGTCTATGGCGTTCGACCACCCAGTCCATCTGGCGCTCCGGTCCCTGAAATCATTCTTGAGGTCAGCCGACTGGCGGACACGGTAACGGTGAAGGAGCGTCTTCCAATACTCCTGCCCGCCTTCTGCGCCGAGCGGCATATCAACACCGACGGCTCGTTCTGCCTTTATTGGGGAGAAGTCGAACCGTCGGGGATCACGAGCACCGAAGACGCGGAAGCGTGGTGGGGCAAGGTTTTGACGTTCATCCTGAGACAGCGATCGGCATCGGCTCTCCGGCGATGGCCCGGCAAAGCCGACGCTCGCGCGCACGGCTCGACAGCGGCGCGTTTTCAAGCTCTGGCTGAAGAGAATGCCGCTGCACTCGGGCCACGGTTCCTGACCACTCTGCGGGACGATCGCCTTCGGTTGAAAAAGCGCGGACCCAATCGGATCGCACTTATTCGCGACGGTCGGCGGATGTTTACCGTTCTGAAGAGTGAGAAGCGGGTGATGTCGTTGCGGCAACGTTGCAAGTGCGACGAGGCTGACAATCTGCGCCTTCCGATGGCGTCGTGCGGCAGTCACAGGCGCGAGCTCGCTGACCTCGTCATCAACCTCGAAGGATGGAGCCGGTCGGAGAAAGCGTTCTACGACTATCTGCGTTCAATCGATCAGGCCTGCTGTGGGACAATGGACGACTGCCCGCTTGCGATGCCGCAAAAGGGAAAAGTTTGAGCCATGGCGAAGAACGACCAGCAGGAAGCGTACGAGAAGCTGATGTCTGCCAATCACGGCCGGATGATCGATTTTGTCAAATTTGCCGAGACCAAGAACGCAGCTCTGCTGACCTTTTCATCGGTATGGATTGGAGCACTCATCAATCTGCTGAAGTCCCCGGAGGATCTTCCGTTCAATTACGGGAACGCTCTGGTGGTCGCCCTTATCCTTCTGTTTCTTGCAGCCGCAACTTGTCTGATCTCACTGCTGCCGAGGTTTCTGAAGCATGTCTACAAGCGCGAGGACGAACGCAAAAACCTTTTGTACTTTGGCGATATCGACGACAGCGGGGTCAAGGACTATCCCGCCATGGCAGAGAAGGAATACCGGCCGCTAGAAGGGGATTCCGCCTCCCCCACATATTTACACGACCTCGCCGTGCAGACCGCAATCCAGGCGTCGATCGCTCATAGAAAGTTCAAGTTTTTCCACTGGGCCGCCTCACTTGTCCTTTTGGCATTCATAGTCATGGCAATTCCGCCGGTGATTGCAGCCGCTCGGTGGGCAATCTCCAATCTTTCCTGCTGACTGGGGCCCAAATGACGATTGCCGAAGATATCAGGGCCAGCGCGAAAACAACCTTCGTTGAGAAGTGGACGGTGCGCGACGGAACGACGGTTCCGGAGCCTGCTGCCCTAAAGCTTTCGAACGACGCCATCCACTTCAAACGGGCGACGATCCTCTATGCAGACCTCGATGGCTCAACTGATCTCGTCGAGAAGAAGAAGTGGACCTTCTCGGGAGAGGTCTACAAAGCGTTTCTATACGCCACATCTCGATTAATCCGCCGCCCTGGCGGCTCCATCGTATCGTACGATGGCGATCGTACGATGGGGATCTTCATCTCCGACAACCAGTCGAACGAGGCCGTCTCGTGCGCACTCGAGATCAACTACGCGATCAAGAACATCGTTCAGGCCGAGATGTCGAAGGGTTGGAACACTGATTTCAAGATTCGCCATGTTGTCGGCATCGACACCTCTGAAATCTACGCCGCCAGGACCGGCGTTCGCGGTGACAACGACATCGTCTGGATTGGGAACGCAGCGAATCTCGCTGCAAAGGTCACAGCACTGAGTGCGGACCATCCGACGTGGATCACAAAAAAGGTCTACGACTTATTGAACGATAATCAGAAGCTCGGTCCGAACAGGGAAAGCATCTGGAAAAAATGGAAATGGACACAGCACAAGGACGAGGACGTCTACTCGACCACCTACTGGAGATCAATCACGTGAGTAAAATGCTCGAACGCTTCCAGGGAGACATAGGGAAGGACCTGCGGATCGAATCCTTCAGCGCTCAAACGATGGTCGGTGGCGACGTCAAACTCGCCGAAGCGCTGGCAGAAATCGCGGAAATTCTCGAAGTCGACGCGGGAGCGACCCTCATCGAACAGAATGGTGAGGATGACGATATCTTCTTCATCTTCTCCGGTGCGCTTAGCATACATATCAATGGGCGTCGGCTTGGCGCCCGCGGCCGAGGCGAGCACGTTGGTGAAATGGCGGCCATAGAACCAACGCAGCGTCGTTCCGCGACTGTGATCGCAGAGGACCGATCCATCGTCGCCAAGCTTACTGCACAGCAGTTCTCGACCCTCGCGAAAACGTATCCGGACATGTATCGGCAGATCGCACGGTCGCTCTCCAGACGTCTGCTCGAAAGAAACAAGCACGTCGGTACGTTACGAGAAAAAGTCCGCGTCTTCATTATTTCTTCGGCAGAAGCTCTGCCGGTTGCTCGGCTCGTCCGGAACGCGTTCGAGCATGACCCCTTCATCACTACGATCTGGACCGACGGCGTCTTTCGTGTCGCGAACTATACACTGACGAGTCTTGAAGCCGAGATCGATGACTCCGACTTCGCCGTCGCAATCGCGCACGCCGACGACTTAACAGAGAGCAGAGGCAAGGATTGGCCGAGCCCACGCGACAACGTCGTCTTCGAACTGGGATTGTTCATGGGCCGACTTGGTCGGCAGCGCGCGATCCTGATGGAACCACGCGAGGAAAAGGTGAAGCTACCGAGCGACCTAAGCGGTATCACGACGATACCCTACCGCTTCGAGAACGGCAGGGACGCGGCGGCGCAAATCGCGCCGGCCTGCGACAAGCTCCGCCAGCACATTTTGGATCTGGGGCCGTTCAATGGCTAGGCTTCCGGTCCGTCGCTGATATCAATGCGACGCCTTGCGGCTCGATCGCATGACCTTGTCGTAGATTCTGAGCTAAATCGGCCTGCGGGTTCGACCGAGATCCTCTCCCGGCTGGCATGCCAGATTTCGTTAGGGAATTTTGAGAGTAGCTCAGGGAGTACAGCACGTCAGCCTCGCGGCAAATTTCGCAAGCACGGCAGCGTTGGAACAGCTCAGAAGGCTTCTTATCGACACTCCAGTCCAATCACTACACGTCACGGCCAGATCGCTTTCTCGGGCTGCAGAGCAAATCGATAGTCCGGAGGGGCCAGTCATCGAGCAGCTACAGCGCGATCCTTGGATGCCTTCCATAATCCGCCGTCGCGTCTTCGGCACCCCGCCCTCTCCGGGGAGCGCCCCCACGTTCGACCGTCAGCTCCAGTAACCACTATCTTCTCGCGACTTTATTGGCCCCATTGCCAGGCCCTAACTCTAGGAGCGTCGCCGGGTTGGGTTGACGCTCTAGTTGTCATCTAAAGCTCGATTGTAACGTTTTTTCCAAAACGTTACAACCGAGCTTCCACAGCGCGCTCTAGCAGGCACTTCGATGGCAATTAGGACTTCCGGCACCGCCCGCATTCGACATGCAGCCACGGGCGTAATCTACCAGATCGACGCCGGTGAGCTCGAGTGGAATGCTTCAGCCGGCGACGAGCGCCAGATGGGTCCCGAGATCGAGTATATTGCCGAGGTGGCTCATCCGGAGCTGGGTCCTCTTTCTTGGCACCTTTGGGAGTACCCGGTCGGCGTCGAGAATTTCCAGAACGAAGAGATGAACGGCCACGAGCTTGTCGATAATTTCAACATATCGCTCGAGGCAGAGCCGGACACGGAGGACCAAGTCGAGGCCGTGGCCGACGAGATGAAGGAGTGGTTCTACGCTCACTATGAAGACCCGGCTCAATCTCTTCCGCACTCGAGCGCCGACGGCGGCTATCAGTGGATAAATGGAGGCCCCTACGAACCTACTGAAGTCTTGGAAGAAGAATTCGGCAGTCGCTACCCTTTTTCGCTGATCGAGCAGGTCGGAAAGATTATAACGGACGAAACTGGTCTCTTCGACTGGTCGCCGGTTCGCGATGACGACTTCTTCGAGGACGCGGCCGATCCCTCTGCGGCGAGCCCCGCCGAAGACTCCGGCGCTGACGGCCTCGTAAAACAGGTATCTGATTTCACTCTTCTGATCGCTCCGCTGCTGGAGATCGAAGAAACCGCTCCAGACCGGCCGTCGGTCGCTGGCATCGGACACAATGGTCCGCCGAACCCAATCGAGGAGCTTGGACTCGAGCAGGGGTTCTTCCGTGCCCTCGACGCCCGAAGCCGTAACCTCGCTGATTTGGCCAGGCGAGTGGACGCCATTCTGCAGAATTTGCCCGCGGAAACCGCTGTGCCAGTTCCAGCGGTGACAGCCGGCCCCGATGGAAGTTCTGACCTTCAGGAGCTTGCATCGGCAATCCGCGAGAACACCGAAGCGATCAGGCTCCAATCGACCGCACTTCAGTCAACGATCAAGGGGTTCGGCGCAGTCGCCATCGGCGGCTACGTTTTGGATAAGATGTTCGACGGCGTCCTTGGGAAGGTTGGCGAACTGCTGTTCGAAAAAGGCGCCGTCATGGCGCCGCCGCTTGCGGCCGCGGCTGCGGATTATCTGCATATAGTAGCTGTCAAGCTTGATGGTGTTCTCGATGCGGCGATGCATTTTATCCATGCCCTCCCCGCAATCTTCTGAACTGTCACCAAGTTGATCACCTCAGCTCGTGTCTCGGAGAGCGAGCGACAATGGGTACGATTGGCGCCTTCGAGAGGTTCGCGCTTGCGATCTATAAAGCCGTGTTGAGGAGAGACCGCAATGAACGATCCGATGAAGCATCATTTCCTACCGGTCTTTTATCTCAAGAACTGGCGTGGCGAGGACGGGAGGCTTGTTCAGTTCAGTCGGCCTTATGGTACCAAGGTCAAGGCCCTAAGAAAGCATCCCGACGCGACAGGCTTCATCAAGAAGCTTTACGCTATCGAAGGATCGAGCGGCGCTGTATCGGTCGAGATCTAAAAGACGTTTCTCTCGCCAGTGGACAGCCAGGCGGCCGAGGCCTTACGTACTATGATTGGAGAAGGAGCGCTTAAGGAAACTCAACGCCGCGCTTGGGCTAACTTCATGATGACCCTGCTTCTGCGGATGCCCGCGGAAATATCGCTGCTTAAGCAATTCATTCGAAAGCTGGAAATAGAACTGACCCAGTGGATCGAGACCATGGCACGCGACGTCGTGCCATCGGAACATCATCCCGCCATCGAGCGTGGAATGGTCGATCTTCGGGATTCGATGTTGCCGCGAAACGTATCACAGGTTCTCCGTGTTAATGTCGCATGAAGACATCATCGGCCGCTTGCTGGAATTGAATTGGGGCGTCGTTGATGTCCGATTGTCTGCGATTGAGCTCCTCACCTCCGATCGACCTGTCGTCATTGATAACGATCAGCAAAGCGGCGACACATCTTTCGTCCTGCCCGTCGGTCCCGAGAAACTCTTCATCGCGACAACCTCGAAGTCGCTCCACGACAGATTGAGGTCGGCAGACAACAAGAAACTTGTGGAAGCTGTTAATCGGAAAATTTTCGGGTGTGCGAGCCAGTATGTCTTCGCCCGCACGGAGCGGCAGATGCGATTTATCGAGAATCGCTTCGGCTCCGAAAGCGAGCCATCTCTTGCAGAGAAGATACTACGGGACGCAAACCTGATGGCAGACAATTTCCATTCGATGCTGCCCCCGATAGATCCGACGGAGTACAGGCAAAAAATTGTGGAGGCGATCGCGCGGCATGAGGCGACCGCGCTTTCGACGTGACGCGGCTCTCCTCCGGGCGGGACGTATCCAACTACCCGCGAAAGACCTTGGTAACGCGTGGCGGCTACAACCAAACGGCGGTAGGAGTTCGACATGACGAGAATAACCAATTACGGACGTTACCTCTCCGAAACAGACAAGGTGAACAACCTTATAAAGCTCATCCGCAGTCGGTTAGCAGCGCGCGCCTTGGCGAAAGACCCCGATCTTATAAAGCATGCATACGGCTCCTTGGATGAGGTCAACCGCCTTTGGGGCTGGGTTCCTTCCCACGACGAATGGCGAGAGCTGCTTGCTCGACCAGTCGCGGACATCCGGCTTGAGTTGACGGCGCGCAATCAAAGGATGGACAGGCTCCGAATTGACTGCCCCTTCTTCCGGCTTTCTGACCATGGGCTCGACTTCACGGATGAAGCTCAGCGACGACGTATCTGGTGGATAGCGAAGCGGCTGGCCGGCATCTCGACCCGAGACGAGCTTTTTGTTCGATCTGACGAGTATGAACAGAAGCGACGATCCTGGTACGGATATCTCAGACCCTCTTCCGGCGCCGCCTGCCGTGCTGGCGGCGCGACGTGATCATTCGGGGCTGAACGAATAAGTGCCATCGGCCGCGCAGGTGATTTTCGGGTTGCAAGCCGGCGAGAGATGATCTTCTCAAACAGGAGATCTCGAAATGCTGATGACACTGAAAGACGGGTACGAAGCCTATATCGACAGGTGCGTTTTCAAGAGCGAGGATGACTTCCGCGCCGACGGGCCAGTGCTCGGATGGCTTGGTTCGGACGATCGGCCGGTAGAAAGTGTCGCAGACCGGCTCACAGCTCAGATCATCAGTCGGCGCCCGAACGGACACCTCGATGTCTGGGGCCCGTTGTCGGAGACCGGTTTCGAGCATCTTTCTCTCGATGACGCTCTAACCCTCGGTTTTACGACTACCGAGTATCAGGCCGGCCTGCGTCATCGCCTTCTGCGCGGCCTCCTTCTTCAGAACGAAGAGGAGCTTTCTGCAGAGACAGAGCCACCTGCAGACGAGTGGGAGGCAGCTTCGCGCGAAGGCCTTGGCGACTGGACCGAGTGGAACCCGGTAAGGCGGGTTCCGTACCCACTTGAAGCTGGATTCGAACGAAACGAAGTTATCGGTTGGGCCGCCGCCAATATGCTGGGCGGGGAGGACTTTGCAGAGGATCGCTTCCACCGCGAAACCATCGTACGCGATCGCGATACCGGCGCCGTCTCCAGGAGCGGAGTACGGCTTAAGGAGTGCGGGATCGAAAGCCTGTCGCTTCGCGACGCTCTGGTTCTCGGTTTCACAACATCCGACTACCAGACTGCGTTGCGCGTTCGCATACTGGAACGCCGCCACATCGTCGACGAGGCAGACCTCGAAACGTCCCGGCTGCCTCCAATGGCCGTCAGGCACGGTCTCGAAACTTACGGCCGGGATTGCTCGTACCGTATAGGCAAAGGCTTCCTCTGGACGCGCGAAAACTGGGAAAAGGAACGAGCTCTACGCGAATGGGTATCTCGCGTAGAGCGACCGAGAACAATGAAACCGATCAGCCGGCCTTGGGAAGATCTGCCGACGCTTTCCTTCTAGCATTGAACCTCAGGCTGAAAGCCTGGAGCTGACGCCGGGAGTACTCCAATTCTTCAGGGTCCGGTTCCGGGTTCGCCCACTCGGGAATTAGCCAGTCGGGCTCAGCTTTGAGGTAATGTTCGAAGAAATCGTCTGGCGACGGGCCTGTGTCGTCGTCGTCGGTGTCCAGGATACGCCATGCATCATGTTCATTTTCGCGGAGATACTTGATTGCCTTCGCTCTGATGTCGGGTATGTAAGCGCAGCCCCTATTGATGAGCTTCGAGCAACGTTCCTTTCCCGCTTCGCCAGCAAGGCAGAGATTGACGACGAGCACTAGCGCCGACCTCTCCGTGAGATACTTGGCGAAGAACGTTTCCTCACCGATCTCCCACTTCGTGTAGATGTGTTCCAGCAGGAGCTCTGCGGCGGCTTGATCACTGGTGCGGTCCAATAAAGTCCTTTCCACCAAGTCCCGCACCCTCCCCTCCTTTGCGAGCCCGTCTGACATTACCGGGCGCATCCACAACTTCGAGCACAAGGCCAATATGGTGTGTTCATAGCGCTCGCGAAGTGCTGCCTCGGAATTTCCCGCGATCAAATCCTTGAAGACCACCTCGAGCTGCTCGAGCCGATCTTCGTCATCAGGAGCATTTTTTATAATCGCGCTGAGGGCAGCGTCCGCGGCGCTTACGTTTTTGGCCTTACGTGCGAGTATGGCCGTATCGGCAACGATGACGTCGATCAACCAAGTGCTGCTCGGCGGCAGTGTGCGATCATTGATGAGCTTCTCGAACAGATGACGCTGCATCTTCGGATCTTTTCGTTCCGCGAAGCACTCAAATAGGATCCGAGCATTCTTGTCATAAACGGCGCCGTACGCTCCGATGCCGTCGATCATTCGCGAGATCATCTTGCCGTGCACTCTAGGATCAAGGCTTTCAAGCTCGTCGTCAGCGACGTAGGAGCGGCCTCGGACTAACGCCGGAAACATGTCGATTCGCTGCATGCGCTCCAGCAGTTCGGAAACTCCCTGCTCGGCCCACAACAGTTTCTTACCAAGGAATCGAGTGACGCCCTCTAAAATAAAACGTGCGGCGCTAGCCTGAGTAGTAGCTAGACCGGAGGCGTGCGCCGCCCGGTTCCGCGCGGTCAGCAGTTCAAGCAGATAGCGCTTGTTCTCCGGTTCCCCCAGCATACTTGACTCCTTGAGCTGACGGAAGACTTCGGCCTCATAGCTCTTCTGCTGGTCGAACGCCTTTTCGATCGCCTGACTGACAATCTTGGCGGGGTCGTCGAAAGGAGCAAAATCGCGAAGTTTCAACCTGAGATCTTCAAAAACCGCACAAGCCGTCATCACGACGGACGCCCGGTATGCACCCGCCTCGTAACAATCTATCGCTTCAGAGAGGTACCCTTTTGAATCTTCGTTATGCACTCTTTGAAGCAACTGCTCTTTATCGATAAAGTCTTCGGACATGCCTTGCCTGCCTTCGTTGGTACGTCCTCGAGCTAAGCGTCCAACAGTAAAGGCCGAGTTTAAAGATCACATCCCTAGCGTGTTCCACCAAAATAGATTTCGACGAATTCGCGAGCAAGGTTACCGCGCGATGAAGACAGCCAACCGCATTCTTGTAGCGCGGGATCCACGGAGCTCGATCGTCAGTTATCGAGGCCGCAATTTTTTTCGCGGCATTTTCTTCCGGTCCTCGACGAACTTGGTCAGCGACAAGTCAAGAAGGATCCCCTCAATGTCGGTCAACGACATCAGTATCGTCTCAGCGCCGTCGATCGAGACCAGACACGGGCGCCCGGCCAGCGCGTCTGTCGTAAGCAGATAAAGCCGCGAGCGGGCTTCGCGCACCGTCAATGGACGCCCGCAATCCTTAGCGATGAATGCTCGGAACGAACTGGCCCGCTCGTGCGGCGGCAACGATCGCATGCGCTTGATATCCCCCGACCATCTATTCGTCATCGCTAGGCACCAGTTCGTCGAACAGCTCCCTTGCCCGGTCGCCGGTCACGTTGCCCTCAGCGTTCAGAATAGCTGCCAGCTCACAGATAAAAAGCGCCTTCCGGGCTACGAGCTTCCTGGCATCGTCTAGTGCATCGGAAAGAATTCGTTCCACGCGTCCATTGATCTCGGGCATCGTCCGCCGAATCTTTTCCAGATCTTCGGCAGAGTTTGCCGAAAGGAAGGTGGTGACGCCGCCCATACCGAGCTGGGCGACCATGCACGTTGCGATGTCGGCAGCTTTCTGCAAATCAGAACCGGCGCCTCCTCCCGCACCCTCGAGGTGATCGCCAAAGAACAGCCTCTCTGCCGCCATGCCTGCGAGTTGCACCACAATTCCCGACCTGAAGAACTTAGAGTCATGCACGCGGTCATGAGGGTCGAAATGCGCCCCGCCGCCTACACCGATGCCGTTACGGAAGCTGTCCAGCACCACTACGCCTTCGATGCTTCCCAGGTCTAATGCGATAATGGCAGCGGCGTGGCCCGCCTCATGAATGCAGATGTGATCGCGAAGCTCGCCGGCGATAGGCTCGGCGGCGGGAAGGCACGACAACATGTCAGAGACCGTGATTTCTCGCGACTGCATGCGTGCCCGCCGGCGGGAGTCCTTCACGAGCTGCTCAATGTCGGCACCGGAGAATCCGACCGTCTCTTTGGCCAGCCTCCGGACGTCAGCCGGCGAGATCGCGTCACCAAGGTAGGTCCTTAGGATACCCGCCCGCGCCTCCGTGTTCGGAATTGAGAGAACGTACTGCTTACCGAGACGACCCGGACGCAGGAATGCCTTGTCAATCCGACCAGGATGATTGCAAGCGCCGACCACGACGACCCCTTCTCGCCTCAAGGCGCCGTCGAGACATTCCAACAGACCAGCGACAACTTCCGTCGAATACTGCGCGTTCTGCCCCGAAAACGCCGAACGATCTCCGATTGCGTCGAACTCGTCGAGAAGCAGGACCGTGGGCGCCCGCTCCGCGGCAATCCGGAAAGTCTCGCGCATGGCCTTTAGGAGGTCGCCTAAATGACCTGCCGCCTGCCACTGGGCCAGAGACGATGCTACGAACGAGCACCCACAGCTTCGGGCCAGCGCCCTCGCAAACAACGTTTTCCCGACGCCAGGCGGGCCGCTTAACAGGACGCCGGAGTCGACGTCCCTCCAGGAGATCTCGCCCTGTCTCCAGGCAGCGACGTCGGCGATGACAGATTTTGCCCAGTCGGCGATTTCGCCGTACCCCGAGAGACTTTCTACCGGCACGGTTCCCACGTCCATCGTGGAAGCCCTCGCGGCCGCGAGCCTTTTAAGGGCCTCCAAAGTTGAACGTCCGGGCCTTAATGCGGAAAGGACATCCTCGATCGGGAATTTTAGAAGGTCCTCTGCTTCACAGACGGGAAGCTCCCAATCAAGGGCTGCTCGCACGGCGCCTGAGAGCAGCGGGCCATCGATCGGTGCCACTCTGGTCACTCGATCGACGGCGGCGGTCAAAAAAGACGGAAGGCCGTCGCCCTTGTCGAGTAACACGAGGACCTTGTCGCTAAACCGCAGCAACGTGCCAACCTCGCTGAAGTCTCGTCGCCCTCTCGTCTTTGAAGCCACCACCGAAAGCTCAATCTCGGCGAGGACGGGTTCAGTCTGCTGGAGGTTTCTAAATGCGGCGACATATTCGCTCATTAAAGAATCCGGCACCACGACAGCCAGAGTGAACGGAACCTCGCCATAAACTGGACCGTGCTCCTTCAGCGTTTTGTTGAGTGAAAGGAGGCAGGCTGTTCGGGATAGTCTCCTAGATGGTTTTGGTTCGGTTGATCTGGGGCGCGTCATGTTGGTTACCTCACAAAAACGCGAACGACGGTATGCGGCGATAGCAGGCCCGCATCGAGGTCGACGGCAATAAATCTGTTTAGGATGAGTGATGAGAGCCCGGCCATCGGGGCAATTTCCTTGAAGGCGGAAAGGCACTCAGCGACGGTCGCCGAACCTTCTTGCTCCAGCGCAGCCAACAGCCTTATTCGATCCCCAAGCGGCGTCCGATAGTTGGCGTACCGAAGGAGATCCTTGGCGTTTTGCAGTCGATGGCCGGCAGCACGGATTTCCGCCTCCGGGACGAACCGATGCCAGAGCTGCCGACATGCTGCCGCCTCCGTCACCTCAGGATCCCCGTTAGCTTCCGTAACGTGAAGGTAGACTTCCCTGCCGCCGAAATAGGTCGCCATGAAGTCGGGAGGCGGACCTTCCCAGCCGATGTCCTTAAGTGCCGCGTCCATGCCGAAAGGGCGGCAGCACCACGCTGCTACATCGTCGTCAACGTCAAGAAGGCATCCCAGATCGCGCGCTAGCTGACTTCGGAAGTATGAAGGATTGGAGCACCGAACCGTCCCATATGGGCGGAAACGCTCGCCGTCAGTGCGCACGACGTCTCGGGTCGAACGACCCTCTGCTCTCGAAGGATTCATCGTCGTCTCCACAACAACACCAAAAGGATCCGCCGCGGTGCGGCAGCTCGATCAGAGTTGTTGCGGTTGTCGATGGGTCGTGAACATGATGGAACAAATAAAGAACGACATGTCGGGCGTCAAGGCGCCCAGCACGAAATTATTCGTCGCGAGATCGTCGGCACATTGTAATTGAACAAGAGTGCGCAAATATCGTGTGCGCGAAGGAGGGAAGACAGAGATGCTGTAAAGGGCGGCGACAGGCCCGAGCCGCCGTCATAGGACTTCTCATCGTCACCATCTTGGCGCTCGGTCTGAGCAGTTAGGTATCTCAGGCGACGACGGCGCCTGTCCAACCGGCCGATCGCAACCGATCCGACCAAAAACCTTCGGGCCTGCTCACAATGAGGAACCAGGGAAAGCAAATGCCAACTCATGGTACGAACTCGATCTGCCGTCAGCACTGGTCGGTCTCCGGCCGGTTCACTCCGAGAGTATCGCGGTCACGCCGCCTGCACTGCCGACGCAACCATGGACCTCAGCTTCTCAAACAGAGCGTTTGCTGTGAATATGCCACCATCGAAACTTGAACTACCGATCCATCCATCGAAGGCTTGGGAGTGATCGCCAACATAGGCCATTGACCAGTTTTCGAAGGCACGCTTAGACACGGGGCCGAAATCGAGAACGCACACTTCGCCGTGGCGCGCATCCTGCTGGATCCGTTCGAATGTTGCTTCGAGAGCGCCCTGACGTCCCTCGAGGATCTGTCCGAAATAGCCGGCGCTGAACATCAATGCGCCCGATACGCCTACCAATGCGTTGTTGCGGCGGCTCTTTGCAAGGATGTCGTCCATTGCCGACCGGAGGCCTTGGTCGGCAAGTGGAACCCTGTTTTCGCTACAGTATACCAGGCGGAAGTCTGTCATAGCCGGTCCTCAATGTTGGGTCTTTATCAGCGTGGCCGCATCGGCAGGGCTCAGCGGCTTTCCGGTGAGATATCCTTGAACCTGTCCACAGCCTTCTTCGGCGATCTGCCGAAGTTGGTTCTCCGTCTCGACGCCCTCGGCGATCGTCATAATTCCCAAGCTTTTGCCAAGCGCGGTTACGGCCCTGACAATTGCGACGCTGTCTGGGCTGCTTTCCAGACTACGGACGAACGACTGGTCGATTTTTATCTTGTCGAACGGAAACTTTTGGAGGTAGCTGAGCGACGAATACCCGGTACCGAAGTCGTCCAGCGAAACCTTCATTCCCAGCTTTTTGATTTCTTCGAGCATCGCTACGACGGTATCGGTATCGTCCATCAACGCGCCTTCGGTGATTTCGAGGTCGAGCCGGGAGGCGGGCAGCCCGGCGTTGGACAGGGCGGATACGATCGTGTCGACCAGCTTTGGGTTCTTGAACTGCAGCGGTGAAAGATTCACCGAGACCGAGAGCGGTGCCGGCCACGACGCCGCCTCGGCGCAGGCGGTCCGTAATACCCACTCTCCAAGTTGTCCGATCATCCCGATTTCCTCGGCGAGCGGTATGAAAGCGGCTGGTGAAACGTGACCTCGATCTGGCGTCGACCAGCGTATGAGAGCTTCAAATCCTACAAGACGGCTCCCCTCGATTTCAAACTGCGGCTGGTAAACGAGGGAGAACTCCTTCATGACCATCGCCCGACGCAGCTCGATCTCCATCGCTCTCCTCGCCTGGCTCTCGCGGTCCATCGCATCGGTGAAAAACCGGTACGTTGCGCGCCCGCCGGTCTTCGCTTTGAACAGTGCCAAATCGGCGTTCTTAACGAGCTCGGTCACGTTCTCGCCATCGACCCCAATCAGAGCAATGCCGACGCTTGCTCCGATTTGCACAGTGTGCCCGTGAACGAGATAGGTCCGGCCAACGATGTCGATAAGCTTTCGTGCGAGAGTTTCTGCCGCGAGAGGCTGCTCTTCGGACGACTGAAGAATTACAAATTCGTCGCCGCCGACACGGGCGAGCAGATCGTGCGGGCCCAGAAGCCGGGAGATCCTCTCCGCCACTAACTTCAGCAGCGCATCGCCGACGGGGTGCCCCAGCGTGTCGTTGACGAATTTGAACCGGTCGAGATCGATGTAGATCACTGCCCCACGGGATCGTGAGACGACGTATTCGTTCAGCCGCGTCATCAGTGCAGATCGGTTGGCAAGCCCCGTTAGTACGTCAAGCTGTCGGCTGAGCGCCGTTTCCACTGCGAACGAAACGTCGCAGAACTCAATGACTGCGTGATCGCCGGCAGACCAATCCGCGGACATCAAAATGCTCTTGCCGTCGAGCGTTTCAAACAGATGCCGTTTTCGCTTCTCCTGCATCGCTGAGGTCAGCCTCGTGGCGGCTCCGGATGAAAGCACGCCGGACTTCATCGCTTCTTCCCACAAATCGCCAAACCGCATTCCCGGCCGGGGAGCGACCCCGAACAAGTATTGCGCGGACGGACTTGCACGGCTGATCTCGCCGTCCTCTCGAACGGTGACAACCGAGCACAGAACGGGCTCGTCGGAACGGTGACTCTCAAGATGCTCTCTGGCTACTACGCGTGGTGTAATCATCTCATCTGATGCCTGTGTGAAGCATCTGAGTACCGAAATCGCCTTTATTTTCTATGACCGCCCCCGGCCAGAACCTACTGCGTACTATAGCGGACCGAGGACTTTGGCGGATCGGCTTGAGCCAATGCCAGGAGCGTTCACATCGATCAGCATATTCGCTTTAGACCTCAATGACCACGGGCAGCACGTTCTGATCTGGGAGACGGTCGTCGACGGCGACGAGCCGGGAGCCGTCGAGGAAGCGAAGGAGCTCGCCAAGGACTACGCGGGAAATCTCGCAGTCAAACGCGAAGGACGACCCGCGGTCGGCAAGGAAAGCGATCCTATCGTCGTCTTTCAGACCGGTCGTGTCGGAAACTTCGACTAGCCGGCCAGCCGTCGTCCTTCTCCTGCGGTCATGTTTCCGACCATCGCAGCGATGACATCCAGCCCATATGGCTTCGGGACGAACACGGCGTCGCCAGGAAGTTCTTCCGGCCGGAGGCGGCGTCCGCCGGATGCGATGATGACCGGCACGTGCATGTGGGTTACCGAAATCATTTTTGCGAGATCGAGGCCGTTCAGGCTGCCGGGCATGTCAACGTCCGTGACGACGGCGTCGATGTTCCGCTGTCCGAGGACGGCCAGGGCTTCGAGGACGTTCGCCGCCTCGACCACGTCGTAGCCTTCGTCAAGAAGCGTGTCGGCAAGCATCATCCGGATCAGGATTTCGTCTTCGACGATGAGAACCGTACGCTGGTACATGGCAGTCTCCGCTCCGTTGCTCGCGAGATGAACTCGCTCAGCCAAGATTAGATGCCCCTCGGAGTGGAGTATTCGCTGTCATATTTAATAAAATGCGAACAAATGGGCCGTCAAAGCTGCTTGGCCCGCTGTTCCGCCTGCAGTCTTGCGGCTCTCAAACGCGCGGTCTTCGCCTCGCGCTGGCGGCGCTCCTCGTCGATCGCTCCTTGCGCTGTCCGATCAGTCCGCTCACGGATTTCCTCCCGTTCCTGCGTAGTGAGGGAATTCCGACGCCGTGCCGAGTTCTCGGTCATCATGCTTCCTCCATATTGAACGAGGGTAACGAGCAACGAGGCCAAAGGTCTCCGTCCGAAACAGGACAGAAGATATCCGTCGCTGCCTGCTATCCCTCACCGCGAAAGGCTCCTGGACCGCTACAATCAAGCCGGCTTGGCCCCCTCGGCCAAGCCGGAGTGCGATCGGCGGGTCGTGCCGCTCGGGGCTCAGATGGTTTCAGACACGGAAGCATTCGCCTCGGCGGTCATCCTGGACATGAAAAGTCCACGCGCGGCCGTCACCATCGACGCAAGGTGGGATCGATCACGAACCCCCTGACGGTAAAGCTCTACCAGGATCGTCGCAATCCTGGTCGCTTCCTCGGTATCCTTCGCGATACCGCCTTTGGCCAGAAGTTCATCGAACACCTCCTGACACTGCGAAAGATCGCGCACGTCGAAGGCGTCCAAGCGTTGGGGGGTGATGTGCCTCATAAATCCTCCTCATGGAAGCGCCGCGGCGCGACGCTTCCACTTTTCCCTGCGATCTGTTTATGCGACCTGCTTTTCAGCTTCGATCTGAAGCGGAGCGGGTTGCGGGTCGGCAGCGCCGATCGCGATCTTCCTGGGCTTCATCGCCTCGGGAATTTCGCGCTTCAGCGCGATGCTGAGCAGCCCGTTCTTCAGGCTCGCGTTCTCTACCTTAACATGGTCGGCGAGTTCGAAACGGCGCTCAAAGGCGCGGGCGGCAATGCCGCGATGCAGGTATTCGCCCGCGTTCGGTTCCTCGGCCTTCTGCGCCTTCACGACAAGGACATTGCGCTCCTGCGTGATTTCGAGATCATCTTCCGCAAAGCCCGCGACCGCCATCAGAATGCGATAGCCGTCTTCGGCGGTCTTGACGATGTCGTATGGCGGCCAGGTCTCGATCGCCTGAAGGCGCTGCGAGTTGGCGAGCAGGTTGAAGACCCGGTCGAAGCCGATGCTGGACCGGAACAGGGGGGCGAAGTCGAATTCGTTTCTCATAACCAAAACCTCCGTAAAGCGAGTTGGGAGAGACGCGGAACCAGCGTCTCCGTTGCTTGCCGGACCCTCTCTGGCGACCGACGCGAAATGATCTGGTTTTGCGTTTTTCCGGCTTCAAGAGCGGCGCTCGAAATTTTTTCGCGAGTTCCGCGCGCACATCTTGAACACGGGGAACGGGCGAACAATCTCATTGGGCACCTCGAGATTTTCGCACCATTGCTGAAGGTTTTCAGGAGACAAGACAATGACGATCGAAAGGAACGAATTCCAGAATTTAACAGCCCTCCACGCGCTGTCCGTAGGGCGAATACTTCGACGGCGACAGCGCTACGACCACCCGCGCGACGTGCTGGCCACCGCGCTCCCCGTCGACGAAAAGCGGTCGATCCTGGCCGCATGGGCCTCCGACCTCTTCGCGGTCGATTCTCGCCCGGACCTCAGGAAGCCGCCGGGCTTCCGTCGTCCGATCCGCTGCCAGGACATCCTCGACGCTCTTCGTAGTCTCGACGACCGTTGGGACGCTGAGGCGGGCGACGCTCCCCGTGATGGACAGCCACCGCCAGGGAGGCGGTCATGAGTAGGAGCGACAAGGAGATTTCCGCCCTCCGCGACGCCGGAGCATCACGAGCTGGCGCACGTTTGATGGTCGCCTCGCGCTACGCCGAGTGTCTGCACCGGCTGGCGAGACAGGCTAGCCATCTCGATCTCGGTGATCTTGGAGAGCGTCTGACGGAAGTCGCTAGCCTCATCGAAGAGATGGCGGACGAGCTCGTCGTAGATGAGCGTGGCGACATCCTGCTCAGAAAGGCCGGCCGGCTGATCGGGACGGTCGAGGCGGCGGTGGACAAAGTCGCCCGTCGGGAAACGCTTCATTGAGTTCTTAAGTCGCTTGGAGCCGCTAGGCGTGACGCTGCCTACGCCGCTCGACCTTAGCCGCCGGACGCGTGGGCGACGTCGATCCAAGCTTCGCAGGAGGTCAGTGCATGTCAATGACTTCCGGCTTTTGTTTAGACCCGACATGGGTAGTGCGTCATTGCCTTGAGCCGGGACAATCGTGTCGATGCGCGGCGCTCACAACGGGACGCCGCGCATCTCCCCGACCACAGGAGCACATCCTGGAAATTTTCCTGGTCTCTACTTGTCGTTTCGGGTCAACTGCTATTCCTTCGCGAAGGCATAGGGACCGCCCTTTTCCAGTGCCTTTCTGTAGGCTGGGAGGGCGTGGATCCGATCGATCCAGGCCATGGTCGCCGGACGCTCCCTCCCAAGTCCGGCCCGCGCCTTCGCGGCCTCGAGCGGAAAACTCATCATCACGTCGGCGGCGGTCATGGTCTCGCCGGCAAACCATTTCCTTGATTCCAGCTCGCTCTCGATGAAGTCGAGGTGCACGTCGATCATCTTCCTGACCTTCCGCGCGGCGAGCCGGCCGAGTAGCGGAACCTTCGACGCCACCAGGGCCGCGAATAGGACCGGCATTACCGATCCCTCCGCGTAATGAAGAAACTGCCGATAGGGCAAGCGCTCGGCCGGGTTCGACGGTCCCATCCTCCCTCCGGCCCTGTCGACCAGATACTCGCAGATCGCGCCTGCCTCCACGAGGACGATGCGTTTGCCAAGTTCGTCCTGATCTTCGACGATCGGAGACTTTCCGAGAGGATGTATCCGGCGTAGGTCCGCCGGAGCAGACATGTCCGCGCTGCGCTTGTAGAACCGGATCTCGTATTCGAACCCGAGTTCTTCGAGCATCCACAGAATACGCTGAGAGCGGCTGTTGTTCAGGTGATGGACGACGATCACGGATCGATCATTCCTTTGCTTGGGACTGCCCAAACGGAGGCCGCCGCTAGTCGGCAGCCTCCGTTGGTGTCTTGGGAAAAGTTACGGCAATTTATCCATTGGGGCGGATGACGACCTTCACGCAACCGTCTTCCTTGTCGCGGAAGGTCTTGTAGGCATCTGGCCCTTCTTCGAGACCGATGCGGTGCGTGATCAAGAACGACGGATCGATCTTTCCGTCGACGATAAGCTTCATCAGCGGTTCGAGGTAGCGTTGAACATGCGTCTGACCGGTCTTCAGCGTAAGGCCCTTGCCTACAAACGCGCCGAGCGGCGCCGGGACCGCGGGGCCAACGAACACGCCCGGCAAGGACACGACCCCGCCCGGACGGCACGCCATGATCGCCTGGCTGAGGGCGTAAGGTCGCTCCGTCGAGGTGAGTTTTGTCTGCATGGTCTCCATGACTCCGCCAGCGCCGTGGCTCTCCATGCCGACGGCCTCGATCACCGCGTCGGGTCCCTTCCCGCCGGTCATATCGAGGATTCGTTGCTGGAGATCCTCGTCGGTGTAGTCGAGGGTCTCGGCGCCGGACTGCTGCGCCAGTGCAAGGCGTTCGGGCACTGTGTCGATCGCGATGACGCGTTCCGCCCCCAGTAGGAAAGCCGACTTTATGGCGAAGAGTCCGACAGGACCGCAGCCGAAGACGGCGACGGTCTGTCCCTGCTTGATGTCGCAGTTTTCCGCCGCCATGTAGCCGGTCGGAAAGATATCGGAGAGGAAGAGGACCTGCTCGTCCGAAAGCCCATCCGGAACCTTGATGGGACCGACGTCCGCGTAGGGAACGCGTAGATATTGCGCCTGCCCGCCTGGGAAGCGGCCATACAGTTCCGAATAGCCGAAGAGGCCCGCCGTTGGATAGCCCACCTGCTTGGCCTGTTCCGCGCCGTTTGGATTCGAGCGTTCGCAGAGCGAGAACTGGCCCCATTGGCACTGGCGGCACTCGCCGCAGGAAATGGTAAACGGGACGACGACGCGGTCGCCGACCTTGAGCTTGGAATTGCCTCGGCCGACTTCCACCACCTCGCCCATGGTTTCATGCCCCATGACGTCACCAGCATGCATTCCAGGAACGAAGCCTCCGTACAGGTGGAGGTCGGAACCGCAGATCGCGCAACTCGTCACCTTGATGATGGCGTCGCGGTCGTCCTGAATGATCGGATCGTCGACCTCCTCGCATCGAATGTCGCCGCTACCGTGCCAGGTCAAAGCTTTCATTTGATATCTCCTAGTGAATGTTCCGTCTGAAAGAGATGGACGGTTACGGCTGTCCGCCGCCGCCGGCCGCACCGTAGACCTGTCCAGTCGCGTAACTCGCCTGCGGGTCGGCGAGCTGTACGTAGATCGACGCGAGTTCCACCGGCTGGCCTGGCCGGCCCATCGGAGTATCGCCCCCGAACTTCTCGAGCTTCTCCATCGTCGCTCCGCCGCTGACCTGAAGCGGCGTCCAAATCGGACCTGGCGCAACGCCGTTTACACGGATGCCTTTGGGCCCAAGCTGCTTGGCCATCGACTTAGTGAAATTCATCACCGCCGCTTTCGTCATCGCGTAATCGACGAGGTTCTCCGACGGATCGTAGGCCTGCTCGGACGTCGTCTGGATAATGGAGGAGCCCGGTTTCATGTGCTTGAGAGCGGCCTTCGTCAGAAGAAATGTCGCGTAGATATTCGTCTTCATGGTCGCGTCGAAGGCGTCGTAGGTGATGTCGCCGATCGACTGCGCCTGCTGCTGCCGGCCGGCGTTGTTAACGAGGATGTCGAGACCGCCAAGGGCCTCCACCGCGTCGTCGACTAGCTTCTCGCAGAAGGCGGCATCGCGAAGATCGCCGGGCAGTGCTACGCCCTTGCGGCCTTCCTTCTCGATGAGAGCGATCACTTCCTTCGCGTCCGGCTCTTCGTTCGGCAGATAATTGATGGCGACGTCCGCACCTTCGCGCGCGTAGGCGATAGCAGCGGCCCGGCCCATGCCGGAATCGCCGCCAGTGATCAGCGCCTTGCGCCCGGCGAGACGGCCTGAACCCTTGTAGGATGTCTCTCCGTGATCGGGCCTGGGGTTCATCTTTCCGGCAAGACCAGGGAACGGTTGGCTCTGCTTCTGAAACGGCGGCTTCGGGTACTTGGTCGTTGGATCTTCCATATGCGCGTTCTCCTGCGTGTTCGAAGCGGACCAGACCGTCCGGGGAAAGACCGACGCCCCAAGCGTCGCGCTTGCCGCGGCCAGTGCGGAGCGTCGGCTCATAGGAAATGAGTGTTGGGATGTCATCGATGCCCCTTCGGCGTTGCGCGTTCGTGCCCGGAGCACAAACTTCGCTGACGCTTCGATGTTCCCTTCTCCGGGGAGCGACAACCTGGTGTCACCTCGTCGAAACAGGAGGCCGCTCACCCGTTGGAACGGGGGCCGCCATACCCGGCGCCGAATCCTCGGGGGCTCCAAAAGGGAACACGAGACCGAACGCGGCGTTCTCCTTGCTCCATCCAGGGAGCCGTCATGGCCAATTCCATCCGACGCCGACCTCGTTCCACGCCAGGGCAGCCCGAGCCTTCGTCTTCCGTAAAACGGACTCAAGCCCAGATTCATTAACCCGTTCCAAGACCTGCCTACGAGGCGTTACCGGCCGAGCTGGCGAGGATTGCTGGCCGCCTGGGCACGCCTCAAAAACTTCCGCAAGAGCCGAAAATTGGAAAGGCCGGCCCCGAGCTCAAGGAGCAAGATAGACCTCTCGGTCGACTGGCTGGCCGCCCACGACGCCATCCGGCGGCGCAACGGCGACGAGACGATCCGAAGGTCCAATGCAGTTTGACTATTTGTTTTCGGATGCCAACTCGCCGGGCTTGAAACTGCCAGGTTCGTTTGACGAAACAGCGTCGGATCCCGCCTCATCGTCGGCGGATGGAGGAGCCACTCCTTCCGTGTGATCGGATGACCACGTCTGCGTGCCCGTAGACGTACGCTTCAGTTCCGCTTCCGCTTCATGCCAGTGCCGCTCGTGCTGTCCTTCTGGGCGGCCCTCGGCCTCCCATCTGCGGTATGCGGCTTTCCTAATTTCTTCGTCGTCCATCGTCTTTTCCAATCCTGGGGTAGGCGCCGTTAGACCGTCGCGTCTTACCGCTGGCGTCCGCCGTGCGGCGCTTCGCGAACTCCGTGCGATCCGGCCCCGTCGATGCTCCTCCGTCACGCCACCGTCGGTTCCGCGCCTCAGTTGCGCGAATTCAGCAATTCGCGGAGGCGGTTCTTGTCGTTGACGCCGATTTGAAACCAACGCAACAACTCCTTCGCCGCGTCCCGCGCTTCCTGGCAATCCGGCGTGACGGCCCTCGCCTCGCAGAACTCCTTGACGAGACCTTGCACCATCGAGACTTCATCTGGTCCCAGCGGCTGACTGCCTCGACTGTCGAACGCCTGAAACATCGCATCCTCCTTTGCATCAGCATCCACGCATATAAGAGCCTACGCCGATCTGACGACAAAGCAACGACTTCGCGTGGAACCCGCCCCACGTTTGAGCATTTCGGAGGCATGAGATTCTCATTCCTCGTGTTGTCCGAAGCGGTCGTCCGGGTTGCCGGTCACCGGATCACGGTCGCAGCGACATTCCTGCTCGTAACGCTGTGGTGCGCGGCCGGAATGATGTTCGGCCTGCCAACGCAATGGTTCCTGCTTTCGAACATGATCGGCACGAGCGTTGCCCTGTTCGTCCTTTTGATCATGCAGCATTCGCAAAACCGGGACATGGCCGCGCTGCAGGTGAAGGTGGACGAACTGATCAGGTCAAGCGAAGCCGGTAACCACATGATCGGCGTCGAGCGGCTCGAGGCAGAGGAGCTGTCGCGGCTCGCATCGGAGCGTCAGGCCGGGGTTTGACTGCAGACGCAGCAGCCGGGCCTGCGCTCTTTCCTCGTCGGGATTGGAGACGACGTCGACGAGCACTCCACCTTCATACTGCCCTAGGAGCCACCATGGACGCCGCCGTTCGCGGCCTCGCGATCTACTTTACGCTGCTCGTCACATTCGTCTCTCAGGACGGCGCACCCTCGCGCAGATGACGCCCTTCGATCTCGTCATCGTCCTAGTGATATCGGAGACGACGCAGCAGGCCATGCTCGGCGAGGACTTCTCGATCACGAACGCCATCCTGGTGATCCTGACGCTTTTCGTCACCGATATCGGCCTTTCCTACATCAAGCGGTGGTCGCCCAAAGCGGGACATGTGATCGACGGCCTGCCGACCGTGCTGGTGACTGACGGAAGATACGACGAACGAGCGCTTCGCGGCTGTCGACTCGACAAGGAGGACGTCATGGAAGCGGCAAGAGCCCAGGAAGGTATCGAACGTGTCGCCGATATCAAGTTCGCCATACTCGAGGTGAGCCGCAACATCAGCGTGATCCCAAAGAAGGATTCCTGACGCGCCGGAAGATCCCGGCCGCTTTACAGGTCTATTAGGCGCATACCTCAGCCGACTTGCAAAGAAACAGCGGGCGAGCGGTCAAGAAGGTGCTCCCACGACGATTTCACACTTCCAGCTATGTATTGGCCACTTCGAGCAGCGCCCTCGCCAACTCCTCGACGCCGTGAGGCTTCCGCAGAAGCGCCGTCCTGCTCTCATCCTCCAGAACCGGCCCATTGTCCTGACCGGTCGCGAAGATGATCGCGACGTGCGGCCAACGCCGCCGAATCTCGCGGCATAAGTCCTCGCCTGACATTCCGGGAAGGCCGAGATCGGAGATGAGGATGTCGATGGCGCCTCGCTCCAATATCGGCAAGGCGGCTTCGGCGGATTCCGCCTCAAAGACCTCGCATCCCAGCTCCGCCAGCATGTCGGCCTCCGACATCCTGATCAGGTCGTTGTCCTCGACGAGAAGTACGCGGCGCTTGTTCCCGTGCCCTTTAAGCACGGCACTCGCCGAGAGCTGCCGGTCGCCTGCGAATTCGTCCTGGGTCGTATAAGTGTCCCCCGCGGTTTCCTGCATGGAAGCCGCCTTCGTCTGGCGGGAGTTGTTGAGGATGTGTCTGATCTTCCTTGCCATAGCCTCTCGGCTGTACGGCTTCGATAGAAGCTCGACGCCGACGTCGAGCTTTCCGCCGTGGACGATCGAGTTCTCGGTGTAGCCGGACGTGAACAGGACGGCGAGGTCGGGCATCCGCTCCCTCGCCTGCCTTGCCATCTCAGACGACTTCAACGGGCCGGGCATGACGACGTCGGTGAACAGCAGATCGATGGGGATGCCGCTCTCGACAATCGTGAGCGCGGCCGCCGCATCCTTGGCCTTCAGGACGCGGTAGCCCAGGTCCGTCAGCATCGCCACGACCGTCTCGCGAACCTTTTCATCGTCCTCTGCGACGAGAATGGTCTCCGTGCCGCCGACGACCGGGCCATGATCAGCAACGACCGGCATGTCCTCCTGCTGATGACTTCTGGGGAAGTAGATCTTGACCGAGGTTCCCTCACCAATTTCGCTGTAGATCTTCACGTGGCCGCCGGACTGCTTGACGAACCCATGCACCATCGAAAGACCGAGACCCGTTCCCTTGCCCACCGGCTTTGTGGTGAAGAACGGCTCGAACACCCTGGCGACGACTTCCGGCGGCATGCCGGTGCCTGTGTCCGTGAGGGCAAGCATGACGTACTGGCCCGCCTCGACATCGTCGTGCTGCCCGGCGTAGGTGTCGTCGAGGAACGCGTTGCCGACCTCGATCGTCAGTTTCCCCGTGCCTTCCATTGCGTCTCGCGCGTTGATCGCCAGGTTCAGGATTGCATTCTCGACCTGGACGATGTCGACGAACGTATTCCAGAGACCACCGCTTCTAATGATCTCGATCTCGATCGCTTCTCCAAGCGTCCGCTGCAGCATGTTTTCCATGCCGGCGACGAAGCGCCCGATATTGACGACCTTCGGCTCAAGCGGCTGTCTGCGGCCGAAGGACAGAAGCTGGCTTGCGAGCTTCGAGCCGCGGGCGACGCCTTCGAGCGCGTTCGCAACCTTCTTCTGAGCCACCGGACTTCCCGCAACGTCCTTGCCGAGGAGCTGGAGATTGCCCGAGACGACCTGCAGGAGGTTGTTGAAGTCATGAGCGATCCCGCCCGTCAACTGGCCGATGGCCTCCATTTTCTGAGACTGGAGCAGCGCCTGCTCCGCAGTCTTCGCGCGTACCACCGCCTCGTCGATCAGCTCCTGCAGCCGGGCGTTCAACCTTTCGAGCTGCTCTTCGGTCGCCTTGCGCTGCTCGATTTCCTTTTGCGCGGTCTTGAACAGGCGCGCGTTCTCGAAGGCGACTGCCGCCTGCCTGGCGACGGCCTCGACGAGAGCTTCATGATCCTGTGTGAACCGGCCGGTCTCTGCATGACCGAAAAACAGACCGCCCACGACGCTCTTGTCCCCCGCCATCACCGGGAGTGCCAGATAGCTCCGCACTGGGAGGTGGCCCTTCGGCATGCCCCGGTGGGGTTCGTTCTGACCGTAGCGGTGGTCGGCGGTGATGTCGTCGGATCGGACGACGCCCGTGCCTTCGAACGTCGGCGCGAAGACCTTCGTGTTGCGGGGCATTGGAAACTTCGAGAACTCCGAGCGTGGGACGCCGGAGAGGGTGTAGAGCATGTAGCTCTCGCCGTTGTCATCCGTCACGTTGTAGAAGAACGCACCGAACTGGGCGCCCGTTAGCTCCACTCCGGAATCGGTGACTGTCTGCACGAGCTGGTCGAGATCGAGCTCCCCGGCCAGCAGCCCGGCTGTCTTGTTGAGGCTCTCCAGTCGTTCGGCCTGCCGACGAAGACCTATCGTCGCCTCGTGCCGGATCCTTGCGAGCTCGAGATTCGAACGAACGGTCGCTGCCAGTTCGCGGGCGGAGAACGGCTTCACAAGATAGTCGTCGGCACCGGTCTCCAGACCGTCGACGCGTTCCTCTTCGCCCGCGCGGGCGGAGAGCGCGATGACCGCGAGATCGCGAAGCCCCGCATCCTCGCGGATTGCCTTGATGAGGCCGATACCGTCGAGGCGCGGCATCATGATGTCGGTCAGGAGAAGGTCAGGCCGGCTTTCGCGGATGCTGTCGAGGGCTGCCTGGCCGTCCTCCACGACGTCCACCCGATAGCTGCCCGACAAAAGCCTGCGGACGTAGTCACGCATGTCGGCGTTGTCGTCGGCCACGAGAATTCGCGGCGCGCCCTGCGGGGCGGAAGATACGGGTTCTTCGGAGTCCGAACGGACGGAGCCGCCTTCTGGAAGCCATCGCATGGCTTCCTCGACGTAAGCTTGCGCACGCACGGCCGTCGCCCTTGCAGGTTCCTCGACCTTTCGTGGCACCGCGCCAGTACGGTCCAGGGGAATGGAGACGGTGAAGCAAGTTCCCTCGCCCTCGCGGCTCTCGACTTGCACCTCTCCGCCGTGGAACCGGACAAGCTCCTGCACCAGGGCAAGGCCGATGCCGCTGCCCTCGATGGAGCGGCCTCGCGCCCCTTCAACACGGTGGAAGCGCTCGAAGAGCTTCGGCAGTTCCGCAGCGGCTATCCCTGTTCCCGTATCGCGGACGGAAAGGAGCGCCATGCTGCCTCGCTCCGTAAGATCGACGGAGACTTCGCCTTCCAGGGTGAACTTGAAGGCGTTGGAGAGCAAATTAAGGACGATCTTTTCCCACATGTCGCGGTCGACGAGCACAGGCGCCGACAGCGGCCGGCAGTCGACATGAAAGCGGAGCCCAGCCTTGTCCATCGCAGATCGGAAGTTGCTTGCGAGATCGGCCGTGACTCTTGCCAGATCGACGGCCTCCAGGTTCGCCTGCGTCTTGCCTGCTTCGATACGAGAGAAGTCAAGAAGCGAGTTGACAAGCTTGAGCAGCCTTAAACCGTTGCGATGGACGATCTCGACCCTTTCACGCTCGCGCGTTGGCAGGTGCGGATCAGCCAACGCGTCTTCGACCGGTCCGAGCATCAGGGTGAGCGGGGTTCTGAACTCGTGGCTGACGTTGGAGAAGAACGCGGTCTTCGCCCTGTCGATTTCCGCCAGCGTCTCCGCTCTTCGACGCTCCTCCTCGAAGGCGCGCACGTTGGCGATCGCCGTTCCCAGGTGGGCTGCCGCGCGGGCCACAAAGTTCTCGTAGTCGTTGTCCAGAGCGCGCCGGGGGCTGATGCCCGCCACGACGAAGCCGGCTGGCGACCCTCCGTGCGCCGCTCCGCCGAACGGCGCGAGCAGCGCGCGTTCGACAGGTTCGGGCCAAACCCGACTCGGGATCTCGACGCCCACCTGCGCGGAAAGGTTCTCAACGACGAGGGGCCCCTTGTTCCCGAGAAGCAGTTCCACAGGCCAGTTGAAAGACGGCGCCTCCATTCCTGCCGTACCGACGAGTTGCGGCCCGGCATGATCCGAGTGAAGTCGGTACATGAGGAAGAACGGGATGTCGTTTGCATTTGACCCGAGGACTTCGACCGCGGCGCTATAAACCTCGTGCTCCGTCCGGACGCCGGCGACGCGTTCGGCGAGCTCGCGCAGTGTGCGCTCGCGCCGCTCGCCGATGACGCGGAAGGTCGTCTCGACGACCGCGTTGAAGATTCCTTCGACAGCGCCGTTCTCGCCGCGGATGGGGCTGAAGGTGAAGTTGAAGTAGCATTCCTCCGTGTAGCCGTGCCGATGCATGGGCAGGAGCTGGTCCTCCTGCCAAACTCCCTCGCCCGTCGTCTGCACGCTCTCAAAGAGCGGCCCGATCGCGTCCCAGATCTCCGGCCAGACTTCGCGGCCGGCCCGTCCGAGCGCCCACGGATGCTTTTCTCCGGGAATATCGCTCCAGGCGTCGTTGTAAAGGAGCGCCAGTTCCGGGCCCCAGTATATCGCTATCGGGTAATTCGCGCCCAGACAAATGCCGGCGGCAGACCGCAGGCTTTGCGGCCAGGTCTCTGGCGACCCCAGCGGTGTTGTCGACCAGTCAAGCGAACGCATTAGCGCCCCCGCCTCGCCGCCGCCTGATAGGAATATGTCCGCATGTTCCCGGCGGGGTGGATGTTCAGGCGACTGCTGGTTCACGGCTACCTCTGGATACAAGATTCGCTGGCGCGTGTCAGAAACGCTTGTTTAGCGGAACATTTCCATCTTGTCAGCAGGCCGGACGCGGCACGCGTGTGGATCGAAACAGCGGCAATCATAGACAACGCAGGCGGGCATGCGTGGTGGCGCCGGCAGCATTGAACCGGAACGCAGATGACCCGCGTTCATCGTGACATTAGTCGGAACCGCCCCGCGCCGACGCATTTTGTCACTATGCGTCTTCGATATGGAACCGCGGCGCAGCGTCCGCGTTAAACAGGCACTCACGGACACGTGATCGTCGGTGCGCAGCTCACGAATCCTTCCCAGCCCGCTAGTTGAGTACGTACCGCGGATTCTTGACGGATCAAACGCCCCGGCCTGTTCGAAAGGAGGAATTGATTGAGCATCTTCGACCGTATCAAACACGCGATCTTTGGCGAAGCCCACCCTGCGCCCGCGTCCGAATCTTCCAGCCCGTCAGCCCCGTCGGCTTCGGCACCTGCGGCCGCCCCTGGATCTTCAGTGTCTGCATCGCCAGCTCCGGCCACTCCCGCTTCGTCGGCGACCACATCGGCCCCCGCCGCATCGCAGCCAGCAAGCCCGACGACTGCGCCGACATCTTCTTCGGCAGTCATTACTACCTCCGTCGATGTCGAAAGCATTTTGAACGCGGCCGTGAAGAAGTCCGGCCAGAAGCTCGACTGGCGGCACTCCATTGTCGATCTGATGAAGGCGCTTGGCATGGACGCGAGCCTGGACGAGCGGAAGGAGCTGGCCCAGGAACTCGGCTACTCGGGCGACGCTCATGATAGCGCGAAGATGAACATCTTCCTTCACAAGGCACTCATGAAGAAGCTTTCCGAAAACGGCGGCAAGGTGCCGGCCGACCTGCTCGACTGACAGCGAACACTCAGACCTCAACCTCAACCATAATGGAGAGATAAAATGGCGACCACCAAGACACTGGACGATCTGTTCCTCGACACGCTCAAGGACATCTACTTCGCCGAGAAGCAAATACTGAAGGCCCTTCCGAAGATGGCGCGTGCCGCCCAGTCGGAAGAAGGCAAGGCGGGCTTCCTTCAGCATCGCGACGAAACCCAAGGCCAGATCGAACGCCTGGAGCAGGTCTTCGAACTGCTCGGCAAGCCGGCACGCGGCAAGACCTGCGAGGCAATCCAGGGCATCATCTCCGAAGGTGAGGAGATCATCGAGGAGTTCAAGGACTCCCCGGCTCTCGACGCTGGCCTGATTTCTTCGGCGCAGGCGGTAGAGCACTACGAGATCGCCCGCTACGGCACGCTGATCGCATGGGCGAACCAGCTCGGGCTGAAGGACGCCGTTCCGCTTCTCCAGGCGAACCTCGCCGAAGAGGAGGCTACCGACCAGAAGCTCACGAAGCTCGCTCAGGCGTCCGCGAACGCCAAGGGCAAGAGCAAGGCTGCCTGAAGCCGCTGAATTTTCGGGAAGGCCGTCCATGGGGCGGCCTTTTTGATATCTGGCAACTTATCTCGGGGACAACCATGGCAAAGCGTACGACACGGGCTTCGAGCTCGACCTCACAGACCGACACGGTCACCATCCACGACCAGCAGCTTCATCGCGGCGCTGGCGGCGAGCTTCGCCAGATCGCAGAAGACGGCCACGATGTACGGGTATTCGTCACGCATGGTTAAAACACGAATGTTCGACCTGATGACGACTTTCATTGCAGGAACCTTTTCCTGGCACGCGACCAACCCCTGGATCGCGTGACTGAAGCGGCGTCCAGCGGGAACGTCCCGCCTCCGCCGAAGGACCATGAAGCGGTTCTCCGCCTCGCCCGGACGACGTCTTGGGTCGCCATCCGGGTCGGGACCTGCGTCCCGACAATCCTCGCGCTGCAAGCGCCTTCTTCTGATACTCCTTGTTCAGTCCGTTCCACTCCGTCCATACATGCCTCGAACCATTCCTCACGGGTAGGTCAAGGGTGACATGGACAGAGCCGTTCGTCGGCGCCGTGACGGTGCCATCGTCGGAACGGGGCAGTCTCTCAGAGCAGCCCATCGCCCGGCGGGCGATGGTGACGGATGCGGCCTCATGGACGCTCAGGCCGTAGCGCCGAGCAAACTTCACGCGACCGATGATCGAGGTATAGGCGGGATTGACCCGCCGATGGCTGACGCCGCCGCGCAGGCAGGCGGACGCCAGCGCGGCTTCGAAGGCGCTGTAGGCGAACGAAGACAGCATGCGGGCGTAGCGCGCATCGTCGGAATCCTTCAGAGTGGCCTTCTTCCGTGCGAAGTCGAGTTTCTCCGAAACGACCGGCACGCCAAGGCGGTCGGCAAGCGCCGCGATCTGCGCGGCGACCTTCCGGATCGTATCCTTCCCCTGGTCCGACGATCTGCCGTAGGTCACGCATGGGAAGGTAAAGGACTCGACCGGATTGCCGTCGGCGTCGACGAGCGCCGCGGAGACATGGCCCGCATTGAGGTCGACGCCGAGAGCGCCGCAGGAGAAGTCGACCATCGCAGGCTCGATACGGTCGTCGACGGACACGGAAATGCGCCACGACGTGTCGTCGCGGCGGAACTTCAAGGTCACCGGACGCCTTGCGTCGATCGCCTGCTGGATCACCTCGTCGCCATGATTGAAGCATAGCCCTGTGAAGTCGACGCAGTCGACGTCATGCCCGGCGGACTTGAACGACCGGGTCGAAAGGTGCGCCAACGCCTTCGGCAGCCGGAGTTCAAGATCGTAGCGGCCGCCCTTGCGACGCCGAAGCCGCGCAAACTGGTTGCCGCACTCTTTCGAGGCATTGCCGTCGATCGTCATCTGTGCCGAGCGCGACGACTGCCAGTCCTTCCGCCATGCGTCGACGTCGCCATAGCCGTTCTCGGCAAGCGCGAACTGCGCCAAGAACAGCTTGCGCGACCCGAAGCACATCGTCGGATCGGCAGCCTGCCGCTGGGCTTCGGCCTTGCGATGTTCAAGGATTTCGAGACGTCGCCTGTGCTGGTGGAGCGCAGCGCGAAGAGCATGAATGCTACGTCGGATCGCATCCTTGGCCGCCGTCTTCGCGTGCCACTGCTCGAGGTGTTGCTTCAGCACGAAGAGATGCTTCACGCGCATCGAATCCTTCACCGTGGCCAGCGACGCGCGCCACTTGGCGATCTTGCCCTGGAGGACCTGAAGCTCCTCCGGCAGCTTCGATCGCTCGGCTATAGCTTTCGCAAGAGCCTTGTCCTTGCGCATTATGTCGGTGCGCTTGCTGGCAATCTTGCCCGTCAGTTGCTTGACCCGGTCCGACGCGAGCTCCGCGACCGACTTGAGCTTCGCCTGAAGCTGCCGGTAGGCCATGTCGAGATGCGTCGAAGACAGTCCGAGGTGCTGGTAGAACGAAACCTTGAGGTCTCCGGTCCAGACCCGACCGGCCTTCAGCCTGCCGAGCAGGAGGCGCTCCGCACGGCTCATCAACGCGGAATATTGGTCGAGGACGCAGGCGAGCGCAGGGCCGTCGCCCTCGCGCAAGTCCAATCTCGTATCGAATGTCCTGATCAACCGCCGCAGCCTTGAAAACCAATCCTGAGAGAATGGTCCGGGCAAAGCCGATCGGCCGCAAGCGCCTCAGGTAGGAATCTTTTCAGCGGAAGAAAAATTGCGTTTCAACCATTCGTGACGAATAGCCGTTGCTCCGCCGAATGCCGGCGGAGCGCGAAATCGTTAGCGCGGGCGCACGTTATGCTGACTGAGCAATCAGATTGAGTAGTTCGAGGCCGCCTGCCGGCTTCGACACGAAAGCCACTCCGTCTTCGAGGTCGCGGTGCGAGAGCTTTATCAGACCAGATGTAACGATTATCCGCGTGGCTGGCCAGCGGCTGCGTACGGTGGAGACAAGACCAAGACCGTCCATCGATCCGGGCATGTCGATGTCCGTGAAGAGGACGTCGATGTCATTGTTCTTCATCTGAACCATCGCCTCGTCGGCGTTCGCGGCTTCCAAAGTGCGGAAGCCGGCCCGTTCCAGGAAGTCCATCGTATCGAATCTTAGCTGTGGCTCGTCTTCTACGATGAGAACGTTTCCCTCGCCCGCGGACGCAGGCTTGTCTCGTCGCATCTCGATGACTTCCCTGCCGTCGCTGGAGGCGCGTGTCGCTTCCAGGAAGTCGTGCTCCATCGCTGCCTGGCTCCAGTGCTGCTCGTCTTGTCCAAACGGACGCCCCGCCTGCTCCCACAACGCGTAGGCCCGCTTAGCAATCCAGTCGTTCCGATTGTCCACTTCCAGCTCCTTTCGATTTTCACTAACAACTTAAACCGCGACCTCTTGTCAGGACGGATCGCCGCGTACATGGCGTCGCCTTCCTCGGAGTTGAAACGGCGTCAACTCGCAGGATCACGCTGCGCCCAGAACCGGAAAGTTATGCTTCCACCTTCCAAGAGTGGACCAAACGATAGCTGTGTCACGTGGCTTCAATCCTTGGCAGAAATCCCAAACTGCGGAACTTAGTTTCGGTGGTTAGGTTCCGTTTGCTCCATGTTCGAAAAAGTACCGGAACGAAATCGACGCCTCCGAGTTTCCACGGCGCCAAATCTCTCCGAGGACTCACATGAAAACTCCCCACAAAGGTAGACAGGTGCTTGCAGGCGACTGGACGCGTCTTGGCGCGAACTTCGACGGCGACGGCGTTAACTTCGCAATTTTCAGTGCGCACGCCGAGCGCGTCGAGCTCTGCCTCTTCGACGAGACGGGCAAAACCGAAACGGACCGTATCACGCTTCCGGAATTCACCAACGAGATCTGGCACGGCTACGTGCCCGGCCTCAAGCCTAACGCGCTTTACGGCTACCGGGTCCACGGACCGTACGATCCCGAGAACGGCCACCGCTTCAATCCGAACAAGTTGCTTGTAGATCCTTACGCGCGCGAGCTCGTCGGCGATATCGACTGGGGTCAGCCGCAGTTTGCCTACAAGATGGACGCCGAAGACAAGGACTTGTCTTTCGACGAGACGGACAGCGCGCAGTCGATGCCAAAATGCCGGGTGATCGATCCGGCAGGCTACGAATGGAAGAGCGACGCGAAGCCGGGAATTCCTTGGTCCAAAACGATCTTCTATGAGACGCACGTGAAGGGTTTCACGAAACTCCATCCAGCTATTCCGGAGGAACTACGGGGGTCCTTTGAAGGATTGGGACACTCGAAGATCGTCGAATATATCCGCAGCCTGGGCGTAACGTCCGTCGAGCTCCTTCCGATCCACTGGTTTCCGGACGACGCCCATCTCCTCGACAAGGGACTGAAGAACTACTGGGGATACAACTCGCTCGCCTTCTTCGCTCCGGCCTCGCGTTACTATGGACCCAAGGGTATGGACGGCTTTCGCGACATGGTTCGCGCGTTCCATGACGGCGGGATCGAGGTCATTCTCGACGTGGTCTATAACCACACGGCCGAAGGCAACGAACTCGGCCCGACGTTGTCGTTCAAGGGCATAGACAACTTTTCCTACTACCGGACGATGCCCGACCAGCCTCGCTACTACATCAACGACACAGGAACCGGGAACACGGTCAACACCTCCCACCCGCGCGTCCTCCAGATGGTGACTGACAGCCTGCGCTATTGGGCGCAGGAGATGCACGTAGATGGCTTCCGTTTCGATCTGGGCACCATCCTCGGCCGCGAGCCCGAAGGATTCGATCAACGTGGCGGGTTCTTCGACGCCGTCGGACAGGATCCGGTGCTGTCGAAGCTGAAGCTGGTCGGGGAGCCATGGGATATCGGCCCCGGCGGCTACCAGGTCGGCGGCTTTCCGCCAGGCTGGGCCGAGTGGAACGACAAGTACCGCGACACGGTACGCGACTACTGGAAGGACACGGACGGCACCACCGGGGACTTTGCAGCGCGTGTGCTGGGCTCCGGTGACGTATATGATCTCCGCGGCCGCAGACCGTGGGCCGGCGTGAACTTCATAACCGCACATGACGGGTTCACATTGAACGACGTCGTTTCCTACGACGAAAAGCACAACGACGCCAACGGCGAGGACAACAAGGACGGCCACAGCGACAATCGCAGCTACAATTATGGGGTCGAGGGTCCAACGGACGACGAAGGCGTCAACGACGTCCGGGACCGGCAGAAACGGAATTTCCTTTCGACTTTGTTTCTATCGCACGGAACGCCCATGCTGCTGGCCGGAGACGAATTCGGCCGGAGCCAGATGGGCAACAACAACGGCTACTGCCAGGATAGCGAGTTGAGCTGGGTGCATTGGGAGAACCTGCCGGAATCGGCGGATCAACTTCGCCATTTCGTCACGAGGCTTATCGAACTCCGTCAGGGGAATTCCATTCTCCGTCGCGATAGCTGGCGCGACGGCACCACGGTGACCTGGCTGAATCCGGGCGGTGGCGAGCAGACAGAAGAGCAATGGGCCGACCAGGGCAGTACGACAATCGGGCTGCGCCTGACAGCGGAGAGTTCGTCGACGGAGGGCATGACCGACGTGCTCATCTTGTTTAACCCCCACGACGGCGTCGTCGAGTTCAGTTTGCCCGAAGGTCCCGAGGAAGGATGGGTCGCAAAGCTGACGACGGCAGATCCTGCGAGGGAGAGCGAAGAACTCAAGGACGCTCAAACCTACGGGCTGGCCCCGCGCAGTCTTGTGCTGCTGTCGACGGGCGCATGAACCCGTGCCAATCGCGATAGGCGTGATGAGGAAGGCGGGCTCCGCCTTCAGACCGGGGCGCGTTGGCTGAGAATAGATTGTACGGTTTCGGGAACGGTGACTTTCACGAGTTGCGGCCAACGTCACCGCCGCCGCATGGAACAAGAGATGATCGCCGAGGTTCATGGGTATCAGCGATGCGAGAAAACGACCCGCCCCCAGAGCACGAGGGTAACGCTCAAAACAACCGTCGGTCGTCATCGATCGCATGTTAACCGCAAGCAATAGAACACCTGCGAGGACATCATGACTAAAGTACAAGCGTCTTTAGACACACCGAACCAGCATCCGGGCCTGGAGCCACCAATCAACGAGTCGAGCGAGCAGCAAGGCATGGCACCTGCGCCCGACGACATGGATAGGCTGATGCCGATAGGCAATCCCGGCGTGCGCGTTAGTGACAGTCGAACCCTCACCGACGATGAGCGCAATGAATGGATAAGCAAACGCGCGTACTCACTATGGGAGCATGCGGGCCGACCTGAAGGCCGGGACGCCGAACATTGGGAACAAGCGATCTCGGATTACGACGCAAGGGATGGGGCTGCCAACGTCGGATCACCCGAAACTTCCCGCGATACCTAGTCGTCCCATTCAGCGGTTATTCTCTGCCCGCCCGTGTCTTGCATCGCGTAGTGGCGGAAAGCTTATCATCTACCCATGGAGACATATGGATGAATTACATCTGGCTTTTAGTGGTCGCGGGCGGCGCCGGCCTTCTAGGATTCGCGCTAGCCTTCGGAATGATGAAAGAGGACCCGAGGCGGACTGCATTCGCGCTCCTTGGCGCGGCTTTCTTCGCCATCGTTGCGGTCGGAGTTTCCTCACTTGTGACGTCCCTCGCGACAGCGCCGATCCAAGCTGCCGACAGGGCGCATTCCGAAGAAAAGCTTCCCGCTGGTCCGGCGCATACCGAGGAGCTGCCTGGCAAGTGACAGTTCGTTGATCGCTACTGCGGCAGTTAGGCTAAGACCTTCGCGACGATCGCTGCCTCGATAAATGCGCTTCGAGCGAGAGCCGGACTGCCGCGGTTGGTGATCGCGTCCACGCACCGCCTCTTTGCCACGACAAACTCTGGATAGCAATTTGATGGCCAGCGATGAAGAAGTTCTGAGAGCGCCGCGTCTGGACCATCGATCCGCTCGCGGAACCCTTCGCCTGTCCGCACAAAAACGGGATGCTCCCAGATAACGTGAAAGTTGACGTCGATGACCTTCTCCACATCGGACCCCCGTTTTACGCACCGCACTAACAACGCCAACCGCGCAAAGTTCCTCACTTTGGGGCTCGCCAACGCGCGAGACGTCGGGCGGACTGCCTAGTTCCCCAGGGTATCAGTACTACCGAAGCTCCTAGTGTCGAGTGGCAGGTGCTACCGAATTGCGCACTAATGGTCGGCCGGTAGCATTCTAATCGTCCGTCAGGCATTCGCCGTGAGCGCGTCGCGCAACTGCGACTGAGTGAACTGCATTGGACGCCGCATGACGCCTGGATCGGCACCTGAGGAAAGCTCGGCGTACCCGGTCGCGAGAACGTGTCCAACTCCGGGATGGCGTTCGGCGAGCTCGCGGATCAGGTCGGCGCCGAGCAGGCGGGACATGGCATGGGGACGGCTGCCCGGCTCGCGTCGAGCATCGATATGTCTGGCGAAAAAGTCCTGTCAGGCAGCAAGCATATCCTGCATTGTTCGACATAGTCTGGCGAGGTCGTACGGCTTAGAGAAGAAGACGCCGCGGTCTGGGATTTCCGTTTTGGATGGGCGCTGCTTGCCCGACACGACGATGATCTGGATCTGCGTCCAGCGGTCATGAACCGCAGCCGCGAGGCGTAGACCGTTCATCGAGCCGGGCATGTCGATGTCCGTGAATAGCAGCCGGATATCCGGAACCTTTTCGAGAAGCTCAAGGGCCTCGTCTGCGTTGCCCGCTTCGACTGCTTCGAACCCCGCTTGCTCGACCACGTCAACGGCAACCATTCTCACAAATGGTTCGTCTTCCACTACGAGCACTTTATGCGACATAAGTGTTCCTGTCCTCGTCCAGTCGCACCAAACGAGGAAAACAGGTCATGGTTCCTCGTACCCGAAATTAATTTCGAAGTGGAGGCCGTCGGGTCGGTACTCGAAGACAGATCGTGGAGCAGCCGTCGCCGGAAACGCGCGCTCGATCAGGACGCTGCCAAATCCTTTCCTCGTCGGCGCCGTCACCGGCGGCCCGTCAGCTTCCACTCATTGCAGGTCTATCCGTCCGTTCTTGGCAGTCCACGTTATGACGACCGTTCCCTGGTCGACACCGAGACTTCCATATTTGATGGCGTTCGTGGCAAGCTCGTGGATAACGAGCGATAGAGGCAGGGCAACGTCGGCAGACAGGACGACGTCCGGCCCGTCGAACGAAATCCGTCCAGCATCCAAGGCGTGCGCCTTCAAGGTGCCTGCACGACGTCCTTGATCGAGGAGGCCGTTCCTTCCTTTGCGAGAATGAGGTCGTACGTGCCCGCAAGAGCCGTCAAGCGTTCCGAGAACGAACGAAATCGTTCGGGGTCGGAGCGGGCGAACGTCTGGCGGGATATCGCCTGGACAAGCGCGAACCCGTTTTTTACCCGGTGGGCTAGCTCCCGGACGAGTAGCATCCGCTCTTCCTCGGAGCGTTCGGCCTCCGAGCGTCGCGCGTCGAGCTGATCGAGGAGGTCGTCGAGGTCCGCGCCGACGGCGTGGAGTTCGTCGGAAGGATTCATTCCGGTGCGGGCGCCGCTCTCGCCCGCCTTCCAACGGCGCATGACCTCGCCGATACGCGAGATGGGCGCGAGGATGACCCGGTTGCCGACGTAGAAGGACAGGACGAGAGCTGCCAGCGCGCCCCAGGCGATGCCGAGCGCGTTGATGATCGTCGACCTGTTGATGGGGGCGAAGGCTTCGACGGTGGAGAAGCCAGCGCTGACGTACAACGGGCTGCTCGGCAGAGCGGTCGGGCGGTAGCCGAGCACGCGTTCAGTGCCGTCCTGGCTTCGGACTTCCACGACGCCCGGTTGGTCAGCATGGATGAGCTTGAGGAAGCTGTCAGGGATCACCGTTCCGACGAAGCGTTCCGGAAGCGGAACCCGTGCGACGATCGTCCCCTCGCTGTCCGCGAGCGTCACAGCATTGCCAGGCGCGACGCCGCGCTCGGTGATGCGATTCTGGAGCCAGTCGAGGCGGATGCCGCTCACCACGACACCTATGACAGCGTCGCCCTCCAGAAGCGGCATCGCCAGCGGCAGCACCGCCTCGCCTGTCAGCTTGCTCTTGGTATACGTGCCAACGACGAACGCTTTCGTCTCGACCGCCTGGTGGAGGTACTCGCGGTCGGCGAACGTCGTACCAGCCGGGATCTCCATGCTGCCGCACACGGAGCTGCCGTCGGGCCGGAGCACGAAGATGGTACGAATGTTCGGCACGTTTCCAGCCAGCGAGTGCAGAGCCTCGTTGCATGTCGGCGCGTCGAGATGCCGGACGGACGGCATCGACGTCACGGCGAGAAGAAGAGAGCGGAGCCCTTCGACGATGCGGTCGACCTCCGAAGACGCCTGTCTGGCCGCCTGCGCGGCCTGCGCGCGCACTTCCTCGCCGCGTTCCTGTCGGATGGCGTACTCGCCGTAGCCCAGCATTGCGACCACGGGGACAAGCGCTGCAACCGCAACCGCTACAAGCTTGAACTTCATCTGGAATCCCCTTCTCCGGCCTAGTTAGCATGTAGGTTCCGGCCTGAGTAGAGGGAGTAGACGGAACGCTTAGATGAGCCGTCCCCCTGCCAAGCAGTCGATGCGGTCGTACATCTCTCGAAAGAGACCAATCTGCAAATCCAGCGCATTGCGGAGAATGGTGCGACAAGCTTCGCGGACGTCGTCGTCCGCGCCGACGAGGCCCTCCTCCAGACTTTCGATGCCTTGACCGAACGTGATTTTGGTCTCCGGGAACCGCAGCGGTTTCTCGGGGTTAGCGGCCGAGGAGATGAACATGGCCCGCTACTACTTCAACATCAGGCACGGAAACACCGTCCTTGACGATCCCGATGGCACGGAGCTTCCGTCGCTCGACCATGCTCTCGTGGAAGCCGAAGACGGCCTCCGGGAGCTGGTAAGCAGCGCTCTCCTCGCCCGCACGCTCGCGCCAGATGCAGTGGAAATCGTATCCGAAGACGGCAGTCTCCTGTCGCAAGTCACGCTCAGGGATACCTTGGGCGATCTGACGCGGCGCTCGTAAATCAAGCCGCACGCTATTCCTGGCGGAAATGCCGGGTATTCGTCACCAATGGTTGAAAGACGTTTTCACGCGACCTGTGCCCGGACCATTCTTGCAGGGATTGGTTTTTGGAATGTGGCGGTTGATCAGGACATTCGATACGAGATTGGACTTGCGCGAGGGCGACGGCACTGCGCTCGCCTGCGTCCTCGATCAGTATGCCGCATTGATGAGCCGTGCCGAGCGTGTCTTGCTCGGCAGGCTAACGGGTCGGGTCTGGACCGGAGGCCTCAAGGTTTCCGACGTCACTCTTTCGGAGCAAGCTCCGAACATAAAGCCGGCATTTTAACTTTGTAATTTTCTCGCCCTCAACATCTGTATCGTAATGCAACATGCTGACGTGGGACGATCCGCGGCGATACCTGCATTGGGACAGTACTATGAAGCGGTTGCGCTCGCCTGAGGACTTGCTGAAGCACGAAACTGTAGCGAAGGCCAGAGAGGCCATTCGGAAGCTTCAGGAGCAGATCGCCGACAAGTTGCTCAAGATCACGGCTCAGGTTGAGGCGGTGGGCGAACATCTGACCCCACGGGAGACCGTGCACTTCGTTCACGCGGCTTGCGAGCTTGACCTTGCCGACGCGGTCGTGTTCGTGAAGGCTTCGACACGCCTCAAGGGACGCGAGGACCTTCTACGCGAGAAGCGTGTGAGCTTCTCCCTGCTGCGCTCGCTCGCCACGACCGACGACGAGACGCGCTTCGAATCCTTGGCGCGGATGGAGGCGGGCGCCACGCTCGGTTCGAAGGATGTCGCTGCCATCAGAACCGAATTCAGACGGCAGAAGATGTCGTTCTCGGAGATGCAGTCGAAGATCGGGATGCGGCATGCCAAGTCGGCCGCCACGCGCCGCGTGTCCGAATCCTTGAAGCTGATGGACAGACAGGTCGGCGAAGTCCTGACTAAGGTCGACCTGCTGCAGTCGCGGCTCGCGGACGACGTCCGTGTCCAATTGATGGCGGACGCGCGCGCACTTGCCACGGAAGTGCTTCCTCGCTTCGCCGAGCTCTGGGGTCCGCAGCCGTCGTCGCTCGAAGAAGTCCTCGCGCTTCAGAACGGCAGCAACGAGCGCTCCGTCGCCCTCGCCCATCTCGCCCTTGTCCGCGTTGCAGCAGGCGAATTTGGCGGGATCCACGGTTTTGCGCTCGACAATACCAACGAATTCACCCGCGTCCACACGGCCCTGATCGACTGCTTGCAAAACGTCACCAGCGCGAAGCCTCCTCTCGACTTCGACACGCCCGTCTCCAGGAAGAACCTCGCCAGCGTGCCGAGACCCCTTCTTTCCGTAGTCGAGCTGTGCGCCGGCGCAGGGGGTCTCGCGATCGGCTTAGAGAGGGCCGGCTACCACCCGCTCGCGCTCGTCGAGTTCGACAAGAACGCCGCCGCGACGCTCCGGAAGAACAGACCGTTCTGGCCGGTCGTCGAGGCCGACATGCGGACAGTCGACTTCAAGCCGTATAGGTCGGAAGGCGTCGACCTTCTCGTCGGCGGTCTGCCCTGTCAGCCCTATTCCATCGAAGGCCAAGGCCTCGGCGGGGATGATCCTCGCGACCTCCTTATGGAAGGCGCCCGCGCCGTAGACGAGATGAGACCTCGGGCGTTCGCGTTTGAAAACGTATTCGGCCTCCTGAATGCAAGGCACGCCGCCCATCTCGGCGACTTCATGAAGAAGCTGCGAAAATCGGGATACGCCGTCCAGATCATCCGGATGCAGGCCGAGGACTACGGCGTGCCTCAGGAACGGACGCGTATCCTCATTGTCGGGATGAGCAGGTCCGCGATGGGCGCCTTCCGAGCTCCGCCGAAGTTACCCGAGTGGCGCACGAACATGGGCGACGCCCTGATAGATCTCATGAGCGAAAACGGCTGGGCGGGTGCGCCGGCCTGGGCGGAAGCGCTGAGGACTCAGATCGTCGAAAGAAACGGAGTTCTTCATCGCGGCGCAACCGCGTCGACCGTCGTCGGCCGAAAAGGCGGCAGCCGGGACAAGGAGAAGGCACGCTGGGCGGCGAAGGGAATCGACATCCGCAACGTCGCCGACGCCGCGCCGACACAGGAGGAAGCCGATGCGGCCGGCGCCGACTTCCTGCCTTCCTTGACTATTAGGATGCGTGCCAGGCTGCAGGCGTTTCCGGACTACTGGTCGTTCGTCGGCGGCAAGGACTCGGCGGCTCGCCAGGTGGGTAATGCGGTGCCGCCGCCGATCGGACTGGCGATCGGCCTCGCCGTCCGCTCGGCTCTGACGGGAGCTGCCTTCGACTACGCGACCCTGCTACGTCCAGGCGCGGTACACCCGCCGGAAGAGAGCGCGCGGGAGCTTACCTGGGCGCCGTCACTGGTGCCAGACCTCGACGCCGAAGATGCCCGACGTCGCCAGATGGATCCGGCGGTCTAAAACCCGATCATTAGGGCGGCTTCAGGGTTCGTTCGCTAGCTCATGGATGCGATGCTCGCGTTCTGATTCGACGGGGCTACGGGATGCCCACAGTCTCGCGACTCTCGCGTCCGTGAGCTTCGGTGCAGGAAGCGACATCCTCGGAGGCGATCGTACTTGCCAAGTTAAGAGTGAGCCGCCTTGAAAGGCTTAGCTCGTCGAGCGTCGCCGGCCAGCCGGCCCGGACATGTTCATTGTTCCTCGCCGGCTCGGCCTGGCACATGTCTTATGCCAAGCGTCCTACTAATCAACCTCCTCGATTGAAAGATCATCGGTTGGAAATTCCTCATTCGACACGACGGTTCTGAACCTGGCGGCCACATCAGGAGAGTAAAGGGTCAGGTCGGAGCGGAGGCGAAGAAGCGCTAGGTCCTTCCCCTTCACCTCGAGCATGACGTCGAAGTCGAACTCGTCGACGACCCTCATAAATGTCGCGAACTCGAACGGATGACAAAAGTCGGCGTGCCGCGTCGTCACGGTGACGACGAGCTTCGTGGCCTTCTTCTTCGTGACCCGATCGACAACGAGCTTTTCCTGGAAGTCGGTCCTCGGCGACGAAAAATGGATTTTTGGTTGCTGCCCGTCCGGCCATGTCTTCATGAAGCGAGAGAACGTTTCCTTCAGATCGGCTTGCTCGGGATTCAGACACCAGAGATGGTGATGATCGAAGATCAGCCGGACGCCTGTCTGCTCATGGATCAAAAGCGTGTCGGCCGCAGAGAACCGAATGTCGTCATGTTCGAGAACCAGCCGTCTCCGTACGGGCTCTGGGAGCTTGTGCCACGTCTGCACCCATCGCTCACGGCCTGAGATCACGTCGCCGTAGGCGCCGCCGACATGGATGACGACGACGGCCTCGGGTCCAAGCTGCAGCGCGAGGCTCGTCGGGACGCAGGTCCCGACCCGGATGGCGACCCAAGACAGCGTCCGGGCGGAGTGGAGCACCGCTTCATGGTCCTTCGGAGGAGGCGGGACGTTCCCACCAGAAGCCGCTTCAGTCACGCGATCCAGGGGTTGGTCACGTGCCAGGAAAAGGTTCCTGCAATGAAGTCGTCATCGGGTCGAACATTCGTGACGAATACCCGTTTAAGCGGCGCAACCTACACGAAGGAGATTATCATGACTGAAGCACGCCGTCCCACTCCCCCGCATCCCGAACAGCACCAGGAGCCGCCGGGCAAGACCGCGCTGATGGAACCGGTGCCGGATCATGGCGAGCGAACCTACCGCGGCGACGGCAAGCTCAAAGGAAAGGTCGCACTGATCACCGGGGCTGATTCCGGCATTGGCAAGGCGGTCGCCATTGCCTTCGCCCGCGAAGGCGCCGACGTGGTGATCTCATATTTGTCCGAGGACGAGGATGCGCAGGACACGGCACGATGGGTCGAGGAGGCTGGCCGTCGGGCGGTCGTCGCACCGGGCGACATCAAGTCCGAAGATCACTGCAAGGCTCTCGTGAAGCGTGCAGTCGACGAGCTTGGCGGGATCGACATCCTAGTCAACAATGCCGCCTTCCAGCGCACATACGCCGACATCGGCGACATCACTGCCGAGGAATGGGACGAGACCTTCCGGACCAACATCTACGCCCCGTTCTTCCTGACAAAGGCCGCTGTGCCGCACATGAAGGCGGGTAGCTCGATCATCAACACGACTTCGATACAGTCGCGCCAGCCCTCTCCTCAGCTACTAGCCTATGCCTCGACCAAGGGGGCGATTTCCAACTTTACTGCAGGTCTCGCCGAGATGCTCGCCGACAAGGGCATCCGCGTCAACGCCGTCGCTCCAGGCCCGATCTGGACCCCGCTGATCCCTTCCACGATGCCAGCCGAAAAGGCGGCGAAATTCGGCGAGCAGACATTGATGAAACGCGCAGGACAGCCAGCCGAACTTGCGGGCGCCTATGTTCTGCTGGCATCCGAATTGGGAAGCTACATGACCGGTGCCGTCATCCCGGTGACCGGCGGCGAGATTATGATCTGACGCGAAGAGGCGGCGTTGACGACAGCGCCGCGAAACTATCGTCGCTACTAGGTCACAGAAGAGCAAAAGGGCGCTCACCCCGGAGCGCCCGAACCCTCTCGGCTAGGATTGCGGCGGAGGCGAAGAGTGGTTTTCGCAATGTCGACCGAGTCGCGGCGGGCTCCTCATGAACGGACGCAGACAGACTTTGCGACATCACGAACCTCTCTACCCTCAAGGCGTGGCCCGTCTCGTTAAGTTTCGTGGACATGATCTGGGGAACGGTTCTCACAAGCCTCGCAAGCGCGTGCGGCTACGCGGCAGTAAGATTGCTCGGGTGAGGACACCCAGTAATCTAGCGTTGCGACGTCATTGCAGCCCGGACGAACCGACGCAGCTAGAGCCGAAAGTTTGTACGAAGCTGGCCGGGATGGTCGGCCGGCCAATCAAGAGCCGAAAACGTCTCCGGAGCCTGACGACCTGCGCCGTCCAATGTGGGGAATGGGGGATCTCCTCACGATCCTGCGTGGTGAGGGATTTTCGACCTCTTCCCGGATTCCCGGTCATGATGCCTTCGTTAGCCCTTGTCCGCAGACGGCCAGTCGTTCGCAGGTTCCTCGACCGCCACGCTGTTGTCGTCGGCCGGATCGGGGTCGCGATCAAGCGCGACCTTAAGGTTTTCAACTCCTCGACGATGGCGTCGAAGACGTCTTCCTGTTTCGCTCCGGCGACAACGAACGTGTCGACGAAGTCTTCCAACTTGTCGCGCAGGCGCGCTCTCCAGTCATCGGTCATCGCTTCCTCCCCTTCTTGACGGGCTTATCGTCGAGTTCGATCCACACCGGAGCATGGTCGCTGGTGTGCTCCCAGCCACGAACATGCTTGTCGACCTCCGCCTTGGACAACCTCTCGGCAGCCTCCGAACTCAACAGGAAATGGTCGATACGCAGCCCGGCGTCGCGTCCGTATGCGTTCCTAAAGTAGTCCCAGAAGGTATAGATGCGCTCGTCCGGATGCAGATGACGCAGCGCATCAGTCCAGCCCTGGTCGACCAGCTTTTTGTAAGCCTCACGCACCTCCACCCTGAACAGAGCGTCGTCCGTCCACCGCTCGGGCTTGTAGACGTCAAGCTCGGTCGGCATGACGTTGTAGTCGCCCGCAAGGATGACAGGCACCTCCAGCTCCAGCAGCTCGGCGGCATAGTCTTGAAGACGCTTGAACCAGCGAAGCTTGTAGTCGAACTTCGGGCCTGGATAGGGATTGCCGTTCGGCAGGTACAGGCCGCCGATGACGATCCCGTCGACGATCGCCTCGATATAGCGACTGTGCTCGTCTTCCGGTTCACCCGGAAGTCCTTTCCGTGTGAGATGAGGCTGCTGACCCTTGGCGAGGATCGCGACGCCGTTCCAAGCCTTCTGCCCCTGCCAGACCGCGCCGTAGCCTGCGGCCTCGATCGCCTTGATCGGGAACTTTTCCTGCGGCGCCTTCAGCTCCTGCAGGCAGACGACGTCCGGCTCGGCCTCCCCCAGCCATCGAAGGAGGATTTCGAGCCGGCCGTTGACGCCGTTTACGTTGTAGGTCGCAAGCTTCACGGCCTATTGCCGGATTTCCGCCTCGACCTTCTTGCGCGAGTTCCCGGCCGACTTGACGGCCTTCTTGATCGCGCCCTTGGAGACGCCTTCCTTCTTGGCCTCGTAGCGGACTTCGTGATCTTGACCGGCGGCGACCTTTGCGCGATCCTGCGCTCTGCCTCGGGACGTGGTAGACATTCGGTCCTCCTGATGTTTTCGATCATCGAAAAACGGCCGTCGAATCAAGAAGTTCCATGTCCTACGGCGCGAGGCACTCCTCGCAGATGCCGCAGCCGTCGTCGTCCAGGAAGGACGGCGAGCGCCCACAACAAAGACAGGAACGCGCGCCCTCGCCATTCAAGTCGCCATGCTCCGGCGGCAGGATTTCAATTTCGGCGATAGCGATGGTTTCGAGGGCGTCGTCTTCCAACTCGAGTGCTCCAGGTTCGAGGACTCTTTTGAGATGGTGACGCTTTCGACCGAAACAAGAAGGCCCTTCTCTCGCCCGGCGATTGCCGGTATGTCGGCTCGATGAGCGACGGAACAGACCAGATGAAGACGCGATATCTATGGACGCTTGAGCGTGCGGGCCGGGAGACCAGGAGCGGCCTTGATACGCTTGACGGCCTGGCGGTCACCTTAACGGGCGAACACCTTCCGGGAGTGATGCCAACCGACTGGATCGTGGCGACCTTGGGGATCGACGAAGACGACGCGGGGATTGCGGAACATGTGTCGGCGCACGGATGGTCGCTGCGCGTAAGACGGCTGCTGCATACTGCCGATGATCATTCCTCAATCTCGTAGACGGCCGCATTGTCCTGCACTTCGCGCAGGCCTTTGTAAGACGCGTGTCTGAGTTTGCCGTCGTCGGTCCAGGCGCGGTACTCGATCTCGGCAATCAGAGTAGGCTGCGCCCACACGACGTTCTTCCGACGGCCAACGTAGTCGATTGGCGCCTTCCGCGTCACAAGCTTGTCGAGCATCTCGCGCAGCTCCACCGCGTCCTTGTATTTGAACCCCGTGCCAACGGAACCGACGTACTGAAGGGCGTCGCCCCTGCGCGCGGCCAGGAGAAGGCTCCCGACGCCGCCGCGCGCTACTGCCGACTTCTCGTAGCCGACGACGAAGAAGCTCTCGGACTGGATGCACTTCACCTTTATCCAGTCGCCCGTCCGGCCGGAGCGATACGGGCTGTCCGGGTCTTTGAAGATCACGCCTTCCAGCCCGTGCTCGCATGCAGCGTCGAAAATCGAGACGGCGTCGCCATCGATCTGCTCGGAGAACCGTATCGCCCCTTCCCCGCCGTCGAGCAGCTCTTCTAACAGGTGTCGGCGGCTAGAAAGCTCCATGTTTCGAAGATCGTGGCCGTCGAGGTAGAGGAGGTCGAATGCGTAGAAAATTGAACTGCGCGACGCCAGCTTGCCACCTCGACCGCCAAGGGAGCGCTGCAGTGCGCCGAAATCCGACCGGCCGTGCTCGTCGAGGACGACGGCTTCGCCGTCCATGATGGCACTCGCGACACCGAGCTCGCGCGCGGTGTCGGCGACGGACGGGAAACGCGCTGTCCAATCGTGTCCGCCCCTCGTCAGGAACCGGACTCCTGAAGGCTCGATGTGGATTGAACCGCGGTATCCGTCGAACTTGAGCTCCGCGACATAGCGGGGATCGCTCGGAGGTTTCGGCTTCAGGAGCGCCAAGGCTGGCTCGACACGGACCGGCATCGGATCGAGGAGGAGATTGGGCTGCGCCGGGTCGCGCCGCTTTCGCGTCCGGCCACGCAGCGGTTTGTCGTCGGCTAGAAGAGGCTGTGAACGCTTGCTCATTTTCCAAACTTTGTGAGGAGAAACTAATGAATGAATTGCCCGCTGCCGCGGGGATGCTACAATGACCGAGTGTCGTCTTACCGGGATGTGCCACTCTCCAACTGCCCCGCTCCGGCGGGGCCTTCTTTTGTGGTCAACCGGCTTTCCGCATGTCTGCCATGACGTCGGGGAACACGTGCATGCCAGCCATGTGGGCCACGCGCACGAATGCCTCGCGGCGGTCCTTCGGATCGATATCCAGCTCCTTGCGACGTGCTACTTTGCTTCATCGCTCGCCACTTTTAAGGGTGCGAGCGGCTGGGAGACCATTCCCCCCCCTGCATTCGAGAGGAGGTTCCAGCCATGAACGGCAGTAGCGCCGCAGGCTTCAGCAGCAATCGTATACTCAACATCCTTTCAGAAGAAGACTTCGCAGCGATCGGCTCGTCCCTTGAAGAGGTCGACATGCCTCAGAGTTTCATCATGGCCCGTGCCGAGCGTCCGATCGACTACGTCTACTTCCCGTCGTCCGGCTTCGGTTCCGTAATGGTGGTCGGTGAAAATGGCAGGCGGGCGGAAGCCGGCATGTTCGGACGGGAAGGATTCACGCCGGTTGCAGCCGGGGTCGGCGACGACCGGAGCATCTACGAAATCGTCATGCAGGCGCATGGGGGCGGCCATCGCGTACCGATCAGGACGTTGTCCAACGCCGTAGTCGCTCGACCGAAGTTTGCGGCGGTTCTGGCTAGGTTCACACACGTCTTTGCGGCGCAGGTCGCCTACACCGCCCTCTCGAATGCCACTGGCCACGTCGACCGGCGGCTCGGGCAGTTCGACGAAGATCGAACTTAACGGTGTCTTGAACTGGCGCAGCGCCCAATTCGCTTCCATCGTGACACGGCACCAGATTCTCCCTAGCTTGCGGGAGGCATCCAGAAGGTGAAGCACGTTCCGATATCATCGGAGGACACGTCGATCGTGCCGCCATGGGCTTTTGCGATCTCCAGCGCGATATAGAGGCCGAGGCCCAGCCCCTGCCCGCCGCGGGATGCGGCGCCGCGCTTAAACGGCATGAACAATTTTTCGATGTCGTCCTTAGGGATTGCAGTGCCGGCGTTGTGCACGCTGACCTCCAGGCCATCCGGGCCGTTCCGCCCCGTGATCCTCACGGGATGGTCTTCCAGTCCGTGGGTTACCGCATTCGATACCAGGTTCGAGAACAACTGCGCGATCCGGGGTCGGTCGATGACGGCGGGCTGCGGAAAGTCCAGTTCGAGATGGATCGCCCGGCCGGGATGCGCCGAGCGGATCTCGTCCGCCACGATCTCCAGCGTCTGGACCAGATCGTCTTCCTTTAGGTCGAGTGAGATGCCGCCGCCAAGACGGGCGCGGGCGAGGTCCATGATGTTATCGACAAGACCGGTCATCCGGGAAATGCTTGCCTTCATCAGGTTCAGGACGAGCGGGCTGCGGTCGGTCCAGCCCTCCTTGAGAAGGCGGTTCGTTCCGGCGTCGACCGCGGCGAGAGGATTCCGTAGATCGTGGCCGAGGACCGCGATGAACTGCTCTCGAAGCTCCGAGAGCTCGCGCTCGCGATCCAGGGACGCCTCGGTCGCACGGAGCCGGTCAGCCGCGTCGAGATGGTGTGCGATGAGCTCTGCAAACAGCTTGAAGGTGCCAATAACCTGCGGATTATCCACCTTCGCCGGGTTCGGATCGATCGCGCACAAGGTGCCCCAGAAGCTGCCGTCCGCCCGGATGATCGGCATAGAGATGTAGCTTCTCAAGCCATAGATCCGAGGCGTGTGGTGATCACTGTAACGGTCGTCCACCGTCGCGTCGTCGAAGACGATCGGCTGGCGGTGATCGCGGATCTCGTTGCACAACGTGCTTTCGATGGGAAGCTCGTCGCCGGGCTTCAGCCCGAACCCGACATGATCGAGAGAGCTGCAGGTGATCCAACGCGTCTCGGTGACGCGCGCGATGGCCGCGAAGCCCATCTTCGTCATGCGAAGCGCGACGTCGAGCATCGTGGGGACAGCGGCAATCCCGGCAATAGCCTCGATGTCGGCTCGATGATCGACGGAAGGCAGGTCCGATGACGCCGAAGCGGCTGTTGTCTCCAACTTCACGCCTGCTGCGAAGCCGATGTTCTCGATGGCCGTCGCCGCCGCCTCAGCGAGCGCCTCCAGCGTCTCAACTTCCCACCGGGTTGGCTCGTAGGGCTGCGACCAGTATGCGCCGATCGCCCCGACCGGCTCTTCCTGAAGGATGGGCACCATCGCCACGGCCCGTACGAACGTGCCGGCATAGAGCTCGAGCGGAATTCGATCGTCCTGCCGGACGTCCGGAACGACGACAGTCTGCCGGTTGATCATTGACCAGCCGGAAATGCATGCGGACGCGGGAAACTTCTCGCCCTTCCACATCGGCCCGATCGCGTCTTCCTCGACGTAGTGACAGAAGTCACCCTCGCGCCGAACGACCGTGATCCCTTCGCATCCCACGAGAGAACGGGCGCTCGCGCGTATCGTGGCGACAACGTCGTCAAAGGTGCGTGCACGCGAGATCGCGGAAGTCGCTCTCGTCAGGCTAGCGAGCGGGGTATTGAACGTGGCGGGATGATCCAACAGCGCCATTGTCGTCCTTTCGGTTGCGAGACGATGGCCTCATACATGGAAGGGACCTTCGCACAGTCCGGGACGATATGAAAGCGGAATGCGAACTTAAGCAGAACATCGTACAGCCGGCCGCGGTTTTCGACGAACTAGGACTGGTGACCGAGGTTTATTCGGCCGCCGCGCGCGTCCTGTACGCCACGTCCTTCGCCAGAACCAAGCTTGCTGGAGGCAGACGACCCTCCTCTCCGCGCACCACCGCGCGATGTAGGAGAGCGCATTCGCCATGCCGTTCATCGTTTATGGCTTCTCGATCCCACCAAGTGCTCCGGCGAAGTCCGGCGGCTGAGCGACCAAACGTTCGACACTGACCGCGCGTTAGAGGTCCTGCAGTGTCTCGGCGACCCACACAGGATGAAGATCATGATCATGCTGCTGCAACGAGAGATGGATGTAACATCGATCGCTTCCGGGGTTGGGCTTGCCCAGTCATCGGTCTCTCAGCATCTTAAGAAGCTTCGAGAAGCTCGCACTGCTGCTACGAGACGGCTCGCTCAGACAATTTTCTACACGATTGCAGACGATAGCGCGGCGCGTCTGCTAAGAACTGTTCTGGTCGTCACGGCAGGCCGGCAAGACAAAGCGCGATGCACCTCCTTCGCAAGCAAATGTGCGGCGGACAAGGAGGCGGGGGACAGCCTGCCGCCGTTGCGCGCAGTTCGGCCCATCTGTAAAAGCGTCGACAGCTCACTCGGATCTTCAATGAAGCCGTCCAGAGCGTTCTCTACTTCTCTCGATAAGAAAGTCATGGTCCCGTCGGGTGCAAGCAGGCCTCTATCAATCAAAACCTGTTCCACCGAACTCATCCACCCGCCGAGCTCATGCCGCAGATCCTGTGCCAAACAAACCACTCTAAGGTCTCCTTCCCGGCAGGGACACCAATGCCGAAGGCCTGTGACGACCAGATGTCATGCCTGCCTTCTCGTGCACCGTGCGTTTACCTATCTTGCTACGGTCAGGCTCGCGCCGCTATTTTCGCGAACGAACACTCTACCCTCGCGGCGAGTTCCCGTATCCAGGGTCGATATCAGCATGAGAACCATCCCGATCATCGCGAGAAGAATCGCGATGATCGGTACCGCAAAGCTCGGCGCCTTCCTGTGCTCGTGGATCAATGGTTTCCCTCCAGCGGAGGGCGGCACAACGTGCCGCCCAGTCAGCAATCAAGCCGTGATGATGAAGACGATCGTGTATTCGGTCGGGTCCACGATCACGATGCGGCCGTCGGCCAAAATAAAGAACCGGTAGCTTTCGTACTGCGGGACAATCTTGATGATCCGCGGCGGAAGCGGTTCCAGGCGAATCTTCTTCGGAATGGTAGTTCCAACCGAGACCGTGAAGTTGACTTCGCGAACAGGCTCGACGTGGACCTCCTTCACGACCTGACGGACCTCCGTCTGCTGTTCGACCGAGATGTTGAAGCTAGTCCTATTCTCGGTCTTGTTCACCGTCGTACCGTTGTTTTCGACGTTGGTCTTGACATTGACGGTGGTGTCGTTCGTACCGGCGGCGTTCGTCTTGTTGGTCTGCGTCTCTGTCGAGCCACTGGTGGAATTGGCGCCGGTCCCGGATTTCTTGGGGTCGGTCTCGGCCTTCGTCTGATCGCTATCCGATTTCATTGTGTCGGATGGTTTCGAACTGTCCGTTGTCGGCTTCTGAGCCTCGGACGATAACTTCGACTTCGTTTCGCCCTCACCCGCCGTTGCAGCACCGTCCTTCGTAGTCTTCGAAGCATCGGTCTTTGAACCGCTTCCAGTTTGGCTCAACGTGCCGGTCTGGCCTGACGATTTCGAGGCATTGGTCGTGTTCGACCCATTTGAGCCGGACTGTTTGCCGGTGCTTGTGTCTGGTGTTCCCGAACCTGCAGTCCCACTCCCACTCTCGGTGGCGCCGGGCTGTGGCGCCTTTGTCTCATCTTGTGTGCCTGCTTCGCCAGAACCGGAAGTGCTGCTGCCGGCGGAAGTGCCACCTTGCGAGGACTGCTGTTGAGCGCTGCTGCCGGATTGGTCAGTTTCGCCGCTTCCCTTCTTCTTGATGATCGGTGCATCCTGGGCAGAGGCCGTGATCAGGCTGACAGGCGAAACGCCGATGGCGAGTGCCGTCATCAGAACAGTAAGGGTCTTGTTTTTCATTTTCGTACTCCATCTGCGGCCGCGCGAGTGCGAGGCGCGCTCGCGGCGGCTCTCGTTCAGTTATGGATAAGGCGAAAGGACGCAGCTCAGGCCGCGTCATGATCTCTGATCAGTTGATGATCTGGATGACTTTCCGCGATGAGGGCTCGACGATTACCCGCTCGTCATTGACAATCGCGTAGGAGTACTTCGGGCTCTCCGGAACAGGCGTGACCACGACCGTTTCGGGAAGCGCCTGACCAACGACAACTTTTTCCTTGACGACGACTTTCGCCGAAGGCGCGGGCGCTTCACGAACATAGGTCACAACTTTCTCAGGCGGCGGATCGATCGCGGTACCGACCACGGCACCAGCGACACCACCAACCGCCGCGCCAACCGGGCCGCCGACAATCGCGCCGGTTACTGCGCCACCGGCTGCTCCGTTCACAGTTGAAGACTGGGCGAATGCCGCGCCCGACAGAAGAGCTGCGGCTGTTGCCGCGCCGACGATGACTCTAGCGTTCATAGTGTCCTCCTTGGATTTTCATACGGCCCGTCGGACCGTCGGCATATTGAACGACACTGACCAGTTCCTGTTCCAGACCTCGGACTTCAGTCGCAGCAGGCATGCGACCATGGTCCAGGGTGAATGAGCGTAAATGATGCTAGGTTGCCGCGATGCATTCGCGCCTACACCGCAGAGAACTAGGAAGACGTCGCCTCGCAATGCGCTTGCCCAATGTGCGCGGCGCGATCATGGGCGCGTCCCACCCTCGGCAGCTCGAACTCTTCGAGGCGTACGAATTCGCATTGGAGTGTCGCGAGATAATGAGATTCAACCCTGCGGAACAAGATCTGTTCGACGACTATGCAAAGGCATGTCTCGACATCGAACGCGATGTTTGCCGGGCTGTGTCCGATGCCCGCCTGAGCGCGCGAATGCTGCCCGCTCGTCTTGATGACCCCAAACGTACACTTTGAACCTACTACCGACTGCCGTCATTGACGACCACCCGCTGCTCCGGGAGGGCGTCTCCAGCGCTTCATCGCGATACACGACCAAACTTGAACGGCGGCAAACAACGTCCCCGTCATCTACAGACGAAGATCTGTGCACCCGAAGCTTGGCCCGCTTTGGCGGCTTCGATAAACCTAGGCCGGGCAGTATTGGCGTTGACGCGGCCGGTAATGCCATACCGTGCGTTTCCTGGCTTCAATCTAATGTTGCGCTGCGCCCTTCGGACAGCCAGCCGTCAGTCGAATGGATAAAGGGACTCGAATGGTCCGGACACGGTATCGCGTTGGGCTGCGTTTTGGCTTCACCGGCCACACCAAGTCTCGCGCGTCGTTCGCCGAGTGGGTCATGATGATCTATGAGCACATTGAACGCGGCGCCATCCGGATGGTGCATGATGAGGAACGGATCGATCACATGAGGAAATCGCGGACGACCAGGGAGCATCTAGGATCGGTCTTCTTCAGCGAGGCGGTCAATTTCGGCTAAAATTTTAGAAGCACCGCCCACTCTGACAGGCTTCCGCCAACGCTCGCGACAACTGCGCCTGAGTGAACGGCTTCGACAAGCGGACGACACCGCTGAGATCGCCGACGCCTTCCGGAAGCTCCGCGTACCCTGTGGCGAGAATGATGGGGAGCGTCGGATATCGCACTTGGATTTCCTGACAGAGCCGCGCTCCCGTCATGTTCGGCATGGCATGATCAGTGATCACCACGTCCGGGAGGTCGCCCGTCTGAAGCGTTGCCAGAGCTTCCTCTCCGGAAGACGCCTGAATAGTGTCCATTCCCAGGTCTTCGAGCAGGAGAACCGTGTTCATGAGAACGAGGGCGTCGTCGTCGACAGCGAGAACGGTCAACGCCGTCGGAGCTGGGTCTAGCGCCACCTCGGGCGCCGCCTGCGCCTTGGTCTCCGCCTCGCCCTTGGCGGCAACGGGGAGCCACAGTTCGGCAGTCGTTCCCTCGCCGACGGTTGACCTTAGAATCAGTTCGCCGCCCGACTGTGCCATCAGGCCATGCACCATGGGAAGGCCGAGACCCGTCCCCTTGCCGACGCCCTTCGTCGTAAAAAACGGGGTAGTGGCGTTCGCCAGCGTCTCCGCGTTCATCCCCTCGCCTCGATCGCGAACCGAAAGACACACGTACTCGCCGGGCGACAGCGTGTGGCGCCTCCCAGAGGTAACATTTTCCAGCGAGGCGGCAATCGTGATTTCTCCGCCGTCCGGCATGGCGTCGCGGGCGTTGACGACGAGGTTTAGAAGCGCGCTCTCAAGCTGGTTGGAGTCGGTGCGAACTTTTGGAAGGTCGGCGGCGAAGTCGACACTGATCACAACCTCCGGGCCGATTGTCCGGCGCATCAACTCCGTCATACCACCAACGAGGTCGCCGACGTCCACAGGACCGAGCTGGAGTTCCTGGCGGCGGGCAAACGCAAGTAGTCGCTGCGTGAGCGTTGCGCCTCGCTGCGCGCCTTGAATAGCGTTGTCGATGAGGTCCTTCACGTCGTCCCGGATCGCCCGCTTCCTGGCGATTTGGAGGCTGCCAAGTATGGCCGTCAGAAGATTGTTGAAGTCGTGTGCAAGGCCGCCGGTCAACTGTCCAACTGCTTCCATCTTCTGCGCCTGGAAGATCGCTTCCTGCGCAGCACGCTTCTCGCTAATGTCACGTGTGATCTTCGCGAAGCCGATCAAGCCTCCTTGGGCGTCCCGGATGGGGTCGATGATGACGTTCGCCCAGAAGCGGGTGCCGTCCTTGCGAAGCCGCCATCCTTCGCGTTCGAAACGACCGTCCCTCGCAGCCGCCTCCAAGGCGCGAGCCGGAAGGTCGTTCGCCCGATCTTCTTCCGAATAGAAGGTTGAAAAATGCCGTCCGACGATCTCTTGCTCGGTGTAGCCCTTTAGACGTTCCGCGCCTGGGTTCCAGCTCGTGATCCGACCCTCCGGGTCGAGCATGTAGATAGCGTAGTCGGTGATGGCCTCGATGAGGATCCGATACCGCGCTTCGTCAGTATTGTTGTGCGTCCCGTCGTCCATGTCGCCTCCCGATATCGAACCGTCAGCCAAATGACGCCTACTCACTAGCCCGAAGCTATCCTTTCTCTTACCGCGATATCACGGTGATGCAAGGATTCGATTGAGATTCCACCACCCTGGACTTTGGTCCGTGGTGATGCGCGGACCATGGACATCTTCACATTTCGGTGCGAGGCTGCCTGCAACCGCAAGAGGAAATCACATGCCACGCAATCAAGGAGCCGCCGCCAACGCGATCGACGTCGAGGTCGGCGCCCGCATCAGAAGTCGGCGCAAGATTCTCGGCATCTCGCAATCGGCCCTCGGCGAGGGGCTTGGCATCACGTTCCAGCAAATCCAGAAGTACGAAAAGGGTTCGAACCGTGTCGGCGCAAGCAGATTGCAAGGAATCGCGAACCTGCTCGGTACGACGCCGGCCGCGCTTCTTGGCGAGGAGGAAGGTGGGAGCGCCCAGAAGTCGCCCGAACTCGAAGCCATCGAGAAGATGGTCGGAACCTCGGAAGGCGCCGCTCTGAACCGGGCCTTCGCAAGAATTGCGGACGCAGGCGTCCGAAGATCGATCATTAGCCTCGTCAAAGCCTTGGCAACGGATGTTGAAGAAGCTGATTAGGCCCTCCCAACGACCAGAGAGGCGCCTGAAGGCGCCTTCTGGTGCGATCACTAAGCAGCCAGCTTTTCACCTTCGATCTGAAGCTGGGCAATTGTCGCCGCGGCGCCACAGCACCCCCGCTCGTCGGGGGGGTGCGCCTCGCCCGCCGCCGCCGTACCCTCTCGGGTCCTCGGGCAGGCCGTTCCTGAGGCTCGCGTCTCCACGCGAATGCCCTGATTCAGGACCGTAGAGCGGACGCCTGACCGGCTTCGCTCGCCCTGGCCTCGTTGTGGCGACGTCTTCGTTCCGACTTCTCGAAGCTGGGCTTCGTCAAGCTTCGCCTGCAACGCCTTGCCGTCTCGGTTCTGCGAGTTCTGCAGGACGACACCATCAGAAAGGTGGTAATCGTGGTGCTTGTGTTGATGACGCGCTGGCAGTTCTCGGAGTAGTCGAAGATCGGGCCGGAGACCGCCCATATCAGGACGAGCGTAACCGCGATCACGAATGTTGCGGCTTCCCGGACAGGTCTGCGACGGTGGTTGCGAATTTGGAGGAAAACTTGGAGGCGGCGTTGTCGCTCATGGCTAGAACGATTGCATTCCTCGTCAATTCGTAAGCGGCCGTCTGACGCACCTACCCTATAGGCGTCGCAGAAATTCTTCGGTTGTCAGCACCTCCGCCTGAACAGAGAACCTGTCGCCAAGCAGCCTGAGGGTGGCGTCGTGCGTTTCATCTGCGCCACTGCACACGGCGTCGCTCAGAAGTTTCACCTCGTATCCAAGATCGATCGCTCCGAGCACGGCCGCGAGGACACAGACGTCTGTCTCCCCTCCCGTGAACGCCAGCGTACCCACCGCTTCGGACTGAAGGATTCGGTGAAGTCGTCCATCGATCCAGGGCGAGTAAGTCATCTTGTCGAAGGTGCGGGCGGGCGGGACGAACCGGACCAGTTCCGGAACGACGTCCACGAGCCGCCGATTAATCTGCCCCAGCGTCATCGCCTCCCATTTCCGGTAGTAGGCTTTCCACATACCCGTCGCCTCGGCGGCACTGGCTGGAGGAACGAAGCGTGTGAAGATTGTCCTTTCGGGATGGCGAGCAGCCACCTCGGTAACCGCAGGCGAGATACTAGACATCCACGGCACGTGCCAGGGCGTGTCTTCCGCGAACATCGACTGCATGTCGATGCAGAGATGGATCCACTTGCCCGGCATGTGTCAGACGGCTGAGGACGTTGCCTCGCCACCAGGCGAGACGGCCGGAAGCTCAGCTCTATCTTCAGTGAGTCGGGGACCTTGATCTTCGCTGTCGCCGTCTGAACGGCTCCAGTCGTCCTGCGCAGGATCGCGGTCCTCGGCAAAGGTGGTGAGCTGGACCATCATGGCCTTGGCGCGATTGATGGTGGTATCGCCTTCTGTGGTGTCGGCCGCCATCGTGACCGAAACCAGCTCGCCGCCCTCGCCTCTGAACTCGACAGTCGTCATTCCATCGTTGGTATCGCCGACATGCGTATCTATGAGCTGCATTGAAGCCTCCATCTTCCTAGCGCCTATAAGCGTCGTCCCGCGCGTAAGTTCCGGTCCGAAAACCGACGGGAACAAAAATTCATGATGCGCAAGGTGGCGCGCGCCGCGCAGTCGGAAAAAGGCAAAACAGGATTCCTGCTACGCCGGGACGAGACGCAGGGCCAGATCGAACGCCTTGGAACAGGTCTTTGAGATTCTCGGCAAGTCGGCTCGTGGCAAGACCTGCGAAGCAATTCATCGATTGCCTAGACGCCTGCAAAAACGACGACGGCTACCGAACGCATGCAAAACTCCTGCCGCAGAATTCTAAATCTATCATCGCTGCTCCGCTGTCCGATCGGCATCGCCACCCCATTGAAGAACCGTAGAAACCAGCGGCACTACGAACATCGTGCGATGACCGCAGTCAGACGTTCGCAGATCCGGACCACGTTCTTCACAGGTGCTGTCGCAACTCCGAGAAGCAACCCTGCCTCTGCCGCTTGAGCGGACGAGTACCAGGGCGAGAGCGGTGCGGGAAACGTGCCGAAGGTCAGCGCCTCTCTGGCGATCGCCACATCGGGGGCACCTTTCGGCAGCTTAAGTAGTACTGAAAGCCCAGGGGCCGAGACATTTTCAGGGCCCAGAGCGTCGCGGAAATAGTCGAGAACCGGCTGGCGCGTCGCTGCGTAGGCTCGTTTGATCCGCCTAAGATGCCGCAGGTAATGCCCTTCCCGTATGAACTCAGAGATGGCCAACTGAACCGACGGACCGGGAGGTGGAGACAGGCAGGCAGCCACCTCGCCGAACAGGCTTGCGAGTTCGATGGGAGCTATGACGAACCCAAGTCTCAGCGCCGGACTGATTGTCTTGCTGAACGACCCAACGTGAATGACGCGCCCGTGATTATCGATGGAGGCAAGGGCCGGAGCAGCCCGCCCGGTCAACTGGAGCTCGCTGAGGTAGTCGTCCTCGATGATCCAGGCTCCAAGTCGTTCCGCCCATTCAATAAGTTGCAGGCGTCTCTGCAACGACAGTGTCGCTCCCAGCGGCGCTTGCTGCCCCGGTGTCAGGACGGCGAGCCTCGCCTCGGGGTGGTGACGTACCGCGTGGTCGAATTCAAACCCTTCGCCATCTACCGGAACCGGAACCGGGAGCACGCGGGCAAGCTCCAAGGCCCGCCTCGTCCATGGAAAACCCGGCTCCTCGAACCACGCGCTTCTGCCCTGGAGCCCCAAGACGTTGAGCGCTAGTCCCAGCCCTCCCGCGAAGCCGCCGGTGATGATGACCTGCGAGGGCGAGCAGTTTATGCCCCTCGCTACAGCCAGATAGGCCGCGATTTCGCGTCTCAATTCGAGTTCTCCGCGAGGATCCGGGTACAGAGGCGGCGCACTAAGCTCCGAACGGACGGCGCTTGCTCGCATTCGCGCGAGCAACGTGGATGGCATCGTAGAAGATGACGGAACACCCATCTGGAAGAGTGCCGGCCCCTGGGTCATCTCCAGATAGGTTTCGATGAACGATCCTGCGATCGACGACCGTTCTGTCTTAGGAGATGATCGGGGGCGATCGGCCACGTGGGTGCCAGCGGCTCTCGATCCAATGATCAACTGAGCCGCGGCGAGCTTTTCGTAGGCCGTGCGCACGGTCCCGCGCGCGACGCCAAGCTGGGCCGCGAGATCCTGCCACGACGGAAGTCGCGCCCCTGGCTCAAGCACCCCATCCTGTATCGCTTTCCCAATTCCCCTTCGGATTTGCTCCGACAAGGTAACTTTTTCCGACCTGTCCACGGTCAGTTTCAGCAGATCACTCATGCGATCATGGTACACTACTTCTTCGGCTTCTTGGTTCTTTTTTCTGCATCACGGAGAGCGCATTTTGAGTGCGTCTCTGAAGGAGAATAGACCATGAAACGATCGATGAATTCAGCCTTGGCCGCACTAGCGATTACCGTCTCGCTTGCCGCCCCTGCGCCGGCCCACGATGCCGAGCGGGAGAGCGTCACACCGAAGTTCGCCCAGGCAATCGGCAACATCCCAGGCAAGATCATGCGCGTCGTCGAGGTGGATTACGCGCCCGGCGCCGCGTCCGTCGCCCACACGCACGCGCCGTCCGCTTTCGTCTACGCCTACGTCCTCTCCGGTGAGGTGGAATCGAAGGTCAACGACGGCGACATCCGCCGCTACAAAGCAGGCGATAGCTGGTTCGAAGTGCCCGGAGCAATTCACGCCGTCAGCCGCAACGCCAGTGAGACGGCTCCTGCGAAACTGCTCGCCGTATTCGTTGTCGACTCCAGCGAAACGAAGCTCACCACCTCCGTCAAGTAACTGAAGGAATCCGAACAATGACAAGAAGACTCGACTACAATCAGGTTGCTCCGAACGGCGCCAAGGCGCTTGGTGGAGTCTACGGCTATGTCCTGCAGAGCGGCCTACCCGGCGAGCTGGTAGATCTCGTATATCTGCGCATTTCCCAGATCAACAACTGCGCCTACTGCCTCGACATGCACACCCGCGAACTCATCAAGAGGGGCGTCAAGATCGAGAAGTTGGCCCTGGTCCAGGCTTGGGAGGAAGGCGGAAGCCTCTTCAGCGCCGAAGAACGTGCAGCGCTTGCATGGGCAGAAACCGTGACGCTCGTTGCCGATACCGGCGTACCGGACGATGCATACAAGGCGGCGCGCCAGGTCTTCGACGAGAAGCAGCTTGTCGATCTGACGATCGCGATCAGCCTGATGAACAGCTACAATCGCATGGCGATCAGCTTCCGCAACACGCCTCAAGCGCTTCTCGAGGCCTGAGGGAGGACCGAACATGGCCGTTGCTGAAATTTCTGGAATACGAATACCGGACAGCAGGCTCGCCCGCGAGGCGAGCGAGTTCATCCGGGAAACCGAAAGCACGCTGTTGTTCGACCATTCCACGCGCGTCTATCTATGGGGCGCAATGGCCGGGCACCGCATTGGTGTGAACTTCGATCCGGAACTGCTGTACACGGCGGCCATGTTTCACGACGTCGGCCTGACTGCAGGCTTCGGGAAGAGCAAACTGCGTTTCGAAGTCGATGGCGCGAACGCAGCCCGTGATTTCCTTCGCAGCCACGGCTTGACGGAAGAAAACATGCAGAAGGTCTGGCTCGCGATCGCGCTGCACACGACGCCCGGCATTTCCGCGCATCTGGACCCGATAGCCGCTCTTACCGCCGAGGGCGTAATGATGGACCTCGTCGGCGCCGGATACGACCGGTTCACCGAAGACCAGCGAACCGCCGTAGAAACTGCATATCCACGCGGAGCCGACTTCGCCGAACACCTGCTCAAAGCACTCTACGATGGCCTTGAGCATCGGCCCGAGGTCACGCAGGGAACAGGTCTCGCCGACATCATGGCGGACAAGAACCCTCATTTCCATCGCCGCAATTTCTGCTGCCTGATGAGGACTTCTCCTTGGGCATGCGACGACTGCAGCAACAACTGAGAAGGACGCCCCCATGCCTGCGAGACTAGAAGGAGTTTCTGTTCCCGACAGCCGGATTGCCCGCGAGGTCACCGAATTCATCCGCGACACCGAAAGCGATCTGCTGTTCAACCATTCCGCCAGAGTATTCTTCTGGGGAGCAATGGCCGGACACAAGAAGGGCATGACCTTCGACCCAGAATTGCTCTACACGGCCTCCATGTTTCACGACCTCGGGCTGACAGGGAAGTACGGCGATAGTCAGCTCCGCTTCGAAGTCGATGGTGCAAATGCCGCAGCCGACTTCCTTCGGAGCCATGGGATCGGGCCAGAGCAGATCGAGATTGTCTGGAACGCTGTAGCACTTCACACTACTCCTGGCATTCCGGAATTCATGCGCCCGGAGATCGCGTTGGTCCAGGCAGGCGCCGGAATGGACGTCGTCGGACGTGGTTTCGACGAGTTCTCGCGTGCGGAACGTGAGGCTGTAATCAAGGCATACCCACGCGAAGCTGACTTCGCGGAAGGCATCGTCGATGCCTTCTATGACGGGATGAAGCACCGCCCTCAAACCACGTTCGGCACCTTCAACGACGACATCTTGGCGTTCAAGGATCCCGTGTTCGAGCGGGTCGACATCTGTAAGGCGATCTTCAGTTCTAAATGGAAACTCCACGCCCACCGCTGCGGACAGGGCTGCGATCACGCTCACTGAGAAGCGGATGGCGCATGGGCGACGTCGCCTTTGCCGGCTGCTGGGAATACTCGGTCAGTGGACGTCCCGTGATCTACAAGGGAATGATAGAAACATGAAGACCCGAACATTTCTCGTCACCGGCGCTAGCAAAGGCATCGGCAGAGCGCTCTCCCACCGCCTGGTCGACACGGGTCACCGGGTCGTCGGTATAGCACGCGGCAAGGACTCGACCTTCCCCGGTGAACTGGTCACCGTTGATCTGGATGACGATCGCGCTGCCGCCGAGGCGTTAGCAGATATGGCGAAGAAGCACTCGTTCGACGGCGCGGTGAACAATGTCGGGATGGCAAAGCTTCACCGTATCGGCGAGATTAATCTGGCCGATGTCGAAGACATGCTCCGCTTGAACATCCACCCGACCATCCTGACTACCCAAGTCATACTGCCGGCTTTGTTAGAGAAGAAGTGAGGAAGGATCGTCAACGTGACGAGCCTCGTCACGACCGGCACTACACTCAGGAGCGGATATGCGGCTGCGAAGGCTGCGGTCAATAGCCTTACGAGAACATGGGCGCTGGAACTCGCAGAGACCGGGGTGACCGTCAACGCTGTTGCGCCTGGCCCCACCGAGACCGAATTGTTTCGGCAAAACACCCCCGCCGGCAGCGATGCAGAAGCTCGATTCATTTCGATGATCCCTATGCGTCGCCTTGGAAAGCCAGAAGAGATCGCCGCTGCCATCGCCTTTCTGCTCTCCGAGGACATCACCGGACAAATACTTATTCGCGGACGGGGCGGCTCTGTCGGACGAGCCTCGCTCTGAAGATCGGAAAAGATTGCGGCTTCCTACTTCCCGGAAGCGGGAGATGGTCATCCTGTCGAACGCGAAGGAGACCGTCTCTTGGGGCGGGTCGACTGCTTCGCTGTCTTCGTGGCAATTATCGGTCATGGCCGGAAAACGGTCAGATGATCGTCGGGTTTCGGCTACAGAAGCGATTTTTGCAGGAAGGATAAGGCCGTCCGCGCGCCGGTGCTGGAAATCGTATGTCCGACGCCGGGTTCGATATCGAGCTCAACTTTGAAGCCTGCCGCTCCAAGCTGCGCCGCGGCAAGCGTCGAGGCGGCGGCGGGAATCGTCGTGTCGGCCCGACCGTGTACGAGGAGGACCGGCGTGTCCTTGCTGGACGGCGAGATGGGCTGTGGCGGGAGAAGCCCCGCGAAAGAGACGAGCGCCCCGACCTTCCATCGGCCTGAAGCGACGGCGTCGAGGGCCACGATCGCACCCTGCGAGACGCCGACGAAAGCAATCCTATCGTGGGCGTCGGCGAATCCCTCGCGACGGACGACATCGTTGACCAGGCTGTCGAACGCTTTCCGGGCCGCAATGACTTTTGCCGGAGCGAGCGGGTTGCCTTCCGTCGAAAACCATTGATGCCCGTAGCGGTGATGCATGGGAGCGTCCGGCGCGGCGAACCGGGTGTTCGGCAAGCCGGTGCGCCACGAGGAAGCCAGCGGCATTAGCTGGGCGCCGGACGCGCCGATACCATGAAAGAAGATGACGAGCGACTTTTCGACCATTAATACCTTGCCGTAAAACACACGGAGGGCGCTCGACGTCTTCATGACGGAGCGCCCTCATCACCGCGCGACCGCGGACGGCGACGGTCATGTCGCGTTACCCGGTCAAGCGTTTCGGTGGTGACCCTTAGATGCGATCGCGGACCGTCGTTTTCAAGACAGCGTGTCGGCAGTCGTGCTCATCCACGCCCGGTGGCGCTCTTCGTCCTGATGCGCCTTCATGAAGAACGCCTTCGACTCGGGGATCGCGTCCTCGTGGCGGGACGCGCGCTCGTAGGCGGTGACAGTGTCGTCCTTGTTGGTCTTCATGGCTTTGAGAATGGCCGCGTCGCCCATAAGGTCGGCGAGCGCGATCTTGCCCGTCGTCCATAACCTGTCTTCGGTAGACAGGCCAACGACTCCGGCAGCAATCGAAGCCGGCGCCTTGACGGTCGATAGACGAACGACATCTCTCCGTTATGAACCGCATTACCGCCCCGCCGTCCGCCGGACATCCCGACCGCTTTCTGAAGTGTCAGGAAGCGATGGAAGACGCGCTGGAGACGGTCGCGGCATCCGCCACTTCGGCGGGATGGTCTCCAGAAGAGGTCGCTGCCGCACTGGTCGAACTGGCCGACAACCATATGCTTGCGCTGCTTGCAAATCGTGATCTGGCGCGCGATCTTGCCGCCCTCAAGAGATAGGAGATCGGGCTGCATGTGCGGCAGGTTTACGTTCGAGCATGAATGGCCAGCCTTCATCGACTTGTACGATCTCCCGTGGGACGTCGAACGCGGACGGAACACGGCTTCTCGTTTCAACATCGCTCCTACCCAGACGGTCCTGATTGTCCACGACGGCGGCGACGGCAAGCAGATGGCAGAGGAGGCCCGCTGGTGGCTGGTCCCCTTCTGGGCGAAGGAGCTGCCGAAGGCGGCGATGTTCAACGCAAGGATAGAAACGGTAGACACCGCGCCGGCTTTCCGCGAGGCGTTTAAGAGCAAGCGCTGCCTCATCCCGGCATCGGCGTTCTATGAATGGACGCTCAACGAGTCAGACGGCAAGAAGGATCCCTGGCATATCCATCTTCCGGGTGACGCGCCTTTCTCGTTCGCGGGGATATGGGCGCACAACTCGGCGCTTGGCGTTACGAGCTGCTCGATCATCACCGCGCCGGCCGGCAATCCGATGTCGCAACTCCATGACCGCCAGCCGGTCATCCTCGACCCGGACGTCTACAGGGAGTGGCTCGATCCCGCGACGCCCGGCACGAAGGCGAAGGAGCTGTTGAAGGCGAACCTCGACGCGCGGCTGGAATTTCACCGCGTCAGCAGAGACGTGAACTCCAGCCGCTTCGAAGGAAAACCTGCCCCGGAGGTGAACTCGCTTTGACAGTGACAACGAATCTGGTTGCCGAGTTCGTGCGCGCGGTGAACAGCCTTCTGAAGCTTCCGGCTGCCTAGCGACGACGACTTCTTGAGCGTGGCGTGACGGCGTCCGGCGCGCTGCGCGGACTGCTTCTCAAGACGGGCAAGGCGGCTTCTCTCGACGGGTCCACGGAAGTGGAAATCGTCGAAAACCTGGAGGAGAGGTCCGACGAGACGGTGGCGAACGCGCTCCTGGCACTCGTCAGCCAGATCAGAACGCTGCGGATCTTGAACAGAGAGCCTGCCGCCTTAATTTGACCATGCCAGCTACATCGAGACGTAACATAGGAGCGTTATAGCTGTCTTAGAGGAGACTGTTATGACCGAGCTGACAATGAGCGAAGCACTCAAGGACCCGTTGATCCGTCTTCTTCTACGTGCGGACAGGATCAGCATGGGCGAGTTCGCGCAGATCCTGGAGACGGCCGCGAGCCGCCGGAACCGCGATATCTCCAGGCTCGGTCCGGCGGACCGGAAACAGGTTGCGGCCTGAACGAATGCGACCGTGGATCCAACACAAGCGATGGCTACATATTGGTCATCGGTTCGCTGGTGAGTGCTCTCGAGAGCGTTCGCGAAGCCGAAGTCGCCAATCTACTTTTGACCACGGATGTACTGGCACTGGTGTGAGGGCGATATTGAGAAGGTTGGTGCGATTTCGCCCCGGCCTTTTTTATTGCGCGCCCGGCCGTCGCCTTTCTAGGAATAGGACAGCATGGATGAACGGCTGCCCATTGTTGATGTGACGCGACGGATCGATGCCGACGATGTCGTCGGTGTAAAGGTACACGGGATCCGCCGTCGGCGTCGGCACGTAGGCCTTTCTCATTCGAAAGACAGGCCATGGCCAAAGGCCGAGGAAATCTTCGCGCGGAACTTGAGCGAACGCTTCCGCGACCCGCTCGTCGTCCACCTTGAGAGCCGCGGTGATCTGCCTCGCGTATGCTCGGCGCACGATCTCCAGTTCTTCTGGTGTCATCAATGGTGAAACTCCGACACATCAGTCGCCGATGACGAGTTGTTGACGGCCGTTGGGCCTAGCCGTCCCTCGCCCTTCGCCATTTCACGAGATAGCCGAAACCCGGTCCGATCAGGATTCCGCCGATCACCCATTCGACGAGCGTAAGAGGACTCTCGTCCGGATCGTGGCCCGTCACGAAGAGGAAGAGAAAGAACGCGGCGACGCCCGCGACAATCATTGCCAGTGCGACGATCAGGCCTTTGCGGGAATCCTGCATGAGCTCTCTCCGAATTCGCGTTGGAAGCTAGTGGATTCCGCTATTGCTTCAAGCCCGATGAGCTTGCGACGCAGGCCGCACGGATCGTCAATGAAAATTGCGCGCTTTGACCTTCAAAGCGTCGATGTGAAGATCCCTGACGAAAATATCCCTCGCCTCCGGCACCGGCCTGGGTCGATCTCTGGAATCCGGGCTGCCAGGCGAACCGTGCGCGAACTCGTCGCCCCTCCCCGTTGGGGGCCTAAAGTCGGTGTCGCGGTCCGCCAGCCCGGAGAGGTCGCCCGACAGGTCGAAGAGCTGCTGGGCGACGAGGTGGACGACGTCGCCCTCCCGCTGAATCCTTCCATTGATCGCCATCATCGACGCGCCGAGGACGACGCGGCGCCGCTTCTCGAACAATGACGGCCAGACCACGACGTTCGCCGGCCCGGTTTCGTCCTCGATGGTTATGAACATTACGCCCTTGGCCGAACCCGGCTTCTGACGCACCAACACCAAGCCCGCGGCGTAGACCCAGCGGCTGTCGCAGGAGTTCATCGCTTCCGCGCAGGTGATGATGTTCCGCGCCTGAAGGTCGCGGCGCAGGAACGCAAGCGGGTGCTCGCGAAGTGTAAGGCCGACGTGGCCGTAGTCTTCGACGACGTTGTGGCCCTCCGTCATCTGCCTTAGTTCGACCTCCGGCTCCTGCTGCTCGGGGATGACCACAGCTTCGCGTTCTGCGGCGGCCGCGAAAAGCGGCAAGGGTTCGTCGCGAAGCGCTTTGATCGCCCAGAGCGCGTCGCGACGCTCCAGGTTAAGCGATGGCCGGAAGGCGTCGGCCTCGGCGAGCTGCACGAGCGCCTCCGTCGGGACGTCGGAACGTCGCCAGACGTCGTCGACGCTCTCGAACTGTTTGTTCATGCGCGCGGCAACGATACGTGCGGCATCGGCGACGGCCAGACCCTTGACCATGCGCATGCCGAGACGGACAGCGTGCCGGTCGGTGTCGCCGATGCGCTCCAGCGTGCAGTCCCAGCGGGAGCGGTTGATGCAGACCGGCCGGATCTCGACGTTATGCTTGGCGGCGTCGCCGACGATCTGCGCGGGCGCGTAGAAGCCCATCGGCTGGCTGTTCAACAGCGCCGCGCAGAAGACGTCCGGATGGTGGCACTTCACGTAGTTGCTGGCGTAGGCAATCAATGCAAATGAGGCCGCGTGGCTCTCAGGAAACCCGTAGGAGCCGAAGCCCTCTAGCTGGCTGAACGTCTTCTCCGCGAACTCTGCCGAGTAGCCGTTCTTGATCATGCCGCTAACGAGCTTGTCTTTGAAGCGGGAGACGCCGCCCGTGAACTTGAAGGTCGCCATCGACTTGCGGAGCTGGTCGGCCTCGCCCCCGGTGAACCCGGCGCAGACCATCGCGACTTTCATGGCAGACTCTTGAAAAAGAGGCACGCCCAGCGTCTTGCCGAGGACGGCCTCCAGCTCCGGCGTCGGGTACTCCACCTTCTCCTTGCCTTCGCGGCGCCGAAGATACGGGTGGACCATGTCGCCCTGAATCGGCCCCGGTCGGACGATCGCCACCTGGACCACCAAGTCATAGAAGGTCCGAGGCTTCATGCGCGGAAGCATGGCCATCTGGGCGCGGGACTCGATCTGGAACGTGCCGAGCGTGTCCGCCTTCCGGATCATTGCATAGGTCGCCGCGTCCTCCTGCTTGATCGTCGCGAGGTCGAGATCGTCGTTCTTGTGCGCCTTGATGAGGTCGAAGGCCTTCTGCATGCAAGTAAGCATGCCCAGCGCGAGCACGTCGACCTTCATGAATTTGAGGGCTTCGACGTCGTCCTTGTCCCACTCGATGATCTGCCGGTCCTTCATCGACGCCGGCTCGATCGGGACGAGGTCGTCGAGGCGATCGTGGGTGAGGACGAAGCCGCCGGGATGCTGGCCCAGGTGACGCGGCGCGCCCATGAGCTGCTGTGCAAGCTTGAGCGTCAGGACGAGACGACGGTCTTCAGGATTGAGGTTGAGCTCCCGGACGTTGCGGTCGCTGACTTCCTCGGACCAGGACCACATGCCGGACGACAGCGCCTTGATGACGTCCTCCGGAAGGCCGAGCGCCTTCCCGACGTCACGGATGGCCCCCTTGGCCCGGTAGCGGGTCACGGTCGCGCAAAGGGCTGCTTTGTCCTTGCCGTAGGTCTGGTAGATCCACTGGATGACCTGCTCTCGGCGCTCGTGTTCGAAGTCGACGTCGATGTCCGGCGGCTCGTCGCGTTCCTTGGAGACGAACCTCTCGAACAGGAGGTCGTTGGTCTCGGGATCGATGCTGGTAACCCCGAGGATGTAGCAGATGGCCGAGTTGGCGGCCGACCCGCGACCCTGGCACAGGATGCCTTGGCTTCGGGCGAACTTGACGATCGAGTAGACGGTCAGGAAGTAAGGCGCGTACCGCATCTCCTTGATCAGCTCGAGTTCATGCTTGACGGCGCGGAGAACTTTTTGCGGCAGCCCCTCTGGATACCGGTTCGGGATGCATTCGCGCACGTAGTGCTCCAGAGACTGCTGGGCGTCCATACCGGGAACGATGGCTTCCTCGGGGTACTGGTAGGTCAGCTCCTCTAGGCTGAACCTGCAGCGCTCGACGATCTCCATCGTCCGGGCGAGCGCTTCCTGGTAGCGGGGAAACAGGCGCTCCATCTCATGCGGCGGCTTCAGGTAGCGGTCGGCGTGGCGCTCGCGTTCGAAGCCGACGGCGTCGATCGTGGTGTTTTTACGGATGCAGGTGACGACGTCCTGGAGCTGACGGCGGCCGGGTTCGTGGAAGAGGACGTCGTTGGTGACGACGGTACGGACTTTGTGCCTGAACGCCAGTTCGGACAGCTCGTAGAGCCGCATCTGGTCGTTCGGCCGGCGGCGCAGGCATAGCGAGACGTATGCGCAGTTGCCGAAAATCTCGTGCATCTTCCGAAGCTGCACCGCGCAGGTCTCGTCCGGAAGATCGGGCACGAGGATGCCGATCAATCCCTCGGAATAGAGTGCGACGTCGTCGAGATGGAGGATGCAGTTGTTCTTCCCGCCCCTGCTCTTGCCCAACGTGATGAGGCGGGTCAGCCGGGAATATGCGGAACGGTCCGTGGGATAGACGAGGATCGACATGCCGTCCAGCAGATCGACACGGCAGCCGACCACAAGCCGGACGCCCGTCGCGCGCGACGCCTCGAGTGCACGCACGATCCCGGCGAGCGAATTGCGGTCGACGACGCCGATCGCCTCGATGCCGAGTTCCTTGGCGGTCGCGAACAGCTCGTCCGCAGACGAAGCGCCGCGGAGGAAGCTGAAATGCGTGGTGACCTGCAGCTCCGCGTACTTCATGCGAATATCCCGTGCATGTACCATTGGCGGTCGCCCGTCTCCGGATCGACGCCGTCGCCGGAGCGGTACACCCAGAACCTCTCGCCGATTTCGTTCTCGACCATGTAGTAGTCGCGCACCGCCTCCAGCTCGCTGTCTCGCATCCACCACTCTCCGAAAATGCGCTCTGGCCCGTCCGCGCGCTTCACCGCATGCCGCCTGCCCCGCCAGGTGATCGCACGCGGCGGATGGTCGGGGGTGAGCGCGATCGCGGTGATGCGGTCGGGCCGGTCGAGGAGACGGGCCGGTCTCTTCCAATGGCCCACCCACGTCTGCCCGACGTCGTCGGCGGCAGCATCGATCCTTTGCACGCATCTCTCCGGGACGTCGGAGGCGACGGGCGCGACGCGGTAGACACGCTGACCGCGGTTGCCCAGGATGTCGATGAGGGGCGTGATGTCGGTCGTCTCCTCTTCGACAAGGCTGGACGAACGCTGCGCCTCGTCCAGAGGCTGCGTCATCACTGCGACGAGCGTCAGCTTCTCGATACCGAACCCCGGCTCGATCTTCTCCGTTCTGTCCTTGAACAGCTTCGTCAACCAGGCAACGTCGCGCGCAGGCTTCGCGGTGCCCGCACGGATGGCCTGGCGCGTGCCGTCGACCTTCTCGACGAGCAGATCGGTCCGGCGCACGCCCAGCCCGCGGCGCTGCAGTTCGCCGACAAGCTGGACGACCAATCTCCCGACGTACTTGTCGATCGTTTCGGCAGCGCCGATGGGCTCTGCAAACGCGCGGGAGACTTCGATCCATTCCGGCGCGCGGATCGGCTCGATCGGTTCGGACATCCGGCCAAATATCTGATCAAGGCGACGCCCGATTTCCGGACCGAAGCGGAGCGCCAACGGCGCGCGCGCTGTGTTTCCCAGCTCCCCTATAGATTGGAAGCCCAGCGTCCGGAGGTCGCCGACGATCTTCTCCGGGAGCCGCAGCAAGCGAAGCGGTAGCTTCTCCACGGCCCGGACGATCTCGCCTTTCGGCACGATCACGGTTTCCCGCGTGATCGCCCGCGCGCAGGCATGCGCCGCGCCCCAGGTGTCCGCGATGGCGACGCGCGCGGTCAGGCCCTTCGCCCGAAACTGGTTGGCGACTTTTTCCAGCATCGGCTGCTCCCCGCCTTGGAGGTGGTCGGCGCCTTCCGTGTCCATGACAATGCCGTCGGTCCCGTCGACGGCGACGATCGGCGAATAGAAGGTCAGCGCCCAGAGAGCGATCCGCTCGAGCGCGGCGGCATCGGCAGCGGGGTCGGCGTCGATAATCATCAGGTCGCGGAAGATCGCCTGCGCCTTTGCGGCCGGCATCCCGACCCGCACGCCGACCTTCCGGGCAGCGGCGTCGGCGGCGGAGACCCAGCGCTTCGAGCCGGACCTCGCGATCACGGCGATGGCCTGCTCAGCCGAAATGGAAGGATCGGCTCGACGTATCCTGTCGGTCGGCAGATCGGGAAGATAGATGGATACTACCCTTGTCATCGCAGGCTCCGATTTCAAACTCAGCACACTCGCCCGCACGCGATCTCATCAGTTCAAGCAGCCACCTCGCCCGTCCCAGTCCCGGAACCGGAAGCTCTTCCGAAGGTAGGACGCTGACGCGCCACCTTGTCGTCGACGCCGTCGGCTGGCCGAAGTCGTTCGCCTCCGTCTGACGTCTCCACCGCCGGACGGCGATGGCCATCGTCCCGGTTCGCTCCGCCGCAAGCTGAAGCCGTCGCGACGCCGTCATCGGCAGACGGACCAGTTCGCCGACGACCACGCCCAGTCCGCCGAAGGACAGACATTCCTCCATCGACGCCAAGACGTCCTCCTCCTTGTCGCCCTCGATGAAGACGACCCGGTCGGGATGAACGCCGGCCTGCGCGAGCGCCGGAAAGAAGAGATCGGGCCGCGTCAGACACCACGCGATCTTTCCCTTCGTTCGAGCGGCTATCCCGGCGGCGAAAAGAGCGGCGGCTGCTCCGTCGACCGTTCCCGACCCGCCGCCCGCGATCTCGTGAAGGGCGCCGTAAGCGAGACCGCCGCCCGGCAGAACGCGGTCGATTTCCGGGACGCCGAACGGTAGACAGCCGGCTGCCCTGGCGACGCCCCCCGCGAGAGCGGAGATGCGTTCGCGCAGGTCTGCGAGGACTGTCTCTCGGCCAGCCGACATCGGTCACGAATCCTTTCGTAATCGCGGTGGAACAGGGACGACATCATGTCGTGATAACTTGCGTGTTCTCTATCTGTTCCTTATCGTGCGCGGCGTCAAGATGGTCGGAAGAGCAGGAATCTAGTCCTAAGATTAGCGAGAGCGTAGATTCAATGAGTGGAATCAAAACCGTAGGCAAATCTCGTAAGTCGGCGTCGTCATTGAAATATTTTCGTCAACGTCGGCGGCTTGCATGTGGATATCAATTTGAGTAGCAGCGGCCGATCCGGCGTGAGGCCGAGGGGATTGGACATCAGATGACGAGAAGACGGCAACACCTCGGCGGCGGCGACGGGCCGACGATAAACGACATTCGAGGCGCCGTCATCGTACTGGAATGCGCCGCCTGCCAACGTCGCGACAGCTTTGAACGGAAGGTCCTCGTGGCCCAGTTCGGCGCGGGGGCGTGTCTTGCAAAGCTTCGTCGCCGCCTGGCGATGGGCTGCGAGCGAATGGTCGGGCCCGAAGGAGATCGATGCCAGACGCGTTTTCCGGCCCTTGATCGCGGTTAGGCCTTCTTGAACGTTGCGTTGCGCCTGAGACGCGGGTTTCGACGCGGCTCCGGTCGATCTCGGTGGGAACGTGAAGACGTGCGCGGCGCAGACTTTGTGGGGCTTCCTCGCGGGCCGGCCGGGCCTTCTGAAGGCGGTTCTCGGCAAGACGCCGAATGGGACACCCTCAGCAGACCAGCTTCACGACAATCGTGCTCAAGGGTCGCAACGTCTCGGGCGATCAGTTTATTCGGCGGCCGCGGTCAACGCATCCGCCCCTCGTTTTCATCCGCCGGGTCGAAATTGATGTCCCAGTCCTTGACGGGCTTCTTACCTGGTGGGGTCTTGTGTTCGGTAGCGTCCTCCGAACCGGTGATGACGGTCGGCTTGGCACTGTGGACGCCGGTTGACTTCGGATCTGCGATCGACTTGGCAAATTGGCCCCTGGCATCCTTCTCAACGTCCGACATCTCATTCGCCTTTCTGTTTGAGGCCGTCCAAGACTTTCTTGACCTCGGGATCGCTGTTGGTTTCACCATTCGCGTCCTTCGTCCGGTCAGGATCGTCTCTCGCTGGCAAGTAGCCCGGCGGCGTGTTCTCCTGCGGACCTTCCCATCTCGGCGACTGGTCGGTTGTCCCTGGGGCGCCGTCTTTCGGTTTGTCCATTCCCATGCTCGAACCTCCTGTTGATCACGACTAATCTTGTCGGCGGCTGCTTGTTCCGTCTTGCAACTATCAACGCTCGGAACCATCCCGACACTTCCACATTCCTTTTCCGAGCGCGAGCCGTGTCAAACGGACGCGACAGGGATGGTGAACATCGCGGTTTTTCCGTTTTCTCGCGATGGCCAACGAAATGACAGACGAGCGCCCACCTGTCCGGCATCGCCCTCACCCCCACGCAGGAGTTGGAATGTCGGACGACCCGTAGGCGAATAGGTTGTCTGGTTCGCCTCGATCCTGTGCTGCCCAGTGAATGATCGGAATCAGGCGGGGGCGGAGGTAATCCGTCCCCACGGTTCGATGGAGTGCTCGAAAACCTGCATTGGCCTGGCAGGAGATTTCACGCCGACCTGAACGCAGACGCCCGTCGCTTCCAGTGACGGCCCGGAATGCTCGTGCCGATCAAGCAGCCGTCGTCCCGCTCCGGCTCGCCATGCGTCTGGCGTCGTTCGGGCGAACATTCCTGGCACGCGACTGGTTCTCTTACCTTCGTCCGCCCCCGAACTCTGACGCCGGCTCTGCGGCCGCGGATGGTCGACGGTGCGGAGACGGCGGCCTCCACGGCCGCCAGCCGATCGTCGACTTCATCAGAAGGATCTTGCAAGACGAGTTCGTCGGACGGCCGTTACATCGTCGTCCACGGGCGTCTATGGCGTGACGGACGGAGCGCCGGATTTCAATCGGCACATGGTGCGGACGACACCCTATGCGGATTGGTTTGCTGCTCGACGCCTCTCATGACAAATAGCGGGAGACCCCGTAATTCCTCGTTCAAGAGCTTGCAGCGGACTTTAGTTTCTCAAGCGGTACGGGCACGGCTGCCCAGACGGCCGGAAATGTCGAAAGATTCTGAGCCATTGCCTTCGTCGGAGAGCAGACGAGCCCGAGCACTTCGAGCGTCCTCTCGTAGTTTTCAACGACCGGCTTGAAAACAATGTTCTTATGATGGGCCACGTTGTTGCGGAAGGTGCGCACGAATTCGACGCCGTCATGTAGGTCGACAATCGTCTTTCCGCGAGGAAATCCGGGAAGTACGCTATGAAGCGGCGCATGCCAGAGGTCCGGGTAGAAAGTCTTCGTAAAGACGTTCACCCAGAAGCCGAACGTCAACTCACTGGTGACGTAGTCCGACAAGTTTCCTCGTCGACCGAGATCGAGCTCACGCTGAGTGGCATCGCGGACTTCGTTGGAAAGTTTTTTCGAAAGACGGTAGTCGAGCAGGGTCGAGTTGCTGTACCAGTGTTTTCCATATTTGGCGATGAGACGCTTCAGCGCGAAGTTCCGGATCGCCACCTCCGTCAGGTGGAGCGTCGGAAGCAGCGAGCCTGCAACGGCAGCATTCCACGCGTGGAGGCGCATGGCGGTTCGGAGGTCGTTATCCGCGGCCACCAGATACCGCTTCAGTCGAGCGGCGGACATCGTCTGTCGACCCGCTTCGATGGATTTCTGTGCGTGAATTTTTTCATCTTGAAGGAATTGATCAGCCGCGGTATATGTTCTGCATGCGCTAGCGGGTTTAATCCCTGTCGTAACAGACAAATCCCCGCCAGACACAGTCATGAGGGTCGGACCTACGGGTGCCGGCCCTCCTTTGTTTTCAGCGACGCTCACGTTAGTCAATTCTGCCTCCCGCAGATTGGTCCGAACGCATATAGCTCGTTTACGGACCAACTTCCAGTAGTGCGGATTGACCGGTAGTTCTTCGAAGCAAGGTGAGACTGGGCGAAGTCTATCTCGCGACCGCTCGGGACGAGAAACCCAGCGTCCAGTACGCAATTCCGTCGACACACAATGCTTTGCGGCCGTTCTGGAAGACCGGCCAAGTGATCGCGGGAGGTCTGATGGACGATGAAACGCGGATATCCTACGCCGCGTGGCGTTGAAAAGTTTGATGACGGCGAGGCTTGGTGGTTGATGTCGAAGCCTGGAGATCGTCGCCTTTCTGAAAGTGGGCCAGTCTGCGAACCTCTGAGCGTCACTAAGCTGGCACGCGGGCAGATCAAGGAGCATATTGAACATCTCGACATGCTGAAGTCGAAGATGGGCTGATGGCAGGTGGGGGCTGGATGCCGCCGGCCCTCACCCCTCGATCGCCTCGGCAACGTTGCCGGCTTGCTCACGGACCGATAGAACTTGCTTCACATTCGAGTTGAAGGCTGAAAAAAGCAGCCCGTATTGAAGAGGATGACCCATAGTCGACGACCTGCAGAAAAAGACGACGGACTGGTTCAGCAACCTGCCGCCCGTTTTGCCGGCGGAGATGATCGGCACCTGGCGCGGTGAAGGCGTTCCATCGGGGCATCCGCTCGACGGCGTGCTCGAAAACCTGCAGTGGTTCGGTAAGAGGTTCCATCACGATCTAAGAGCCGACGCCCTGCTCTTCCAGTGGCGGCCAGGGAGGCTCGTGCCGATCGATCCGACTTTCTTCCCTCCCCGGCTTGCTATCCGGTTCGCAGCCTTCGGCAGGACATCAATTGCCAGAAACTGGTTCTCGTACGTGCAGAGAGCGTTCCGTGCCAGAAGCACGACCGCATCGTTGAAGCTGAGGAGCGCCAGCCACGACGAGACTGCGGCCATGGTCTACGACAAGCAGCCAATCGTCGACTACTTCAGGCGGATCGGCGACGGCGAACTGGCGGGCATGATGGTCGTCCGTGGCGACGACCGTCGATACTTCTTCCGTCTGCGGCGCGTCCACGGGCCGGGTCAAGTGCGCCCTTGACGATGGTCGTTCCTAAGTCTGCGTTGGCCCGCTTAGAGAGTGCGATATCCAGCTCCGCCGGGAAATCGACAATGTTATATCGGAGCTGCGGCTCGCCTTCCACGACGAGGACACCCCCCGCGCTCGGGACGCCCTTTCACATCACGTCGCGCAACGCAAGTCATCGCTTCGGCGCCGTCGTTCGACGCTCGCGCCTGTTCAGCAGAGCGCGCTCCAGTACTGCCTGTTGCCATGGATCACGTCCGGCAATAGGGCCTGCCAGCTTGCTCCTACAGCAAATAGGCTGTCGCCCTATCCATCGTTTCGGTCTTCCATGAAGCACGATCCATGTCTGAAAGCTTTGAGATGGACGATCTGGCCCGCCAAACTAGAGTCGACATTTCTTTTTGCGAGAAGAGCGAGCCACCAAGGTTTCATCAGGGAACGATTAGCCATCGCGGACGCTATGCTTCATCAACAATGGAGACTGCGATGACATCCCTTTCGCTTGAAGACATCTCGTCCAAACTCAAGAAGATCGACTTCTGCATGCTTTCGACAAACGGCGGCTCAGGCCGCATCTCCTCACGACCGATGAGCAATAACGGCGACGTGGAATATGACGGCGACACCTGGTTCTTCTCTTTCGAAGACACGCAGAAGGTGACGGAAATCGAGGGTATCGACAGCGTTTCGCTTACCTTTACGGCGCCGGCCAGCCTCCTGGGGAAGCCCGGCATCTTCATCGCGATCGAAGGCTCAGCAACTCTGATCCGTGAAAAAAGCGCATTCGAGGAACATTGGGTCGCGGATCTCGAACGCTGGTTTCCGGAAGGAATCGACACACCTGGACTCGTTCTCATCAAAGTCCGTGCGTCGACTATCGAATATTGGGATGGCGAAGAGAACGGCGTAATCACACCTCGATTTACCGCTTAGACCTGACCAAGGGTTCGCTACTTCGCTCTAAAGGCGTCAGCGGTCGTGTATAGGATAGAGAAGGAAATGGACAAGATGCTGAAGTTCGTCCTCGTTGGACTGTCCGCGATGACAGGATGCACGATTGCCCCGACGATCGCGGCTACGCGGGACATGCAATCACGGTTCAGTCGCGAACCGGCGAACGGGCGCTTGAGCTTGGAGCAAGCGAACACATCTTGCCTCGTCCACAGGATCGCATTGGCCGATCGACGAGACCGAAGCATAGCTTGTAGTGAGCGGCACCGGCGGTGGTTGTAGATATCAAATGTCGCCCCTCTCCGCAGCCTTTCTCCGGGCGCCAAGGGCACCGGGAACGTATACGGGCTCGGGGCGATCGATCCTTCGAATGAGCCTCCAGGTCGAAGCTGGAGCGGGCGGGCGTTAAGGCCGAAGAACGTTCGAGGAGAGTTGCCCGCCAACGCGTCCTCTGCAATCCAGCGAGGGCGACCCGCGTCGTCGTGGAGGTCGCCCTCGTGCTCGTGCTAGTCTCAGGCATGCCGTCGCCAACGCCGCCTAAGCGGCTTCCAGCAGTTCAAGTCTCGTTGGCACCGCGGGATTCCCGCCCTGACGGCGTCCGACAGCAAACTTTACGACGCTCTCGATCTCCGCCAGGCGAAAGGGCTTCTGCAGTACTCCGATCGCTGCCTTGTTTTGCCGTACGGCTTCGGGATTTCCCGTGATGAACACGACAGTGACTCCATACTGGAAATGAAGGTGGTTCCCGACCTCGGGCCCGGTAACTCCATCCTTGAGCCGGACGTCGACAAGTGCAACGTCCGCTTCCCCCGCAAGCTCCATCGCCTCCTGCAAGCTGCCTACGGGTCCGACGACGTCGTAGCCCAGGGCGCGAACAGCTTCCTCTATGTCCATAGCGATGAGAAATTCGTCTTCGACGATCAGGATGCGCATATGTATCTCTTCCAGCGTAGTCTGTTCACTATGTAAGAGATGGCTAAGTTGGCAAGGGAAAGGCGGCGTCAACCTTAACGGCCAAGCGTACGCAAACGGACGCTCGGCCGGCCCCGAAGCCAGCGAAGCTGGTTGAGCGCGCAATGCCCTGTCTCAGAAGACCATGCTTTCTCCGAGTAGCTACGAATGGCTTGCTGGAAAAGGCTTACAGAAAGCGGGAACGCCGAACCGTGTCGGCCTCAGTGAACTGCTCCGGACGATGGAGCGTTGACACGCGTTCCCGCTATCCCGACGTAGTTCGAGATCAAAGTGGCGGCAAGCATTTCTGAGGACCGGCAGCCGCTCGCGTAGAGTTCGATAGCAGCGTCGCACAGGAACGAGGACGCATGATCGTCCCAGTTAACATCATAGTGCCGATACCAAGCGCTGACGGCCTTCGAGATCATGATGTGATCTTCCGGGACATTGGACATGGGGGCCTCGACGATGCTGATGCGATTGCGGGGGAACGTACGAGGCTTTCGCTGGTTCCGGCAACCTGCCAGCGGCGATCGAGGCTACCCAATACCGCTCCGCGATTTCGCGGCCGCCAGGGACTTAAGACCCTGAATCAATATGTCAGCGAGATTCCGTAAGCCTTTGAAAAATGATTCGTTTCGACTCGGAACGAATCACCCGTTCCGGACTTGAGTCGCCAATGAGTGATTCGGAGTATGGCGTCATGGCGAGTGGCCAGCGTGCCCAGTGGAAAGGCTTCCTGAAGTTTGGCGAGGTGTCCTGCGGCGTCGCCCTCTACACCGCGGCCAGCACCTCGGACAGGATCTCGTTCAACATGATCAACAAGGCGTCCGGCAACAAGGTCAACCGCATCTATGTGGACAGCGAGACTGAAGATCCGGTGCCGCGCGAGGAACAGATCAAGGGCTTCGAGATCGAGAACGGTCAATATCTCCAGATCGATCCGGAAGAGATCGCCGCCACCATTCCCGAAAGCAACAAGACGCTTTCGGTAGAGGCCTTCATACCGTGCGATGAGATCGACGATGTCTACTTCGACAAGCCTTACTATCTCACGCCCGACAAGATGGGGAGCGACGCGTTCGTCGCGCTGCGTGACGGAATGAGAAAGTCGAAGGTTGCGGCCGTCGCCCGTGCGGTCCTATGCAGAAGGATGAGGACCGTCCTCATACGTCCCCATGGCAAGGGCCTCATCGCCACCACCCTGAACTACGACTACGAGGTGCGATCGAGCGCCAAGGCGTTCGAGGAGATGCCCAGGCTGAAGATCGAGGGCGAGATGCTCGATCTCGCCAAGCACATAATCTCCACAAAGAAAGGCGAGTTCGACCCCGCGGCTTTCGACGACAGGTACGAAACCGCTCTTGCCGAACTGGTCAAGGCCAAGATCGAGGGCAAGGCGCTGCCCAAGCCAAAGAAGGTCGAAGTCTCCAAACCTAACGATTTGCTTGCGGCTCTTCGCGAGAGCGCGGGATTGCTGAAGGGCGGCGCCAGCGGAAAAAGCGAGTCGACGCGCACGGCGGCCAATGCCAACCAGGGAACAGCCGGGAGGGCTGGACGTGGAACGGCCTCGAAGGTCGCATCGTCAGCGAGATCCATCTCGCACCGGAAGGCAAGCTGAGGAGGATCGACCATGGCTCCGTATCGCTGGAAGGGTTATCTGAAACTTTCGCTAGTCACATGCCCCGTATCGATGACCCCTGCGACATCGGAATCGGAAAAAGTCCGGTTTCATACGCTCAACAAGTCGACCGGAAATCGCGTCGTCTCACAGTATGTCGACAGCGTGACCGGGAAGCCTGTGAAGGACGAGAACGAAGCCAAGGGGTACGCCCGCGGGGAAAACGACTACGTGATCCTGACGGACGACGATCTGGATCGCGTGGCGCTCGATACGGTCAAGACGATCGACATCGAAAAGTTTGTCCCCGCCGAATCTATTAAATGGGTCTATCTCGAGAAGCCGAACTACCTGATGCCTGACGACCCGGTCGGCAACGAAGCGTTCGCCGTCATTCGCGACGCCATGAAGTCCGATGGCGTCGTCGGCGTCTCCAAACTGGTCATGGGGCGCCGCGAGCGCGCCGTCATCCTGGAGCCCCGCGGCGAAGGGATCGTTCTCTGGTCGCTTCGGTTCGGTGACGAGGTCCGCCCGGAAGAGAACTACTTCGAAGACATCGCGGACGAAAGCGATCCCGACTTGGTGCCGCTCGTGCAGAAGCTGATCAAGCAGCATACGTCGCACTGGTCGCCCGAAATGGTCAGCGATCCAATCCAGGAAAGTCTTCTCAAGCTTATCGAAGAAAAGAAGAAGGCGCTAAAGCCGAAAAAGACGGCAAAGGGTGGAAAGGGCGCAGAAGCTCCTCCGAAGTCAAACGTCGTAAACATCATGGATGCCTTGAAGAAATCCGTGGCGGCGGAATTGAAGAACAGGAAGGCGAGCTAGGACCGTTGCTTTCCGCGGAGCAGCTCGCCGACGAAAGTCTCGCGCGACACCGGGCGCACGATGGCGTCGAAAGGACGCGCCACGAAATGCGGCATCTCGACATGCTAAAAGGCGCGGTGGGCGGCTTTGAACCAATATCGCATTCAGGATTCGCAGATGCAGAAGATCGCGGTATCGGCAGCGTGTGCCGTCCTCATCCTAGAGGGGATGGTCATCCTCCAATTATACGACCTTGACGCCGCCTCGAGCGCGCTGGCGGGAGCCACGGCCGGTGGCCTCGGCATGGCCATCGCCAAGATTCGCCGCTCGGCGACACGGCGAAACATCCTCCAAAAGCGACGGCGTCCTTAACGCAGGTTCGAGCCGTTATGCAGGCCTGCGCTCGCCCTGCTCAGCCTTGTCCTCGGCGACCTCCTCGACGCATTGAGCTTTCTCCGCAAGCTTCTGGCTCATTTCCCTGAGTTGCTGCTCGTCGAGCTTCTCGATGCCGACGAACTTGTTCTGTGCCTGTGATGTCAGGATCAGTTCATCGAGCTTAGCCTGCAAAGCCTTGCCGTCGCGGTTTTGCGAGTTCTGCAGCACGAACACCATCAGGAAGGTGATGATAGTGGTGCTCGTATTGATCACCAACTGCCAGTTCTCGCTGTAATCAAAGACCGGACCGGAGGCGGCCCACACGATGACGAGAACGACGGCAAGCACGAATGTCGCCGGCTTTCCAGAGAGATCGGCGATGGTCGTGGCAAATTTCGAAAAGCCTTTAGAAATAACGTTGTCGCTCATGGAAGCCTCGCTTTGCCCGGCGAAATGATAACGCAAACAGCGGGCAGCCGGTTCCCGTTGAAGCACAAGGCGGGACCTTGGTCCGGGGTTAAGTCCTATCGAAAGCATCCCAAAGTGCGTGGCGCGGGTTCGAGGCGTCTCTCAAATGCGATCCTTTTGCCGATCATTTCGACATTGTTAATATGGCTCGCGCGGAGGTGACCGTGGAGCGCTGCCTGTCGAAGATCCGGAAGATGCCTCACCGGGGGATGGTCGTTCCGCGCTGCGGCGTCCCTCGGCAAGCTCGGACGTAGCGCGGAGGCTGCTGTCGAGGCAGCAAAAGTTTGTGCTGCGAACAACGACTTTTCCGTATCCGTCTTCATGAGCTCGACCATCCTCCTGGAACGCAAGGAAGATCGAGAGAATCTGCGGCAAGGCCTTCTTCTCGCAGGACTGCTCGAGTAGCAGCGTTTCGACATCCGGCTAGCCGCCCAACCGTCGGCACCTTCCACAGCCGCCTCGTCGGCGCGACGCTGAACACGACGAGAGCAATGAGCAACGAACGGGTTGGACATCTAGTGTAATGTCGGGCCGACCGGGTACTCGGGGTGCCTCGCATGGAAGGTAGTGATCAGGCCGACGGCCCGGCCCGCAACATCCTCGGCGAGCGCGGTCTCTGTGTTCGCGAGATCGGCCGCGACCGAAAGCAAGGCGGTGCCAACTGATCGCATCACCATGCCGAGAGCGTCGTCGCCCTCCGCATCAGCCCAGGCGGCGTTCCTCTCAAGCGTCACGGCAAGCCGTTCGAGGACGGCCTGCCGCTCCGCGGGCGGAAGTTCGTTGAACGACGGTCCTGTCGGGATCGACATCAGTGTTTCGCGTGGTGGTCGCCGCGATCGCCTTCGCCGCGCTTCGCTTCCGTCGTGGACTTATGGCGCTTGTCGGCCGAGAGCGACCGGCCGACGTCCGTCGACTCCTGGAACTGGCCCATCTCGTCGCGGCGCACGTAGCGCTTGTCGGTCCCGGTGTCGATGAGTTCGCGTTTTGACATGGGTATCTCCTTGTTCGGGGAGGTTTAACGCACAGGATTTCAGAATGTTACGATGATATCCGCGCCGGATGGAGCCCCGCTTATCGGAACTCTGGGAGCGACGTAGTCCGGGATCAGCAAGAGCCAACTTTTGCCTAAACAACTCGCGCTCGCAGTGCGCCGACATCTCAAGTCAGTGCGCCGACATCTCAAGTCAAGGTGGAAACCGCGAGGTCTGATGCAAATCTGACTAAAGGCGGTCTCTCACTCTCTCATACAATTCGCGGAGATCGTCCATCGTCCGGTCGTAGTGCGAGCGGAAGGGGCTTGTTCTGAGACCCGCAACGGCGAAGGCAAACGCGCCGGCGAGAGCGGCTACGGTGACCAGCGTCGACACCGGGTAAAGCTTCACCGTCCCCTCAGTCTGGCGTGCCACCTGCCGCGCGCCGCCCTTGACCGCGCCCGCAGCGTTCGCGAGCTGCCGGCGAACGACCTCCAACTCACTGCGAAGCGCGCCGATCTCTTCCTGAACATCAAAATCGGCGCCGGACTGCACGGCGGCAAACGTGGCGGTAGTATCAACCACCCCGCGGGGAATGGGCTCGCCAATCTTTGGGCTATCGTCGCCAGAGATCTTGTTTTCCTTGTCGGTTGCCATCGACAGCTCCTTTCACGTACCGCGAAAATTGAAATCTGCCCGGATATGTCTCTCAGCGGTCTTTTGTTCCGCGATGGCAGACCTTCGTTGCAGGGAATGGTGATGAGACAACGGTTTCATCTGCCAGGTGGGGTCGAGGCAGGCGTCGGGGCGGCCACCACAAAAGGGAATCAAGCCTACCGCCCTCGCTGCTGACCTGCAAAAACTGGTTCGCTTCCCTGGCCCCACGTGCAACGAAAAACGGCGCCTCCGCATCTATACGTCGCTTGATCAAGACCTCGCTCTGCGGCACCCGTTGTCTTCAGACAAATGGAGGCTTCAAGAGAGCGCGTCGAGGGGCGATTGCAAGAACGACAGTAATTGCTGCATTGCAACGAAAGCTACGGAACAAGTGCCAGTGGTGAGGGTTCTTTCGGAACACAGGCAACTAAGGAAACGAACCATGCCAGAACTTTCAATTGGAGCGCCGATCCCAGTCGGCATCATAGGAACACAGGAAAGCAATGACCTGCTAGCCCTCCCGGCTCCTGCAGAGACCGCGCCCCATCTGTCGGATCATGCAACTGCGGCAGACGCCTTCATGCTTGGGCCGATGAAAGTCGGACTGGCGACGATGCTTGCGAGCTGGGCGTTCGCCTTGAACCCGTTCTTTGCCTGGTCCGGCTCTAAGCTTTCGGCAACGGACGTCGCATAGGCGTCGGTTCTCGAACTGTTTGGAACCAATCGAGCTTGCGACGGTTTATGGTGCTCTCACCTAGCCACAGGAGCTTTCTTATGAAAAGAGCCCTCGCCCTCGCAGGCCTTGCCGTCATGCTTGCCTCACCCGTCTTCGCCCAGTCCGCCGCCGAGAAGACCGGTGTCAACTCAGTAATGGGCGTCGCGCCGAAGACGGAAGACTTTGTCACCGAAGCTGCTTCCTCCGACATGTTCGAAATCGAATCCAGCAAGCTTGCCGTCGAGCGTTCTTCGGACGCGGCGACGAAGACCTTCGCCCAGCAGATGATCACCGATCATACCAAGACTTCGGAAGAGCTGAAGGCGCTAGTCTCCGGCGGTAAAGTGAAGGCAACAATCCCCGCGGCGATGAGCTCTTCGCAGCAGTCGATGCTCGACGATCTCAAGAAGCTGAAGGGCGACGACTTCACGAAGCAATATCATTCCGATCAGGCGGACGTGCATGAGGACGCCGTCGACCTGTTCAAGCGCTATGGGGACGAAGGCGAGAATGCGGACCTCAAGGCTTGGGCCGCAAAGACCCGACCGGCGCTGGAACATCATCTGATGATGGCGAACGACATGAACAAGTAAGTCTATCGAAGGTGCGTGGCGGATCCGCTACGCACCTTTGGTATCCCATGTTCCTTACCTTCGTTAAGTTCGCCCTACACCTACAGCGCGCGCGTACGTACGCGTTCACGTCGTGCGAGGAGATCTGCCGACGTACAGGTTCGCCGCAAACCCTGACTTGTACGCCGCCGCACTGGCATTTTGCCATTACCAGACGAGGACGCAGCTCCTTCACCTTGTTCCAGTGAGAACGCCGTGCGCCATCCATGGTAGCTCTCACAGATTATCCGTTAGACCTCGATAGCGAGTCGGACACGAAACGCATGGCACCGGAGCGGTCCCAGTCATGGGTTCCGTGTAGATCGCTCCTAGCCATCGACAAATTCTAGGTAGGCTGCTTCCGAGGCTGTGTCGGCCAGAAACATGGATTCGAGCCGGATTTCTTCCGCTGTGATAGTCGATGGCGCACCGGCAATAGTAACGAGAGAAAACAACGAAATGACTTTCTCGCCTTCCCGAAACGTTAGGGGAACCACAGACCTCGCCGCACCCTCGCCGGAAATTTCCTCTGTGGGCATAGGCCCATATGCCGCGAGATGGTCCAGAAGCTTACGGGCTTCGCTATCGAGGACGCCTCCGATGGCCTCGCGTCTGACACGCCAGAGCAGAGCTCGTGCAGACTCAGCGAAATTGACCATAAATGGCCGCAATCCATTGGGGTCGAACACCAGGTGCAATAGATTCCTGGGCGTAGGTCTGCTCTGAAGATCGACGAACTTTCCGAAGAACCTGGGCGCGGCCTCGTTGGTCTCGACGACGTTCCAATAGCGGTCGAGAACCAGAGCCGGGTATGGCTCCTGTTGCCGCAGCATTCGCTGAAGCGCCCCGTCGAGCTCCGGAGAAACAGCCGACGTATCCCTGGGGTGAAAAACCGGTGCGTAACCGGCCGCGAGCAGGATATCGTCGCGGTCTCGTAGAGGGACAGCGAGAGCATCGGAAAGGTCGATCACCATTTGCCTGCTGGGGATCGACCGACCTGTTTCAACGAAGCTGACATGCTTCTGCGAAACGCCGGTATCCATGGCCAGCTCAAGCTGCGATTTCCCTCTTATCCCACGCCAGTGCCGAAGCAATACGCCGAGGGCCGGCCGGGAGTTAGGAGCGGTCTCGATCTTCATGGCCATGGTGTTTCTCCGCGAACATGGGCCGGCGCCGACCGCGCCGGCAACGGTTCACACTTTAGGCCAAGCATACTGCCGGAAGCGCTCTTCCAACGGAGGCCGCGCAACGTTGACGGTATAATTCGTTATTGTGGACGCCGCCCACAACCGCAATAACCTCCAACAGATGACGTTGATCGAATCCGGCCTTTAGGAATTGCGCACGTCCTCCTCATCGAGCTGGCCCCTCTTAGAGATGAGCGCGCGTGCTAGGCCAGAGAGCGCTGCATTGCTCGGTTCCGACGGTAGCCCGCCCGCGCGAATAGCCTCGACGTCGGCGGTTCCAACCCCCGCGTTCAACACGAGGAAGCTGTGGAACGCAATCGCCCATTCGGCCGCGTTCGTTACGGCATTGGTCAGCAGCAGGATCTGGATCTGACGCTCGCTGAAGCTTCCACCGTGGACATTGGCAAACACTGCGGCAAGAGAGCTGAGAAGAACCGGGGAGCCGGCCATGGCGCCCGCGACGTTCGGCAGGAAACCAAAGGCTTGTTCGAGGCCACCAAGAGGCTGTTTCGATTCCTCGGGAGCATTTTCTTTCGAGTATATTGGGAAGTGCATCATCTGATTTCTCCGTGCGTATCGGGGTACGGTTTGAATTGACCGGCCCAAAACATGCCGACAGAGAGGAATGCCTTCAATTACATGCGAGGTAGTTAGGCAGCGAGTGTCGCCCTGGGCCTCGGGTCCGCCACGAGGCAAAATCAGCCATTCGGCGATTCCAGCAAAATAAGCCTTTTGCCAAGCATGATCTTCTTTATCACTCGGTCATTTGCGAGACTGCTCCATTCGCCTGGCGTATGCAGATTAAGATCAATGCGCCTGCCTAGGACGGCTTCCAGGCGTTCGGCCACCTCGCCAAGCTCAAAAAGATCAAGGTCGGCGACCACCATCAAATCCACATCGCTGTCGGGTCTTACCGATCCGCCGGCTAGCGAACCGAAGATGAAAGCCAGTGATATCTTCTCCTTGAAGGGTAGCAAGGCATCTGTGACAACATCGGTCAGTCCGAACGTTTTCAAGCAGATTGACCGAAGCTCAGAGTAGATCGGATTTGCTTGGTTGATCGAATAGATGACCTGATTTCCCTGTCGCCGCTTGACCACGATCCCGCATCGGTCCAACTCCTTGATGACGTTGGTACCAGCTCCGACGCCGGGTCCACCGAGGGAAATCAGCTCGTTGGTGCCGAACTCTTTTCCCGGATGCAGCAGCATTGGGGCCAACATTCGCTGCTGGCGTTTCGAGAGCATGAAATCAACTATCGACATAACGCACCATTTTTTGGCTCGATCGAACCATAAACTGGTACCTCTGCGCTAACAACAGTCCAAGCCGCGACCCTGAAAGGACTGCGTTCCATTTGAGCGTCTCACACGATCTGGACAGTCGCGTTTCTCATCCGCACCGATCAGCAAATTTGGGCGCGCCGTTGAAGTCGACCTTCGTCGGATGCCATCGGTTGGAAGTGGGCTGTATGGTGGTAGTTTGTCGGCCTGACAGTTCCGGTATGGGCGATCAGCGGCTACCGCCGGTCTCGGCAACGCGGGTTTGATAAGACATTATCGCCAGGAGAATTCGAACGCGGCATCCGGCGGTGACGGACCATATTGGAAACGCAGCCGCGCCAGTCGTCGGTCAGGCCGCCGGGCTTGCGATATTCACGCTATTGCGGCTGATGCAGTTCGATCGGATAAGCGCTGCTTTTCGGGCGACTGACCAGTAGCCATCGCGCCCGTTCGGGACAGCAAAAACGCAGTTATGCCTTCAACTCGGCTGGTCTGTTGGGCTGCCTGACAGGCACACAGCAGTGTGATGTCTCGCGGGCCGCTGTGCGATTTCGTTGATATCGTCAACGAGCCGCAATAAATCGCTTTGCGTCAGATCTGACATCGTGGTCCCGGCGAAGCGGTCGCGAAGCACGCTCGTCAAGCGATCTACCTCCTCAGGGGCCACCGCACGTGGATCGCGTGTCGCGCATATACTATTCATTGGTGCGGCCTCCGCAAGATTAGGTTCATTCAGCGGCCTGGGCGAACGGATTATTGTCTGCCCACCAGCTTGGGTACGGCTGCAGCTCGCGATACAGCTTTCACATCACGGAACAAACGGTTCTGCCAACTAAAGCGGGATTCGTATGCGACGCCTCTTACACTCTTTTCCGGTGGGCAACGGTCACCCCAGTCCGCAATAGCTTCACCCGTCGCGGTCTCCACAACCTCGCGAATAAGCAGCGGAGAAAGGCGGCCGAAATAAATATACCAAGTCTTGGCAGACTGACCATTCGCGACGACCAGCCGCCGGCGAGTGTCAGCGCTTATGTTTTCTTCTGCCCACGAATTCCAGTAGACCAAGCGGTCATCTTCCGGAACGTCGAGCTCCAAACGAAATGCCGTTTTATCCATGGCTGCGCCCTCGAGGCCATGGCCGAGGAAACTGGACGAAGACGTCAGCCAAACTCCCACTCGCCCCTCCACCCTCTCAATGCTGGTGACAACGTCCCCGACGGTTAGTCCATGCTCATGGATCCCGCGAAGATGCGCCAGCGAAGTAAAGTGATATAGCCGCATGCCGTATTCCTCCAATCTCTGAGGAATCGTGGCGCCGGGATCTTTCGGCGTCAACATCGGCGTGTTTCTAACCAAGGATGTTCGATGCGCTATCGAGGTTGCGACGCACGCCAAGCATCGCCAGACACGCCCGTGGACACTCCTTATTCGTCGGACGGGCCGCCGGCCGCAAGGAACTCCTGAGCGCTACCTTCGTTGCCGCGCTTTGCATAGGACACAGTGAAAACACCGTCGGCATCGAACACCTGCTGAGGAGTCTCCTTTTTTGCGGCCGTGAAGACGCGATGGAAGTCTTCGCCGTTCTCCGGATACTGCCAACGATTGTCGCGGGTCATGCGGGTGCTCCTACTCATGCGAATCCTTATAACCCGACGTTAGCAATTTGATAACCATGATCGGCGTCGAATCCACCATATTGAAGCAACCGCGAAGGGGCGTCGCGGATGGCAGTGGATTTCATTCTTGTCGACACCAGTGTGCTTAGCGAGGCGCGCAAGGTGGCCGGCGAGCTTAACGAGGACATCGTTTTCTTCCTGCGGCAAATCCCAGCGGGCGCGCTTGCTGTTCCGCTGGCTGCGGTCTTCGAGCTTCAACGAGGCGCTTCCATGATAGCACGAACGAAGCCGTCGCGCGGCCGGGCTTACGGCGAATGGCTGGATAAGCTTCTCCGCACCGACATCTGGCTGCCGCCCGTGGACGTCGGTGTCAGGAGGCTTCTTGCGCAAATGACGATGGAGCCCGAACTTTCGCGGTTCTGGATGGATCCTGGCGACGAGCCCAAGATGAGGTTTGGGTGCGATCCAGAGATAGCGGCGACTGCGATCGTTCACGGCCTTCCCGTCGCATCGACCGACGTTGGCGATTTCTTGAAGATACACAGGCACTTTCCCCTTCCGGGGCTTTACTGCCCGATCGGCGGCAGGTGGCATGTGGAGCCACCCGCCGGCTGGTCGCTCGGTGAGACATTTGGCGCGTCCGAAAGGGACTGGCGTAAGCTCATCGGGCCGCTGGACCATGATGACGAGGACGCGCCGCCGCTCGCTCCACAGGTCTGATGTTGGCAACGAGGAAGGTCACCAGATCATGCCCGCCGAGCGCGCGTCTTGGACACTTGGACGCTCCCAGAATAGTTGACAATAGCGCAAAGTTTTGCGCAACATTTTTCTAAAAGTTTAGGATTCAACCTCGTCAGACGCCGACGGTTCACCCGCGTCGAGAATGAGCGACGCCGATCACGGAAAATTCCGAACAAATTTTCCGTTTGACAATGTCGTTAATTTCTGGCCCATTGCGGCACCGTTCGAATATGAACGGCGTCAAACTGAGACAGGAAGTCATGTTTTCGAAGGTACCAGCACATTGGCAACAACGTTGCCGGCAAGCGTCGTAAGGCGCCGTGGTATCTCTGCCGCGGTGAACTGACGCCCCGGCTACCCTCTGAGTTTTTCCAGTAGTTAGGAAATGAGGATCGACATGACCAAGTTCTCGAAAGACATCCACCTCCAACAACGTTTCGCCGCGATCGACGCAGGCTGACGCCGGGGCTTTTTTCCCGTCATCCGCCACGTCGAACGTCATCGAAGTCGCGTGAACCTCAGGTTCGCGGTCGCGCAGTCGCGTGTCGACGCCGCCGGAACCGCCAGTTGGATGGATGGCAGACATGAACAACTTTATCGACAACAAGCAGTTCCTTACGAACCGTGCTCTCGAACGTGTTGAAGCGCTGATCGCCTGCGGCACTCCCCGCGTAGATTACGGAGCGAACTTGGACATGGAGTATCGCGACGAGCTTGCTCTCTGGTTCGAGCGTCAGTGCGGCCGTTATTTTACTCGCAACGAGATCACGCTGCAGTGCGTGGTTGCGCTTCGCTATGCGGACGTGACCCGCCCCACCGTGCGTGAACTCTGGCAGTATCTTCAGGCCCTGATCCTGAAGGACGCCCGCTTCATGGCGGACGGGCGTGCAATGCGCTTCCCCTCCTACAGCACTTTCCGTGGCCGTATCGCTGATCTTCCTCGCAACTTCGTTTGGAAGGCCCGCATGGGAGCCGACGACGGACGTCCGTCGTTAGCTTCCTTGGCCTCGCGCTTCGACGCAGCCGTCGCGCGCCAGGCATAAGGAGGCAGGCCATGAATATCGTAATCACCAAGGCGGAATATGAGTTCCTCGAATCGAAACTCCTCGCCGCGTACGCGCCGAAGAGCTTGGCGGCCAACGGAGGGGACGATCCGAAATCTGAGGACGAGGTCAATCTCGCGGTCCGTTGCCTAAGGCGCGTTCGTGATCTCGACGCTGCGCCCTCTGTTTCGGGCTAGGAGGACAGAAAAATGATTCAGGTTTTGAACCAGATCGAGGCCCTCTACTTCCTGCGCGCCGGCTACAACCCGTACGCGCGCCCGTATGAGCGCAAGACTTACGTGGCCTCGCCGGATGCGGAATATCGCGGTGGCCCTGTGTCAACAAACGATCGAGGCGCGCAAATATGAGCCGACGATCGAGGAGTTGGCGGGCTTCACAGTCTACGAAGACATCGTTCCCGCCCCCTCCGCTCGCAAGATCACGATGAAATCGAGCGCGTCCTGCCGCCTCCTGATCTGTGCGCCAGGCACCAACCAGTACCTGGTTTTCGAAAGCCTGTTCGAAGCGGACTGTGCTCGTTTTTTCTGGGCGATGAAATGCGTACGTTCGGTCCAGGCGCAGTACGGACCGATCCGGTACTACGACGAGAACGGCGTTCAGCGCTGGCACTATGTCGACCTTCGCATCGAGTTCACCAACGGTGAAGTCGTTCTTTTCTGCGTTCGCCCAGAAGAAAAGGACGAGCGGGGAAAGCTCGCATTTCTGGTGGAACAGATTCGTAACCGTGAATTGAAATATCACGCAAACCGGATCGAAATCCTGACGGAGCGCGACGTCACGAAAGCCGATATTTACCGGGCTTGTGAAATCTTGGCCGCGCGGCGCCTGAAGAACTCCCCCGACTGCGTACGTCTCCTTGAGCTGCTCAAGACGAAGGATGCTCCGATCCGAGGTTTTGAGCTTCTCGATGAGTTCGGCTGTCAGGGTGCGGGGTCGATCGCACTGTGGAACTTGATGGGGGACGGGGTCGTGGAACACCTGACGAGCAAGGAGTCTTTGATTTACACCCCGATATCATACGTACGTGCGCGGAGCCTCTCATGAGGACCGGTCAGGAACGATTCACCCACGTAGAGCTAACCAGCCTCGACCGGGTGACTATCTCAGGACGTCACTTTCGCGTTGAACTGCGAAATGACGGCGATGACGATGTGTTTCTTCTGCGGGACGAGGAAAACGTCGCTCGTCCCCGCGCGTACGATGCTTTCGAAATTGCTGATGGGGTGGCGAAGAGACAGTTGATCATTTCCCGCGGTTTTTACGGCGATGAGAAAGCGTTCGAAGAAAGAAGGCAAAGGCTCGATACGTCGGCCATTCCGGGCTACATAATGTACCGCGTCAGAATGGTGAAAAGGTATCTTGAACTCGTACAGGACGGTACTTTCACACGCTCCCAGATCAACGAGTTCTATGACTACTATACCGCAGAAAACGAGAGACAACTGCCTGCCCCGCGGGCCGGACGGAAGAAAATCATTGTCGAGACTCATGATCGCGGGAGCCCAAGGAACTTCCAGCGCTGGGTAGCTCGTTTTGTGGCGAGCGGAGAGAACCCGTTTTCCCTTATGCCTCAGTACAAGGGCAGCTACTACCATGATCCCAAGTTCACCCCCGAAGTGAACAAGCTGCTCGACGAAGAAGCAAAAAAGCTTGCAAACGCTAAGCGCGCGTCGATAGCTCTACACTTCAGATTGCTGGAGATAGACAACAAAGCGCGGGAGTATCCGCGCGAGTTATGCGATCTGCGGACTTTCTATCGTCGTGTCGCGGCTCAGAAGAAGATGCTCATTGACATGGGCCAGAATGGCGCGGACGCCGCTAAGGACACTTATCAGCTATCGAAGACTGCGACCCGCAAGTTCCGCCCGCTGGAGCGCGTGGAGATGGACGAGGACAAGCTCGATATCATCGCGCTTCTGAAAGGCACCAGGCTTTGGAATATCATTCATCCAAAAATTCAGCTCGAAATTGAAAAGCGCAGATTTTGGGCGTCGGTCGCGATCGATTGCGGCACTCGTTCAATACTTGCCTTTCGTCTTCTCGACTCGGACCCGCACGGCCGGTCGGCAGTAGAGACGCTTCATATGGCGGTTATGCCGAAGACGGGTATCGTTCGATGGGCGGGCACAACGGCGGACTGGATCCAGTTCGGCGTGCCCGAGTGCGTTGCGACGGATCACGGCGCCGCATATCTCGACGAAGATTTTCAGTCGACGGTGCTGTCGCTATGCGGCACACACCTCCTCCCGCCGACAAGCAATCCTGGCCTACGCGGTAGAATAGAACGCTTCTTCAGAACCGAGAAAGGATGGCTACGCCTTTTCTCGGGCCAGACGTTCTCAAACCCCATTGAACGGGGGAACTACGATTCCAAAGCTAACGCGTCGATGGACTTCGAGGAACTAGCTCGCTGTCTGGTGAGGCTTATCGTTGATGCGTATCACCTTACCCGGCACAAGGGACTAGGTGATATCAAGCCGATCGATGCCTGGGCGACGATGACCAAAGGTCGCCGGGTAAAGGCCTTAACCGATCCTGAGGAAGAGGGCCGCATCTTCGGGCTCAACGTCGGCACGAGGAAGATTACAGATCGCGGCGTCGTGTGTCTCGGCATCCCCTACTACGACGACCGTCTGCAGCAGATCGTAGCTCATTATAAAAAGGCCGAAATCATCGTGCGTTCGAACCCTTATGACCTCGGGATGCTTGGATTTCGCACGGTAAAAGACAGGGGATTCTATTACGTAAAGGCCGCGGTTCACGGGTTCGACGGCGTATCTGCGATAGAATGGGCAGCGGCCCGCAAACTGATGAAAGAGGCTTACTCCCAGCACGATACTCAGGATGAGAAGATTGTAGCGGAGGCTTTGAACCACGTCCGAAGCGTCGCAAAGGTGGCCGAAGACCGCCACAACATCTCGTCGCACGTCCTGGTCCAGCAGGATTACGACAGGATGGAGCGTGAACTGTTCGCCGGGTATGTGGTGCACAGCAAGCTCACCATGGATTACGACCCCGATCCGGAGACGTTCCTTCTCGACCAGATTGGGAGGGACGGTGTCCTCGCAACCATGACCGACCCGCCGCTCGCGGAACATGTCGAAGAAGGCGTCGCCGTCAGTGCATCTAGCAAGGTTTTTCCGTCGGAAGGTACGTTCAACCCTAGCCAGTTCCAGCACGTCAGGACCGAGGAAGGGATACCTGAACCGATAACAACACCCCCTCCTCTGACAGGTTCGAGGCCAAAAAAGAAGAAGGAGAAGGCTCCCATCGTACCGACGATCGCCGATCTCCTGCGAGGCGGTCCGGCGCGCGGCGCCGAAGCCGAAAACTCGAAAACATCAGGCAGGCGGAGCAAGCTTTTCGACGCCAGCGGAAGTGATGAGGATGCAACCGAATGAATCTGACTTCAGGAAAGAAGCCGCGCTTGGCGGCGGCGACCGACCCCATGGTGCGACGTGTAGCGACTGCGGTCGGCGAGGCAATAAATCCCAAGACGGCGCGCGTTGCAGCGACGATGGACTATGTGAAATCTGCCTACTACACCACTCGGAACGATGCGCTGATCTCGGTTCCCATCGATCGAATGGCGGGGGCTATATCGATTATGGATCCCGACACCTTCGCTGTAACTGTCCACGCCGAGACAGGGGCTGGCAAGTCAACTTTGTTGGAACAGCACGTCCAGGACAGGAAGGAGTTCCAGCCCATTCCCGATGGGTACGGCGACTTCCTATATCCCGTACTCTACGTTCTGGTATCTTCGAAAGCCACCATGACGGATCTGGCGAACGACATCCTCGACGCGATGGACTATCACGTGACGCGTCCGAAGAAACCTTCTTTGCTTTTCAAAGACGTTCGTCAGCAACTACGACTTCGAGGAACACGAGTCATCATCCTCGACGATTTTCAGCACGTCCTTGACGCCCCGAAAACCAAGGGGCCTGAACATATCGCGGATTCCATCAAGAACATGATCCAGGATCGGAAGTGGCCGATCTTCATCGTGCTGCTAGGCCTGCCGGAGATCAAGAACGTCATCTTGTACGACCCAAAGGACCAGTTGCTGCGACGCGTGGACGACTTTCCGCTGCGACCGCTGACCTTGGTCGAAGACGGGGCATTCGTTTCCGCCGTCGTGATCGAGCTGGTTACCCAACGCGCGAAGCTCAATCTGTCGGGGGACTTGGTGGAGAACTTCACTGAACGTTTGATGTTTGGCGGACGCTATCAGTTTGGGGTGATCATCAGGATAATCTATCACGCCATCCAGGATGCTCTCGAAAAGGACAAGGATGCAGTGGATCGGCAGAGCTGGGAAGCTGGCTACCGCCGGCTAGTCAATGCTAGCGATGATCCAGCGGCGAACGTATTCTCTAACGATAATTGGCGACAGATGGCGATCCCCGTGAACCGAACTGGCCCCTACGTGCCGAGCGCAAAAAACTAGGGAACCCAGATGTACCGCGTGCCCCTCTTCGATGACGAGACCCTCACAAGCTACTGCTCCCGCCTTGCTGCGGCCAATGGCAAGGGCCCGGCTGAGTTCTGCCTGGATATGGGCTTCTCCTTCATGGACGTTTCTTACGGCCGGGATTCGGCCATCAAGCGTCTTGCGACGCTTGGGCAGATCGAGTCTGAGCGGCTACACGCGGCGACGGTACCCGTTGTCGAAGGCAATTGTGTCGTAGGCGTCGAGACGTTGTCTCCTTTCACGTACACACGCACTCGACTTCGGGTCTGCACGGCCTGCCTCAAGGAAGACGCCGCCTCGGCCGACAGGAGGCCGAGGACGCGGCAATACGTCAGACGAAACTGGGCGCTAAGATTCCTTCGTACGTGTCCGACCCATCTTTGCTCGATCGTCGATCTCGGCAGCACTAGCATGCGTAACGAAAAGCGGCACGACCTGATTGATGGGCTTGGCCAGTTCCAGCTAGAGCTGCGGGAGGCGACGAGGTCACAGACCGGCCGGGAGATGACGGCGTTCGAATTCTATGCGCTCGACCGCATCAACGGGTTGCGCAACCACGGTGAAATACTTGACGGGATGTCTCTCGACCGCGGCGGCACGCTTTGCGAGCATGTCGGAGTGACGGCCCTTTTTGGCCGACGTGCCGAGGCTGCGGAACTCACCGATGAGCAGCAGTGGGCAGCGGCTCAGTCGGGATTCGAGTTTTTGTCCAGAGGTATTCCTGGGCTTTATTCGTTTCTGGACATGATGCATTCTTCACTACCACACCTCAGGCCGGGGTCCGGGGGCCGGCATCTCTACGGCCGCTTCTATGAATGCTTATCGAGGCGCGAGCAGCCGGAATGGGCCGACGTCAGAAAGCTCATCCGTAATTACGCATTTTCGGTCCTGCCATTGGATGACACTTCAGAGGTGTTTGGGACGTCAACCGGCGCCCGTTATATAGCGGAAGCCGCGATACGTAAGCGGTACAATATGAACCCCAAACATCTGCGACGGATGGCGGTCGCTCTCGGGCTGCACCCATTGGAAGCCCAGGATTCCGGGCCGGTGGAGAAGACTGTCGCCGATAAGGTAGCCGACATACTCAACGATGCGCTCCTCCCGACGCAAGCCGCCAAAGTGATCGGCACTACCCACCCGAAGTTCAACATCTTCGTGAAAGAGGGCTTCTTCCAACCCATTATCCAGTCGGGACATGGAATAGCAGTGAGCCCCCGATACTCTCGTCGGGCGTTGGAGACGTTCATCGACGCTATAAAGCCGGTTGATCCCTATCTGGGCTCGGCCGAGCTTATGTCGCTTTTCGCCGTCTCGAGGAAACTGACGTGCAAGATCACTGAACTAATGGCGCTCCTTCGAGACGGGAAGCTGCACAAGGTCGGTTGGGATGCGGGACATACCGGGCTGGACGCAGTTAGAATTGATCCCCTTGAAGTGTCGGCGATCCTTACCGAAACGCTTACGGATGATCTACTAACTATAAAAGAGACGGCGAGCTTTTGCCAAACTTCCTGGACGGTCGCGGCTTATCTAATAAGCGAAGGCCACCTCCCAAAGATCGTCGCACGCAACCCGCGAAAAAGAGCGTCTCAGACGTACGTAAGGCGTGAGGACGCCAAGGCGTTCTGCGACAAGTATGTCAGCTTCATCAACGCCATGAAGGAATACGGAGTCGGGAAAGACTTACTGAGAGCCGCTCTGACTACTGCGGACATGTCCCCTTCAATTCCGGTCGACCTCATCGGCGTCAAGTTCTTTAACCGGGCTGAATTAAGAGTCGCGATCGACCGCACGCGACCTACATTCGTTCCAACAAAAGCAACGGAATACAATCGAGCTTATCAAGCCAAGCGTCGTGATAAGTTAGGTTTGCCAACATCAGGTTAGGACAGCCGCTATTCAAGGACTGCGACGTAACCGGGCGGGTGCTCAGGCGGCGAGCGCCTACTTCTCAAACCGATCGCTGAGCGTCGCACCATCGCACTTCAGTGAAATCTCAGGCTCCGACTTCCCCGGCGCCGTGCCAATCACCCCCTGGAAGCAATTTCAACAGCGTCAGGTTCCGCCGATTTGTCGACGATGAATGTTCCTATCAGCGCTCGATTGTCCGCCGTTATGCCGCTCCACCGTGCATCCCAGACCTTGTAGGCATGCCATGAATATCCAAGTTTCATCGACCTGCTCATGCTATCCATCGAGAACTTCACAGCCTCTAGGAAGGTCTTCTCCACCGCCGTGTTTCTCACGTCAATTAGGCTTCCGAGGTATGTCAGCCAAGAGGCAAGCTGCACGTATTGAGGCCACGCCTGAGACTGGCCGGTCAGCGCCATTTTCTTTGCGATAACGTCCTTGAACGTCTCAACGACGACGTCCTCTTCAAGGCTAACACCGACCGCGCCGATGGAAGAGGCGATCTCATAGAACGAGCTTTCGACCTGGAGGTATGCTTCAGTGAACTTGTGCTTCTCGTAGAGGACCTTCTTGATGTTGGTAACCGAGTCAACGAGGCACTTTTCGGCCGCAGGCAAATTACCATTCAGATTTTTGAAGAACTCTTCGACCTCGGTGTTCGGTATGACTCGGATGCCGTAGCAGTTCGAATAGTAGTCAGATATTCTTTGATCGACCGGCCTTCTTGAGACCAAGAACACGCTGTTGCTGACGAAATGATTCCTTACGAAACCTCGATAGTCGCTAAGGATCGACTTTAAGTTCGTATCCCCGAGTGAGTATCCCATGATGACGACGGTGTTCTCGTGGAGAACCGTACTAAGCTTTCGCGAGAAATAGGATTCGGAGTGCATGAAGCTGAAATAGTCGTCCGCAGTCACTACCATTCTTCCCGGAACGTCAATCGATCCATGAACGTGATAGACCTTCACCCGGCTGGTCGATCGCGGTACCGGCCGTCCGGGAGCGAGCGGCTGGCAATCAGGCCCGGCAAGATTTTCCGAAAGCTTGTCGTAGTTCGTGGTGACCACACGAAAGCTGCGTTCCTTGAAGAACTTTTCGGTCTCAGGATAGCTTCCTGATAAGGCCACACCCGATATGAGCGAGGCGATCTCCTCATGAATGTCCTTCCCGATCTTCGAGAGCTCAATCGAAATCACTTGGGCAGCTTCATCGAGCTGGAGGGCGTTCACGCCGTTGAGAGGAAACAGCGCCTCTTTGAAGTCCGGCTTTCCAATGTGCGTGTCGCAGATCTGCTCGAGCAGCTCCTGCCAGCCGGGCGCGGCGTTCGCACTCAAAGCCTTGGAAAATCCGGTCCCGGTAAAAATGCATAGACGTTTCGCTGCCGCCGCGTACGCAATCTCGAAATACTCGCTCATCGAAAACCTCCCCGCGGACCACTCAAGTGGCACATCAAGCGCAAGTTGTGTAGCGCGTCATTCGCGACTCGTGAAGCTGATTTGGCCAGCGACGTCATAAACTGGAACCATGTTGCCAGACTAAAACACTGTCATGGGAGCCACCAAGATATGTCCTGCCTAACAGTGATCGGACAGCTCCAGCATTCTGGGCGATAAGTGCCGTATCAGACGAATTGCTTTGAAGCTCGTCAACTGTCGCGTGGACCAAAAAGCGTACTCCTACCGAATTGTCGACGCTCTGGACCTGACTGGGCTGAAAAGGTCGAGCTTAGCTCTTATCATTAAGTCGCGACGAACTATCCTGTCGGGATGACAAATTGACTGTCATATACCCCTTTGAATATTCAGATGTTTTATCATTGTCGGCGGACAAAATGACTGTCATCTCGCAGTTCTCCTATTCTGACTTAGCAAAACCGAATATCAGGAGTGATGATGACAAGGCTTGACGCCTTCAAACTCAAGCATCTGCGCATGCTCGTCGCTCTGGAAGAGCACGGCAAGGTCGGCAGCGTAGCCGGAATGTTCGGCTTGTCCCAGCCCTCGCTGTCGCGAACGCTGGTCGAGCTCGAATCACTGGCCGGGCATCGGCTGTTCGAACGGCACAACCGCGGAACGGCGCTGACGCCGGAGGGCAAGGTTCTGGCGCGCTACGCCCGGACCTTGCTGGCGGAAGCGGCACGCGCCGAATACGACATGAAGGTCATTGCCTCGGGCAAGCGCGGCAGCGTCAGCATCGGCACGGTGATGACGCCCGCTTCCGAGATCGTCGTTCCCGCCCTCAACGATGCGCAGGCTGGGTATCAGGATCTCGACATCAACGTCTCGCACGGCAGCAGCGATGCGCTTCTCGCACAGCTGAGCGCCGGGAGCCTCGATTTCGCGATCTGCCGTCTGCCCGAGAATTTCAACCGGACAATGTTCGACTACGAGCCGCTCGGCGAGGAAACCTTCCGGATGGTGGTGGCGCGCGGGCATCCGCTGGCTGCAAAACCGGCCGTAGAGGAGGCAGATCTCGAGGGGCTCGACTGGGTGCTGCAGCCGGAAGGCTCCTATCTGCGGGATGTGATGGATGATTATCACCGGGCGCATGCCATCGTGCCGCGCAGTGTCATTTCCACTTCGTCGGTGCTCATGACCATCCTGCTCGTCAAGAGCAGCGGCCGGGTCGGGATCTTCGCCAAGACCGTCGCCGAGATGCTCGACCAGCACCAGCTGCTGACGGCGCTGCCGATCCACGCCCGCATCGACATTCCGGGCTTCGGCCTGGTGCAATTGAAGGGCAAGGAGCTTTCGCCGCAGGCTCGAAGCGTGTTCGAGGCATTGCGGCAAAAAGCTCGCGAACGCAAGACGTGGGATTGAGGCGAGCAATCCCTGGCCTAAGGCGCCAGACGCCGCACCAGATGATACGCCGTCGAGATGTCGTCGTTGACGACACGCTTGATGCCTCGCACATTTCCGGCAGCAGCACCTGCCGCCTCGCGCGTTCCCGTGCTTGCCAGCCGCCCCTTGAGGGTGACGACGCCGTTCGCCACGGTCGCCTTCACCACGTCATGTGTCAGCCCGAGTTCCATCTGCAGCCGGCTGCGCACGGCAGTCGATAACGCGTCATCGCCGATCGGCACGATATCGTTCACAAACATCACGGAGCTCCTTCTCTCACCGCGAAGTGAACAACGGGCGGGAGCGCTACGCCTTGACGTAGATCAAGCGCCGGCAGGCGTCAGCTTCGCGTCTGATACGAGAGAAGGCACCGCGATCGCCTGGCGGATCTCGCCGATCAGCTGCCGCTCTTCTTTGATATGCCGGCGCGCCGGGCAGCAGAATGAACGGAGCGCATAGGCGATGGCGTCCGCCGAGAGGCTGCTTCGCCCCCTGCTCAAGTCGCACAACACCTTGACGGCGCGCTCTGCCATATCGCGTTGCTCGAGCCGATCGGAAATCCGGCGCTGCTCTTCGTCTCTCGGTGCCGGGACGCTGATAGCGAGGGCAGGATGCCGATCGACGCTGGTCTCTTCCAACTGATGTATCCTCACCAAAAGCGGAACGAGGTCTCGCGTCAGTGTCCTGCACAATCCCTCATCGACATGGCAGGGCAGAAAATCGGCAATCGCCTCGATCAGATCGCACCAAGACGACAATTCGCTAAGGTGCGTTTCCAGTGCATCGAGGCCGCCACGTGTCTCATCTATCATTCCAAGCCCCCTTGAACCGGCGAACACGAGGCCATCGGCGTGTTCGTCCGAAGACGGGCTATAGAGAACAGTCAGGATTTTCTTTGAGATCGATCAACAAGACCGTGATTTGGGCGGCAATGGGCTGTCACTTGACCTTGAAATCGACCAGCAGGGATTTCAGCTCGATCTCGCGAACGCGCCGCGCCGCCTCTTCCGGCTCGACCCAGGCAAGCACCCGCTGGCCTCGCTCCTTGAAGTTCTCGGACTGCTCCAGCACCTCGACCGTATAGACATCGACGATGCAGGGGGCGACGTCGCCATTGTCGAGCCATTTCAGGTACGTGTAGCGGCCGACCGGCTTCTTGCCGACGGTGCCACGCACGCCAGCCTCTTCCCAGGCTTCGGTCGCCGCCGCCTCATAGGGCTTCTTCTTCTTCATCGGCCAGCCCTTGGGGATCACCCATCGCCGGCTTTCGCGCGAGGTCATCACCAGCACTTCGATGCCGGAGCTGCCCGGCGCCTTGCGGTAGCAGAGCGCCCCATATTGCTGGCGGAAGGCGCCGGTGAACAGCTTGTCGGGCGTGGCGGCGAGCTGCTGGAGAAGCGTCTTCGGCTTTTCCGGCGCAAGCTTTCGCTCCTTCTTCTTCGGCACCATCTGAAGGGGCTGGCTCCGCCACCCATCGTGGTGGAGATCTGTGACGAAAAGATTCATTGCTGCTCCGACGGACAGGCACGGCCATCCGTTTTTCATGCCACGTCGGTCGGGCATTAGCAGACAATTTGCAGCCATCGGCCAAAAGGGCAACCCCGCGGGCAGCGCCCACTATGAGATTTTGATCGCAATCCCCGGCTATGGAGGGGTCGCCTCGTCAGAGAGTTGTAGCCGTTTCAGGCACCCTTGCTATGCGTGCGCCCCGGCGCTCCGAGATAGGCATCGAAGGCAGCGGCCACGGCGCGCACCATGAAGCGTGCTTGCTGCGAAACGGTCAGCCGCCCGTCCGCCAGCGTCACCACGCCGTCGGCCAGCAGTTGCGCCAGCCGCTCGTTGCGGCGCGTCAGGAAGGCAGGGTCATATCCGGCTTCGCCGCTGAGCGCAGCAAGATCGGCCTCGAAGCTGCACATCAGCCTTTCGATGACCTTTGCCCGCAGCCTGTCCTCAGCGCTCAGCACATAGCCTTTCGCAGTCGGCAGGATGCCGGAGGCGACGCGCTCCGCATAGCGGCCGGGGGCGACCTCGTTCTGGACATAGCCTCCGGGAAGCTTGCCGATCGCAGAGGCGCCGAGACCAATCAGCGTTTCGCAGTCGTCGGTGGTATATCCCTGAAAATTCCGCCGCAGCGTTCCCTCATGCGATGCCAGCGCCAGCGGGTCATGCGGCAGCGCGAAGTGATCGAGGCCGATGCGGACATAACCGGCGCCGACGAGTTCGTCGGCGATCGCCTCGGCCTGGGCATTGCGCTGGCTGGCATCCGGCAGCTGCGTCTCGTCGATCAGCCGCTGATGCTTCTTGAAGGACGGGATATGGGCGTAACCGAATACCGAAAACCGTTCCGGCCGGAGCTCGACAGCCATCCTGACCGTCTCAAGACAGGAGCGCACGGTCTGCAGCGGCAGGCCGTAGATCAGGTCGAAATTGATGCTGCGGGTGCCGTTTTCCCTCAAGCCTTCGACGGCTGCTTTCGTCTGATCGAAGGTCTGTATCCTGTTGATCGCATGTTGCACCCGCGGATCGAAACTCTGGACCCCGAGGCTGGCGCGATCGACGCCGTTGTCGCCGAGCGCGCCAATCATTGCTGCGGACAGGGTTCGCGGATCGATCTCGACGGCAACGCTGCAATCCGCCTCGAACCGGAAGGCGCTCCTCAGCTTCGCCATCAATGCGGCAAAGGCCTGAGGCGTCATGATCGTCGGTGTGCCGCCGCCGAAATGGATGTTTCGAACCGGCAGATCATTGCCGGCTGCCTGCGACACCAGTTCGATCTCCTCGCTCAGCACGTCGAGATAATCGGCAACCGGTCCGTCCTGGCGCGTCACCGACGTGTGGCAGCCGCAATACCAGCACATCGAGCGGCAGAACGGGATATGCAGATAAAGCGATACCGGATCGGCCGCACCGAGCCGCGCCAGCCCATCCGCATAGGCCTCCGGGCCGACGGCAGCCGAAAAGGCCGGTGCTGTTGGATAACTGGTGTAGCGCGGCAGGCGGGCTTCACCATATTTGGCGACCAGGGCATCGGACATCGTGATTTCCTTCATCTTCGTCTCGCGGGCTTATGCCGCGCGGCCGCTCACCCTTCCTTGTCCTAGATCAACGAACCGGACACGCCTCAGGCGGTCTTGATCGAAATCAAAGTATCGTCTCCATGCATCGCGTAGACTTGGCGCGTTGCGGGCGTGAGAGGACCATTCGATGCGATACGCGATCATTGCTGCGCGACTGGACGAGAGGGAAAAGTGCGGCCGTATCGAGATGCTCGATGGGGCAGTGGCACGCACCGTCATCATCACCCGGCGCGCGCTGCTCAGCATCGCTTCCCCGCCAAGGGCAACAGAAAGCCGGCTTCTGCAACATCTCGAAGCCTTCTGCGATGTCATCAGGACACAGAATATCGAACCCGACGCCACCGGGATGATCTTCATCAATGCCAACCACGTCCGAAACTGGCGTGGCCTGCGCGCGATGGACGATCCGGCGGACAGCGCTTCGATCCATACGCCAAACGCGGCCGGGCTCCCCTTCCCCAACCGGCCAGCCTTATAAATCCGCGCACGCACCCGCTGGAAATGGCAACGGGCAGGGACTATCGTTGCCTACTGAAACCGCAGGCTTCAAGGACACACAATCAGATGAACCTGCCGACTTTCTCTCTGGGCATCCTGGCACTGCTCATCCTGCCCGGGCCGACGAACGCCGTCCTTGCCATGATGTCACCAGGCCTGACGGTGAAACGCCTGACGTCCCTGCTGCTCGCTGTTGTCTCCGCCTATCTGCTGGTCATCCTGCCGGTATCCGGCATCGCCGGTCCATTCCTTCACGCGCATCCGGCCATTGCGCAGGCAGTGCGGCTGATATCGGCGGTCTGGGTTCTGTTTCTGGCATTGAAGCTCTGGCGGTCGCAATCTGAAGGGGCGGCAGCGCCGGTCGGCATCCGCGAACTTTTCCTCACCACCCTGCTCAACCCGAAAGCCATCATCATCGGCCTGACCATGGTGCCGGCCGTCGAGGCGCCGCTCCTGCTGACAGTGCTGATCTTCGTGGCATCGGTCACGGTGACGTCGACGCTCTGGATTGTCCTTGGCCGGCTGATCATCGGGCGGGGCACCGCCATGCCTCTGCTGGCGCAGCGCTGCGCCTCTGCCGTGCTGATGTTTTTTTCCGTGACCCTGGTGATCAGCGCCGTCGGCTGATCAGGGTTTGGTCTTTGCGGTCGAGGTTCTGACGACGAGCGGACCATCGACCTTGATGGTCATCGGCCGCAGCGTCTTGCCGTGGATGGCCATATCGATGAGCGTCTCCGCCGCCTTCTGCCCCATCTCGTAGTTCGGCAGGACCAGCGTCGAGAGCGGCGGATGGGTGTAGCGCGCCAGCTCCTGGTCGTCATAGCCCATGACGGAGAGATCTTCGGGAACGCGAAAGCCCTTCTCGGCCGCCGCTTTCATCACGCCGATCGCCATCAGATCGTTGCCGCAAAAGATCGCTGTCGGCGGATTGCTCATCGACAACAGGTCGAGACCAGCCTCATAGCCGCGCAAGGGCAGCCAGTCGCCGTCGCGCACCAGCGTCTCGTCGAAGGCGACATCGACGGTGGCGAGCGCCTGCTTGTAGCCCTTGAGGCGATCGACCGCCGCGTCCATCCAGGGTTCGCCGTTGATGAAGCCGATGCGCCGGTGGCCGAGCGAGGTCAGATGCGCCGTCGCGGCAAAGCCGCCCGCCACTTCGCCGGGCACGATCGCCATATGCTGACGCGGCTCGGCATAGCAGTTCAGCAATACGGTCGGGATGTTCTTCAGCAGTTCCGGCACCTTCACCTTGCGGGTGAAGATCGTCGCATAGATGACGCCGACGATCGTCGGGTCGCGCAGGATCGAGCGCAGCACGGCGTCTTCGAGATCCGGATTGGAACGCGTTGCATGCGCCGAGGTCAGGAAACCCTGCTCGAAAGCAAAATCGCGCACGCCGTCGAGGCTGACAACGGGATGCGGGCTGGTGGAGATTTCGTCGACGACGAAGGCGATCGTGTCTTTCTCGATTCGCGTGTCCGGCTGAGCTTCATGACGAACTCCAGGTAATTTATAACCAATTTTATGAGCAGCCTCCAAAACCTTGGCCTGGGTGTCCGGCGAGATGCGTGATCCCGACATTTCATTGAGCACAAGCGACACGCTGGACTGCGAAACGCCCGCAATACGGGCAACATCGGTCATTGTAGGCCGTCCAGCCTCACCGCGGCGCCCGTTTTCCCCGCCGCGGCCATTCTTTTTCGTCATCACAATATCCTCCCGATGACTTGCTGCAGCACAAACCAAAATTTGTGCAATAGCTCATAAAATGACGCTTGACTGCTAATATTATTAGCTACAAGATTAGCTCATGTGAAGCAGTTATTGCTCACTGCCGGTTGGGAAGATACCGGAAAATTCGGGAGGAGAAACTGAGATGTCCGCATTCTCACGTCGTACATTCATGCTTGCTGCAACCGCACTCGGCGCCGTCGCCGTGGCCGGCACAGTTGCCATGGCAGAAGTGCCTGCGCTGAAGCAGAAGGAAAAGTACAAGGTCGGCTTCGCGCAGACCGAATCAAACAATCCGTGGCGCATCGCCCAGACCGAAAGCATGAAGGCGCAGGCTGAAAAGCTTGGCTACCAGCTGGTCTATACCGATGCCGCCGGCTCGGCCGCCAAGCAGGTTGCCGACGTCAACTCGATGATCGCCCAGGGCGTCGACCTGATCTTCCTCTCGCCGCGCGAAGAAAAGCCGCTGATCCCGGCCGTCAAGGCTGCCGAGAAGGCCGGAATCCCGGTCATCCTGCTCGACCGTAGCGTCGATCCGAAGCTCGCCAAGCCCGGCAAGGACTACCTGACCTTCATCGGCTCCGACTTCATCAAGGAAGGCCAGCGCGTTGCCGAATGGCTGGCGAAGAACGCCAACGGCAAGAAGAAGATCATCGAGCTCGAAGGCACGACCGGCTCCTCGCCTGCCAACGACCGCAAGAAGGGCTTCGACGACGCCATCAAGGCCGCTGGCGGCTTCGAGATCGTCGCATCGCAGTCCGGCGATTTCGCCCGCGACAAGGGCCGCCAGGTTGCCGAAGCGCTGCTTCAGGCGCATCCGGATGCGGATATCGTCTACGCCCACAATGACGAAATGGCGATCGGCGCCATCTCCGCCATCGAAGCCGCCGGCAAGGTGCCGGGCAAGGACATCCTAGTGCTGTCGATCGACGGCGGCAAGGAAGCTGTCGGCCTCGTGGCTGAAGGCAAGATCGGCGCAGTCGTCGAATGCAACCCGCGTTTCGGACCGAAGGCTTTCGAAACGATGGCGCGCTATGCAAAGGGCGAGAAGATCGAGCCTTGGGTCATCAACGACGACAAGTTCTACGATGCATCCAACGCCAAGGCCGAGCTCTCCAGCGCCTACTAAACTCCCAGCGTGACCGCTCCGGCCGGTTCGGCAGACGCCGTTCCGGCCGGCTTTTCCTTTATTGAATACGGAGTCGACCGGCATGCTGCTGTCGATGCAGGGTATCTCCAAATCCTTTGCCGGGATCGCCGCGCTGCGCGCCGCTTCCCTCGATATTGCCGAGGGCGAGATTATGGCGCTTGTCGGCCAGAACGGCGCCGGCAAGTCGACGCTGATCAAGATCCTGACCGGCGCCTATCAGCGCGACGAAGGATCGATCTGTTTCAACGGCGAGGACGTCGCCTTCTCGACGCCGGCAGAAAGCCAGGCCGCCGGGATCGCCACGATCTATCAGGAGATCAACCTGGCGCCGCAGCGCTCCGTCGCCGAGAACATCTATCTGTCGCGGGAACCGAAGAAATTCGGCTTCCTTGACCGCCGCGCCATGCGCGATGGCGCCCGCAAGGTGCTTGCCACCTTCAATCTCGATATCGACGTCGATCTGCCGGTTGCGCGCTTCAGCGCCGCCACCCGCCAGATGGTGTCGATCGCCCGCGCCGTGACCCAGAACGCCCGGCTGCTGATCATGGACGAGCCGACCTCATCGCTGGACGAGCGCGAGGTCGCCGTCCTTTTCGAGACGATCCGCACACTGCAGAAAAGCGGCGTCGCAGTGATCTTCATCGGCCACCGCCTCGACGAGCTCTATGCGATTTGCGACCGCGTCACCATCATGCGTGACGGCCAGACGGTTGCCGTCAGCGCCATGAAGGATATCCCCAAAATGGAGCTGGTGCGCCACATGCTCGGCCGCGAACTGGCGGCTTTCGAAGCGCTCAGCCGCGATGCCGACAATGCGATCGAACGGCCGGTGCGCCTTGAGCTGCAGGGCGCCGGTTCGGGCCTGCGCGTCCGCGACGTCGATCTGCTGATCCGCGAGGGCGAGATTTCCGGACTGGCCGGCCTTCTCGGCTCCGGCCGCACGGAGACCGCCCGCATCATCTTCGGCGTCGACAAGCTGGAGCGCGGCAGCCTGAGCTTCAACGGCACCTCGCGCAGCTATGCCGAACCGGCCGCGGCGATCGCCGATGGCATCGGGCTCGTTTCCGAAGACCGCAAGATCGACGGGATCATTCCGGATATGAGTATCCGCGAGAACATGACGCTGGCGCTGCTGCCAAAACTGAAGAAAGCAGGCATCGTCGACCGCGCCCGCCAGGACGAGATCGTCGCCCGCTTCATCAAATCGCTCGGCGTCAAATGTGCCTCTCCGGACCAGCCGATCAAGGAACTGTCGGGCGGCAACCAGCAGAAGGTGCTGCTGGCCCGCTGGCTCTGCACCGATCCGCGAGTGCTGATCGTCGACGAGCCGACACGCGGCATCGATATCGGCGCCAAGTCCGAGATCCTGCGGCTGCTGCGAAACCTCGCAGATGATGGCCTCAGCGTGCTGATGATCTCGTCGGAACTGGAAGAGCTGCTGGCCGCCGCCGATCGCGTCACCGTGCTCAGCGACGGTATGTCGGTCGCGGTTCTGCCGAGACGTGAACTCTCGGAGCAAAGCCTCCTTGCCGCCATGGCGCATCAGGTGAATTGACATGACGATATCGGATACCGCCATCAAGCCGTCAACCATGTCGAAGGCGTCAGCGCTTCGCATCGCCAGCCGCTACGGCACCTTAGCTGCATTCCTGCTCTTGATCGCCGTCAACATTGCGATCACCCCGAACTTCTTCTCGTGGCAGACGCTGAACGTCAATCTGACCCAGGTCGCCACGATCGTCATCGTCGCAACCGGCATGACGCTGGTGATCGCCACCGGCGGCATCGATCTTTCGGTCGGCTCGCTGATGGCAATATCGGGCGCCATCGCGCCGATGATCTTCCTGGGAACCCTGTTCCCGATCGACAACGTCGCGCTTGCCGTTGGCCTTGCTTTCGTGGTGCCGGTCATCGTCGCCATGCTGTTTGGTTGGTTCAACGGCTTTCTCGTCACGCATTTCTCGATCCAGCCGATCGTCGCCACCCTGGTGCTGTTCATCGCCGGGCGCGGCATCGCGCAGGTGATGACCAATGGCAATCTGCAGGTCTTCAAGAACCCGGCATTCCAATGGATTGCCATGGGCCATTTCGCCGGCATCCCGGCGCAGGTGGCTCTGATGATCGTCATTGCCGCCCTCGCCTATGCGCTGATCCGCTTCACTGTCATCGGCCGCCAGATCATCGCCGTCGGCGGCAACGAAAAGGCGGCGCGGCTGACGGGCATTCCGGTCAAGCGGGTGAAGACGCTGGTTTATGTGATCAGCGGTGCGCTTGCCGGTATCGCGGGGCTGATCGTCGTGGCCAGAAACTCCGCCAGCGACGCCAATCTGGTCGGCATGGGCATGGAGCTTGACGCGATTGCCGCCGTCGCCGTCGGTGGATCGCTGCTGACGGGCGGGCGGGCCAATATCTTCGGCACGCTGCTTGGCGCCTTCGTCATTCAGCTGGTGCGCTACACGCTGCTTGCCAATGGCGTGCCCGATGCCGCCGCGCTGATCGTCAAAGCGGGACTGATCGTCATTGCCGTCTTCATCCAGCAGCGCGCCGACAAGACCTGAGGACACCGAGATGCTTTCCGCCCTCTTCAAACCCTTCGCCCCGAAATCCGCCGGTGACCTTGCCCGCCTCGGCGTACTGATCGCGCTGGCCGCGCTCATTCTCTTCGGCGCCCTGCGCTACGAGAATTTCCTGTCGCCCTTCAATATCCTGAGCTTCCTGCGCTACAATTCGATGTTCGCGCTGATCGCGCTCGGCATGGCCTTCGTGATCATGACCGGCGGCATCGATCTCTCCGTCGGCGGGGTTGCGGCGCTGGCAAGCGTCGTTTCCGCACTCGCCTCGCCCTATGGCTGGGCGGCGGGGCTGGTGGCGGGCGTCGGCGCCGGTCTGCTCGTCGGCATGCTCAACGGCTTCGTCATCTCCAAGATGCGGATTCAGCCGTTCATCGCCACACTGGCCGCTATGCTCGCCGCCTATGGCACCGCCTTGCTGCTAGCTGACAATCAATCGGTCTCCGTCGACTACGACACCGCTTTCGTATCGATCGGCCAGGACGATTTCCTCGGCTTTCCGATCCCAGCCTGGATCGCGCTCGCTGCTTACATCGCCGGATGGATTTTCCTCGAACGCCGCCCCTCCGGCCGCCATATTCTGGCGATCGGCGATGGCGAGCACACGGCCGCGCTGATGGGCCTGAAGGTCAATCGCACGCTGTTTGCGATCTATGCTCTCTCGGGCGCGCTTGCCGGACTTGCAGGCGTGATCCTCGCTGCCCAGTTCGGCGCGGGACAGCCGACCGAAGGCGTCGGCTGGGAGCTTTTCGCCATCGCCTCGGTCGTCGTCGGCGGCACGCTCCTGACCGGCGGATCCGGGTCGGTCGGGGCAACGCTGGCAGGCGCGCTGCTGCTAGGCATGGTCTTCAACGTGTTGAATTTCGAGAACGGTCTCGGCTGGATCTCGCTGTCTGCCTATTGGCAATCGGTGATTCGCGGCGCTTTCCTGCTCGTCGTCGTCATCCTGCAGGCACGGCTGACGGCCAAATCGGCCACCTAGGAAACCGCGAGACCGCCATCGACAGGCAGCGACACACCGTTGACCATCGATGCACCGTCGCTGAGCAGAAACAGGATCGCCTCGGCGACCTCGTCCGGATCGAGGAACCGGCCAAGCGGAATGCGGGCCTTGACCGGATCGGCCTTGGCCGGATCGCTCCAGGCAAGCTCGCCCATCGGCGTCAGCGTCACCGTCGGGTTGACGCTGTTAACCCTGATGCCTGACGGGCCGAGCTCGGCTGCCATCACCCGCGTCATCGCATCGAGCGCTGCCTTCGAGGCGCAATAGGCGGTGTGATTGGCGACACCGCGCCGCGCCGCATCGCTGGAAACGTTGACGATCGCGCCCTTGATGCCGCGGGCCAGCCAATCCCGCACCACGATCTGCGACAGCACCATCGGCGCGACCGTGTTGACGTTCATCACCCGGTTGAATTCCGCGAGATCACTGGTCACGAAGCTCTGCAGCACGGTCGTTCCGGCGCAGTTGACGAGCAGATCGACCGGAAGCGCCAGGCGGACCGCCGCTTCAATCGCACCGATCCCGGCAAGGTCGGCGCAGATCGTCTCGCAGGCGATCTCCGCGGCAAGGCTCGCCAGATCATCGGCACTGCGGCTGAGAGCGACGACCTTTGCCCCGCGCTTTGCCAGCATCACCGCCGTCGCCCGGCCGATGCCCTTGCCAGCTCCCGTCACCAGCACGCGGCGCCCATTCCAATCCATTCTGTCGTCCTCCTGCTCCTTCATTGGGCCGGATCATGAATGGCGAGCGAAGCGAAATCCACATCTATCGTGACGCCCGTGCCGGAAATTCTGCCGGGACCGCGCCCCCTCCAACCCTCTGAAATAGCGCTTGCATCCGCATCCGCTAAAGACGCCGCGATAGGCTAAAGCGGACGGGGGCTCCAGCGAACTTAAATATCGCCATTGACTAATTGATACGTAGCAATAAGTTGTTGCTACGTATCAATTATGGATATCTCAGGTGACGGGACGGCGGATTACGCAGAAGGAGGTGGCCGAAAGAGCGGGCGTTGCGCAAGCCACCGTCTCGCTGATCCTCAATGGTGGCCGTGAGAAGGTTACGCCTGAGACCGCCGAACGCATCGAGGCGGCAATCCTGGAACTCGGCTATCAGCCGAACCGGTTTGCGCAGGCGCTGCGGACCAAGCGGACCTATGTGATCGCCTGCGTGGTTCCGGATCTCGCGAACCCCTTTTATCCCTCGCTCGTCGTTGCCGTGCAGAAGGTCGCGCGCGCCGCCGGCTACGAAGTGGTGACGATCGATACCGAGGGCGAGCTGAACAATGAGCGGCAGGTGATCCTAGCCGCGCAGCAGGGCCGCTTCGACGGCGTGGTCGGCGTATTCTTCAAGACCAGCGCCAGGGATCTCGCGCCGCTCGGCAAGACGGGCGTTCCCGTCGTCCGTATCGAAGTCTCCAGGAAGGTCGGCGGCCCGCTGCCGATCGACAACCTGTTCATCGACAACGTCGCCGCCGCCCGGACGCTGACCAAGCACCTTCTGAACCTCGGCCACCGGTCGATCGCCATGATCGCAGCGCCCGGCGGTCCGCAGCAGGTCCGCCTGCAGGGCTATCTCGAGGCGATGGCGACCATGGGTGCCGCGCCGATCGTGCTGGAAGCCGCGCATTTCACGCTGGAGGGCGGGCGCGAGATCGCCGACCGCCTGCTGGAAAGCGGCCGTCCGGTCAGCGCCATCATCGCGGCCAACGACCTGATGGCGATCGGCACCATGCAGAGCCTCGCCGCCCACGGCCTGTCCGTTCCCGGCGACGTTTCGGTTGCCGGTTTCGACGACATTCTGGCGGCAGCGCTGGTGACACCGGCACTGACGACAGTCGCACAGTTTCAGGATCGGATCGGCGCCCGCGCCGCCGAGAAACTGATCGAACGGCTGGCAGACGGGGCCTCCGAACCCGGCCAGGCAGAAGAAATGCCATACGAACTCATCATCCGCGCCTCGGTTGCCCCCTTCAAGGGACAGCCGGAGCACATGCATCAAACCAGGGAGGAAACATTATGACCAGGCTGAAGCTTTTCGCCGCCACCGCATTGATTGCCAGCACGTCGCATATCGCCATCGCGCAGGAGAAGGTCTCTTGGTGGTACGAACAGGCGACCCCGGACCAACAGAAGCTGATCCAGAAAGATATCGTCGAGCCCTTCGCCAAGGCCAATCCCGATTACAGCCTTGTCATCGACTATCGCGGCAACGAACTCGACAAGCAGCTGCGCGTTGCCATGCTCTCCGGCAACGGTCCTGATGTCGTCTATACGGCAGGCCCGAGCTATGTCGCGCCGATGGCCCAGTCCGGCCAGCTGATGCCGCTGGATGACTATGCCGCCAAGTACAAGTGGCAGGACCGTATCCTGCCGGTCTTCCTGAAGATGGGCGAGTATAACGGCAAGATCTACGCCCTGCCAAAGACCTACGAAACGGTCGGCCTGTTCTACAACAAGACGCTGTTTGCCCAGAAGAACTGGCAGGCACCGAAGACGCTGGACGAACTCGAGACCGTCGCCGACGCCATGCTGAAGGACGGCATCACTCCGTTTGCGGCAGGCAATGCCGATTGGCGCGGCGCAAACGAGTGGTTCGTGACACTGGCGCTCAACTCGGTTGCCGGCCCCGAAAACCTGAACAAGGCGCTGCGCGGCGAAATGCCCTGGACCGCCGAGCCCTTCGTCAAATCGATCGACCGGCTGAATTCCTGGTGGCAGAAGGGTTATTTCGGCAAGAATTACTTCTCGGTGACGAGCAGCGAACAGGCAGCAGACGCCATGGCATCCGGCAAGGCCGGGATGATGCCGACCGGCACCTGGCAGTTCCAGAATGTCGATACCTACGGCAAGAAGGCAGGCAGCGAGGCGGGCTTCGTCGGCTTCCCGAGTGCTTCGGGCGACCCGGTCTTCCCGCTCGGCATCGGCTCCACCTTCTCGATCGCCACCAAGGCCAAGAACCCGGATGGCGCGGCAGCGGCGATCAACTATGTCTTCTCGCCTGAAGTCTACGAGACGATGAATTCGGCCTGGCAGGGCGAATGGAACATTCCACTGAAGGATATCTCCAACGTCAAGATGGCGAGCGAAGTGACGCCGCTCTTTACCGAGACGATGAAGAACCTCTCCTCATCGGTAAACGACGGCAAATACGGCTACACGACCTGGACCTTCCTGCCGCCGGCGACAGACAGCTATGTCATCAACGGCATCGAGGAAGTCTGGCTGAAGAAGACAACGACCGCCGACTTCCTCGCCAAGATGGACGCTTCCTTCCAGAAGGAAATGAAGGCCGGAAAGGCGCCTGCGGTCCCGGCCCGCTGATCAAAATGGCCGTGAGGGCGCAGCTTCGGCGCCCTCACCTTCGCCTGCGCCGCGTCGGCGCGGGAGTGGCCTGTTTGCCTTGAAAGGTCTGCAATGCACCGACTTTACGTCCTGCCGACATTGATCATCAATGTCGTCATCATCGCCATACCGGCGCTGCTCACGGTGGCTCTCGCCTTCTTCGAATGGGACGGCATCAGCACGCCCGTGTTCGTCGGCCTCGACAATTTCCAGGCCCTTTGGGACGACAGCGTGTTCTGGACGGCGTTGACCAACAACATCATCTGGACGCTTATCTTCCTGACGGTACCGATCGCCATGGGCCTGCTGGCAGCCACCATGATGCTGGTCGTGCGCCGCGGCTCGAACTTCTTCCAGGTCGTCTATTTCCTGCCTGTTATCATCGCCACGGCGATCACCGGCCGTGTCTGGCAGGGCATGATCTATTCGCCGGTCACCGGCATCACCGGCCTTCTGCAGCGCATGGGTCTCGATATCGCCAATCCTCTGACCGAGACGTCGAGCGCGCTCTATGGTATCGCGGTCGTCGACCTCTGGCATTGGTGGGGCTTCCTCTGCGTCATCTTCTTCGCGGCCCTGCGTCAGGTGCCGAACGAACAGATCGAAGCGTCGCGCATCGAGGGTGCAACCTTCTTCCAGACCATCCGCTATGTCCTCCTGCCAGGCATCATGCCGACCATCACGCTGATGATGATCATGACCGTCATCTGGTCGTTCCTGGTCTTCGACTTCGTCTACATCCTGACCCAGGGCGGCCCGGCCTATTCCTCCGAAGTGCTATCGACCTTCGCCTATCGCTCGGCCTTCTACGACCTTGCTGTCGGCAAGGCGGCAGCGATCTCGGTGGTGATCAGCCTCTTCGGCCTGGCCGCAACCGTCTTCTACATCCGCGCCCAAGCGACGGAGTTCGAACAATGAACATCACCGAAAGCCGCCTCACCTTCGCGATCGTCTACATCACCCTGTCGGTGCTGCTGATCGTCACCCTGTTTCCCATCGCGCTGACCGTGCTCAACGCATTGAAGCCATCGGCAGAGATCGTCCAGAATCCGCTGGCGCTCCCCTCCGTCATCCGCTGGGACAATTTCACCCGCGCCTGGACGGACGCGAATTTCGGCCAGACGCTGCTGAACTCCGCCGTGCTGACGGGCCTGACGATCATCCTCGTCTGCTCGACCGGATCGCTGACCGCCTATGTTCTGGCCCGCCAGAAGATCAAGCGCTGGAAAATCCTGACCTTCTATCTCTTGGCCAGCACCACCGCGCCGATCCAGCTCTTCCTCTTCCCGCTCTATTTCGGCTTTGCCCGCTTCGGGCTGATCAACAACCCTGTCGCCGTCGCCTTCATCTATACGGCGGTCTATTCGCCCTTCGCGATCATGCTGCTGCGGACTTACTTCCTTGCGGTTCCCAAGGAGCTGGAGGAAGCAGCGCTGATCGACGGGGCGACGCATTGGCAGGTGTTCCGCCGCGTCTTCCTGCCGATCGTCTCGCCCGGGATCCTGACGGTGGCGCTGATCATCGGCCTCTATTCCTGGAACGAGTTCCTGATCGCCACGACGTTCCTGCAGGGCCAGGACAGGCTGACGGCCGTCGTCTCGTTCTTCCTGCTTTCCGGCCAATACTCGTCCGACTGGGGTGAGATCATGGCCGCCGCCCTCATCATCATTCTTCCCATCGTAATCCTCTTCGTCCTGCTGCAGCGCCACTTCATCGAAGGAATGGCCGGCGGTTCGGTGAAGGGCTGATCAAGGAGTTCGCATGTCCATTCCCGCAGACTACAACAACCGCGTCTATGCAGGCGTTCTCGGCAAGCTGATCGGCGTCTATCTCGGCCGCCCGTTCGAGAACTGGCGCTACAAGGACATTCTCGAAAAGCTCGGCCCGATCACCTATTACGTCCATGACCGCCTCGGCGATCCGCTGATCGTCACCGATGACGACGTGGCCGGGACCTTCACCTTCCCGCGAGCGCTTGACGACTACGGCATCTCGCCGGATCTGTCGGCCGAAGACATCGGCAAGGCCTGGCTGAACTACATCATCGAGGAACGTTCGATCCTCTGGTGGGGTGGTGCCGGCAATTCGACGGAACACACCGCCTGGCTCAACCTACAGCGCGGCATTCCGGCGCCGGCCTCCGGTTCGATCGCCGTCAACGGCGCCACCGTTGCCGAGCAGATCGGCGCGCAGATTTTCATCGACGGCTGGGCGCTGGTCTCCCCCGGCAACCCGGCGCAGGCCGCCAAGCTGGCACGCGCCGCAGGCTCCGTCAGTCACGACGGAGAAGCGGTGAATGCCGCCGTCCTCTGGGCTGCGATGGAGGCGGAGGCCTTCGTCAGCAAGGATGTGAACCATCTGCTCGATACCGGCCTTGCGCATATCCCGAAGGACAGCCTGATCGCCAGGCTGATCGCCGATATCCGCGGCTGGACATCGGGCAACGAGGATTGGGAAGCGACGCGTCAGAAGATCGAGGACAATTACGGTTACGACAAATATCCGGGCAATTGCCATGTCGTGCCCAACCACGCGCTGATGATCATGGCGCTGTTGCATGCGCCGCACGACTTCCAGCGCGGCCAGATGATCGTCAACACCTCCGGTTGGGATACCGATTGCAACGCCGGCAACCTCGGCTGCCTGCACGGCATCATGCTCGGCCTCGACGGTCTCGATGCCGGTCCCGACTGGCGCGGCCCGGTCGCCGACCGTCTCTACATGTCGACCGCCGATGGCGGCCGCTCGATTGCCGACGCCGCCGACGTCTCGTTGTGGCTGGCCAATCTCGGTCGCAAGCTTGCCGGACAGACAGCCGAACCGGCGCCGAAGAATGGCGCGAAATTCCACTTCTCGCTGCCGGGCTCGGTCCAGGGCTTCCGTCCGCAGGCGGGCCAGACCGCTCTTGACGGGCTGAAGGTGACAGGAACCGGATCGGCGCTGGCGATCGATTACCAGGCGCTTGCCCAAGGTCGTGAGGCTGCGGCCACCACGCCGGTCTTCACGCCGCTCGAAGTCACCAAGATGCGCACCTACGATCTGGTCGCCAGCCCGCGCATCCATGCCGGACAGACGCTGCGCGCAACCATCCGCGCCGAAGCGGCAAACAGCGGCTCCGTCGAGGCGAAGCTCCGCATCCGCCACTATGATGGCAGCGATGCCCTCGTCGATATCGACATGCCCTCCGGCAAGCTTCTCAACCCCGGCAATTCGGCAGCGCTCGAATGGACCGTCCCCGCAACCGGCCACCAGCCGATCGCCGAAATCGGCCTGGTGTTGACGGCACCGCAGGGACGAGCAAACGGGCGGGTCCTGGTCGATGCGCTCACCTGGGATGGTTGCCCTGATGTGACCTTCAAGCGTCCGGAAGGCGCCAGCGACTTCTGGCGCCGCGCCTGGGTCAGCAATGTGCATTTCTTCTCGAAGAACTTCCCGCAGGACTTCCGCATCAGCCAGAACCGCGGTGAAGGATTGATCCTGCAGGGCACGCGCGACTGGACCGATTATGCTATCGAGGCCGACCTGATGCTGCATCTCGGCGATCACGGCGGCCTGGCGATCCGCGCCGAGGGACAGCGCCGCTACTATGCGGCTCTGGTTACCCGCGACGGCAAGCTGCAGATCGTCTGCCGCAAGGATGAGAAGCAGACGGTGCTCGCCTCGACCGCACTCCAGGTCGAATTCGAGACGCGCTTTACGATGAAGCTCTCGGCCAGGGGCGACAAGCTTTCCGCTACGGTCGGCGGCACCACGGTCGAAGCCAATGACCAGACCTTTGCCGGCGGATCGGCCGGACTGATCATTCACGAGGGAGCCCTCTCGGCCACCCGCATCCACATCGGCGCGGCGTAAGGAGATCCCCATGGCAAGTGTCACGATCGACAAGGTCGTCAAGCGCTACGGCAGCGCCGAGGTCATTCACGGGATCGATGCGGCGATCGGTGACGGCGAATTCGTCGTCCTGGTCGGCCCGTCGGGTTGCGGCAAGTCCACGCTGCTGCGGATGATCGCCGGTCTTGAGGACATTTCGGGCGGAACGATCTCGATCGGCGGCAAGGTGGTCAACACCCTACCCCCGAAGAGCCGCGACATCTCGATGGTGTTCCAGAACTATGCGCTCTACCCGCATATGACCGTCGAGGAAAACATGGCCTTCTCGCTGACGCTGGCGGGCGCCGGCAAGGCTGAGAAGGAAAAGAAGGTCCGCGAAGCGGCCGAGATTCTCGGCCTGGAAAGCCTGCTGCAGCGCAAGCCGAAGGCACTGTCCGGCGGCCAGCGCCAGCGCGTCGCGATGGGCCGTTCCATCGTCCGCAATCCGCAGGTCTTCCTCTTCGACGAACCGCTGTCGAACCTCGACGCCAAGCTGCGCGTGCAGATGCGCGGCGAAATCAAGAGCCTGCACCGCCGCCTCGGCACCACCATGGTCTACGTCACCCACGACCAGGTGGAGGCAATGACCATGGCCGACCGGATCGTCGTCATGCAGGCGGGCCGCATCGAGCAGATCGGCACGCCACTGGAACTCTACGACCGCCCGGCCAATGCCTTCGTCGCCCAGTTCATCGGCTCGCCGGCGATGAACCTGTTCCCGGCAACCGTCACCGGCGGCAAACTGATCCTGCAGAATGGCCAACCGTCGGGACTTGCAGCGCCATCAGCTGTTCAGGAAGGCCAGAAGCTGCTGATCGGCAAGCGGCCGGAAGAAATCGGCCTTGGGGCAGAAGGCGACCTGCACGCAACCGTCGAGAATATCGAGCCGACCGGCTCCGAAGCCTTCATCGAGCTCAAGCTCGGCGATCAACTCGTCTCGGTGGTGCTTCGCGAACGGCCATGGTTCGATGTCGGCAGCAAACAGACACTGACCCTCACCAAAGGCGCCGTTCACATCTTCGACGCGGCGTCGGGCAACAGGATCGGCTGAGGAAGCGCGCCGCCGGGAAGGCGGCGCTCATTTCAGCCTGTCGAAATCGCGGTAGCCGAATTCCTCGGCCTGCTTGGCAAGCGTCAGCAGCACTTCGTAACGGGCGTCCGGCAGGATGTCGAAATCGACCAGCCCCATCGTATCGCGCGCCACCGCAAGAAATGGCGCGCGGATCGAGGCCATGAGCGCTTCACGAAGCAGCTCAACCTGTTCGTCGGTTGCACCGCCAGACGTGATGAAGGGCAACCCGGGACTGGCAGGCGTGAGCGCAAGCTGCCGGATTTCAGTCACGCGCTCACGGTCGAAGCGTTGGATATTTGCAAGTGTAACGCAATCGATGGCCGCACAATCGGCGCGGCCCTGGGCAACCGCATCGATGCTGGCGCCATGGCTTCCCGTCTCGATAAAGGCAGCAAAGAAGCGCCCCTCCCGGGCAAGAGGAGTAACGGCGGCGCGCAGGAGATTGGCGCCGGAATTGCTGGTCGGGCTATTGATCGCCGCGACTGCGCCACGCAGATCTTCGATCGCAGCAAAAACCGAGTCGCGTCTGACGACGATGACGCTGCGCATCAGCGGCCCGTCGCAGCCCGGATGGCTGTAGACTGGCGTTGCGACGAGGCGGACCCTGCCCCGTAGCTGTGTCACATAGGGATAGCCGCAGGTCTGCGAGAGCAGGAGGTCGGGACGAAGCCAGGCTTCGTCATAGGCCAGATCGGTATCCAGACGATCCGGCAATCCTGAGACACCCGGGCGCGCGAGATATGCGCGCAGGAACTCCCAGAGTTCAGCGGTCGCCGCGGCAAGCGGCGGCGGGGTAACATACATTGCCAGGCAGACAAGATGCATCTTGTGCCTCAGCCGTTCGGGAAGTGCCGCGCAAACGAGAACAGGCCGTGCGGCAGCGCGCTGCCGCCCTCCAGCGCGAGATCCGCCAGAAGTTCGCCGATGACGCTGGTGAATTTGAAGCCGTGGCCGGAGCAGGCGGAGGAGACGACGACATCAGGCGCACCCGGCACATGATCGATCAGGAAGTCCTCGCTCGGCAGCATCGTGTAGCGGCAGGTCGTCGCCCGCACCCGCATCGAAGCCGCATGCGGCAGACGCTTGAGGACGAAGCTGTCAAGAAGCGCGGTATCGGCCTCGTTGACGGGCGGATTGGGAGCACGCGGATCGATCGGCTCGCGGAAATGCGCGTGACGGCCGACCTTGACGCCGTCGATGCCGATATTCGGAAAACCGAAATAGGATCCGCCCTCGCCGTCATCCCGCAGGAAGCAGGGCATGCGCTGCGGCTCGGCAACGAAGCCATCGGATGGCTGATACCAGGCCACCACCTGGCGGATCGGCACGGCACGCGACCGCAGTTGCGGCACGAGCTCGGCGATCCAGGCGCCGGTCGCAACGATGACCTTGCGTGCGCGGTAGGTCGCGGTGCCCGAGACGATCGTCACGCCATTGCCGCTCTGGTCGATCGAAAGCACCGGTTCGCCGAAATGCAGCGCAGCACCGTGTTCGGCGGCCAGCTTCAGGTAGCCCATGATCGCGGCTTCAGGCTTGACATAACCGCCCTGCGGATCGAGCAGCCCGATCTCGCCGTCATCGAGGGCAAAGGCCGGAAACCGCCGCGCCATCTCCTGCTTGTCGAGGATCTGATGCGCCAGGCCATGCATCTCACAGGATGCCTTCGTTCCGCTGACGATCTTGCTGTCCGGTGCGCCGATCTGCAGCACGCCTGTGACGGTCAGGATATCGGTTCGCAGCTGTGCTTCCAGCGCCCGCCAGTTTTCATAGGCACGCTGCAGCAGCGGCACATAGGACGGGTCTTCGAAATAGCCGAGCCGGATGAGACGGCTGTCACCATGCGACGAGCTGAGCGCATGGGCCGGGAAATAGGCTTCGAGCCCGATGACTTTGGCACCGCGCGATGCCGCGAAGGCGGCGGCCGAACTCCCCATGGCACCAAGACCGATGACGGCGACATCGAATTCTGCAGACATGTCCATTCTCTCACTCGGCCGGCTGATGGGTTGATATCAGGGTTCGGAGCGCCTCGATATCGCCATGCAACGGCCGGTCGTCATGGTAATGGCCTGCAACGCCGCGCACCATCGCGTGAATGGCGCCGGTTCCGGTGGCGCGTGCACCGTTGACGGCCACGAAATCATGCGCCTGCGCTGCCGCCATCAGTTCGACGGCCAAGATATATTCGGCGTTATCGATGATGGCGAGCAGCTTGTTTGCCGCCGCCGTCGGATGGGCCAGGAAGTCCTCCTGCAAACCGGAGGTGATGCCGCCGTCGAGCGAGGCGGGTGCCGCGAGACGGCGATTTTCGTTGGCAAGTGCCACAGCGGTATATTGCGCGATCATGAAGCCCGAATGGCTGCCGGCATCGCTGGCGAGAAACGGCGGCAACCCGCTGACAAGCGGATTGACCAGCCTGTCCGCGCGCCGCTCGCTCATTGCGCCGATCTGCGCGATCGCGATTGCGAGAGCATCGGCGGCCTGCGCCAGGGCGGGCGCCACGGCATGCGCTTCGGAGGACACCACGGGACGATCCGGCGTCCCGGAGATCGCGGGGTTGTCGGTCACGGAAGCCAGCTCCTGATCGACGATCCGGGCCGTCTCCTCGAACACGTCCCACGCAGCGCCGTGGGCGTGGGGCACCGAGCGGAGGCTGAGCGCGTCCTGCGTCCGTTTGCCCTTGGCGGCGTCGACCAGCGCGCTGCCCTTTAACCGGGAGCGTAAGCGCCCGCCTACCTTCGCAATACCTTTGGAAGGACGGAGCGACAGCACTGATTTCTCAAAAGCGGCTATCTGGCAGCCGACAGCTTCGAGCGTCAGCGCTGCGGCGGCGTCGGCCCAATCGAGCAGCCGTTCGGCGCGGGACAGGGCAACGGAAGACAAGCCCGTTGCGCAGGCCGTTCCGTTGACGAGGCTCAGGCCTTCCTTGGCTTGAAGCACAAGCGGCGCGAGCCCGATCGCGAGAAGTGCCTCGCGCCCCGTCATGCGCCGCCCGCCGACGGTTGCATGGCCCTCTCCGATCAGCACTAGAGCCGAATGGGCGTTGTGGGTGAGATATCCGGCCGATCCCCTGGACGGCACATCGGGAATGCAGTCCTTCGCGAGGAATGCCGTGAGATGTTCGAGGATTTCAGGGCGCACGCCGGAATGGCCGTGGCCGAAATTGGCGATCTGCGCAGCGATGATCGCGCGCACTTCGCGCGGCGCCAGCAGAGGACCGACACCGCAGGCATGGCTCAGAATGATATTGCGCGACAGGCGGCTCTGCGAGGTGCGGTCAACGACCGTGTCGGACAACGCGCCGACCCCGGTATTAATGCCATAAGCCCTGACGCCGCTTTCGACGATGCTCTCCACGATCTGTCTGGCGCGGGCGACACGGTCGCGTGCTGCGGCCGACAAGGCCAGAGCTTCACCCTCGCCAACGCGGGCGACATCGCGCCACGACAGACGTTCATGCAGGACGATGGTCATTGCCCGGTTCCGAAATGGCCGATGAACTGGCGGAAGGCCGGCGTGGCCGCACTGCCGAACATATCGTCGGGCGCGCCGCTGCTTTCGATCAGGCCTTCGCGCATGAAGACGACGCGGTTGGAAACGTTGCGGGCAAAGCTCATCTCGTGGGTGACGACGAGCATCGTCATGCCTTCCTCGGCCAGCGCGCGCATGACGCGCAGCACTTCGCCGACCAATTCCGGATCGAGCGCCGATGTCGGCTCATCGAACAGCATGACCTTTGGCTTCATGGCAAGGGCGCGAGCGATCGCGGCACGCTGCTGCTGGCCGCCGGAAAGATGCGCCGGATAGGCATGGCGCTTGTCGGCGATGCCGACCTTTTCCAGAAGCGCCTCGGCCTCGGCAATACACTCGGCCTTCGGGCGCTTCAAAACGTGGACCGGCCCCTCGATGACATTCTGCAGGATGGTCATGTGAGACCAGAGGTTGAAGCTCTGGAACACCATGCCGAGTTCGGAACGGATGTGGTCGACCTGCTTCTGGCTGGCAGGACGGCTGCTGCCGTTCTTGTGCACCATGCGGATTTGCTCGCCATCGACCCAGATCTCGCCATCGCTCGCGGTTTCCAGGAGATTGATACAGCGCAGGAAGGTCGACTTTCCCGAGCCGGAAGCGCCGAGCAGCGAAATAACATCGCCGTCCTGGGCCTCAAGGGAAATGCCGCGCAGGACCTCATGGGTGCCGAAGCTCTTGCGGATGTTGCGAACGGAAAGGCGTGTCACACCGGGCATCGCGGTTGCTCCTTAGGCCTTGAGTGCCGGCGGGATGGCGCGGCGGTGTTTGGAGAGTGAATATTCGAGCAGCGCCATGGCCTGCAGGATGATGAAGTTCAGCACCAGGTAGATGATGGCGGCGCACAGGAAGACTTCCATGGTGCGATAGGTCTGCGAAATCAGCCGCTGCGCGACGCCGGTGACTTCCCAGACGGTGACGAGGCTTGCGAGCGCTGTCGATTTCATCATCAGCACGATCTCGGTGGAATAGGCAGGCAGCGCATGACGGAAGGCGATGGGCGCGATGATCCGCCGGATCATCAGCATGCGCGGCATGCCGATGGCGCGGGCCGCCTCGATTTCCTTTGGCGAGACGGCGCGGATGCCGCTGCGGAAGATTTCCGCAGAGTAGCCTGCCGTGCAGAGCGCCAGCGAAAGCACGGCGCAGACCATTGGCTCGCGCAGGAAGGGCCAGAGGAAGGAGTAGCGGATGACGCCGAACTGACCAAGCCCGTAAAAGACCAGGAACATCTGGATCAGCAGCGGGGAGCCGCGGAAGATGAAGATGTAGCCCTTGGCGAAACCGGCCAGCAACGGATTGCCGCTGACGCGAAGCGAGACGATGACGAGCGCCAGCAGGCCGCCGAAAAAGATCGACAGCGAAAACAGGATCAGCGTCGTCGGCACTGCTTTCAGCAGCGTCACCATGGTGGAGAACAGAAATTCGAAATCCATCACGCTTGCCCCATCGCCGACGCAGGCATACTGCGGTTTGCGCGCCGTTCGGCGGTGTTGAAGATCCGGTCCGAGAGACTGGTGAGCAACAGATAGAGAAGGCCGCCGGCGATGAAAAACAGGAAATACTGACGCGTCGAGCCTGCGGCCACCTGGCTGGTGCGCATCAGCTCGGCGAGACCGGTGACGGAGATCAGCGCCGAATCCTTGAGGCTTAGCTGCCAGACATTGCCGAGACCGGGGATCGCGAAGCGCAGGACCTGCGGAATGATGACGCGCCGCAGGCGCAGCGCGCGCGGCATGCCGATCGCCGAGGCCGCTTCCAGCTCTCCCTTGGAGATCGCCAGAAAGGCGCCGCGATAGACTTCCGCCTGATAGGCGCCGGAGATGATGCCGACGGCAAGGGCGCCGGCGGCAAAGGAGGGCAGGCCGAGGAAGCCCTCGTAGCCTAGCCATTGACCGACGGATGTCACCGCCGCCGAGCCGCCGAAATAGATCAAATAGATGATCAGCAATTCAGGCACGCCGCGAAACACGGTCGTATAGATATTGCCGAGCGTCACCAGCAGCATATTGCCGGAGAGTTTGGTCGAGGCGATGATGGTGCCGAGTACGGCGCCGATCGCCAGCGCAGTCGCGGTCACGGCGAGCGTCATCAAGGTTGCAACAAGCAACAATGCGCCCCATCCGTTCGAGCCGAAGCCCAAGAGTCCCAAGGTTCCCATTGCGTCCGTTCCCGTCGATAGCAGCTTCAGGCGTCGAGATTATCACAGGCGTCTCCGGCAAGGTGCCGGAGACCGTATCGGTGATAGCCCGAAGGTTGCTTATTGCGGGCTGACGTCGACCTTGAACCACTTCATCGAGAGGGTCTTGACGGTACCGTCGGCCAGCGCGGACTTGATGGCTTCGCTGAACTTGTCGCGCAGGTCGGTGTCTTCCTTCCGGATGCCGAGACCTTCGCCCTCGCCCCAGATCGAGCCGGCGATTTCCGGGCCGGTGAAGGCAAGCGTATCGTTTGCCGACGCGAATGCGTTGTTGAAATAGACCGCGTCGTCGAAGCCGAGATCGATACGGCCGTTCTGCAGATCGAGATCGCGGTCGGCGCCGGTCTTGTATTCGCGGATTTCGGCGATCGAGCCGAAGTTGTCATAGACGAACTTCGCATAGACGGTCGCGGCCTGGATGCCGATCGTCTTGCCCTTGAAGGCTTCCTTCAGCGCATCGATTTCCTTCACGCCGGTCTGGCCGGGCGTCATCTTGATCGTCACGCCGGTACCGGCGGCATTTGCCAGCGGGCTATCCTTGGCGGTCGCGAAAGCGGCAGGCGTCGCGGCATAGGGAACGGTGAAGTCGATGATCTTCTTGCGCTCTTCGGTGATCGACAGCGCATCCATGATCACATCGAATTTGCCGGCATTCAGCGCCGGGATCATGCCGTCCCAGTCGGACGCGACAAGCTTGCATTCGATCTTGGCGCGCTCGCAGAGCACCTTGGCCAGTTCCGGCTCGAAGCCGCCTAGCGTGCCGTCGGCATTCGTCATGTTCCAGGGTGCGTAGGCACCCTCGAGGGTAATCGTCGCAGTCTTCCAGTCCTTGCCGAGAACCGGCGTTGCGAGAGCGGAGATTGCCACCGCTCCAGACACGATGATGCTATGCAATTTCATGTTCCAAACTCCTCTGAAATTCGATTGACCGTCTTTCCTGCCGATCTCCGCCGGCTTGCCTTTTGCGAAGATCATATCTCGCCGAAGGTTGTATAGGGTACCATATGAATAATTTTGTGATATGCAAGATGGAAAGTTGAGTTTTGCGGCAATTGCTGTCGATGCCAAGGGATTAGGCAATGAAACGTGCCGGTGAAATGAAGCGGGAATTGGCCGAGAATGACGCGACCCCGCTTTATGCGGGCGTCAAGCAGATCATTCTCGACAGGATTCACAGCGGCGAGTGGCCGCCCAAATACCGCGTACCGTCGGAAAACGAGCTAGTTGTCGAACTCGGCGTCAGCAAGATGACCGCCAACCGGGCGCTTCGCGAGCTTGCCAGCGAGGGCGAACTGGTGCGTATTCAAGGCGTCGGTTCGTTCGTTGCCGAACGCAAGGGCGTCTCCGCCCTCTTCGAAGTGCGCAACATCGCCGAGGAGATCGCCGAGCGCGGCCACGCCCATGAAGCGGCGGTTATCGTGCTGGCGCAGGAGACTGCATCGCCTGAAATGGCGGATGCATTGGGTCTGGAGATCGGCTCGGCGGTGTTCCATTCACTCGTCGTCCACAGCGAAAACGGCGTCCCGGTGCAGATCGAGGACCGCCACGTCCACCCGGATGCCGCCCCTGATTACCTTACTCAGGATTTCCGCAGCAAGACGCCGAACGCTTACCTCTCGGAAGTCGCACCGCTGACGGGCTCGGAACACATTGTCGAGGCGGTCATGCCGCAGCCTTGGGAATGCAAGCTGCTGACGATCCTGAAGTCCGAACCCTGCCTGACAATCCGCCGGCGGACATGGTCTTCACGCGGCGTCGTGTCCGTCGCGCGCCTCATCTATCCTGGCCACCGCTACCGGCTGGAAAGCCGCAACGGCGTAGAAGCCAAGTAGTTGTATATGGGAGTTAACGGTGATTTAACCGTTCACCGCTTGTCGGCGTAGTCGCTGCGAACGATCCCGTGACGCTGCATCTTGTCATAAAACGTCTTTCTCGGGATGCCCAAGGCGGCGATCGTCTGCTGCACGTTGCCACCGAACGAGATCAGTGTATCGCGAATGATCCCGGCTTCGTAGTGATCCAGCCGCTCGGGCAGCGGCACGCCGTTGGAAGCGCCGGGATCGGCCTTCGGCGGTTCGGGCTCGGCGGGCTGCATGCCCAGGACGGTGCGCTCGGCGAAATGCGAGAGTTCGCGGACATTGCCCGGCCAGTCATGATCCCGCAGATGGCGGCTGACGGTTGCGGTGATCTGCGGCACATCGCGATGGAAGCGGCGGGCCGCCCGCTCGGCAAAATAGCTGAAAAGCAGCGGAATATCGTCGCGCCGCTCGCGAAGCGGCGGGATCGCCAGCGTCACCACGTTCAGACGGTAATAGAGATCTTCCCGAAAACTCTGGCGTTGTCCGGGATCGCCGAGATCGACCTTCGCCGCCGCAACGATGCGCAGATCGACGGGGCGCACCTCGTTCGTTCCGAGCGGCGTCACCTGGCGCATCTCCAGAACACGCAGCATCTGCACCTGCGTCGACAGCGGCATGCTCTCGATCTCATCGAGAAACAGCGTACCGCCGCTCGAATGCTCGATCCGCCCGACGCGTTTCTTCTGCGCGCCGGTAAACGCGCCGGGCTCGTGGCCGAAAAGCTCGCTCTCGATGATCTGTTCGGGAAGCGCGCCGCAGTTCAGCGCCACGAAATTGCCTTTCGAACGGCGGCTCCAACCATGCAGCAGGCTCGCCACAACCTCCTTGCCACTGCCGGTTTCGCCGGTGACAAGCACATCGACATCGGTATCGGCGATCTGGCGCAGCATATGGCGCAGGCGCTCCATCACAGGGGTCTGCCCAATCAGAGGCATGCCCGGGTCGGCCTGCTGCGCGGCTTCGCGGAGATTGCGGTTTTCGATCACCAGCGCCCGCTTTTCGGCCGCACGCCGTACGCATTGAATCAGCCGCTCGGTGGCAAACGGCTTTGCAATGAAATCATAGGCACCGTCCTGGATCGCCTTGACGGCCATCTGGATATCTCCGTGGCCGGTCATCAGGATAACGGGTAGCTCGGCGTCGAGCTGGCGGATGCGCTCGAACATCTGCAATCCATCGAGGCCAGGCATGCGGATGTCCGACACCAGCACGCCCGGAAATGTGCGGTCGAGCTTGCCGAGCGCTTCCATCGCCGACGTGCAAAGCGTGACGTCGAAGCCGCCGAGATCGAGCGTCTGCCCGGTGGCGCGCAACAGATCCTTGTCGTCGTCAACGAGAATGACCGGGGCTGCCTTGCTCATGCGGAAACCTCCTTCAGATGGACGATGAAGCGGGTGCCGTCGGCCCCGCTCTCGACATCGATGCTGCCGCCATAGTCGGAGACAATGTCCTTGGAGATCACCAGGCCGAGGCCGAGGCCTTTTTCCTTGGAGGAATTAAAGGGTTCGAACAGGGCTTCGAGAATATCGGGGGCAATGCCCGGACCGTTATCGGCGACCGAAATGGCAACGCCGTCGCCGGAAACACCTGCCGAAACCGTCACCCGGCCGCCATCGCGCGCCTCCACGGCTTCCAGCGCATTCTGAAACAGGTTGATGAACACCTGCTCCAGCCGCAGCCGGGTGCCCATGACCTGCAGGCCTTCAGGGACAGGCTCGACGGTCAGCATCTCAAGCCGGCCGGTGAAACGGCTGCGCAGCAACATCAGCGCGCCGTCTATCATCTCCTCGACGCCAACCGCTTCGGGCGCCGTTCGTCCGCGCCGGGCGAGTGCCTTCAGATCCTCGGTGATGGTCCCGATCCGCTCCGTCAGTCCGGCAATCAGCGCAAGGTTCTCCGCAACCGGTTCGGTCTGCTGGCGCTTGAGATAGACCGCGGAATTGTCGGCATAGGCGCGGATCGTCGCGACCGGCTGATTGATCTCATGGGCGACACCGGCCGCGATCTGGCCGAGGATCGCCAGCCGGTTGGCATTGACCAGATCCTGCTGCACGCTCTGCAGCCGCGCATCGGTCGCCCGGTGACGGGTGATCTCGGCCTCGAGGCTATCGCGCGTCCGGCTGAGATCACGCGTCCGCTCGGCAACACGCTGCTCCAGCTCTTCGCGCGCCAGCTGCTCGCGCACGATGGTCATCAGCGCCACATCCCTGCGGCGCAGCCAGATGGCGGCAATGGCAATCACGGTCAAAAGCGCCAGCGCCGTCACCAGCAGGGCCTCGCGCACGGCCGCAGCCACCGGCAATTCGACCGGCAACAGATACTGAAACGTCCAGTTCGTCGAAGGCACAGGCGCTATGATCTTGAGATAGGTCGCGGCCCGGCCACCCGGAAGGATGGCGCGGATCAGCAGCGCGTCGGCTCCCAGCGCCTTCACCGGCCGGAAAGGCAGAGGCAAAAGCGGCGCATCGCCGAACTGCAGGCTCTCGCGGATCGAAAGCAGGCTATCGGCAGCAAGCGCTTCCGACGTCATGAACCGCCAGGAGGGCACGCTGGTGATCAGCACCACGTTGTTCTGATCGACCACGAAGGCCGGACGCTGCGTGTCGCTCCAATCGCTCTCCAGCTGATCGAACTCCATCTTGACGACAACGACGCCAAGCGGAGCCGATGCAGGCCCGATACGGTGCGAGATATAGAGCCCGGGGCGCTTGCTGACGGAGCCGAGCGCAAAATGCTCGGCCATCCCCTCCCGCATGCCGCGGGTGAAATAGCTGCGGAACGTATAGTCGTTTCCGACGAAACTCGTCGCTTCGTGCCAGTTGCTGGCCGAAACCGCGATACCATCCGCGTTGACCACGTAGATGACGGCGGCATTGGTGCCCTTGACCAGATCTTCCAGCTTGCCGCTCAACGCATCCTTCTTTTCCTGACCGGACTGGGTCAGCGCGTCCTCCACATCGCGGTCACGCGACAGCAGAAGGGGCAGCGCACGCGGCCGTTCCAGAACGGCCTGAAGCAGGGCAACCTTCAGATTGGCATCGGTGCGGCCCTGCTGTTGCAGCGCCGAAAGTGCTGCAGAGCGCCCATAGATCGCCGCAGTGGTCAGTGCGGCAGCCGCGATCAGCGCCGATATCAGCGCAAAGACGACCCACGTCCGGCGAATGCCGAGGCGAAGGCGCGCGTCTTCCGCGGATGGAACGGCTATGGCCATCGCCAATATTGAGCACAAAACCGCACTTCATTCAATATAATCCGTGCGGATTTACGCACATTCCGCATCAGACGACTTGCAGACCAATGTATAGTCTCAAAATAAATCAATGCCTTAGTCAGAATTTCCGAGTCTGGCACGCCGATTGCTGATCGTTCTGCGACGAAACGCAATTCGCCCCGGGAGAGCCAAATCCTTGGTTGGGGCTTCATGGAGGATATCATGGACATTGCACACCAAGACACGCAGCCGCGTGCGCCTCTGCCGTTCTACCGGCATCTTTACGTACAGGTGATCGCCGCCATTGTCGCCGGCATCCTGCTCGGCCACTTCTATCCGGATACCGGTACGGCGCTGAAGCCGCTCGGCGATGCCTTCATCAAGCTCGTGAAGATGATCATCGCCCCGGTTATTTTCCTGACGGTCGCGACCGGCATTGCCGGAATGTCCGATCTGAAAAAGGTCGGACGCGTTGCCGGCAAGGCGATGATCTACTTCCTCGTCTTCTCGACGCTGGCGCTCGCCGTCGGCATGCTGATCGCCAACGTTCTGCAGCCGGGCGCCGGAATGCATATTTCCGCCGCCTCGCTCGATGCGAATGCCGTCTCCAGCTATGCCAGCAAGGCGCATGACGCGACCATCACCGGCTTCCTGATGAACATCATTCCGGACACGATCGTCGGCGCCTTCGCCCAGGGCGACATCCTGCAGGTGCTGTTCTTCTCGGTGCTCTTCGGTATCGCGCTCGGCATGGTCGGCGATCGCGGCAAGCCAGTTCTCGACTTCCTGAACGCGTTGACTGCACCGATCTTCCGCCTTGTCGCCATCCTGATGAAGGCAGCACCGATCGGCGCGTTCGGCGCCATGGCCTTCACCATCGGCAAATACGGCATCGGCTCGATCGCCAACCTCGCCTTCCTGATCGGCACGTTCTACCTGACGTCACTGCTCTTCGTGATCGTCGTGCTCGGCGCTGTTGCCAAGTACAACGGCTTCTCGATCTTCGCGCTGATCCGCTACATCAAGGAAGAGCTTCTGCTGGTTCTCGGCACCTCGTCGTCGGAAGCCGCCCTTCCCGGCCTAATGCAGAAGATGGAACGGGCCGGCTGCAAGCGATCCGTCGTCGGTCTGGTCATCCCGACCGGCTATTCGTTCAACCTCGACGGCACCAACATCTACATGACGCTGGCAGCCCTGTTCATCGCCCAGGCAACCGACACGCCGCTCACCTTCGGCGACCAGATCCTGCTGCTGCTCGTCGCGATGCTGAGCTCCAAGGGTGCCGCAGGCATCACCGGCGCCGGCTTCATCACGCTTGCGGCAACACTCTCTGTCGTCCCGTCCGTCCCAGTGGCCGGCATGGCGCTGATCCTCGGCATCGACCGCTTCATGTCGGAATGCCGCGCCCTCACCAACTTCGTCGGCAACGCGGTCGCAACTGTCGTCGTCGCCCGCTGGGAAAACGAACTGGACGAAGGCATGCTGGCCCGAGCGCTTTCCGGTCAGGCAACCGAAGAGCCGGTCCCGGTTCTTCAGGCCGCCGAATAATTCCTCCCAGGGAAGAGACCCGGTCTCCGGAAGGCCCGCCGCTTGCGGCGGGCTTTTCCGTTTGCGGCTCGCTTTATGCGAGATCGAGTGGGCGCTGAAGAAGATCAAAACCCTCATCGATATAGTACGTGAGCGGATGTGCGCCATTTGCCTGCCGCCAGTTCTCCTTGGCGAAGCGAAGTGTTCCCATTGCGGTGATCGCCGCCAGCCGCAGTGCCGACCGCCCTGCCTCACCCGGCCATAATTCGTACATCGCCTCCGCCAGCACGTCCTCCAACTGAATGTGAAGCGCATCCTTGCGCAGCCGAAGCGTTTCCGTCGAGCGCAGGATCCGGTCGGCGAGAATGGATTCCTTGCTTTCATATCTTGAAGCAAGAATCAGGAATGTCTTGCGAGCAGCCTCCAGCGGCGGCTGGTCCGGTGACTGCGCAAGAAAGGTGGGGCGCAGCATGTCGGGAATGCCGCCGCTCTCGTGCGCCAGGAGAACATCCTCCTTCGACTTCAAATAAGAAAAGAACGTCCGGCGCGATATTCCCGACGCCGCCGCGATCGCGTCAAGCGTGGTGGCCTCGTAGCCATTCTCCATGAACAGTTTCAGGCCTGCTTTTGCGATGCGGTCGAGCGTCGATCTGCGTTTGCTTTCGCGCAAGCCGATGGGGGCGGTGTCAGCGGTTTCCATGACCACAACTCTTACCGCAAAAAAGGCGCTTGCCAAACTTGCACTCAGTGCGATATTTATTTTCTGCACTCAGTGCAATTATATCAACGGAGAAGCGCAATATGACATCGGCCAAAGTTTGGTTCATCACCGGAGCGGCGCGAGGATTTGGGCGTGTCTGGGCTGAAGCCGCCCTGCGGCGCGGCGACAAGGTCGCTGCCACCGCACGAGACATCACATCGCTCGAAGAGCTCGCAGCAGCTCATGGTAATGCAATTCTGGTACTGCCTCTCGATGTTGCGGATCGCGGCGCGGTATTCGAGGCGGTCGGCAACGCGCACAGGCACTTCGGGCGTCTGGACGTCGTTGTGAGCAATGCCGGCTATGGCTATTTCGGGGCTATCGAGGAGATCGAGCCCGAGCAGGCCAAGGCCAATTTTGAAACGAACGTGTTCGGCACGCTGTGGCTGATGCAGGCCACCTTGCCGATCCTGCGGGCGCAGGCCAGCGGTCACATCATAACGGTGTCGAGCATCGGCGGCGTCATCGGCTTTCCGACCGGCGGGACATATACGGCAACCAAATTTGCGGTCGAAGCCATTTCAGAGGGATTGGCCGGTGAAGTCGCAGCATTCGGCATCAAGGTCACGATCCTTGAGCCGGGCCACTTCACCACCGGCTTCGGCTCATCGGCCCGGTCTGCACCGGCGATCGACATCTACAACCCGATACGCCAGGCCATTCGCGCCTCGTTCAAGCCGGAAGACTTCGGCGATCCGGAAGCAACAAGTGCGGCACTGTTTCAGGCCGTGGACGCAGATCAGCCACCGCTCCGCTTGGCGCTCGGCACGGGAACGATCGTGAAATTCAAATCGGTCTACGAGGCGCGGCTGAAAAATTGGGGTGAATGGGAAGCCGTGACGTACGCCGCTCAAGGCCGCCCGGACGCCTAAGCCATATAAGCCCCGGGAATTGCTTGACGGCTTCCGGGGCCAGGGCATTCTCTATGCCTGACAAGGCCGGCGTGATCTCACCCTATGAAAGAGCTGAAGATGAAGCTGCTATTGCTTGGCGCAACGGGACTGGTCGGCAACAAGGCATTGGAGTTGGCACTTGCCAACGCCGCGATCTCCGAAGTCGTCGCGCCGACAAGAACGCCGCTGCCTGCCCGCGACCGGTTGTTGAACCCCGTTGCCCCGCGTCTGGAGGCGCTTGTTCAAACCTCCATATCGTACCAGCCGGACGCAATCCTGTGCGCGCTCGGAACAACACAAGCTAAGGCTGGTTCGAAGGAAGCATTTCGCTACGTCGACCACGAATTACCGGTCGCGTTCGGCCAAGCGGCGTTTGACGCCGGCGTCAAAACCTATGCCATCGTCAGCGCCGTTGGCGCATCGGAAAAGTCCATGAATTTCTATTCGCGGACGAAAGGCGAGGTCGAGCGGGACATCCGGAATATCGGTTTTCGATCCCTGACGATCTGCAGGCCGAGCCTGATCGGCGGAGAGCGTAGCGAGACGCGGCGGGCGGAGAGAGCGGCACTCGCCGTGGTTCGGCTTCTGGCGCCGGTCCTGCCGAAGAAGTTTCATCTCAATCCGGCGGAAAGGATTGCCGCAGCCGCGCTCGACGCGGTCATCGCCGCAAAGCCGGGATGTCATTTCATCTATGCTGAACAGATGCGCTGACATCATTCGATAGCGACAGAATCTATGCCTTCGCCAGTTTCTCTATCGTCTGCAGATTGATCACCGCCTTGATCGGCAGATGATCAGAGGCAACGCGCGACAGCGGCGTATCATGCGCTTCAATCGTCGTCAGAACGCCCTTGCGGTTGGCGATGATGCGATCGAGCGCCAGGATCGGCAGTCGCGCCGGGAAGCTTGGAACAGCCGGCGGCTGCGGCCCGAAAGCCGATTGAAAGCTGTTCAGCGACGAGCGGTCGCCGAGCCGCCATTCGTTGAGATCGCCAAGCAGGATCGTCGGCATCTCGTGCCGGTCGGCCATCAGTTCGACCAGCATCTGCGCCTGACGGGCGCGCGAATGGCGCAGCAGGCCGAAATGCGCGGCGATGATGCGCAGTGCCCCGCCACGCTCCAGCTCGATTTCGGCCACCAACGCGCCGCGCGGCTCAAGGCCGGGGAGCTTGATCTGGTGGACGTCGCGCACCAGGCCTTTCTTGAAAAGCACGACATTGCCGTGCCAGCCATGCGCCTTCGCCATGCCGGTGATCGGCACCGGGATAAGGCCGGTCTCGCGCTCCAGACGGGCAAGATCGAGAATGCCGGTGCGCTCGCCGAAACGCGTGTCGGCCTCCTGAAGCGCGATCAGGTCGGCATCAATCTCGTGGATGACGCGGCTGGTCCGCTCAGGGTCGAACCGCCGGTCAGCGCCGACGCATTTGTGCACGTTGTAGGAGGCGATCAATGTGCCTTCGGCACGCGGCCGCGCTTCGGCAAGGGCGGCGTCAAGCCGCTTCTTCCTGTTGCGGATCGAGGCCAGGATGCTGGCGGGGATACTGTCTTTTCTGGCATGCATCGGAGTGGGCAAAGGCTCCGTTGATCGAAAATAGCTCTCCCGGGATTATAGGCGGCACAACAGAAGCTGCCATAGGGGAAGCGCAGAAAATCAGAGATAGGGCGAGCCGAGCCAGAGAACCTTCTCGACGAGACGAACCAGGAAGGGCCGGGCGCGCAAGCCCTCCAGCGTCACCGGCGTTGCCGTGCGCAGCACCTCTTCGGCGTGCTCGTCGATCTCGGCTGCAAATCCTTCATTGAACACTTCGAGATCGATCTCGAAATTCAGACGCAGCGACCGCGGGTCGATGTTGGAGGAACCGACATAAGCCCAGGCGCCATCGACCGTCATAAGCTTGGAATGGCTGAAGCTGCCGGTCGCCCGCCAGATTCGGCAGTAATTCTTGAGGATCTGGTCAAACTGCGCCGTCATTGCCCGGTCGACCAGCATCAGATTGTTGACGGCGGGAACGATGATATCCACCTCGACGCCGCGCCGCGCCGCCGTCACCAGCGCGCTGATCAGTTCACGATCCGGCAGGAAATAGGGAGACATGATGCGGATCGATTTTCGCGCGACAGAGAAGGCACCCATCAGCATCTTGTGATTGGTTTCGACGCTGCGGTCCGGCCCCGATGCAACGACGCGCATGAACACCGGATCACCCGGCTCGCGCTCCGGCGTGGCGGTCTGCCAGGCCGCGCTGTTCAAAAGCTCTCCCGTCGCAAACCGCCAGTCTTCGGCGGCGACATCGAACAGATCGGCGACGGCCGGACCGGTGACAGAAAAATGCGTGTCGCGGGCATAGCTCTCGCCCGACATCTCCTCGCTGAACCCTTCGCGGATATTCATCCCGCCGGTCAGCGCCAGCCGCCCATCGACAATGACGATCTTGCGGTGGGTCCTGAGATTCGCATAGGGCAGCCTGAGGCCTATGATGACGTTGCCGTTAAAGACCGAGACGGTCACGCCGCCCTCGGCGAGATAGCCGAGGATGCTCGGCACGGAATAGCGGGCGCCGACGGCATCGATCAGGACCCGCACTTCCACGCCGCGCTTGACGGCCGCTATCAGCGCATCGGCGATCCTGAGGCCGATCCTGTCGCGGTCGAAGATATAGGTCTCCAGCAGAACGCTGCGCTCGGCACCATCGATCGCCGCCTTCATTGCACGATAGGCATCGTCACCCGTTTCCAGCATGTCGATCGTGTTGCCCGTTGTCAGCGGATTGCGCGCAACGCGGTCGCCGAGCGTCTGCATGGCGGCAAAGCGGTAGCCATAGCCGCTGATCACCATCTCCGCATCGGCATCGAAGGTCTCGAGCTCGTCCAGCGCTTCATCGGGCAGCAGTTCATCGCGCCGGATACTCAGCGACTTGCGGCGGATGCGATTGACGCCGGCAATGGCATAAAGCACGGCACCGACGATCGGCGACAGGATGATGACGCCGACCCAGCCGATCGCGGCGCGCACTTCCTCCTTGGTCATGGCGGCGTGAATCGCCGCCGCGGCTCCCATGGCGATCGAGATGATGAAAAGAATATGCGGCCAGTAGGTCGAGATGAGATAAAACATCGGTCAGGAATATAGCCGCGAAATGGCAGCGTTCAATTCGCCACTCTTCGCGTCAGGCGTGAATCTTTCATGCGGCTGTGAAATGCGGTCAGGCAATGGCGAAAACCACCGATTCCGCCGGCAATCCCTCCCCATGTACCTCGCGGACCAGCTCGAAGATCGTCTGACCATTGACCGCGGGCAGCGTTATCGATTGCGACGTGAGGTTGGCACGCAGCTGCAGCCGCGCGCCGTCCATCGCCCAATCGATCGCCAGGGCGCCATCGGCGGTTTCCGGTGCCTCGGCCTGCATCCGCGGTGTCCGCTTCAGCAGCGGTACGACATGCTGTTGCCGGATCCGCGCAAGCTCCGCGACGAACGCTTTCCGGCGCCTGCCATCCGAAGTCTCGGCGCGCTGCCATTGCAGGGCTGAGCCATCGAAGGTCGCGCGCGCATTCGGGTCCGGCAGCGTCTCCTTCGATTGGCCTTCCTTCAGACCACCGAAGCCTTCAGCTTCCCTCATGCGGCCTTTGCGGATCATATCGCCGAGTTCGCCGGCGTAGTCGCAGAAGAAATAGAAGGGCTGCGTCTCCCCATATTCCTCGCCCATGAACAGGAACGGGATCTGCGGCGCCAGCATCATGATCGCTGTCAGCGTCTCCACCATCGGCGGCCGGGACAGGCTCAGCAAACGCTCGCCGAAGGCACGATTGCCGATCTGGTCGTGGTTCTGCAGAAAATTCACAAAGGCTTCGGGCGGCAGATAGACACGTTCGTCGCGCGGCAGCACCGGCGGATCGGCACGGTCGGGATAGACGAAGCCATGCTGCAGGGCGAGCTTCGTCTTTTCCCAGAGGTCGCCGGCAAAGGGCTTGTAGTGACCGTTGTCCTCGCCGGTTGCGATGATATGCGCGACATGGTGGAAATCGTCGTTCCATTCGGCCGTGTAGGTCTTGACCTCGCCTTTTTCATCCCGCTCCAGCAGACTGACGAGATTGCGCTGATCCTCGACGATCAGGTGAACCTTTCGGCCCGGAAAAGCGCTACGCACTTCTTTCGACAATTCTTCGAGGACATGGCGCTCCGACAGGTCATGGATCTGTTCGACGGCATCGAGCCTCAGGCCATCGAGCTGAAATTCGCCGATCCAATAGAGTGCGTTGTCGATGAAATAGCGGCGCACCGCGGGCTGAGCGAAATCGATTGCCGCTCCCCACGGTGTCTGGCGGTCGGCGCGGAAGAAATCCGGGGCATAGCCGTGCAGGTAGTTTCCTTCAGGGCCGAAGTGATTGTAGACGACATCGAGCAGCACCATGATGCCGCGGGCATGCGCTGCATCGATGAAGGCGCGAAAGTCATCCGGTGTCCCGTAGGCCGAATGCGGCGCGTAATGCAGCACCCCGTCGTAGCCCCATCCGCGCTCGCCGGAAAACTGCGCCACCGGCATCATTTCGATTGCCGTGATGCCCGCCCCTGCCAGATGATCGAGCTTGGAGATCGCGCTTGAGAACGTGCCCTCGCCGGTGAAGGTGCCGACGTGGATCTCGCTGATGACGGCCTCTTCCCAGTCCCTTCCCTTCCAGTCGGTCCGCCAGCGATAGACGCTGGCAGGCACAAGCGACGGGCCATGCACATCGCCGCGCTGCTGGCGCGAAGCAGGGTCGGGCACGGCGCGTCCATCTCCGAGAACGAAGACGTAATCCTGTCCTTCGAGCGGTCCGGGCACGCGCGTCTCGAACCAGCCATCACCGGTATCTTGCATTGCATGGCCGGCGCCAGCCAGCTGCAGAACAACCGCCGCTTCTCCCGGTGCCCAAAGCCGGAACTTGGTCTCATCGCCGTCCCTGATTGGCCCCCAGGCGTGCTTCGCATTGCCGGTCATGCCGTCCCCTTGTCGCTGATATCCGAACATGTTCCGAAATCCGTGATCGCGCCGGTTGTTCCATCGGTACAGACCCACGAACATTAGCAGTGAGAAAAGCACAAGTTTTGTGCAGTATTGCAGGCTGCCAGCGAGCAAAACTGCCCATTTATATTGCACCGCAAACAATATTTTGCAGTGTGTCAAAATTCTTCTTGAAACTGCATGATTCCTCTGGAACCATCCCATCTAGTCTAGCGTTTGACTGCGGCATGTTGTGACGGGAGATCAGCGATGGCAGAAACTCGCGACGAGTGGATCAAGAAGCGTGCATATTCCCTCTGGGAAGAAGAGGGCCACCCGACGGGGCGCGATTCAGTTCATTGGGAACAGGCAAGGAAAGAGCGCGAAACGCTCGAGACCTCTGCCGCATCCAAGGACGGCACCGAAGTCAAGACCAGGGCAAAGCGGACCACAACGGCCGGTGCCAAGACCAATGGCGCCGTGAAGGCCGTGGCCGCACCCAAGAAGACGGCAAGCCGCAAATCGGCTTAGCCTGACATCATTTATCCGATCTTCGCAGACGCGCGGAAACCCGCGTCTGCCTATTCGTGTCATATATCTGAATTACTTGCGTTTTATGGTGTGATTCATGGAGCAGACAGCTCCCCGGGGGATCGATCAGGCCAAATGAAGACCACAATCTGGCATCTTCAAAATATTGCCGCGAAATGGCCACGAATGGCGGAACCAAAGCCCGCCTGGAATGTTATTGGCGGGAATGGGAGAACCGCCATGAACAAAGGCTATTTCGACGTCATCCTCGTGTCCCTGATCGTAGCCAGCTGCTACATGTTCATAGCGCCGGTGTGAGGGAACAATGCTTGTCCTGACGATCGCCGCGCTGGCCTATTTTCTGCTCGCTATCGGGCTGGTGATTATCATCGACAATATGGTCGGCTTCGTCTTTCCGGAGCGCCGTCCGGCATCCGGCCGCTTCTTCGATCTGACCAAGGCGATCGCGGTTGCCCAGCGCTTCGGCCGCAAGTAGTTCCCCCATCTCCGGCAGTCCTTCGCGCGCAAGAATACACGCGTGTTAAGCTTATTTTCCGTCAGGCCTTTCCCAATACGTGCGACCCTCTATTTTAGCCTGCAATTGGGCAGAATCGCGCTGCGAAAGCAGCGGCATCGCACGGAAGTGAATTTGAATGACGGGGCAGACTGAAGGCGATTGGCCGAAGGGTGGCGGCGGGATCGGCAAAATGCTTCGGGATCCGGAGTTCCGCGCCTCAGGTCTGGGACCTGTCGATCAATGGCCCGCCTCGCTCCGCTTCATCGTCGACGCCGCCCTCGATTCCCGCCATGCCAAGTTCATCGCCTGGGGTCCGGACCTCGCCTTCATCTACAACGACGCCTATGTGCCGATCTTTTCGGAGCGCCATCCACATGCTCTCGGTCGTCCCTTCAAGGAAGTCTGGAGCGATATCTGGCCGCAGTTCGAGCCGATCGTAAAGGCAACGCTTGACGGCCAGGCGCAGCTTTTCGAAGAGCTGCTGGTTCCGATGCGCCGCGGCGGCAAGCTTGCGGATGCCTGGTTCACCTTCTCCTATACGCCGCTACGCGACGAGACCGGCTCGATCGTCGGCATTCTCTGTGCGACGATGGAGGTCTCCGGCCAGGTCACCGCGAAACGTGGCGAGCGGCGGGCGCTCGATGAACTCCGGATCAAGTCGGATGCGCTATCGATCGTCAATGCGGCGGGATCGGCGATCACCGCCGAGCTGAATGTCGAGCGTCTGACGCAAACCGCAGTCGATGCCGGCGTAGCACTGACCGGCGCCGAGTTCGGCGCCTTCTTCTACAATGTCGATGACGGAGAAGGCGGCAGCTATATGCTCTATGCCCTGTCGGGCGTTGACCGGAAGAACTTCGAGCGCTTTCCGATGCCGCGCAACACCAAGGTCTTCGCGCCGACCTTCAATGGTGAAGGCGTCGTACGCTCCGACGACATCCTGCTCGACCCACGCTATGGCAAGAACGCGCCGCATGCGGGAATGCCGAAGGGCCACCTGCCCGTGCGCAGCTATCTCGCCGTGCCGGTCAAGTCGCGCGACGGCTCGGTGATCGGCGGCCTGTTCTTTGGCCATGCGCAACCCGGCCGCTTCAATGATGCCGCGGAATCGAGCCTTGTTAGCCTCGCCGGCCAGGCCGCCGTGGCGATCGACAATGCGCGCCTCGTTCGCGCCCAGGAGATGGAACTCAATCAGCGCCGCAATGTCGAGGAACAGCTCCGGCGGCTGAACGAGACGCTCGAGGTTCGTGTTGCCGCAGAGATCGCCGATCGCCAGCATGCGGAAGCTGCCCTCCAGCAGGCGCAGAAGATGGAATCGATCGGCAAGCTGACCGGTGGCGTGGCGCATGACTTCAACAACCTGCTGCAGGTGATTTCGGGCAATCTCCAGCTGCTTGGCAAGGATGTCTCCAGCAATACCCGCGCCAAGGAGCGTATCTCCAACGCCCTCACCGCCGTCGATCGCGGTTCACGGCTTGCCAGCCAGCTTCTGGCCTTCGGCCGCCGCCAGCCGCTGGAACCGAAGGTGATCAATATCGGCCGCTTCGTCTCGGGCATGGACGACATGCTGCGCCGCGCGCTGGGTGAGGAAATCGAGGTTGAGACCATCGTCTCCGGCGGGCTCTGGAACACCTTTGCCGATCCGATCCAGATCGAGAATGCCCTGCTCAATCTGGCGATCAACGCTCGCGATGCAATGGATGGCTCGGGAAGGCTGACGATCGAGGTCGGCAACGCGTTTCTCGACGATTCCTACAGCCGCACCCATCCCGAGGTCGTTGCCGGCCAATATGTCGTGCTCGCCGTCAGCGACACCGGTTCGGGCATGACGGCTGATGTCATCGAGCAGGCTTTCGAACCGTTCTTCTCCACCAAGCCGGAAGGCAAGGGCACCGGGCTCGGCCTGTCAATGGTCTATGGCTTCGTCAAGCAATCCGGCGGGCATGTGAAGATCTATAGTGAGATCGGCGAAGGCACGACGCTGAAGCTGTATCTGCCGCGCTCCTTCCAGAGCGAGGATCGTATCGCCAGCATCGAGACCGTGCCTGCCGTAGGCGGCACCGAGACCATTCTGGTCGCCGAGGACGACGAAGGCGTGCGCGCCACCGTCGTCGAGATGCTGACCGATCTCGGTTATTACGTGCTTAAGGCCCGCGATGCGCAGAGCGCGCTGACGGTCATCGAGAGCGGCGTCCATATCGACCTTCTGTTCACAGATGTCGTCATGCCCGGCACGCTGAAGAGCCCGGAACTGGCCCGCATGGCGCGCGAACGGCTTCCGCATGTCGGCGTCCTCTACACATCCGGCTATACCGAAAACTCCATCGTCCATGGCGGCCGTCTGGATCCGGGGCTGGAGCTGCTTTCGAAGCCTTATACCCGCGAAGCGCTGGCCCGGAAGATCCGCCATGTGCTTGCCAATCAGGCCCAGCGCCGCCAGAGCGCCGCAGCGGCAATCAGCGCGCCCGGAACGCCGCCGCGCGAAATCGTCCAGGAAAAGCTCAAGCTGCTGCTGGTCGAAGACGACGCTTTCATCCGCATGGATACAGCCGAGATCCTGCAGGATCTCGGCTATGACGTGATCGAAGCCGAGAGCGGCGAACGCGGCGTCGAAATCCTCGCTGCTGCCTCGGTCGATATCATCGTCGCCGATGTCGGGTTGCCGGGTATGTCCGGCCCCGCCTTTGCCGCCAAGGCGCGTGCGGCATTCCCGTCCGTCGGATTGGTCTTTGCCACCGGCAATAGCAGCCTTCCGGAAGCGGCCCGCTTTGCCGGCTCCGTGTTGCTGACAAAACCCTTCAGCAGCACGGCTCTCGACACAGCCATCAAGACCGCGGCCCAGCAGCGCCCGATCGCCTAGAACCCATCGAGCTTGTGGCTGCCGCTGTTGAACTCGGGATATTTGCGGACGATGTCATCGGTGCTGACGCAGCTGTCGTCGCGCGCAATCAGTTCGACCGCCAGACTGTCGCCGATATTAAGCGCGCCGCCAGGGTGATAGACGGGAATACGCGCGCCACTGGCGCTGATCAGCACGGCATCGCTGGCGAAGCCGCGTTGCAGCAGCCAGTCGCGCGACGCCATCAGGCGAACGTTGATCTCAAAGGATTGGCCTGTGCCCTTCCTTACCTTGAGGCTGTAGGCCACAGGCGATAGCTGGCCATTCAGATCGATCTTGCCGTTTCCATCGGCTTCGCTGATGTGGTTGTCCATGTCTGTGCTCCTTCCTTTTTGGTCATGAGGTTTCAGGACTCGCCGCCAAAAACGGGGTCAACGCGATTTTTGTTCCGTTTACGTAAGAATCGTACCGCGCCGCGGAATGGACGGAACTTTTCAAGTTCCGGGCGGTTGAAACTTGTTTGGAGCAACAGGAGGCGATGATGCCCAGAGGCGAAAAATCGGCCTATATCGGCAAGCAGAAGCGCAAGGCGGAGCATATCGAAGAGAGCTACGAGGATCGCGGGCTCTCCCACGAGGAGGCCGAGCGCCGGGCCTGGGCGACCGTCAACAAGGAAGACGGCGGCGGCAACAAATCCGGATCCGGCCGCGGCAAGACGGACACCCACGTCTCCGCGGGAAAGGGCGGCCGGACCGGCGGCAAAGCCTCTGCCTCACGCACGCCCGCCGAGCGCTCCGCTTCCGCCAGCAAGGCAGCGGCAACTCGCAAGCGCAATGCGCAACACGCTCATCACTGATGGTAAAAGCCGCGCCTGTTGACGGATGCGCCAGCCGCTACACTTCAATGGATGAAACATGGCGTATCTGGCCGGGGAGTTGAATGGCATACGAGCTCTATTATTGGGACGGCATACAGGGTCGCGGCGAATTCGTCCGCCTTGCGCTTGAGGAAGCTGGCGCCAGCTACATCGACGTGACGCGGGAGCCCGGCAGAGGCACGGGCGAAATGATGGAAATCATGAAGAGCGGCTCGGGTAGTGACATCCCCTTCGCGCCGCCATTCCTGAAGGACGGCGACCTGATCATTTCCCATGTCGCCAACATTCTGTTCTATCTCGGAGCGAAGCTTGACCTGGCACCGAAGCATGATACGGCGCGCTATGTCCTCAACGGCCTGCAGCTGACGATCACCGATTTCGTCGCAGAGGTGCACGACACGCATCACCCGATCGCAACGTCACTCTACTATGAAGACCAGAAGGAAGAGGCAAAGGCGCGCTCGGGCGAGTTCATCAAGGAGCGCATCCCCAAATTTTTCGGCTATTTCGAGCGCGTCATCGCCAACAACCCGAAGGGGCCGGCGCATATCTCGGGCGACAAGCTAACCTATGTGGACCTGTCGCTGTTTCAGGTGCTCAAAGGACTGCGCTATGCCTTTCCCAAGGCGATGAAGGGCTCGGCGGAGACATATCCGTTGTTGCAGGCGCTGCACGATAGGGTCGAGCAGCGGCCGAATATCGCTGCCTACCTGAAATCCGCTCGCCGCCTCGCCTTCAACGTAAACGGCATTTTCCGCCACTATCCGGAACTGGACAAGGCGGCCTGAGGAGAACCGAGATGCCCCGGCAGACATTCTGGAAAGGCTATCTGAAGCTCTCGTTGGTGACGGCGCAGGTGTCGCTGACGCCGGCGACGACGGACAGCAACAAGGTGCGGTTCAACGTTTTGAACCGCAACACCAAGAACCGCGTCGAAAGCCGCTATGTGGACAGCGTTACCCACCGGGCGGTTGCGGCCAGGGAGCAGGTGAAGGGCTATCCGCGCGGCGAGGACGATTATGTGCTGCTCGAAGATGCCGAACTCGACGAGGTCGGCCTGGAAAGCACGCGGACGATCGATATCGACACGTTCGTGCCGCGCGGCTCGATCGACTGGATCTGGTACGACAAGCCGCATTTCCTGGCACCCGAAGACAAGGTCGGGACCGAGGCTTTCTGCGTCATCCGCGAGGCGATGGCTGCCAATGACGTGGTCGGCATCGCCCGGCTGGTGCTCTATCGCCGCGAACGCGCGGTGCTTCTGGAGCCGCAGGGCAAGGGGATCGTGCTCTGGACGCTGCATTACGGCGACGAGGTTCGCGAGGCTGTGGGAACGGTCGCTATCGACGCCAAGCCCGATGCCAAGGTGCTGGCGATGATGAAGAAGCTGGTGAAGGACCAGACGCAGGACTGGAGCCCCGCCCTGATGCAGGATCCGGTGCAGAAGCGGCTGCAGAGCATTATCCGCGCCAAGCTGAAAACCATGAAAAAGGCGGCACCGGCCAAGAAGGCACCTGCTGTCAAATCGACAGGCAATGTCGTCAATATCATGGATGCCCTGAAGAAGAGCCTGGCGAAAGAAAGCGGCCAGCCGAAGCGGCACTAACAGGCCAATTCCGGACCCAAACCGTCGCATTCGGAACGGTGCCTGTTTGCATATGCTCTAATCTGTGAGCACAGCCCGCAGCGGGAGGAGCCCTGCGGGATGGCGGCATTTTCAACGGAGGAGACGAGAATGAGCAAGAATAGAGGCGTAGTCTATCTGCGGCCCGGCAAGGTCGAAGTCCGCGACATCGACGATCCGAAGCTGGAGGCCCCCGATGGCCGCCGCATCGAACATGGCGTCATCCTGAAAGTCATTTCCACCAACATCTGCGGCTCCGACCAGCACATGGTCCGCGGCCGCACGACAGCCATGCCCGGCCTGGTTCTCGGCCACGAAATCACCGGCGAAGTCATCGAGAAGGGCATCGATGTCGAGATGCTCGAAATCGGCGACATTGTCTCCGTTCCGTTCAATGTTGCCTGCGGCCGTTGCCGCTGCTGCAAGTCGCAGGACACCGGCGTCTGCCTGACGGTCAATCCGTCGCGCGCAGGCGGCGCCTATGGCTATGTAGACATGGGCGGCTGGATCGGCGGTCAGGCCCGCTACGTCACCATCCCCTATGCCGACTTCAACCTCCTGAAGATTCCGGATCGCGACAAGGCGATGGCCAAGATTCGCGACCTGACCATGCTGTCCGACATTCTGCCGACCGGCTTCCATGGCGCGGTCCGCGCCGGGGTGGGCGTCGGCTCGACGGTGTATGTCGCCGGTGCGGGTCCTGTCGGCCTTGCTGCCGCCGCCTCGGCCCGCATCCTCGGCGCTGCCGTTGTCATGATCGGCGACTTCAACAAGGATCGTCTGGCGCACGCCGCCAAGGTCGGTTTCGAACCGATCGACCTGTCGAAAAGCGACCGTCTCGGCGACATGATCGCCCAGGTCGTCGGCACCAACGAAGTCGATAGCGCCATCGATGCCGTCGGCTTCGAAGCCCGCGGCCATGCCGGTGGCGAACAGCCGGCAATCGTCCTGAACCAGATGATGGAGATTACCCGCGCCGCAGGCTCGATCGGTATTCCCGGTCTCTACGTCACCGAGGATCCGGGCGCCGTTGATGCCGCCGCCAAGCAGGGCAGCCTGTCGCTGCGCTTCGGTCTCGGCTGGGCGAAGGCGCAGTCCTTCCACACCGGCCAGACCCCTGTCATCAAGTACAATCGCCAGCTCATGCAGGCGATCCTGCACGACCGTCTGCCGATCGCCGACATCGTCAACGCCAAGGTCATCTCGCTCGAAGATGCCGCACAGGGCTACGAGAGCTTCGACCAGGGCGCGGCGACGAAATTCGTCCTCGATCCGCATGGCGTGGTGTCGAAGGCAGCCTGATTTCGGAAGGGGCGGCGCAAGCCGCCCTTTTCATATGTGCTCGCGATTGACCAGCCCAAGGTTTGCCGCTAGCTCTAGGCAATGATGATCGCAACGGTTCTCGTAGTGGTGATAGGGCGCATGGGCAGGATGGCGTAGCCATCCGGCGAAAGCACCCATGCGCGGTAAGCAGGCTCCCGGCGGGGCCTTTTTTATTGCCTGGATTCCGGGCAGCGGCCTGCCGGACATCCCTCTTCCCATCACCCGAGAGACCGACCGATGACCGGACAATCCGCATCCGAACCCGCGCCCGCAGGGCAACTTCAATCCGTGCCGCCGCGGCTGATCACCCTGATCCTGCTGACCGCCCTCTCCGTCCTACCCGTCAACCTGATCCTGCCGTCCCTGCCGGAGATTGCCGCCGATCTGCGCGCCGATCCGGCACTGGTGGCGCTCTCCGTCGCCGCTTATGCTGCGCTGACCGCCTTTGCCGAGATCATCGGCGGCGCCCTGTCCGATCGCTTTGGCCGCAGGCCGGTCGTGCTTTCCTCGCTGTCTGTCTTCATCCTGGCCTCAGCTGGTTGTGCGCTTGCGGATAACATTCATGTCTTCCTGCTCTTCCGTACCTTGCAGGCGGCCATTGCGGCCTGCTTCTCGATCGCGCTCGTCATCGTCAAGGAAAGCTGGGGCGGGCAGAAAGCGGCCAGCAAGTTCGGCTATCTCGCCATGGGCTGGGCGGTAGCACCAATGATCGGGCCGACGATCGGCGGATCGGTCAGCGAGCTTTTCGGCTGGCGGGCAAATTTCGTGATGTTCGCGGTGCTCGGGGCAATCATGCTGGCGCTCGCCGCCCGTGAGATCCGTGATGAGACCGGGAAGCGGAAAACTCACTCACATGGCTATCTCGCGGCATACCGGCTGCTGCTCGGCTCGCCGCGTTTCCTCGCCTATGCCGCCTGCATGGCCTGCTCGATGGGAACGCTTTACGTCTTCCTCGCCGGCGCGCCGCTGGTCATGAACCAAGCGCTCGGCGGATCAAGCGCCAGGCTTGGCCTCTACATGGGACTGGTGCCCGCGGGCTTCATCCTCGGCAGCTATCTCGCAGGACGGTATGCTGGCCGCATTCCAATCGCCGCCGTATTGGTTGCGGGACGCGCAGTCACGTGCACCGGATTGCTCGGCGGCCTGGCTCTTGCCGTCGGCGGATTGACCGCGCCTCCCGCCTTCTTCGCGGCCTGCATCTTCATCGGCATCGGCAACGGGCTGACCATGCCTGCCGCCAATTCGGGGATACTGGCCGTCCAGCCCGATCTCGCGGGCACGGCTGCGGGGCTAGCGGCGGCCGTCAGCGTTGGCGGCGGCGCCGTCATCGCCTCGATCGCCGGACTTCTCCTCAATGACGCTTCGAGCGGCCGGGATCTGCTCTACGTGATCCTCATCCCAGCGGCATTGGCTCTTGTCAGCGCCGGTCTTGCTTGCCTGCTCGACCGGCGGAAGCCGATCGCGGCATGATCAGACGAGAGCGATCCCGATGCGTCAGGACCGCTTCTTCTTTTCTAGAGGCCTCGCTGCATCGAAGAAATCGGCCCAGGGGTCGCTTGACAGCGCGTTGACCCTCGCCGGCGCGTTGTCGACGGTGAAATAAGCGGGGCCGATCTCGCCTGTCAGCTCGCTCCAATCGATGGGCATCGAGACCGGCGCACCTTTGCGGGCGCGGGCCGAATAGGGCGCGACGGCAGTATTGCCGCGCCCGTTGCGCAGATAGTCGATGAAGATCCTGCCCGTTCGTTCGGCCTTTGTCGCCTTGGCGATGTAGCGGGATGGGTCGGAGGCTTCCATCGTGTCGGCGATCCATTTGGCGAAGGCTTTCACTTCGGTCCAGCCCGCCTTCGGCGCCAGCGGCGCCACGACATGCAGCCCCTTGCCGCCCGAGGTCTTGACGAAGGCAGCCAGCCCCTCGCCTTCCATGAGCGCCTTGATCTCATGCGCCGCCGATATCACCGCGTCCCATGGCACATCATCGGCCGGATCGAGATCCATGGTCACCATATCGGGCTTTTCCCATTTGGCGGTCGTCGCGCCCCAGGGGTGGATCTCCAGGACGGCCGACTGCACCAGCGCGACGAGCCCGTCGAAATCCCTGATCCGCAGCAGCTTCTCGCCGCTGCGATCCTTGGGGTCGGCGATCTCTTCGATATATTCGTTCATTCCCTTCCAGGCGTGTTTCTGGAAGAAACGCTGCTTGCCGGCAATGCCATCGGGAAGGCGCAGCAGCGAGAGCGGCCGGTTGACGACGAACGGCTTCATCAGTTCCCAGACATGGGCGTAGTAATCGGCCAGCCCGGCCTTGGTAATGCCCTCGTCGGGCCAGTAGATGCGATCGGGATGCGTCAACGTCACGCTCGATACCGGCAGTTCTTTTGCAGCAGTTCCACCCATTTCGCGCCCCACATCCTTTGCCGCCTTGTCTTCGCGCAAACCGCGGAAAGCCGCATGGCGGAGATTACCATCGGCTGACCAGGCGCCAAACTCAACCTCGGCAACCATATCAGGCTTGACGAACACCAACCCGCGGCGCTCCTCGGCCGTCAGCTTGCCGTCGAAAGGACTGGCGGATTGCTCGATCTTGGAGAGCTGAGTGTAGAGATTGTGCGAGAGCTTCGCGGTATATCCGGTACCGACGCGCCCGACATGTTTCAGCTTGCCCTTGTCATAATAGCCCATGGCGAGCGAGCCGATGGCGCTCTTCATCGAGGTCGAGGGCACATAGCCGCCAATGACGAATTCCTGGCGCTTGACGCATTTCGATTTGATCCAGTCGCCGGTGCGGCCTGACACATATTTGCTGTCGCGGCCCTTAGAGATGACGCCTTCCAGGCTGAGCTGGCAGGCGTGGTCGAGAACCAGGCCGCCATTCTCGTCGAAATGATCGCTGTAGCGCAACTTGCTACTGCCCGCCGGCAGCAGCTTTTCCAGCAGCGCCTTGCGATCGATCAGCGCTGCATTCTGCAGATCATGGCCGTCGAGATAGATCAGGTCGAAGGCATAGAAGGAGAAGCGGTCGCTACGCCCCTCGCTCAGATCGTGCTGGAGTGCCGAGAAGTCCGATGCACCGTTCTCGCGTTCGACGACCAGTTCGCCGTCGATCAGCGCGGTCTCGACAGGCAGTTCGCCGAAGGCGGCAGCGATCTCTTCCCCGAATTTCTCCGTCCAGTCCAGGCCGGTGCGCGTCAGCATCGCCACCTTCCCGTCGCGGATGCGGATCTGCAGGCGGTAGCCGTCGAACTTGATCTCGTGGATCCAGCCGTCGGCGGCCGGAGGACGCGGCTTCAGCTTGGCAAGCACCGGCTCGACGAAATCGGGCATCGCCGCCTTGCGCACACCCTTCGGCCATTGGTGAGCCTGCGGCTTCGCCTTGGCCTTGGTTGCAAGCCTGGCTGCCGCCTTCCGGCCATTCGGCTTCGAATTCCAGGTATCATCTGGGTTCTTGGCGACCTGTTCGATCGTCCGGCCGCTCTTGGCCGATTCCGGACGCTTCTTGAGGATGTCCTCGCGGCCATGGCGGGCTTCGGCGTCCTCGCCCTTGATCAGCAGCCAGTTCTCGTGCTTTTCGCCCGGCTTGCCGTGCATGCGGACGAGATGCCAGCGGCCTTTCAGCTTGTCGCCGTCGAGCTCGAATTCGATATGGCCCTTTCGATAGGCTTTCTTCGCATCGTAAAGCGGCGTCCAGGTTCCCTGATCCCAGACGATGACGGTGCCGCCGCCATATTGCCCCTTCGGAATGACGCCTTCGAAATCGCCATAGGAGAGAGGATGATCCTCGACATGGACGGCCAGCCGCTTGTCATCGGGGTTCAGGCTGGGGCCGCGCGTCACCGCCCAGCTTTTCAGCACGCCGTCCATCTCCAGCCGGAAATCGTAGTGCAGCCGCGTCGCGTCGTGCTTCTGGATGACGAAGCTGTTGCCCTTGCTCTTGCCTTTTGCGCCGCGCGGTTCGGGAGTGGCCTTGAAGTCGCGCTTCTGCTGATAGGTTTCGAGCGCCATCGTCAGCTCGCCTTCTTGCGGCGGCTGGATGCGCTGGCGGCAGGCTTACCAGATCCGGATTTGCCGCCGATCTTGGCGCTTTGGCGCAGCGCCTCCATGAGATCGACGACCTTGCCCTCCGGCTTCGGCTTGCGCTTCGGCGGCTCCCGGCCCTCGATCTTGGCTTTCACGAGTTCGGTCAGTGCCGCCTCGTAGCGGTCCTCGTATTCGGCCGGATTGAAGCTGCCCTTCTTGGTGCCGATGATGTGGCCGGCAAGCTCCAGCATTTCCTTGTCAAATTTGATATCGGGAATGTCCTTGAAGACTGTCTCGGCGGAGCGGACTTCGTAGTCGAAATTGAGCATGGTGGCGATGACGTGATCGCCCTGCGCGCGGATCAATAGCGTCCGGTTGCGGCGGAACAATACGGCCTGGGCGAGCGCTGCGACCTTGTTGTCGCGCATGCTGCGCATGATCAGGCTAAGCGCTTCGGCATCGTGATCCTCGACTGGCGCCAGATAGTACGGACGATCGAAATAGAGCTTGTCGATCTCTTCCAGCGGGATGAAGCTCTGGACGCCCATCACCTTGTCGCTCTCCGGCATGACGCTGGCGATCTCGTCACCTTCGATGACGATGTATTCGCCATTGTCCATCCTGTAGCCCTTCACCTGGTCTTCGCGGTCCACGGGCTTTCCGGTTTCGCTATCGACAAACTGCCGCTCGACGCGATGGCCGGTCTTCCGGTTGATGATATTGAAGGACAGGCGGTCCGACGATGAAATGGCCGTGTAGAGACCGACGGCGCAGACAAGGTCGCCGATCTTCAGATGGCCTTTCCAGCTTGCCCGCGCCGCCATGTCACTCTCCTACGCTTGTCCCGTCAGAGCCTGCTTCCGCTCTTGTCCGTTTCCAGGGGTTGAAACTGCCAGCCGCCATCCGGCGAGGGATAGGCGAGCGTGGCATCGCCGGCCCCGATCTTCTGCCGCGACGCAGCACTTCGCGCCCGGTCTGCGGCTTCCTCGGCCGTGGCATAGGTCTCGGAAATGGTTTCGCCGAGCTTGTAGGCCCAGCCTTCGTCATGCGGCACGATCTGATATGTAATATCCACCATCTTCAGCTCCTCTTTCTTCAGTCGTAGTCGCGTGGCGCACCTTTGCGGCGCTCATCCAAAGCTATGATCTTTTCGACCGATGCGATCTCGTCGCTGGTCACCGGCCTGACGGGATCGGAGGCGATCGCTTCCAGCACCGCGTCCGACAATCCGCCATTGCGGATGACCCATTCGAGCGTCTCGCGCGTCTCCCGCTCGGCTTTCAGCTGCGCGTAGAGAGCGACGATCAACCGGTCGCGGGGATCGAACTTTCGGTCCTTGTCAGCCGCCTTGCGGACATTCGGCATGGGAGCGCCCTTTCAGAATGACTTCCGATCAAGCTTTTCAACGAGATGTAAGAGAATTTGTTCCGCGGCCACCGCTTTAAAGCCAAGTTTGCAGATCGCGCGTCGCATTTCAGGAACGATCTGGCGCTTGAGTGGTTCTACTTCTGCGACCGCACTGATTGGAGCGCGCATTTACTGCGACATCGGCGCGGCGAGTAGATCGAGGAAGGCCGTCTTTCAGAAGCGGCTGCTTGATAAGACCTCCTGTTATCTTGAGAAGCCCGCGCTCCCGAGCGCGGGCTTTTTTCATCATCTTGAAGAGGGCGTGATGCCCGCTTCGCGCATCAGGAAATCGAGCAGGCGGTTTTCCTCGGCGCGAAGACCGCGCAGCGGCTCCGCCGGCTCCGGCAGTTCTTCCGCCAACGCGCTGCCGCGGTCCGAAAGAGCGATGATGCGCGGGTGGATATAGCTGGAGCGCGAGATGGCCGGCGTGTTGTGCAATACTTCGGCCGAGGCCTCCGCCATCTCTTTCACAGTTGGGTGGCGGCCATCGAGGATTGCGCCGCGTGCCGCGCCGAACCCGGCAAGCGAGCCCGCCCAGGTACGAAAGGTCTTGGCGGAAATCGCGATGCCGGAAATTTCGGCCAGATAGGCGTTGAGCCTGCCGGACTCGACCGGCTTCAGCGATCCCGTCTCGTCCTTCCAGACAAAAAGCTGGCGGCCGGGGAGATCGGCGATTTCTTCCAGGATTTTCTGCAACCGCGGATGCTTGAGGCTGCGCTGCACGCGCTTGCCGCCCTTCGCCCGAAATTTGAGCTCGATTCTGCCGTCGTTCAGCTTGATGTGGCGCTTGAGTAGCGTCGTTGCGCCATAGGTGCCGTTTTCCCTGACATAGGCCTGATTACCGACGCGCAGATGTGCTTCATCGAGCAGCGTCGTCAGCGCCGCAAGGACGCCCCTGACATCGTCGGCGCCGGTGTCGAGATCTCTGAGAGCCTGCCGGCGAATCTTCGGCAGCGCCTGGCCGAATTCGATCAGCTGATGGAATTTCTCGACGCTGCGGAAGCTGTTCCAGTCCTTGTGATAACGGTACTGCTTGCGCCCGCGCGCGTCGTAGCCGGTTGCCTGCAGGTGGCCGTTTTCCTGCAGGCAGATCCAGACACCCTCATAGGCGGGCGGCAGACCGAGCGATGCGATGCGCTTCTTTTGATCCGGATCGGATACCAGCGAACCATCCGGCAGACGGTAGGAAAAGCCCTTGCCCTTCCGGCTGCGGCGGATACCCGGTTCGGTATCGTTCACATAGGTCAGTCCGAGCTCAGTTATCGCGTCCGCATTCATCGCTTTGTTCTGGGCCTGTCACTTCTTCTTGCGGCCGAAACTGAACCAGCGGCGGCGCTCGGCGGTATCGGCATCCTTGGGCGGCTCGGTGGCGCCTTTTGGCGCAAACACCGCGATACTTTCGCGATAGAGCGTGAACGGGTTCTCTGCGTGGATGACCTCGAAGGCATCGTCCGCCCCGGTCTCGACGAGGCGTTGCCATTCCCTGACACCGTTCACCTCCGGCAAATTGATCTCGCAATCGCCACCGGCATTGAAGAGCATGTAGAGACCCTGCATGTCCTCGTTCTCGGGTGCGCTGACGCTGCGCGACAGATAGACCCCAAGCACGCGCAGCTCGCCATCGTTCCAGGCGCCGTCATCCATGAAGCTGCCGTCGGCCTTGAACCACGCGATCTCGATCCGGCCATCCTCGCTGGTTTCGCCGGTCAGGAAGCGCTCCTGGCGCAGCTCGGGATGGGCTTTGCGGAAGCCAATCATCTTCTGGCAGAAGGCCAGGAACGGATCGTCGAGACCGCTCCAGTCGATCCAGCCGATCTCGTTGTCCTGGCAATAGGCGTTGTTGTTGCCATGCTGGCTGTTGCCGACCTCATCGCCGGCGACGATCATCGGCACGCCCTGAGACAGCATCAGCGTCGCCATCATGTTGCGGCGGCGCCGCGCGCGATTGTCGTTGATGCCCTGATCGTCGGTCGCGCCTTCGGCGCCCATATTGTCCGAATGATTGTCGGAATGGCCGTCATTGTTGTCCTCGCCATTCGCTTCGTTGTGCTTGTCGTTGAAGGACACCGTATCCATCAGCGTGAAGCCGTCATGGGCAGCCAGCAGGTTGACTGAAGACGTTGCGCCGCGGTCGGAATGATTGAACTGCACCGAGGAGCCGGTGATGCGCTGCGACAGGCTGGAAACCAGACCGCCGTCGCCCTTCCAGAAGCGCCGGACATCGTCGCGGAACTTGTCGTTCCACTCGCGGAAGGGATGCGGGAAACCGCCGACCTGGTATCCGCCCTCGCCGACATCCCACGGCTCGGCGATCAGCTTGACGCCCGCCAGCATCGGATCCTGACGGATGGCGCTGAAGAAAATGCCGGCACGGTCGAATTCGAGATCCTGGCGGCCTAGCGTGCTGGCGAGATCGAAGCGGAAGCCGTCGATATGCATGACGCCGACCCAATAGCGCAGGCTGTCGAGCACCATGCGCATCACCATCGGGTTGGCAATGTTCAGCGTGTTGCCGGTGCCCGTCGTATCGAACGTATGGCGCGCATCGTCTGGCGAGAGAATGTAGTAGCTCGCATTGTCGAGGCCGCGGAAGGAGAGTGTCGGGCCGCGCTCGCTGCCTTCAGCGGTGTGATTATAAACGACGTCCATGATCACTTCGATGCCGGCCGCATGGAACTTGCGGACCATCGTCTTGATCTCGGTGATCTTGTCGCTCGACATGTAGCGCGACTGCGGCGCGAAGAAGCCGAGCGTCTGGTAGCCCCAGTAATTGGTCAAGTTCTTTTCTTCGAGATACCGGTCGTTCGGGAAGAACTGGATCGGCAGAAGTTCGATGGCGGAAATGCCGAGCTTCGTCAGATGATCGATGATCGGATCGCTCGCCATGCCCAGGAACGTACCGCGCAGATGATCGGGCACCTTGGGATGGGTCATCGTCATGCCGCGCACATGCGCCTCATAGACGATGGTTTCCGTCCATGGCCTGCGGATCGCCTGGTCGCCATCCCAATCGAAATCCGGATCCTGGACGACACCCTTGACCATGAAGGGCGCACTATCGCGCTCGTCGAAGGACAGATCGTCCTTTCCGATCGCATATCCGTAGAGAGCATCATCCCATTTCAGATCGCCCTTCACCTGCTTGGCATAGGGGTCGAGCAGCAGCTTGTTGGGATTGAAACGGTGGCCGTTCTTCGGATCGTAAGGGCCGTGGGCGCGATAGCCATAGACCGTTCCCGGCCCGACGCCGGCGATATAGCCCGACCAGATGTCGCCCTCGCGCTTGGGCAGCGCCAGCCTCGCCTCTTCCTTCTTGCCGTCGGCCGAAAACAGGCAGAGTTCCATCTGTTCGGCATGGGCAGAGTAGACGGCGAAATGCGTCCCGGATCCGGTATATTCCGCACCAAGCTCCGGCTTGAGGAAATCGAGTTCCGAGAACGAATAGCTCATCTTTGTGTCGCCCATCCTTTATGTCGCTTCATTATACGGTTTTCGCTGCCGCGGCAGCTGACGAGGCGGATGGGCAATTCAGCCAGCAGACACAGCAAAGCACTGCGTCCGGCAGCGTTGCCCGGCACAGCGATTGGAGTGGCTTGGCTTGAACATGATCATCCGTCTCAGATAACAAGGAACGGCGATCGCCTTCCCCCGTCTCCGAAACGTCAAGGGAACCCGAAGGTTCCCTTGTGCAGTGCAAAATATCGGGGAGAGAAAATGCCGGATTACGGCATCAGCTGGCCGCCATTCACTTCGATGATCTGGCCGGTGATGTAGCCAGACAGGGTCGGCGAAGCGAGGAAGAGATAGGCGCCGACGCAATCTTCCGAAGTGCCGACAAAGCCCATCGGGATCGACTTGCGCTGCATCTCCATCTGCTCGTCATTGGTATAGCGCTCATGGAACGGCGTGGCGATAACGCCGGGCGCCACTGCATTGACGCGGATACGATCGCCGACAAACTCTTTGGCATGGCCGCGGGTAATCGTCGAGACGAAGCCCTTGGATGCCGCATAGAGGATCGCGCCGTTACCGCCGCCATTGCGGGCGGCGATCGAGGTGGTGTTGATGATGAATCCACCCTGCTTCTTCAGCCAGGGATGAGCGGCGCGCACGGCAGCGAGAACCGAGCGTGCATTGAGGTTCATGACGTTGTCGTAGTGCTCGTCGGTATATTCGGCGGTCGGCTTGCGGCCGAGCATGCCGCCGGCATTGTTGATCAGGCCGTCGAGATGGCCGAAGGTCTTTGCCGTTTCTTCGACGACGCGCTCGGTCTCGCCCTCTTTCGATACGTCACCATGCACGAGATGCACGGTGGCGCCGGTGGCGCGGATTTCCTCGGCGAGTTTTTCGGCCGGTTCGCGGCTGGCATTGTAATGAATGCCGACCTTCATCCCCTGTGCCGCGAAGGCGCGGGCAAGTGCGGCACCGATACCGGTCGAGGCGCCGGTGATGAGCACCGCCTTGCCGACCAGATCCGGCAACTTGATGGACGCGAGTGATTGAGCAAGATCAGCCATGGCTGCAAAGCCTCCCTAAAACCAATGAAGTGTGATTATGGCTGGGAGTCTTAGCAGCAGGCGTCGCTGATCGGCAATGCCGAACACGCGAATTTGTACGATGACCGGCTGTCCCTAGACCCGCTCCAGCGCTACGGCGATCCCCTGCCCGACGCCAATGCACATGGTCGAGAGCGAATAGCGGCCGCCGGTTTCGGCAAGTTCCAGCGCCGCCGTGCCGGTGATGCGGGCGCCCGACATGCCGAGCGGATGACCGAGCGCGATCGCCCCGCCGTTACGATTGACGCGGGCATCGTCATCGGCAATCCCGAGTTCGCGCAAAACTGCCAGACCCTGCGAGGCAAAAGCTTCGTTGAGTTCGATGACATCGAACTGCTCCTGTTTGAGGCCAAGCCGCGCCAAAAGCTTGCGCGAAGCCGGGACCGGGCCGATGCCCATGATCCGCGGCGGCACGCCGGCGGCGGCACCGCCGAGAATGCGGGCGATCGGCCTGAGGCCGTATTTCTTCGCCGCCGCTTCGGAGGCGACGATCAGCGCAGCCGCGCCGTCATTGACGCCGGAGGCATTGCCCGCGGTAACCGTCCCGCCTTCCTTCTTGAAGGGTGTGCCGAGCTTGGCGAGCGTTTCGATCGAGGTGGCACGCGGATGCTCGTCCCGGTCGACGACAACGGCATCGCCCTTGCGCTGTGGAATGGTGACGGCGCTGATTTCCTTGGCCAGCCGGCCGCTTTCCTGCGATGCCGCGGCCTTCGCCTGCGAGCGGACGGCAAAGGCGTCCTGATCCGCGCGGCTGACCTTGTAATCCTCGGCAACGTTCTCGCCGGTCTCCGGCATGGAATCGACACCATACTGCTTCTTCATCAACGGATTAACGAAGCGCCAGCCGATCGTCGTATCGTAGATCTCGGCATTGCGCGAGAAAGCCGTATCGGCTTTCGGCATGACGAACGGCGCCCGCGACATGCTTTCGACGCCACCCGCAATCATCAGCTCTGCCTCGCCGGAACGGATCGCCCGGGCTGCCGTGATGACTGCATCCATGCCCGATCCGCAGAGCCGGTTGATCGTCGTGCCGGATACGCCGAGCGGCAGGCCTGCCAGCAGCAGCGACATGCGCGCCACATTGCGGTTGTCCTCGCCCGCCTGGTTGGCGCAGCCGAAGACGACGTCATCGACGGCCTCCCAATCGACGGAAGCGTTGCGCTCCATCAGCGCCTTCAGCGGCACGGCACCGAGATCGTCAGCGCGGACGGAGGAGAGCGAGCCGCCGAAGCGGCCGATCGGGGTGCGGATGTAATCGCAGATGAAAGCGTCAGCCATCGGTCAGTCCTCAGAGTTCGGGCACGATGAGATCGGCGACCGGGCCTTCGACATGCAGCTTGGCGCCGGTCATTGCCTGCAGTTCCTCGACAGTCATGGCGGCAAGCTTTTCGCGCAGCACGAAGCGGCCCTTGACGATATCGATCACTGCATGGCTCGTGTAGATACGCGTGATGCAGCCGACTCCAGTCAACGGGAAGGTGCATGTTTCGACGAGTTTCGGCTCGCCGTTCTTGGTGACATGCTCGGTGATGACGCAGACCTGCTTGGCGCCATGCACCAGATCCATCGCGCCGCCGACGGCGGGCACGCCCTTCGAGCCGGCGCGCCAGTTGGCGAGATCGCCGTTTTCAGACACCTGATAGGCGCCGAGGATCGCGATATCGAGATGACCGCCACGCACCATGGCGAAGCTGTCGGCATGGTGGAAGAAGGCAGCGCCCGGCTTCAGCGTCACCGCCTTCTTGCCGGCATTGATCAGATCCCAGTCTTCCTCGCCCGCAGCCGGCGCCTCGCCAAAATTCAGGATGCCGTTTTCGGTATGGAAGATCGCCTCGCGGCCCTCGGGCTGATAGCGGGCCACCATCTCAGGAAAACCGATGCCGAGGTTGACATAGGCACCGTCGGTGATGTCCTGAGCGGCGCGCCAGGCGATCTGGGCGTTCGAAAGCTTGATGTCTTCGCGTGTGTCGATCTTGCTTGGTTCAGGGGTCATACGTAAGCCACTCCGGCTCGAATGAGCTCTTCTTCCTGTTGCGGATTGGCGATCTCGACGACGCCATCGACGAAGATGCCGGGTGTCACCACCTGTTCCGGATCGATGCCGCCGGCCGGCACCAATCTCGACACCTGGGCAACGGTCTTGGCCGCCGCCATGCACATCAGCGGGTTAAAGTTGCGGCCCGCCTTGTTGTAGGTCAGATTGCCATGCGTATCGCCGAGATGCGCCTTGACGATCGCAAAGTCGGCTTTCAGCCAGCGTTCCTGCACATATTTCCGGCCGTCGAACTCGGCAATCGGCTTACCCTCGGCAAGCTCGGTGGCATAGGTCGTCGGCGTATAGAATGCCGGGATCCCGGCGCCGCCGGCACGGATGCGCTCGGCAAGCGTGCCCTGCGGCACCAGCTCAAGCTCGATCTCGCCCGCCAGATACTTGTCGGTGAAGGCGCGCGGGTCGGACGAGCGCGGGAAGGAGCAGATCATCTTCCTGACCATCCCGGCATCGATCATCGCCGCAATACCGATCCGGCCATTGCCCGCGTTGTTGTTGATCACGGTCAGGTTCTTCGGCCCCTTGTCGATCAGCGCGTGAATGAGCTCGATCGGTGCGCCCGAACCGCCGAAACCGCCTATCATGACGACGGCGCCATCGCCGATTTCGGAAACGGCATCCGCCGCGCTCCGGATTGTCTTGTCCATGCCGGATATCTCCTCGCCTGGCATCGCGAGGCTCACCGGCCTCGATCTGACTGCTACGGATAAATCCGGGACCTTGGGTCAGGCAAGTTAATTGTGCGATATTTGATATTTGTTCGTATATCGCACCGATGATTATATGATGTGGTTTGGAAACATTACCCGTTATTTACAATTAGCCCGCATATTTGCTCGCAAAAGAGGTGGCAAATGGCGGTTGCTAGGGCATTTGGCAGATCATCGGTCGAGGCGGCGCAGCGCGAGCTGGAGCGCCTCAATGCGCTTGACGAGCTTGATATGCTCGATACGCCGAGAGACGAGGGCTTCGAACGGCTCGTCCGTCTCCTCAAGCAGGTCTTCTCCGTCGATATCGGCATCGTCTCGTTCATCGATGCGCACCGTCAATGGTACAAGGCCTGCTCAGGCCTGACCAACGACGAGATGCCGCGGGAAGACACCTTCTGCCGCTATGTCGTCGATGACGAACAGCCGATCGTCGTCCAGGATGCCACGCGCGATCCGCGCTTTGCGGCCAATCCTGCGGTCACAGGCGAGGCTCATATCCGCTTCTATGCCGGCGTTCCCTTGAAGACCCGCGACGGCCATACGGTCGGAACGGTCTGCGCCATCGACCGCAGACCGCGTTCTTTCGGCAGCAAGGACCTCGGCATCCTGGAAGAAATCGCCGGTATCGCGATGGATCGCGTCGAGCTGCTACGCTCTGCCGCGACCGACAGCTTGACGGGCGTCCTCAGCCGCCGGGCCTTCAATGAGGAAGCACGCCGCCTTCTCTCGCTTGCCACCCGGCATCAGCATGATGCGGCCTGCATCGTGCTCGATGTCGACCATTTCAAGAAGGTCAACGACACCTATGGCCATTCGGCTGGCGATGCGGTTTTGAAGGCGGTTGCCGCGACCTGCCGGGAACAAATTCGTGCCGGCGATATCCTCGGGCGGCTCGGCGGCGAAGAATTCGCGGTGCTGCTGCCGCATGCCGATCGGGACGCGGCTCTCGCCGTGGCCGAAAAGCTGCGCGGCGCGTTGGAGGCCAGTCCGGTTCCCGTTGCCGACAACGCGATCCGCGTTACGGCCAGCTTCGGAATAACTGGCATGTCGATCATCGCCAAGGACATCGATACGCTTCTGGCGCAGGCGGACGCCGCCATGTACCGGGCCAAGCAGGCGGGCCGGAATCGCTGCGCTTCCTCCGCCCCGGCCTCGTCATCAGAAGCCGGCGAGCGGCGCCGGGTGCTCAAAGCGGGCGTGATCATCTTCAATGACAGGCGCTCGACATTCGATTGCACGATCCGCTCTCTCGGACCTGATGGCGCCAGCCTTGCCGTCTCGAACGCAACGGGCATCCCGCCGGAATTCACCCTAGGCATTCCCGGCGATCGCTTCGAAACCGCCTGCCGGGTCGTCGCGCAAGATCGCCAGCATCTTGAAGTCCACTTCCGATAGCGGGCGCCCAGCTTTGCCGGAGAGCAATGCCGTGCTAGCAAACCGCTAGGCTCGATCGAGCCAGCAACAGAGATTCTGGACCGGATCGAATGCGCGAAACGGACTTCGTCAGCGGCTTTGCGAGAGGCCTGAAGGTCATCGAAGCCTTCGGAGAGATGCATCAGCGGCTATCGATTACCGATGCCGCGAAGCTGACCGGCCTCGACCGCGCAACGGTGCGGCGCTCGCTGCTGACGCTCTCCGAACTCGGCTATGCCGATTACGACGGCAAGTTCTTCACGTTGACGCCGAAGGTTTTGCGCCTCGGCCACGCCTATCTCTCGGCGACGCCGCTGCCCGCCATCCTGCAGCCGCATCTCGATCAGCTGTCGGATAAGGCCGGGCAGAGTGCCTCGGCCTCGGTGCTCGACGGCACCGAGATCCTCTATATCGCACGGGCCTCGCAGAAGCGGGTGATGTCGATCAACCTGACGCCGGGGAGCCGCCTGCCCGCCTATTGCGCCTCGATGGGCCGCGTGCTGCTGGCCGCCTTGCCCGAGCCCGAGGCGCGCGCCGTTCTCGCCCGCAGCGATCTCAAGGCCAGTACGCCGCGCACGATCACCGATCCCGAAAGGCTGATCGCCGAGTTCCAGCGCGTCCGCGCTCAGGGCTATGCGGTTATCGATCAGGAACTGGAGCTCGGCCTGTGCTCGATCGCCGTACCGGTGGAAAACGATCGCGGCCAGCTGATCTGCGCGCTGAACATCGGCGCCCCCGCCGCTCATGTTGCAGCGTCGGAGATGGCAGCGCGCTATCTGCCGCTGCTGAAGGAAACACAGGCCGCCCTTCGCCTGGTCCTGCGCTGATCACATGCCGAGCTTCGCCCGCTCGGCAATCCGCCAGGCCCGCGGCGTCTCGCCCGTCTGCTTCAGGAAAAAGCGGGAAAAATAGGCGGGATCGGCGAAGCCGAGCCGGTAACTGATTTCCTGGACACTGCCGAAGGTGAAGACCAGCTCGCGTTTGGCCTCATCGGTCAGGCGATGCGCAATCATCTCATGCGTGCCCTGCCCGGTCGCTGCCTTGACGATGCGGTTCAGATGCGTTGCGGAGACGCCGAGCTCACCGGCATAGAAGGCGGCCGGCCGGTGGGATCTCAGATGCTGCTGGATCAGGCCGTTCAGCAATTCCATCCGCCGCCCGTTTTCGTCGCCAGCCTGCCCGGCATCACTGCCGGAGAGCCGCATCGTCAGCTGCAGCGCGATCGTCACATAGGCTTCCAGCAGATCGGCGCGGCCACTGCCACGTCCCGCGAACTCGGCACCAAGGCGTGAGAGCGTCTGCCCGGCATAGACTGCGTCCGGATCGTCCCGGTGCAGGCTCGTCAGATGCGGGCGGGCAAGCCATTCGCCAAGCGGGCTGCGGCCACCCGGCAGCGCCTTCAGATGCGACGCAAGCACGGTGATGACGAAGCCGTCGATATCCTTCGAGAACCGGAAGCCATGGTTCAGCCCCGGCGGCACGGTGATCACCGTGTTGGGCGTGATCTCATGCCGCTCTGCGCCAAAGATCGCATCGCCGGATCCGGCGCTGATGTACAAGATCTGAAAGAAGCTCTCATGGCGATGCAGCTTGATCTCCCAATGATGCAAGCTGCTGCGCGATGGTATCGTCTCGCAATGCAGCCAGAAATCGGGATTTCTGCCGGTGTTCTCGCCATAGAGCTCATAGGTCGGGACGAATTTCGTCATGGCCGCATCCTCCTGCCACGTTCGATAAGTGCAATTTCTGGCGCGAAATGTCCATTGCTGCGGGCCACCGCGTTCCGCAAAATCCGGGCAAGAGGATGCAAGGAGGAACCATGCGCACCAAAGTCGCCATTATCGGCTCAGGCCCCGCCGGTCTGCTGCTCGGCCAGCTGCTGACTGATGCCGGGATCGACAACGTCCTCCTCGACCGCGCCGCCAAGGATTATATCCTCGGCCGGGTTCGCGCTGGCGTGCTCGAGGAGGGTACCGTCGGGCTGATGGACCGGGCGAAATCCGGCGCGCGCATGCATGCCGATGGCTTGCCGCATGACGGTTTTTCGCTCGCCTTCGATGGTAGGGATCACCGGATCAATCTCCATGGACTGACCGGCGGCAAGCGCGTCATGGTCTATGGCCAGACGGAGTTGACCCGTGATCTGATGGAACATCGCGAGGCGAGCGGCGCGCTGGCGATCTACGAAGCGGCCAATGTGACGCCTCACGATTTCGACGGTGCCGCGCCCTACGTTACCTATGACAAAGACGGCGTGACGCACCGCATCGACTGCGATTTCATCGCCGGCTGCGACGGCTTTCACGGCGCCAGCCGCAAGGCGGTGCCGGAGAAGGCGATCCGCACCTTCGAGAAGATCTATCCGTTCGGCTGGCTCGGCATCCTGGCCGATGTCGCGCCTGTCAGCCACGAGCTCGTCTATGCCAATCATCCGCGCGGCTTTGCGCTCTGTTCGATGCGATCGGAAAGCCGCAGCCGCTATTACATCCAGTGTCCGCTCGACGAGAAGATCGAGGATTGGAGCGACGAGCGTTTCTGGGACGAGCTGCGCCGCCGCCTGCCTGCCCATCACGCCGAGGCGATGCAGACGGCACCGTCCTTCGAGAAATCGATCGCGCCGCTGCGCTCCTTCGTCGCCGAGCCGATGCGCTTCGGGTGGCTGTTCCTTGCCGGTGACGCGGCCCATATCGTGCCGCCGACCGGAGCCAAGGGGCTGAATCTCGCCGCGAGCGACGTCCATTACCTGTTCTCCGGCATCGCCGAATATTACGCCGAGCATTCAAGCGCCGGGATCGATGTCTATTCGCAGCGCGCCCTGTCGCGCGTCTGGAAAGCCGTTCGCTTCTCCTGGTGGATGACGACGATGCTACACCGCTTCCCGGATACCGGCGATTTCGGCCAGAGGATCCAGGAAGCCGAACTCGATTATCTGACCCATTCGACCGCCGCCTCGACCGCGCTTGCCGAAAACTATGTCGGGTTGCCCTACTGACGACACGCCTTCCGCCATCCACGGAAGGCGGCCCACCGATGAATATGCTCGACAACTGAAATACGATGGCCGATCCTGTCGCCCTTGGGTTTTGATATCGATCAGCGGGTGGGGCAGATCGTGGCGACGCGGGAAAAGGAAATATCGACAGCGCGCAAGAACGCGCATCTGATCGGATTGGTGACGCTGATCATGCTCGCCGGCCTGCCGCTTGCGGCCTGGCTTGATGTCAGCACACTGTCGCGCGATGCCGTGCACCGGCAGGCGCAGGACATGAGCTCGCTGATCACGAGTATCCGCTCCTATTACTCGACCAACGTCGTCGGCCGGATTCTCGCAGCCCACGCGGCGGGCCAGGAAAACGGGACGGTCCTCTCCCACAACTACGCCAATATTCCCGGCGCCATTCCGATACCGGCGACGCTATCGCTGGAACTCGGCGACGTCATCAAGGAGCAGCAGGCGAATATCACCTACCGCTTCGTCTCCGATCTTCCCTTCAAAAACCGGGCATCGCACGATCTGGACAAATTCGAGAGCGATGCGCTCACCGCGCTTCGCACCAATCCGAAGCAGACGATGACGGAGAACAAGCGTTCGGGCTTCACCAATATCTTCCGTCTCGTCACGCCCGTGCTGATGGGGCCTGCCTGCGTCGCCTGCCACAACACCCATCCGGAGAGCCCGAAGACCGACTGGAAGGTAGGCGATGTCAGAGGCATTCAGGAAGTGATCATCCGTCAGCCCTTTGCGGCCAATGTCTTTGCCTTCAAATATCTGCTCGCCTATTTCATCTGCGTCGCGGTACTTGGCGCGTCCTTCATCGTCATGCAGCGCCGCCAGGCTTCGGTGCTGCACGCCTTCAACCGCGATCTCGAATCCACCAACGAGTTCCTGGCCAGCATCTCGCTGAAGATCTCGCGCTATCTCTCGCCGCAGATCTACAAGAGCATCTTCAGCGGCCAGCGCGACGTCGTCATCCAGACCGAGCGCAAGCGGCTGACGATCTTCTTTTCCGATATCAAGGATTTCACCGCAACCACCGAGCGGCTGCAGCCGGAAGCGCTGACGGAGATGCTGAACGAATATCTGACGGAGATGTCGAAGATCGCGCTGAAACACGGCGGCACCGTCGACAAGTTCATCGGCGACGCGATCCTGGTTTTCTTCGGCGACCCCGAAACCAAGGGGGCGGCAGAAGATGCAAAAGCCTGCCTGCGCATGGCCGTTGATATGCAGCAACGCCTCGGCGAACTGAAGGCGAAATGGCGACGCGACGGTACGGCCGAGCCCTTCATCGTGCGCATGGGCATCAACAGCGGCTATTGCAATGTCGGCAATTTCGGCAGCACCGATCGCATGGACTATACGATCATCGGCGCCGAGGCCAATCTGGCGGCGCGGCTGCAATCAATCGCCGAGGGCGGCAAGATCGTCATGAGCTATGAAACCTATGCGCTGGTGGAGGATATCGTCGAAGCCGTGCCGCTGGCGCCGATTACGATGAAGGGTATCCAGCGCGATATCGTGCCTTACGAGGTGCAGGGCCTACTCCTCGGTAACGACGGTCATTCAAGGGTGATGAGCGAGCATTTTGCCGGTCTGGATCTCCACCTCAACATGTCGCAGCTGGAGCCCGGCGAGAGGAGCAAGGTCAAGGCGGCGCTGATGGAAGCGCTGGCGGCCGTGGAAAAACCCACGGAGAAACCGGCCTAGCATTTCGCCGCGCGGGCGGCGATCGCCTTGATAACGGCAGCCATGTCGAGCCCTCCGAAACCCATCTCTTCGGTTTCGGCATAAAGCGCGCGGCAGACATCGAGCAGCGGTGAAGCGATACCCAGCCGCCGCGCGGCATCGACAACCAGCTGATTGTTCTTCAGCACGTCGGAGATCGCCGCCTGCGGCGAGAAATCGCCTTCTGCAAGCTTGGCGTTCTTGAGCCTCAAGATGCCGCTCGCCATCTGGCCGCCATCGGCAATCCGCTTGAAGAGATGCAGGTCGAGGCCGTGGCTGGCGGCAAAATTCGCGGCCTCGGCGAGACCTGTCACAGTCGAGATCAGGAAGATATTGACCGCCAGCTTCATCAGCAACGCGTTTGGAACCACGCCGCAGACGATCGCATCGCGGCAGAGCGGCTGGAGCAAGGGCTGCACAGTTTCGACTGTTTCAGGCGCTCCCGCCAGCATGGCCACAAGCTCGCCAGCCTCGGCCGGAACACGCGATCCTGAGACCGGCGCCTCGACATAGGCGCCTCCTGCTGAAAGCACGTCCGCTTCCAGTGTCTTTGAATAATCAGGCGCCGTGGTGCCCATGTGAACGAGGGTGCGCCCGGCAACGAGGCTGGCAAAGGCAGGGGTTCCGCGCTGCAGAACCGCATCGATTGCCACATCCGTCGCCAGCATCAGGATGATCACATCAGCGCCTGCGAAAAGGGCCGCGACGCTTGCCGCCACTTCGGCGCCTTCAGCTTCGAGAACGGCTGCCTTTTCCGCAGAGCGGTTCCAGACGATGACGTCGCGCCCCGATCGCACCAGATTGAGGGCCATGGGCGTCCCCATGATCCCGAGACCGATGAAGCCTATGCGCATGTGCCCTCCAATCGCCGATAGACGACAATGGCAGGCGGCGATGGCGTCGTCTTGAAGATTAGTGCTCCGTCAAATTGTCGCGGCACCGGGAAAAGACGTGTAGAACGGCACCATTCACAACTTTAGACCACAATTGAGCGGTAAAAAATACAGCAACCAGTTGTTTAGGACCGGCGCTCATAATATTCATCAGCATCGCCCTTGGTGCTTCGTTAGACAGTGGCCATGACAGTCGTTTTCAAGCGGATCAATAAAAACCAGGCGCTTCAGGGCGCCGCCATCATCGTCGAAGCCTATAGTGCCGCGCCATGGCACGAACACTGGACGATCAAGCGGGCAAACGCCCGGATGGTGGAACTGTCGACGACGCCGGGTTGGCTCGGGGTCGGTGCGCTTGATGGCGAGGATCTCCACGGTTTTGCGATCGGCTACCCGCACACAGCGGCAACCGGCTGCATGCTCTATATTCCGGAGATCGCCGTCATGCCTGCCCACCAGGGCAAGGGCATCGGCACCGCGCTGCTGAAGCTGCTGGAGGAAGAAGCGCTGGCGGCCGGATTTTCGAGCACATGGCTGCTGTCGCAAAATGAGGGGGTCGCGGCGGATTACTACCGGTCGGCCAACTACCGGCAATCTCCCAATCACCGTATCTATTCAAAGCCGCTCAAGTAGCGGTTTTTTTGGCATCGCCCGGCGCGTCCCATGCGGGCCGGTGGAATAGCGCTCCAAAGCGCACGACCACCCTGTGTGAGCAGCGCCGCTCGCTGCTCACATCGGCGATTGTGATGCTGGTTGTCTTAAGGCGTGACTAGCCGTCGTAGTGGCCGGCTGCGACAGTATCCGCCGACTTGACGGCAACGGCCAGATTGACGCCCTTGGTGATGACGCTGCCCTTGGCGGCGAGAGCCGCAGCCTCGGCAAGTGCGCCAGCCTTCGGCACGCTCAGCGGCGTGACCGTGCCACGGCCGAGATCCGCCACCCAGAGCCCCTTTTCACCCTCAACACTGATTACAACAACTTTGGTCATGCTCTTATTCCCTCTTCCAGAGTTGACGTTAAAAGCCTGCCTTCTTCAGTCCTTCGCGATAAAGGTCCTTGTGCCACTGTTCCTTGCTCGGAACGGCGGACAACCATTTATCGACATCGAAGTTCGGATTGGCCTCGCGGACGCGGCGCACCAGAACGCGCGCCTTGTCCTTGTTGCCAAGCATCGCCCAGCTGGCGGCAGCAAGTCTGTCTGCCAGGCTGGGATCGCTCATCTGGCTGATATAGTCGATCGACGCGGAAAACTCGCCGAGCGCATAGTTGGCGCCGGCCGCAGTCCAGAGATAGGGATCGGGGCTCAGCGGATTGAGCTCGATCGCGCGCTCGATCTTCTGCAGCGCCATGCCGGGGCGCGAGCAATGCACCAGCGTATCGGCATGATCGGCAATGACGTCGGCATAGTGCGGCGACAGGGTTTCGGCGATTTCCATCGCCTCTGCGCTGTCGTCGAAAGCGCCCTGCAGCAACTTGGCGACACCGAATTCGCGGTAGCCGTCGGCCAGATCGTTGCGCGCTTCGATGGATTTGGTCGCAAATTCCTCTGCCGACTTCAGAAGTTCCATATCGCCGCGGGCTGTCAGCAGCCATTCCTTCGAATAGGTTCTGGCGGTCGAGCTCAGCGCCGGTGCGAAATCGGGCGTCGCCTTCAGTGCCGAGCGCATCTCCTTGCGCGCACGGCGCAGGTTGGGCAGCGTCAGGCGCCCGAGGTATTGCTTGCCAACCAGATATTGATGATAGGCGGCCGGATTGAGCTCAAGGTACGAGCGCGTCGCCTCATGCCGCTCGATCTCGCTGGAAACAGACAGCGCCACGCGCCGTGAGATCACCCGCCTGTCGCGCAAGAGATCGGCCTGATTGAGGCTGAAGCGTTCGGCCCAGACGATCTGGTTGTCGTCGAAGAAGATCAGCTGCGCGAAGAGCTTGACCTCGTCGAAACCGGTGATCTGGGTTTCCAGCACATAATTGACGGCGTGCCGTTCGAAAAATGCGGTCTGGTCCTCGCTCTGATGGCCGATCTGTACGGCCGAATGCGGCGCGATGACCTGCAGACTGTTGAAGGCGCAGAAACCAATGGTGATATCCTCGATCAGCGAGGCGGCAATCATCACCGATTGCGGATTGCTGGAGAGATTGCGCGGCGCGAGCAGCACCAGGCGGGGAATGGCCGGGCGCCCTGCCCTTTCCAGTGACAGACCCTCGATCCCATCCCCTGCTGCGGTACCTACCGGTCTTGCTTCCAGCTTGCTGCTGCCATTGCCAACGGTGGGCGACACGGCATCGAGGCCGCGCGCGATCGAATTTCTCCGCTTCTCGATATAGTCGCGGATATATTCGACCTCTTCCTGCGCATCGAAAATATCGAGCAGCAGGCGCAGCATGTCCGGGTCTTTCGGCTCGTCGCGAAACACCAGAAGCCCGGCTTTCCTCAGAACCTCCCATTCCTCGGTCGTTTCGACGGGAAAAGAAACCGCTTTCAGCGTATCCTGAAGCACGCCGGAATGGCGGTAGTTCTGATCCTTCAGCCAGCCATCGAAAACGTGGCTCTGGCAATTGACCTGCCCCAGGAAAGGCTGGCCCATTGCTTTCGTTAGCTTCGCCAGCCGGGCCATCGGCTCGCCTGTTGCCTGCAGCGCAACGAAGTCGGCGCTCAGCGACGATGGATCGAGGGAGACGGAGCTTTCGGTGAATGTCAGGAATTCGGTGCCGAGCTGCTCCTGGCGGGCCTTGATGCGCGAGATGGTCTTGCGCAGGTTGGACAGCGAGATCGCCTTATCCTCATTGCCCCACAGAAAATCGGCAGCCATCGTGCGGTGCGCCGCATGCTTTTCGAGCGTCAGCAGATAGGCGACGAGCAGCAGGCCTTTCTCGGGGAAAGCAATATCGTTGCCTTCCGCGTCGGCAAGCCGCAGACGTCCAAACGTTTCTACGAGAAAAGCCATTTCAACCTTTGAGTTGCGCCGCCCTGATTCGCATCCTTCGTGCGAGATATTAATGCAACCAAAAATACGAATAATGCTCGGCAAAGCAAGCTTTTGCCGAGTGCCCTGGAAATATGAGTTTGGCTTAATGTGCGGGCAAATTCAACTGTTGTGCACCGCACGCGCCACCGCAGCTCAGCCGGGAGTTGGTGAGCCGGCTATTCGGGGCCGGACGCGGGCTGCGTCCGGCCCCGCTGTCTTCATTTTTTAACCGGATATCCGGCGGCCGCGAGGATCAGATTGGCGATCTCGCGCGGATGAGAAATCAGCGATACGTGGCTGGAATTGAGCTCGACCCTGGTGGCGTTCATGCGCTTGGCAAGGAAGCGCTCGAGATCCGGATTGGTCGTCCGGTCGTTCTTCGAAACGGCGTACCAGCTCGGCTTTGTCTTCCACGCAGCCTGCGTCGTCTTGGTCGAAAACAGCGTATCGGAGATCGGGCCCTGGACGGCGTAGAGCGCGAGCGCGTCCTTCTTGCTCAAATCACCCGCGAAATCATGGACGAAAGCATCCTCGCTCAGCTGCGCGAAGCCGCCGCTATGCACCAGGCCCTTGCTTGCGGGAGGAGCCGGGAACTTTGCGGCAAGCGCCGGATAGTCTTCACCGGCATCAGGTGCACGGGCGGCGACGTAGACCAAGGCCGAGACCTTGGGATCGACGCCCGTCTCGCTGATCACCATGCCGGCATAGGAATGGCCGACGAGCACGGTCGGGCCGTCCTGAAGGGCAAGAGCACGCTTGGTGGCGGCAACGTCGTCGGCAAATGAGGTGAGCGGGTTCTGCACCGCGGTCACATGCAGCCCGGCCTTCTGCAGCAGCGGGATGACTTTCGACCAGCTGGAGCCGTCGGCATAGGCGCCGTGGACGAGCACGACGTTGCGCGCCTTGACCGGCGCCTCACCGGCTGCCGAGGAGGCACCGGCAAAAGAGACCGCAGCAATAAATGTTGCCGCAGCAAAAGCGGCCTTCTGGAAAATGTTCATGATCTGACGTCCGTATCGTTTCGTGATGAAGCACGTCGCTTCAAAAGCCCTATTCGACCGGCATTTCAGGTCCGCAACACTATCACGCTTTTGTGACGGCCTCAATTTTTTCACCAGTCCATGTAACGAAACGCTGACAACAGCGAAAAGACGATCATGACCCCTCGCGAAGACAATTGGGCGGATGCCATGCGCGCTGCTCGCCGCGGCGATGCCGGAGCCTACGAAGCGCTGCTCGAAGATATCGGGCGAACGCTGCGCGTGCTCGTCGGCCGCAAGCTGACAAGGCTCGGCATGGGGACCGACCAGACAGAAGATATCGTTCAGGAAGCCCTGCTCGGCCTGCACATGATGCGCGACCGCTGGGACGATAGCCGGCCCTTCCTACCCTGGCTGCACGCAATCGTCCGCTACAAGATCGGCGACGCCATGCGCAAGGGCAGCCGCGAGGCGCGCCACCGCTGCGACGTGACGCTCGACGAGCTTTCGGATGTCATCGCCGCACCCGATCAGGGCGACCGCCACATGCCTGATATGGACCGGGCGCTTGCGAGCCTTTCTTCCGGCCAGCGCGACGTCGTCTCATCATTGGCGATCGAGGGGCAGTCGGTTCGCGAGACGGCTGCGAGATTGAAGACCAGCGAGGGCGCGGTCCGCGTCACCCTGCATCGCGCGCTTCAGCGCCTGACGGCCTTTGCCGATCCGGGGCCTGGCTACGCAAGAAAAGGCAAATCATGAAATCCGCCCAAGACACATCCGCCTTGATCCGCAGCCTGGCGCGCGAAGCCGCCGAGGAGGAACCGTCGCAGGGCCTGCGCTTCGATCGTCTGCTGATGCTGGCGGGCGGTTTCTCACTGCTGCTGTCGATCGCGCTGGCGCTCGGCCTGTTCGGCATCCGCCCCAATCTGCCTGCCGTTCTGATTGGCGCGCCGTTTCTCTTCAAGTTCGCGACGATGCTGCTTCTGGCCGCTGGCGGCTTGGCGCTGGTTCGCCGGGCGGGCGAGCCTGACAGCGGCGGCGCTGCCTGGATGATGCTCATTCCAGGCTTCCTGGTGCTCGCCATGGGGCTGGCACTCGATGGTTCCAGCTTTCCGCTTTTGGGCCGGCATGGCGGTGCGGTGCCAAGCTGCGTCGGCGCTATCGTGCTTCTATCGCTTCCGGCGCTTGCTGCCGCTCTCGGCGTGCTGAAGCGCGGCGTGCCGACGCAGCCCCTGCGCGCCGGTTTGTCGGCAGGATTCCTTGCCGGAACGATCGGCGGGGCGGCCTATGCCTTCGTCTGCAAGAACGACGGCGCACTCTTCGTTGCCGTCTGGTACGGATTGGCGATTGTCATCGTCGCAACGCTTGGAGCACTGATCGGCCGCAAAGCGCTCGCCTGGTAAAAGTCAGGTCTTCGCCGAAACCTCGTCTGCCGCCTCGCGGATCGTCTGCATCAGGATCGACAGCGGCAGAGACGGGATCGCATCGGTGCGCATCGTCAGGCCGACCGGGCCTTTCGTCTCGCTGGTATCGATCGGCAGCACCGCCAGAACCCCATCCTCGATATCCTTGGCGACGACGCCGGTCGAGATGATCCAGACCGCATCGCTCGCACGCACGAAAGCGCGGCCGAAGCTGTCTGAAACGGTCTCGATCTGGTTCGGCAGGCTCGGCACACCGTTGGCGATCAGGAAACTCTCGACGAAGGGCCGGATGATCGAAGCCCGCGTCGGCATCAGCACCGTGTAATCGGCGAGCGCTGCAAAATGCGATTGCCGGGTCTTCAGCAGCGGATGGCCGGCGCGCACGGCAAAGACCACCTGCTCCGAATAGAGATGCTCGAAGGAGAAGCCGGTCATCTTCTCCGGCCCGGCAAGACGGCCGACGACAAGATCGAGATCGCCGACGCGCAACTGCTCCAGAAGCACGGCGTTTTCGCCGGTGACGATCTTCAGCCGGCTCCAGGTATTCTCCTTGAGAAACAGCTCCATGGCCCGCGGCATGATGCGCGTCGACACGGTGGGCAAGGCCCCGACCCGGATCGGCGGTGCGTCGCCGACACGCTCCTGGGTGACGGAATCGAGCCCCTGCCGCAGCGCTGTCAGAGCAGCACCGGCATGCTTCAGAAATACTTCGCCGTAACGGGTGATCTTGATGCCGCGGCCGTCGCGCTCGAAGACCTCGACGCCGAGAACCTCCTCCAGCTCACGGATCGTCTTAGTCACCGCGGGCTGGCTGACATGCAGCAGCTCGGCCGCCTTCATCACGCTTTTCTGCCTGGCGACCTCGACAAAGGTTTGCAGATGGCGGAACTTTATGCGGCCGTCGATCATCGATCACATAACTCCGGAGTTATCGGAAAGCCACGAAATATCATTTTACCTAACCAGATTAAACCTTCAATTTCCTGTCCGGAGGAGTTTCCAGTGCAGTTTGCCCGCGTCAACGACATCGCCATTCACTATCAGGTTATCGGCGGCCCCGCCGACAAGCCGGTCCTGGTCTTTGCCAATTCGCTGGGCACCGACTTCCGGATCTGGCGTGATGTCGTCGTCCGCCTGGCAGGCGATTTCGCCATCCTGCTCTATGACAAGCGCGGCCATGGCCTTTCCGATGTCGGCCAGACGCCCTATTCGATCGAGGACCACGCGTCCGATCTCATCGGCCTGCTCGAAACGCTGGATATCAAGAAGGCCATCATCTGCGGCCTGTCCGTCGGCGGACTGATCGCGCAGTCGCTCTACCAGCAGCGTCCCGATCTCGTCAGCGCGCTGATCCTCTGCGACACCGCGCACAAGATCGGCACGGCCGAGAGCTGGAACAACCGCATTGCGGCCGTCGAGCAGAATGGCATAGCCAGCATGTGCGACGCGATCATGGAGCGCTGGTTCACGCCGGCCTTCCGCCGCCCTGAGAACGCCGCCTATGACGGCTATTGCAACATGCTGGTCCGCCAGCCGGTGGCCGGCTACGCCGCGACCTGCGCTGCCGTGCGCGACGCCGACTTTACCGAAGCGGCAAAGACCATCGCCGTACCAACGATCTGCATCGTCGGCGCTCAGGACGGATCGACACCGCCAGACCTCGTCAAGTCGCTGGCGCAACTGATCCCCGGCGCGCGCTTCGAAATCATTCTCGATGCCGGCCACATCCCCTGCATCGAGCAGCCCGAAGCGCTGACGTCAGTCATTCGCGCATTCATCGATTTCGCATTGCATGGAGAAAAGAGCCCATGAGTGACAGTTCGCGCGCCTCCGAGCGCTACAAGCAGGGCATGGCGACGCGCCGCGCCGTGCTCGGCGACAGCCATGTCGACCGTGCCGAGGCCGGATCGACGGATTTCGACAAACCGTTTCAGGACCTGATCACCGAAGCCGCCTGGGGTCATGTCTGGTCGCGCCCAACGCTTTCCAAGCGCGAGCGCTCGATCGTCACCATCGCGCTGCTCGCCGCTCTCGGCCAGGACGATGAAGTGGCGATGCATGTGCGCGCCACAGTCAATACAGGCGCCAGCCGCGACGATGTCTGCGAGGCGCTGCTGCATGTGGCGATCTATGCCGGTGTTCCGGCGGCCAATCACGCGATCAAGATTGCCAAGCAGGTCTTCGAACAGATGGACGCTGATAAGGCGGCATAAGAGGAAGCCATGTCCGACATACCGAACCGCAAGCCCGAAACAGGCGCCTTTTTCGCCCGCGACCACGCCTGGCATCCGCCTGCCTTTGCGCCGGGATACAAGACCTCGATCCTGCGTTCGCCGCAGCGCGCCCTGCTGTCTCTCGACGGCACGATCTCCGAGATCACCGGCCCCGTCTTCGGCCACGGCATGATCGGCGAACTCGACAACGACCTGCTCCACAATTATGCCAAGCCCGGCGAGAGCGCGATCGGCGAGCGCATCATCGTTCACGGCCAGGTGCTGGACGAGCGCGGGCGGCCGCAAACAGGCGTGCTGGTCGAGTTCTGGCAGGCCAATGCCGGCGGGCGCTACCGCCACAAGAGGGAAAGCTATCTGGCAGCGATCGACCCGAATTTCGGCGGCTGCGGCCGGGCGATCACCGACGAGGAAGGCCGATACTATTTCCGCACCGTGCGGCCCGGCGCCTATCCTTGGCCGAACGGCGTCAACGACTGGCGCCCGGCACATATCCATTTCTCGGTCTTCGGCCACGGCTTCTCGCAGCGCCTGATCACCCAGATGTATTTCGAAGGCGATCCGATGATCTGGAAGTGTCCGATCGTCAGCACGATCCCCGACAAGGCGGCGATCGAACAGCTGATCGCCCCCATGGATTGGGGCAACACCATTCCGATGGATAGCCGCGCCTACAAATTCGACATCGTGCTGCGCGGCCGCCGCTCGACGATGTTCGAGAACAAGCTGGAGGGCAACTGATGGCCCAGGAAATCCGTTACCTCAAGGAAACGCCATCGCAGACCGCGGGACCCTATGTCCATATCGGTCTCACGCCGAATTTCTGCGACATATCAGGTGTCTATGACGGCGACCTCGGCACCGCGATGGTCAACGACAAGACGACGGGCGAGCGGATCACCGTGACGGGCCGGATCTTCGACGGTGCCGGCGCTTTGGTGCGCGATGCGGTGATCGAGATCTGGCAGGCCGACAGCGCCGGGCTCTATAACAGCCCCTCGGAAATGCGCGGCGCCGCCGATCCGAATTTCACCGGCTGGGGCCGTTGCCCGACCCGGGCGGAGGACGGCGTCTACAGCTTCGAGACCATCAAGCCCGGCAAGGTGCCGTTCAAGGACGGGCGCAAACAAGCGCCGCACATCACCTTCTGGATTGTCGCACGCGGCATCAATCTCGGCCTGCACACCCGCATGTACTTCCCGGAAGAATCGGAAGCCAACGCTGCCGACCCGCTGCTGCAGCGGATAGAGCACCGCGACCGCGTGGCGACACTTATTGCCGCACGCGATGGCGCAACCTATACGTTTGACATCCGCCTGCAAGGAGAAAACGAGACAGTCTTTCTCGATATCTGACAAGCTTTACTGCCGCTGGATTTTCGCCTGATCTCGGAAATCCGGCAGCAGCCGGCTTTCGTTAAGCACGCGCAATTCAAAATACAACCGGGAATGTATTTTCCATGCTGCATCCGCGTAAAGCGGGTTGGCTTTCATGCTGCGCCGCGGTATGAAACGGACGGGCTGAAACGTTGATGGTGGAAACATGCAGAAAACTTTCGGACACGTCCTGGCGGCGCATAGGGGCCTCGGTCCAGGTTTTGATTTCTTGCGAATCGCGCTCGCTTTTTCAATTGTCCTCGCGCACTCCTTCCTACTGACCGGCAATGACGAATTCTTCCGCTCCACGCCACTGTGGTTTGCGGAATATGCGCTGGTGCCGATGTTCTTTGCGTTGAGCGGCTTCCTGATTGCAGGCAGCGCCCAGCGGCTGAGTCTCAAGAACTTCCTCCTGAACCGCGGGCTGCGTATCGTGCCGGCGCTTGCCGTCGATATCGTCGTCTGCGCCCTGATCATCGGCCCGCTGCTGACGCCTGTCGCGCTCAGCGCCTATTTCTCAAGCGCCGATTTCTTCAAATATTTCCTGAACATCATAGGCTGGATCCACTACAGCCTGCCGGGCGTCTTCGAGAACAACCCGACGCATCGCGTCAACGGCGCATTGTGGACGGTTCCCTGGGAGATCTTCTGCTACATCATCATGTCCGGCCTGATGATGACCTCGATCATCTCTTCCTGGCGGAAGACGGCTCTGCTGACCGCAGGCTTCATCGTCGCCGGTCTTTTGATCCAGGCCTTGGGACCGCACCTGCCCTACCGCGTCAACCTGGTGCTCGGCACGATCTTCGTCAGCCGCGGCGCCCAGCTGGTCTTTGCCTTCCTGCTCGGCATTCTTGCCTATCAGCTGCGTGACGTGATCCCGCACAGCCGCACTTTGCTTGCCGTCTGCGCCGCGATTGCGATTGGCGCGGTCTTCGTGCTCAACAGCTCGTCGATCGAGACGGTACCGAACCGCATCATCGTCATCCCGGCGCTGGTCTACATCACCACCTTCATCGGGCTGACACCGGTGCCGTTGCCCTCCGTCTTCCACAAGGGCGATTATTCCTACGGCGTCTACCTCTATCACGACCCCTTCCTGCAGATCCTGATCGGCCTGGCGCCGGGTGTCTTCCTGGTGCCGGAAACCGGCGCGCTGGCGCTTTATGCGATCGGCATCTGCGCAGCGATGGCGGTGGCAGTGATTTCCTGGCACATGATCGAGAAACCCATCCTCGGCATGCGCAAGAAGTTCTCCTTCGTCGCCAAGGCCCGTGGCGTCGATGAGACCAGCGAACCGAATATCCTGCCTGTCGAGAAGCCAGCCAAGGCATAGGCTTGAGGTCTATCGGCTATTGACGTCTCGACGGGCTCAAGGCTTTCTGCCGCCATAAGGCGGCAGCGGCCGGCCATGAAAGAAGAGACGACAGTGAGCGCAACGGCCTTCGACCACCCCTTCCTCTCCGGCCTTTTGGGCGATGAGGAGACCTCAGCTTATTTCACCGCGGAAGCCGATATCCGCGCCATGCTGCAGTTCGAGGCGGCGCTGGCGCGCGCTGAGGCGGCTCATGATGTCATACCCCTGCCCGCTGCCGAAGCCATTTCCGCCGCATGCACAAGCTTTGCCGCCGATATCCCGGCCCTGCGCACTGCCACCGCCCGCGATGGCGTCGTCATCCCCGAGCTGGTACGCCAGCTGCGCGCCGCTGCAGGCGAGGCCGGCCATCACGTCCATACCGGGGCCACCAGCCAGGATGTGATCGACACCAGCCTGATGCTGCGGCTGAAGCCCGTCGCCTTCATTTTTGCGGCACGGCTCACCGCCATCGAAGTCAGGCTTGCCGCTTTGGAAACAAGCCTCGGTGCAAAGCCTCTGATGGGCCGCACCCGCATGCAGGCGGCAATCCCGATCACCGTTGCCGACCGGCTGCTCGCCTGGCGCACGCCCTTCGACGGCTATCGCGAAAGGCTGACGGATTTGCGCTTCCCGCTACAATTCGGTGGTGCTGCCGGCACGTTGGAAAAACTTGGCGGCAAGGCGGCCGCCGTGCGCGGTTCGCTCGCCCAGGAACTGGGCCTCACCGACCTGCCGCAGTGGCAGAGCCAGCGCGCCTTCATCGCCGAATTCGCCGGACTGCTGTCGCTTGTCACAGGCAGCCTCGGCAAGTTCGGCCAGGACATCGCGCTGATGGCGCAGGCGGGGGACGAGATTGCGCTGAGCGGCGGCGGTGGCTCGTCGGCCATGGCGCACAAGCAGAACCCTGTTGCCGCCGAGACGCTAGTGGCACTGGCGCGCTTTAACGCCACGCAAATCTCGGCGATCCACCAGTCGATGGTCCATGAGCAGGAACGCTCCGGCGCGGCCTGGATATTGGAATGGCTTGTCCTGCCGCAGATGGTCGTGGCGACCGGGGCTGCCCTTCGTCTTGCACGCGAGCTTGCGGACAACATTCAGAGGCTCGGCGCCGCGAATTCATAACCGTTCGATCATGAATTCTGGCATTTATTTCATTTTACATTACCGTTTCGCATGACAAACTAGCGCGAAAAGTTTTAGCTGCGAGCTAATACGGCGCTGGAGTACGCCGAAAAAGGGAGAGAGAAGAATGAAGAAGCTGCTTCTGGCCGCCGCTGCGGCCATGCTCATGGGCTCGGGCGCCTATGCGGATACGATCAAGGTCGGCGTTGTCGGACCCTTTTCCGGTCCGTTCGCCCTGCAGGGCAAGAACTTCAAGGCAGGCATCGACGCCTATATGGCGACCAATGGCGCCAAGATCGGCGACAACACGGTCGAGGTCATCTATCGCGACCTGCCCGCCGCTGATCCGGCGCAGTCGAAGGCGCTTGCCCAGGAACTGGTCGTCAAGGAAAAGGTCCAGTATCTGGCCGGCTTCTATTTCACGCCTGACGCCATGGCCGTCACCCCGATCCTGAAGGAGGCCAACACACCGCTGGTCATCATGAACGCCGCGACGTCGGCGATCGTCACCAAGAGCCCGCTCGTGGTACGCACCTCTTTCACGACATGGCAGACCTCGACGCCGATGGCACAGGTCGCCTTCGACAAGGGCGTCAAGAAGGTGATCTCCGTCGTCAGCGACTACGGCCCCGGCGTCGACGCGGAAAATGCCTTCAAGGCCGGTTTCGAAAAGGCTGGCGGCGAGGTCGTGGAAGCGATCCGCATGCCGCTTGCGACCAACGACTTCAGCCCGATCATGCAGCGCATCAAGGATTCTGGCGCGACCGGCGTCTTCGCCTTCCTGCCGTCAGGCCCGACGACGCTCGGCTTCGTCAAGGCTTACAACGAAAACGGCCTGAAGACCGGCGGCATCCAGCTCTTTGCCCCCGGCGACCTGACACAGGAATCCGATCTTCCGGCACTCGGCGACGCGGCGCTCGGCATGCTGACCACCTTCCATTACGCGGTTTCCCACGACTCGCCCGAGAACAAGGCCTTCGTCGAAGCCGCCGGCAAGACGATCGGCAACCCCGCCGAACTGACCTTCCCGGCTGTCGGCGCCTATGACGGCATGCATGTCATCTACAAGATGATCGAGGCAACCGGCGGCAAGCAGGACGCGGCAAAGGCTGTCGAAGCGGTGAAGGGTCTCGCCTGGGTGAGCCCGCGCGGACCTGTTTCCATCGATCCCGATAGCCGCCACATCACGCAGAACATCTACCTGCGCGAAGTCGCCAAGGATGCCGACGGCAAATACATCAACAAGGAAATCCAGACCTTCGAAAAGCAGGGCGATCCGGGCCTTGCCGCTGTGAAGTGAGGATTTCGACTTCGACGTTGTGCCGTGAGCCCCCTCACCCTACCCTCTCCCCGCTGGGGAGAGGGGAAGCGACCGTGGTGCTCCAATTTCCCTTCTCCCCATCGGGGGTCCGAAGGACGGGTCGAGACGAGCGGCTCGACCCCGGGGTGGCCCGAAGGGCGGATGAGGGGGCCACGCGGCGCAAGGGCTGCTAGTCGCCGCTCGTATAGAACAAGGACCACACCAAACCCATGCAAACCGTCTTCAGCATAGCCGTCGATGCGCTGGCCTATGGAATGGTGCTGTTCGTGATCTCGATCGGCCTGTCCGTCACCATGGGCCTGATGCGCGTCGTCAATCTCGCCCACGGCGCCTTTGCCATGATCGGCGGCTATATCGCGTCCTATGCGGTGCGCGATCTCGGGCTTGGCTACGGCATCGGCGTCATCGCCGCCGTCATCGGCACGATCATCATTGCCATCCCGATCGAACGCTTCCTCTACCGTCGCATCTATGGCGCGCCCGAGCTGACGCAGGTGCTGATGACGATCGGCATCACCTTCTGCATCATCGGCATCGCCAACTATGTGATGGGTCCGACGCTAAAGACCATTCCGCTGCCGCAGGGGCTGCAGGGTTCGGCCGATCTCGGTTTCCGCACCATCCCGATTCATCGCCTCTTCGCGATCGTCTGCGGATTGGGTGTCGCCATCGCGCTGTGGTTCACGATCGAACGGACGAGTTTCGGGGTGAAACTGCGCGCCTCCGTCGACAACGCATCGATGGCGGCGGCCCTCGGCGTGCGCACCGAGATCATCTACGCGCTGAGTTTCGCGGTTGCCGTTGGCCTTGCCGCGTTCGGCGGCGTTGTTGGGGCGGAGCTGCTGCCGGTCGAGCCCTACTATGCGCTGCGCTACATGGTCACCTTCCTCGTCGTCGTCTCCGTCGGCGGCGCGGGATCGATCCCAGGCGCGCTGATTGCCTGTCTCGTGCTCGGCGGCATCGATACGACAGGACGCTACCTGATGCCTGAGTTCGGCGAGTTTTTCTTCTATCTCGCCGTCATCGCCATCATCTGCATCTTCCCGCGTGGTTTTGCCGGGAGGACGAAATAGGATGACGCTCGCCATGAACACTGACACGGCCGCCGCTGCCGCACGCCGCCATCGCTCGGCGGGGAGAGACTTCGCCGGCGTTGCGGCAATCATCGTGCTTGCCGCCATCGGCTATCTGCTTTTCCCTGATAATCTGGCTTTGCTGACCCGCATCATCGCCATCGCGCTGCTCGTTCTGTCGCTCGATCTCGTGACCGGCTATTGCGGCGTGGCGACCCTCGGCCATGCAGCCCTCTTCGGTTCCGGCGCTTATGCCGCCGGTATCGTCTCGGCCCATTACGGGATCACCGATCCGCTGCTGATGGCGCTTGCCGGTATCGCCGGCGGCGCGATTGCCGGTCTGATCTGCGGCGCCGTCATCCTGCGCGCCCACGGCTTGCCGCAGCTGGTTCTGTCGATCGCGCTGATCAACCTGTTCCATGAATTCGCCAACAAGGCGTCCTCCTGGACCGGCGGCAGCGACGGTCTCTCCGGTATTTCGGCCGATCCGGTGCTCGGCTATTTCGAATTCGATCTCTACGGGCATACCGCCTATATCTTCGGCGTTATCCTGCTGCTCGCCGTCTTCATCCTGCTTCGCCTCCTGGTGCGCTCGCCTTTCGGCATGCTCTGCCGCGGCATCAAGGAAGACCCGTTGCGCATCCGTGCCATGGGCGCATCGCCGAAGGCTGCGCTGATGAAGATGTATGTCATCTCGGGTGCGGTGGCCGGCATCGGCGGCGCGCTGACGGCGATCTCGACGCAGGTGGTCGGCCTCGACAGCCTGTCCTTCACGCTCTCGGCCGAAAGCCTGGTCATGCTCGTGCTCGGCGGCACCGGCTCGCTGTTTGGCGCACTCTCCGGCACCGTCATCTTCATGCTGTTCGAGGACTACGTCTCAGCCGCCAACCCGTTCCACTGGCTGACGATGGTCGGCGCACTGCTGATCGCCGTCGTGCTCTTCGCACCAAAGGGGCTCTACGGCACAGCTGCTGCCGTCCTCTCTCGTCGCAAGGAGGCAGGCGAATGAGCGCCGTATTCGAAGTCGCCAACCTGAAGAAATCTTTCGGCGGCCTTGCCGTCACCAACGACGTGTCGATTGCAATGCATCCGGGCGACCGGGTGGCGCTGATCGGGCCGAACGGTGCCGGCAAGACCACCTTCGTCAATCTGGTCACCGGCAATCTGGCCCCCGATTCCGGCGAAGTCCGCCTCGGCGGCGAGACGGTGACGAAGGTCGATGCGGCCGGGCGCGTGAAACGCGGTCTGGTCCGTTCCTTCCAGGTGACCCGCCTTTTCCAGGAGATGACGCCAGCCGAACATGTCGCACTTGCCATCCTGCAGCGCGACGGGAAGACCGGCCGGATGTTCGGAAACTTCCTGTCGATGCCCGGCGTCATGGACGAAGTTGCGGGCATGTTGCAGACGCTGGGGCTGACAGGCCTCATGCACCGCAAGGTCAGCGAGATCGCCTATGGCCAGCAGCGCCTGCTGGAGATCGCCGTCGCCATGGCCTTGAAGCCGAAGGTGCTGCTGCTCGATGAACCCGCCGCCGGTGTGCCGCAGAGCGATACCGGCCGCATCGAACAGGCGCTGGCCGATCTGCCTGCCGATCTCGCGGTGCTGATGATCGAGCACGACATGGACCTCGTCTTCCGCTTCGCCAGGCGCGTCATCGTGCTTGCCGCCGGCGCCATCATCTTCGACGGCTCGCCCGCCGACGTCACCAAGGATGCCCGCGTGCGCGAGGCTTATCTCGGGAGCTATGCCAATGCCAGCCACGCCGCTTGAGGTGGAAAACCTGTCGGCCGGCTACGGCCCGACCCGCGTTCTCGAAGGCGTGTCCTTTTCGGTCCCGGCAGGCGCCCGCCTCGCCGTGCTTGGCCGCAACGGCATGGGCAAGACGACGCTGCTCGCTACCCTTGCCGGGCAGACGAAACGCTATGACGGCCGCATCCGGCTGGGTTCGACCGACGTGACGGCGATGCCGAGCGCCGCACGCGCGCATCAGGGGCTGGGCTTCGTGCCCCAGGCGCGCTGCGTCTTTCCGACACTGACCGTCGAGGAAAACCTCTTCGTCGGCCTCAAGGGACGCCCGAAGACAGCGCTCGACGAAGCCTACCAGATGTTTCCGCGCCTCAAGGAACGCCGCCGCAATCTCGGCAACCAGCTTTCCGGCGGCGAGCAGCAAATGCTCTCCACCGCCCGCTCGATCCTCGGCCGCCCTTCGGTGCTGCTGCTGGACGAGCCACTCGAGGGCCTGGCGCCCGTCATCTGCGAGGAACTGATGGCTGCCTTTGCCGAACTCGCCAAGACCGGAGATATGACAATCGTTCTGGTCGAGCAGCGCATCCAGAGCGCGCTCGATTTCGCCGACCAGGTCATCATCCTGGAACGCGGAAGGCTCGCCTGGAGTGGCACGCCGGCAGCGCTGTCTGAGGATCATGGTTCGGTGGAACGGCTGCTCGGCGTAGGTGGGCTGCACTAACGCTCAGCTCGCGGAAAAGCCCTCGTCATATGTCACCTCGCCCGACGGTGTGTCACCGCTGAAAGTCGCTGCCTGAAAATACTCGGCCGGGACGCCCGGAAGCGTTAGTTTCGCATCTGCCTGGAAGCCGAAGCGGCTGTAGAAAGCCGGATCACCAAGCAGAACGCAGCCTCTGGCACCAAGCGCCAGGCCCGCGTCCATCAGCGCGCGTCCAATTCCCTGTCCCTGCCATTCCGGTGCAACGGCAATAGGGCCGAGCCCGTACCAGCCGAGATCGGCGCCATCGATCGCCACTGGGGAGAATGCAACATGGCCGACGACATTCCCTTCATCTTCGGCAATCAGTGAGACACTGAGCTTACCGCGGTCGCGTAAGGCGTCGACAATCGCCGCCTCCGTCTGACTGCTGAATGGCATCGGCGCAAAGGCACGGGTTATCAGCGCCCGGATGAGCGGAATATCGGCTGCGGTTTCTTCGCGAAGCTTCATCGCTGTCCTCTAATAGCAGCAAATCGGGTAGCAAATAGCAACACTTGCGTCAAAGCCGCGGCTTGCATTGGCGAGCCGACTCCTCTTTGATCGCAGGCCAAAGAGGAGTATCCCGCTTGTCCTTCCCCCTATTCGACCTCACCGGAAAACGTGCGTTGATCACCGGCTCCAGCCAGGGCATCGGCTATGCGCTGGCACTCGGGCTGGCCGAGCATGGGGCGTCCGTGGTCATCAACGGCCGCAACGCCAGCAAGGCTTCGGAGGCGGCGGAAGTGATCCGGGGCAAGGGTCATCATGCGCTGAGCGCCGCCTTCGACGTTACGGACGCGCAGGCGGCGCGCGGCGGCATTGCCTATATCGAAGAGGAAATCGGGCCGATCGATATCCTCATCAACAATGCCGGCATGCAGTTTCGCACGCCGCTCGAAGATTTTCCGGTCGAGAAGTGGGACGAGATCTTCAAGACCAATGTCTCCAGCGTCTTCTATGTCAGCCAGCCGGTCGCCAAGGCGATGATTAGCCGCGGACGCGGCAAGATCATCAACATCGCTTCGGTTCAGGCCGAACTCGCCCGCCCGAGCATCGCGCCCTATACGGCGACGAAAGGCGCGGTGAAGAACCTGACGCGCGGCATGGCGACGGATTGGGCCAAGTACGGTCTGCAGGTGAACGCGATTGCGCCCGGATATTTCAAGACGCCACTGAACCAGGCGCTGGTCGATGATCCGAAATTTTCCAGCTGGCTGGAAGGGCGCACGCCGGCCGGGCGCTGGGGCAATGTCGAGGAGCTGGTGGGTGCTGCGGTATTCCTGTCCTCGGAGGCTTCGTCCTTCGTCAACGGCCATATGCTGATGGTCGATGGCGGGATCACCACCAGTCTCTAATCGGCGGCGATATTTCCGCGCCGCATCAGCCGCATCAGGATGAGCGGCAGCAGCGTGGTAATGCAGATGGCGATGAAGGCCATGGCCATGCCGAGGCCGATCGAACCCTGCTCGAACTGCCGCCAGATGAAGGTGGCGATCGTCTGCATTCCGACCGGGGCGACGACGACGGATGCGACAAGCTCGCGCGAGGCCAGTGCAAAGACCAGCAGCATCGAGGAGGCAAGGCTCGGGAAGACCAGCGGCAGCAGAATGCGCCGGAAGGCCACGGTGCCGCTGGCGCCGCAGACGCGGGCGGCGGCTTCCAGATTGTCACCGATCTGCTGGAAGGCGGCTGCGGTGTAGCGCACCGGCTGCGGCAGCAGGATGCAGCAATAGGCGAGCAGCAGGATGAAGCCGGTATTGTAGGGCGTGAACGGCAGGCCCGGCATGTTCCAGGCGAGGATCAGCCCGACAGCGACGACGATGCCGGGCAGCGCGTTCGGCAGGATGGTCATGATATCGATCACCATCCGGCCCCGCATCTTCGTCTTCACGACGGTATAAGCGGCGGTGACGCCGACGAGGCCGGTGATAACAGCCGTGCCGATGCCGAGCGAGAAACTGTTGATCAGCGCGGTGACGGCACCGGCACTGTTGCTGAAAACGGCGATGAAATTGTCGAGGCTGACATTGTCGAGCGCAAGACCGCCGGAAATGGTGCGCGCCAGCGCGGTTGCAAGGATCGCCAAAAGCGGCACGCCTGTCGCGAGGAAAGCGACAACGGCAAAGCTGATCATGACCGGGACCTTCAGCGCGCCGAGCGGCCGCTTGTCTTTCGCGGTCGGCTTGCCTCCAACCGTCTGGTAGGAGCGGCGCGCCAGAATCCAGCGCTGCAGCAGGAAGGTGGCGAGCGACATGGCGACGAGCACCAGCGAGAGGATCGCAGCGCCCGGCAGATCGATCGGCCAGTCGGTGACGCGAAGGTCGATGCCCGTCACCAGCACCTGGAAGCCGACCCGGCGGCCAAGTGCCGCGGGCGTGCCGTATTCTTCGATCGCTGCGGCGAAGACGAGCATCAGGCTGGCCGTCAGGCCGGGTGCGGAGAGCGGCAGGGTGATGCGCCAGAAGGCGCGCGCCGGGCTGGCGCCGAAAACACGGCCGACATCGGCATAGCGGGCACCGACGGCCTCGACAGTGCGCGACACCGCGAAATAGACGACCGGGAACGTGTTGAAGGCCATGACCACGGTCATGCCGGCCAGCGAGAACAGGAAGGGCGCCAGGTTGAAGCCGGCAAGCTGCTCAAGATAGCCGCGCGGCTGCAGCGTCATGATCCAGCCGAGTGTGGCGATATAAGGCGGGATCATGAAGGGGACGAGTAGCACCACATCCCAGAGGGTCGCGAAGGGGATGCGGTAGAGGGCGCGAAAGACGCCGAGCGGCACGGCAACGAGCGCCGAAGCCAGGACGACGCACGCGCCGAGCAGGATGGTATTGCCGCCCATTCGGATCAGCGAGCTATCGGCAAGCGTCGCGTAGAGCGAGGAGAAGGGGCTCCCAAACGAGCCCCGTCCAAGTTGGGGAAAGATGCCTTGCAGGACGACGGCGATGAAGGGAACGGCAACGACGAGGATGAGACCCGCTGTTGCCAGCCAGGCGGCCGGAGCCGTGCCGCCGATGCCGTTCGCTTTCATCTCGTCAGACCTTACTTGGCGCCGTAGAGTTCTGCGAAGGACTTCAGCGTTTCCTTACGCTTGCCGTAAACGGCGGCCGTATCATACTTCAGGAGCTTCAGATCGCTGATCAGCGGGCGGGCAGCCGCAATATCGGTGCGCGACGGCATCAGCATCTCACCGGCAACGAGCTTCTGGCCTTCGTCCGAGAGCATGTAGTCGATGAACTTCTTGGCATCGTCCTGGTTCTTGGACCAGTTCATGATCATAGCCGGGCGCGGCGCGATGACGGTGCCCGAAGCCGGGAACACGACTTCGATATTCTCGCCCTTCTTCTGGGCGGCAAGCGCGATGTAGTCGACCGCGCCGAAGACAACGGCCTTGGCACCCTGCAGAACCGGGTTGAGGGCGTCAGCATTGGCACCGGCGATGATGGCACCGTTGGCCTTCAGATCCTTGAACAGCTTCCAGTCGTCTTGGCCACCGAGAGCGGCGGTCAGCTCGAAGGACGAGCCAGACTGCGCGGGATCCGGAATGTTGACGAGGTCCTTGTATTCAGACTTCGCGAGATCGGCCCATTCAGACGGCTTTGGCGTGCCGCTCTTCGAGTTCCAGACGATGCCCAGAGCCGAAATGCCTTGCGCAACGGCGCCTTCCGACTTCAGGAAATCAGGAACCTTGGCAGCGTTCGGGCTTGCATAATTGACGAGCCAGCCGCGCTTGGCGAAATCGTTTGCCGTATCCCAGGAAGCCGAGATGACGACATCGACGACCGGGTTTGCAGCTTCGGCTTCGATACGGGCCATGACCTTGCCGGTCGTTGCCTGGAAAACATTGACCTTGACGCCGGTCTGAGCGGTGAAGCCAGCCGACAGCTTGTCGATCAGGCTCTGCGGGCCAGCGGTGTAAACGGTGACGTCGGCATGGGCGACGCCCGCCATAAGCGCGGCAGCAACCACGCCAAAAGTGATGCTCTTCAAAGACTTAAACATTTTCGAGTCTCTCCTGTTTTGAATTATCGGCAGTCTGTTCAAAAAAGCGGATCTGCGTGGGATCGACGGCAAGGCCTATGCGTTCGCCGGGGCGCAGCTTGAGACGGCTGAGCACCTGCAGCTCGACGCCAGGCAACCCGGCGAGCGAAACCGTGGCCAGATGGCCGTCGCCGCGAAACTGCGAACGCAGCACTTCGGCGCTCAGACGATCGGGGGCGTCTCCAGATGCGGAAATCCCGGCGGTCGGGATCAGGATGCGGGCGCTGCGCGCCGCCGCCTCTTCGGCCGGCATTAACGCCACATCGCTGTCCTTGAAAAACCAGATCGCACCGCGGCGCTCGATATCGGCCAGACAGCCGAGCCGCAGGAAGTCGGCAACCTCAGGCGTCGCAGGGCGCTCGATCAGCATATCGGGTGAAGCAAGCTGCTCGATCAGCCCGCCGCGCATCACCGCAACGTGATCGGCAAGCGTCAGCGCCTCGCTGTGATCGTGGGTGACGTAGATCGCCGTCAGCCCCAATGTCGCAATCAGATCAGCAAGCTCACCGACCATGTTTTCGCGCAGCTCGCGATCGAGGTTCGAAAGCGGCTCATCGAAAAGGATCAGCTGCGGCTCGGCAACGATGGCACGGGCGATCGCCACGCGCTGCTGCTGGCCGCCGGAAAGATCGCTCGGACGGCGGTCGGCAAAGGCTGCAAGCCCGACCTTGTCCAGCGCCCGCATCGTCCGCTCCCGGCGCTCGGCCTTTCCGACGCCGCGCATTTCAAGCGGAAACGAGACATTGCCGCCAACCGTCAGATGTGGCCAGAGCGCATAATCTTGGAAGACCATGCCCAGCCCGCGGCGCTCCGGAGGCACGAAGGTGCCCTCGCCTGCAACGCGCTGCCCGGTAATGGCGATATGGCCCCTCGTCGGCGCCAGCAGGCCGGCGACAAGCCTGAGCAGCGTGGTCTTGCCGCAGCCTGATGGGCCAAGCAGCGCCAATGTCTCACCCTTGCGAAGAGAGATGTCGATCCCCTTGAGGATGCGCGTCTGCCCATAGCTCAATTCGAGCCCGGCCGCGGAAACGGCGGTATTCGACGGAATTGCGGGGGCGTTCATGGGGAACCGGATGTCGCTTCAGAAATTACGGCGACATTTAGGCAGGCCGGATGACAGCTTTGCGACAGTTCGATTTCAGTTTCATGACAATGGGTTGATGCGCTCTTGGACGCGAGGTCCGGTGGTCAGCGATCCAGCAATTCGATCGGCCCCAATGTCTTGCCCGATATCTTGCTGGCGGCGACCGCATAGCCGCCGCTGGCGCCGTCGATGAAATGGATGTGGTCGCGCGACATCGGCGTCGGCACGAAACAGGTCATCAGCGCCGAATCCTGCCGGTGCAGGCCGTAACGGGCGATCCCCTTGCTCTGCGCCTCCTTGAGCAGGGCTTCGATCCGCTCGAACCGCGCGCTATCGACATCGATCGTCATTTTCAGTCCGTCGTCGAATTTGCGGAAATCGGAATTTCCGGCGACGTCGCGCTTGTATTGACGCGCGTCGAACCTGCCGAAGGGGATGCACAGCTTGAAGAAAATCACGGTCAGTGCCAGCTGCAGCATGATGAACAGTTTTTGGCGCCATTGCCTGCCAGCCGCCGCGGTTGCCTTGGCCTCGCGCTCGATGCCCTTCCTCGAGAAAGACAGGTCCGGGCCGTCTGCAGGCACTGGATGGCCGCCGCGGCCTTGTTCCGACGAGATGGCGACGATGGCGGTGACCAGCGACTGGAACTCCGGACCGGAGCCCGCTTCACCGGGAACGGCGATGATCGAGACGATTTCCCCGTTCTCGGCCTCGATCGGGTTCCAGCGGCAGGAGAGACCGGCCAAATCCGGCCGGGTGCCCGCGGGGGCTGCGGCAACGCCGTAGCGTCCCGATTTCATCTGCTTTTCGGCCCAACTGTTGCCCCCGCCGGCAAACATTGCGTAGGTCACGTAGGGGCTTGCCGAATAGCGGGCAACGCGCACATCCAGCCCTTCCTTGCGGATATCGGCAACGGGAACGATCGCGGTCCGCAGGTCGAGGACGAGATCTTCCCTCACCCAGACCTGGACCGCGGCAAGTGCCGCGCGGGCAGCATCCTCATGCGATGCAGGCAGGGCGATCATCGCACCGTCGCCGCCGAAGACGAAGGGAAAGTCACCCTTTCCGACAGCGTTCAGCACGGCGGAAATCACCGAAGCGCCCGCCATGTTGACGTCCTTGTAGCGCCCGTCACCGATCGCCTTGGTGGAGCCGACGATGTCGGCCAGCGCCAGGATCCATCCCTCGGGCAGGGGGCGGTAATTGCCAGTATCGGCCACACCCTTGAACTCGGCAAAGACCGGCACGGAAGCAAAGAACTGATCGTTGGAAGCGGCGCTCATGACCCGACCTTATCACAGACAGTTGTAGCGGCGGCAACGCCATTTCAGGAGTTACGGCAATCGACTTCGCACAGTTTCGTGTGATAGCACCGCAAGATAAATGAATGACGGACAAGGACATAGATGAGCCGCCTCGACAGCTTCATCCGCCGCCTGACGGCTCAGCGCGATATCTTGAATTCGATCGTCGGTCTGGTCGGGCCGCTTGAGGGCCCGGTCATCGAATTCGGCCTCGGCAACGGACGGACCTACGACCATCTACGCGAGATTTTCGCCGGCCGCCGCATCATCGCCTTCGACCGCGAGGTCCGCTCCTATTCCGCCTCGACGCCGCCCGCCGAAGATATGGTGACCGGCGATATCCGCGAGACGGGGCAGCGTTTTCTCGGCGTCAACGCGGCGCTTGCGCATGCCGATATCGGCACCGGTCACGACGATATCGATGCCGTGACCCTGACCTGGCTGCCGCAGCTGATGGCCGGGGTTCTGCGCTCCGGCGGCATTGCCGTCTCCGGCCTGCCGCTCGACCGGCCTGAACTCGATCCCCTGCCGCTGCCTGACGGCATCAAATCCGGGCGTTATTTCCTCTACCGCCGCACATAGCTTTCAGTCGCTACAGATCTCCGGCATTGGGCCGGACGCGCCGAGCTTCGCGTAGCGGCGCTCGAATTCGCCGGCGAGATCGCCGAGCGTCACCGCTTTCAGCCGGGCGAGGATCAGCGCCTCGGCCTCCCGCAAGGTGTCGCCGACGGCATTGTTGACCGCCTGTTCGACCAGGCATTCCGGATGATCGGATGCCGGACCGATGGCGAACAGCTCCGGCTCGCCGATCGCCTGATAGACATCGAGCAGGGCGATCTCGGACAGTGGCTTGACCAGCGTCCAGCCACCATGATGACCCTTCTCCGAGCGCACATATCCCTGATCCCTGAGCCCCGCCATGGTGCGGCGGACGACAACGGGATTGGTGCTCAGCATCCCGGCGATCATCTCGGATGTCACCGGTTTCTGATACCGATCCATGTGGAGCAGCACATGCAGCATGCGGGACAGGCGGCTGTCACTTCTCATCATCATCCTCGTATGCGTCTACTCCGCACTATCCCATGCCATTCGTAACAACACAAGTGACGTAGGACTTGACGACATCATTTCACGTAACCTATGTAGATGCGTGAAATGCAAGAAGGAGCGACATCATGCATTATGAAGCAATCGTCATCGGCGGCAATTTTGCCGGGCTCTCCGCCGCCATGCAGCTCGCCCGCGCCCGCCGCAGCATCCTGCTGATCGATGCCGGGCGTCCGCGCAATCGCTTCGCCGAGGCATCGCACGGGTTTCTCGGCCAGGACGGCATGACCCCGGCCGCGATCATGCTGGAGGGCAAGCGCCAGCTTTCGGCCTATCCGACGGTGAGCTTCGCCGAAGGGGAAGCGATCACCGCCGAAAAGACCGGTGGCAAATTCAATGTGGTGCTGGCGGATGGACGGCAGTTCAGCGCCGACCGGTTGCTGCTGGCGACAGGCGTCAGGGATACGCTGCCGGATATTCCGGGGCTTGCCGCACGCTGGGGCCGCTCGGCGCTTCATTGCCCCTATTGCCACGGATACGAGGTGCGCGATCGTGCGCTCGGCGTGCTCGGCAGTCATCCCTTCTCGATTCACGCGGCGCTGCTGATCCCGGATTGGGGTCCGGCCACCTATTTCTCGCAGGGCCTCGTCGAGCCTGATCAGGAGCAGCTGGCGCAACTGGCGGCCCGTCAGGTTCGCGTCGAAAGCAGCCCGATCGTCGAATTCCTCGGCACCGCGCCAGATCTCGAGGCTGTCAGGCTTCAGGATGGCCGTGTCGTACCGCTCTCGGCGATCTTCGTCGCGCCCAAAGTATCGATGGCCACCCCGCTTGCCGAACAGCTCGGCTGCGAATTTGACGATGCGCCGCTTGGCCCTGTCATTCGTCTCGATGAGCGCAAGGAAACCACAGTGAAAGGCGTCTACGCCGCAGGCGACGCGACGAACCCGATGCACAACGCCACACTGGCCTCAGCCTCCGGCGTGCTTGCCGGCGTCCATTGCCACCACTCGCTGGCGCTGGGTATGGCGCATTAGGGTAGAAACAGCACGTCGTACTGGTCGATACCGCCGGGCAGCTCGCGCACTTTCATCTGCTGCTCGCCCTCCTCGAAAAACACGAGGCAGTTCTCGTAGAAGGAAGCCAGGGTGGAGATGAAATCGCGGGTCTGATCCGGGCCGTAAAAGAGCGGCGTGAACTCCATGTATAGAGGCACGCGCCGCTTCATCAGCTCGGTCATCGAGCGGCAGGCGACGGGCTCGTATCCCTCGATATCCATCCAGACCAGACCGACGGCGCTCTGTTCGAGGCCGAGATCGCCAAGGATTGCCGCGACCGGGCGGACGGGAACGCTGATCTTGATATCGGACGGGCTCTGTCTAATCGCGCTGCTCTTGCCATGATTGGCGGCGTTCATGAAGAAGTCGATCTCGCCTGCCATCTCTCCTGCGGCACAATTGACCGGTGTGACGATCCCGTCCAGCCGGTTCTGGCGGATATTCGTCTGCAGCAGGGGAAAGTTGCGCGGATCCGGCTCGACGCTGACAATGCGGGAATAGGCGCCGCTCAGCGCGAAATAGACGGTCTGGGTGCCGATATTGCCGCCGAGTTCCAGCAGCACGCTGTCTTTGCGCGACAGGCCGCGCTCCCGGAGCACGGCCAGCAACCGGTCGACATGATCACGCTCGAAATGCCCCTTCCGGAAGACCTTGCGGCCGATATAGTCGGATGGCGAAAAGGTCATGCGGTGGTCGCCGGCATCGACGGTCATCGTCAGTACCCGCGGCCCGATGCTTTCGATCAGCAGACGGCGGCCAAGGCGGGTATCGAAGAAGCGGGCAGCAGTGGCATTGCGCATCTTGCGAAGCCGCTTGATCCAGTATTTTTGCGTCAGCAGCGCATTGGCGGCCATCAGGCTTTTCCTTGCAGCGGCAGCGCCGCCTTGTCCTTGGGAATCACGAAGACCTTCAGCGGCAGCGCCCGGCCGCGGACGTTGATCTCGTGGCTTTCGATGCCGGTCATGTCGGCGCCGGCGCGCTCGGCGACTGGTTCGGAAATGACGATCGCCGCGTCGAATTCCTTGGCGGCATGCTCGAGGCGGCTGGCGACGTTGACGGTATCGCCGACGGCGGTCAGGCTGCGGACGCGGCCGTATCCCATCGTGCCGACGACTGCCGGACCGGTGTGGATGCCGATAGCGATCTGCAACGGGATCGACAGCTCCTCGGCCAGTTCATGACCGAGCTTCTCGATCTCTTCGGCGATGGTCGCGGCCGCCTTCAGCGCCTGCCTGCAGCCCTCTTCCGGCGAGGTGTTGATGCCGAACAGCGCCATGGCGCCGTCCCCGATGAACTTGTCGACGCGGCCGCCGGCCTGCTCGACAGCCTTGCCGACCAGCGCGAAATAGCGGTTCAGCAGGAAGACGATATCGAAGGGAAGACGGGGCTCCGTCAGCGCCGTGAAATTGCGCATGTCGCAGAAGAGTACCGCGATATCCCGCTCGCGGCCGGGGCTCGTTTCCTGCGTGTTGGCAGGTAGAGTCGCCTCCGTTGCCGGGATCAGCAGCGGCACGACGGTCAGGTCATGGTTCGGCCGCAGCTGGCAGGCAAGCCGGACATCCGGGGCGGCATTGATCCGCCGGAGCGTCGTCTGTTCCATTTTGTCGGGTGGCGGCAGGCTCTCATAGTCGCTGAGGATCTGCACGCGGCAGGTGGAACACTGCCCTTTGCCGCCGCAGACAGAATAATGCGGCAAGCCGCCAAGACGGCTCGCCTCCAGCACGGTGAAGCCGCGCGGCACATGGATGGTCTCACCAGCCGGGTAGTGGACGGCGATCTGATCGGTGGCTTCCTTCCATTTGCGCAGGCTGCGGGCGAGGACGACCGAGAGCAGCGCCAGCGAAAAGCTGCTGTAGAGACCGGCGCGGATCAAGGCGATCTGCCTTTGCGCTTCCGGGTCGGAATAGTAGCGGCGGTTCAGGTTCTGCAGATAGTGGCCGGTATCGACGAGACCCTCATAGGCAGGCTCGGCGATCGTCCGGCCCATTTCGGCAAAGCCGAGAAGGGCGAGCACCGGAAGCAGGATTGCCAAAGCCAGAAGCAGCGGCGAAAAAGCCTGATACCACGGGCGATAGCGCAGCCAGAAATGCAGGCCGATGCATCCGTGGGTCCAGACGACGACGACCGCAAGTGCCTGGCGCACACCCGAACTTGGCGAATTGATCCACAACAGACTGACGATCGTTTCGTAGTTGTCGGAGTAGTGAAACAGCTCGTGGACGATGCGCGTGCCGATCACATGGTCCATGATGATCAGTGGTATGGCCAGGCCGAGGGCGATCTGCGCCAGCTCACCCTTTGGCATGACGAGGCTGCGCCGGATATAAAGCGAGCGCAGCGCCAGCGTCATGTGGGTGAGGATGGCGCCATAAAGAGCAACCGTCCCGACCGGGTTACGCCACAGCATCATGAACAGCCGGCGGCCATCTTCGGCGGCTCCGACCGAAATCAGGCCGAGCGCATGGTTCGACAGATGCAGCGTCACGAACAGGAACATGATCAGCCCGGCGCCCAGCCGGGCACGCCGGATGTTCCGCTCGGTGAAAATGCTTGTGTCTGCGACGGCGGCCATTCATTCCCGTTCTTGAAGATCGAATCTCTTATGCAATAGAGATGTTCGAAGAGAAGCGGAATGCCGCCTTCTTCAACTGCGATCACATTCTATATGTTTATCAGCAACTCTTAAGGAAGCGGACCATAGCGCAGAATTTCGCCGCAGGCTGGATCGGGAATTGGAAACGCTCTGTCTCGGCGGGCGCTCGCTGATGAAGATTGCCTTTTACGCGCCTTTGAAGTCTCCCGGCCATCCCGTCCCCTCCGGCGACCGGCTGATGGGCAGGCTTCTGATGCGCGCGCTCGATCTGGCAGGCCATGAGGTCGAACTCGTCTCCAGCTTCCGGAATTTCGCCGCAACACCGGAGGCCGCAGCGCTCCTGGAAGAGGGCCGCCAGAGCGAATTGCAGCGGCTGCGGGCAGAGTTTGCTGCCGGCGCTAAGCCGGACTTCTGGTTTTGCTACCACCCCTATTACAAATCGCCGGATCCGTTCGGTCCCGTCCTTTGCGGTGAACTCGACATTCCCTATGTGACCGTCGAGGCATCCTATTCGCCGAAGCGTGATCAAGGCCCCTGGCAGCCGGCACAGGCGCTGGTCGCCAGCGCTATCCGGCAGGCGGCGGTTAACATCGCGATGACGGCGCGGGACCGCGCCGGTGTCGAGCGGGCGATTCCCGAGGCACGCATGGCCTCGATCCAGCCATTCATCGATCCGGCGCTCTATGCGGAGCCCGGCACGGTTGCCGATCCAACGCGGTTGATCGCGGTCGCGATGATGCGCCCGGGCGACAAGATGCAAAGCTATGCGATGCTCGCGGCCGCTTTGCATCAGATCCGCGATACGGCCTGGACGCTGGCGATCGCCGGTGACGGTCCTGAAAGGAATGCTGTCGAAGCGCTGTTTGTCGGTTTCGAGCCCGGACGCATCGAGTGGTGCGGTGAGCGCAGCCCGGTGGAGATCGCTGCGCTGCTGAAGCAGTCTGCGATATATGTCTGGCCGGGTTGCGGTGAGGCCTATGGCCTGGCCTATCTGGAGGCGCAGGCCGCCGGACTTCCCGCCGTCGCCCAGGAGACCGCGGGTGTCCCCGCAGTGATCGGCAACGGCTCCACCGGCGTATTGACATCTGAAGGCGACGTGGCGGCCTATGCAGTCGCGATCCGTGAGCTGCTGGAGCGCCCGGAGAAACGGCGTAAGATGGGCGCCGAAGCGCGCCGGTTCGTTCTCGAAGAGCGGTCGATCGCAACCGCGGCAGCGGCCCTCGACGATATCTTGAAGACCTATGCAGGAGTGAAGCGATGAGCGGCAATACGGCCTGGGAACCCCTTCGCGGCGAGTTGGCGCGGTGGACTGCCGCGGGCCGCACCGCGGCGTTCTGGTGGCGCGATGACGATGCGATCGAACCGACCGGCGCGCTCGACACACTGCTGGGGCTTGCCAATCGCTACGACGTGCCGGTGACGCTTGCTGTGGTGCCGGCGAAGACCGGACCGGCGCTCTCGCAGCGCCTGGCCAATGAGAAACATGCAGCCGTGGCAGTTCATGGCTGGGCGCATCAAAATCACGCCCCGGCGGAGGAGAAGAAGCAGGAGCTTGGCAGCCATCGCCTGGCCGAGGCGGTGCTTGGCGAGCTCTATCACGGCTTCCTCAATCTGAAGCAGCTTCACGAGACGTCTTTCGTGCCGATGCTGGTGCCGCCGTGGAACCGGATCGACGATGCGCTGATCCCGAAGCTTTCCGCACTCGGCTTCGAAAGCCTCTCCACCTATGGACAAGCCGCGCCGGGCCAGCCGATCGGCATTCTGAATACCCATGTAGATATCATGGATTGGCATGGTACCCGCGGCGGGCGGCCGGAAGAAGAGCTGATTGCAGAACTGGTCGCCGAGCTGCAGAACCGCTTCGAGGGCAGCGACGAGCCGATCGGTCTTCTGACGCACCATCTCGTCCATGACGCCGCAGCCTGGAATTTCTGCGATGCGCTGTTCAGGGAGACAGCCGGGATCAAGGCGGTCGCCTGGACGCCCGCCGCCAGCTTGCTCAAGACCTAGATATCGATAACCTGATTGTCGCGGGCGGCAAAGGATGTCGGGAAAGCGGCCTGCGCCTCACGCTCCATCTGGCCGAGCTGCTGGTCGGTACGCGACGGCGCGTGATGGAAGAGCGCGAACTGCTTCGTGCCCGCCATCTTGGCAAGCTCGACGCCGTGCTGCCATGTCGAGTGACCGAAACCCTTGAAGCGCTGCATCTCGTCTTCGTTATAGGTGCAGTCGTAGATCGCCAGATCGGCGTCCTTCATCATCTCCAGCGACACCGGATCGTAAGAACCCGGGATATGCTCGATATCAAAGATCAGCGCAACGGACCGGCCACCCCATTCGATACGGTAGCCGATGGCGCCGCCCGGATGGTTCAGCATGTAGGTCTTGATCTTGATGCCGTCGCGCGGCGACAGGACTTCACCGGCGTGGAAATCGCGGAAATCCATCGTCGCCTGGCAAATATCGGTCTTCACCGGAAACCAGGGCGGGCTGATGAACTGGTTGACCATCTCCTTGGTGGTCATCTTGCCGTCCAGATGTCCTGACCAGATGTTCAGGTGGATCGACGGGTAATAGATAGCCTTGAAGAAGGGCAGACCGATGATGTGGTCATAGTGGCAGTGGCTGAAAAACAGATCGACGTCGCTGACGCTCTCGTTGAGCATCGCGAGCCCGGCTTCGCGCAGGCCGGAGCCCGCGTCGAAAATCATACGGTGGGCGCCGCAACGGATTTCGATGCACGTGGTGTTGCCACCATAGTGATCGAACTCGGGTCCCGAAACCGGAATGCTGCCCCGGACGCCCCAAAACTTAACCTGAAATAGTTCTTTGCTCATTCTTTCGTCGATCGGACGTTCCCGTGGATGCGATCGTAACCACAAACTGATCTGGTTGCGAAGAGCACCATGCTACGGACATGCCGTTTCCTTACCAATCCGCCTACCGCTACAGGCAGAACAAGTAGATTTTCCTAAGCAAGCGGTTTTCGCCTTGGATTGCAACTGGATATGGTTTGTTTTCGGTAAACGGAAGCGGCTGGGCCTGCAAATGGCGGAGAACGGATCCGTGTTTCCTGACATTAGATGGGTTCTAATGTCGCAAATTGCAAATTGGAGCCTAATGCGACCTTCGTCTACAGAGGACTGATCTCAGTGCTGGAAAGAATAGGCACCGGGCCAAGCACCCTGCGATCACGCCTTGATGATGTGATCGCCAGCCAGGCCGAGGCGCGCGAATACATTGCGCGTATCGACGATCAGAGGCGCGCTCTTAGCCAGCACGCCGTAGTCAACCGCGTCATGATCGGTGGCGATAAGAACTACATCATAGTCCGCAAGCGTCTCGGTGCTGATCTCAACGGACTTCCGGCCCTTCAGCGCCTGGTATTCGCGCGTCGGCGGGATTTCGGCCACGAAAGGATCGCTGTAGTCGGCCTTGCCGCCGCGCTCCTCAATGATCTCGATCAGCCTGAGCGACGGGCTCTCACGAATATCGGCGACGTTCTTCTTGTAGGCAAGACCGATCACCAGCACCTTGCTGCGGCTCAGCGCCTTGCCGGCGCGGATATCGAGTGCCTCGGCAAGCTTTCCGACGACATAGCGCGGCATTGCGGAATTGATCTCACCGGCCAGCTCGATAAAGCGTGTGGGAAGCTCGTATTCGCGCGACTTCCAGGTCAGGTAAAAGGGATCGATCGGGATACAGTGCCCGCCGAGACCGGGACCGGGATAGAACGGCATATAGCCGAACGGCTTGGTCTTGGCGGCGTCGATCACTTCCCAGACGTCGATACCCATGGCGGCGTAAACGGTCTTCAGTTCATTGACGAGCGCTATATTGACCGAGCGGAAGATGTTCTCCGTTAGCTTGACAGCTTCAGCGGTCGCATTCGACGAGACAGGGACGACTGTCGAGACGGCCGCCCCGTAGAAGCTCGTCATCAGCTCCAGCGCATCCGGCCCGTCACCCGCGACGACTTTGGGAATGGTCGCCGTGTTGTAATGCTGGTTGCCGGGGTCTTCGCGCTCCGGAGAAAAGCCGATGAAGAAATCGGCGCCCGACCTCAGACCGGTCTTTTCGAGGATTACCTTGACGACGTCATCGGTTGTCCCCGGATAAGTGGTCGATTCCAGCACGACCAGCTGGCCCGGCCGAAGGTGTTCCGCAATGGCGCGCGACGTCGCCTCGACATAGGAAAGATCCGGATCCCGGTGCTTGGTCAGCGGCGTCGGCACGCAGATGACGATGACATCGCAAGCTTTCAGCCCGGCAAAATCGGTCGTTGCCGAAAAGCGGTCTGCGTCGATCTCAATGGCGAGCGCCACATCGGTCACCGCATCGATGTAGGATTTTCGCGCATCAAGCGCGACGATCTTCTTCGGATCGATGTCGAAACCGGTGACCGGAAAGCCGCTGCGGGCGATCGCCATGGCCAGCGGCAGGCCGACATAGCCAAGGCCGATGATGCCGGCGCGGGCGGTGCGATCGCTGATCTTTGCGGAAAGGGCGGCTGATGTCTGCGAGGTGGCCAAGACGGGGTCTCTTCTGACGAGGAAAGTCATGGGTGAGATAATGCAAGATCGCAATGATTTAAACCCGCCTTCTGCCTGACAGGATGGTGAAGCGGTCGTGATCGGCGCTGCCCGATACAAGCCGTAATCGCATCGCACCTCTTTTGCACTGTGGCCGAAAAGACTCGCTGGCCGCAGACATCGAAACCGGAGGCAGAAAATTATCCGGATAGCATTGTTTCGGATCGATCAAATGCCTATCTGATTAGGATAATGAACCACCAGAAAGGACACCCGTCCTCGCTCTTTTCGGGCTCTGACAGGTAGGTTTGCCGGGTCTTCGGCAGATCGTTGACACAATAATACCGCTCGTCCATCTTGCCCCCCGCCCTGCGCGTGACCGCGCTGCAGGCAGGTTTTTCGTCGCTTTCAGGAACGGACGTGCTTGATGAGGATAATACCAAAAATGAGCACCATCGAATCCAGCGTGTCCTCCATTCTTCTGGACCGCGTCGCCGAATGGCTGACCAATTCTTCGCTGGCCGGCGATGATCTGGAGAATATCGTTCGTGGTTTTTGCGAGCGCATCGCCGCTGCCGGTCTGCCGATCGCCCGCGTTCACCTGACCTTTTCAATGCTGCATCCGCTTTATGATGCGCTGAGCTTCACCTGGCGGCGCTCGAGTGGCGTCACCATCGAGGGTTACCGGCATTCGGCCGGCGCCAAGCCGGATCGTTTCCTCCAAAGCCCCTATTACTACCTGCTCGACAACAACCTGCAGCACATTCGCCGCCGGATGAGCCAGGAAGGACCGGCCGAATTCCCGATCTTCGACGATCTCCGCAAGGAGAAGATCACCGACTATCTCGCCTTCGTGCAGCCGTTCGGCGATGGCTCCGTACAGGGCATGATGGGCTCGTGGTCGACGGACGCGCATTCCGGCTTTTCCGACGACATGATCGAAGCGCTGCTGCGCATGCAGAACCATCTGGCCGTCGCCGCCAAGATGGCGGTGCTCGGCAAGCTCGCCAACAATATGCTGACCACCTATCTCGGCGGCGATGCCGGCAAGCGGGTGCTGAACGGCCAGATCCGCCGCGGCGACGGCGAGACGATCCGTGCCGCGCTCGTCATGGGCGACATGCGCCAGTCGACGATGTTCGCCGAAAAGGAGGGCCGCCAGGCCTATATCGATACGCTGAATGAGTTCTTCGACGCGATTGCCGCACCCTTCAACCGCAATGGCGGCGAGATCCTGAGCTTCCTCGGCGACGGCTTTCTCGCCGTCTATCCATGCGGCCGCCACAAGGATCCTTCAAAGATTGCGGCACAAGCAGCACTATCGGCCGTCCATCAGGCACAGTCGCGTGTTGCCGAGCTCAACAATGAGCGCGCCGGAAAAAGCATGAGCCCGGTGCGCTACGGCATCGGCCTGCATATCGGCAACGTCATGTTCGGCAATGTCGGGCTGAAGGACCGGCTAACGTTCTCGGCCTTCGGTTCGGCCGTCAACGAAGTCCAGCGCCTGCAGTCGCTGACCAAGAAGTATAATCGTGAGGTTGTCGCCAGCCAGGCGTTCGCCGGCTATTGCGGCGGCGAATGGACGACGCTCGGCGAGGAAAAGCTGCGCGGCATCCGCCAGAAGGTCACCGTGCTGCAGCCGCGCATCACGCCGCCGCCGCTCGCCGATGGCGGAACCTTCCAGGACGTCGCCCAGAATGGGCTGTCCGAAGCCGAACAGGTGATCCTGCTGCATCGTGACGCGAAGAAGCAGGAGAAGCGTCCGATGGTTGAAAGGTTCGTTCAGTAAGTGGCCTTCAAAGAGGCCGATTTTTGCTTGAATATCAGCGCTAAAGCGCCAAATTCTCCAGAGCTGTCATAAACTGGACACCCCGCTTACGGTAGGCTAGTGTGCCTTAACGGGAACAGAATAAGACTGGGGAATATCATTGGTATGGCGTCCGCGTCCGACTTGTTGCGTATCGAGAATCTCGACGTCTCATTCTCGGTTTTCGGGGACAAGCTGCGTGTCGTAAAAGACGCCGGGCTACGTATCCTACCGGGTAAGGTCACCGCACTTGTCGGTGAATCCGGCTCCGGAAAATCCGTCATCAGTCAATCGATCATGGGCATTCTGCCGACGCCGGCCAAGGCGACGGGCAAGATCCTGTTCACCGATCCCCTCGACGGCAAGACCACCGATATTCTGCAATATGGCCGCGACAGCGAACAGATGCGCGATCTGCGCGGCAAGCGCATGGCGACGATCTTTCAGGAGCCGATGACCTCGCTTTCGCCGCTTCATACGGTTGGGAACCAGATCAGCGAGTCGCTACTGATCCACACCGACGCCGACAAGAAGGAAGCGCGCGAGAAGACCGAGGAGATGCTTGCCCTCGTCGGCTTCGCCAATCCGAAGCGCACCTACGACATGTACCCGTTCGAGCTGTCTGGCGGCATGCGCCAGCGCGCGATGATCGCGATGGCGCTGATCTGCCGGCCGGCGCTGCTGATCGCCGACGAACCGACGACGGCGCTCGACGTGACGATCCAGGCGCAGATCTTGGAACTCCTGCGCGACCTGCAGCACAAGCTCGGCATGGCGATGCTCTTGATCACGCACGATCTCGGCGTTGTCGCTAACATGGCCGACGAAGTGGTCGTCATCTATCACGGCGAGATCATGGAAGCCGGTCCGGTCAAGGAAATCTTCCGCAACCCGCAGCATCCCTATCTGAAGGGCCTGATGGCCGCGGTCCCGCATTTCGACATGAAGCCCGGCGAACGGCTGAAGGCGCTACGCGACGTGCCGGTCAATCTCGAATCGCTGATCGGCAAGAAGAAGTCGTCCGTCGATCACGACGCGCCGAAGGTGCTGCTGTCGGTCAACAATCTCTCGAAAACCTATGCGATCCGCAAGCGCGGCCTTTTCGGCCAGGGCGAAAAATCCGTGCTGCGCGCCGTCGATGACGTCAGCTTCGACATCAGGCGCGGCGAGTGCCTGGGTCTCGTCGGCGAATCCGGCTGCGGCAAGACCACGGTCAGCAAGATCCTGATGCGGGCGATCACACCGGATAGCGGTTCGGTGGTTTTCAACGACGGCAAGGAAGTCATCGACGTTCTGACCGTCAAGGGCGACGAGCTGCAGGAGCTGCGCACCAAGATCCAGATGGTGTTTCAGGATCCGGTCTCATCACTCTCGCCGCGCATGACGGTGCGAAATATTCTCAGCGAGCCGCTCGAGATTCACGACCGCGGCGACAGCGAGGAGCGCAAGCGCAAGGTCGAAGCGCTGATGGGCGCCATCGGCCTCGACCGCCGCTACCTCAGCCGCTATCCGCACAGCTTTTCCGGAGGCCAGCGCCAGCGCATCGGTATCGCTCGCGCGCTTGCTCTCGGCCCCAAACTCATCATCCTCGACGAGCCGGTTTCGGCGCTCGACGTCTCGGTTCAGGCGCAGATCCTCAATCTCTTGAAGGACCTGCAGAAGGAACTTGGCCTGACCTATCTGTTCATCTCGCACAATCTTGCCGTCGTCGACTACATGGCCGACCGCATCGCCGTCATGTGCAAGGGCCGCATCGTCGAAATCGCACCGCGCGAAATCATCCTGCGCGATCCGGTTCACCCCTATACCAAGTCGCTGCTGGCAGCCGTCCCCTTCCCCGATCTCGACCGGCCACTCGATTTCGAAGCGCTGCGCAAGAATGGTGCTGCCGACAAGCAGAACTGGGGCCTGACCTTTACCGCCGAACATGACGACGCTTCCGAGCTTGCCTATGCCGATCTCGGCGAAGGCCATTTCGTGCGCGCCCGAAAAGGTGCCGACGTCAAGGAGCTACGCGCATGGTAACGCGTCGCACCTTCCTCGGCGGCATGATCGGCGCAACGGTTGCGCCTACCCTTGTCCGCGCCGCCTCCGACGATCGCGATATCGAGCCGGAATTCCTGCGCGACCAGCTGCGCGCCGACGCCATTCCGCCGATGGCGCAGCGGCTGCCGAAGCATCCGCGCATCATCAACATGAAGGAAGCGGGCCTGGCGCCCGGCACCTATGGCGGCCAGGTCAAGACCATCATCGGCGGCCCGCGCGACGTCCGCTACATGACCGTCTATGGCTATTCGAGGCTGATCGGTTACGACAAGCACCTGCAGTTCCAGCCGGACATTCTCGGCGGTTACACGACAGAAGACGACCGCATCTTCACCTTCCACCTTCGCGAAGATCACAAGTGGTCGGATGGCAAGCCGTTTACGGTCGATGACTTCCGCTACTGGTGGGAGGATGTTATCCTCAACAAGGAAGCGACCCCAGGCGGCGGTGCGTTGGAGCTGCGTCCGCACGGCGACCTGCCGAAGTTCGAGGTGCTCGACGACCTCATCGTCCGCTATACCTGGGAAAAGCCGAACCCAAGCTTCCTGCCGGCACTCGCCGGTCCGCTGCCGCTCGTCATCTTCGGGCCGGCACACTACCTGAAACAGTTTCACAAGAAGTATCAGGACGATTTCCGCCTTTCGGCGCTGATGAAGGAAAACCGGGTCAAGAAGTGGGCCGACCTGCACATCAAGATGTCGCGCGCCTCGCGTCCCGAGAACCCGGATCTGCCGACTCTCGACCCCTGGAAGGTCATGACCAAGCCGCCGGCCGATCAGTTCATCTTCGACCGCAACGCCTTTTTCCACCGTGTCGATGAGAACGGCGTGCAGCTTCCCTATATCGACCGCTTCATCCTGAATGTCAGCTCCTCGTCGATCATCGCCGCCAAGGCGGGCGCCGGCGAATCCGACCTGCAGGCAACCGGCATCGACTTCAACGACTATACCTTCCTGAAAGAGGCCGAGCAGCGCTTCCCGGTGAAGGTCAATCTCTGGAAGCAGGCCCGCGGCTCGCGCGTTGCGCTGCTGCCGAACCTCAATTGCGCCGATGAGGTCTGGCGCAAGCTGTTCCGCGACGTCCGCTTCCGCCGGGCGCTGTCGCTGGCGATCGACCGCCACGAGATCAATATGGTGGCGTTTTATGGGCTTGGCACGCCGAGCGCCGATACGGTTCTGCCCGACAGCCCGCTCTTCAAGCAGGAATATGCCGACGCCTTCATCCAGCATGATGTCGATCAGGCAAACAAGCTGCTCGACGAACTCGGCCTGACGAATCGCGACGAAGAGGATATCCGCCTTCTGCCGGACGGGCGGCGTGCCGAGATCACCGTCGAGACACCCGGCGAAAGCACGCTCGATACCGACGTGCTGGAACTCGTGCGCGATCACTTCCGCACGATCGGCATCGCGCTCTACACGCGGACCTCCCAGCGTGACATCTTCAGAAGCCGCGCGATGAGCGGCTCGATCATGATGGCGATCTGGTTCGGCATCGAGAACGGCGTGCCGACCGCCGACATGGCGCCGGTACAGCTTGCACCGACCGTAGACGATCAGTTGCAATGGCCGATCTGGGGCATGTACTACCTCTCGGCCGGCCAGGAAGGTAGCGCGCCCGATATCCCCGAGGTCGTGCAGCTCGTCGATCTGCTGAGCCAGTGGGGAGCAACCGCCGACTTCAAGAAACGGGAGGAGATCTGGCACAAGATGCTGGCGCTTTATACCCAGCAGGTCTTCTCGATCGGCCTGATCAACGGCGCGCTGCAGCCGATCCTGATCTCGAAGAAGATGCAGAACGTTCCGGAACGGGCGCTTTACGGCTTCGACCCGACCTCCTTCCTCGGCATCTACATGCCTGACGCGTTCTGGCTGAAGGAGGCGTGAGATGCTGAGATATATCCTCTGGCGTATCGCCGCCATGGTGCCGACGCTGTTCGTGATCTCGGCTCTGGTCTTCACCATCATCGAGCTGCCGCCGGGCGACTTCTTCGAAAGCCAGATCGCCGAGCTGCGCGCCCAGGGCGAAGCCGCCAACCTCCAGGAAATCGAGGAACTCCGGAAGCAGTACGGCTTCGACAAGCCGGAGATCGTCCGCTATTTCTACTGGGTCGGCGGCATGCTGCATGGCGATTTCGGCTATTCGTTCGAATACCAGCTGCCGGTTTCCGATGTCGTCGGCGACCGGTTGTGGCTGACGATCCTCGTCTCCTTCACCACCATCCTCGTCACCTGGCTTATCGCGTTCCCGATCGGCATCTATTCGGCCACCCATCAATATAGCTGGGGCGATTACGGGTTGACCTTCTTCGGTCTGCTCGGCATCGCCATCCCGAATTTCATGCTGGCGCTGATCCTGATGTATTTCGCCAACGTGTGGTTCGGCCTCTCCATCGGCCATCTCATGGACCAGCAATATCTGAACGAGGCGATGAGCTGGGAGAAGGCGAAGTCGATCCTCGCGCATCTCTGGATCCCGGTGATCATCGTCGGCACCGCTGGAACAGCAGGCATGATCCGCCGCCTGCGTGCCAACCTGCTCGACGAGATGCAGAAGCAATATGTGACGACGGCGCGTGCGAAGGGCCTGCATCCGACCCGGGCGCTGATCAAATATCCGCTGCGCATGGCGCTGAACTTCTTCGTCGCCGATATCGGCTCCATCCTGCCATCGATCATTTCGGGCGCCGAAATCGTTGCCATCGTATTGTCGCTCGAAACGACCGGGCCGATGCTGGTCAAGGCGCTGCAGAGCCAGGACATGTACCTTGCCGGTTCGTTCCTGATGTTCCTCGCCTTCCTGAACGTTATCGGCGTGCTGATCTCGGATATCGCTCTCGGCTTCCTTGATCCCCGCATCCGCTTGCAAGGCAGGAGCACCAAATAATGTCGCCCTTGCCGCCACCAGGCGCCCCCCTGGAGCACTTTGTCTCGACCACCCCGTTCGATCCGCAAGCGCAGGAGACGATGACCTCTGCGCAGTCGCGCATTCATCTCGCGTCGCAGAAGCAGCTGATGTGGTGGAAGTTCAAGCAGCACCGCCTGGCGCTGATTTCCGGCATCTTTCTCGCACTGGTCTATTTCGCGATCCTGATCGTCGAGTTCCTGGCGCCTTACGGCCTGCATAGCCGCAATGTCGACTACATCCATTCGCCGCCGCAGCGGGTGCATTTCTTCGACAAGGGCGAATTCATCGGTCCCTTCGTCTATGGCCGCTCGATGCGGCTCGATATCGATACGCTGCGCCGCATTTACACCGAGAAACCCGACGACATTCAGCCGATACGCTTCTTCTGCAGCGGCGATGCCTATCGTTTCTGGGGTCTGTTCGAATCCAGACGGCACCTCGTCTGCCCGGCCGAAGGCGGACAGATGTATTTGCTCGGGACCGACCGGCTCGGCCGCGACGTGCTGTCGCGCATCCTCTATGGCGCGCGAATCTCGCTGACGATCGGCCTGATCGGCATCACCATCAGCTTTGTGCTTGGCATCGTCATCGGCGGCCTCGCCGGCTATCGCGGAGGCGTCTTCGATCTGATCGTGCAGCGCATGATCGAGGTGCTGCAATCGCTGCCGAGCTTGCCTCTCTGGATGGCGCTTGCCGCCATCATGCCGGTGACCTGGAGCCCGATCGTCATCTATTTCGGCATTACCGTAATCCTCGGCATCATCGACTGGACCGGGCTGGCACGTGCCGTCAGATCCAAGCTTCTGGCGCTTCGCGAAGAGGATTATGTGCAGGCCGCACAGTTGATGGGCGCCAGCACACCGCGCATCATCGGCCGCCATCTGGTTCCCGGTTTCATGTCGCATCTCATTGCTTCTGCAACGATTTCCATCCCCGGAATGATCCTTGGCGAAACGGCGCTGTCGTTCCTCGGCCTTGGCCTTCGGCCACCGATCACCAGCTGGGGGATCTTGCTCACCGAAGCGAAAAGCGTCAGTGTCATCGCTTTCTACCCGTGGCTTCTGTTCCCGATAATTCCGGTGGTTCTTGTCATTCTTGCCTTCAACTTTCTGGGAGACGGGTTGCGCGATGCCGCAGATCCCTACAAATAACAGCAAGTCCAGCGGATCATCGGCCCGCTGTCTCTTGGCCTCCGGCAAACGGGGGTGAACTATGTCATTCGCCCCAGAGGTACTCTCCATGGCCAGACGTGTTGAAGATGCACGTATCCTCATGTACAGCCACGACACGTTCGGTCTCGGCCATCTGCGCCGCTGCAGAACGATCGCCCATGCCCTGGTCGAAGACTATCGCGGCCTCAACATCCTGATCATCTCGGGCGCCACGATCGCCGGCGCCTTCGATTACCGCGCCCGCGTCGATTTCGTGAAGATCCCGAGCGTGATCAAGCTTCGCAACGGCGAATATACGTCGATGGCGAGCCATATCGATCTGCAGGATACGCTGAAGATGCGCGAATCCAGCATTCGCCATACCGCCGAGACCTTCCAGCCCGACATCTTCATCGTCGACAAGGAGCCCATGGGTCTGAAGGGTGAAGTCGAGGATACGCTCGCCTATCTGAAAGCGCGCGGTACGACGCTGGTGCTTGGCCTTCGCGAGATCATGGACGCGCCGCACCTGCTCGATGCCGAATGGAAGCGCAACGGCATCATGCAGAAGATCGACCAGTATTACGACAGCGTCTGGGTCTATGGCCCGCCGGACTTCTACGATCCGTTGGTCGGCCTCGATGTTCCCGCCAATGTCCGACGCAAGATGGATTTCGTCGGCTTCCTGCAGCGCAGCGTTTCGAAGAGCAAGAAGTCGGTGAACACGCCTAAGGAAAAATACATTCTCGTCACGACGGGCGGCGGAGGCGACGGCTCCGATCTCGTCCACGACGTGATGAACGCTTACGAGCAGGATTCGACCCTTCAATTGAAGGCGCTTGTGGTGCTCGGCCCCTATATGCCGGCCGCAGAGCGCACGAAGCTCGTCAAGAAGGGTGAAAAGATCCCGTCCATCGAGGTCATCGAATTCGACAATCACATGGAAGAGCTGATCGAGGGGGCAACGGGCGTGGTCGCCATGGGCGGCTACAATACCTATTGCGAGATCCTCTCCTTCGACAAGCCCGCGCTGATCGTGCCGCGCGTCAAGCCGCGTGAGGAGCAGTTGCTGCGGGCGCAGCGCGCCAGCGAACTCGGCCTCGTCGATATGCTGCTGCCGGATCAGTCCGCCAATCCTGCCATCATGGCCGAAGCCCTGAAACAGCTGCCAAACCGCCAGCCGCCGTCGCAGAGCGGCTGCACAATGCGGCTTGAGGGCCTCGATCATATCTCGCAGACCGTCGGCCGCTGGCTCGACAATCGCGGCCGTCATCTCTCCCTCGTCGGCGCAGAGTGAAGACACCGACATTGCCAGAGCGCCGGAAGATCCTCGTCGTCCTGAAAGGCTATCCACGCCTTTCGGAAACCTTCATTGCCCAGGAGCTGCTTGGCCTCGAAAAGGCAGGCTTCGACCTGACATTGATTTCCATGCGCCGCCCGACCGACAAGAAGCGGCATCCTGTTCATGACGAGATCAAGGCGCGCGTCGTCTATCTGCCGGAATATCTGCACGAGGAACCGCTTCGCGTCCTGAAGAGCCTTTTCGCCGGCTTCAGCAGGAAGGGGTTCGGAGCGCTGATGAAGCGCTTCTTCGCCGACCTGCCGCGCGACATTTCCCGCAATCGCTTCCGCAGGCTTGGCCAGGCGCTGGTTCTCGCGCGTGAATGGCCTGATAACGGCCAGTGGCTGCATGCCCATTTCATCCATACGCCGGCCTCGGTAACGGAATATGCCAGCATTCTGACCGGCGTCCCGTGGACGGTTTCCGCCCATGCCAAGGACATCTGGACCTCGCCGGATTGGGAGCTGAACGAGAAGCTTTCGAGCGCCCGCTGGGCGGTGACCTGCACACGCACCGGCTATGAACACATGCGGACGCTGACCAGCCGTCCGGATGCGGTGCATCTCAGCTATCACGGGCTCGATCTTGCCCGTTTCGGCCATTTTTCAGGCGATCGGTCGAAGCGTGACGGATCGGCCACCAGCGATCCGGTCTTCCTGCTCAGCGTCGGCCGCGCCGTCGAGAAGAAGGGTTACGACATCCTGCTCAACGCGCTGGCCCTGCTGCCGAAAGATCTGGCCTGGCGCCTCGAGCACATCGGCGGCGGCGACGAGCTTGCGAAGCTCAAGGCACTTGCCAGCACTCTTGGTCTTTCTGAGCGCATCGTCTGGAAGGGCGCGCTCGCCCAGGAAGATGTTCTCGATCACTACAGACGGGCCGATCTCTTCGTGCTCGCCTGCCGGATCGCCGCCAATGGCGATCGTGACGGGCTGCCGAACGTGCTGGTCGAGGCGTCGAGCCAACGGCTTGCCTGCCTGTCCACCAATATCTCGGGCGTGCCGGAACTGCTGACAGACGACAAAAATGGCCTTGTCGTGCCCCCTGAAGACCCGATAGCGCTGGCTGCAGCGCTTGAGCGGGCAATCCGCGATCCGGCTCTGCGCCACCGCCTCGGCGACGCCGCCGAACAGCGCGTCCGGGCGCATTTCGACTACCATTCCAGCATCGCGCAGCTGACGCAGCTTTTTGAAGCCGAGTGGGAGAAGACCCCATGAGCGGCAAGCGAGCCTTCTTCTACGTTCAGCACCTGCTCGGCATCGGCCATATCGCCCGCGCGAGCCGCATCGCCAATGCCATGGCAACAGATGGTTTCGACGTCACCGTCGTCACCGGCGGCCTGCCTGTTCCGGGCTTTCCGGCCGGGGGACTGAAGACGATTGCACTTCCTCCTGTCGTTGCCAGCAACGCCGGGTTTTCAGGGCTTGCAGACGCAAACGGCAATCCGGCCACCGAAGCGTTCCTGTCTTCCCGCCGCGACATGCTGCTTTCGGCATTTCGCGAGACCAAGCCGGATGCAGTCATCATCGAAGCCTTTCCCTTCGGCCGCCGGCAAATGCGCTTCGAATTGCTGCCGCTGCTCGATGCGATCGCTTCGGTCAATCCGCGGCCAAAACTCTTCAGCTCGGTCCGCGATATCCTGCAGGAGAACCGTAAACCCGGCCGCGACGAAGAAACCGTCAAGCTCGTCAAGGATCACTTCGATGCCGTTCTCGTTCACGGCGATCCTGATTTCGTGCGGCTGGAAGCCACCTTTCCGCTGACTGCTGATATTGCCGACAAGGTGCGATACACCGGCCTCGTCGCCCCGCCCCCGGCGGCCGATCCGGCTGAGCGATTCGATATCATCGCATCAGCAGGCGGTGGCGCTGTCGGCCTGGATTTGATCCGCGCCGCCCGCGATGCCGCATGCTCGCTTCCGGCGAGCTATCGCTGGCTGCTGATTTCAGGCCCGAACCTTCCCGAACGGGATTTCGCAGCACTGCAGCACGAGGCCCCCGCAAACGTGACGCTGGTGCGGTTCCGCAAGGATTTCCCCTCTCTGCTGAAGGGCGCCAAGGTGTCGATCTCGCAAGCCGGCTACAATACGGTCGGCGATCTGCTGCGCACCGATTGCCGGGCAATCCTGATCCCCTTTGTTGCCGGTGGCGAAACGGAGCAGACCGTGCGTGCCGAGCGGCTGAAAGCCATGGGTCTGGCCAGCATTCTTCCGGAGACCGGGCTCACCGCTGAGCATGTCGCAAGTGCCGTCTCCGAAGCCCTTGCGCGTCCCCCCCGGCAGGCCGCCGCGCTGGACCTTGCGGGCGCTGAAACCACAGCGGCGATCATTCGCTCAATGCTCGGCTGAATTGCTCGCACTTTATGAAAGTCCTGTGATATAAACGGATTTCCGGCAGAATCGGCAGTTCGATGGTAGTCCGCTTCGCCTTGTTTTCGTTACGATATCCGGCGGTCCGGCGGCATGAACCTGTTTTCCGAATCCCCCTTCGTAAACGTCTCCGGACCCTCCCTTCAGGTTGACGGTTAGCAATGGAAAAGAGTCTCGCCCGCTACATCTGGTCGAACACCCGCCTCCAGCAGCTCTGGATTCTGGCGGTCGTTGCGGCATCGATGATCCCGTACTTCCTGTCGTTCGATCTGCCGAAGCAGATCGTCAATGGACCGATCCAGGGTGACGGCTTCGACAATGCCAACGCCACGCAGACCTTCATGCATCTGGCCTACGATCTGCCGCTGATCGGGCATGTCGAGTTCTTCCAGGGTCTGCAGCTCAACCGTCTGCAGATGCTGATGGCGCTCAGCCTGGTTTTCCTGGCGCTCGTGGTGCTGAACGGCCTCTTCAAATTCTACATCAACACCTACAAGGGCCGCCTGGGCGAGCGCATGCTGCGCCGTATCCGCTTTCAGCTGATCGACCGGGTGCTGCGCTTTCCGCCGGCGCATTTCAAGCGGGTGAAATCCGCTGAAATCGCCACGATGATCAAGGACGAGGTGGAGCCGATGGGCGGCTTTACCGGCGACGCCTTCGTCTCGCCTGCCCTGCTTGGCGGCCAGGCGCTGACGGCGCTCGCCTTCATCATCATCCAGAATTTCTGGCTCGGCATGATCGCCGCCGGTATCGTCGGCGTGCAGGCGATCGTCATCCCGCGCATGAGGAAGCGCCTGCTCGAACTCGGCCGCCAGCGGCAGCTGACGGCACGCGAACTCTCGGGCCGCGTCGGCGAAATCGTCGATGGCATTGGTACCATCCATGGCAACGACACTTCCAACCTCGAGCGCGCCGATATCGCAGCGCGCCTCGGCCTGATCTTCTCGATCCGCTACGACCTCTACCAGTGGAAGTTCATGGTGAAATTCCTGAACAACTTCCTGGCCCAGGTCACCCCGTTCCTGTTCTACGCCATCGGCGGATATCTGGCGCTTCAGGGCCGCCTCGACATCGGCCAGCTGGTAGCCGTCATCTCCGCCTACAAGGATCTGCCGGGACCGCTGAAGGAACTGATCGACTGGGACCAGATGCGCCAAGACGTTCAGGTCAAGTATCAGCAGGTCTACGAGCAGTTCAACGTCGAGCCGTTGATCGACAGCAAGATCCAGGACGTTCCGGCCGAAGCGATCGGACCGTTGACAGCGGCACTCGTCGTAACCAATCTCGCCGTCAATGACGACAGCGGCGCGCGGCTGGTCGACCACGTCTCGGTAGAGATCAAGCCGAACGAAACGGTGGCGATCGTCGGCCCGAATGGAAGCGGCGCGGAAGCCTTTGCCGAAGCGCTCGGGCGCATCGTCTGGCCGGAAGGCGGGCGCATCAGCATCGACGGCCAGGATTTGCTTGCGCTGCCGGAATATATTACCGGCAGACGGATTTCTTACGTATCGTCAGATACCTACTTTTTCCACGGTACGCTGAAAGACAACATCCTCTACGGCCTTAAGCACGCGCCGCTGACGGATCCGGGCTACCAGGGTCAGGACGCTCTCGAATTCAAATGGCGAAACGCGGAGGCGCTGCGCGCCGGAAACCCGATTTTCGACCTCAACAGCGACTGGGTGGATTATAACGCCGCCGGTGCGACAGGCCCCGACGATCTGCTGAAAGCGATCCGCCCGGTGCTCGACGCTGTGCTGATTTCGCAGGACATTCTCGATCTGGCACTGCGGTCTTCGGTCGATACCAGCGTTCATGTGGCACTTGCCGAGCGCATTGTCGATCTACGCGCCTCCTTGCGCGAGAGGCTGGAGGAAGAGAAGCTCGACACTATCGTCGTTCCCTTCGATTTCGACGCCTACAACGCTCAGGCGACGGTTGGCGAGAACCTGCTTTTCGGCACGATGAAGCGGCCGCAGATGACCAACCGCCGCCTCGCCGCCCACCCCTATTTCCAGCAACTGTTCCGCGACACCGGCCTCAGCAACGATCTCTACGCGATGGGCCTGGAGATCGCCGAAAACGCCGTGGAACTGTTCCATGACCTGCCGCCGGATCACCCGTTCTTCCAGCAACTGACCTTCATGACCGCGGACGACATCCCTGCCTACCAGGCGCTGCTGCAAAAGCTGCAGAGCCGGAAGTTCGAGGATGCGACGGCCGAGGAACGCTCAAGTATCATCCGCCTGAGCTTCGCCTATATCGAGCCCCGCCACCGCTTCGGTCTGCTGACCGACGAGCTGATGGAAAAGATCGTCTCGGCGCGCAAACAGTTCCACGAACATATTCCCAGTGATCTCTCGGCACTTATCGAGCGCTACGATCCGGAACGTTTCACCGCGTCTGCCAGCCTGATGGACAACGTGCTTTTCGGCCGCATCGCCTATCAGCAGGCCGATGCATCGGAGCATATCCGCTCGATCATGGGCGAGCTCTTCGACAAGCTCGATCTGTTCGACGACGTGCTGTCAATCGGTATGGAATTCGATGTCGGCTCTGGCGGCAAGCGCCTGACGATGGTTCAGCGCCAGAAGATCAACCTGGCGCGCGCGCTGCTGCGCCGTTCCGACTATTTCATCCTCAACCGGCCGCTTCTGGCGTTGGACCAGCGCGTCCAGGACCAGATCACCCGAAACGTGGTGACCGGCCTTCATGAAGAAGGCAAGCGCCCGGCAATCATCTGGGTTCTGTCGAACGCACGCCTTGCGGAGGTCTTCGACAGGATCCTGCTTTTCGAACGCGGTGGCCTGGCGCAAGCCGGTGGCTATCCGGAACTTTCGGAGAAAAACACTATGTTCAAGGAACTGTTATCGTAATAATCTACTGGGGCGGCTGAGACGGCATTCTTGCGAGGGAATGCCTGGTAGAGTTTTAGAAAACGCTTTCTCCTTATACGAGAGGAGGCGCCAGGGGGTAAAACACTCATGCTGTTGAGAGATGAAGTCGAAATGCTGCGGCGGGTGCCGATCTTTTCCAGGATCGCGCCGGCAAAACTCAAGCTTTTGGCATTCACCTCCGACCGGATGACCTACAAGGCCGGTCAGAACCTTTTCCATCAGGGCGATCCGGGCGATGCAGCCTACGTGATCCTCTCGGGAACGGCCGACATTCTCGTCCATTCTCCCGCTGGCGATATCAAGGTCGCCGATGTCGAACTCAACTCGATCGTCGGCGAGATCGCCATTCTCTGCGACGTCTCGCGAACGGCAACCGTGCGCGCCACCTCGGGGCTCGAAGTCCTGCGCATCAGCAAAGAGCACTTCCTGAAGCTGCTCAGCGACTTCCCAGAAATGGCCGTCGAAATCATGCGCGTGCTGGCCGACCGCCTGAACCACACGACTGCCGAACTGACCGCGGCGCGCGCCAAGCAGCCACCGGAACCGGTTAACTGATCAGCATTAATCCGGCGGCCATTGCTGGGCGCCGTGAAGCAGGCGCAGGATCTGGATTTCCTGCGCGTTCTCATCGATGCGATAGATGGTAAGATATGGACTGCCGGGAACCACCAGTTCCCGGGTTCCGTCCTTGCGTCCGCTGCGGCCCACACGCGGGTGTGCGCTAAGGATATCCGCCTGGCTTCGTACAAGCGTCTCCAGCCGGATGGCGGCCTGCGGGTTCTGCTGAAAAACGTAGGATATCTGGCGCCGGCGATCATTCAGCGCGCGAGGCAACCAGTTGACGATCACTTACCGTCTTCCTGTACGCGAGACATCAGGCTAGCCAGAAACGCATCCATTTCCTTGTTGGCATCTTCGTTACTGATCCAGACGGTATTCGGATCATCCGCCTCGCGAAGGCCGATCTCAACTTGCTCGCGGAACCACCGGTCGTGTTCGGCCGCCTCATGCGCGCGCTTCAGCGCTTCGGCTCGATCGGGACGCTTGCTGGACTCCGCGGCGTACTCCGCAGCATCCACATCGAATTGCGAGATGCCGACATCCTTGAGATAGGAGACAAGCGTCTCCATGCGCTTGAAAAGCCTGACCTGGCGGCTGCGCTGGGCGGCAAGCGAATGCTCGCTCTTTCCGTAGCGCACGACGATAGACCAGCCACCGAGCTGGCCGACGACAAGGGTTTTGTCGATGGCGCCGGCTTCCGCGAGGCGCGAGAGAGTCGCATGGTCGATCATCGAGTGGGTCATCAGAGCATCTCCTTGGTCTGGAAGGATATGCAATCAATTATAATTTGCAATGCGCCATTTAATAAAAAGCCCGGTACGAAACCGGGCTCTTCTGTTTGATCAGGATATCAGGCGCTACTCGCGTTGTTCCAGCGCCTTGCTGAAAGCCAGCGCTGCAAGCGTGCAGATCGCGCCCGAGAGCAGGTAGTAGCCGACGAAGGTCAGGCCGAAGCTGCTGGAGAGGCTCAGCGCCACCAGCGGCGCAAAGCCGGCGCCGACGAGCCATGCGAGGTCGGAGGTAAAGGCGGCACCGGTATAACGGTAGCCGCGGCCGAAGCGCGAGGAGATCGAGCCGGTCGCCTGACCGAAGGACAGGCCGAGCACTCCGAAGCCGATGATGACGAAGGCATCCTGTCCGGCATCGCCGGATGCAATCAGCATCGGCCCGACGAAGGAGAAGATCGCGATCAGCACCGCACAGACGGCAAGCTGGGCGCGGCGGCCGATGCGGTCGGCGATCAGGCCGGAGGCAATGATCGCGACGATGCCGACGAGTGCGCCGATGATCTGCACCACCATGAACGTGTCGAGCGGCTGCGTTCCATAAAGGCTCATCCAGCCGAGCGGGAAGATGGTGACCAGATGGAACATCGCGAAGCTCGCCAGCGGCACGAAGGCACCGATCAGGATGTCGCGGCCATGAACCTTCAGAACCTTGCCGATCGGCGCGGCCTCGAGCTCATGCTGTTCCAGCAGCGTGCCGAACTCCTGGGTCATGACCAGGCGCAGGCGGGCAAAGAGCGCCACGACGTTGATCGCGAAGGCGACGAAGAACGGGTAGCGCCAGCCCCAGGAGAGGAAATCCTCGTTGGAGAGATTGGCGATGAAGAAGCCGAAGATAATGCTCGCCAGCGCGAAGCCGATCGGCGCACCGAGCTGCGGGATCATCGCGTACCAGCCGCGCTTGTTCTGCGGCGCATTCAACGCCAGCAGCGATGCCAGGCCGTCCCAGGCGCCGCCGAGCGCAAAGCCCTGGCCGAGGCGGAACAGGGCCAGAAGCGCGATCGCCCAGTAGCCGATCTCGTTATAGCCGGGCAGGAAGGCGATCGACGCCGTAGAACCGCCGAGCAGGAAAAGCGCAATCGTCAGCTTCGTGCCGCGGCCATAGAAACGGTCGATCGTCATGAAGACGACCGAGCCGACTGGACGCGCCAGGAAGGCCAGCGAAAAGATCGCAAAGGAATAGAGCGTCGCCGTCAGGCGATCCGGTGCGAAGGGAAAAATCAGTTGCGGGAAGACCAGAACCGAAGCCAGGCCATAGACGAAGAAGTCGAAGAATTCCGACATTCGACCGATGATGACGCCAAGGGCGATACTGCCAGGCGAAACCTTTTCGCCAGAGTGGATCTGTCTTGCGTCGCGTTCAAGTGTCGTGGACGATGGTCCATAATTTGCTGCAGTCATTAACGCCTCCCTCGTTGAGACGCCGCGGCAAAGCGCCTCAAGACGATTTTGATCAAACCCGCAAGCTTATCAAGTCTGATGGACGTAAATAGTTCATCATCCATTCTCAAAATTAGATGTGGACGAGAAATCGGGCGTGATCCGGCGAATCGAGCCGCCGCCAGGTGGCCCTTTTCATTTTCACGGATATATTATGCCGCTAACATGCATGCGCCCGGGCCAAATCCTTCGTAATTTTATCAGGATTTCAAAGCCGTAGCGTCTTACAATTTTTGCCGCGCTGCGGCATCTTTGCTGCAGTGCGACCAAACACCTCATGTTGCCATCAGGTTCAGTGCTTTAGTCGCGGTTTGGACGAAACAACAAGAGCTTAGAGACGTGCAAAAACTCGTGAAGTTTTCCCGCCTTCTATCCGTGTTGCCGCTGATGATGCTGGCAGGATGCAATATGGTCGTGATGTCGCCGTCGGGCGATATCGCAAGTCAGCAGGCAGATCTCATTCTGGTCTCCACCTTCCTGATGCTGCTGATCATCGTGCCGGTCCTGTTCCTGACGCTGTTCTTCGCCTGGCGTTACCGGCGTTCGAACACGGCAGCGACCTACGATCCGGAATGGCATCATTCGACACGACTGGAAGTGGTTATCTGGTCTGCGCCGCTGGCGATCATCATCGCGCTCGGCGCGATCACCTGGATTTCAACTCACAAGTTGGACCCATACCGGCCACTCGACCGGATCGACGCGGAACGCAGCATTCCCGCGGACACCAAGCCGCTGACCGTTGAGGTCGTTGCGCTCGACTGGAAATGGCTGTTCTTCTATCCGGATCTCGGCATTGCCACGGTCAACGAACTGGCAGCGCCGGTCGATGTGCCGATCAATTTCAAGATCACCGCATCGTCGGTCATGAACTCCTTCTATATCCCTGCCCTTGCCGGCCAGATCTATGCGATGCCGGGCATGCAGACCAGGCTGCACGCCGTCATCAACAAGGAAGGCGAATACGAAGGCTTCTCCGCAAATTATAGCGGCGACGGCTTCTCGCACATGCGCTTCAAGTTCCACGGTCTGAACCAGCAGGGCTTCGACGATTGGGTCGCCCGGGTGAAGAGCCAGGGTACGGCGCTGAATCGCGACACCTATCTGAAGCTCGAAAAGCCGTCCGAACGCGAGCCGGTGCGCTATTACGCCACTGCCGACAAGGATCTCTACGACGCGATCCTCAATCTCTGCGCCGCACCCGGTAAGATGTGCATGAGCGAGATGATGCATATCGACATGATGGGCGGCGGCGGCAAGGAAAGCGCCGAAAACCGCGAGAAGCTGCAATATGACAACCGCCATGTGGAGAAGGGCGAAGGCACCAATGCCGCGACCTTCCCGGCAACCGGCACGCCTGCCCGCAGCGACGAGAAGCCCGCCGGCACCGGCGAAAATGGCCAGCAGCCGATGCAGAACGACATGCCAGGAATGGACATGAACGGCGGCGGCCACGATGGCCATTCGATGCCCGGAATGAACCACGGTACTGGCGATCCGGCTCCGGCTCAGCTGAACAACAATTAAACCTGGCGCTTTGCGTCGCTAAGACATCAATGAACGGGTTATTCCATGTTTTCCAATCCTGACCTCCTGAAGTTTATCTTCGGCCGGTTGACCCTCGATTCGATCCCCTATCACGAGCCGATCCTGGTCTTCACCTTCATCGGCGTGGCGATCGGCGGCATCGCCGTGCTGGGTCTCATCACCTATTTCAAGTTCTGGGGTCCGCTCTGGCGCGACTGGATCACCAGCGTCGACCACAAGAAGATCGGCATCATGTACATCATCCTCGCGGTGATCATGCTGCTGCGCGGCTTCTCCGACGCCATCCTGATGCGTATCCAGCAGGCGATCGCCTTCAACGGCAATGAAGGCTATCTGCCGCCGCATCACTATGACCAGATCTTCACGGCGCACGGCGTGATCATGATCTTCTTCGTGGCGATGCCATTCGTCACCGGCCTGATGAACTTCGTCGTGCCGCTGCAGATCGGCGCGCGCGACGTCTCGTTCCCGTTCCTCAACAATTTCTCGTTCTGGATGACGACGGCAGGCGCGATCATCATCATGATGTCGCTGTTCGTCGGCGAATTCGCCCGCACCGGCTGGCTGGCCTATCCGCCGCTTTCGGGGGCTGACTATAGTCCGGGTGTCGGTGTCGACTATTATATATGGGGCCTGCAGGTCGCAGGTGTCGGCACGACGCTATCGGGCATCAACCTGATTGCGACGATCGTCAAGATGCGCGCGCCGGGCATGACCTTCATGAAGATGCCGGTCTTTACCTGGACCTCGCTCTGCACAAACGTGCTGATCGTCGCTTCCTTCCCGATCCTGACCGCAACGCTCGTTCTGCTGTCACTCGACCGCTATGCCGGCACGAACTTCTTCACGAACGATCTCGGCGGCAATCCGATGATGTATGTGAACCTCATCTGGATCTGGGGTCACCCGGAAGTCTACATCCTGATCCTGCCGGCCTTCGGCATCTTCTCCGAAGTCGTCGCCACCTTCTCCGGCAAGCGCCTCTTCGGCTACGCATCGATGGTTTACGCCACCTGCGTCATCATGATCCTGTCCTATCTCGTGTGGCTGCACCACTTCTTCACGATGGGCTCGGGCGCCAGCGTCAACTCGTTCTTCGGCATCACGACGATGATCATCTCCATCCCGACAGGGGCGAAGATGTTCAACTGGCTGTTCACGATGTATCGCGGCCGCATTCGCTACGAAGTGCCAATGCTGTGGACCGTCGGCTTCATGGTGACCTTCGTCATCGGCGGTATGACCGGCGTCATGCTCGCCATCCCGCCTGCCGACTTCGTGCTCCACAACTCGCTGTTCCTGATCGCCCACTTCCATAACGTGATCATCGGCGGCGTGCTGTTCGGCCTGTTTGCCGGCGTCAACTACTGGTTCCCGAAGGCCTTCGGCTTCAAGCTCGACCCGTTCTGGGGCAAGATGAGCTTCTGGTTCTGGCAGATCGGCTTCTTCTTCGCCTTCATGCCGCTCTACGTGCTCGGCCTGATGGGCGTGACCCGCCGCGTCTCGCAGTTCGAGGATCCGTCGCTGCAAATCTGGTTCATCATCGCCGCCTTCGGCGCCGGCCTTATCGCCCTCGGCATCGTTTCCTTCCTCGTGCAGATCTTCGTCAGCTTCCGCAAGCGCGAGGCGCTGAAGGACGAGACGGGCGACCCCTGGGAAGGCCGTACGCTGGAATGGGCGACGTCCTCACCGCCGCCGGACTACAACTTCGCCTTCACGCCTGTCGTCCACGACCATGACAGCTGGTACGACATGAAGAAGCGCGGCTATGTCCGTCCGCACGAAGGTTTCCGTCCGATCCACATGCCGAAGAACACCGGCACCGGCGCGATCCTTTCGGCCCTCAGCATCGGCCTCGCCTTCGGCCTGATCTGGTACATGTGGTGGCTGGCTGCCGTCTCCTTCGTCGCGATCGTCGCGGTGTCGATCGCCCATACGTTCAACTACAAGCGTGATTTCTACATTCCCGTTGAGGAAGTCACCGCGACAGAGGACAAGCGCACCAAGCAGCTTGCGGTTCAGGCATGACGACCATGACCGATCACACCATCGACTCGGCCGAAAAGCCCGTCTTCTATCTGACCGAGGATCATCATCCGGAGAGCAGCACCAATCTCGGGTTCTGGCTCTATCTGATGAGCGACTGCCTGATCTTCGCCGTGCTCTTTGCCACCTATGGCGTGCTCGGCCGCAATTATGCGGCCGGCCCGTCGCCGAAGGATCTGTTCGATCTGCCGCTGGTGGCGATCAACACCTCGATGCTTCTGTTCTCGTCGATCACCTATGGCTTCGCCATGCTGCAGATGATGAGGGGTTACAAGGCCGGCGTGCTATTCTGGCTGGCGATCACCGGCCTGTTCGGTGCCGCCTTCATCGGGCTCGAACTCTATGAGTTCGCGCATCTGATCCATGAAGGCGCCGGACCGTCGCGCAGCGCGTTCCTCTCGGCCTTCTTCACGCTGGTCGGCACCCACGGCCTGCACGTCACCTTCGGCATCATCTGGCTCATCACGCTGATGGTGCAGGTCTCGATGCACGGCCTAATCGAAGCCAACAAGCGCCGCCTGATGTGCCTGTCGATGTTCTGGCACTTCCTCGATGTCGTCTGGATCGGCGTCTTTTCCTTGGTCTATCTGCTGGGAGTTCTCGGATGAGCTCGAACACTCACGCCCACGACGCACATCACCACCACGGCCATGGCGGCCATGATCACGGCGGCCACGATGCGGATCACGGCTCCTTCAAGAGCTACATGATCGGCTTCGTGCTGTCGGTCATCCTGACGGCGATCCCGTTCTGGCTGGTTATGGCAGGCGTCTTCGAAAGCCCGCTGGTGACGGCGGTCACGGTGATGGCGCTCGGCGCCGTGCAGATCGTCGTTCACATGATCTACTTCCTGCACATGAACACTCGTTCGGAAGGCGGCTGGACGATCATGGCGCTGATCTTCACCATCGTCATCGTCGCCATCGCCCTCGCTGGCTCCTTCTGGGTCATGCATCATCTGAACACCAACATGATGCCGATGAGCCCCGAAATGATGAAGAACATGCCGTAAGGCAGATGCGGGCGGCCTCCGGGCCGCCCGCTGCATTTGACCATGACCGATCTGTCCGGCTCCAAACCCACCACACCGCGCTCGACCGGCAAGCTCATTCTGCTTGGCGGCCTGATGCTGCTCGCGATCGCCACTTTCGTGGCGCTTGGCATCTGGCAGGTGGAGCGGCTCTACTGGAAGCGCGACCTGATCGCCCGCGTCGATCAGCGCATTCATGCGGCACCTGTACCCGCTCCCGAAGGCGCCACCATCGACGCCATGGCCGACGAATACCTCCGGGTCACCGCGACCGGCACGTTCGACAACAGCAAGGAAACGCTGGTCTACGCCTCCACCGAGCTCGGCCCCGGATACTGGGTGATGACGCCGCTCCGGCTGGAAGACGGCAATGCCATCCTCATCAATCGCGGCTTCGTACCGCTGGAAAAGCGCGACCCGAAAATGCGCACTGAGGGCCAGCTTTCGGGACCGGTCAGCGTGACAGGGTTGCTGCGGCCAACAGAGCCGAAAGGTTCACTGCTGCAATCCAATGATCCCACGACCGGATGGTGGTATTCGCGCGACGTGGCGGCGATCGCCGCGGACAAGGACATCGGCAAGATCGAGCCCTACTTCATCGACGCCGATGAAGCTCCGAATCCGGGTGGCGCCCCGGTCGGCGGGCTGACGCGCGTCGTCTTCCCGAACAGCCACCTGAGCTATGCGATCACCTGGTTCGCGATGGCGCTGATGGTCATCGGGCTGTTTGCAGCTGCCGTTCGCAGCGAGCTCCGCCGCCGATGAGCGAAGCGACGGCTACATGGCCCGGCATTGCGGAAATGCACGGACCGCAACCTGTTCGGCAGCGGCATAGGCCTGGCTGACGATTTCCGGCACCAGATCAATATCCGGAAGGCTGCCGAGCCCGAGCGGACCGATTGCGAAAATCCCCCCGACGGACGATCCGTCGGCAAGATAGGGCTCGCCGCGCTGGTTGACGGCAATGCCGAGCGACAGTTCGTCCGGCATCGCAAGCCCTGAGGCAAACAGGCTCTGCATCAGCGGCACATCGAGGTCGGCTGCTCTGCAACGGCAATCGATCACGCGATCGGCATGGATAACTTCCTCGGTTCGCGTACCTGAAGGCGTGAAGAAGATACCGCTCAGGCCCTGACGACCCGCCAGGCCGCGGCGTAGAACGGTATTGCCGCCTGCAAGCTCACGCTTCAGCCGCGCATACATCGCCTCCGGTAGTCTGTTACGGTGACTGTCGTAGATTGCCCGCAGATGCCGGTTGAATTGCTGCTTCTGGCGCGCAGGCAGCGAGCGCCAGAGCGAACGCGCATGCTTGCGCAGGCCGTTCATCACGGATTGCCAGCTGCGGCCGCCCTCCTCGGCATCCCTGCAGGCCTTGCGGATGAAATGGAGAATGCCAGCGAGATCCTTGGGAAGCTCTTCGGCCGGGAAAAGCGGATCGGCGGAGTTGGGCGTATGGCTCTGCGGCAGGAAGCCATGCTTTGAAACGATGGAGATCTGGCCGGAATAGCCCTGATCCCGTAGCTGCAGCAACTGATCGACGACGCGGATGCCGCTGCCGAGCAGAATCGTATGCGGACGCGCGACCAGCCTCTGGGCGCGCACCGGCGAAGTGTTCTCCGTCACGGCAGCGGACGGCGCAAGGCCATAGCCGGTGGCGAGGAAAACGGTGTCGAAAAGCGGATTGGCGGGACCGGCATGTTCCAGCAGGAAGCGGTTTCCGTGGCTCCTGCGAATTGCCACGACGGGCTCATGACAGACCTGGACAGTGATATCCTTGCGGGTCGAGAGCGCTTCGGAAAAGCGCTGGTAGACATAGTCGCTGAAAATTTCCTTGGGCACGAAGATCTGGCGGAATCCCGGGATCGCCGCCGGGACGGCAGCGCGGAATTCCGCGTTGCTACAGAGCCAGTCGTTGAAATCATCAGCATCGCCAGCCGACACCGAAAGGTCGCGGACGCGGGTGTTGAGGATGGCGGAACTCTTTGCCGACGACAGCGCCTGTCCGCCGCTGACGGAGGAATTCGGATCGAAGAGTTGCAGATGGAAGGGCGTACGCACTGTCTTCATCAGCGCAATTGCCGTCATCATCCCGGAAAAGCCGCGCCCGACAATCGCGATGCGCGGAATAGCCGACGGCTTTGCCGCGGCCGCGGCCTTCGCAGAGAAAAGTCCTTGAACCGTCATCTCAACTCCCTTGCGGTCATCACCGCATCCGTGTCTCGATCAAGGTATCGACGCAGAAAAATCAGGCTGCGTCGGCCGGGGTTCGAACTGCTATACGAGCAGTCGTCCGGAACTGGCCGGAAAGGAATTTAGGGGAGCAAACTCTCCCGTCCATAGTCTATTAAACTAGTCGTGTATGAAAGCGCTAAAATGGCTTCGCCGCAAGCCTCTGATTTCCGCTGAAGCGAAAATGCGGGTTAAGGCATTGATTGCGGGTGCTGTTTTTTAGCTCTCTTCGCCGGGATATTGCTTCGCCTTGAGCAGTGCGGCGAGATGGGTGACGTTTCGCGCCAGGGTCTCGATCATCGTGGTGACGTTCTCCGGCACCTGCTTCAGATCGGCGAAATTCGTTGATCCCATCGCCTCACCGACCCAATAGGCGACGGCATTAGCCGGCACCGTGAAACCGACATCGTTCAGCGCCTGATAGAGTTCGGCCGAGACATGGTGCGCGCCGTCTTCGTTTCCGACCACGGCAACCGCCGCCACCTTTCCATACGATACCATGCGACCCTCCGCGTCGGTTTCCGATAGGAACGCATCCATCCGCTCGAGGGCTCGTTTGCAGACGCTCGACGGTTGGCCCATCCATATCGGCGTCCCGACGAGCAGAATGTCGGCGGCGAGGATCTTTTCGCGGATGCCGGGCCAATCGTCCCCCTCGCCTTCGTCGGATGTGACGCCGGGCTTGATGTTGAAATCCGCCAGCCGGAGAACCTCGGTCGTGACATCGTATTTCGCCAACTCGTCGTCGATCAGCGCGGTCATTCGTTCGGTCGATGACTGCTCCTGGCTTTCCGCGGTTTTCAGGGTGGCGTTGAGGGCGAGTGCTTTGAGAGACATGCGGTGCTCCACGGACTCATATCGGTCCGTCACACGAACACGGCAAAGCATCGATTGTTCCGCGCGGAAACGGCGCGTGATCGCGCTCACGAGAAAATAACCAGTTGGTGAATTCTTTACTTGAACGGCCAGGTGGAATCGGCAAAAGTAAGCGCACTACCAATCCCATCATGGAATTGCCGTGTTTTCGGGTCAGCGTCCGAATGCACTTATCTATTTGGAATCATTACCGTGAGCAGCGATGCGTCCTTAAGCGCGACGAAGCATTCGGCTTCGCTCGCGAAAGCAACCGCGGCAGGCTGGGGCAAGGGCCTCTACACACTGGTCCGCATCACCGTCATGGCCTTCCGGCGTCCCTGGCAGGCAAGCCTGGCGATCGGCGCGACGCTTGTGGCGTCCACCTTTCAACTGATGATCCCGCGGCTACTCGGCCAGGCGGTCGACCACACCCAGGTCGCCCTGAGCGGAGGCACCGTCGGCCAGGCGGCGCAGGACGCGCTGCTGACGACGGCGCTGATGCTGCTTGGCGCCAGCGTGCTGCGCGGCCTCTTCACCATGGTGCAGAACTATTATTCCGAGAGCGTCGGCCACCATATGGGCTATTCGCTGCGGCTGGCCTGTTACGAAAAGATCCAGCGGCTGTCCTTCAGCTTCCACGACACCGTGCATTCGGGCGACCTCATCACCATCGGCCTGCTCGATCTCGAAGGCGTACGGATGTATTTCTCGACGGCGCTGGTGCGTGTCTTCCTGCTGTCGATGCTGATCGGCATCGGCGCCTATATGCTTATCACCACCGATCCGGTGCTCGGTCTCCTCGCCCTGAGCTTCGTTCCCTTCGTCGGCTGGCGTTCATCAGTCACGCAGCTGCGCCTGCGCGCCACTTGGCTGGAGCTCCAGGAGCGTCTTTCGGTGTTGACCCGCATCATGGAAGAAAACCTCGGCGGCATTCGCGTCGTCCGCGCCTTCGCGGCTCAGGACCATGAGATGGCGAAATTCCAAGCGGCATCCGAAAGTGCGATCGAACTCGCGCATCAGCGTGTCGGCATCCGCGTCGCCAATACCAGCGCCATGACCTTCTCGTTCTTCGTGTCGATGGGTCTCGTGCTCTGGGTCGGCGGCGGCAAGGTCATGGCCGGCGAAATCACCGTGGGCACGCTTGCCTCGTTCCTGACCTTCATGACCATCCTGCAGATGCCAGTGCGCCAGCTCGGCCTGATGGTCAACGCCTTTGCCCGGGCCTCGACCTGCGGCACGCGCCTCTTCAATCTTCTCGACCTCGAGATTGCCGTGCGCGATGCACCCGATGCCGCGGAGCTCAAGATCACCGAGGGAACGCTTCGCTTCGAGCATGTGGACTTCGCCTATCCGAGCTCGGAGATGCACCAGGTTCTCTACGATGTCAGCTTCGAGGCGAAGCGCGGCGAAACGATCGGCATTGTCGGCCCTCCAGGTAGCGGCAAGTCGACGATCGCGCATCTGATCCCGCGCTTCTATGACGCCACCGGTGGCCGCATCACCATAGACGGTCAGGATATCCGCAAGGCGACACTGCAATCGCTGCGCCGCTCCGTTGCCGTCGTGCAGCAGGATTCCTTCCTGTTCACAACGACGATCGAGAACAACATCGCCTATGGCGACCCATGGGCGAAGGAGCCGCGTATCGAGCGCGCCAGCGAAAGCGCGCAGCTGCACAACTACGTTCTCGGCCTGCCGACGGGATATGGCACCGTCGTCGGCGAGCGTGGCGTCTCGCTGTCGGGTGGCCAACGCCAGCGCCTGTCGATCGCTCGCGCCCTGATGCTGCGCCCCGCCGTGATGGTCTTCGACGACTCGACGGCCGCAATCGACGCGGCGACCGAACAGCGCATCCGCTCGGCGATGCGCAAATACGCCGCCGACCGGGTCACGATCATCGTCGCGCACCGGCTGAGCTCGCTGATGCATGCTGACCAGATCCTCTTCGTCGAGGACGGCCGCATCGTCGAGCGCGGCACGCATGCCGAACTGCTGGCTCTCGGTGGGCGCTACAAGGCGCTCTACGACCTGCAGGTACGGCCGGGAGATGAGGCGCTGAGTGCTTGAAGTCCCTTCTCCCCAGCGGGGAGAAGATGTCCGTCAGGACAGATGAGGGGGCGCGCGACATCGGAGCGAGCGCCTGAGCGGCAAGCGAAGGCGAGTTTGTGAGTGCGTCCCCCTCATCCGACCCTTCGGGCCACCTTCTCCCCGCTGGGGAGAAGGGAAAAGAACCAATATGCCGGCCATGGAACGAGAAATGGCCGCGGGAGGAATGGCATGGCCGAGGAAATGGAAACCGAGCGCCCTGATCCGCGCGAAGACGGCAGACGGCCGCCGCGGGCGGTGGTCGGTTCGCACCGAATCGAAGAAGAGATGTTCGGTACCGCCTTCGACGGCAACATCGTCAAGCGCATCTGGACCTTCGTCGATCCCTACAAGGACAAGATCATCTGGTCCGTCGTGGCGGTGCTGACCTTCACGGCCATGCAGCTGCTGATCCCGCTGATCATCCGCTACGCCATCGACCACGGCATGCGGCAGGGCGGCAGTTCCAACGCGCTCACCTGGTCGATCCTTGCCTTCCTCTGTGCCATCCTCGTCAATTATGCTGCCAGCTATGCGCAAGAGACGCTGGTGGGCGGGGTGGCCGAAAACGTGCTCTTCGATATGCGCAAGGCGATGTTCTCGCATCTGCAGCGCGTCTCGCTCTCCTTCATGGACAAGACCGAAGTGGGCCGCCTGATGTCGCGGCTGCAGGGCGACGTCAACTCGATGCAGGAGTTTCTCGAAACGTCGGTCCTGTCCGTCGGCGATATCTTCCTGCTCTTCGGCATCGTCTTCGTGATGCTGTATCTCGATTTCAAGCTCGGATTGCTGACGCTGTCGGCCCTGCCGGTGCTCTTCGTCGTCCGCCTCTTCTGGCTGCCGCTGGCGCGCAAGTCGTTCATGGCAGCACATGAAACGAACTCGGTGGCGAACGGCGCGCTGGCCGAGGCGATCCATGGCGTGCGCGCAGTCCAGAGCATGGACCGCCAGAGTGTGAATTTCACGCTCTATGACGACAAGGCCCATGCCAACCTTCTCACCCATCTAACGGCAGCGCGCTATGCGCAGGTGATGGTCCCGATCGTCGACAGCCTGACGGGCGTTGCTATGGCCCTCGTCATCGTCGTCGGCGGGGCACGTGTCCTGAACCAGGCGCTTGACGTCGGCGTGCTCGTCGCCTTCCTCTTTTATATCCAGCGCTTCTTCGACCCGATCCGTTCGCTGACGCTGCAATATTCGGTGATGCAGCGCGCCATGGCCTCCGGCCAGCGGCTGACAGAGGTGCTGGACGTTCCCGTCGACATCCAGGACGCCCCCGATGCCAAGGTGCTTTCGCGAGATATGGACGGCTCGGTCGAATTCCGCGACGTGGTCTTCGGCTACAACCCGAAGCATCCGGTGCTGAAGCATGTGAGTTTCCGCGTCAATCCGGGCGAAACGGTTGCGCTCGTCGGACCGACAGGCTCTGGCAAATCGAGCTGCATGTCGTTGATCCATCGCTTCTACGATGTGCAGCAGGGCCAGGTGCTCGTCGGCGGCAATGACGTGCGGGATCTGACGCAGGATTCACTCGGCGACCAGATCGCCATGGTTCTGCAGGAGCCTTTCCTCTTCACGGGCAGCGTCTTTGAAAACATTCGCTATCACAAGACAAATGCCACCCGCGAACAGGTGATCGAGGCGGCCAAGGCCGTCGGTGCGCATGATTTCATCATGCGGCTGGCAGAAGGCTATGACAGCATTCTCGGTGAGCGCGGCGGCAATCTCTCGCTCGGGCAAAGGCAGCTTCTGTCCTTCGCCCGCGCGCTCGTCGCCGATGCGAAGATCCTCGTTCTCGACGAGGCGACGGCCAATATCGACAGCTATACCGAAATGCTGATCCAGAAGGCCCTGGTGAAGCTGCTGGAAAACCGCACCGGTCTCGTCATCGCCCACCGTCTCGCGACGATCCGCGAAGCCGACCGCATCATCGTGCTGCAGAACGGCGAGCTGATTGAAAGCGGCAATCACAGTGAACTGATGAAGAACGGGAAGCTCTATTCCCGGCTCTATAATCTCAACTACGCGTCTTTCGACGATATTCCCGAAGACGTGCTCGAAGAGACGGCATCAGGCAGCTCGGCGACATAAAAGGCACGAAGCATGGCGTCGCCTGCCTCGTGCCCATCAGCACCATGGAGCTATCAGATATCCGCCCTGACGGCCTGCCGCTGGTTGCCGAGCTTTTCGATGCCGAGCTCGACGATATCGCCTGGTTTCAGATAGCGCGGCGGCTTCATGCCCATGCCGACGCCCGGCGGCGTACCGGTCGAGATGATGTCACCGGGATGCAGCGACATGAACTGGCTGAGATAGGAGACCAGATAGGCGGCGCCGAAGACCATGGTATTGCTGGAGCCGTTCTGCATGGTTTCACCGTTGACCTTCAGCCACATCTTCAGGCCTTGCGGATCAGGCACCTCGTCCTTGGTGACGAGCCAGGGACCGGTCGGGCCGAACGTGTCGCAGGACTTGCCCTTGGTCCACTGGCCAGAGCGCTCGATCTGGAAGGCGCGTTCGGAGACATCGTGGATCGTGCAGTAGCCGGCAACATAGTCGAGCGCATCGGCTTCGCTGACATATTTCGCCGTCTTGCCGATGACGATGCCGAGCTCGACTTCCCAATCGGTCTTCTCCGAGCCGCGCGGGATGACGAGATCATCATTGGGGCCGACAATCGCCGAGGTGGCCTTCATGAAGATGATCGGTTCGGGGGGAACCGTCGCACCGGTCTCGGCAGCGTGGTCGGAATAGTTGAGACCGATGCAGATGAACTTGCCGGTACCGGCAACGCAGGGGCCGAGCCGCGGTGTTCCCTCGACAACCGGCAGCGTGCTGGTGTCGAGCCGCGACAATTCGGCGAGACGATCGGGGTTCAGGGCCGCTCCGGCGAGATCGCCAAGCTGGCCGGAGAGATCGCGGATCTTGCCGCCGGCATCGAGAAGGCCGGGCTTTTCCTGGCCGGCTTCACCGTAACGAAGAAATTTCATGCGGATTCCATTCCTGTGTCGGTTCGAAGGTCAGATGGTCCAGCCGCCGTCGATGGCGTAGGCCTGACCTGAGGTATAGGTGGCGCCGGCGAGATAGACGGCGAGTTCGGCGATCTCTTCGGGTGAGCCCAGACGGCCCATCGGCTGGCGCGAGATGAAGGCGGCGCGCGCCGTCTCGTAATCGCCCTGCGCCTTCATGCGATCCTGCAGCGACGGGCTCTCGACCGTGCCGGGGCAGATGGCGTTGCAGCGGATGCCCTGCGCCACATAATCGGCAGCAACAGACTTCGTGAGACCGATGACGGCAGCCTTGGTGACGCCGTATGCGAAGCGGTTCGGCACGCCCTTGATGCTGGATGCAACGGAGGCCATGTTGATGATCGAGCCGTCCTTGCGCTCCAGCATGCCGGGCAGCACGGCGCGGATGGTGCGGATCATCGCCTTGACGTTGAGATCGAGGGCAAACTCCAGATCGGCGTCCTTCATCTCGAGGATTGAACCGGCATGGACGAAGCCGGCGCAATTGAAGAGCACGTCGATCTGGCCGATCTCTGAGACCAGCGCATTGACGGCGGCTTCGTCGAGAACGTTCAGCTTGTGGGTCGCAATCCCGGTTTCGGCAGTCAGCTGCGCCAGTGCATCGGTGTTGATGTCTGTGGCATGTACGATGGCACCAGCCTGCTGAAAGGCGATCGCCGAAGCGCGGCCAATCCCCTGCCCTGCGGCGGTGATCAGAACGGTCTTGCCGGTCAAATCCTGTGACATGATCTTATCCCTGTTTCTGTTGGCGCTCGACGAGCAGGATATGGTCTGCGGCCAGCACCACTTCATTGCGCTGGTTCAAAACCTCGCAGCGCTCGACGACGCGGCCCATATCCGGCCGCTTCGGATCGTCTTCCTTGGCTGAGATGGTCACCCGTGTACGGATCGTGTCTCCGATATGGACCGGGCGGACGAAGCGCAGCCGGTCGTAGCCGTAGGAAAAGGCGACGGGGTTGATGAGCGTCGCCGTTAGGCCGATACCGATCGAGAAGACCATCGTGCCATGGGCGATACGCTGGCCGCCCGGCAGCGTCTTGGCGAATTCGGCGTCCATGTGATGCGGAAAGAAATCGCCGGTATGCCCGGCATGGACGACGAAATCCGTCTCGGTAATCGTGCGGCCGATCGTCGTGCGCGACGCGTTCAGTGCGTAGTCTTCAAAATGGATGATCTGTTCCGACATCGGTCTATTCCTTCGGCAGCGGGCTGAGCGGGGTCGCCGGGCTGGCACTCGATTGATAGGCTGCTTCGACCAGCGCCATGGTCTGCCAGCCGTCCTCGACGGCGCCCACGAGCCTGTCGTCTTCGCCCGAAGCGAAGCGCTGGAGGTTCGCCATGCGGTTGGCGAAGGCATCGGGGAACCATGTGCCTTCGAGCGGCACGGAGACCCAGTCGCTGGCGCCCTCCGTCTTAATCCAGAGCTCGTCCGGCTCGCCGCGTGGATAGTCGAGATTGACTCCAAGCTTCAGGTAGGCGGCCCCGTTCGTCCCCGATATCCGGAACTCGCAAGCCTGGAAGCGGCGGCCGAAATCGTGGTCGTGGTTGATCGACAGGGCGCAGCGGATGCGATCGCCATAGTCGAGGATCGCAGCCGTGCGGGTCTGCGCCACGTCATGGTTCGGATGGCCGATGGTCTTGGCGTGAACGCCGAGCGGATTGCCGAGCAGGTCCCTGACGACATCGAGATAGTGGATCGAATGCATGGCGATCTCGATGCGCGGCAGGCCCTTCAGGAATGGCCAGAGCCCCCAGGGGGTCGCCAGCGCCAGCCAGGCATCGAAATCGACGACCTCGCCAAGATGACCCTTGGCGATCGCATCTTTCAACGCCAGCATCATCGGCGCGAAGCGCAGCTGGAAATTGACCGCAGCCTTGATGCCGCGGGCGCGGCACAGCCTCAGGATCTCGGTCGCCTCATCGAGATTGCTGCCCATCGGCTTCTGCAGCAAAGCAAAGGAGCCCTCCGGCAGTTTAGACAGGATGGCGGCATGGGCCGCGGGTGGCGTGGCGAGATCGAAGATCGCGCCTTCGGTTTGCAGTGCTTCGCTCTCGGAGGCAAAGGCTTTCGTGCGCCATTGCTCTGCCAGCGCGCTGGCCTTGGCGAGATCGGGATCGAAGATCCCGGCGACCGGGAATCCGGCCTTCATGTACGCCGGCAGATGGGCGTCGCCGACAATGCTGCCCGCGCCGAAGATAACGATCGGGCGCGGCTTGGCCGGACGCGGCCAGGATTGCTGCAGACGATTGGGATCGAAGACTTCAGTCATGATGGAAGACCTCCTCCATCGTCGCCCACCATTCGCCGGGCTTGCGCGTTTCCAGCGGCTGTTGCTGCGGCATGCAGACGGCCCACCATTCCTTGTTCTTCGGGTGATCGGCCATCTTCGCCATATCGGCCGCAAAGTCGCTGCCGGTATATTCCCAATAGCCGAAGAGCAGATTTTCCGGCTCTTTCAGGAAGATCGAATAGTTGCAGATGTTGCATTCCGAGATCAGCGCCAGGATCTCCGGCCAGACGGCGGCGTGCAGACGCTTGTACTCGGCGATCTTCTCGGGCTTCAGCCCGACAACCATTCCCATACGCTGCATGGCCCGTCTCCTCAGCCGCGAAACTCTCGGGTGAATTCCTTGATCGACCGCTCCTCGATCGCCTGCCAATCCCAGCTGATGCCGAGGCCCGGTTCGGACGGGGCAATCGCCCGGCCGTCGCGGATTTCCATACCCTTGGTGGTCAACTGGTCGAGCTGGGGAATGTATTCGACATATTTGCCATTTTGCACCGCGCAGACGAGGCTGACATGCAGCTCCATCAGGAAATGCGGGCAAACCGGAATGTCGAAGGCTTCTGCCGCATGGGCGACCTTGAGCCAGGGCGTGATGCCGCCGATGCGGGCGACATCGACCTGGACGATCGAGCAGGCGCCCTTCTGCATATATTCGCGGAAATGCCGTATCGAATAGATCGACTCGCCGACGGCGATCGGCGTGGTGGTCGAGCGCGACAGGCGGATATGGCCGTCGAGATCGTCGGCGGGGAGCGGCTCTTCGATCCAGGCGAGATCGAGCTCCTTCAACCGGGCGGCACGGCGGATCACCTCATCGACCATAAAGCCCTGATTGCAATCGGTCATGATCTCGAAGCCATCGCCGACCGCAGCACGCACAGCCGACAGACGTGCATAATCCTCCGAGCCATGCGGCTTGCCGATCTTCACCTTGGAGCCGGAAAAGCCCTTCGACTTTGCGAGAAGCGCATCTTCGACCAGCGCTTCCTTCTCGATATGCAGCCAGCCGCCTTCGGTGGTGTAGAGCGGGCAGCTGTCCTTGGCGCCACCCGCCAGCTTCCAGAGCGGCAGGCCCTGCTTTTTCGCTCTGAGATCCCAAAGCGCGGTATCGACGGCGGCAAGCGCCAGCGCGGTGATCGCGCCGATCGTCGTGGCGTGGGTCGCGAACTCCATCTTGCGCCAGATCGCCTCGATGCAATCGGCATCCTCCCCGATCAGCAGCGGAACGAGATGATCCGACAGCAGCCGCATGATCGACGATCCGCCGGTGCCGATCGTGTAGCTGTACCCAATCCCCGTCGCGCCGTCGGAATCCGTGATCGTGACGATCGGCGTTTCCTGGCTGACGAAACTCTGGATGGCGTCGGTGCGTTTGACCTTGGGAGCAAGGTCGACCATCCGGATGTCAATTTTCTCGATGCGGGCCATGTCTCTCTCCCCTCTCAGATCGCCAGTGTCTTGCCGGTGTCGGCGGCAAACAGATGCGCCTGTGACAGATCGAAGCTCATCCTGATCTGCTCACCGGTTGCCAGCGCCCTCGGGTTCAGCATGCGCGCCACCCATTCGCGGCCGGCGAATTCGACGAAAACCAGCGTCTCGTTGCCGAGCGGCTCGGTGATGACAACGGGCAGGCTGATCTCACGAACCGCAGATGTGCTGTCCGAGACCAGGCCGTGGCCGGTCGGGAACAGGTCATCAGGGCGCAGACCGAAAGTGACCTTCTGCCCATGCGTGACGGCATTCCTGAACTTCGGCGGCAGCGGAAGGCGATCGCCATTGGCGAAGACGATGCTGTCGCCATCGACGGTGGCATCGAGGATATTCATCGGCGGCGAGCCGATGAAGCCTGCGACGAAGCGGGTCGCCGGGCGCTTGAACACCTCGTCGGGCGTTCCGACCTGCTCGATATAGCCATCGCGCATGATGACGATCCGGTCGGCCAGCGTCATTGCCTCAACCTGGTCGTGGGTGACGTAGATGACCGTCGCCTGGACCTTGGCGTGCAGCTTCTTGATCTCGGTGCGCATCTGCGTGCGCAGCTTCGCGTCGAGGTTGGACAGCGGCTCGTCGAACAGGAAGACCTCGGGGTTGCGAACGATGGCGCGACCCATGGCGACGCGCTGCCGCTGGCCGCCGGAAAGCTGCGCTGGCCGCCGGTCCATCAGCGCTTCAAGGCTGAGAATGGCGGCCGCCTCGTTGACGCGCTGGTCGATCTCGGGCTGCGGAACCTTGGCAATCTTCAGCGAGAAGCCCATGTTCTCGCGCACGCTCATGTGCGGATAAAGGGCATAGGACTGGAACACCATCGAGATGTTGCGGTCGCGCGGCGGCAGATCGTTGACGACGCGTCCGCCAATCTCGATATCGCCGCCGGAAATCGGCTCGAGGCCTGCGACCATGCGCAAGGTCGTGGACTTGCCACAGCCGGAGGGACCGACGAGGGCGATGAATTCCTTGTCGGCAATATCGAGATCGATACCGTGGACGATTTCGAGGGCGCCGTAGCGCTTGACGAGTTTTTTAAGAGAGACCTGAGCCATGGGAAATCAACCTTTGACCGCGCCGAATGTCAGGCCGGACACGAGATGCTTCTGAATGATGAAGGTGAGCGCCAGCGCCGGAACGATCATCACGACCGCAAGCGCACACATGCCGCGCCAGTCGATGGTGAATTCCGCCGTATAGTCGAGGAGCCCGACTGGGAGTGTCTTCGAATTGACAGAGCGCGTCAGCTGCGAGGCCAGCGCATATTCGTTCCAGCAGGTGAGGAAGGCGAAGATACCTGCCGACGCAATGCCGGGACCGGCCAGCGGAAACTCGACCTTCCAGAACGCCTGCCAGCGCGTGCAGCCGTCGATCTGCGCGGCTTCCGCCAGATCCTTCGGCACCTGCCGGAAGAAGCCGTCGATCAGCCAGATCGTGAAGGGCACGTTGAGCGCCACATAGGTCAGGATCAACCCGAAATGCGTATCGATGATGCCGATGCGCGAATAGACGATGAAGAGCGGCAGCGAGAGCGCGATACCAGGAACGGAGCGCGTCAGCATCAGGCCGAGGAAAGTTGCCGACTTGCCGGCAAAGCGGAAGCGCGCGAAGGCATAGCCACCGGACATGCCGATCACCAGCGCGATGACGGTCGAAGTGATCGAGATGATCAGCGAGTTGCGGAAGTAGTCCCAGATCGGAATGCCGCCCTTGCCGATGCCCGAGAACATGGCTCTGTAAGCATCGAGCGACAGTTCGTTGGGAATCCAGACCGGCGGCTTGGCCATGATCTCGACCGGCGGACGCAGCGAGCTGAGGACGATCCAGAAGCCCGGCAGGCAGATGATGAGCATCGCCAGAAACAGGCCGACGAGATAGAAAACCTGGCCGATACGGCGGCGCAGACGTTGTTGAGCGTTGCGATCCATGATTACCACTCCGCGCCGATTTGGGTGCGGGCGAGCGCCAGCTTCCGGAAGAAATAGACGGTGAAGCCGATCGACAGGATGATCGAGACATAGGCCATGGCGTTGGCAAGGCCCATCTGCGCATCGGCATAGGCGGTGCGGCCGACCAGTGTCCAGAGCAGTTCCGTGCGCCGCGCCGGGCCGCCATCGGTCATGATCTTGACGATGTCATAGGCGCGCGCGACGTCGAGCGAGCGGATGGTCATGGCGATGAAGGCGAAGGGCATCAGGAACGGCCAGATGACATAGCGGAAGGTCTGAAGCGGCGTGCAGCCATCGACGCGGGCCGCCTCGACCGGCTCCTGCGGCATGGCGAGCAGGCCCGAGAGGATCAGGATCGCGAAGACCGACGTCGATGACCAGACCTCGGCGACGACGATCGAGAACAGCGCCAGATTGCCGTCGATCAGCCACGGGATCGCATTGTCGGTCAGTCCGAGCGCCTGCAGCGCATTGTTGATCAACCCGACATTGTCGTTGAACATGAACTTGAACTGGAAGCCGACGAGCACGGGCGAGAACATCATCGGAAACATCATCAGCGTGCGCAGCACGCGCTGACCCATCGTCGCCTTGTTGACGAGCAGCGCCAGGCCAAGGCCGAGCAGCATTTCCAGATTGAGCGCAATGGTCAGAAGCACGACGGTGCGGACGAAGGCGGCGAGGAAAACGGGATCGGTCAGGATGCGCACGTAGTTGCGCAGGCCGACGAAGACATAGAGCGTCTGCGGCCGGGTCAGGCGGAATGGCGTGAAACTGGAATAAAGCGAAAGCAGCAAGGGAACCAGGACGACTGCGACCAGCACGACGATCGCCGGCAGGAGCAGAAGAATGGGCGTCGGAATTTTTTTCAACATCGAGTGACCTGTCCACACCTGATAGGGCGCCGGGACCGCAAGAGGGAGCGCGGGAAGCGTTCCGGTCTTCCAAAAATGAGGCCCCGCACCCGTTGCCGGATGCGGGACCTGTTATGACAGGATTAGAGGGCGCCGGCGTCCTTGAGGATGCCGGTTGCCTTTTCGGCAGCCGCATCGAGCGCTTCCTTGGAGGTCTTGTCGCCGAGGATGGCCGACTGCAGCTCCGGATAGACCGCGTTGGAAATCTCAATCCACTCAGGCGTGCGCGGAACCGGGAAGGCGTGCTTCATGGCTTCCTGGAAGGCGCCGAGGGCTTCCTTCTTGTAAGGATCGCTGGCAGCCTGCTGGATATCCCAATCCCAGACAGCCTTGCGGGTCGGCAGCGTGCCGTTTGCCGCTTCGATCTTCTGCGAGTCCTCGTTGGTGAGGAACCAGACGAGCGAGGCCGCAGCATCCTTATGTTCGCAGGCTTCGGTGACCGAGAAGCCGTGGTGACCGGACCAGCCGGTCCGCTTGCCGGACGAACCGGCAGGCTGGACGATCACGCCGACATTACCGGCAATCTTGGAGTTCTTCGGGTCGTTGAAATAGGCGGCCCAGCCCGGCCAGTCGAGATCGAGCGCCACGGTGCCGGACGCAAAGCCCGCGCCGAGGTCGTCCCAGAGATAGTTGGTGGTGCCGGCCGGAACGGCCTTCGCCTTGTACATGTTGACGAACCAGTCGAGCGCACGAACACCGGCTTCGGAGTTGAACGCAGGCTTGCCGTCCTTGTCGAGATATTCGCCGCCTTCGGCGACCAGCATTTCAAAGAAGCGTCCGTTGATCGCTTCTTCCTTGCCGGGGAACTGCGTGCCGAAGAAATTCGGCGGATTGGCGAAGAAGATCGCCTGATCCGAAACCTGCTTCCAGGTGTCCGGCGGCGTCAGATCGTAGCCGTACTTTTCCTTGAAGGCCTTCTTCTTGGCTTCGTCGGTGTAAAGGCTCTTCTGGTAATACAGCGCCGAAACGTCGAACTGGGCGCGCGGCAGCATCACCAGCTTGTCGTCGATCGTCGAAGCCGAGATCGTAGAGTCGACAAATTTGGCGATTTCTTCCGCGGGCAGAAGCGGCTTCAGATCGGTGTAGAGGCCTTCGTAGATCGGCGCGAAGGACGAGTGGTTGGAACCGACGCACCACTTGATATCGCCGGACGCGATATCCGACTTCATTTCCTTGTCGAGCTCGAAATAGTTCTTCTTCGAGAGCACGTTGACCTTGGCGCCGGTCGCCTTTTCCCATTCGGCAATGCGTCCGTAGAGCGGCTCGTACTGCTGTCCGCCGATCAGCTTGGCATCGATCGTCACGCCTTCGAACTTGCCGGGCAGGTCCGCAGCATTGGCAGAGCATGCAAACAGCGAAATTCCAGCCGCGAGGCTGGCTAGCAATCTTTTCATATTCCTCTCCTCCACAACGGCGATCTTGATGAGTTCGCCGACTCTCCTCACATATGAGTTTTATGTTTATATACAAACGACAAGAAAGTTCCGGCGTCAAGCGGAACTTTCCCTTCTCGAATGGTTCATCTGCGTATATGCAACTATCATTCATGGGAGATCGCACATGGACATGGACGACGCAGACCGTTACCGCGCGCCCGCGCTCGACAAGGGTCTCGATATTCTGGAACTGCTCGCCAGCGTCGAGGACGGCCTGACGCAGGCCGAGATATCGAAGCGGCTCGATCGCAGCCCGAACGAATTCTACCGGATGCTCGACCGCCTGGTGCGCCGCGGCTACGTCACCAAGCTGGAGGGCGACCGCTTCGCGCTCACGCTCAAGCTTTTCGGCCTGTCGCAGCTTCACGCGCCGACAAGGCGCCTGGCATCCTTCGCAACGCCGCTGATGCGCGATCTTGCGCAAAAGACCCGCCAGGCCAATCATCTTGCCGTTTTCGACCGCGGATATGCCGTGGTCATCGCCCAGCAGGAAGCGCCTGATTACTGGGGCATCTCGATCCGCGTCGGCTCGCATGTGAACCTTTTCGACACCGGCTCCGGCCATGTGCTTCTGGCCTTCCGAGATGCCGAAGAGCGTGAACTGATGATCTCGGAGCACGTCCGCAGCAAGGACGATCCCCGCCTGACGCCTGACTTTTACGAAAGGCTCGATCATATCCGCGAGCGGGGATACGAGATGATGGCCAGCGCCCAGACGGCCGGCGTCTATAACCTTTCCGCGCCGATCATGGGCCCCGATGGCCGGGGCATTGCCGCCCTGACCTGCCCCTATATCGCGCTGGTTAATGCGCCCAGCGCGCCCGACATCACCCGGACGATCACTCACCTGCAGAAGACCGCCGAGCAATTGTCGCTGTTGGTCGGATCGGACGTCAACGTCGCGCCCTGAGCGCGTTCCATTCATCGCAAAACGCGGAGGACGCTTTGCTTATCGATACCCATCTGCACCTGATCGACAGGTCGAAACTGACCTATCCCTGGCTCTCCGGCGTCCCGGCTCTGGACAGGGATTTCCTCTATAATAGCTATGCGGCAGAAGCCCGCCGCTGCGGCATCGATGCGGCGCTTCACATGGAGGTGGATGTCGATGCCGGGGAGATGCAGCGCGAAACCGATGTGGTCAGGGATCTTTCGGACACCAGCGGCCAGCTGATCCGCGGCGCCATCGCCGCCTGCCGTCCTGAGGACGAGAGCTTTGCCGGCTATCTCGAACGGCAGACGGCTGATCCCTTCGTCAAAGGCTTTCGCCGGGTGCTGCACGTCGTTCCTGACGAACTTTCAGAGGGTGCAGTGTTTCGCGAGAACATCAGGCGCATGTCCGGCTCGCGGCTGACCTTCGATATCTGCGCTCTACCGCATCAGATGAACCGGGTTTTGGCGCTCATCGACCTCGCACCCGAGGTTCAGTTCGTCCTCGATCATTGCGGTGTTCCGGCGATCAGCAGCGGCGCCTTCGACGTCTGGAAGGACGGCATTCGCGAGGTCTCCAGGCGGCCGAACGTCGTCTGCAAGGTATCGGGCGTCGTGGCCTATGCCGATGCAGAGACCTGGGATGTCGAGACCCTTCGGCCCTATATCGAGCAGGTGACGGCGAGTTTCGGCTGGGACCGCCTCGTCTGGGGCAGCGACTGGCCCGTCTGCACGCTGGGCGGCGGGCTTTCCACCTGGGGTGCGACCACGCACGCGCTGTTTGCAGGCAGCAGCGAAGCGGAGCGAACAAAGGTCTTCTCCGCCAATGCGAAACGGCTCTGGAATCTCTGATAGCAGGCTCGCCCTGGCGCTCTCATCCCAGAGGTAGGAGCGCCAGGGCAGCTCCCTAGAAGCTGGCGGCAAACAGCCTATTCAGATCGGCAACGATTGCCGCGGCACTTTCGCCACTCTTCAATCCGGCATTCAACCTGTCAGATCCCTGCTGCTGGAACGCCATGTAGCCATCGTGCCGCGGACGGACCCAGGCGCCTTCCAGCGTTGCGCGCGTGCCGCGATAGAAGTCGGCCGTTGCCAGATTGACCGCGTCGTCTTCCCATGCCGCCGCATGGCCCGTCTGCCCGCCGGCACTGGCATAGAGTCCACGCTGGACGCCTGCGGCCGCAACCCAATAGGCAAAATCGACCGCCTCCTTGGGATTGCCTGAAAAGGCCGAGACAGCGATGCCCGTGCCGCCCAGGGCCGAGCCGGCAGGCCCGAGATGACCGGCAACGGGAATATCGGCAAACTTGATCAGCCGATCGCGGAAACCCGGCATCGAATAGCTGACATAGCCGTAGATCAGCGGCACGCAGACGATCCTGCTATCGGCAGCCGCCATCTGCTCGAAGACGGCGATCGGATCCATCTCGAAACAGGCGGGGTCGATCAGCGCGGATATTTCACGCATCATCTCGACGGTTTCAGCACCGGCTTCAGGGTCGATCAACTGCCCAGCCTGTGTCTGGCACGGATGCCCGCGGTTGGCCGACAGGGTGTAGAAAGTCATCAGCGTGTGCGGCGGGCGAAGCGGCAGAAGCACGCGTCCGTCCCTCGCCAGCGCGATGACCTCCTCCCAGGTCGCTGCCGCTTGCGCCAACTGGTCGGGCCGGAACGCCTGGACCTGGGTCGCCGCATCGATCGGGAATGCCCATTGATGTCCCTGCCAGAGATAGCTCGGATAGGAGGCGCCGACGCTGCCGTCTTCCAGCGCCTCGCGCTCTTCCTCGCGCCCGGAAACGTCGAGCGGCAGAAGGCATTTCTCATTGGTGATCTGCCCGACATGCGGGTGATCGATGACGATGAGATCATAGGCGCGCGCCAGATCTTCAACCGGATAGGTCTCGAAATCCTGCAGCGAACGCTTCTCCCAATGGACCGCCACACCCGTCTGCTCTTCGAAGAGCCGCGAACAGGCCACCATCGGATCGTAGCCGCGCGGATGGCTCCAGGTCATGCCTTTCAAGGTAACCTTGCTCACAGGCCGAACTCCTCGCGAATGGCCGCGCTATGCTCGCCGATCCGGGGGGCAGCGCGCTGGAAGACCGGGCGGGCGCCATCGACGCGGAGCGGCGAACGGGTCGTCAGGATCGAGACGTCGTCTTCGCGCGTCACCGTCTGCAGCATGTCGAGCGACTTGAAACCGTCGCTGTCCATCAGCTCGTTCCAATTCAGCACTTTTGCGCACCAGATATCGGCCGGCTCCAGCACTGCCAGCCACTCGTCGATTGTCCTGGTGGCGATCTGCTTGGCGATCAGTTCCTTGATGCCATCGCGCTGCAGGAACCAGCTGGACGGATCGTCGCGATAGGGGTCGAGCTCGGGCATACCGAGGAGATCGGCAAGCTTCGGGATCGGCGTCATGGCGATCGCCAGATAGCCGTCCGAGGCGGCGTAAACACCATAGGGAGCGGCGAGGTAAGCATGGGCGCTGCGGAAGTTGGAGCGCTTCGGCAGCCGTTTGCCGTCGTTCAGATGGGTGGTCAGCACCTCGAACTGGAAATCGACAAGTGCCTCGAGCAGGCTGGTCTCGACGAGCGCGCCCTTGCCGGTGATGCCGCGGCGCACCAGCGCTGCAAGAATGCCCTGGCAGGCAGCCGCTCCCGCCAGCATGTCGCCGATCGCCAGCCCGAACGGCACGGGACCCTGGTCCTCGTCGCCGTTCAGCCACATCACGCCGGAACGCGACTGGGCCAGCAGATCCTGGCCGGGACGTTTCACCCACGGACCCTCATCGCCATAGCCGCTGATCGACGCATAGACGAGGCGCGGATTGATTTCCTTGACCGCATCGTAGTGAAGACCGAGCCGCTCGATCACGCCGGGGCGGAAATTCTGGATCATCACATCCGCCTTCAAGAGCAGGGCGCGCAGCGCCTTCAGGTCACTCTCGTTCTTCAGGTCGATCGCCAGGCTTTCCTTGGCGCGGTTGATCGCGTGGAAGATCGTCGAGTCGCCGCCGATTTCGGTGTCGCTGAGATAGAGCCGGCGCGAAAGGTCGCCGCCGTCGGGCCGTTCGACCTTGATGACACGCGCGCCGAGATCCATCAGGCGCAGTGAACAGTAGGGGCCGGAGAGGAACTGGCTCATGTCGACGACGACGAGGCCGTTTAAGGGAAGATCGCTGGATTGCGTCATTGCATCTTACTTTTCTGTCTTACCGGCGAAGTCGGCCGGGTTCTTGTACTTCACGGTTTGCAGATGCTCGCAGTAGAGCACCAATTCGCCTTCGCCCTTGAAGACCTCGTAGCTCGCGCGGATGAGGCCGAGCTCCTTGTAGCGCGGGCGTTTGTCGAGGTTCGTTCGGATCGTGTAGATCGTATCGCCGATGAAAACGGGTTTGATGAAGCGCAGCTTGTCATAGCCATAGGAAAAGGCGTTGACGCAGTTGGTGGCAACAAGGCCAAGCCCTGCCGAGAAGACGAAGGCGCCGGCGACGAGACGCCGCCCGAATACACCTTCCTTTTCCGCAAACATCTGATCCTGCACATAGGGATGGATGTCGGTCACCAGCACATTGAAAAGGTGGCTGTCGCTCTCCCCGATCGTGCGGCGGAGCGAGCGGATCTTCTGGCCCTCGGGCCAATCCTCGTAAAACCAGTTCTCGGCATTCCATACCGGCAGATCGGCATGCGCTTGCGGCATGTCGGACGGATGGGTGGACGAAATCCCGACTGTCGGCGCCTGTGCCACGATCACGCCTCCTCCCGGCCATGAATTTTCTTATGTGAAGATTATTTTCACATATGGGTTATCTTTGCAAGAGCTGTCGATTGTGCCAAGACACACTGGAAGGTCAGCGCCGGCACGGCCGGTGCAATATCGGCAGCGAAATGCTGATGATGTCAGGCAGGTTCATCGACGGCGGCGTGCCGATGTGTATAAAGACGATAGCGGCGCGGCTCCCCGCCGGCGCCGCCGCCAATTTCCAACCAGGGTAGCGCTTGCCGTCCGCCGGCGGCTCGCGCTTCTCGATCAATCCAAGCAAGCGACGCTCTGCGACAACGAGATTCTGGACACAAACATGCGCCTTACGGATTGCCATAACTTCCACGACTTCCGCCGTCTCGCGAAGCGCCGCCTGCCCGGCCCGATCTTCAATTACATCGACGGCGCGGCTGACGACGAGGTGACCTACCGGCGCAATACGGCATCCTTCGAAAGCTGCGATCTGCTGCCGAGCGTGTTGCGCGGGGTTACCGATGTCGACATGTCCGTGACGGTCATGGGCCAGCGCCTGGCAATGCCGGTCTACTGCTCGCCGACGGCGCTGCAGCGGCTCTTCCACCATGATGGCGAACGCGCGGTAGCGCGGGCTGCGGGCAAGTTCGACACGATGTTCGGCGTTTCCTCGCTCGGTACGGTCAGCCTCGAAGAAGCCCGGCGGATCAGCGGCGCGCCGCAGGTCTATCAGTTCTATTTCCACAAGGACCGCGGCCTGAACCGCGAAATGATGGCCCGCGCCAAGCAGGCCGGCGTTCAGGTGATGATGCTGACCGTGGACAGCATCACCGGCGGCAACCGCGAGCGCGACAAGCGGACCGGCTTCTCCATCCCCTTCCGTCTGAATCTCGCGGGCATCGCACAATTCGCGGTCAAGCCGGGCTGGGCACTCAACTTCTTCACCCACGAGAAATTCAAGCTGCCGCAGCTCGACAGCCATGTGGACATGGGCAGCGGCACCATGTCGATCAGCCGCTATTTCACCGAGATGCTCGACCCCGCCATGAACTGGGATGATGTCGCCGATATGGTGAAGACCTGGGGCGGCCAGTTCTGCCTCAAGGGCATCATGACCGTCGAGGACGCCAAGCGCGCCATCGATATCGGCTGCACCGGCATCGTGCTCTCCAATCACGGCGGCCGCCAGCTGGATGGCTCGCGCAGCGGCTTCGACCAGCTGGCCGAGATCGTCGATGCGGTCGGCGACAAGATCGACGTGATGATCGATGGCGGCGTGCAGCGCGGCACCCATGTTCTGAAGGCGCTTTCGCTCGGGGCCAAGGCCGTCGGGCTCGGCCGCTACTATCTCTTCCCGCTGGCCGGAGCCGGCCAGGCGGGCGTCGAGCGCGCGCTAACGCTGATGCATGCGGAACTCGAGCGCGGCATGAAGCTGATGGGTTGCTCGTCGATCGACCAGCTCACCCGCGCGAACATCCGCTTCCGCTAATCAGGGCCTTCCCGTTCACGATTGAGAGAGCAAGCGTTGTGTGTGACGGCACAGCGCGATAGATCTGGCGTTGTCTTTTGAAATGGAGGATTTTCAATGGATTATCGCAAGCTCGGTCCGAGCGGCACGATCGTGACCGCCTATTGCCTGGGGACCATGACATTTGGCGCAGAGTCGGATGAGGCGACCTCGCACAAGCTGCTCGACGACTATTTCGCCTGGGGCGGCAATTTTATCGATACCGCTGATGTTTACAGCGCCGGCGTTTCCGAAGAGATCATCGGCCGCTGGCTGAAGGCGCGCCCGGCGGAGGCAAAGCAGGCCGTGATCGCCACCAAAGGCCGCTTCCCGATGGGTGACGGGCCCAACGATATCGGTCTGTCGCGCCGCCATCTTCACGATGCGCTGAATGCATCGCTGAAGCGTCTCGGCGTCGATTATATCGATCTCTATCAGATGCATGCCTGGGACGCGCTGACGCCAATCGAGGAGACATTGCGTTTCCTCGACGACGCCGTTTCGTCTGGCAAGATCGGCTATTACGGCTTCTCGAACTATGTCGGCTGGCATATCGCCAAGGCCTCGGAAATCGCCAAGGCGCAGGGCTATACGCGGCCGGTGACGCTGCAGCCGCAATATAATCTGCTGATGCGCGATATCGAACTCGAGATCGTCGCCGCTTGCCAGGACGCCGGCATGGGCCTGCTTCCCTGGTCGCCGCTCGGCGGCGGCTGGCTGACCGGCAAGTACAAGCGTGACCAGATGCCGACGGGTGCAACGCGCCTCGGCGAGAATCCGAAGCGCGGCGGCGAGGCCTATGAGGCCCGCAACGCGCAGGAACGCACCTGGAATATTATCAGCACGGTCGAGGAAATCGCCCGGGCACGCGGTGTCAGCATGGCGCAGGTGGCACTTGCCTGGGTCGCAACTCGCCCGGCCGTGACCTCGGTCATTCTCGGCGCCCGCACCACGGAACAGCTTGCCGACAATCTCGGCGCAGCCAAGCTGACGCTTTCGGATGAAGAAACGCAGCGGCTGACCGACATCAGCGCCCCGACGCCCGGACAATATCCCTACGGCGTTAACGGCACCAACCAGCGCCACCGCAAGCTGGAAGGCGGACGCTGACAATCGAAGGCGGCGTCAGATCCTGACGCCGCTGGTTTCGTCGAAGAGATGTAGGTGCTGCGGATCGACGGTCACACCGATTGTCTCCCCCGCATGTGCGCCGCTGCGGCCGGTCTGGACGATCGTCATTTCGGGCGTGGTTGCCGTCGCGACGAAGGTCGATGAGCCCGTCGATTCCACAAAAGCGACAGGCACATCGAAGGTCCCCTGCCCCTCCCCGGTGATACAGAGATGTTCTGGCCGCAGCCCCGCCGTCACCCTCGTGCCCGGCTGCAGCTGATGGTTGGAAGCGATGGTTTGCTTCACCGTTCCGAAATCAAGAACCAGGCTGCGTCCGTCTTCGCCGACGATTGCCGGGATAAAGTTCATCGCCGGCGAGCCGATGAATCCGCCGACGAACTTGTTGGCCGGCCTGTCGTAGAGATCGAGCGGTTTGCCCTGCTGCTCGATGATACCCTCGCGCATGACGACGACATGGTCGGCCATCGTCATGGCTTCGATCTGGTCGTGCGTCACATAGACCGACGTCGCATGAAGCCGGTCGTGTAATGCGCGGATTTCCTTGCGCATCGAAACACGCAATGCAGCATCGAGATTGGACAAGGGTTCATCGAACAGGAAGGCCTTGGGATTGCGGATGATCGCCCGGCCCATGGCAACACGCTGGCGCTGGCCGCCGGAGAGCTGGCGGGGATACCGATCCAGCAGGCCTGTCAGCCCGGCGATCGTCGCGACTTCCTGCGCCTTGCGCTTGGCCTCCGGCTTCGGGACCTTCCGCATGCGCAGCGAGTAGGTGAGATTCTGCTCGACGGTCATATGCGGGTAGAGCGCGTAGGACTGGAAGACCATGGCGATATCGCGCATGCGCGGCGGCACATCGTTCATCACGTCGCCGGCGATCTTCATCGTGCCGCCGGTGATCCGTTCGAGGCCGGCAAGCGAGCGCAGCAGCGTCGATTTTCCGCAGCCGGAAGGGCCGACCAGCGCCACGAACTGCCCCTTCGGGATCGTCAGATTGATATTCTTGAGGGCATGATAGGCGCCGTAATGCTTCTCGATTCCGGAGAGTTCGATCTGGATGTCCTGGTTCATGCGAGGCGACCTGTAATTGGAACGGAGAGCGGATTGTTCACGAGCATCATTTCACGGCTCCCACGGCAATGCCGCGCGTCAGAGTGCGCTGGAAGATCAGGAAGAAGATCAGGGTCGGCGCAATGCCGAGCAGGGCCGCGGCAGCCGTCGTTGTCGGTGTCTGCACGAACTGGCCGTTCAACACGCCCATCGAGACGGAAACCGTCTGGTTGACGTTCGAGACCAGCAACACCAGCGGCAGCAGGAACTCGTTCCACGTCCAGATGAAGAAGAAGGTCGCCAGCACCGCAAGCGTCGGCATCAGCATCGGCACCACGATGGTCCAGAGGATTTTCCAGGGCGTCGCGCCATCCATCTCGGCGGCCTCGATGATCTCACGCGGGAATGCGGTCATGACCGACGAGAGAAGATAGGTGCCGAAGGCGCTCTGCAGGACCGAGAAGACGATGATCACCGACCAGATCGTGTCGAACAGTCCGACGGCCTTGGAGAGATAGTAGATTGGATAGATCAGCGATTCATGCGGGATCATGATGCCGACGAGCAGGATCGTCAGCATGTATTTGCTGCCCTTCACCTTGCCGATACCGAACGCATAGGCATTCAACAGGCTCAGCAGCACGGCGATAACGGCTGTTGACGCGCTGATGATCGTGCTGTTGATCAGCTTCTGCGTGAAATCGACATTGTTCCAGAACGTCTTGAGTGCGGTCAGGTCGAAGCTTCGAGGAATGGCGAGCGGCCCGTAGGTGCCGTAGTCCTCAGGTGTCCGGATCGCGTTGGTGAAGGCCAGCACGAAGGGGCACAGGAAGAGGATAAGCGCGAAGGAAATGGCGGCAAGCACCCACCAGCGCGATGATCCATACATCGACCCGGTCGATGCCGCATGCGCCGGCCGGCCGGCCGTGTCGAGGGAGATCGCTGCTTCGCTCATCGATCGTTCTCCGTGTGACGCGACTGGATGCGAATGAAAATGAAGCAGATGACGAGGGTCATCAGCATCTGCGCCGTGGTGATGGCCGCACCATATCCAACGCGGTTGGTGGCGAAGAATTCGTGGTAGGACATCTGCGACGGCACCATTGTTGCGTTGTCGGGTCCGCCAGAAGTCAGCACGAAGATCGGCGCGAAGACCTTGAGCGCAGCGATGGTCGTGGTCAGGCCGACGACGAAGATCTCAGGTTTCAAGAGAGGCACGGTGATCGTCCAGAAGCGCTGCAGCCAGGCAGCGCCATCGAGTTCTGCCGCCTCTTGCAGCGAAGGATCGACACGGGCCAGGCCCGACATGAAGACGACGAGGCAATAACCGAGCTGCAGCCAAACCATGACGACCATGATCGCCCAGAGCGCCAGCTGCGGTTCGCCGAGCCAGTTTTGCTTGAGGCTGCCCATGCCGGTTGCATCGAGGATGGCGTTGATGATGCCGAACGGGTTCAGCATCCAGCCCCAGAGAATGCCGGCGGCCGAGACCGGCAGGATCTGCGGCAGATAAAAACCGGCCCGGAAGAAGCTGGCAAGCGCGTTGGAAAATCGCGAACTGATGTAGTCGAACAGAAGTGCGGCCAGAAGAACGCCGATCGCGGTCGGGATGATTGCCATGGCGAAGACGAAGGCTGCCGTATTGACCAGCGAATGCCAGAACGTATCGTCCGTCAGCAGCCGTTCGTAGTTGCGCAGACCGGCGAACTTCGGAATGCCAATGCCCTTCCACGTCGTGAAGCTGATCATCAGATTCATGACGAACGGGATGAGAATGATGGTCACGAAACCAAGCATTCCGGGTATCAGGTAAAACCAATAGACCCTGCCCGGCTGTGCGTCCGCGGATGCGCCCGACATATTTCCTCCGGCTTCATTTGAGAGGGGAAGCAGGGCGCCGTGGCGCCCTGCCGGTCAGGATGACTTACTGGTCGCCCTGCACTTCGTCGTAGGGTTCCTTCAGGCGTTCGGCGAATTCCTCGGGCGTGACCGATCCGCCGATGACAGCCTGAGTGGCCTTCAGCATGACGTCGTAGTAGCCGGGAACCGGCCAGTCCGGATAGAAGCCGAGGCCATTCTGGGCGACGAGCTTGTTGAAGAGCTCGACCTCGATCTTGCCGACCGGATCGGTGACCATGGCCGGATCTGCGGCGATCGGCAGACCGCCGGAATTGCCGAACAGCGCCTGATTATCCTTCGACAGCGTGATGTCGATGAAGTCGTAGGCGAGGTCCTTGTTCTTGGCGTTCTTCGGCACGACCCAGATATTGCCGGTCGATGCGGGCGAAATGACATTGCCCGGGAACAGGAACTGGCTGGCCTTGAAGTTCTTGATGGCGCCGAACTGGGCACCGTACCAGGTACCGGTCACAACCATCGGAGACTTGCCGGTTTCGAAGAGGTTCGCCATGTCAGGCGCCTTGAGGCCGGTGGAATCCTTGGAAATATAGCCCTTCTTGACCCACTCCTGCAGTTTCTGGCCGGCATAGACGAAGGGGGCCGTATCGAGCGGCGTGCGGATCGCCTGGAAGTCGTTGACCCACTTCGGATCGGCCTTCGACAGCGCGAAGAGATACATCAGATGCTGGGCCGGGTAATCGTTGGCGGCCTCTGCGATCGGCGTGACGCCCTTCTTGACGAAGACGTCCATCACCTTTTCCATCTCTTCGAGGGTCTTGGGAACCTCGACGCCGGCTTCCTTGAACATGTTCTCGTTGTAGAACACCGAGACGAATTCGCCGTAATTGGCAACGCCGATCAGCGGACCGTTGCCGTAAATGCCCTTCTCGTCATAACGGCTCAGCTGGTTGCTGGCATCGGAGAGAACCTTGTCCCAGCCGCGCTGCTTGGCAACGTCGCCGAGATCGGTCAGCAGGCCCTGCGATGCGGCGAGACCGGCAACGGCATTGCCCTTGTTATATTCCATCAGATCCGGCGCTTCGACCGAATTCAGGATCATGGTGCCGGACTTGGTGATCTGGTCGAAGGTCTTCAGCTCGAACTGAACTTTGACGTCGGGATGCTTTTCCTGGAAGGTTTCAAGCGCCTTCTTCCAGGTGATGCCGGCGGCACTCGCCGCGTCTTCATACCACCAGATCTTGAAGGTCTTGTCCTCGGCATGGACGGTCGTGGACAGCAGCATCGAAACGCCGAGCGCCAACGCCAGTTTTGATATCGCTTTCATACTTTCCTCCCAAAAGCGGCCATGCCGCGAAAGCTTAAATGATCGCGTTGCACGCCTGGCCTCCTCCGCCCGCGCACGCCGCACGATAGGTCAGTCAAACCGGATCGGCAACAAAATCGCCGCCCCGGGCATGCTTTAGGTGGTTCAGCGCATGAACCTGGCCGGTCATCTCCAGCGCATCGCGGTAAACAGGGTCATGCCAGCCTTCGATATCGATCGAGCCGGACCAGCCGGCGAGCCGGAGCTCGGAGATGATATCTGTCCAGTTGCTGTCGCCGAAGCCCGGCGTACGCATAAGGACAAACTTCTCCTTGCCGAAGATGCCGTGCTCCTTGATCACATCCCAGCGGATCGTCGCGTCCTTGCCGTGAACGTGGAAAATCTTCGAGGCCCATTTGCGGATCTGCGGCAGCGGCTCGATCAGATAGACCATCTGATGGCAGGGCTCCCATTCGAGGCCGATATTGTCATCGGGCGTCTCGTTGAACATCAGTTCCCAGGCATCGGGGTTATGAGCGATGTTCCAGTCACCGGTCGCCCAGTTGCCATCCATGGCGCAGTTTTCGAAGGCGATCTTGACGCCCTTGTCGGCGGCGCGCTTGGCGAGATCCCCGAAGATCTGCTTATAGCGCGGTAGGCTGTCGGTCAGCACCTTGCCGCGGATGCGGCCGGTGAAGCCGGCAACGCAGGTGGCGCCGAAATGATGGGCGTTGTCGATGCAATCCTTCCAGCCCTGCAGCGTCTGCAGGTCGATGTCGGTCTCTTCGAGCGGGTTTCCGAACATGCCGAGGGTCGAAATGGTGATGTCGCGATCGCCGATCGCATCCAGCGAGCGCTTGCCGAGTTCGGCGAGATCCTGGCCGTTGGTCGTCTGCCAGAAAAACGGCTCGAAACTTTCGAAACCCATATCGGCGATCTGGCCGATGCGCTTGTCGGCGCCGCCATTGGAGGCGCTGATCATGGTGCCGATACGGATGGACTTTGCGGGGTTGCTCACGATCTCATGTCCTATGCTGAAATTTCAATGCGCTTGCCTGTCTTGGCGCTCTCGATGGCGCCGAAAACCATGGCAAGACTTCTGATATTGTCGGAACTGACGGTCTCCGGCCGTTTGCCGGAGCGGATGGCCTCGATGAAACTGGCGATGACGCTGGCATGGCCATGCGTCTCGTCGTCATGCTCGGGCTGCGGAACCTCGACGGCGCTGAAGCCATGAAGCAAGCCCGGCTCTGCGCCCGAAACGGCGGCGCTGAAATTCTCCGCGCCGTCCCAGGTCAGCATGCCCTTCGAGCCGACCAGCCGCCACTCGCTTTCCCAGCTGGTGCGCTCGCCTTCGGCGCACCACGAGCCGCGATAGGTGAAGATCACATCGTCGGCAAACTCGAATGTGGCATTGGCTGAGGCGCCATGACGGTACCACGAGCCCTTCGGGTTCTTCTCGACGCAATAGACGGCCAGCGGCTTCTTGCCCGCCACATAGCGGGCGGCGTCGAAGGTATGGATCGCCATATCGAGCAAAAGGACATTGTCCATCTCCTCGCGGAAGCCGCCGAAATGCGGCGCGATGAAGAAGTCGCAATGAATGCCGGTCAGATCGCCGATCGCCCCGCTTTCGACGAAGCGGCGCATGCGGCGTACGCCCGAAATGAAGCGGCGGTTCTGGATGATGGCGTGGATCTTGCCGGCATCGGCAGCGAGATCGATCAGCGCTGCACCTTCGGCAAGCGAGGTCGCCATCGGCTTTTCGCTGAGCACATGGCAACCAGCCTTCAGGGCCGTGGAGACCACATTGAAACGGGCGGCGGGAATGACGACGTCGAAGACGATGTCGGCCTTCGTCTGCTTGATCACATCGCCAAGGTCGGCGCCGATGACAGCATCGCTCAAGCCGAACTCGGCAGCGAGCGTTTCGGCAACAGCAGGGTTCAGGTCCACGAGGGCCTTGATTTCGATCGCACCGGCCAACGCCGGCGTGTCCTTGATTGCCCGCAGCCAGCCTTTCGACATGGCTCCGCATCCGCATAAAACGGCATTCAATGTCACGATTTCCTCCCGCGGCGCGCTTCCCGTCTCCTCCAGAAGCGCATCCCGTAAACGTTTACGATACTATTCGGAAAGGTTTCCTGCTGTCAAGGCACCGGTAAATTAGAAAAAATGCTGCGGAAAACACCAGTGAAAGCCGGCGCTTAGGCTGGTTTGCGCGGCAGTGCAGCACAGAAATATCTGCGATGTCATCTGGCTGTTAAACAAACATTCTATTAAGCTCCAGATCGGATTGCACAGCCGTGCAATGGGAGGAGACATGATGAACCAGGACGCGTTTCTGGAACTGGGTTCTGTTGCCTGCAGATATGGCAGCACAAAGGTTCTGAACGATATCAACCTCAGCATTCAGCGCGGCGAATTCGTGGCCCTTCTCGGCTCTTCCGGCTGTGGAAAGACGACGCTGCTGCGGGTGCTGGCTGGTTTCATCGCGCCCTCGTCTGGCACGGTTTCCGTGCGCCATCGCGACGTTACTCACCTGCCGCCGGACAAGCGCGGCATGGCGCTGGTCTTCCAGTCCTACGCTCTCTGGCCGCATATGACGGTGGCGCAGAATATCGGCTATGGCCTGAAACTGCGCGGCGTTGCAAAGGCGGAGATCGCCACGCGCGTCGTCGCGATGCAGAGCCTGCTCGGCCTCGACGGGCTTGGCGCACGAAAGCCCGCGGCACTGTCAGGCGGCCAGCGCCAGCGCGTCGCCCTTGGCCGTGCATTGGCCATCGACCCTGAGATCCTGCTGCTCGATGAGCCGCTTTCCAATCTCGACGCCCGCATTCGCCTCACGGTCCGCCACGAGCTTCGCGCGCTGCAGAAGCGTCTCGGCATCACCGCCGTCCACGTCACCCACGACCGCGAAGAGGCCATGGTGATGGCCGATCGCATCGTCATCCTCAATGCCGGAGAGATCGCCCAGCAGGGAACGCCCGAGGATGTCTACAACCGCCCGGCATCCGCCTTCGTAGCTGCCTTCATGGGCGCCGAGAACGTGCTGCCGCTGGAAGGCGTGCCGCAGGGCGACAGTTTCCACATCGCCGCAGGTCCTGCCAATGCCGCAGGCAGCGTGCCGCTGCTCGGCCGCAAGCTTGCGCCCGGCGCCATCGAGGCGCGGTTCCGGCCGGAAGCCGCCCAGCTGCTGCCGATGGACACGCCGATCGCAGCACCCGGCATGACCTTCGAGGGCGAGGTGACCGCCGTCAGCTATCCGGGCGGCCATTGGCGCCATTCCGTCAGGCTCGGCGAGCGCGAAATCATGGCCGATGCGCCACGCGCCTTCGAGCCCGGTGACCGCGTGCAGGTCCATATCGGGCCGGACGCGCTGTTTCTTTTCAATTCGCCGGAGTCCAACCCGGCCATTGCCATTTCCCGGTCCGCGGCCGGGAAAGCTCACGCATGACTTTATCTTTTTGAACCCATGGAGACATACTCATGAAGAGACTGACCTATGCAGCTTTCGCCGTCGCTCTCGCCGCCTTTCCGCTGAAGGCCGAAGAACTGACCGTTGCGACCGCTGGCGACCAGAACATGGTCGATTACATCAACCAGTATCTCGGCCCGCTTTTTGAAAAGGCCTATCCGGGCAACACGGTTCGCGCCGTCGGCACGGGCCCCGGCGACGCCGGTTCGCAGAAGATCCTCGAGCGCTTCGACGCCCAGCAGGCTGCCAACACGGCAAACTGGGATATCGACGTTGCCGTCGTCCACGAGAAGTTCGCTGGCCCGATGGTCCAGAAGGGCTATCTCGAAAAGTATCGCGGCGCGATCGACACCGGCAAGCTGGTTTCCCGCGACAACGCCAAGAACGCTCTCGGCTCCGACGTTGACGGCTATGTCATGCCGATGTTCAACAGCCAGACAGCGATTGCATACAACCCGGCTCTCGTTCCGAACCCGCCGAAGAGCTACACCGAGCTCGCAGCTTGGGCGAAGGAACATCCGAAGCAGTTCGGCTATAACGGCATCAAGGGCGGCGCTTCGGGCGTCAGCTTCGTCATGGGCTGGATCTACGCCTTCGGCGGCGGCGATGCTGCCAACCTGATGACCGGCCCGTTCAAGCAGGACGAGACCACCAAGTGGGGCGATGCCTTCAAGAGCCTCGCCGACTTCACCAAGAACGCAACGCTGACGCCTGGCAACGCCGGCACGCTCGACCTACTCTCGCGCGGCGAAATCGCCATGGGCCCAGTCTGGGTCGACATGTTCTACTCCTGGCAGGCCAATGGCCAGCTGCCGCCGGAACTGAAGCTGGTTCTGCCGGCTCCGGGCATGCCGGGCCAGCCGATGCACTATGTCGTTCCGGCCAAGGCATCGCATAAGGACCTCGCCGAGAAGTTCATCGCGCTCGCCACCAGCCCCGAAGTCCAGGCCGACGGCATCGTGAAGAAGTTCAACTGGTATCCGGGTATCGACGCCCAGTTCGTCAAGCCGAAGCTCGACGACGCCACCTGGAACAAGCTGTTCGTCGACATCACGCCTGAAGACCTCGCCACCAAGGGCAAGCCTTTCCCGATCGCGCCCTACAACACCGCGATCCTCGAAGCCTACGAGCAGTCTGTGAAGTAAGCCAAACCGCTCCCTGCCGGAAACGGCGGGGAGCACCTTTCCGAAGCGAGGTCAAACGATGTCCAGACGCCTGCTCGGTCTCTTGCTCGTGCTTCCGGCACTGGCGGTGATTGCCTTTCTCTTCATCCTGCCGCTGGTCATGTCGGCGGTTGGCGCCTTTCGTATCGAAGGCGGCGGGTTCGGCTGGGACAATTTCTACAAGACCTTCGATCTCTACACCAAGGACATCATCTTTTCGGTGGTGATCATCACCATCTCGACCATCCTGATCGGCCTCGCCTCGATCGCCATCGGCGGCTATCTCACGCTCGGCGAGCATCCAGTCGCCGTTGCCATCCTGCGCTGGCTCTATCGCTGGCCGATGTTCATTCCCTTCATCGTCGTTGGCCAGATCCTGCGCACGTTCCTCGCCAAGAGCGGGCTGATGAACAGCACGCTGATCAGCCTCGGGCTGCTGACGCCGATCGACGCCCAAAGCTATCTCGACTGGCGCGGTATCGTCATTGCCTTCGTCTGGAAACAGACGCCGTTCGTGACACTGCTGGTTGCCGGCGCCATGGCCTCCGTCAATCGCGACACGATCGAGGCCGCGCGCAATCTCGGCGCTTCGCGCCTGCGCCTGCTCTTTGAAATTCTCGTGCCGCAGGTGTCGGTGACGCTGACCGTCGGCCTGATCCTGTCTTTCGTCACCATGATGTCCGTTCTCTCGGTACCGCTGATGATCAACGCGCAGTCGCCGACCATGCTGACGGCCGACATCGCCTTCCGCGTCAACGCCTATGGTGACTATGGCGTCGCCAATGCCCTCGGCCTCGTCTCGCTGGTGCTCGCCTCGTCGGTCGCCTGGATCTACCTGCGCCAGAGCCTGAAGGAGCGCGCATGACCCTCGCCACGCTTTCCCCTTCGCAATCACAAGCGAGCCCGCTCTCGGCACTCTGGTGGATCCCGCGCGGCATCATCTTCGGCCTGATGGCCTTCTTCATCTTTGGGCCGCTGGCAAACCTGCTGCTCTGGACAGTCGCCGAGAAATGGTACTTCCCGCACAGCCTGCCGCTGCAATACGGCTTCAGCAGCTGGGCCAAGGTGTTCGCGCCGCGCGGCGGCGCGCTGGAATCGCTGACCAATTCGCTCATCGTCGCCGTGCTGACCGTCGTGGTTTCGTTGCTGCTGGCGATCCCTGCCGGTTACGCGCTGGCGCGGCTGAAACTGCCTTTCCGGGCGCTGATCCTGCTGGCCTTCCTCATTCCTCAGGCGTTTCCGAACCTGACAGTCTATGTGAACGTCGCCCGCATCTTCTACGAGATCCGCCTCAATGGCACGATCCTTGGCGTCGTTCTCGTCCATGCCTCGCATGGTCTGGTCTACGCCGTCTGGATTGCCACGGCCGCCTTCTCGGCGATCGACGAGGAGCTGGAACAGGCGGCGCGCTCGGCCGGCGCGAGTGCCATGCGTGCCTTCATGGATATCACCTTGCCGCTCGCCGCACCCGGACTGATGGCCAGCGCCATCTTCGTCTTCCTCGAAAGTCTCGATGAATTTACCGGAAGCTATTTCGTCGGCGCACCGGATGTGAACATGCTGCCGCTTCTGCTGTATACTGCAGGTTCGGGCGGTAATTATCAGATCGCCTCGATCACTGCCCTCTTGCTGCTTATTCCTTCCTTGGTCTTTATGTTTATCGTCGAGCGATTCCTGAAGGCAGACGTCCTTTCACGCGTGGGGCATTGAGAGATTGTCATGAATGACGGCCCGATCAACGACGCCAAGAACCAGCGCAAGGAGCGGATGCGCTTCGTCAGCGCCGAACAGGTGGCGCAGCTTGCCGGCGTCTCGCGATCGGCGGTTTCGCGCACCTTCACGCCGGGCGCCAGCGTGGCGCCGCTGACGCGCGAGAAGGTACTGAAGGCAGCCGACGAGCTCGGTTATCAGGTCAACGACCTGGCGCGCGGCGTGCTTGCCAACCAGAGCCGGCTTGTCGGCATCGTTGCGACACGGCCGGAAGTCGGCTTCCGGGCCCACCTTGCGGCGGCCTTGTCGAAGGCGCTGATCCAGCGCGGCAGCATTCCGATCCTGATCAACACCGGTCAGACCGAAGAGGAAATGCTGGCCGCCCAGAAGATGCTGATTGGCCACCGCGCCGAGGCAACGATCATCCTCTCGGGCTCGCCGCCGGCCAATTTCGTCGAGCTGGCGCATCGCAACGGCCAGCCGCTGGTGGTGATCGGCCGCTCCGAGCCGGATGCCGACCACGTGCGCGCGGGCAACTCCGAAGCATCGCGCAAAGCGGCCAATGCCTTCTTCGAAAAGGGCCGCCGGAAGCTTGCCGTCGCCGCATCCTTCTCGGCGACCTCGAGCATCGCCGAGCGCGAGAACGCCTTCAGAACCGCCGCCGAAGCGCTGGGGGCAACCGTCACCATCGGCCGCGGCAAGGATTCCGACTATGACAGCGGCATTGCCGCCGCCAGGCAGCTTTTCGCGCGTCCGGACGACCATCCCGACGCCGTCTATTGCGCCAACGACCAGATCGCCTTCGGGCTGATGGATTATGTACGCACCACACTCGGCCTGCGCATCCCCGAGGATGTCGCCGTCATCGGCTTCGACGATGTTCCCGAAGCCGCCTGGCTGAGCTACCGGCTGACGACCTTCCGCCAGGACCCTGTCGTCATGGCGCAACGCGCTGTCGAGCTCGTGGAAAAACGGCTGGCCAATCCCGACCTTCCTCCCGCCTATGAGCGGGTCATCCCGGAGCTGATCGTCCGCGACAGCTTCGTTCCCTGACCCAGAAAGATCCCCATGCCCTGCGAATTCCCCGATGATCCGCGCTTCGTGCTGGCGCGGGAGGTGATCCTCGAAGCCGCGGCAAAGGCGCTCGCCTACTTTGCCGACCTGGCTTCGCTGGAAAGCAGCCAGAAGCTCAACGGCCAGGATATCGTCAGCGAGGCCGACAAGGCGGTCGAAGCGCTGATCCGCACACGCATTGCCGCCGCCTTTGCCGATGATGGCGTGCTCGGCGAGGAAGAGGGCTTGAGCGAAGGCCCATCTGGCTTCCTCTGGGTGGTCGATCCGATCGACGGCACCAGCTGCTTCGTCAACGGCCTCGATCAATGGTGCATATCGATCGCCGTCATGAAGGGCACCGAGACGGTGCTCGGGCTGATCTGCCAGCCGTCGACAGGCGATCTCTTCGTTGCCAAGCAAGGCGCTGGCGCGCAGCTCAACGGGCGGCCGATGCAGGTGACCGGTACCGGCAGCATCTCGACCGGCCTGCTCGGCGTCGGCGCCAATTTCCGCATTCCGCTCCGGCAGGTGTCTGTCTTCATCGAGCTGCTTCTGGAAGCGGGCGGCATGTTCATCCGCAATGGTTCGGGCGCGCTCATGCTGGCACAGGTCGCCAGCGGGCGGCTGGCTGGATATTACGAGCCGCATATCAACGCCTGGGATTGCGCAGCTGGCCTGTTGATGATCCGCGAAGCCGGTGGCTGGACGGCGGACTTTCCGGGTGAAGGCGGAACGCTGCTGACCGGCGGCCCCGTCATCACCGCGGCGCCGCAGATGCGCGATGAACTGCTTTCGCTTATCACTCGTTCGCTTGCAAATGCCGAGGCTGCCGCATGAAGCTCATCCACATTTCCGATTTCCATCTGGTTTCCGCCGGGGAAACGCTGCTTGGCCTCGATCCGGCCGCCCGCATGGATGCGTGTCTTTGCGACGTCGAGCAGTTTCACCCGGACGCCTCGCTCGTCGTCGTATCAGGCGATCTTTCGGAGACCGGTGGCGCCGAGACCTACCAAATCCTGAAGGCCCGCGTTCAGCGCTCGCCGCTGACCATCCGGCTGATGCTCGGCAATCACGATATCCGCGAGAATTTTGCTGCAGCTTTCCCGGATCAGATGGTCGAAAACGGCTTTGCCCAGGCAGCGATCGATCTCCCCGAGGGCCGGGTGATCACGCTCGATACGCTCGACGACGACAAGGTGACCGGAAGGCTTTGCGCTGTGAGGCTGGCCTGGTTCAAGGAAAAACTCGATGAAGCCAGCGACCGGCCGGTCTACCTCTTCATGCATCATCCGCCTGCCAAGGTGCATCTGCCTGCTCTCGACCTCTTCGGGCTTGCCGAACCGGAGCCGTTCTTCGAGCTACTGAAGAGCCATGGCAATGTGCGCCACATCTTTGCAGGCCACCTGCACCGGCTGATCACCGGGAACTGGCAGGGCATCCCCTTCACCATCCTGCGCAGCACCAACCACCAGACGGCGCTCGACTTCGTTTCACCGAAGACGACGAACTGCTTCGAGCCGCCGGTCTATTCGATCATCCTCGCCGACCCGGATTCGCTCATTATTCATATCCACCAATTCGCCGATTGACGGCGGTAACGCTTTCCGGAAACGTTTTCCTGTGGCAAGAAGAGGGTTCTACGGGCTTTGATCGAGGAGGAAGATCGCCTGATATGAAAGGGATCCGACAACTTGCAAAGCATCTCGACATTTCGATCGGAACGGTTTCCCGCGCGCTGAACGGCAAGCCCGATGTGAACGAGGAAACCCGCAAGCGCGTGCTCGCCGCCGCCGAGGAGCTTGGCTATGTCGCCAACCAGTCCGGCCGCAGCCTGCGTCAGGGAACGACCAACGCGATCGGCTTGATGATCGAATCCAGCAAGGAGACCGTCGAAAATAGCGACGACTTCTTCCTCGGCGTCACCGGCGGTCTGCAGAGCGTCCTGGCACGGCACAAGCTCGACCTCGTCATGCTGCCCTGCCCCAATGACGAAGACCCCTACGAATATCTGAAGCGCATGGTGGCGCGCCGCGTCGTCGATGCGATGATCATCTCGGCAACACAGCGGATCGACAAGCGCATCGATTTGCTGGTCAAGGCCAAGATCCCCTTCGTCAGCCTCGGCCGCAGCTCGTCGGGCGGCAACTACCCGTGGATCGACCTTGATTTCGAAGGCGTCGCGACGTCGGCCGTCGACCGGCTGGTTGCCAAGGGGCACCGCAAGATCGCCATCGCCGCACCGTCAAACGACATCAACCTCGGCTACATCTTCGTCGATTCCTACCGGCGGGCGCTGGAGCGGCATGGCATCAAATACGATCCCAATCTCGTCATCCGGGTGAAATCGAGCGAACAGGGCGGCTATCAGGCGGGCCATGAGCTCCTGCTGCTCGACAGCAAACCGACAGCCATCATCCTGATCTATGAGCTGATGGCATTCGGGCTGTATCGCCGGCTGGTCGAAGCGGGTGTGATTCCCGGCCGCAACCTCGCCATCATCGGCTTCCGCGAAGAGCCGCGCGGACGGTTCCTGCAGCCGTCACTGACCTGCTTCCGCATGTCGCTGCGCGATCTCGGCGTCGAACTCGCCGAGACCCTGCTTGCGACCATGCCAGCCTACGCGGAATCCTATCCGGAGGGAGCCCGCAACACGATCTGGCCACTGGAGCTGGTGCCCGGCGAAAGTGACGCGTTCTCGCTCACGTCCTGACCGTACCCTGGGTATTCTCGTGGTCCTTGCGGGCGATCAGCTGCGTCACGAGGAAGACGAGTAGACCGCCTGCCGCCAGGCAGATCGCGAGGAAAATCATCGGTGCGATCGTGCTGCCCGTGCTGTCCTTGATCCAGGGCACGACGTTCTGGGCCACGAAGCCGCCGAGATTGCCGACCGAATTGATGGCGGCGAGACCGGCTGCGGCCCCCGCCCCTTTCAGGAAGCGCGACGGCAGGCTCCAGAATACCGGCTGCGGCGCAAAGATGCCGGCTGCGGCAACGCAGAGGAAGGCGAATTGCAGCGTGTTGTTGGGGATCAGCGCCGATAGCAACAGGCAGGCCGCACCGATAAAGGCCGGGATGACGATATAGGGCGTTTTCGACGATGCCTTGTCAGCCATGGCAGGCACGGCATAGAGCGCGACCGCAACCAGGATCCACGGGATGACATTGATGAAACCGTTGACCGTGTTGGTGACGCCGAAGCCATGGACGATGGTCGGCAGCCAGTAGCTGAGACCATAGGCGGCCAGGGGGAATGCCACGTAGCAGAGTGACATCAACAGCACGCGCGGATCGATCAGCGCCTTGAAGCCGTTCTCGGCATTCTTGTCCATGCCGGCATTTTCGCTGTCGAGCCGGTTCTGCAGCCAGCTCTTTTCGTCGCTGCTCAGGAACGTCGCGGTCTGCGGATTGCCCGGGAGGTAGAAGAAGGTGACGATACCCGCGATGACGGCCGGAACACCCGTCGCCAGGAAAACCCATTCCCAGCCGGCGTAGCCATAGAGGCCATCGAGATCGAGCAGCATGCCGCCGAGCGGCGCGCCGACGGCGTTTGCCAACGCACTGAAGATCATGAACAGCCCGACCATCCGGCCGCGATAATCCGCCGGGAACCAGAGCGTCAGCAGATAGAGCACGCCCGGGAAAAAGCCCGCCTCGCAGACGCCGAGCAGGAAGCGCAGGATGTAGAACATCGTCGCGTTCTGCGTATAGGCGAGCGCGATGGTGACGATGCCCCAGGAAACGAGAATACGCGCGAACCAGATGCGGGCGCCGAGCTTGTTGAGAAACAGGTTACTGGGAACTTCGAACAGGAAATAGCCGATGAAGAACAGCGAGGCGCCGAGGCCATAGGCATATTCGCTCATGCCGAGATCACCGACCATCTGCAGCTTGGCGAAACTGACATTCTGGCGGTCGATATAGGCGATGAGATAGAGGATGCCGAGGAACGGCATCAGGCGCCAGGTGATCTTGGAGATCAATTCCCGTTCGCTGACCATACTTGCTTCTCCGAAATGATATTGCTCAGCAGGTACTTATGGCCCGGCCTGGGATTATCAATCGAACGTTGCACATATCAGTGCCGCCGCGCCGCCGGAGCGGCGCGGCAATGGTTTATTCGGCGGCGGCCACAGCGGCACGGCGGCCGATGGTTGCCTGAGTCACGGCAAAGGCCAGGAAAGCACAGATGGCGATACCGCCGGCCATCGGCAGCGCGGTGCCATCGGCAACCAGGCTTGAGAAGACCATGGCGACCGCCGAGATGACGAAATGCAACGTGCCCATCAGCGACGAGGCGGTGCCGGCGATCTCGCCGTGATCCTCAAGCGCCAGGACCGCGCTGGTCGGAATAACGAGTCCGAGGAAGCCGTATCCGGCGAACAGGAACACTGCCATGACAGGAAGCTGGGCGAGGCCGGCGGCCATCACGGCGACCATGGCGATCATCACAAGCGCGTAGGAGGTGACGGCGATGCGCATGACGCGGACAAGGCCGAACTTCTGACCGAGCCAGCCGGTTGCCTGCGACACAGCGAAGAACGACACGGCGTTGATCGAGAAGGCGAAGCTGTATTGCGTCGGCGTCAGCCCGTAATGCTCGATGAGCACGAAGGGCGAATTGGCGAGATAGACGAGGAAGCTCGAGATGCCCAGACCGCCGATGAAAGTCAGCGTCATGAAGTTGCGGTCGCGCAGAAGCATGCCGTAGGCGCGCATGGCGCCGGCGATGCTGCTTTCCTTGCGCTGGTGGGCAGGCCGCGTTTCGTCGAGCTGCGTTGCCAGCAGAAGGATACCGATGAAAGCCGCGATGGTGACGGCCCAGAACACGCCCCGCCAGCCGTAGAAGGCAATGACGGCACTGCCGGTCAGCGGGGCAAGGATCGGCGAGATCGAGAAAACCAGCATCAGCAGCGACATAAGCCGCGCTGCCTGGACGCCGGTATGCATGTCGCGGACGACTGCGCGCGGAATGACCATGCCGGCAGCGCCGCCGATGCCCTGGATAAAGCGGAAGGCGATCAGCGTTTCGATATTTTGCGCCAGCGCGCAGCCGACACTGGCGACGACGAAGATGCTGATACCGATATAGAGCGGCAGCTTTCTGCCCCACATGTCGGACAGCGGCCCATAGAGAAGCTGCGCCAGCGCAAACGAGATGAAGAAGGCAAGCAGGCTCAGCTGTGTCACGCTGTTATCGGAGTGAAGGTCCGCCCCGATGGACGGCAGAGCCGGTAGATACATGTCGATGGCAAACGGGCCGATGGCCGACAGCAGGCCGAGAATGAGCGCAGTGCGAAAGAATGGAGCGTTCATGGCGGTGATCTTTCATAAAAACGCAGCGGACGAGGCGGAAATTCACACCACCGCTTTGCTTTCGAAGGGGTTCAATTTGCGTGTCCAGAGCGGTCCATCGGCGTCTTGGGAGAAGCGCCAACGAATACGCATCAGTATGTCAATTATTTTGGACACTGGTGTAAAATTAGACAGCATTGTCTAAAACGTCAAGACGCATTACATTTACGGATATGAAAAATTCCGCGACACCCGAAAAGCGATCCGAAGGACCGACCCAGCGCGGCCAGTTCAAGAAGCGTGCATCGATCCTGGAGGCCGCGGCCGAGGTTTTCTGCCGCGAGGGTTTTGCCGGAGCGAGCGTCGACGAGATCGCCATCGAGGCCAATGTCTCGCGACAGACCGTCTATAATCACTACTGCGAGAAGGAAACGCTGTTCGTCGCCGTCGTCGAGGACGTCATGAGCCGCGCCGACCAGATGCTCTTCTCGATGCTTTCGACCTTCCCGGTCAATGCCGACAATCTGGAAGACGATCTCGTCGCCTTTTCAATTCGCATCAACAAGAACTGCTTCTGCAATCAGGACGGAAAATTCCTGCGCCGTCTGATCCAGAACGAAGGCGAGCGCTATCCGCATCTCTTCGAGACCTGGCGCCAGCAGGGACCGGGCAGGATCATTTCGGCGCTTGGGGCGCTGTTTGCACGGCTGAGTGCCGGCGGCGCTCTGAAGATCGATGATTTCGATGTCGCAGCCCGCCAGTTTCTGGCGCTCGGCAATGCGGATTTGCAATTGATGCTGCTCTTCGGACAATTGCCGACGGAATCACAGCTCGAAAGCGCAGCACGCAACGCGGTGCGGACGTTCGTTCGTGCCTACGGCACGGAAAAGCTAGCCGAACGGCCGCAACTTGCGGCCGTCAGCGGCTAATTTCAGGCAAACACCATCATCTGCGGCGGCACCGACGCCAACATGCCTGCGCGGCGCGCGACGGCATATTTCAGCGACTGTTCGACCACCGTAGGCATGACGGGCTTGCTAACGACACCAAGCGCACCCTTGACGCCGTTTGCGACGGCCTCCGGGTTGCCGGTCATGAAAACGACGGTGATGCCATGCTCTTCGGCAAGGCGGCGGCCGATTTCCGGACCTGTCGCACCATCGGACAGGTTGATGTCGACGAAAGCCACGTCTGCCAGGTGCGCAAGCTGCAACGCTTGCTCCTTGTTGGTCGCAAGTCCCGCGACTTCCATTCCCAAGTTTTCGACTGTCGCCTCAAGGTCGAGGGCGATCAGAAACTCGTCTTCTACAATCAATACTCTCTGGTTCATAACGTTATCCCGCAGCCATTTACGCACAACATTGATGGCCATGACGCCCTCTTCCGTTAACCCAAGCACGCGAAAGAACTTCATTCCGGAAGGTTGTGAGCCTCTGGAACTTGAGCAGATAACGGTGCTGGAAAGGATATGTTCCGGGCCGGGACGTATTTTTTTGAGTTTAACCCGTTGTTAACATTGATAAAATGTTGAAATTAGCTAAGCCTTTGAAATGATAGGCGGCTCAGGGTGCCGCCTGCGTGGTTATCCACAGGGCGGGATAACACTCGACAAGCCCCCAGAACCAGAACGGATCTTCCCGGTACACCTTGCGAAACCTTTGCGGAGAGTTCGAGTGCATCCGGTGATCGCCGGTCGCCGGGATCATAGCCGCGTATTGAGGCAGCGCTTTCGACAAAGCAGGCAAGCAGTGAAATCGCGCTCGGCGCGACGCGCCTTCCTGACAAAAACAGGTCCACCGGAGAGCAATTCCCTTTGGCGCGTTTCGTCTTGCCAAAAACAGCAAAAAGGCCCAATTCCAAAGCACTTATCTCATGATGACATGACAATGCGATGGCGGCTTCTGTGCGAAAACGCGACACCGCATAAGTTGTGTTGACAACGTCATCGGGGCAGCCAAGAGTGCGGCCCGATCAGCGCAGCCGCCCGGGGGGACTTGATGTCTGTACGCTCTTTCTTCGCCTTCGCCGCCATCGCCTTTTCCGCACTTGCGATCAGCCTGCCAGCCGGCGCCGCCGATGCGAAGCGCGATATCCAGACGATCAAGGATGCGGATTTCTTCGGCTTCGATCTGAGGACGGAGCAGAACGTCTCGCTTGACCAGTGCAAGAAGTCCTGCATCGGCGACAAGAGCTGCAAGGCCTTTACCTATAATCCCAAGGTCAGCTGGTGCTTCCTGAAATCCGACTTCAAGACGATGAACGCTTTCCCCGGCGCGATCGCTGGCCGGATCGTCGAGACGACGGCCGCCGCCATTCCGCAGGAGCCGGATCTGGGTGCTGCGCCGCGCCTCAACTTCCTCTCCGCTGACGTCATCCAGCAGGCCCGCGACTACAAGACGAATAACGAGCTAACCGAGGCCCAGGAAGGCCAGTCGGTCGATAATCTCACGGCGACCGCCCGCCTCGACCTGACGGCCAACAATCTCGCCGCCGCACTGGAATCCTTCCATGGCGCATTGGCGCTCACGCCGAACGACGGCGACCTCTGGCTCGAAACCGCGCGCGCCGCCAATTCGCTCGGCGGGACCGACAGCCAGGTCTTCGGCCAGGCGCAGCTCGATGCCCTGAACGCCTATGACCTGACCCGCACCGCCTCGAAGCGCGCCGACGCGCTGGCCGTGCTGGCAACCTCGCTGTCGAAGAATTCGAACTACCGTGCGGCGCTCAATGCCTACAAGGCAAGCCTGGCGCTTGTCAGCTCCAAGGAAGTCAACGACGCCTATCTGAAGCTCAAGGCCGAGCAGGGCTTCCGGATCACTGAGCATAATGTCGATGCCGACAGCGCCAATCCCCGCGCCTGCGTCACCTTCTCGGAATCCTTGGTCAAGACGACGGATTACACGCCCTTCGTGACGCTGAATGGCCAGGCGCCGAAAGCGCTCGAAGCCAAGGACAAGCAGATCTGCGTCGAAGGTCTCGTTCACGGCGAGAACTACAAGATCGTTTTCCGCTCCGGCCTGCCGTCGTCGGTCGATGAGGTGCTGGAAGCGCCTGTCAGCCTCGACATCTACGTCAAGGACCGCAGCCAGACGGTGCGTTTCACCGGTGACAGCTTCGTGCTGCCGTCCACGGCGCGCCGCGGCATTCCGCTGGTGTCTGTCAACATCCAGTCGGCGGCGCTGAAGCTCTACCGCATCGGCGATCGCGGCATCGCGCCGCTGCTGACGAATTCGCAGTTCCTGACGCAGCTCGACGGCTACAGCGCCCAGCGCATCGAGGACGAAAGCGGCGAGCTGGTCTGGCAGGGTTCGATCGACATCGCCAACGACCTGAACAAGGACGTCGTCACCAGCTTCCCCGTCGATGAGGCGCTACCGCAGCGCAAGCCCGGCGTCTACGTCCTGATCGCCTCGCCTGCCAACGCGCCCGAGAATGAATGGGACAGCAAGGCGACGCAGTGGTTCGTCGTCTCGGATGTCGGCATCACCACCTATGCCGGCACCGACGGCCTCAACGTCTTCACCCGCTCGCTGGCTTCCGCCAAGCCGATCTCGGGCGTCCAACTAACGCTGCTTGCCAAGAACAATGAAGTGCTCGGTACCGCCAAGACAGACGACAACGGCCGCGCCACTTTCACGGCCGGCCTGATGCGTGGAACGGCGGCACTGACGCCTGCTGTCATCACGGCGAAGAACGGCGATTCCGACTACGTCTTCCTCGATATGACGCGCGCTGGCTTCGACCTCTCCGACCGCGGCGTCACTGGCCGCGCTTCGCCGGGCGCGATCGATATCATGACCTTTACCGAACGCGGCATCTATCGTGCCGGCGAGACGGTGCATGCGTCAGCGCTGGCCAGAGACACCGACGGCAAGGCGATCGAGAACCTACCGCTCACCTTCGTCTTCCTGCGCCCCGATGGCGTCGAGGACCGCCGCATCGTCAAGGAAACCAGCGATCTCGGCGGCTATACCGTCGATCTGCCGGTGCAGCAGAACGCCATGCGCGGCACCTGGACGATGAACATCTACACGGATCCGAAGGGTGCTGCGATCGGCACCAAGAGCTTCCTGGTCGATGACTTCGTGCCTGATCGCACCGACATGGAGCTGAAGACCGCCGCCAAGGAAATCGGCCCGGATACGCCAGCGACAATCGAAATCAACGGCAAGTATCTCTATGGCGCACCGGCTGCCGGGCTCACGCTCGAAGGCGACGTCGTGCTGAAGCCGACCCGCGAAAGCGCTGCCTTCCCCGGCTATTTCTTCGGCCTTGCCGATGAAGAAGCCTCCGAAGAAAACCGCCAGACGATCGAGGGCCTGCCCGAGCTCGATGAGAACGGCAAGGCATCGACCGATCTGACGGTCGGCGACCTGCCCGCCACCACCCAGCTTCTGAACGCCACCGTCTATATCCGCATGCAGGAACAGGGCGGCCGGGCGCTGGAGCGCTCGCTGGTGATCCCGGTCAAGAACCAGGGTCCGATGATCGGCATCAAGCCGGAATTCTCCGGTGATGTGGCCGAGAATTCCACCGCCTCCTTCAATGTCATCGGCACGACGGCCGACGGCCAGAAGCAGGAGGTGAAGGGCCTGCGCTGGAAATTCTACAATCTCGAGCGCGAGTACCAGTGGTACCGCGACGGCACGGCCTGGAAATACGAGCCTGCCTACAACGCCCGCCAGGTCGCCGACGGCGTCGTCGATGCCGGAACCGATGGCGGTAAGATTTCCGTGCCGGTCGGCTGGGGTCGCTATCGCCTCGAAGTCGAAAGCCCGGACGCCGACGGCCCGACCTCGAGCTTCGAATTCGACGCCGGCTGGTTCGTCGAGACGACCTCGACGGAGACGCCAGATGGTCTCGAAATCGCTCTCGACAAGGACAGCTACAAGGTCGGCGAAACGGCCAAGCTGAAGGTCACCTCGCGCTATGGCGGCGAGCTGATGGTCACCGCGGGTTCCGAGAACCTGGTGGCTGTGCAGAACGCCACGATGGGCGAGACCGGCGGTGAAGTCGATATTCCCGTCACCGCCGATTGGGGTGCGGGTGCCTATGTCACCGCCACTCTATTCCGCCCCGGCGACAGCCAGGACAATCACATGCCGATGCGCTCCATCGGAATCAAATGGCTGAAGGTCGATCCCGAGCAGCGGGCGCTGCAGGTCAAGGTCGATGCACCTGACAAGATGCTGCCGCGCGGGCCACTGAATATCAGTCTCGCAGTTGCCGGTGCCGGCGCCAACGAGGATGCCTATGTGACGGTTGCCGCCGTCGATGTCGGCATTCTCAACCTGACGCGCTATGAGGCGCCAAACCCCGAGGACTGGTATTTCGGCCAGCGCCAGCTCGGTCTCGAAATCCGCGACCTCTACGGCCGCCTGATCGACGGATCGCTCGGCGCAACCGGCAAGCTGCGCACCGGCGGTGACGGCGGCGCCGTGGCGCTCTCGGCCAGCCCGCCGACGCAGAAGCTCGTCGCCTTCTTCTCAGGACCGGTCAAGCTTGATGCTGAAGGCAAGGCGAATGTCAGCTTCGACATTCCCCAGTTCAACGGCACAGCCCGCGTGATGGCGGTTGCCTGGTCGAAGGACGGCGTCGGCCATGGCGTCAAGGATGTCATCATCCGCGATCCCGTCGTTGTCACCGCCAGCCTGCCGCGCTTCCTGGCGCCGGGAGACAAGGCCGAACTGCGCCTCGACATCGCCAATACCGATGCGCCAGCAGGCGACTTCAAGGTGGCGATATCAGGGAATGACGCTGTCGGCGTCGATGCCGCCTCGGCTTCCAAGACGATCCATCTCGATGCTGGCGCCAAATCCGACCTGACGCTTGCCGTGATCGGCACGCAGCCCGGCCAGGGTTCCGTCTCGATCAACCTCTCCGATGCCTCGGGCCTCTCGCTCGACCAGACTGTAGACGTGCCGGTTCGCCCGGCTTCGCTGCCGGTCACCGAGCGCCGCGTCATCGCGCTGAAACCGGGGGCCTCGTTGAAGATCGACAAGGAGCTGCTGGCCGACAGCGTGCTGCCCGGCGCCTCCGTCAGCGTGAACGTCACCCGCTCCGCCGCCTTCGATATCCCGGCGCTGCTGATGACCCTCGACCGTTATCCTTTCGGCTGCGCCGAGCAGACGACGAGCCGCGCCATGCCGCTGCTCTATCTCGGCGAACTCGCCAAGCAGGCAGGACTTGAAGACGACGCCGATGTGAAGAAGCGGGTGCAGGACGCGATCTACCGCGTGCTCTCCTACCAGGCATCCGCAGGCAGCTTCGGCCTCTGGGGACCTGACTCAGGTGACCTCTGGCTCGATTCCTACGTCACCGACTTCCTGACCCGCGCCCGCGAAGAGAAATACGACGTGCCGGATCGGGCGCTCGTGCAGGCGCTCGAGAACCTGCAGAACGCGCTCAGCTACGACGTCGACGTCAAGACGCAGGGCGACAATATCGCCTATGCGCTCTACGTTCTCGCACGCAACAAGAAGGCGGCGATCAGCGATCTGCGTTACTACGCCGACACGATGATCAACGACTTCCCGACGCCGCTCGCCAAGGCCCATATCGCCGCGGCGCTGGCGCTCTACGGCGATGCGACACGCTCGAAGAACATCTTCGTCGATGCACTGCAGATGACCGAGACGTCGATGGTCCAGCGCGTCAATCTTTCGCGCACCGATTACGGCTCGATCCTGCGCGATGGCGCGGCGATCCTCGCGCTGGCGGCTGAAAGCCGTCCGGTTCCGCCCGTCATTCCGGAGCTCGCTAAGGCCGTCGCCAAGGAGTTCAACCGCTCGAAATGGACCAGCACCCAGGAACAAGCCTGGATGCTGCTCGCGGCCCGCGCCATCCAGAGCGGTGACGATGCGCTGAAGGTCGATGTCAACGGTGCCGAACATACCGGCTCCTACATGGCGTCGATGAGCGGTGATGCGCTGCTGAACAATCCGCTGACGCTGACCAGTGGCACCAGCGACACGGTCTCCGCCGTAGTGACGACGGTTGCCGCTCCAGTGACGCCGCTACCCGCCGGCGGCGACGGCTTTGCGATCGAGCGCAGCTACTACACGCTCGCTGGCGAGGAAGCGAATGTCAGCGAAGCCAAGCAAAACGAGCGCTATGTCGTCGTGCTGCATGTGACCGAAAGCAATAACTGGCCGTCGCGCATCGTCGTCACCGACCTGCTGCCGGCCGGTTTCCAGATCGACAATCCGAGCCTGGTCGATAGCGCCCAGCTGACGAATTTCGACTGGATCGGCGAGCAGACGGCCGCCCATACCGAGTTCCGCGACGACCGCTTCGTCGCGGCCTTCAACCGCTCGGAAGGCGACAACCGCGAGATCAATGTCGCCTATGTCGTGCGCGCCGTGACCCCCGGCACCTACGATCATCCGGCTGCCGTCGTCGAGGACATGTACCGGCCGCAGCTCTCGGCCCGCACCGCGACCGGCAAGATGGAGGTTGTCGCAGCACAATAATGCGGCTCTGGCACAGGCTCACCATTGCATCGGCCGCCGGCGTGATCTTCGCCGGCGCGCTGGCGCTTGGCCTCGATGCGCTCGACAAGGCCTACCCGCCGCCGCTCGATACTGCCGGGCAGGTCTCTGCCGAAGTGCTGGATGCCGACGGCCAGCTGCTGCGCGCCTTTGCAACGCCCGAGGGACGTTGGCGGTTGAAGACGGATGTGTCCGACGTCGATCCGCAATTCCTGCGCATGCTGGTCGCCTATGAGGACCGGCGCTTTTATGACCATCGCGGCATCGATCCGCTGGCGATCGGCCGGGCAGCAGTGCAGCTCGCCACCAGCGGCCGAATTGTCTCCGGCGCCTCGACGCTGTCGATGCAGGTGGCGCGGCTGATCGAGCCGCGCAGCGGCCGCTCGCTGTCGGCCAAGCTGCTGCAGGTGGTGCGCGCGATCCAGATCGAACGGCGGCTATCGAAGGAGCAGATCCTCGATCTCTATCTGACCCACGCCCCCTATGGCGGCAACCTTGAAGGTGTGCGGGCAGCAAGCCTTGCCTATTTCGGCAAGGAGCCGAAGCGGCTGACGGTGGCACAGGCCGCTCTACTCGTCGCCTTGCCGCAGCTTCCAGAAAAGCGGCGCCCCGACCGCAATCTCGCCGCGGCCGAAGCCGCGCGCAAGCGGGTGCTGGAGCGTGTCGCAGTCGCCGACGCCGTCGGTGATGGTGAAGCCGGGCGCGCCGAGGCGACGCTGGTGCCAGCGCGGCGCATGCAGTTGCCGGCGCTTGCGGCGCATGTTGCCGAAGCGGCGCTGCGCAAGGCGCCCAAAGAGCGCGAGCACAAGACGACGCTGAAGAAACAGGTTCAGGAAGGGCTGGAGCTGACCGCCAGGAACGCGGCCATGCGGCTCGGCCCGAAGCTGTCGATCGCCATGGTGATGGCCGACGCCCGCTCCGGCGAGATCGTCGGCGAGGTCGGCTCGGCCGATTATTTCGATGCCAGCCGCTCCGGCTGGATCGACATGACCCGCATCAGCCGCTCACCGGGCTCGACGCTGAAACCCTTCATCTATGGTCTCGCCTTCGAGCAGGGCCTCGTCGCCCAGGAAACCATCATCGAGGACCGTCCGGCGGATTTCTTCGGCTATAGGCCGCGCAATTTCGACATGAGCTATCAGGGCGACGTGACGATCCGCGAGGCGCTGCAGCTGTCGCTGAATGTCCCGGCCGTGAAGCTTCTCGATGCCGTGAACCCGACGCGGCTGATGGTGCGCTTCCGCCGCGCCGGGGTGCAGCCGAGCCTGCCGCCGAACGAGACGCCGGGTCTGGCAATTGGCCTCGGCGGCGTCGGCATCACGCTGAAGGATCTGGTGCAGCTCTATACGGCGCTCGCCAACAACGGCCAGCCGGTCAGGATCGGCGATGGCGTGACCGGCATTCCCGGCAAGATCGATGGCGAGCCGTTGCTGGAGCCCGTCGCCGTCTGGAACGTCGCCGATATCCTCTCCGGCGTCATTCCGCCCGCCGGCGCGCCGCAGCGCGGCATCGCCTACAAGACGGGCACGAGTTACGGCTACCGTGACGCCTGGTCGGTTGGCTATGACGGCCGCTATGTCCTCGGCGTCTGGGTCGGCCGCCCTGACAACGGTGCAGTTCCCGGCCTCACGGGATACGGCACCGCAGCCCCGATCCTCTTCGAAGGTTTCGCCAAGTCCGGCATCGCTACGACTCCGCTGCCCCATCCGCCCTCCGGCGCGATCCGCATCGCCAAGCAGGATCTGCCGGTCAGCCAGCGCCGGTTTGCGTTGAATGCCAGCGGCCTTCTGGTCAATTCGTCACGCGAGTCCGCACCGCAGATCGTCTATCCGCCCGAGGGCGCGCATGTCGATCTCGGCGCCAAGAGCGGCGATCTGTCACCGCTCGTGCTGAAGCTGCAGGGCGGCCGGGCACCATTCCGATGGCTGGCAAACGGCAAGCCGCTGCCGGATCTCTCGCGCCGCCGCACCAATCAGTGGCTGCCGGACGGCGGCGGTTATTCCAAGCTCACCGTCATCGACGCCATGGGCCGTGCGGCCAGTGTCGGCGTCTTCATCGACTGATGTCCCGATTTTTCGGCAGCGCTGTCGGAACCTGCGCCCTCGCTACGTCCTTGGATCAGAACAACGCGAGGAGACAGCAATGCGAGACCTGATCCTGACCATGGCCATGTCGCTCGACGGCTTCGTCTGCGGTCCCGAAGGCGAGATCGACTGGATCTTCAACGGCGACCAGGAGGCGATTGCCTGGAAGGTGGAGACGGTAGCGAATGCCGGCCTGCACATCATGGGCAGCCGCAGCTTCAGGAGCATGGCCGGATTCTGGCCGACCGCGGCAGGGCCGTTCGCCGCGCCGATGAACGAGATACCGAAGGCCGTCTTTTCGAAGTCGGGAGCGGCCGTCCTGGAGGCTGCCGAGACCGGCAACTGGCCGGACGCCTATGTGGCGAGCGGTGATCTCAGCGAGGAGATCGCCAAACTCAAGGCCACCGGCGGAAAGCCGATCGTTGCCCATGGCGGCGCCAGCTTCGCACGGAGTCTCATCGCCGCCGATCTGGTCGATCAATACCGGCTGATGGTCTACCCGTTGGCGCTCGGCAGCGGCCTGCCGATCTTCTCCGGCGTCACGCCGCTCCGCCACCTTGAGCTGGTCAGTTCAAAGGCCTTTCCAAAGGGGACACAGGCACAGATTTTCAGCCGCGCCTGACCATGGCTGCGCGGGCCGGATAATAGGCGGAAGAAGATTTCCCCGCCGACTGCCGCAAGAGTGAAATGGCGGGAACAAAAGCCCGCCGCCGCCGTTCCGGATCGTTATCCTTCCGAACAAAGGCGGCTCATGACGCTTCCCACATCCACCTACCGGCTCCAGTTTCGCAACGGCATGACCTTCGACCATGCGGCCGAACTCGTGCCCTATCTCAAGGCGCTCGGCATCAGCCATCTCTATGCCTCGCCGATCTTCACGGCGGTCTCCGGCTCGACCCATGGCTATGACGTCACCGATGCCAACGAGATCGACCCGGCGATCGGCGGGCGCCAGGGGTTCGAGCGGCTCTGCGCCGAGCTCAAGGCAGCCGGTCTCGGGCTGATCCTCGATATCGTGCCGAACCACATGGCGGCCTCGACCGAAAATGCCTGGTGGCGGGATGTCCTGCGGTATGGAAAACAGAGCCGCTATGCCGGCTATTTCGACATCGACTGGTCCGAACCGCTGACGCTTCCTATCCTCGGCAAACCCTTCGAGGAAGCGCTGGCTGACGGGGAATTCAAGGTAGTTGGAGACCCGGAGACCGGCGAGCAGACCCTTGCCTATTTCGAGACGCATCTGCCGTTGCATCCCGATAGTGCCGAAACTGGCGACATCTGCCGGCTCCACGCGGCGCAGCACTGGCGGCTCACGCACTGGAAGACGGCCGCATCTCATCTGAGCTACCGCCGCTTCTTCGAGGTCACCGGCCTCGCCGGCCTGCGCGTCGAGGACGAGGCCGTCTTCGAGGACAGCCATCGCGTCATCCTCGATCTTGTCCGGTCGGGCAAAGTGCAAGGCTTGCGCCTCGATCATATCGACGGCCTTGCCGACCCCAAGGCCTATCTGGACCGGCTGCGCAAGGCCGCCGGACCGGAGACCTATATCATCGTCGAAAAGATCCTCGGCCATGGCGAGAGCCTGCCTGCGGATTGGCCGATCTCGGGGACGACGGGCTATGAGTTCATTTCCGCTCTTGCCGATCTCTTCATCGACCCCAAGGGAACGGCCGAGTTGCAGAAGGCGTATACGACCATCGCACCGGCCAACGCGGATTTTCAAGCGGGGTTGAGAGCCGCCAAGATGCTGATGGTGGAGCGGAATTTTGCCGGCGAGGTGAACCGCCTAGGCAAGCTCGCGACCGCCGCGCTCCCCGATACACCGGAAGCGGATATCAGGAACGCCATTCGCGAGCTTCTGATCGCCTTTCCTGTCTATAGGAGCTACGGCCAAGGCGGTGCGATGGACGCACGCGAGGCCACGGTGCTGGAAGAGATAAGAGGATCGGCCGCCAGGCATGTCAAAGACCGCAGGGCGCTCGACGGCGTCTACGCATTGCTGGCCAACGGCCACGCGGAAGAATTCCAGCGGCGCTTCCAGCAGTTGAGCGGTCCCATCATGGCAAAGGCGATGGAGGACACGCTGTTCTACCGCCACAACCGGCTTCTCGCCGCAAACGAAGTCGGCGGCGAGCCGGACGCGATTCCCGAAGGCGGTGAGGCTTTTCACCGCTTCATGCAAAAGCGTGCGGAAGAACAGCCGCATGGGCTTTCGGCAACCTCGACACACGACACGAAACGCGGTGAAGACGCCCGCGCCCGGCTCTATGCCCTCAGCGAGGAGCCGGACCTGTGGCGCCGCAGCGTCGATCGCTGGCGCGAGATGAACCGCGAACACCTCACCGAACTGCCGGGCGGCCTGACGCCGGAGGGCAATGTCGAATGGATGCTCTACCAGGCGCTGGCCGGCATCTGGCCGGAAGATTTCAGCGAAGGCCGGGCGGAAGCTTTGACGGAGCGATTTGCCGCCTATGCCGAGAAAGCGATCCGCGAGGCCAAGCTCGGCACCAGCTGGGACGAACCGCATGCGGGATATGAGGCCGCGGTGAATGCCTACGCATCGGCGCTCACAGCCTCATCGAACCTCAATTTCCATGAGGACTTCGCCGAAACGCTGCGGCCGCTCCTTTCCGCCGGCTATCTCAACAGCCTGTCGCAGACGCTGATCAAGCTGACCGCTCCCGGCATCCCCGATATCTATCAGGGAGCGGAAGGCTTCGATTTCAGCCTCGTCGATCCCGACAACCGCCGCCCGGTCAATTTCAAGGCACTCCGCAAGTCGCTTTCGGCGCATGGCGAAATCGGCGAGCTGACGGCACCGGTTCTGAAACAGCGAATTATCGAGATCGGCCTGCACCTGCGCCGCCGCCAGCCGCAGCTGTTTGCCGCTGGCCGGTATCTGCCGCTCAGCATCACGGGAAGCCGGAAGGACCACGCCGTCGCTTTCGCCCGGCAACTCGACGGCGACTACGCGATTACGGTCGTGCCGCGTTTGATGCTCGGCTGGCTGGACCCCGGTGTATTGTTTTCAGGGCCGGAGTTCTGGGCTGATACCGCGGTCGAGATCCCGCCAAGTCTGCAGGGCATCAAATGCGATCTTCTTACCGGACATCATCTCGATCCCGGAGCTAGGCTGCCGCTCGCCGGTATTCTCGGCGTCCAGCCAGTCGCCCTGATCGAGCCTGATTGACGATTTTCAGGCGGGTTGAAATTTCCCGCTTGACCTTCCAGTTGCTGGAAGGTTCATAAGCCTATCCACTGCCCTTGCGGGCAAAGGAGAGTCTTATGGATCGTCACGACCATTCCCATCATCACGGCCACGAAGCGCAGGGCTGCTGCTCCGGCCATAGCCACGGCGCACCGGCCGAGGCGCCCGTCACGCGCGATCCCGTCTGCGGAATGACGGTCGATCCGGATGCCGGCAAGCCGAGCCTCGTCCTTGAAGGACATAACTACCATTTCTGCTGCGATGGCTGCCGCAAGAAATTCGAAGCAGTGCCCCAGGATTATCTCACCGCCAAGGATCCGGTCTGCGGCATGTCCGTCGATCGCTCAACGGCGAAGCATTTTTTGAAGCACGAGGGCGACAAGTTTTATTTCTGCTCGGCAGGCTGCAAGGCGAAGTTCGAGGCAAGCCCGGGCGATTATCTCGATGGCAATCGCCCAGAGGCAAAGCCGATGCCGAAGGGCACGCAATATACCTGCCCGATGCATCCGGAAATCGTCGCCGACCACCCCGGCGACTGCCCGAAATGCGGCATGGCGCTGGAGCCGATGGGCATTCCACCGGCAGATGAGGGTCCGAACCCAGAGCTCGTCGACTTCACCCGCCGCTTCTGGATAAGCGCTGCGCTGGCCGTTCCGCTGCTGGCGCTGACCATGGGACCGATGATCGGTCTGCCGCTGCGCGAGATGATCGGCGAGGCGCGTGCCGTCTGGCTCGAACTCGCCCTGGCGACACCCGTCGTGCTTTGGGCCGCCATCCCCTTCTTCCGCCGTGCCTGGGCCTCGCTTGTCAACCGCAGCCCGAACATGTGGACGCTGATCGGCCTCGGCGTCGGCACCGCCTATCTCTACAGCCTCGTCGCGACATCTGCGCCGGGCCTCTTCCCGATGAGCATCCGCGGCCACGGCGATATGGTGCCTGTCTATTTCGAGGCAGCCGCCGTTATCGTCACGCTCGTCTTCGTTGGCCAGCTTCTGGAGCTGAAGGCGCGCGAGCGCACCGGTTCGGCAATCCGTGCCTTGCTCGATCTTGCCCCGAAGACCGCGCGGCGGATCACCACCGATGGCAGCGAGATCGATATCGAAGTCGATGACATCGCCAAGGGCGACCGCCTGCGGGTCCGCCCCGGCGAGCGTGTCCCTGTGGATGGACGGGTCACCGAGGGGCAGTCGACCATTGATGAAACGATGATCTCTGGCGAGCCGTTGCCGGTCGAAAAGACCAATGGTGATGCCGTGACCGGCGGTACCATCAACCGCAACGGCAGCTTCATCATGACTGCCGAACGGGTCGGCGCCGAGACGACGCTGTCGCAGATCGTCGATATGGTCGCCAAGGCGCAGCGCTCCCGTGCGCCGATCCAGGGTGCCGTCGATCGCGTCTCCGCCGTCTTCGTTCCCACCGTCGTTGCCGTGGCGATCCTCGCCTTCGGTGCCTGGATGATGTTCGGTCCGGAGCCACGCCTCGCCCATGCACTGATTGCCGCGGTGGCGGTACTGATCATCGCCTGCCCCTGCGCGCTCGGCCTGGCAACGCCGATGTCGATCATGATCGCCACCGGCCGCGGCGCTCAGGAAGGCGTATTGATCAAGGATGCCGAAGCGCTGGAGCGCTTCTCCAAGGTCGATACGCTGATCGTCGACAAAACCGGCACCTTGACCGAAGGCAAGCCACGCCTGACCGACACGGTTGCCCTTGAGGGCATCGACGAAAGCCGGCTGCTTGCCGTGGCGGCAAGCCTCGAACGCGGCTCCGAGCATCCCCTCGCCGAAGCGATCGTTGCCGGTGCTGAGGAACGCAGCATTGCGCTATCCGAGGTCACATCGTTCGATGCCATCACCGGCAAGGGTGTCACCGGCCTTGTCGATGGCGCTAAAATCGCGCTCGGCAATGCCGCGATGATGGGGGATCTCGGCATCGATACCGCGGCGCTCGACGAACAGATCAGTGATTTGCGCGACGACGGCAAGACGGTGATGTTCGTCACCATCGACGGCAGCCTCGCCGGCTTCGTCGCAGTGGCCGACCGGATCAAGCCGACAACGGCAGCGGCCATCCGGGCGCTGCATGACAGCGGTCTGCGGATCATCATGGCGACCGGCGACAACGAGCGCACAGCAAAGGCCGTTGCCAAACAGCTCGGCATCGACGAGGTGCGTGCCGACGTGTTGCCCGAGGGCAAGAAGGCGCTGATTGACGAGTTGCATGCCAAGGGCGCAGTCGTCGCCATGGCCGGCGACGGCGTCAATGATGCGCCGGCGCTCGCCGCAGCCGATGTCGGCATCGCCATGGGCACCGGCGCCGATGTGGCGATGGAAAGTGCGGGCATCACGCTGGTGAAGGGCGATCTTACCGGAATTGTCCGCGCCCGCCGTCTGGCGGAGGCAACGATGCGCAACATCCGCCAGAACCTTGGCTTTGCCTTCGGCTACAACGCGCTCGGCGTTCCCGTCGCCGCAGGCATCCTTTACCCGGTGCTCGGCCTGCTGCTCTCGCCGATGATCGCGGCGGCGGCGATGAGCCTGTCATCTGTCTCGGTCATCGCCAACGCGCTCAGGCTGCGCGTGCAGAAACTCTAGGAGGCTGCCATGAATATCGGCGAGGCATCGGACCGGTCCGGTCTTCCGGCAAAGACGATCCGCTACTACGAGGATATCGGCCTAGTCCGCCCTGAAAGGGGCGGAAACGGCTATCGTGACTACGACCTGTCCGATGTCCACAAGCTGCGCTTTCTGCAGCGTTCCCGCGGCCTCGGTTTCTCGGTCGAGGAATGCCGGCAGCTTCTGGCGCTCTACGAAGACAAGAGCCGCGCCAGCGCCGACGTCAAGGACATCGCCCAGACCAAGCTGACCGAGATCGACCAGAAGATCCGCGAGATGATGGAGCTGCGCCGCGCGCTCGAGCATCTCGTCCACGCCTGCCACGGCAATGACCGGCCCGATTGCCCGATTTTGGATGGGCTTTCGGATGGTAAGGCAGTTTAGCCTCAGCGCCGGTAGACCTCTCGGCGATTGCCGATCCGGACGATCAGGATCTCCACGATCCCATCCTCGATATGCGCGATGATGCGGTAATCGCCGACACGATATTTCCAGAAATTTCCGAGCTCGGATCCCTTCAGCGCTTCACCGATCGAACGCGGATCATCGAGCTTCGCTAGCCTGCCGTGAAGAAAGACAAGAATTCGCTTGGCGGCATCCGCGCCGAGTTTGGAAAGCTCGCGTTCTGCCGAGCGCTCGAGCCTAATCTTCCAGACCATAGGCCTTCATCAGATCTTCGAGCGCGACGCTGTCGCTCCGCCCACTGCGAACATCTTCCAATCGCTTCTCGGCGAGATAGATATCTTCCAGATCGTCCAGGTATTCGAGAATGGCCTCGCGCGCGTAAAAGCTCTTGCTTCTGCCGGTGCGCCTGGCAAGTTCATCAAGCCGGGCTTCAACATCCGGCGGCAATCTGAGGGCGAGCATCGGTGTTCTCCTTGCTATACATGTATAGCAAATCCCGCGTGGCGCGGCAATCGAACGAAAAATCTGAAAGTGCCGAAAATTTTCGGGAATAAATCCCGGCCAGCATCCGTATACTCAATCATGGAACGGAAAGAACGCCCATTCGATGTTATCGGACAGCTCGCAGCGCTCAGGCGCTACGCGCGTGCTCTGGTGCGCAACTCGGATGACGCGGAAGATCTGGTGCAAGATGCCTTGCTGCGGGCCTACGAGAAGCGTCAGAGCTTCCGCGGCGGCGGCAATCTTCGCACCTGGCTGCTTTCCATCGTTCACAATGCTCACATCGATCGCGTTCGCCAGAACCGGTCGCTCACACGCAGGCATGACGAAGCGGCCCTCGAGGCGGACCAGTCGCTGCCGGCGGGACAGGAACATGCCGTGCGCCTCCAACAGGTTCGCGACGCTTTCTTCAACCTGCCGGAAGAACAGCGGGAGGCGCTGCATCTCGTCGCCATCGAAGACCTTTCCTATCAGGAAGCGGCCGCATCGCTCGGCATTCCTGTGGGAACGCTGATGTCGCGGATCTCGAGAGCCCGCGCCCAGCTTCGTGAATTCGAGGAGAAGACACCGCGCGTTTCGCACCTGCGCCTAATCGGAGGGAACGGCAATGAAAGCAGTTGATCCGATCATCGACACCGATCTCGACGCCTATGTGGATGGCGAGCTCGATGTGGCGCGCCGCATCCAGGTGGAATCCTACCTTTCGGAGAACCCGGATATCGCTGCGAAGGTGATGGCCGATCTCAGCATCAAGGGCGAACTGCGCCTGGCGCTGGCCGGCGAGAATGCCTTCGGCCGGATCGAAACCCGGGATGCCGCACGGCGGCTGGAGCGTGGTCTGTCCTATGGCCGCATCCTGCACACCGTCCAGCGGATCGCTGCCGTTGCCGTGCTCGTTGCTGCCGGCTGGGTCGCCCACACGTCGTTCGGCGCCTTCACGGCAACCGAAGTTGCTGCTTCGACACCGGCGCCTGCCTATGTCGAAGATGCGGTCCGCGCCTACCGGACGGCGCAGCTCCGCCAGACCATGCCGTCACAGGCGGCGGCACCACACTACAACGCCGACGACATTCGTGCGGCGACTGCAATTACCATGCCCGAACTGCCGAAGGGCTGGAAGGTCTCTGATGTTCAGATCTTCCCGTCTGCATTCGGCCCGAGCGTGGAGATGGCTATCCAGGAAGCGAACGGCAAACAGCTCTCGTTGTTTGCCGTTAGGCCGGGGGCGTTTGCCGTGCAACCGGTTGGCCATCTCGCGCTCGACAATACCGAAGCTGCCTACTGGCAAATCGGCGAAGTGGCCTATGCCCTCGTTGCCGGTGATGGCGGCCTCAATCTCGACAGGGCGGCCGAAGGCCTAGCCCGCTCGCTCTACTAGTTCAACCCGAGGAGATCGCAATGAACCAGATCAATCCGCGTTACGGCTACGGCTCTGCCGCCGGCTCGCAGGCGCTCTTCGACGAGGGACTGCGCCAGCATATGCTGCGCGTCTACAATTACATGGGTGTCGGCCTCGTCATTACCGGCATCGTCGCCTTCATCGTCGGCTCGACGCCGGCGCTCTACGTGCCGATCTTCCAGTCGCCGCTGAAGTGGGTCGTCATGCTCGCTCCGCTGGCCTTCGTCTTCTTCTTCTCGTTCAAGATCCAGACGATGTCGGCCAGTGCTGCACAGATGATGTTCTGGGCGTTCTGCGCCGTCATGGGCCTGTCGCTTGCCTCGGTGTTCCTGGTGTTCACCGGCACGAGCATCGCCCGTACCTTCTTCATCGCCGCAACGATGTTCGGCGCGACCAGCCTCTACGGCTATGTCACCAAGCGTGATCTGGCGAAGGTCGGCTCGTTCCTGATGATGGGCCTGATCGGCGTCGTCATCGCTAGCATCGTCAACATCTTCCTTGGCTCGTCTGCGCTGCAGTTCGCCATCTCGGTCATCGGTATCGTCGTCTTCGTCGGCCTGACCGCTTGGGACACGCAGAACATCAAGGAACAGTTTTCCGAGAACCACGATCAGGAATCGAACCAGAAGCTTGCCGTCTTCGGTGCTCTGTCTCTCTACCTGAACTTCGTCAACATCTTCCAGCTGCTGCTCAACTTCACGGGCGAGCGGGAATAGGACTGCGCTTCTGGGGGCAATGGAAGCGCTAGAGCGTCCGGCCCGCAATCTGTGACAGGATGGCGGGCCGGACGTTCACCCTTAGAGAGAAGGCCGGAGCGAAAGCTTCGGCCTTTTTTGCGTTTCGCTTAGAGGATGCCCCAGGCACGGTAGCGGCCGCGGCCGGTCATCTCGCGGATGCCGATCTCGTTGAGCAGATTGAGCGCGCCGCGGCTTGTGACCTTCAGCTGCTTGGCAACCATCGCCGAAGAAACCATCGGCCGCGACAGCACGAAATCGGCAAGCTGCGGCAGGCTGCTATTGGAGCGCCGGTCCCGGAAGCGCAGCTCCATCTGGGTGCGGGCCAGAGTCAGGCGATCCATCTCCTTGAGGCCGGTGGCCGCGCTTTCACTCATCGCTTCTAGGAAGGCCAAAAGCCGGGTCAGCCTGTCGCGCGAGCGGCGGCGCTCGTGGCGCACCGTCTTCAGCCCGCCGTAGAAAGAAAAGAGATGCGAGGCGACCTTGCCGCGCGCCCGCAAATGGCTGGAGGCCAGCAATCCGCCAAGCCAGTTCTGCCGCCGGAGCGGCTCGATCCTTTCCCAAGCCTCGAAAAGAACGGCGGCGGCGAGCACCGGAGGCAGATCGCCGGCAAGCGGCAGGACTGCACGCCAATCCGCAAGCCGCAGCCCCTCGTCCCACTCGTCGTCGCCGAAAAGCCCGAGTGGATCGTCGCTGCGCTTTTCCTTCGGCCGTTCTTCCGGCTCGGCCTCCTTGCCGATATGGGCATCGAGCAATTTCTGAGAGCGGGCGAGAACCGCATCGATCTCGGCAAGCTCGGCGGCCAGAAGCTCGTCGGGATCGTCTGCCTCCTCCTCGACGGGGCGCAGGCTCTTGATCTCCGGCGCCGTCCCCTCGTCCAGCCCGGCTCCGGCAAGCGCGTTCAATCCTGCGGCGCTCAGCGCCCAGGTGGGGTCCGCAGTCCAGATCCGCCGCCTTGCGCGAAGAACCGCATGCGCGATCGTCAGTTCGTGGCTCGGCGTGCGGCTGTCCATATGGGCGTCGTGCAGAACGAGATCCTCGATATGAACGAGCTCTCCAGCGACCCAGAGCGCGCCTGCGGCATCGAAAAAGTGGCCACGCTCGGTAAAGCCTTCGCCCACAGGCGAGCGCGCGGCGCGCTCATCGAGACGCGCCAGCATGTCCTCGGCTTGCACCACCGCTGGCAGCAGACTTTTCAGCAGAGCGTTGTCGATCTCATAGCGCATGTCATTTTCCGGAAGCCATCTTAGTGTTTACTTCCGCTATTTGACGCATGATTCGCAATAAGCAGGCGGTCGATTCTCAGGAGGCCGGGCTGAAACGGGCGACAAGCGCATGCCGGTCGCCAGGATAGGTGAAGCGCACATGGGTGACCGGCCCGGCATTGCTCCAGGTTCGGCGCTCGATGACGAGGCAGGCCGTGCCGCGGGCAATATCCAGCGCGTCGGCAGCAGCATTGCCCGCCGACAGCGCATGGATCTTGTGCTCAGCCGTCGTCCAGGGCACCTGCTTCAGAAGCCAAGCTCCTGGCGCAACATCGCCGAAATCCGCAGTCGCGGCATCGGGCACGGTTTCGAGATTGATCAGACGCTCTTCCAGGCAAAAGGGGCGCGGCCCGGCAAAGTGAACGCAGGCGAGCTCCAGAAGCGGCGTACCGGCTGCCAGATCCGGCAACCGCCCGTCTCCCGCCTTTGCCTTCCGGCTCGATTTCGCTACGACGCGATAGCTGTAGGGCAGGTTCAACGATTGAACCTCGGCCTTTATGTCGTGGATCTCAAGAACGGCCGATTGCGCCTGCGGCTGGGTGACGAAGCTGCCGGATTTCTTCCGCCGCTCGATCAGCCCAGCCTTGGCAAGCTGAGTCATCACCTTGTTCACGGTCATACGCGAACAGCCATACTGCTGGGCGAGATCGACCTCGAAGGGAATGCGGTGCCCCGGCGGCCACTCGCCGGAGACGATACGGCCCTCGATCTCGCTCAAGATGCTTTGATGCAGTGTCGCATCCTTGCTACCGTTCATCTCTGGCTCCGGTTGGCGTCCTCCCCGCTCTAGAGCTTATACGGAAGGAAGGGAAGGCTCATGCATCCAGCAGCTCGCGCATCGCGGCAAGGAAACGGCGATTGATGGCCTCCCGCTTCTTATGGCGGCCACCCTCGACCTGCTTGCGTCCGAGCGACCAGACACTGTCTATCCCGACACCACCGGCAAAGATCCAGTGATCGAGCAGCTGATCGCCGGAGAGATAGGGAACGGCGGTGCAATCGAGCGAGATGATATCGGCATCGCTTCCTTCACCAAACCCGGCCGCGGCAGACAGTGCCGCATTGCCGCCCTTGAGGGCATTGTCGAACAGGGCGCGCGCCGTCGAACCGCCGGGCGCGGCAATGACGTTGCGGGCGCGGCGATGCAGACGCTCGGAATATTCGAGCTGGCGCAGCTCGCCGGACAGCGAAATCAGCACGTTGGAATCCGAGCCGATACCATAGCGCCCGCCCTCTTCCAGAAAGAGCGGCGCGGCAAACGTACCGTCGCCGAGATTGGCTTCGGTGATCGGGCAGAGGCCGGCAATCGCGCCGCTTCTCGCCATGCCGCGCGTCTCGTCATTCGTCATGTGGGTCGCATGGATCAGGCACCAGCGGCCGTCGACCGGGGCGTTGGCAAGCAGCCACTCGACCGGACGCGCGCCGGACCAGGCGATGCAGTCCTCGACCTCCTTGACCTGCTCGGCGATGTGGATGTGAACAGGGCCGTTGCCTGCCAGCGGCAAAACCGCATTCAGCTCGTCCGGCGTTGCAGCCCGGAGACTATGCGGCGCGATACCGAGTTTGGCGCCCTCGATCCCGCCCGTTATCGCCGTGCAGCGCTCCATCAGGCTGCCGAAGCTTTCCACCGAGTTGATGAAGCGGCGCTGCCCCTCGATCGGTGCCGCGCCGCCGAAACCGGAATGGGCATAGAAGACAGGCAGAAGCGTCAAGCCGATACCGGTATCGGTACTGGCGCTGGCAATGCGCCCGGCAAGCTCTGCAATATCGCCATAGGGACGGCCATCCTTGTCATGGTGCAGGTAGTGGAACTCGCCGACGCGGGAGAAGCCAGCCTCCAGCATTTCCATAAAGAGCTGCGCCGCCACGGCCTCGACGTGGTCGGGCGTCATCGACAGCGCAAACTTGTACATCACTATGCGCCAGCTCCAGAAGCTGTCATCGGCGGGGCCGCGAACTTCGGCGAGGCCCGCCATGGCGCGCTGAAAAGCATGGCTGTGGAGATTGGGCATCGCCGGGACCAACACCGAGTGTAGCTCATCGCCTGCGGCGGCCGCGACACCGGTCTCGACCTTGGCAATGCGGCTGCCCTCGATCGTCAGCCTCACATCACTTTGCCACCCCTGCGGCAGCAGCGCGCTTTTTGCATGAAGTGTCGTCATCGGCTTCTCCCTTCAGGGCGTCCCATCTTTCTTTTCCATGGAAGCGCCCAAAATTCCACTTGTCACTTGATTATTATGTATATACATGTTTCGACATAAGGAAAGGCGTAAAGCTGATGACAGGGGATAATCTTTTCACCGGAACGGACCGTCCAAGCCTCTGGCGCAACGCCAGACTGGCGACGCTCGATCCTTCACAGTCCGGTCTCGGCATCGTCGAAAAAGGTGCTGTCGTTACCGAAGGCGGCCAGATCACCTATGTTGGCCCGGAAGGCGAATTGCCTGTTTCAATGATCGAGCGTGCCGAGATCATCGATCTCGAAGGACGCTGGGTTACCCCCGGTCTTGTCGATTGCCACACGCACATCGTTTATGGCGGCAACCGCGCCCGCGAGTTCGAGATGCGCCTCGAAGGCGCGACCTACGAGGAAGTCGCCCGCGCCGGCGGCGGTATCGTTTCCTCGGTCAAGGCGACCAATGCGCTGTCGGTCGACGGCCTCGTTCAGGCCTCGATACGTCGGCTCGATACGCTGCTTTCCGAAGGCGTCGCGACCATCGAGATCAAGTCCGGCTACGGACTGACCAGCGACGGTGAGCTGAAGATGCTGGAAGCCGCCCGCGCGCTCGGCGCCATCAGACCCGTTCGGGTCAAGACCAGCTATCTCGGCGCCCACGCGACACCCGCGCATTACAAGGGCCGCAACGGCGACTATATCAACGATGTCGTGCTGCCGACGCTGGATGAAGCGCACAAGCGCGGTCTTGCGGACGCCGTCGATGGTTTCTGTGAAGGCATCGCCTTCTCGACCGACGAGATCGCCCGCGTCTTCGATCGTGCCAAGGCGCTTGGCCTGCCGGTCAAGCTGCATGCCGAGCAGCTTTCGAACCTTGGCGGCGCCAAGCTCGCAGCCGGTTACGGCGCACTGTCCGCCGATCATCTGGAATATCTCGACGACGAAGGCATTGCGGCGATGGCAGCGAGCGGAACCGTTGCCGTGCTGCTGCCCGGCGCCTTCTACGCGATCAACGAAAAGCAGAAGCCACCAGTCAGGGCGCTGCGCGCCGCAGGCGTGCCGATCGCCATCGCGACCGACTGCAATCCCGGCACCTCACCGCTGACTTCTCTGCTGCTGACGATGAACATGTCGGCAACGCTTTTCGGCCTCACCGTCGAGGAATGCATCGCTGGCGCCACCCGCGAGGGTGCTCGCGCCCTTGGCCTTCTTGGCGAGACCGGAACGCTGGAAGCCGGAAAATCCGCCGATATGGCAATCTGGGATATCGAGAGCCCCGCCGAGCTCGTCTACCGCATCGGCTTCAACCCACTTCATGCACGCGTCTACAAGGGCGAAAGGATCGGCCGTTGACCATCACCCTCCATCCAGGCTCCGTTTCTCTGAAACAGTTGGAAACCATCTACTGGACCGGCGAACCGGCCAGGCTCGATACGTCTTTCGACGCCGGGATTAGCAAGGCTGCCGCGCGCATCGCCGAGATCGCCGCGGGCAACGCGCCCGTCTACGGCATCAATACCGGCTTCGGCAAACTGGCTTCGATCAAGATCGATGCCGCCGATGTCGCCACGCTGCAGCGCAACCTCATCCTGTCGCATTGCTGCGGCATCGGCGCGCCGCTGCCCGAGAATGTCGTGAGGCTGATCATGTCGCTGAAGCTGGTCTCACTCGGCCGCGGCGCATCCGGTGTTCGCCTCGAACTCGTCCGGCTGATCGAGGGCATGCTTGAAAAGGGCGTGATCCCAGTTATCCCGGAAAAGGGTTCCGTCGGCGCCTCCGGCGACCTTGCACCGCTCGCCCATATGGCAGCCGTGATGATGGGCGAAGCCGAAGCCTTCTTCGCAGGCGAACGCCTCTCGGGTGCCGCCGCATTGCAAAAAGCCGGGCTGACGCCTGTCGTGCTCGCCGCCAAGGAAGGCCTGGCGCTGATCAACGGCACGCAGACATCGACGGCGCTGGCGCTGGCAGGCCTCTTCCGCGCCCACCGCGCCGCGCAGGCTGCGCTGATCACCGGCGCGATGTCGACGGATGCCGCCATGGGTTCCTCCGCGCCTTTCCATCCCGACATTCACACGCTGCGCGGCCACAAGGGCCAGATCGATACGGCAGCGGCGCTACGTGCCCTCCTTGACAACTCTGTCATCCGCCAGAGCCATATCGAGGGTGACGAGCGCGTGCAGGATCCCTACTGCATCCGCTGCCAGCCGCAGGTCGATGGCGCCTGCCTCGATCTTCTCCGTTCAGTTGCCCGCACGCTTGAGATCGAATCCAATGCAGTCACCGACAACCCGCTGGTTCTCTCCGACAACTCCGTCGTCTCGGGCGGCAATTTCCATGCCGAGCCGGTCGCGTTTGCGGCCGATCAGATCGCCATCGCCGTCTGCGAAATCGGCGCGATCGCCCAGCGCCGCATCGCACTGCTCGTCGATCCCGCCCTCTCCTACGGCCTCCCGGCCTTCCTCGCCAAGAAGCCCGGCCTGAATTCCGGCCTGATGATCGCTGAAGTGACCTCGGCGGCGCTGATGAGCGAGAACAAGCAGATGTCGCACCCGGCGTCGGTCGACTCGACGCCGACCTCGGCAAACCAGGAAGATCACGTTTCCATGGCCTGCCATGGCGCTCGCCGCCTGCTGCAGATGACCGAGAACCTCTTCGGCATCATCGGCATCGAAGCGCTGACGGCAGCGCAGGGTGTCGAGTTCCGCGCACCGCTCGCCACCAGCCCCGAGCTGCTGAAGGCGATCGGCGCGATCCGCGCCGTGGTCCCGACGCTCGAAATCGACCGCTATATGGCCAACGACCTCGAGGCCGCCAGCGGCCTTATCGCCACCGGGGCGCTGAACGCGTCCGTTTCCGCCAACATCCTTCCTTCTCTGGAGATCTGAGATGAGCAATCCGCGTCACAACATTCGCGAAATCCGTGCGCCACGCGGCGACGAACTGAATGCCAAGAGCTGGATGACCGAAGCGCCGTTGCGCATGCTGATGAACAATCTCGATCCCGATGTGGCCGAGAACCCCAACGAACTGGTCGTCTACGGCGGCATCGGCCGCGCCGCCCGCACCTGGGAAGATTTCGACCGGATCGCCGCAACCCTGAAGACGCTGAACGAGGACGAGACGCTGCTCGTTCAGTCCGGCAAGCCGGTCGGCGTGTTCCGCACCCACAAGGATGCGCCGCGCGTTCTGATTGCCAATTCCAACCTCGTGCCGCATTGGGCCACGTGGGATCATTTCAACGAGCTCGACAAGAAGGGCCTCGCGATGTACGGCCAGATGACGGCCGGTTCGTGGATCTATATCGGCACGCAGGGCATCGTTCAGGGCACCTACGAAACCTTCGTCGAAGCCGGCCGCCAGCACTATGACGGCAACCTAAAAGGTAAGTGGATTCTTACCGGTGGTCTGGGCGGCATGGGTGGCGCGCAGCCTCTTGCGGCCGTGATGGCCGGCGCCTGCTGCCTGGCCGTCGAATGCGACGAGACTCGCATCGATTTCCGTATCCGCACCCGCTATGTCGATGAAAAGGCAAAGACCCTCGACGAGGCACTGGCCCTTATCGACAAGTGGACCAAGGCCGGTGAGGCCAAGTCCGTCGGCCTGCTCGGCAATGCCGCGGAGATCTTCCCGGAACTGGTGAAGCGGATGAAGGCTGGCGGCCCGCGCCCCGACATCGTCACCGACCAGACCTCTGCACATGACCCGCGCAACGGCTACCTGCCGGTCGGCTGGACCGTCGAAGAAGCCAAGGCCAAGCGCGAGACCGATCCGAAATCCGTCGAAGACGCTGCCCGCGCCTCGATGCGCCAGCATGTCGAAGCCATGGTTGCCTTCTGGGATGCCGGCGTTCCGACACTCGATTACGGCAACAACATCCGCCAGGTCGCCAAGGACGAGGGCCTCGAAAACGCCTTCGCCTTCCCGGGCTTCGTACCGGCCTATATCCGCCCGCTGTTCTGCCGCGGCATCGGCCCGTTCCGCTGGGCCGCTCTGTCGGGTGACCCGGAGGATATCTACAAGACCGACGCCAAGGTGAAGGAGCTGCTGCCTGACAACAAGCACCTGCACAACTGGCTGGACATGGCGCGCGAACGCATCGCCTTCCAGGGTCTGCCGGCACGCATCTGCTGGGTCGGCCTCGGCGACCGCCACAAGCTCGGCCTCGCCTTCAACGAGATGGTCCGGAACGGCGAGCTGAAGGCGCCCGTCGTCATCGGCCGCGATCACCTGGATTCCGGCTCCGTCGCCTCGCCGAACCGTGAGACCGAAGCGATGAAGGACGGCTCGGACGCCGTTTCCGACTGGCCGTTGCTCAACGCGCTGCTCAACACCGCATCGGGCGCCACCTGGGTGTCGCTCCACCACGGCGGCGGCGTCGGCATGGGCTTCTCGCAGCATTCGGGAATGGTCATCTGCGCCGACGGCACCGACGATGCGGCGCGCCGCCTCGGAAACGTTCTTTGGAACGACCCGGCGACCGGCGTCATGCGCCACGCCGATGCGGGCTATGACATCGCGATCGATTGCGCCAAGGAGAAGGGCCTGCGGCTGCCGGGGATTTTGGGGAACTGATCTCAGACCAGCTGGATAAGACCGCCGTATCGCGCGACGGTCTTATCCACGGTTATCAGGGATAGCCCCTCAACGAGCGATTGCGCGATGAGGATGCGGTCGAACGGATCGCCGTGAATATGAGGAAGTTCGCCCACGGCCACGGCATGTTCGCCCATCAGCGGAAGCTCGAGGTAACCCTGATCTATCAGCGTTCGGCGCAACTTCTCGGCATCGACGGAGAAATCGGGAAACCGCGGCAACGATGACTTGATAGCGATTTCCCAGATACTGATCGTGGAGAAAAATACCTCGTTCTCGATGTTCTCGAGAAGTCCACGCGCTTTTTGCGGCAGCCTCCAAGACATGCCGCTCATCCACAGTAGGATATGCGTATCAACAAGGAGCTTCATCGGTCCTTGAACTTATCGGGATTGCCATAGAACATCTCTTCGATCTCTTCGGCCATCATCGTGTCGAAGTCGTCAGGGACCTTAAACTCACCGTCCATGAAACCGATACGCCGCTTCTTGGGCTTCTCGACCTCATCGATCGGCACGACCTTGCCGATCGGTTTGCCCGCCTTGGCGATGATGAAGGACTCGCCTTTCGCGACCTTCTCCATCAGGCGCGACAAGTTGGTCTTGGCTTCATGGATATTGACGATTTCCATGGTGCATGCACCTCTTTGAACTTAGTCCACTGAACTTAGTCCACTTGATCGTATTTTTCAATCCGGAGCCCGCCATGCCGCGCATTACCCATCTCAAGGCCAGCAACCATCGCCGCATGCCGTGGAAGAATGGCGGCGGGGAGACGGTGGAAATTGCTATCTTCCCCGAGAATGCGGCGCTCGGGGCATTCGACTGGCGGGTGAGCATGGCAACGGTTGCCAGCGATGGACCGTTTTCGATTTTCGAAGGAATCGACCGGACGCTGTCAATTCTCACCGGCAACGGCATGTCGCTCGCCATCGGCGGCCGGGATCCTGTTTTGCTGACCAAATCGAGCAAGCCGCTCGCCTTCCCTGCCGACGTTCCGGTGGCCGCCACCCTCGCCGACGGCACGATCACCGATCTTAATGTCATGACGCGGCGCGAAGGACTTGCGCACAGCGTCGTACGGCTTGTGATCGATGGTGATTGGACCGGCACGGTGAACGCCGGCACGGTTCTGCTTCTTTGCCGCGACGGCAGCCTCGTCTGCGAATACCGCGGAGAAAATGCAGCACTCGAGAATGACGACGCGGTCCTGGCCGCAGTGGAACACCCATCTCCACTCGTTCTTCGCGGCCGCGCAACCTGCTATCTGATCCACATCCGGCAGGCGTAGCACGACCACGCCTGCGGACTCGCCGAGCAATCAGGCGCGATCCAGCTCGCTGCGCAGCCGGTGCAGGAAGAGTTTCAGCTGCTCTTCATCGACGCCGACGAGGTGCCGCTTTTCCGGATAGGCGCCGGTTTTGACATCCTCGGCGAATTCGGTGAAGGCCGCGATACGCTCGCGCTGCAACCGGTCATGCTCAGCTGCGAAGTTGCGATAGACCTTGGCGTGGCGCGGATAGTGGTCCCGATTGGCGCCGAGCACATCGTCGGCGAAGAGATATTGCGCATCGCATCCGGTTCCGGCACCCATGGAGATCATCAGCATCGAAGTGTTCTGGCTGATCGCAGCCGCGACCTCGCCGGGCACGACCTCGATCTCGGCCGCGAAGGCGCCCGCTTCCTCCAGTGCCTTGGTCTGGCGCCAGATCTCGAAGGCGCTCGCAGCCGTCTTGCCGACAGCGCGAAAGCCGCCGGTCCAGGTCGCCTTGGATGGGATGAGGCCGACGTGACCGCAGACGGGAATCCCCTCCTCGCGCATCCGCCGGATGGTGGAGAGCCCGGCAGCGCAATAGACGGCGTCACCGCCGGCTTTCAGCGCCTTGAACGCCTCACGCATATATTCGTCCGCCGAGACCAGATCGCCATATTCAAGCCCAGGGATGGCAAATGGGCTCGGCGCCACCTCGCGGAAGACCGGCCCCAAAAGCGCCGGTGGAACCGAGACGATATCGATCTTCGCCTTCTCCGCGGCCTCCGCTTCTTCCAGCGAGGTCACGCGCAGCATCGTAAGTTGACGCTTACCTTTTTCTGCCAAAAGATCGGCGACGGTCGGCCGGATATGCTTCTTCATCTTGTTCTCCATTCAGGCCGCGAGCAGCGACTTCAATTTGACATTGGTTGAGGTCAGGGCCGCCGGATCGGGATGGGCGCGCGCCGCAATCAGCATCTCCGCAAGGCGGATGTCGCGGGCGACCGCGTTACCGGTTCCAATGCCACTTGCCGCCAGCAGGCGGCCGCCGGCATCGAGATGGAAGAGGATGAAGGCGCCGTCGCCGAGATCGCGCCTCAGATGCGTCACTGCTCCATCGGAGAGGCCTGCGATCTGCAGTGTCAGATCATATTGATCCGACCAGAACCACGGCACCGCGGAAATCGTCTCGCTGCCGCCCATCATATTGGCGGCGGCGAGGGTGCCCTGCTCCTGCGCATTGCGCCACGATTCGAGTCGCACGCGTTTACCGCCGTAAATTTCAAGGGGAAAAGAGCAGCAGTCTCCAGCGGCATAAATGTCCGCCCTGGAGGTCTGTAGATGTGTGTCGACAGCGATACCGTTATCAACAGCAAGGCCTGCTTTCGCCGCCAGTTCGACATTCGGTCGGGCACCGATCCCAACGAGAATCATGTCGGATTCCAGCGTTGCACCCGCCATGCGGATGAAGGCGTGTCCCTCCGCTTCGCCGATCGCTTCGATCGCCGCTTCGCAGCGCAGATCGATGCCTTCGTCCCGATGGCGCTCGGCGAGCGCATGGGCGATCTCCTCAGGCACGCCACGCTTCAACACCCGCTCAAGCCCCTCGACGAGGGTGACGCGCGCGCCGAGCTTGATCGCAGTCGCCGCCACCTCGAGGCCGATGAACCCGCCGCCGATAATGGCGATATGCCTGCCCGGCTGCATGACACCGCGCAGGGCGATCGCGTCCTGGTGCGTGCGCAGCGCCCGGATCCGCGCGCTCATCGCAGACGTACCGGGAAACTCCCTGGCGCTGGCACCCGTCGCCAGCAGCAGCTTGTCATAGGCGATCACCGCGCCATCGGAGAGCACCATGTTCCGAGCTTCCGGATCGAGACTCTCCACCGAAACGCCGTTCAGCAGGCGGATATTCGCCGCCTCATAGCGTTCGGCAGCGGCGATCAATTTGGGCTCGATCGTTTCGCCGAGGCTCGCCTTCGATAGCGGTGGCCGCTCGTATGGCAGCAGGGTTTCGGTTCCGACAAGCGTGATGCTGCCGTCGAAACCCTTTTCGCGCAGCGCAAAGGCAGCGCGGGCGCCGCATTCTCCGGCCCCGACAATGACGAAATGAGACACGGGAGCCTCCTAGAGAGAGATGAAGACGGCGCCGCCTTCGACCTTGACCGGATAGGTCTTCAGGTTGACGCAGACAGGAGCGCCCTTGGCCTCGCCTGTCTTGTAGCTGAAGCGGCCGTTATGTTTCGGACATTCGATGATGTCGTCCATCACCAGACCATCCGCGAGGTGAATGCGCTCGTGCGTGCAGAGCCCGTCCGTCGCAAAGAACTCGTCGTCGGGGCTGCGATAGACCGCGAAGGTTTTGCCGTCGTGATCGAAGCGGATGACATCCTCTTCGTCGATATCATCGGCCGCGCAGACTTCGATCCAGTTTCCGCTCATGTTCTTTCCTCCCAGATATGTCGTTTACTGTGCGGCGGGGGCGAGCTCGCCGTGGAACTCCTCGCGATACGGCCGTGCCGTCTGCGGCAGTTCGCGCTTCAGGAAATAGTCCTCGTTGCGCAGCTGGCGCAGGAAGGCCGGGATCATTTCCTTGTAGCCCGACCACATCGAGGCGTTCGGCGCCGGAAGATCGTGTTTGATCATCGCGTGCAGCTGCGGTAGCGCGTGATAAGGCACCATCGGGAACATGTGATGCTCGACGTGATAGTTCATGTTCCAGTAAATGAAACGGCTGATCGGGTTCATGTAGACGGTGCGGCTGTTCAGCCGGTGATCGATGACATTGTCGGCAAGGCCGCCATGCTGCAGCAGACCGGTCAGCACATGGTGCCATGCACCGTAGAGACGCGGCAGACCAATCAGCATCAAAGGCAGGAACGAGCCCAGATAGACCGCGAGCGCGATGGTCACGAGATAGATCGCCAGCCAGATGCGCGCAACCTGGATCGTCTTCGGCTGTTCCATCTCCGGAATAAAGGTCTTCTCGGCCGCACTGATGACACCGAAGGCGTTGCGCAGCATATCGATGACGGCATATCCGGCGTCGAGAATGCCGAAGAAATTGAGGATCAGCCGGAAGAGATCCGGCGGGCGCATGACGGCGATTTCAGGGTCGCGGCCGACGATGACGGTATCGGTGTGATGGCGCGTATGGCTCCAGCGCCAGGTCACCGGATTGCGCATGATCATGAAACAGGCGATCTGATAGACGGCGTCGTTCATCCAGCGCGTCTTGAATGCCGTGCCATGACCACACTCGTGCCAGCGGCTGTCGGACGCCGAACCGTAGAGCACGCCGTAGGCGAGGAAAAAGGGCACGCAGAGCCACGAGCCCCAGAAATAGATGCCGAGGCCGGCGAAGATCACCATGCTGCCGAGCCAGATGACCGTGTCGCGGATCGCTGCCGCATCGGAGCGCTGCATCAGCGCCTTCATCTCCTTGCGCGACACTTCGGTGTGATACCATTCGGCCGCGGCAAGCCCAGTCTCAACCGCCCGGCGGCTGCTCTCGCCCAGCAGGCTATAATCGCGTTTCATCGTCTCGGTCATTCTTGCCTCCCGCCGCTCCTTGGCTGCCATGAAGGTTAAGTTGACTTTGCGCCGGGCTCAATGCAGTCTTGATATATTCTATCAAAAGACATCACGACTGACTTTCATTTGTGATGGAATCCATCAGGAAAAACGATGCGCCGGCCAACCATTTCCGATCTCGCCCGCAGCTCCGGCGTCAGTGTCGCGACCGTCGATCGCGTGTTGAACGGCAGGCATAAGGTGCGCGAGGAGACGGCACGCCGGGTCTATGATGCGGCGCAGTCGATCGGTTACCACGCGGTCGGCCTCATCCGGCAGCGGGTGTTCGAGGACCTGCCGCGCTATCAACTGGCCTTTCTGCTGCAGAAGCCGATGCAATCCTTCTACCAGGCCTTTGCCCGCGAGATCGAGCTTGCGGCTGCGGCCTGCACCACGGCACGGCTGCAGGTTCAGATCGATTATCCCGCCGCCTCCACCCCTGCCGCCATCATCGAGAAGCTCAAGAGCCTGACCGCCAGCAATCAGGCGGTGGCCATGGTGGCGCCCGATTATCCGGCGGTGACGGCCGCCGTCGAGGAGCTGAAGCAGAAGGGTATTGCGGTCTTCACCGTTCTTTCCGACTTCGCGGAGGGCGTGCGCGCCGGCTATCTCGGCCTCGACAACCGCAAGGTCGGGCGCTCGGCAGCCTGGACGATCGCCCGCACGGCCCGGAAGCCTGGAAAGGTCGCCTGCTTCGTCGGCAGCCATCGCTTCCATGGCCACGAACTGCGCGAAATGGGCTTCCGCTCCTATTTCCGCGAGGAGGCGCCGAAATTCGATCTGCTCGAGACATTGATCAATCTCGATACGGTCGAGATCACCCACGAGGCGACGTCGACATTGTTGCAGAAACATCCGGATCTTGCCGGCCTCTATGTCTGCGGCGGCGGCATGGAGGGGGCGATTGCCGCGATACGCGAGGAGAAGCGCACCGGCGAAGTGGCGCTGATCGTCAACGAGCTCGTCCCCGAGAGCAAGGAGGGTCTGATGGATGGCACGGTGACCATGGCGATCAGCACGCCGCTGCCGGCACTTTGCCGCGAGCTAATCACCCAGATGACCACCGCGATCGAAACCGGGGAAGCGGGGAGCGCCGGCCAGACCTTTCTGCCGCTTGAGATCTACATCCCCGAGAATATCTAGAATGATGGAATTCCATCATTTCCGTTGAAATTCTATCACAGATGATAGGGACGCATGAGCTTCTGCCGCTAGCGGCGCTTCGAATTTCAGATAGAGATTCGATCGACCATTGATCCGCACTTGCGCACCGCAAGCGCGCCCCGGGAGGACCCACATATGACATCCATTCGCTACGCGCTGAACCATATGGCCGCGCCGAAACTTGGCATCGACGATTTCTTCGCGCTGGCGAAGAGCCTCGGCATCGATGCGGTTGAGATCCGTAACGACCTCGATGGCAACGCCATTCTCGACGGAACGCAGCCGTCGGCGATCAAGGCGGCGGCAGCCCGCCATGGCGTGACGATCATCTCGATCAACGCCCTGCAGCGCTTCAACGAGTGGAACGACACCCGCGCCGACGAAGCCCGGGAACTCATCGACTATGCCGCAGCCTGCGGCGCCAAGGCACTGGTGCTGGTGCCGAAAAATGACGGCACCGGCCGCGAGGATGGCGCACGTCAGGCCAATCTGCGCCAGTCGCTCACTGCCCTGAAGCCGACGCTGGATGCCGCCGGGGTCATCGGCCTCGTTGAGCCGCTCGGCTTCGAGATCTGCTCGCTGAGCTCAAAGACCGAGGCAGCCGAAGCGATACGTGAACTCGGCGCCGAAGGCAGCTTCAAGCTGGTGCATGACACGTTCCACCATCACCTCGCCGGCGAGACTGCTATCTTCGCTGATCTCACCGGGCTGATCCACATTTCCGGCGTCGACGACGCCAAGGTGACGGTATCGGACATGCGCGATCCGCACCGGGTTCTGGTGACGTCAGCCGACCGGCTCGACAATGCCGGTCAGGTGCGTTCGCTGCTGCAGGCTGGATACACGGGTCCCTGCTCCTTCGAGCCCTTCTCCCCGGAAGTCCATGGCTTGCAGGACCCGGCCGCAGCGCTGCGCCAGAGCATGGATTACCTCGCGTCGGCAGTCTAAAGCGTTTCCCGGCCGCGGAAGCGGCGCTGGTAGGCGGGATCGTAGAGCGAGCTCTCGCGGAAGTCGCTTGCTGACAGGGACGGACCGGCGAAGATGATCGCCGTCCGTTCGATCGGTTCAGCGGCAACCTTCGCCTCGATATCGTCAAGCGTGCCGCGGATGATCCGCTCATCCGGCCAAGATGCCTTGACAACGATCGCAACCGGGCAATCGGTGCCATAAAGGGGCGTCAGCTCGGTCACGACCTGCGGCAAGGCATGGATCGCCAGGTGAATGGCGAGCGTCGAGCCCGTCGCACCGAATTTCTCCAGCGTTTCGCCATTCGGCATCGGCGATGCGCGGCCGGAGACTCGCGTCAGCACAAGGCTCTGCGCAACCGCCGGGATCGTCAGTTCACGGCCGAGCGCAGAGGCGGCGGCGGCAAAGGCCGGAACACCCGGCGTCATCGTGTAGCCGATACCATGCTTTTCCAGGCGGCGGATCTGCTCGGCGACAGCGCTCCAGACGGAGAGATCGCCGGAATGCAGGCGGGCGACATCTTCGCCCGCATCGGCAGCCCGAAGATATTCCGCCTCGATCTCGTCAAGCGACATCGGTGCGGTATCGACGATCCGGGCGCCTGGCGGGCAATATTGCAGCAGCTCCGGCGAGACGATCGATCCCGCATAGAGGCAGACCGGGCATTTCGCGATCAGATCGCGGCCGCGAACGGTGATGAGGTCGGCGGCACCTGGCCCGGCACCGATGAAATGTACGGTCATTCCTGATCCTTTATCCAGCGCCATTGCGTGACGGGCATGGCCGGCCGCCAGCCACTCATCGTGCCGACAGGCGCTGCGCGGGAAATGTCGAGGCGGGCGAGCGAGCCACCGCGTTTTGCATATTCGGAAAGTAGCAAGGCTTCCATCTCGAGCGTCACGGCATTGGCAACCAGCCGGCCACCAGGCTTCAGCGCCGCGATCGCCGCTTCCAGGACACCCGGCTCGCTTCCGCCACCACCGATGAAGATCGCATCCGGTTCCGGCAGGCCGGCAAGGGCAGCGGGCGCCGCACCTTCGACAAGGGCCAGATGCGGCACGCCAAGCGCCGTTGCATTGCGCGCCGCGCGCGCGGCGCGTTCCGGCGACTGTTCGATGGCGATCGCTTTCAGCGACGGGTCTGAGAGTATCCACTCGATGCCGACGGAACCGGATCCGGTACCGATATCCCACAACAATTCGCCATGGCGCGGCGCCAGCGCAGAAAGCGTCACCGCGCGGATCTCGCGCTTGGTGATCTGGCCGTCATGCTCGAACAGCGCATCGTCAAGGCCGCTTGCAAAGGAGATGATGCGGGCAGCCTTGTCCGCCACGACCTCGATCGCGCAGACATTCAAGGGATCGATGCCCTCAAGCGCAAACTCGGCCGCGGTAACCGTGCGAACGCGCTCGCGCTCGCCGCCGAGGGCTTCAAGCACGGTCAGGCGGGAGCGTCCGAAGCCGATACCGGTCAGCAGCGCCGCGATGGCTGCCGGGCCATTCTCGTCGGAGGTCAGCGCAATGATCCGGCGCCCGTCGTGCAGATGGGGCAGGATTAGCTCGACCGGGCGGCCGTGAAGCGAGATTGCCGCGGCGTCCTGCAGCGGCCAGCCAAGCCGCGATGCGGCAAGAGTGAATGCCGAAGGTGCCGGGATCACACGCATCTCGCCAGCACCGATGCGCCGGGACAGCGTTGCGCCGACGCCGTAGAGAAAGGGATCTCCCGATGCGAGAACGACGACGGGCGTGCCCCTATGCGCAACAATGTCTTCGACCGAGCGCTCGAACGGGCTTTGCCAGACCCGCCGCTCACCGGAGATCAAGCCGTCCATCAGCGCATGATGCCGCGCCCCGCCGTAAACCACCGGAGCGCCTGTGATCAGACGTTTTGCCTCTTCGCCCAGCCCATCTGGACCATCCTCGCCGATACCGATAATGGTCAGCCAGGGCTTTTCGGATCGGGATGGCAGATCAGACATGGCGGCATACCGGGTTCTGATTTTGGGCGGGACGAGCGAGGCGCGCGCGCTGGCGACCGCTCTTCGCGATCGTGACGGGCTCGATATCCTGCTGTCGCTGGCCGGAAGAACCGAAAAACCGTCCGAACAGCCGGTTTCTGTCCGCATCGGCGGATTCGGCGGCGCCGAAGGTCTCGCGGCATTCCTTGCCGAGGGAAAATTCGATCTGCTTGTCGACGCGACCCATCCGTTTGCCGCGCGCATCTCGGCAAATGCCGCCGAGGCTGCGCGGATATCCGGCGTTCCGGCCATTGCGCTGCGCCGTCCGCAGTGGCGCGAAGAGCCCGGCGACCGCTGGATCCAGCTCTCTACCATCCCGGCCGCAATTGCGGCGCTCGGCACAGTACCACGCCGCGTCTTTCTGGCTACCGGACGCCAGGAGGCGCATGCGGCCGAGGCGGCGGCGCAGCATTTCTATCTTGTCAGAAGCGTCGATCCGGTGACCCCGCCTCTGGCGTTGGGCAATGCGACCTTCATCCTCGATCGCGGCCCCTTCGCGCTCGATGCCGAACTGGCGCTTCTTCGGGAATATCGCATCGATGCGATCGTCGCCAAGAACAGTGGTGGTGACGCCACCTACGCCAAGATCGAGGCGGCGCGCGTTCTTGGCATTGAAGTCTTTATGATCGGCCGTGCCGCAGCGCCCGCCATGGAGACGGTCGAGACTGTCGGGGAGGCGCTGGCGGCGATCGATCACCGGCTTCCTCCGGCCATGAAACGTGGCGTATAGACAAGATCGGACTTGCCGTCCCGGGCGATGATGCGGGTCTCCGGCGAGCCGATGATGACACAGGTTGCCATATCTGCAACCGCCGCGTCGGCAGTCGCGAGCGGCTGGACAACGATGCGCTCATCAGGCCTTCCGGCCGCTCGCCCGAAGATGACGGGCGTGGTGCCGGGCAACTCCCGGCGCAACAGCTCGAAGGCCCGCCCCAGCTGCCAGGGCCGCGCCTTGCTGATCGGATTATAGAGGGCAATCACGAAGCCAGCCTGAGCCGCAAGCGCCAGCCGCTTTTCGATGATCTCCCAAGGCTTCAGATTGTCCGACAGCGATATCGCACAGAAATCGTGTCCGAGCGGGGCGCCGGTGCGCGCAGCGACAGCCAGCATCGCGGTGATACCGGGCAGAACGACGAGATCGACGGCGCGCCATGCGGGATCACCCTTGTCGATCGCCTCGCAAAGAGCGGCAGCCATGGCGAAAACACCGGGATCGCCGCCGGAAACGACGCAGACCGTCCGTCCTCCGGCCGCCATCGTCAGCGCGGCCGCGGCACGGTCGAGCTCCTCGCGATTGTCGGAGGTGTGGCGCGTCTGGTGCGGCTCATAGGCTATGCGGTCGAGATAGGGACCATAGCCGAAGAAATCGGTCGAGACGGCAACAGCGCGTGCCGCTTCCGGGGTCATCTGGTCCGGATTGCCGGGGCCGGTGCCGATCACATAGAGCCTGCCGCTCATCGGTTCGACTCCCAGCCGGGCACAAGCACCAGCGAGAAATACGGCGCTTCGCCATCCGGCCGTTCCGCGAGCTTGACCATCGCCGCATTGGCCATCGTGCCGCGCTCGACATAGACCGCTTCGCGCAACCGGCCTGCTGCCTCCAGCGCCCGCCGGATCTTCGGCAGATTGCGACCGACCTTCATGATGACGGCGGCCTGCGTGTCGGCCAGCCTGCGGGTCAGTTCCGCCTCCGCCATCGTGCCGGGAAGCACCGACAACACGTCGTCACCCTGGACGATCGGCATGCCCGCGACCGACCAGCAGCCGGACATGGCGGTAATGCCGGGGATCACCTCGGCCGTGTAGCGATGCGCCAGCCGCACATGCAGATGCATGTAGGAACCATAGAACATCGGATCGCCTTCGCTAAGGATGGCGACGGTCTTTCCAGCATCGAGACGGGCGGCGATGGCTGCGGCCGACGCGTTGTAGAAGGCGGTGATCTGGCTTTGATAGGCCGCCTCGCCCTTATCGATCTCGGTGGTGACAGGATAATAAAGCGGCAAAAGCTCGGAGCTTGCAGAAATCAGATGCTGCACGATGGCACGTCCGTTTCCGCTCCGCCCCTGCTTAGCGAAATAGGCGATGACATCAGCCGCCCGGATCGCCTTAGCGGCCTTAATGGTCAGCAATTCCGGGTCGCCCGGTCCGGTGCCGACGCCGATCAGACGGCCGGGAGCGCTCATAGGCCGGGCCTCGCCAGCGCGTTGACGGCAGCCGCCGTCATCGCACTGCCGCCAAGGCGACCGCGCACGATCGCATAGGGCACGCCATAGGAATTCTCCGCCAGTGCATCCTTGGATTCCGCCGCGCCGACAAAGCCGACAGGCATGCCGAGGATGGCCGCAGGCTTCGGGCCGCCGTCACGAAGCAATTCCAGGAGATAAAAGAGGGCCGTCGGTGCATTGCCGATCGCGACGACGCTGCCCCCCAGCCGGTCGCGCCAGAGTTCGATCGCCGCTGCCGAGCGCGTGTTTCCCTTGGCTTTGGCTAGATCGGGCGTGCGCGGATCGCGCAACGTGCAGATCACCTCGTTGCCCGCCGGAAGCCGGGCGCGGGTAATGCCGTGGGAGACCATTTCCGCATCGCAGAAAACCGGCGCGCCGGACTGTAGAGCCGCGCGGGCCGCCTGGACGAAACCGGGGGCGAAGTCGAAATGTGCAGCCGCTTCCACCAGCCCGCAGGCATGGATCATGCGGACCGCCACATCGGCCTCGTCAGGCGCAAATCGCGACAGATCGGCTTCGTTGCGGATGATCGCGAAAGAGCGCTCGTAGATCGCGTCTCCTTCGCGGATGTAATCGTAGTCTGGCATCCCTAGTCCTGTTGCAGCGCTTTCGCGATGGTGCTGGCGCCAAGCCGCTGAAGGCAGGCAGCCACCGTTTCTCCGGCCCGCCGTTCTGTTCCGGCAAGCTGGGCGAGCCTCTCTATAGCGGATTCGATGCCGCCGCCAGCAATCGTTGCATCCGGCGGGTCACCGGCCTTGCCGTTTAGGGAAAAGGCATAGGCATTTCCGCGTCCAGCGAACGTCAGTGCCGCCTGCGGATGAGCGCAGCCCTTGGCGCAGCCGGACAGATGCACCGTCAGAGATCCATCCAGCAAATCCGGGGCGGTATCTATGATCCGGGCGGCAAGCTTTCGCGTGTCGTAGAAACCCGATGCGCAGGCGCCAGCACCGGCGCAGGCTGCGATCTTGGCAGATGGATTAACCGGGTCGGCGCTGAAACCGCAACTGCCTGCGCGAACTGCGAGCGTCTCGGCTTCCGCGGCGGCAAGGCCGGTGAGAAAAAGCTGCCGGTCGGGCGCCAGCCGGATCTCGAGTTCATCGGCAAGATCCGCCAGGAAGGCCGTCAGCGCATCTGCCCGCATCTGGCCAAATCGCGGCCGCAGGCAGAGAACGGTTCGTCCATCTGGCAATGCGAGAATCCCCGGCACCGGTTTGCGCGACGGTGAAAGGGATATGGTCTGCGGAGAATTGGGAAAGGTGACGCGCAACGTTTCCATATCGATGTCGCGGGCGCGGCTATGGCGGCCGGTCGCGATCAGGATGTCGAGGATATACCCGACGGCAGCCACGACCCCGTCGACACCACCTGAAAACACAGGCCGCGCCATCCGCGTGGTGCCGCCGACTGTTACTAACCAGTTGTGATCCGCAAGCGCAACGATGCGGATATCGGCGCTCAGATGGTCAAGACAGAACCCGCCGCGGCCATCGACCAGGATAGCAAGCTTGGGCGCGATATCGGCCGATTGCAGTTTGCCGGCAAGAGTGCTGCGCAACTGCGCTTCCAGCGCAGCCGCATCGCCGAGCTCCGCGCTGTCGATGCCATGCAGCGGCGAAAGCTCGATTGCAGGGCCGGGCGGAACCACGATGCCCGCAGCATCGATCGCCAAGGCGAGAGTGCCAACGCTATCGGGTCGCAAGCCGCGGACCTGCAGATTGCCGCGGGCGGTGATTTCAAGGATACCGTTGCCACAGGATGCTGCTGCAATCGCCAGCGCCTTGAGCTGTGCAACGGTCAGGGCGCCGCCGGCCGGGCGCAGACGGACGAGCAGGCCGTCGCCGGTCTGCATCGGCGCGGCAAGCGTCGGGCAGGCGCCGCGTCGAAGCCCGGCAACCACCGTTTCCTGCAATTGTCTGTTACCGGCTGCAGCCATGGCACACCCTTCCATCCCCTGTCCTTACAGGATGACGGCGCGCTCGGCAAAGCCGCTCACCCCTCGAAGTCGCGCCCCTTGCGCAGCAGATAGATATCCATGATCCATCCATGCCGCTCGCGCGCCGCGGCACGCATTCTGACGATCTCGTCCGAAACGTCGCCAAGGCGGCCGGAATGGATGATCTCGTCGGCAGTGCCGAGATAGGCACCCCAGAAGATCTCAGCATCTGGATCGTCGATCTGCGAAAACGCCTGGATGCCGTCGAGCATCACGACAGTGCTGTCGGCAGTCAGCCCCTCGTCGGCAAGCCGACGCCCGGTGGTGATCTCGACCGGCTTGCCGACGAGGTTGACCGGGATCTTGTGGCTGGCGGCAAGCGCCTGGATGCTGGTGATCCCCGGAATGACCGTCACCTCGAAAGCGATGCTGCCACGGATCCGCTCGAGGATGCGCAATGTGCTGTCATAGAGGCTGGGATCGCCCCAGACCAGAAAGGCCGCGGCGGCGTTGTCGCCGAGATCGCCGATCAATACGGCATAAGACGAAGCGATGGCCGCATGCCATTCATCGACACTCTCGATGTAAGTCTTTCCTTCGGTCTGCCGCTGCGGCACGGCAAACTCGATCGTCTTCGTCTTTCCGGCGTCGAGATAACGCTCGCAGATCTCGCGGCGCACGCTCGCAAGCTCCTCCTTCTTCGCTCCCTTGGTCGGGATGAAGACGCGGTCTGCGCCCTTCATGGCGTTGATCGCCTGAATGGTCACATGATCGGGATTGCCGGTCCCGATGCCGATGACGAAGATCTGTCGCATGACGCCTCCGGCCGCTAGCGGATCAAAAGCGCCGTCCCATAGAGCCCGATCGCAAAGACCGTGTGGGCAATCAGGTTCATGGCGCGTGCCTTGGCCGGGTTCGGCGTCTTGGATGCCGCCCAGCCGATGCCGAGACCGGGCTGCAACAGAAACCAGCCGGCACCGACGGTGACGATACCGAGAATCCAGGCTGGAATGAAGGTCGGCTCTGCGAGCCAGGCCGGGCCCATGATGATCGCCAGCGCCAGACCGTAGACGATGCCGGTGACGTAGTGGCTGATCCAGCCGAGCGCCAGTTCATGCTCGTAAGGCGCGGCGTTGGCGATGCTATCGTGAAACACATTGCCGTTCTTCAGGTGGTAGAACCAGCGTCCGACCGGCGCCCAGTTGGCGGCGCTCTGCCCGAAGAAGCGGTGCAGAACGATCGCCCAGATGTCCATGAGAACGGTCGCACCGATGCCGATCACGATGCCGCGCCAGATGATATCGAACATGTGAGAATATCCAGATGTGAGAACCCCTTACCGTCTTAACGGCGGCAGGCTCCGCCTGCAACAGAGCCCGACGTCATTGATGGAGCAAAACGGCTATTTCGGTTGATCACCCTTAATGGCCTGCCTAAGCTCGCGCAAAACGAGGAGGATCCAGATGAAGCTCGACCATACCGCCAAGGGCGTCTACGCCATCGCCGCCACGCCATTTCATCCGGATGGACGGCTCGATACGGTCTCGGTCGATCGCCTGACGGATTTCTATCTCGAATGCGGCGTCACCGGCCTGACCATTCTCGGCATCATGGGCGAGGCGCCGAAACTGGAGCCGGAGGAATCGCTGGCGATCACCCGCCAGGTCGTCGGCCGCGCCGGCGTGCCCATCATCGTCGGCGTCTCGGCGCCGGGCTTTGCGGCGATGCGTTCGCTTGCCCGCGGCGTCATGGATCTCGGCGCCGCCGGGGTGATGATCGCCCCGCCGCCTTCGCTGCGCACCGACGACCAGATCATCGGCTATTATGCGCATGCCGTCGAAGCGATTGGGGATGACATTCCTTTCGTCATCCAGGACTATCCGCTGACGCTGACCGTAGTGATGACGCCTGGTGTGATCCAGAAGATCGTTAACAATCACCGCTCCTGCGTCATGCTCAAACATGAGGACTGGCCGGGGCTGGAGAAGATTTCGAAGCTGCGCGCCGCGCACAAGGCCGGCGAGATGCGGGATATCTCGATTCTCTGCGGCAATGGCGGGCTGTTCCTCGATTTCGAGCTGGAACGCGGCGCTGACGGCGCGATGACCGGCTATGCCTTCCCCGACATGCTCGCCGATGTCGTCCGTCTGCAGCAGGAAGGCAGGCGCGACGAGGCGCATGATCTCTTCGACGCCCATCTGCCGCTGGTGCGCTACGAGCAGCAGCAGGGCGTCGGCCTTGCCGTGCGCAAATATGTGCTGCAGAAGCGCGGCGCGATCGCCAGCGACGCCCAGCGGAAGCCAGCGAGCGTGATCAGCGACAAGGCGAAGGCCGAGGTCGATTATCTCCTCTCGCGCCTCGCCAGATACGACAAGCGCGCCGCGTTCTAGGCCGTCACACGGCTTACACGCATCTCTGACCAAATTGACGCAGGCGGGTGCCGCCGATTGTGCGGAGCGAAAAGTGGAATATAGTGATTTCAGAAATTTCTGAAATCACAGACATTACGGAAATCACCGTCATGAACCTTCCACCACTCGTTCAATCCTTCGTTCTGCATTTCGGCGAAATGGGCTCGCGCTGGGGGATCAACCGCACCGTCGGCCAGATCTACGCGCTGCTTTACGTCTCGCCCGAGCCGCTCTGCGCCGAGGACATCGTCGATGCGCTCGGCATCTCGCGCTCGAACGTGTCGATGAGCCTGCGCGAGTTGCAGGCGTGGAACCTCGTGCTGATGAAGCACAAGCCGGATGACCGCCGGGATTTCTTCTCGACGCCTGACGACGTCTGGCTGATCCTGCGTACGCTTGCCGAAGAGCGCAAGAAGCGCGAGGTCGATCCGACTCTCTCCGTGCTGCGCGAAATTCTCATGCAGCGGCCGGCCAGTGACCACGAGCGATATGCCCAGCAGCGCATGGGCGAGATGCATGGGCTGATCGAACAGCTGACGCATTGGTACGAAGACGTAAAACAACTTGAAACCGAGCGCCTCGCAACATTACTATCTCTGGGGGCAAAAGTTACGAAGCTTCTGGAAGCCAAGGACCGGGTGATTTCGCTCGGCCGCGGCCGCCGTCCTGCGAACAAGAGTTAGCGCCATGGGGAGTGCTTTCTTAGACGCGAATGACGAGCCAGAACCGGGCGCGCAAAAGCGCGGCCGTCGCCGACAGCGTGTCGGCAAAAACAGACCCGCTTCCAAGGCCGCCGCACTGTTGCAGACAGCAGGCGCCCTCGTCTTCATTCCTCAGGCTGCTCTCATCGCTCTTTCCGTCGGCCGGATCGCCAGTGGCGGCGAGCTCGCCGCCGTGCTGTGGCCGGCACTCTTCATCGTCATTCTCGGCATCGCCAAGAGCTGTCTCGAGGCGGCTGGCGGCCGCCTGGCATTCAAGGCCGCCCGCGCCGAGCTCAGCAAGCGCCGCGCCGCCGCGGTAGAAGCGCTTGCGCGCCGCTCGCCTGTCGATCCCGCGCGGCCAGCATCCGGCGAAGCGGCCAGTGTCATCGGCGAACAGGCCGAACTGATCGTGCCCTATATTGCCCGGTTCCAACCGGCACGCTTCAAGGCAACGGCCGTGCCGTTGGCGATACTCGTCTGCATATTCCCGATTTCATGGATTGCATCGCTCATCCTGCTGATCGCCATGCCACTGATCCCGCTCTTCATGGCCCTGATCGGCTGGCGCGCCCAAGCTGCCAGCGAAAAGCAGCTTGCCGCCACAGGCGGGCTCAACGGCTTCCTTCTCGACCGGCTGCGCGGCCTGACGACGATCCGCGCGCTCGGCGCCGTCGATCAGACGGCAAGCCGCTTGCGCGCCGATGCCGACGATCTGAAAACCCGGACGATGGCGGTATTGCGGATCGCCTTTCTCTCCTCGGCGGTGCTCGAACTCTTTGCTGCGCTCGGCGTTGCGCTGCTCGCCGTCTATGTCGGCTTCAGCCTGCTCGGCGAAATCACCTTAGGCGCCTGGACCGGCGGGCTTGACCTGACCACCGGCCTGTTCCTGCTGCTGCTTGCTCCAGCTTTTTTCGAGCCGCTGCGCGATCTCTCGTCGGTCTGGCACGACCGCGCGAGCGGCGAAGCCGCGCTCTCGGCGCTGGAGGCAATTGCAACCGGCGGGCTCGATATCGTTCCCGAAGCCACCGGCAAACAAACCACGCGTTTCGATATCGAACTTGCCGATACTGGCTTCCGCTATGGCGCCGGCAAGCCACCGGCCATCGAAGCGTTCAGCTGTCGCATCATGCAGGGCGAGCATGTCGCCCTGCTCGGCGCCAGCGGCAGCGGGAAATCGACTTTGCTGGCGATGATTGCCGGCCTTGCTCCGGTCTCGGACGGTGCGATCCGCATCGGCGGCCTGCCGCTCAACGAAGCGGGCGACTGGCGCCGCCATATCGCCTGGATCGGCCAGAAGCCGCATATCTTTGCTGGTTCGCTCGCGGGCAACGTTACGCTCGGCCGCGCCGGCACCAAGGCGGATGAGGCACTCCGTGCCGCCAAGCTCGACCAAGTCGCGGCAGCTTATGGCAAGCGCCCGCTTGGTGAAGGCGGGCTCGGCCTGTCCGGTGGCGAGGCGCTGCGGCTTGCCATCGCCCGCGCCGCCTGCAATCCCGACATCCAGATCACTCTCGCCGACGAACCGACCGCACATCTCGATGCTGCGACAGCGGCGGATATCACCGAAAGCCTCATCCACCTCGCCAAGCGCAAGACGCTTGTCGTCGCCACCCACGATCCGCGGCTTGCCGCCCGCATGCAGCGGGTGATCGCGATCGGCGCGGAAACGCTTCGGGAGGCCGCGGAATGAACACGCGCCTCGGTGATCTCAAACCCGTCGTCTGCCTGTTTATCGCCGAACGGCGCCGCGGCCTGCTGATCGGCGCGCTGATGTCCGCGCTGACGGTGCTGGCCGGTATCGCGCTTCTCGGCCTTTCCGGCTGGTTCATCACCGCCGCTTCGATTGCCGGGCTATCCGTTGCCACGGCCGTCACCTTCGACGTTTTCGCGCCATCGGCTGGTATCCGCCTGCTGGCGATCGGACGTACCTTCTCGCGCTATGGCGAGCGGATGACGACCCATGATGCAACGCTGTCGGTACTGGCGGCCCTCCGGGAGCGCCTGTTTCGCGGCTGGGCGAAGGACGGCGCGGCGCGCAATCTCGCAGCCCGGCCGTCAAAGCTTCTGTTCCGCCTGACGGCCGATATCGATGCACTCGACGGCCTCTATCTGCGCGTCCTCGTTCCCGCTGCCGTTGCGATCTGCACCGCGATCGCGGCAAGCGGGGCGCTCGGCATGATCCATCCGCTGTTTGGCGCCGCGACCGGGTTGATCCTCCTGTTTGCCGGGCTCGGCATTCCCTACCTCGCCGGCCGTGCCGCCGCAAAATCCGCACGCCGCCGTATGCATGGTGTCGAAGCGGTCCGTGGCCGCGTCATCGATCTCGTCGCAGGTCAAACGGACCTGCTGATGGCCGGGCGTCTGGACGCTCAATCTGCCGCCGTTGTCACAGCCGATGCCTATATTTCGGCGGCGGACGACCGTTTGAACCGGATCGAAACCGCCGTCACCTTCGGCTTCGGCCTGACCTCCTCGCTGCTGCTCGCCGGATCGCTGCTGGCGGTCGCCGCCCTTGCCGGGACAGGCAGCATCGGCGCACCAGTTGCCGCGCTCGGTCTGCTGGTTGCCTTCGCCGCCATCGAGCCCTTTGCTGCCCTGCGGCGCGGCGCCATCGAGCTTGGACGAACACTCATCGCTGCACGCCGCGTCGGCGATCGTCTGACCGCGGCGGATAGGGCGACGGGACATGGCGCGCCGGAAACCGGCATTGCCTTTGCGCTGACAGATGTTGCAACCGTTCATGACGGGGCGGAAAAGCTCGTCCTTCGTAAGCTAACGATTACGTTGAAAACCGGCGAGACGCTGGCGCTCATCGGCTCCAGCGGCGCCGGAAAGTCGTCATTCCTGACGCTTCTCGCAGGCGAGTTGCAGCCGCAAGACGGAAGTGCGGTGATCACCGATTCGACGCTGCTGACGCAGCGCACCGAGCTCTTCGCCGACAGCATCCGCGGCAATCTCCTGATAGCCGATCCCTCGGCCAGCGAGGCACAGCTCCGCGGTGCTCTCGAGGCTACCGGATTGCTCACCACCATCGACGCCCTGCCGCAAGGGCTCCACACGAAACTCGGAGAAGGCGGGCTCGGCCTGTCCGGCGGGCAATCGCGCCGCCTGGCGCTTGCCCGGCTGTTTCTCCGCAACGCATCCCTCTGGCTGCTCGACGAGCCGACAGAGGGTCTGGATGGCGAAACCGCCCGCGACGTGATGAGCCGCCTTGCCGAAAAGGCATCCGGCCACGCCGTGGTCATCGCCAGCCATATCCGCCGGGAGGCGGCAATCGCCGATGTCATTGCGGTGATTGCGGATGGGTGCATCGTCGAAATTTCGCGCCGTGGAGAGGCGGCGTTCGAAAAGGCTCTGAACCGGCTGCGGCCGGACTGAGCGGCATGACCGCGGACGCCGGCCGGCGCCCGTGGAACTCTTGATACCGCGTGGGACCGTGGGAGAAAGATAATGGAACTCGACATAGTCGCGCTATCGCGCTTTCAATTTGCGCTGACCGCGCTCTATCATTTTCTATTCGTACCCCTGACGCTTGGGCTTTCCGTGCTGCTCGCCATCATGGAAACCACCTATGTCATGACCGGCCGCCAGATCTGGCGGCAGATGACGAAATTCTGGGGCACGCTTTTCGGCATCAATTTTGCCATCGGTGTCGCAACCGGCATCGTCATGGAATTCCAGTTCGGCATGAACTGGAGCTATTACAGCTATTATGTCGGCGACATCTTCGGCGCGCCGCTCGCCATCGAAGGGCTGATGGCCTTCTTCCTGGAGGCAACCTTCGTCGGGCTGTTCTTCTTCGGCTGGGACAAGCTTTCCAAGGTCGGGCATCTGGTCGCCACCTGGGCTGTGGCGCTCGGCTCGAACTTCTCGGCACTCTGGATCCTGATCGCCAATGGCTGGATGCAGAACCCGGTTGGCTCGGCGCTCAATCCGCAGACGATGCGCATGGAGGTCACCAGCTTCTTCGACGTGGTGTTCAATCCGGTCGCCCAGGCAAAGTTCGTGCACACGGTCTCGGCCGGTTATGTCTGTGCGTCGATCTTCGTGCTCGGCGTCTCGGCCTGGTACCTGCTGAAAGGACGTCATGTCGAAATCGCCAAACGGTCGATGACGGTCGCCGCCTCGTTCGGCCTCGCCTCATCGCTTTCGGTCGTCGTGCTCGGTGACGAAAGCGGCTACCTGGCTACGGAAAACCAGAAGATGAAGCTCGCCGCCATCGAGGCAATGTGGAAGACGGAGCCCGCTCCGGCCCCCTTCACCGCCTTCGGCTTTCCGGATCAGGAAGCCCGCGAGACGCATTTCGCCGTTCATATCCCCTGGGCGATGGGCCTGATCGGCACCCGCTCGCTGACCACCGAAATCCCCGGCATCGACAAGCTCGAGAAAGAAGCCGAAACCCGCATCCGCGACGGCATCAAGGCCTATGACGCCCTGATGCAGATCCGTGCCGTGCGCGCGCCGGACCAGCCCACGCAGGAGGTTCGCAACTCCTTCGAAGATCTCGGCCACGACCTTGGCTATGCACTGCTTCTGAAGCGCTATGTCGATGATCCGCGTCAGGCGACCGACGCGCAGATCGCCCAGGCCGCCCGCGATACGATCCCGCATGTGCCGACGCTCTTCTGGTCGTTCCGCATCATGGTCGGTCTCGGAATGTTCTTCATCGTGCTGACGGCAACCTTCTTCTGGCTTTCGGCCCGGCGTCATCTCGACAAGTATCCGCTGCTGCTCAAGGTCGCGGTCTTCGCGATCCCGCTGCCATGGGTGGCGATCGAGGTCGGCTGGATCGTTGCGGAGTTCGGCCGCCAGCCCTGGGTGATCGAAGGCGTGCTGCCGACAGCTGCCGCCGTCTCCAGCCTGGGCGCCAGCACCGTGCTTCTGACGATCATCGGCTTTGCAGCGCTCTACACGACGCTGATCATCATCGAGATGGGCCTGATGCTCAAGGCGATCAAGAAAGGCCCCGAGCCCGATGACGAGCCGGAAGCCGAGCTGATCTCCGAAACCCTCGTTCCTGCTGCGGAGTGATTGTCATGATCCTTCACGAACTCATCGACTACGACACCCTGCGCGTCATCTGGTGGCTGCTGCTCGGCATCCTCCTGATCGCCTTTGCCACAACGGGCGGCTTCGACCTCGGCGTCGGAACGCTCCTGCCCTTCGTGGCGAAGACCGATACCGAACGGCGGGTTGCCATCAATAGCATCGGCGCCACCTGGGAAGGCAACCAAGTCTGGCTGATCCTCGGCGGCGGCGCCATCTTCGCCGCCTGGCCGCCGCTTTACGCGGTCTCCTTCTCGGGCTTCTACCTGGCGATGTTCGCGATCCTCTTTGCGCTCATCCTGCGTCCGGTGGGGTTCAAGTACCGCTCGAAGCGCGACAGTGCGCGCTGGCGCAGCAACTGGGACTGGGCGCTGTTCGTCGGCGGCTTCGTTCCGGCGCTGATCTTCGGCGTCGCCGTCGGCAACGTGCTGCAGGGCGTGCCGTTCCGCTTCGCCGACGATATGCGGATCTTCTACGAAGGTTCATTCTTTGGGCTGCTGAACCCCTACGCGCTGCTCTGCGGATTGCTATCGGTGGCCATGCTCGTCATGCATGGTGCGGCCTGGCTGATCCTGAAGACCAACGGACCGGTCGCCGAACGCGCCCGGACCTATGGCAGCCTTGCCGCCTTCGCCGCCATCCTGCTCTTTGCGCTCGGCGGCATCTTCCTCGCAGCCGGCGTCGATGGCTACCGCATTACCAGCGACATCAGCCCGACCGGACCGTCCAATCCGCTCTTCAAGACGGCCGAACATGCCGGCACCTGGTTTGCCAATTACGGCGCCTACCCGTGGCTGCTGATCGCACCCGCCTGCGGCTTTGCCGGAGCGGCTCTCGCTCTGCTCAGCATGCGCGTTCGACTGGAGGTCACCACGCTGCTCTTCAGCAAGCTGTCGATCTTCGGCATCATCTCGACGGTCGGCGTTTCGATGTTCCCGTTCATTCTGCCGTCCTCTCTCGACCCGCGGTCGAGCCTGACGGTTTGGGATGCGTCGTCGAGCCATCTGACGCTGTTCATTATGCTCGTCGTCACGGCAATCTTTCTGCCGATCATCTTTCTCTACACCGCCTGGGTCTACAAGGTGCTGTGGGGCAAGGTGGATGAAAAAGCCATCACCGACAAAAGCGGCCACGCCTATTAAAGGAGAAAGACGATGTGGTACTTCGCATGGATCCTCGGCCTGCCGCTCGCAGCCGCCTTCGCCGTCCTCAACGCCATGTGGTACGAGCTGATGGACGACGAAGCCAAGAAGAAGAAATCCTGAGCTTCACGAATTGAGACGATGCCGGGCGCCACAATTGCCGCCCGGCATCCCGCAAACCTGGCACAAGCCTTGCTTCATATTATACAGGCGGAATATGCCCGCCTGAAGAAGAGGGGTAGCATGGTGTCAGTCACGGATATGATCGGTGCAACGTGGCGTCTCGAGGATGCGATCCGGGACGTGATCGCTGAAAGCCTGAATTTCTCCAGCAATTCCAAACCGATGAGGGACAAGGCGCGCCTGCTGCCGCACCTCCTCGTGCAGAAATATCCGCAGCTGTCGGACATCGAGCACGAGCTGCGCGGCGTCTTCGAAACCTGCCGCATCGCGATTGACCATAAATCCATCAGTCCGGTCGTTGCGAAGGCAGCCATTGCGATCGCGGACGAATATCGCGAGATCATCATCAAGCTCAAACATTAGGCGATAGCCTCCCCGCGCGTTTCCAGCCTGGGACTGGCAGGACACACATCCGGGACATTTGCGTGGACCCGGATGATTGCCGGTTGACGTAACGTTTTGCGGGCTCTAGTTCGGCTCCGAACATCGGGGGACGTTTTTCATGGAAATCTTTACTGCCGCGGGGCTGACTGCGCTTATGCAGGTCATCGCGATCGATCTCGTGCTTGCCGGCGACAACGCCGTCGTCATCGGCCTTGCCGCCGCCGGCCTTCCGGCCGATCAGCGCAAGAAGGCCATTCTGGTCGGCATTCTGGCCGCCACCGTTCTGCGTATCATCTTCGCTTCGATCACCGTTCAGCTGCTCGCCATCGTCGGCCTGCTGCTCGCCGGTGGCCTGCTGCTGCTCTGGGTCTGCTGGAAGATGTGGCGCGAGCTGCGTTCGCAGCATGGTGCGGAAGGCGAAGACGCGCTTGAGGGCGCCGAGGGCAAGCCGAAGAAGACCTTCTGGCAGGCCGCCAGCCAGATCGTCATCGCCGACGTCTCGATGTCGCTCGACAACGTGCTGGCTGTCGCCGGAGCTGCCCGCGAACACCCGACGGTCCTCGTCGCAGGCCTCGCCCTGTCGATCGCCATGATGGGTATTGCCGCAAACTTCATCGCGCGCCTGCTCACCAAGCACCGCTGGATCGCCTATGTCGGCCTGGCTATTATCCTCTACGTCGCGCTCGACATGATGTATCGCGGTGCACTTGAGGTCTGGCCCTATCTGGCCGGCTGACAGGCTTTTCTGAAAAGAGACATCAGGCGGATCGGCGAAAGCCGGTCCGCCTTTTACTTTTCCCAGTAGCTGCCGACGCGCATGCACTGCCGGTCATATTGCAGCTCGTCCTTCAGATATTCGCGGATCGCCACGGCTTCCGCCTTCTCGCAGCCAACCCAAATGAAGGTGGGCGCGGCGCATCGCGGCGCCAGTGAGCGGATCAGCCGCTGCAGACTGCCCGTCGTTCCGGCCGCAGCACCGTTGCGATGCAGCCAGACAGTCTGGATATCAGCCGCTGACGCGATCGGCTGCTCTTCGGACGCGCTGTCAACCTCGCCGAAGAAGCGGACCTTGATTCCGGCCGGTGCCGCTTCGGCAATGCGCAGCATGGCCGGCAGTGCCGTCTCGTCTCCGGCGAGGATAAGATCGGTCGCCTCAGGCATCCAGCCGCCACCCGGTCCCATGATGCCGATCAGATCACCGGCCGCCGCCGCCGCCCCGAAAGTGGCGCCGGGCATGGTTTCACCGTCGTGCAGCACGAAATCGATATCGACCTCACCGCGCTCCAGATCAACCTTGCGGATCGTGTAGATGCGGACTGCGGTGATTTTCTCGTCCGGCCATTGAATGCGGCCATCGTCGCCGACAGTGGGCCAGACCGGCGCCTCGCCATTCTGCGGCAACAGCAGGCGCACGTGCAGCCCGCCCCGCTGGAAATCCTGAACATTGGGGCAGGAGAAGGTGACCCGGCGCATATGCGGCGTGATATTGCGGGCACCCGTCACCGTCGCCAGCCGCATATTGCCCGGCAGCGCCGGCTTCGGCTTTTCCGACCAGGTCAGCTCGAATTTCTTCTCACCGGCAAAATGGAAGAGATGCTCGGCCAGCACGGTGCGGATCATCGTCAGCTCGTCTTCGCTGTTCGAGGCAAGCTCGATCGCCAGCGTCTCGCCGGCGATGCGAATATCGGCTGCGCCGATCTCATGCTCGAGATGCACGGTTTCCCCGTTGCGGGTCACCGACGCATGCTCGGCGAAATGCTCGGCGATCTCTTCCAGCATATGCCTGGCATCCGGTGGAATTGCCGTACCCGAAAGCCGGAATTGCGCCGTCATGCCGCTTCCTTTCGCGTCAGGAGCCAGATGAGATAGGGGCCGCCGACCAGCGCCGCGAAGAGACCGACCGGGACCTGATAGGGATAGATCACCACCCGCGAGAGCCAGTCGGCCACGACAAGCACGCCTGCGCCAATCAGGATCGCGGCAGCAAGCTGCTGGCCCGGCCGGTGAAAGCCGGTGAGCCGCGCGAGATGCGGCGCGATGAGGCCGGTGAGGCTGAGCGGCCCGACGAGAAAAGAGGCGACCGCTGTCATCAGCGCCGCGATCATCGCCAGCAACAGACGGCTGGCGCCGACAGGCAGGCCGAGGCTGCGCGCCGAGGGACCGCCGAGTGGCAGGATGGTGAGCCAGCGGCTGAGGAAAGGCAGCGGTGCGGCGAGAACGGCGAGCGAGATCACTGCCGTCCAGGCTTCAAAGCCGCCGGCACGGTTGGTCGAGCCGGTGAGCCAGGTCAGCAGCACGTAGCCGCGCATATCGCCCTGCGCCAGCACCATCGAGACGATCGCCATCGAGAAGGCGCCGATGGCGATACCGGCAAGCAGCAGTCGCTCGGGCGCGAACTGGGCGCGAGCGGCGATGGCGATCATGATCAGGAAGGCGACGAGCGCGCCGATTGCCATCGACGCCAGCATGACGAAGGGCGGTGGGAAGCCGAAGATGAAAAGCGCAACCGTCAGCCCCGCGCCACCGCCGGTGCTGACGCCGAGCACTTCCGGGCTGGCGATCGGATTGCCGGTCACCCGCTGCATGATGAAGCCGGCGGCCGCCAGCATCGCGCCCGCACCGGCGGGAACGATGGTGCGCGGCAGGCGAAGCGGCAGCAGATCGGTAAATAGCGTACCGGTGGCGATATGCCAGCCGTCGTCGGCCGGTGCCGTGGTCAGCACCAGGGCGACGACAAGGGCAAGCGCCAATAGTAGCATGAGGAACACCCGGCCAGGGCTTTGAAGACGCCTGATCGCCACGGTCGTCTGCGCCGTGACCGACGCGAAGGAGTGGACGCGTGGCAGGAGATAAAGCAACAGCGGGCCGCCGAGCAGCGCGGTTGCGGCGCCCGCGGGAGCAAGATCGGTAAAGCCCGGACCAAGAAGCTGCGTCACGCAATCGGTGAAGAACAGCAGCGCAGCGCCGGTCAGCGGCGCGGCAATCACCAGCTGTCGGGTGGTGCGCGCACCGGCAAAGCGGGCGATTGCCGGCGCTGCAAGGCCGAGAAAGCCGATAATGCCGACCTCTGCAGTGACCGAAGCCGAGAGCCAGACGGCGAGCAGCAGCACAGCGAGCCGGGTCGTATGCAGGGCGACGCCGAGGCTTTTCGCACCCGCATCGTCGAGCGACAGCACCTGCAGCGGGCGCAGCAGAAGAACGGCGGCAGCAAGGCCCACGATTAGCCGTGGCGCCAGCGATATCACCGCATGCCAATCCTGCTGGCTGAGCGAACCCGCGCCCCAGATGAAGATCGACATGGCATATTCGCCGCGGGCGAGAATGAGGGTGACGCTGAGCGCCGAGGCGATCAAGGTCACGATCATGCCCGACAGCGCGACGGTTACCGGATCGAGACTGCGCCGCCAGCTAAGTGCCAGCACGATCGCCACCGCCACAAGCCCGCCCGCAAACGCCACCAGCTCGCGCGAAAGCCCGAGCAGCAGCGGCGAAACGCTGATGCCGATGGTCATCGCAAGCTGCGCACCGGACGCGATACCGAGCGTCGAGGCATCGGCGATCGGATTGCGCAGCACCCGCTGCAGCAGGAAGCCGGAGAGACCGAGTGCGGCGCCGGCGATCAGCGACAGCGCGGCGCGCGGCATCATGCTCTGCCACAGCAGCACCGCATCGAGCGCCGCCTGCCCTTCTGGCAGACGTGGCCGGAAGGCGACGAGCAGAGCGAAAACCAAGGCGCAGGCCGCAAAAGACGCGGCTATGCCGATGAGCGTGCCGTTCGGGCGGCCATCGGCAACCCTGCGGCTAACCATTCCATGCATCGGTAAGCCCCTTCGCAAGCAGATCGGCGAAGCGCGATGCCGCAGGCAAGGCGCCATAAGGATTGATGGAGCCAAGTGTCAGCACCCGGCCTTCCTGGACGGCGGGAAGCGCCTGCCAGAAGGCACCGCTCTGCAGCGTCACCATCGCATCCGGCGGATGCGGCGGGATGAAGACGATCCAGGTGTCCGGCATCGATGCCAGCGTCTCGATGCCGATCGGCGCCATCGCCGTATAGCTCGTCTTGCCCTGCCAGGCGTTTTTCAGCCCGGTACGGGCCAATACTTCGCCGAACATGCTGTCGCTGCCGAAGACGCGGTAGTGGCGCGCATCGCCGAGATTGATCGGCAGGATCGTGCGGCCATCACCGGCCGCAAACAGTGCCCGGTAATTGTCGAGCCTGGCCATCAGATCGTCGGCATAGCGCTTGCCGCTATCGAGCTGCAACTCGGCCGCCATCGCCAGTGTCACATCCTGCGCCCGTTGGAAGGGACTATCGCCCATGCGGTAGATCGCATGTGTCTTCACCGGCGCGATCCGGCTCATCAGGCCATCGGCCCAGCTGTAGAAATTGGAATTGAAGATCAGGTCCGGCCTGGCGAAGCGCAGCACTTCGAAATTCGGCGTGCCCCGAAGGCCGAGATCGGCAACGCCCTCGGGCACGGCGGGTTCGACGGCGATCTGCCGGTAGCCGCGCAACTCGCTTCCCGCCACCACATTGGCGCCGATCGCCAGCAACGTTTCCAGCAGGGCCCAATCGAGCGCGGCCACACGCGGCGGCGCGGCAGCCCTAAGCACCGAAGGAGCGGCCAGAGCCGCCGACATCGCCAGGAAATTGCGCCGTGTCAGAGCTTGCATCGGCATCACAGCAGATAGCTGACCGGCTCGCCGCGTGCCGGGTGGGTGAAGACGCCCATGCCGACGCCGAAGATCGATTGCAGCCGATCGGCCTGCATGATCTCTTCAGGCTTGCCCTGCGCGGTGATCCGGCCGCGATTGAGCGCGATGATCTCGTCGCAATGACGGGCCGCCAGATTGATGTCATGGAGAACGATGACGACGGTCAGCCCGCGCTCGTGGCTGAGCGATTCCACCAGCGACAACATGGAGGCCTGATGTGCCAGATCGAGTGCCGAGGTCGGCTCGTCCAGCAACAGGCAGCTGGCATTCTGCGCCAGCATCATGGCAATCCACGCCCGCTGGCGCTCGCCGCCGGACATGTTGGCAACCGGACGCGCGGCGAATTCTTCGAGACTCGTGCGGGCGATGGCGTCATCGACCAGATCGTGATCCGCCTTGCCGAAGCGGCCAAGCGTGCCGTGCCAGGGAAAGCGCCCCAGCGCCACCAGCTCACGCACCGTCATGCCATCGGTCGCGGGCGTGAACTGCGGCATATAGGCGATCTTGCGGGCAAATTCCCGCGCCCCCCAGGCGGCCGCGTTCCTGCCTTCGAGTTCCAGTGTCCCGCCGGTTGCCGCATGCTGGCGGGCGATGATCTTCATCAGCGTGCTCTTGCCGGAACCATTCGGCCCGACCAGCCCATAGATCCGCCCGCTCTCAAGTGTCAGATCGATGCCCGAGAGGATGGTGCGCTCACCTGCAGAAAAGCGGACATCCGACATTTTCAGAAATGGCTCGGACATGAAACGGGCTCCTGAAACAGCTACGGGAGGGGCACAGCCCTCCCGCCGTTTTGCTTGGTGCAAAACTTTACTATGATTGTCAACTTACCATTTTTTGCTGAGCTTGAAGGTGACGGTGCGGGCGTCGCCGTAGCCGCAGGTGGTCAAGCCGCCGCAACCTTTCACGTATTCCTTGTCAAAGAGATTGGTCACGTTGAGAGACGCTCCCCAACCCTCGTTCTCGTAGCGAATAGCAGCGTCGAAGACAGTGGCACCCGGAACCTTGCTCGTGTTGGCAAAATCAGCCCAGGACCAGCCCTGATAGCGAACACCACCGCCGACGCTGACGCCTTCCAGCGCGCCGCGCGGGATCGTGTAGTCCAACCACAAGCTGGCCTGAACCTTCGGCTGAAGATAAGGCGAGTTGCCGATGAGCGACGTGTTGGCGTCCTCGGTGATTTCGAGATCAGTATAGGAGAAGCCAGCGATTGCCTTCCAATCGTCGGTGATATTCGCCTTGCTTTCGAATTCGAAACCACGTGAACGCACCTCGCCGATCTGGCTGGACAGTGTGGTACCGGGATCCGTGACAACAACGTTCTGCTTGGTGATCTGGAAGAGCGATGCGGTGATGGTCCCGTCGAAGAAGGTGGGCTCGTATTTCACGCCTGCTTCGACCTGGCTACCTTCCTCAGGCTTGATGGTGTTCGACAGGCTTGTCGCGATGATCGGATTGAAGAAGGTAGCGACACTCACATAAGGCGTGATGCCATTGCTGAATTCATATGCAAGACCAGCCCTGCCGCTGACGGCCGTCTTGTCGTACCCGTAGCTATTGTTTTGCGTCGGCGCCCAGAAGGTCGGGCCGTTGTCGGTCTTCGTGTCCACGTAGTCGTAGCGGCCGTTCAAAGTCGCGAGCCAGCCACCACCGAAGCGGATCTGATCCTGGATATAGGCGCCGAGCTGCTGCTGGGTGGTGACCTGATTGATGTAGCTGCGATTGGCGGGCTGCGGGAGCCCGTAGATCGGGTCGGTTACGCTGATCGGCGTCGCGCTGTTTGCAGCCTGCACCTGATCGATCTGGAAATACTTGTAGTCCAGCCCAAGCATCAGCTTGTGGCTCGTCTCACCAAGATCGAATTCGGTCTCGGCGCGATTGTCGACAGAGAATGAATTGACTTCGGTCTGATGCTCGAAGTTGATGCGATTCAACTCGGTTGGGCTCGCATAACCATAGGCGTAAGGCGCAACCTCATGCTTGTTGAGATGCCCATAGCGGGCGTTCTGCGTCACCGTCCAGCCGCTGTCGAACTCATGCTTGATCTCGTAGCCAAGCATCTGTTGCTGGTAATTGCCTTGATCGATATCCGGTTCGCCCGGGAAGAAGTCGCGCGGAATCCTGCCAAAGGGCGCATCGACGACAGTCCCGACATAGGGGAAGAAGCCGTTGCCGGTGTGAACCTGATCGAGCGCTCCCGCATAGCCCCAGATATTGATGGAAGTGGCATCATCGGGTGCGATCGTCAGCTGCGGCATGATAAAACCGCGCGTGTCGTGCGAAAAGTCGGAGTAGTTGTCGCCACCAGCAACCTTGCCAGTCAGGCGATAGGTCATCGTGTCGCTTGAGCCGACCTTGTCGGAAAGGTCAACACCGGTGAAAGCGTTGCCGTTACTATTGATACCGATATCGGTATAGTAGAGCGGCTCATCGGTTGGCCGCTTGCGGACCAGATCAATGATACCACCAGGGTTCGAACCACCGTATAGAACCGAAGCGGGCCCTTTCAGCACTTCGACGCGTTCGAGCATAAAAGGATCGGTCTGGAAGCCGCCGAAGCTGTAGCTGAACAGGTTGAGGCCGTCCATGAACACGCCGGTCTGGGTCGCGTCAAATCCGCGTATATAGAACCAGTCCGTATCACCGTCATTGCCGAAAGGCTGCGCGTTGACTCCGGGCGTATAGGACAGAGCCTCGTCCACCTTGTTGACGACACCGCGATCATCCATTTCCTGCGTTCCGATCACCGACACCGACTGCGGAATCTCGTTGATCGGCGTGTCGCTCTTCGACCCCGTCGCCGACCGCTTTGCCACATATCCCTTGACCGGGCTGGTCGCCGTCGCCTCGGAATTTGCCGGTCCGGCCTGCCCCTGGATGGTGATCGGCGCCAATGCCGTCGCGTCCTGGGCCTGCGCCGGCATGGCGGCGGCAAGGCCGATGGCGGCAGCGCCGGTCAGGAGGTTGGTCTTGAAGATGAGAGCCTTGGTCTGCCCACGCATTGTCTTACCCCACTCGCGCCGCGCAAACCCCAAAGTCACCCGGCTAAACAGCTTGTTGATAAGATGAGCGTTTAACTCAAATTTAAGGGGTTGGATTGTCGCGATCCGGGGAATTTGAACGTTCTTGGGCAAATTTCCGCACTTTAAACAAATGCTCGTGAGGCGTGGTTTTCAGGCAACGTGAGCCTTCTTCCACAGCGCCGGGGTGGCGCCAGTCGTCTTGCGGAAGACGCGGGTGAAATGGGCCTGGTCGGAGAAGCCGGTATCGGCGGCAATCGCCGGAAGACTGAAATCGCCCTGCAGAAGCAGACGCTTGGCTTTTTCGACACGGGCATTGGTCTGCCACTGATGGGGCGCGATCCCGGTCGAGGCCTTGAAGGCGTGGCTGAAATGCGATTGCGACAACCCGGTCAGGTTTGCAAGCTCCTCGAGCCTGATGTTGCGAAGGCAATTCTGTTCAATGAAATCAGTGGTGCGGCGAAGCTGCCAGGTGGCCAGCTTGCTGCGCTTGCGCGGTTGCGCCTTGGTCAGCTTCAACACGTCGATGATCAGCGACAGGCACAGGCCATCGCCATAGAGATCGTGCAGCGGCTGCTGGTTCAGGCATTCAGCACCGATCAGATTGGCAAGCGCCATCACCCGCTCGTCGTGAAACAGCAGTCGGGCATCGGCAAGCCGTGACGGGTCGATATCTTCCATCAGCCGCCGTCCGACGATGTCGGCATCGAAATGGATATCGAGATGGCGGACGAACTGGACATCGACGAGATCGGCCCAGAGTTCCATCCCGGCGGGCACATAGGAGATCGGCCGGCGCACGGTGTCCTGGACGGCTCCTGCGCTCTTCGGTGTCAGCTTGACGCGTGAATCGCCGGGGCCGCGCATGTCGAGCAGAATGAAAAGCCGCGGATCGTGGGCGACATAATAGCCACCAGCATAGGGCGCGCACTCGACATCCCAGACATCGGCCACGATGCCATTCCAGTTGCGGCGGTTCATTTCGCCGACCACGGAGAAGCCTTCGATCCTGTTCTGCATGCGCGGTTGAAAGGTCATTTGCGGCCCAATTATACCTTCTTTTTATAATCAAGTTTTCTCTAGCGAATATAGGCGGGAATGGCAATAAGCATTCGCTGCAGCGCAATAGACCGGAAGAGGCCCCTTCATTTCCGGCTGCGGCTGTTCTAGCATCGGCCCATGAGCCTCGAATCCGTCCGCGCCTTTTTCAGCGCCCATGCACCCGATATCGCAATCATCGAAACCGAAGCCAGTTCTTCGACCGTGACGCTTGCGGCCGAAGCTCACGGGGTAGAACCCGCGCAGATCGCCAAGACGATCTGCCTGCGCGTCGGCGACGAGACCATGCTTGTTGTCGCCAGCGGCACGGCGCGGCTGGACAACCGCAAATTCAAGGACACGTTCGGCGGCAAGGGCCGCATGCTCGGGGCCGACGAAGTGCTCGAAATCACCAGCCATCCTGTCGGCGGCGTCTGCCCTTTCGGCCTGCCGTCGCCGCTGCCGGTTTATTGCGATGCGTCGCTCAAACAATTCGCCGAAGTCATCCCCGCTGCCGGTTCCCCCAACTCCGCGGTGCGCATTCAAACCGGGCGACTGGCGGAGCTGACGGCTGCAAAATGGGTCGATGTCTGCCAATAGACTTTTGGCTGGCTTCAAATCGCGGGAAGAGCCCCTATATTAGGCTGCAACATGCCGTAGTTGTGCATGAGAGGAGATGAAATGCCGGGTGCCGTTTCGCGTTTTGCCAAGATTGCGGCGATTGCCGTTCTGACGAGCGCTACTGTTTTTGCTGCCTATGGTGAGGCCGAGGCCCGGCGCGCGGGCGGCGGTTTCAGCAGCTTCGGCAGCCGTGGCACACGCACCTTCCAGGCTCCTCCCGCAACCCGTACGGCGCCGGCACCTGCTGCACCCGTCGAGCGCTCCATGACACCCCAGCCGCAGACCACGGCCCCTTCGATGGCGCAGCCCGGCGTGGCGGCGCAGCGCCCCGGCGGCATGTTCGGCGGTTTCGGGCGCTCGATGGTCGGCGGCCTGATCGCCGGTGGCCTGCTCGGCATGATGCTCGGCCATGGTTTCGGCGGCGGCTTCGGCTTCCTCGGCCTGCTGCTGCAGATCGCGCTGATCTTCGGCGCCATCACGCTCGCCATACGCTTCTTTGCCAATCGCCGCCAGCCGTCCTACGGCTCGGCAGGCGGGCCGTCCTATAGCAACATGTCGTCGAACAATAACAGCTCGTTCCGCATTCCGACGATCGGTTCGGGCGCCACCGCCACTGGTCCACAGCGTAACAACCAGCGCCCCAGCGACGAAATCGGCCTGGCACAGGCAGACCTCGACCAGTTCGAGGAACTGCTGACCGAGGTACAGACCGCCTATGGCGCCGAAGACTACGGCACGCTGCGCAAGCTGACGACGCCGGAGGCGATGTCCTATCTGGCGGAAGAGCTTGGCGAGAATGCCACAAACGGCGTTCGCAACCGCGTCTCCGACGTGAAGCTGCTGCAGGGCGATATTGCCGAAGCCTGGCGTGAAGACGGCCTGGACTACGCAACGCTTGCGATGCGCTATTCGTCGATCGACGCGATGGTCGAGCGCGACAGCGGCCGCGTCGTCTCCGGCGACGACCAGCGCCCAACCGAAAGCACCGAAGTCTGGACCTTCGTTCGCAAGAACGGCGCCGACTGGAAGCTTTCCGCCATCCAGGGCACCGAGCAGCGCGCCGCCTGAGCGGCGCGTTCTCTCCTCAACCCTTGAAGGTGTAGTCGGCGATCGACTGCGCCTTCATCTCGATCGAGAATCCCGGCTTCGACGGCGGCATATAGGCCGCGTTCCTGATATCGCAGGGTTCGAGAAAATGTTCGTGCAGGTGGTCGACATATTCGATCACCCGTCCGTCCTTGGTGCCTGACACCGCGATGTAATCGATCATCGACAGGTGCTGGACATATTCGCAGAGCCCGACGCCACCGGCATGCGGCCAGACCGGCAGGTCAAATTTCGCGGCAATCAGCAGCACCGCCAGAACCTCGTTCAATCCCCCCATGCGGCAGGAATCGATCTGCACGATATCGATCGCGCCTTCGGCGATGAACTGCTTGAACATGATGCGGTTCTGGCACATCTCGCCGGTCGCGACCTTCACCGGCGCGATCGCCTGGCGGATCTTGCGGTGGCCGGCAACATCGTCGGGGCTGGTCGGCTCCTCGATGAAGAAGGGCTTGGCGAAGGCGAGCTTGTTCACCCAGTCGATCGCCTGCGGCACTTCCCAGACCTGATTGGCATCGATCATCAGATAGCGGTCCGGGCCCATCACTTCGCGGGCGATCCGCAGGCGACGGATATCGTCTTCCAGATCGCGGCCGACCTTCATCTTCACATGGTTGAAACCGGCATCGATCGCTTCCTGGCAGAGACGGCGCAGCTTCTCGTCGTCATAACCCAGCCACCCGGCCGATGTCGTATAGCAGGCGTAGCCCTCGGCCTGCAGCGTCGCAATCCGCTCCGCCTTGCCGGGCTCGGCCTTCTTCAGGATCGCCACGGCCTCGTCGCGCGTCAGCACGTCGGTCAGGTAGCGGTAATCGACGATATCGGCGATCTCTTCGGCCGGGAGTTCTGACACCAGCTGCCAGACGGGCTTGCCTTGCTTCTTCGCCAAGAGATCCCAGAAGGCGTTGACGACAGCGCCGGTTGCCAGATGCATGGCGCCCTTGTCGGGACCGATCCAGCGCAGCTGGCTGTCGCCCGTCAGATGCCTCCAGAACTTTCCGGGCGCGGCGCGGAAGGCCTCGAGATCCTGGCCGACGACCAGATGGTCCATCGCCTTGATCGCCATGCAGCAAATGTCGTTGCCGCGGCCGATGGTGAAGGTCAGGCCGTGACCGTTAAGACCCGGCTCATCGGTATCGAGGATGACATAGGCGGCGGAATAATCCGGATCGGGGTTCATCGCATCCGAGCCGTCGAGGCTCTGCGAGGTCGGGAAACGGAGATCGAAGACACGAAGGCCGGTGATGCGGGTCATGGTTCTCTTCCGGATTAAATGGTCCAGCCGCCATCGATGGCGTAGGCCTGACCTGAAGTGTAGGTGGCGCCGGCGAGATAGACGGCGAGTTCGGCGATCTCTTCGGGTGAGCCCAGACGGCCCATCGGCTGACGCGAGATGAAGGCGGCGCGCGCCGTCTCGTAATCGCCCTGCGCCTTCATGCGGTCCTGCAGCGATGGGCTCTCGACGGTACCGGGGCAGATGGCGTTGCAGCGGACACCCTGCGCCACGTAGTCGGCGGCAACCGATTTGGTGAGACCGATGACGGCGGCCTTGGTGACGCCATAGGCGAAACGGTTCGGCACGCCCTTGATGCTGGATGCGACGGAGGCCATGTTGATGATCGAGCCGTCCTTGCGCTCCAGCATGCCGGGCAGCACGGCCCGGATGGTGCGGATCATCGCCTTGACGTTGAGGTCGAGGGCGAACTCCAGATCGGCGTCCTTCATCTCAAGGATCGAGCCTGCATGGACGAAACCGGCGCAATTGAAGAGCACGTCGATCTGGCCGATCTCTGAGACCAGCGCATTGACCGCCGCTTCGTCGAGAACGTTCAACTTGTGGGTCGCAATCCCGGTTTCGGCCTTAAGCTGTGCCAGCGCATCGGTGTTGATGTCGGTGGCATGTACGGTTGCACCTGCCTGCTGGAAGGCGATCGCCGAAGCGCGGCCGATCCCCTGTCCTGCGGCGGTGATCAGAACGGTCTTGCCGGAAAGTGAAATGGTCATATGTCGGAGCCTCCCTTGATGTCGCGCATGGAAGGAGCGAAGGCGGTCTTTGCCGCTTCTTCGCTCACATTGTCATATTATCGATAAAAAACAGAACCGGAAAAAGCAATGCCGAAGTTTGCAATTGCTGGGCTTGACAGCGAGGCGCGTCCGGCCGGAGCGGCAGGCGATTTTTCCTGCGGCTATATATTCTATTAATTTAGACGCCTTATGATTGCGCCTACAAATATCCGTAACCCATTATTTAGACATCATTAAAAGACTTTCGCTTTCCTTATGAACGACCAAACGAACGACAAATTGAGCGCCCGATGAGCGAATATCAGAACCGAGCCGTCGAACTCATGCAAACGCTGATCGGCAACCAATCCACCGCGGACATCAACGACCGCCGCAACGCCTTCATCTTCAGGGCCATCGGGCTCTACCAGGCTCTGGGTGGCGACCCGGAAGCCGTGCAAGGCGTCGTCGAAAAGGTCTATGCCGTCCGCGCACCGCGGATCGACACCGCCGTCGGCGATCTCATGTACAATCTGGCAGGCGTCGGCCATGCCTCGGATCTCGACATCATCCAGGCTGCCTATAACAAGCTCGATCAGGCCACGCCTTCAGCCGTTCCGCTGAAGCGCGCCCGTACCTGATCTCCGATCGCCGGCCTCAAGCCTTCCCGTAGCCACCACCTGTCGGCGTGGTGACGATGAAGGCTTCGCCGGCTTCCAGCTGCTTGTGGGCACTGCCGATCAACACATCGAGCGCACCGGAATTCCGGCGCACGGCGTTGCGGCCAAGCTCGCCCGGCTCCCCACCTTCAAGCCCGAAGGGCGGCACGCGGCGATGGCCGGAAAGTATCGCAAATTCCAGCTTTTCGCGCGCCCGGATCGTCCTTTCCGTGCCGTCGCCCGCCGACCATTTTCCGCGGCCGCCGGAACCCTTGCGGATATGGAAATCCTCCAGAACGACAGGGAAGCGCGTTTCAAGAATCTCCGGATCGGTCAGCCGTGAATTGGTCATATGCGTGTGGACGGCGTCCGCGCCATTGAAACCCGGACCAGCGGGCGCGCCGGAGCAGATCGTCTCGTAATACTGATAGGTCGCGTTGCCGAAGGTCAGGTTGTTCATCGTGCCCTGCGCCGCTGCCATGGCGCCGACGGCGCCGAACAGGCAGTTGGTGACCGCCTGGCTGACCTCGACATTGCCGGCGACGACAGCCGCCGGATATTCCGGCGTCAGCATCGTGCCCTTGGGAACGATGATGCGGATCGGCCGCAGGCAACCGGCATTCATCGGGATATCGGCCTCGACGAGGACGCGGAAGACGTAGAGCACGGCAGCACGGGTAACAGGCTGTGGCGCGTTGAAATTGTCGGCGCGCTGCGGCGAGGTGCCGGTGAAATCGACGGTCGCCTCGCGCTTTTCCTTGTCGACGGTCACCTTGACGACGATCTTGCAGCCCTGGTCCATCTCATAGCTGAATTCGCCGTCCTTGAGACGGTCGAGCACACGGCGCACGCTCTCGGCGGCATTGTCCTGGACATGGCCCATATAGGCATCGACGACATCCTCACCGAACAACGCGATCATCTTGGCGAGCTCGGCGACACCCTTTTCGTTGGCTGCCACCTGCGCCTTCAGATCGTTAACGTTCTGCGCCAGCTGGCGAACCGGATAGCGGGCGCCGGTGAGCAGCGCCGCTAGTTCCTCTTCGCGGAAACGGCCGCGGTCGAGGAGCTTGAAATTGTCGATGTAGACGCCTTCCTCCTCGATATGGGTCGCGAGCGGCGACATCGATCCCGGCGCAATGCCGCCGATATCGGCGTGGTGGCCGCGGCTAGCCACCCAGAAGCGGATGCGGCTTCCTTCATTGTCGAAAACAGGCGTGCAGACCGTCAGGTCGGGCAGATGCGTGCCGCCATTATAGGGCGCGTTGATCAGGAACACATCACCCGGGTGAATGAGCGGATTCTCGCGGATCGCAGTCGCCACCGAAGCATCCATCGAACCCAGATGCACCGGCATATGCGGCGCGTTGGCGACCAGATTGCCTTCGGCATCGAAGACGGCGCAGGAGAAATCGAGACGTTCCTTGATATTCACCGAATAGGCGGTCTTCTGCAGCGTCACGCCCATCTGCTCGGCGATCGACATGAAGAGATTGTTGAAGATCTCCAGCATGACAGGGTCCGCCTTGGTGCCGATCGCTGTGCGCTCCGGCAGTGCCTTGATGCGGGTCAAGACGATATGGTCATGAACCGTCAGCTTCGCCTGCCAGCCGTCTTCGATGACGATCGTCTGGTTCGGCTCGATGACGATTGCCGGACCTGTCACGGTCTGCCCTGATTGCATCGCGGAGCGGAGAACGACAGCCGCGTCACGCGCTTCGCCCTGCGAATGGAAGCGCGTACGCCGCGCGGATTCAGCCTCCCCACCGGTGCTCTCCTGGTTGCTGACATCGATCTGCGCCGCGGCGCCGCCGATGGTCTCCACCTCGATCACCTCGACCACCAGCGGCTTGTCTTCGGCAACGAAACCGAAGCGGCGCTTGTGCAGCTTTTCGAACTCGACCCGCAGCCGCGCCGCATCGTCGGCTGCGGGAAACAGCGTTTCGACCGATATCAGCGTATCGGTACCGGCATAGCGGATATAGGCGCGCGCAATGGTTTCGATGGCAGACGCTGGAACGCCTTGTGCCTCAAGCTCTGGAGCGCATTCGCGCTGCAACTCACCTGAAAGCGCTGAGATTGCCGATGGTGCATTGGCATCGAGCGGAACGCCGAGCGCCTTCTGGCGGGTGGCGCGGATATCGGCAAGGCCCATGCCGTAGGCGGAGAGCAGGCCGGACATCGGATGCAGCAGGATGCTCTTCATGCCGAGCGCATCGGCCACCAGGCAGGCATGCTGGCCACCGGCGCCGCCGAAGCAGTTCAGCGCATAGCGGGTGACGTCGTATCCGCGCTGAACGGAGATCTTCTTGATCGCCTCGACCATGTTGGCGACGGCGATCCGGATGAAGCCATCGGCCACTTCCTCCGGGCTCCTGCCGTCACCGATCCGGGCTGCAAGCTCGGCGAACTTCGTGCGGACAGTCTCGACATCGAGCGGCTGATCCTGGTTCGGACCGAAGATCGCCGGGAAGAATTCCGGCAGCAGCTTGCCGGTCATGACATTGGCATCGGTGACCGCCAGCGGCCCGCCATTGCGATAGCAGGCCGGACCCGGATGAGCACCAGCCGAATCCGGACCGACGCGAAAACGATTATCCTCGAAATGCAGGATCGACCCGCCGCCAGCGGCAACGGTATGGATCAGCATCATCGGTGCGCGGACGCGCACACCGGCGACTTCGGTTTCGAAGGCCCGCTCATACTCGCCGTCGAAATGCGCGACGTCGGTGGAGGTGCCGCCCATATCGAAACCGATGACGCGGGAGAAGCCCGCCTGCTCGCCGGTCTTCGCGAGACCGACAACACCACCAGCCGGACCGGAGAGAATGGCGTCCTTGCCCTGGAACATATCGGCCGCGGTCAGGCCGCCCGAGGACATCATGAACATGACGCGGGCGCCGGTGCGCTTGATGTCGAGTTCATCGGAAACCTGCGCCACATAGCGGCCGAGCACCGGCGACAGATAGGCATCGACGACGGTCGTATCGCCACGGCCGACGAGCTTGATCAGCGGCGAGACCTCGTGGCTGACGGATACCTGCTGGAAGCCGAGCTCGCGGGCGATGCGCGCAACGGCTGCCTCGTGGGTCGGGAACTTGTAGGCATGCATGAAGACGATGGCGAGCGCCCGGTAGCCTTCGGCCCGCAATGCTTCGAGGGCGCGGCGGGCTTCGCCTTCATCGAGATCAAGTTCGACCGTGCCGTCGGCCAGCACGCGTTCGCCGATCTCTGCAACCGTATCGTACAGCGCATCGGGCTTGATGATCTCGGTGGCGAAGATCTTCTTGCGCTCCTGGTAGCCGATGCGCAGCGCATCGCGGAAACCCCTGGTCGTCACCAGCGCCAGCCGCTCGCCCTTTCGCTCCAGCAGCGCATTGGTCGCAACCGTCGTGCCCATTCGCACTTCGCCGATCAGCCCGGCCGGGATTGGCTCGCCCGCCGTCAACCCCAGATGCAGCCGGATGCCGTGGACTGCCGCATCGCGATAGGCGGCCGGATTTTCCGAGAGAACCTTGCGCGCATGCAGTTCGCCCTCGGGGTCGCGGGCGACGATATCGGTAAAGGTGCCGCCGCGATCGATCCAGAAATCCCAGCGCTTGGCGTCCGTCTCCTGCATTGAACCGTCCTCGAAATGGATTGCGGAATTGCACGTTGATAAAATATCGATAAAATGACGACATATTCTCGTCAAGACAGGAGAGCGAAATGGCTGACGGCAAAAACAGGGATATGAGTGCTGACGCCTTTCCCGGCATCACCTCGTTCGGCCCGATCGTCTCCTCCGCCCATCTCGCCGAAGGCGGCTCGCCTGCTTTGTCGGAGATCGAATACGGCCTCATCCTCGCCTCGCATGCCTTCGACAGATGGATCGTCCGCTGCATGGCGGCGGCCGGATTTCCGGGCCTGTCGCCGATGGAAATCCTCATCCTTCACTCGATCCGCCATCGCGACCGGGAAAAGAAGCTCGCCGATATCTGCCTGGTCCTCGATATCGAGGACACGCATGTGGTCACCTATGCGATCCGCAAGCTCCAGGCCGCAGGACTGCTGACAACCGGCCGCACCGGAAAAGAAAAAACGGTGAAGATCACCGACAAGGGCGCCGAAGCCTGCAACACCTATGCAGACGTCCGCAGACATCTGCTTGTCGATCCGACCGCCAACGCCCGCCCCGCGGAGCAGACGCTGTCCGAAACCGCCGCCATCCTGCGCTTCATTTCGGGCGCTTTCAACCAAGCGGCGCGGGCAGCCGCGACGCTTTAGGCACCGGCGGAAGCCGGCCCGAAAATTGTTGATCGCCACACGCCGTTTGTGGCCTTGACAAAGAACGGATGCCTGTATTTTATTCAAGCCTGCGGATTAGGCAGACGAGCCATACCGCATTCACATGACTCCGATAGTCGCTGGGCAGTTTCGCCCCATGACGCCCCATCGATGATGGGCCCGCGTCGTGGGGTTTTTGGTTTTTTGGGTTCCGCATGACCGACGCGCTGAAAATCGGCATTCTCTACTCGACCACGGGTCCTTACGGCTCGATGGGACGGGATGCGCGCGACGGCGCGGAATTCGCGCTGGCGGAAATTTCCGCCGCCCGGCAGGTGAGGATCGAGCCCGTCTTCTTCGACCCGCATGCCGATCTCGCCGCCTATCTGGAAGGCGCGCGTCAGCTGCTGCGCGCCGGCTGCCGTCATATCGTCGGCACGATCACCTCTGCCGCCCGCAAGGAAGTCATTCCGCTGGTCGAAAAACATGACGGGCTGCTGTGGTACATGTGCCCCTACGAGGGTTTCGAGGCCAACGAGAACGTCATCTATGTCGGCGGCTGCCCGAACCAGCACCTGATCCCGCTGTTCGAATATCTGATCCCGCGCTTCGGCGCCCGTCCCTATCTCGTCGGCGCCAACTATGTCTGGGGCTGGGAGATGAACCGGCTGGCCCGCGAACTGATCACCAATGCCGGCGGCGAGGTGCTTGGCGAACGCTATCTGCCGCTGGAGGAAACCGCGGTCGAGCGCATCGTTGCCGATATCGAGCAGCGCCGCCCGAGCTTCATCCTCAACAACCTGATTGGTCCGTCGAGCTACGCTTTCCTTGCCGCGATCGGCAAGCTTGCCGAGCGCTATCCGGCCTTCCGTCCGGAAAATTGCCCCGTCGTCAGCTGCGACCTGATGGAATGCGAACTTGCCGATATCGAACCCGGCAAGGCAATCGGCCAGCTCTGCGCCGCCTCCTATTTCGACAATCTCTCGACGCCCGAAAACCTCTCCTTCAAGATCCGTGTCGCGGCCCGCTATGGCGCAGGCCGCCGTGTCTCCAGCGTCTTTGCCAGCGCCTATACGGCGGTCAAACTCTGCGCCGATGCGATCATCGCCGCAGGCAGCGACGAACCGGCCGCCGTGCGCCGCGAACTCTACGACACACAGCGCCCGAGCTTGTTCGGCTCGATCGCCATCGACCGTGAAACCCATCATGCGCCGCTGCCCTTCCATCTCGGCCAGATCAATGCCGAAAACGGCTTCGACGTCGTGGCATCGCGGCCGCCGCTTGCTGCCGATCCCTATCTGACCGGCCGCAACAAGCCGGCCTCGCCGAAATTACGGGTGGTCTCATGAGAGAAACCCCGAATTTTACCGGCTGGCACGCTGCCATCATCCATCGCGAAGACAGCAATACAGAGAGACTGATCCGTCAGCTCCGGCTTCTCGGCATCCGTACCAGCCTGCAATGGGCCCCGCTTGCGGCGACCGACCTGCCCGATCTCGTCATCGTTGATGCAGACCAGGGCTGGGATGACCTGCTGCCCTGGAAGGATCCGGCTGCGGCCTGCCCCGTCGTCGCCCTTCTCGGCTCCGAAGCGCCGGGCCGCATTGCCTGGGCGCTGGAACAGGGCGCCGGTGCCATCATCGCCAAACCGATCGCCACGTCCGCCGTCTATCCGGCCCTCGTCATGGCCGTCTCTATTCATCAGGAACGCAAGAACAATGCCGAACGGCTGCAATATCTCGAAGAGCGTGTACGCCTTCGCCCTCTCGTCCATGCCGCGGTGGAAAAACTGATGGCCGCACACCGGGTCGATGAGGAACGCGCCTACGCTATCCTGCGCGATTGCGCCATGCGCCGCCGTCTGCCGATGGAACAGATCGCCGCCTTTATCGTCGGCGGTGCCGAGCCCCTGCCGGAGGCCGGTTGATGCGCGTGCTGAAAGAAATGCTGCGCCAGCCTGCGGCGCTGTTCGGCCTCGTGGTCGTCCTGCTCGTCGTCGTCATGGCGATCGCCGCGCCGTGGATTGCACCCTTCGACCCTGACAACCAGATGTTCGACGGGCTGTCGCTCGAAGGTGCGCCACTACCGCCCGGCGGGCAGTTCCTGCTCGGCACCGACACGCTCGGCCGAGACCTGTTCTCGCGCCTGCTCTACGGCGCTCGCACCTCGCTGGTCATCGGCCTGGTGGCAAACGGTATCGCGGTGGCGATCGGCCTCTTCGTCGGCATCATCGCCGGTTATGTGAAAGGTTTCGCCAGCAATGTGCTGATGCGCTTCACCGATCTGATGATGGCCTTCCCGGCGCTGCTGCTCGCCATCGTTCTCGCCGCCTTGCTGCGCCCCAGCCTCTGGATCGTCGCGATGGTTATCGCGCTGGTGAACTGGGTGCAGGTCGCCCGTATCGTCTATACCGAGACCCGCGGCCTCTCCGAGCGTGACTTCATCATGGCCGAACGCTCCCTCGGCGCCGGTCACATGCGCGTGCTCTTCATGCATATTCTGCCGCATCTGGTGCCGACGGCGATCGTCTGGGGCACGCTCGGCATCGCCACCACGGTGCTGCTCGAAGCAACGCTCTCCTTCCTCGGCATCGGCGTGCAGCCGCCGCAGGCTTCCTGGGGCAACATCATCTTCGAAAGCCAGAGCTACTTCCAGGCGGCTCCCTGGCTGGTGTTCTTCCCCGGCATCGTCATCCTGCTGACCGCGCTGTCCTTCAATCTCGTCGGTGACGCGCTGCGCGATATCCTCGACCCGACGCAGCGGGGGAGAAACTGATGTTCCTCGTTCTCCGCCGCCTCGCCCAGGCGTTTCTGATCCTGCTCGGCGTTGCCGCCATCACCTTCGTGCTGCTCTATGCGCTTCCCGCCGATCCGGCGCGGATGATCGCCGGGCGCAGCGCCACGGCACAGACGGTCGCCAACATCCGCCATGAGCTCGGCCTTGACCAGCCGCTCCTCGTGCAGTTCTGGCACTATCTGACCAACCTGCTCTCCGGCAATCTCGGCCGCTCCTATGCGCAGAAGACCGATGTCTGGACGCTGATCGTCGCCCGCCTGCCGGCGACGCTGACCCTGATGCTCGCCGGTATCGTCGTCGAAGTCATCCTCGGCTTGACGCTCGGCACCATCGCCGCCATCCGTCGCGGCGGCTTCGTCGACCGTCTGGTGATGATGGCCTCCTTCGTCGGCGTCTCGGCCCCGCAATTCGTCGTGGCGCTGCTGCTTCTCTACGTCTTCGCCGTCACGCTCGGCTGGTTTCCGATGAGCGGTTACGGCACGCTCGCCCATGTCGTGCTGCCGGCCACCACGCTCGGCGTGCTCGGCGCCGGCTGGTATGCCCGCATGGTGCGCTCGGCGATGATCGACGTGCTCAATCAGGATTATGTCCGCACCGCCCGCGCCAAGGGACTTTCCTCCCGCCGCATCATCTTCCGCCATGCGCTGCCCAACGCCATCCTGCCGATCATCGCGATGATCGGCATCGATATTGGCCAGTTCATGGGCGGCGTGGTCGTGGTCGAGGCCGTCTTTGGCTGGCCCGGCATCGGCCAGCTCGCCTGGCAGGCGATCCAGCAGGTCGATATCCCGATCATCATGGGCGTGACGCTGACATCGGCGCTCGCCATCGTCATCGGCAATCTGCTCGCCGACCTCATTGCGCCGGTCATCGACCCGCGTATCCGCACACGTTGACAGCAACCAAAGAAGGGGAACCAATATGTTCAAAAGCTGGCTTCGAATGACAACCATGGCATCGGTGGTGGCGCTGGCGCCGCTCTCGGTCATGGCACAGGATGCACCCAAGCAGGGCGGCGACATTATCGTCACCTACAAGGACGATATCGCCACCCTCGACCCGGCCATCGGTTACGACTGGGTCAACTGGTCGATGATCAAGAGCCTCTATTCGCGCCTGATGGACTATGAGCCGGGCACACCGAACCTCGTTCCGTCGCTGGCCGAAAGCTTCACCGTTTCGGATGACGGCCTCACCTACACGTTCAAGCTCCGCAAGGGCGTGAAATTCTCGAACGGCCGCGAAGTCGTCGCCTCCGACGTCAAGTATTCTATCGAACGCGCCGTCAACCCGAAGACGCAGGGCCCGGGCGCCGGCTTCTTCGGCGCCATCAAGGGCTTCGAAGACGTGACGGGCGGCAAGTCCGAAACGCTTTCCGGCATCGAGACGCCTGATGCAGGCACCGTCGTCTTCACGCTATCGCGTCCGGACGCCACCTTCCTGCACGTTCTCGCCATCAACTTCGCCTCCGTCGTTCCGAAGGAAGCTGTCGAGGCAGCAGGCGGCGATTTCGGCAAGAAGCCCGTCGGCTCCGGCACCTTCACCCTGAAGGACTGGACGATCGGCCAGAAGCTCGTGTTCGAGCGCAACAAGGACTACTTCGTCAAGGACGTCCCGCATGTCGACAGCTTCACGGTCGAAGTCGGCCAGGAGCCCCTGGTCGCACTGCTGCGCCTGCAGAAGGGCGAAGTCGATATCGCCGGCGATGGCATTCCGCCGGCCAAGTTCCTCGAGATCAAGAACTCCGCCGATGGCGCGAAGATGATCGTCGATGGTGCGCAGCTCCACACCGGCTACATCACGCTCAACACCAAGGTGAAGCCGTTCGACAACGTCAAGGTTCGCCAGGCTGTCAACATGGCCGTCAACAAGGACCGCATCACCCGCATCCTGAACGGCCGCGCAACGCCTGCCAACCAGCCGCTGCCGCCGCTGATGCCGGGCTATGACAAGTCCTTCACCGGCTATACCTACGACGTTGCCAAGGCCAAGGCGCTGCTCGCCGAAGCCGGTTTCCCGGATGGTTTCGAAACGACCCTCTACTCCACCAACACCGATCCGCAGCCGCGTATCGCCCAGGCGATCCAGCAGGATCTGGCCGCCGTCGGTATCAAGGCTGAGGTGCGTGCGCTGGCACAGGCCAACGTCATCTCGGCGGGTGGCACCGAAGGCGAAGCGCCGATGATCTGGTCGGGCGGCATGGCCTGGATCGCCGACTTCCCGGATCCGTCCAACTTCTACGGCCCGATCTTGGGTTGCTCGGGTGCGGTTGCCGGTGGCTGGAACTGGTCCTGGTATTGCAACAAGGATCTCGATGCCCGCGCTGTCGCGGCAGACTCGATGTCCGACCCGGCCAAGGGTGCTGAACGCACCGCTGCCTGGGGCAAGATCTTCACCGACATCATGGCCGATGCGCCGTGGGTTCCGGTGATCAACGAGCGCCGCGTCGTTGCCAAGTCGCTCCGCATGGGCGGCGCCGACAACGTCTATATCGATCCGACGCGCGTCATCAATTACGACGCGATCTACGTCAACCAATAAGCCCTGGCGGGTGAACGCCCTCCCGGCCCCGGCCGGGAGGGCGCCATAAGAACGAGGGAGACACACAAGATGTGCATTGCCTGCACCCACACCATTCACCGCGCCCAGCACAATTTCGGCTGGAACAAGGATTTTGCCCCGGCTGTCGTCGCCAAGCCGGGCGAGACGATCCATTTCGAATGCATGGATTCCTCGGGCGGCCAGCTCGGCCGCGATGCGACCCTCGATACGCTGCGCGATCTCGATTTCGGCAAGATCAACCCGGTTTCCGGCCCTGTCTATGTCGAGGGCGCGAAACCCGGCGATGCGCTGAAGGTGACGCTGCGCAAATTCATTCCGTCGGGCGTCGGCTGGACGGCCAATATTCCGGGCTTCGGCCTGCTCGCCGACCAGTTCAAGGAACCGGCGCTGCATGTCTGGTCCTATGACGCCAACAGCATGGTTCCGGCGCTCTTCGGCCCCGGCGGCCGTGTGCCGTTGAAGCCCTTTGCCGGTACGATCGGCGTAGCTCCGGCAGAGCCCGGCACCCATTCCGTCGTCCCGCCCCGCCGCGTCGGCGGCAATATGGACATCCGCGACCTGACCGCCGGCGTGACGCTTTACCTGCCCGTCGAAGTCGATGGCGCACTGTTCTCGATCGGCGATACGCACGCCGCCCAGGGCGACGGCGAAGTCTGCGGCACGGCGATCGAAAGCCAGATGAATGTCGAGGCGACGATCGAGCTCGTCAAGGACGCCCGGCTGCAGTCGCCGCGCTTCACCACGACGGAACCGGTCACCCGCCACCTCGACGGCATGGGCTACGAAGTCACGACCGGCATCGGCCCCGATCTGATGACCGGTGCACGCGAAGCCGTCATGCGGATGATCGATCTTCTGACGGTCGAACACGGCCTCAACCCTGTCGATGCCTATATGCTCTGCTCGGTCTGCGGCGACCTGCGCATCAGCGAAATCGTCGATATGCCGAACTGGGTGGTCTCCTTCTACTTCCCGAGGATCGTATTCTCGTGACATTGCCCACCACTACAGCGCCGGTCCTTTCCGTCCGCAATCTCAGCGTCGATGCGCGCACGCCCGAAGGGCTGAAGCCTGTCCTCAGGGATATCAGCTTCAGCCTCTCAAGCGGCGAAACGCTCTGTATCGCCGGCGAATCCGGCTCGGGCAAATCGGTGACCTCGCTTGCCATCATGGGACTGCTGCAGAAGGCGTCGCTGCGCGTCACCTCCGGCAGCATCCTGCTCGGCGAGCGTGACCTGCTGACGCTCTCGAACCGCGCCATGCGCAGCGTGCGCGGCGGCGATGTCGCCATGGTATTCCAGGAACCGATGACCTCGCTGAACCCGGTCATGTCGATCGGCGCACAGCTGACCGAGGCGATCCGCGAGCACCAGGGCAACGAGAATGCCGAGGCGACGGCGCTGAAGATGCTGGATGCGGTGCAGATAACCGATCCGGCGCGGCGGCTGAAGCAATACCCGCATGAGCTGTCAGGCGGCATGCGCCAGCGCGTGATGATCGCCATGGCGCTCTCCTGCCAGCCGAAGGTGCTGATCGCCGACGAGCCGACGACGGCGCTCGATGTCACGGTTCAGGCGCAGATCCTCAAGCTGATGCGCGAGTTGAAGGCCGAGTTCGGCACCTCGATCGTGCTCATCACCCATGACATGGGCGTGGTCGCCGAAATGGCCGATCGCGTGCTGATCATGCAGAACGGCCGGATCGTCGAGGAAGGTCCATCGCTCGCGATCTTCAACCGTCCCCAGGAAGACTACACCAAGCAGCTGCTCGCCGCCGTGCCGCGCCTCGGCGCACTTGCCGGCACCGATGGCCCGCCGCGCGTGACGCCACGCAAGATCGAGCCCGAGCGGACCGGTGCTGCACCCGTGATCGCCGTTCGCGATCTCGACGTTCACTATGGCAGCCCGGTGGGACGGTTCTTCAAGGGCAAGCCACAGGTGCAGGCCGTCAGCGGCGTCTCCTTCGACCTGATGCCGGGTCAAACGCTCGGCCTCGTCGGCGAAAGCGGGTCCGGCAAGTCAACGACGGGCAAGGCCGTGCTCGGCCTCATTCCCTTCACCGGCAGCGTGCTGATCGACGGCCAGAACATTGCCGGCCTGACGCAGCGCCAAATGCGCCCGGTTCGCCGCTCGGCGCAGATGATCTTCCAGGATCCTTATGCCTCGCTCGACAGCCGCATGGCCGTCGGCCCCGCCATCGCCGAACCGATGCTCATCCACGGCATCGGCAACAAGAGCGAGCGGCAGGATCGTGTCGCGGAACTGCTGCGCCGCGTCGGCCTGACGCCGGATGCGGCAACCCGCTATCCGCACGAATTCTCGGGTGGCCAGCGCCAGCGCATCTGCATCGCCCGGGCACTTGCCGTTGGCCCGAAGGTGATCGTTGCCGATGAAAGCGTGGCAGCACTCGACGTTTCCGTCCGCGCCAAGGTACTCGATCTCATGCTGGAGCTGCAGGAGACGATGGGGCTTGCCTATCTCTTCATCTCGCATGACATGGCTGTGATCGAGCGTATGTCGCATAACGTCGCCGTCATGCGCGGCGGCAAGATCGTCGAGACGGGAACGCGGCGGGAAATCTTCGAGAACCCGAAGGACGACTACACCAAGGCGCTGATCGCCGCGGTGCCAATCCCCGATCCCGAGGTCTATCAGAAGCGAGCGCAGGCGCTCGCTTGAAAACCCGCCGGGGCCGCAAAGCCCCGGCGTTTCTTTTTGATGCTTACTGACGCGAGGTCAGATCGTCAGGCAGTTCGGCATTGTGGAACTTTCGATAGATATCGCGCAGCACCTTGTTGTCGAAATTGGTCTTCACCCAACCATCGAGCCAGCCCTTCAGCGCCGTTTCGCCCTTGGGTATACCGATGCCGAGGTTGGTTTCCTTCTGGGTGAACTTTATCTGCAGCGGATTGGCGGTCATCTTCTTGTTGATGCCGTTGATGACGGCCGACTGGCTGGAGAGAATATCGACCTGGCCGGAGACGACGGAGGTGATCAGTGTTGCATCGTCTTCGAAGCGAACGATGTCGGCACCCTTAGCCTTGGCCGTGATGTCCTGGTCGTTGGTGGTGGCGCGCGTCACGCCGATGCGCTTGCCGTCGAGATCGGCATAGTCCTTGATCGCGGCGTCAGCCGGACCGGCAACGACGAGCGCCAGCGTTGCGTAGGGAACCGAGTAATCGATCGCCTTCTTGCGCTCTTCGGTGATGCCGAGCGAGGAGACGACCATGTCGGCCTTGCCCGTCTGGACCGAGGGAACGCGGGCAGCGTTGGTGATTTCCACCAGTTCCAGCTCGACGCCGAGATCCTTGGCGATCAGCTTTGCGGTTTCGACGTCGGAGCCTGTCGGCTTCAGGTTTTCGTCGACGAAGGAATATTCCGGAATACCCATCGCAACCGCGATGCGCACTTTTCCGGCCTTCTTGATGTTGTCGAGCACATCGGCATTAGCGGCCGATGCGAAGGCCAGCAGGCTTGCGCCTGCGATGAGTGCCAGTTTCGAAATCATTGTCGTCGGCATATGAGTCTCCTCTCTCGTTTACCCGACCCTGCGCGCATGCGTGCAGGTACTCCTCCTTGAATTCAGAGCTCTTCAGCCATGAATTCCTTCAGTTCCGGCGTTTGGGGATTGGAGAGGATGTCTGCCCCTCCCGTCTCCCAGACCTTGCCGGTATGCATGTAGATGACGCGGTTGGCGGCGCGTTTGGCGAAGCCCATCTCGTGGGTTACGACGATCATCGTCATGCCGCCGCGGGCGAGATCTTCCATGACGCGCAGCACTTCGCCCGTCAGTTTCGGATCGAGCGCCGAGGTCACCTCGTCGAACAGCATCACCTTCGGCTGCATGGCGAGCGAGCGGGCGATCGCCACGCGCTGCTGCTGTCCGCCGGAAAGCTGTTCCGGATAGTTGTCGATCTTTTCCGACAGGCCGACCTTGGCCAGAACCTCGGTGGCGATCTCGCGGGCCTGATCCTTGCGCATCGACTTCACGCGGCGCAGCGCCAGCATGATGTTTTCGGCCACCGTCATGTGCGGGAAGAGATTGTAGCTCTGGAACACCATGCCGATATCCCGGCGCAGCGAGCGCAGATCGAGCTTCGGATCCTCGACCCGGTGGCCGCAGACCTCGATGGTGCCGTCCTGGATCGTCTCCAGCCGGTTGATGCAGCGCAGCGCCGTGCTCTTGCCCGAACCGGACTGGCCGATCAGCGCCACGACTTCGCCGGCGTTGATTTCGAAGGAGACGCCCTTCAGCACCTCCAGGGCGCCGAAGCGCTTGACGACATTGGTGAGCTTAACGGCGGCCGACATTGAGTTTCCTCTCAAGCGAACGGCTCCAGACCGACAGCGGATAGCAGACGCAGAAGTAGAAGAGCGCTGCGACGCCGAAGACCAGGAACGGCTGGAACAGGGAGTTGTTGATGACCTGCGCCGCACGCGTCAGCTCCAGGAAGCCGACGACGGACGCAAGCGAGGTGTTCTTGACGAGCTGCACGAGGAAGCCGACCGTCGGCGGCGTGGCGATCTTCAGCGCCTGCGGCAGGATGACGTCGCGCAGCGCCTGCCAGCGGGTCAGACCCAGGCATTCGGCAGCTTCGAACTGGGTCTTGGCGATCGATTCCACCGAGCCACGCCAGATCTCGCCGAGATAGGAGCTCGAATAGACCATCATGCCGAGACCGGCCGCGGCTAGCGGCGGCACCGAGATGCCGAAAACGCCGAGACCGAAATAGAGCAGGAACATCTGGATCAAGAGCGGCGTGCCCTGGACGATCTGGATGTAGACGAGCGCGGTGCGCCGCAGCCAGCGGAAACGCGAGATGCGTGCCAGCATGACGAAGAAGCCGGCGATGCCACCGAGGATGAAGGCGAGCGCCGACAGCACGATCGTCCAGAGCAGGCCATCCAGCAGGTAGATCAGGTGATTGGTCGAGAAAGCTCCTAGCATCGTCACCTCACACGCCGAGCCCGAGCCGGCGGCGGCGCGGGAATGCAATGAGGCCGAGTCCGAAGAAGGCGGCACGCATCAGATAGGTGATGGCGATATAGAGAAGCGCCACGACGAAATAAGTCTCGAGCGACCGGAAGGTGTTCGACTGGATGTTGTTGGCAACGCCCGTCAGTTCCTCGGCCGAAATCTGCGAGCAGATCGAGGTCGAGAGCATCATCAGGATGAACTGGCTCGACAGCGCCGGATAGACGCGCTCGATCGCCGGCAGCAGGATGATGTCGCGATAGATCTGCAGTTTCGAAAGGCCAAGCGCTTCGGCCGCCTCGATCTGGCTCGGATGGATGGAATCCATCCCGGCGCGCACGATCTCTGCCGTATAGGCGCCCACATTGATCACCATCGCGAAGACGGAGGCGGCAAGGATCGGCAGGCGGAAACCGATGGACGACAGCCCGAAGAAGATGAAGAAGATCTGCACGATAAACGGCGTATTGCGCACCGCTTCGATATAGATGCCGACGACCGTGCGCAGCAGCGGCACATCGGACCGGCGCGCGATGGCACAGGCGATGCCGATCGCAAGCCCGATGATCACCGAAAACACGGTAATCTCGATCGTCGTCAGCGCGCCCGACAGGAAATCCTGCCAATAAGGCATCAGCGCCGCAAAATCGAACTGGTACTGCATGTCTCCTCCAGACGCGGCCCGCGAACGGACGCGAATTCACTCATTCGTTCAGCGCGCCAGCCAACCACCATCGACGGGGATCACGGTGCCGTGGACATAGTCGGATGCGGCCGATGCCAGGAACACGGCGGCCCCGCCAAGTTCGGCCGGCGTGCCCCAACGGCCTGCCGGAATACGCGCAAGGATCGCAGCGCTGCGATCCGGATCGTCGCGCAGCGCCGTGGTGTTGTTGGTGACGAAATAGCCGGGCGCGATCGCGTTCACGTTGACGCCCTTGCCCGCCCATTCGCAGGCGAGCAGCCGGGTAATGCCGGCAAGCCCGCTTTTCGAAGCGGTGTAAGACGGGATGCGGATGCCGCCCTGGAACGAGAGCAGCGACGCGATGTTGACGATCTTGCCGCGGCCCTTCTCGATCATGTGACGGCCGGCCGCCTGCGACAGGAAGAAGGCGGTCTTCAGATTGGTGTCGATGACCGCATCCCAGTCTTCTTCGGTGAAATCCACCGCATCGGCGCGGCGGATGATCCCGGCATTGTTGACCAGAATATCGAGGCTGCCGAAGGTCGAGACCGTCTCCGAGACAATATCCTTGACCGGCGCGATGCTGCCGAGATCGGCCTTGATGGCGTGGAAGCGGACACCCGCCTTGCTAACGAGCGCCTCGGTCTCGTCCATCGACGAGCGGCCGACAGCGACGATTGCGGCACCGGCCTCGGCCAGCGCCAGTGCAATGCCCTGGCCGATGCCGGTATTGGCGCCGGTGACGACGGCGGTGCGGCCCGAGAGATCGAAGGGATTGGCCATCGTCCTACCTCAGATCCGCAATGGCGATATGGTCCATATCGGTGAAGCTCTTGTTGTCACCGGCCATCGCCCAGATGAAGCTGTAGTTCTTGGTGCCGGCACCCGAATGGATCGACCAGGGCGGCGAGATGATCGCCTGCTCGCTGGCCACCAGCATGTGGCGGGTCTGCTGCGGCTCGCCCATGAAATGGAAGACGCGCTGATCGGCTTCGAGATCGAAATAGAGATAGGCTTCCATGCGCCGGTCGTGGGTATGTGACGGCATGGTGTTCCAGACGCTGCCCGCATCGATCATCGTGAAGCCCATCGTCAGCTGGCAGGACTGGCAGACTTCGGGGTGGATGAACTGGTAGATCGAGCGCTTGTTAGCGGTCGCTGCTTCCCCCGGGGTCAGATGACGCGCCTTGTCGCGGGTCAGGAGAACCGTCGGATGGGTCTGGTGCGCCGGCGTCGAGACCAGGTAGAACTTGGCCGGGCTTGCCGCATCGGCGCTTTCGAAGCTGACGTCCTTGGCGCCCTTGCCGACATACAGGCAATCATATTTGGCGAGATCGTGGCGCTTGCCGTCAACGGTGACGCTGCCTGCACCGCCGACATTGAGGGCGCCGAGTTCGCGCTCGGCAAGGAACGTCTCCTGACCGATTTCCTTCGGTGCACCAAGGACCAGCGCAGCAGCAAGGGGCGTGGCGCCACCGATCACCATACGATCATAATGCGAGTAGGTCAGCCTGATGTCACCGCCTTCGAAAACGGTCTCGATCAGGAAATGGCGGCGCAGCGTATCGGTGTCGTAACCACGGACGGCTTCCGGATGCGAAGCATGGCGGACGTCGATCTTCATTGAATTTTTCCCTTCTGATCAGCGGATGCCAAGGGAGATTTCGCATCCTCGATGAAATAGTTCGGATCCCAGATTTCGGCCTTCTCGACTTCGCCGAGCAGCTTGCCGAGATGGAAGCCCATTGCCGAGGCAGCACCCGCCTTGTCGCCTGCCTTCATGCAGTCGATGACGGTGGAGTGCTCTTCGATGACACGGGCGAGACGCCCTTCCTGAGGCAGGGTCAGCAGGCGGTAACGGTCGGAATGAACCTTGACCTGCTGGATGATCGCCCAGATGCCCGGAAAGCCAGCGATATCGCTGATCAGCTTGTGGAAATCGTTGTCGACCACATGGAAAGCGGCGACATCGTCGTCGCGCACGCAGGCGCTGAGATCGGCAAGATTACGCTCCAGCAGACGCAGACCGGCAGGGGTCATCTTCTCGACGGCGATCGAGACGGTGGTGTCCTCAAGCGCCTTGCGCACAAGGATCGCCTCGTAGAGCGCATGGCGCGGAATGCGGGATACGAAGGTTCCGGACTGCGGAAAGACATCGACCAGACCATCGTCCGACAGACGCAGGATCGCTTCGCGGATCGGCGTGCGGCTGACGCCGAACTGCGCCTCGAGTTCCTTCTCGTTCAGGAGATCCATCGGCTTGCGGCGGAGCGAGATGATGTCGTCGCGCAGCGCATTGTAGACGAGCGTCGCGGCACGTGGCGCGGCGGCTCGCTGATGCGAGAGATGGGTGACGCCGGCGAGCGAGCGCTTCTTGCGGGTCTCGCTCATCGCGTCCCGGCCCCAGTTTCAATCGTGATGCGCTGACCTGTTGTCCTCACCCGTCGCCACCTCCCGTTGGCTTGGCAAGAAGTAGTATATTAGTATCCAACTTAGTGCAAGCGGGCAAGGACAAAGACTTTTCCACAACGGAAAAGCCGCGGAGATCACTCTCCGCGGCTTACTTTTGCTATTATTTTTCAGGTACTTAAATTTCGGAAAGCCTGAAGCGCGCGACGATGTCGCCCTCGCACCACATCGGAAAATTCGTGCCCCACTTGTTGTTATGGAGATTGAACCGGATGCCGCCGGAGAAATCCGGACGCGCCTTGCAGAAGGTCATGAAGTCCCAGCTTGCGGGTGCTGCGAGCGGCGTATCCAGCGGTTCGATCTGCAGCGCACCGGTGCGCGCGGCGCTGACGACCTGCAGCTGCGCCCCGCCGCTTTCGGCGATCGCGCCCGACCTGTGCCAGAGCCCCATCTTGCGGAAACTCCACGCCGTATCCCCGGCAGGCGTGACGAAGAAGAAGCTCGCCTCCGGCATGCGATTGGCAGGTTTGGCATGCAGCGTCAGCTGAATGGAAAGCGCATCGCCTTCATCCAGGAACCGCAGCGAAACACGCTTGGGCACCCCATATGACGACGATGCGCGCTCGGGCAGCGAGAGCAGCATCATGTTGCCTGCAGCCGCCTCGAGAACCGGTGAAAACACTTGGGACAGAGCTGCGCCGGATTGGGCGAGGCCAGGCTTGTCATGATCGAGCACCGCCCATTCCTGGCGGTGCGTCAAATAGGTATCCATATGCCTGCCGACATCGGCTGCATCATAGCTTTCATAGCGATAGCCAAGAAGCGCGCCGCCGCGGCCCGAGATCACCGTCCCCGCCGGCGTTGCGATCGATGCAATGTCGCCGCTTTGACCGTCGAGCGTCACCGTCCAGCCACCGGTCTTGAGGACCGTTTCTCTACCCGCGATCACCGGAATTGCCGGAGCCGAAAGCGCGGAAACGGCGCTCGCCGCCAGTGCCGCGTCGTCAGGCTCGAGCATCGAGACCGCCTTATCGAGGTAATCGCGCTGCTCCTGCCAGGATTGTTCGGCATAGGCGAACCGGTAATCAGCCTTGCGCGCCGCCTCGAAATCTTGCCGCGACCATGCCTTGTTGTCGCGCAGATAGGACTTGATATCGACGCCGCAGGTATGTTCGGCGACCATCGCCAGCTCACGGCCAAAAGCCAGACGGCTGCGGCTCAACCCCTCGCCCGCGAAGCGGTCATAGAGCCGCTGCAGCGCCAAGAAACGGGCGGTTTTCTGCGGATCGGTGGCGCTGCCATGAATCCAGCTGTCGCCGAGTTCGATGTCGAGAACCGGAAAACGCTCGCGGGCTTCCCAAAGCAGCGCACCGTAATCTTCCAGCGTCGCCGCCCGGATCACCGCATCCGGCTCGCGATTGCGGATCTCGCGCAGCGCTTCGGCCGTCTGCGGCACGCTTTGCGGACCGATATTGTCGTTGGTATGGGCAAAGCTCAGCCCATCCGAGAAGCCTTCGGGGAAATAGGTCTCGCCATAGGAGCGCTGGTACATGACCACGACTTCGGCGCCATCGGGTGCCCGCCAGCGGAAAACATCCGGCACGTCGGGCGGCGGCGAGGCGGTGTTGACGCCGAGATGCAGGAAGCGGATCCCGGCTTCGGCGAGCAGCGGCACCATGCCGAGCGTATGGCCGGGCACATCCGTCATCTTCGCGGCGATCGTCGTCTTGCCGAAGCGGCGGTCGAGCTCCTGCGAATAGGACAGGCCGGCGCGGAAAAGATCCGGCGACATCAGCTCCGTATGCGTCGTGAACGGCAGGCCGTGCCAGCGGATCAGCCCGCGGTCGATCGCCTGCTCAAGGGCTGCGACTTCCGCGGGCGAGCGCGAATTCAGATGATCCCAAATCAGCCAGGCGCCCGTCGTCCAGATGAACTTCGGCTCATCGGCGTTCTCTGCATGGAAATGCGCCCCGGTTTCGATCGCCTGCGGAATGAACCGCTCGTGATACTGGCGGCGAACCTTTTCCGCGTGATCCGTGAAGCCGATATCCAGATGGGTCTTGAAGACCAGATGCACGCGCTTTTCTGACATGTCCATTCCGCTCGCTGGCCTCGGCAACCGCACCGGCCGCTTCGACATCTACGAGACAATGTAAACGTGTTCAAGGCGACTTTTGACGCAGGTTGCAAAGCGGAGAGGTCGGCGGATTGCGCGTCTGCCCGTTACAGACGTGAAATCAGAGCTTTATGCTGCAGAAGCAGCTTTGCGCGGAGAATCTGCAGCCTGTGAAAATCTGTGTAATCGTATGCACAGATCGACTCAACACCGTCATCCGCCGCGGATCGACCCTCGCCAGATGAGCTCCGCATGCAGCCTGATCGACCGGCCCTGCCCGTCGTCCTCCGCGCTTCCGGGTTCCGCCAGAAAAGCGACTGCCTCGCGAGCGATGGCTTCGACGGGCTGGGCGAAAGTGGTGAGATCGTAGGATGACCAGGAGGTCTGCTCGATATCGTCGAAGCCGGCGACGCAGAGCTGATCGGGGACCGACATCATGAATTGATGGCGGGCCGCGTCCATCACGCCGCAAGCGAGGAGGTCGTTGGCACAGAAGATCGCGTCGGGCCTTTCCTTGCGCGTCAGCAGCCGCTGGGCGACGACCTTGCCCGCCTCGTAGCCGGTCGGGCCGAAGCGCTCGACGGCGACCTCCATACCGAGTGCGGCGGCAGCGGCAACGAAACCGTGCTCGCGGGCCATCAGGCTGGGCGTCCCGACTTCCGAATTGGCGAAGGCAAGGCGACGGCAGCCGGCGCGCACAAAGGCGGTGAGGATGCGGCTTGCCGCTTCCTTGTCGTCGAGATTGATCCTGAACGGGCCCGGCTGCGCGTCGTCGCGGTTGATCAGCACCAGCCGCTGGCCGTTCTTCAGGCAGAGCTGGGTGATCGATTTGTCGGGTTGGCCTGACAGGATGATCGAGGCATCGGCGCGGTAGCGGATCGCCTGCCGCAACGCCCGGTCAACACTGCCGTCGGAGCGGTCGGTATTGATCAGCATGGCGATCTTGCCAGAGTTCTGCAGATGTTGCGTCACCGCCCTGATCAGCGACGAGCGGTAGGGTGTACCCATCTCCGAAACGATCAGGCAAACAATGCCGCTCTCGTTGCGCATCAGCCCGCGGGCGAGATGATTGACGTGATATCCGAGCGCCTCGGCCGCTTCCATCACCCGCTTGCGTGTCTCGGGCGCGACGCTGGCCCCTGGCGTAAACGTGCGCGACACAGCCGAACGGGAAACCCCCGCTTTTTCCGCGACTTCCTGCGCGCTGACAAAGACCTTCGTGACCAACTGAATCTCCCCTTGCACGCGACTGTGCACGATATTGCAATTGCGTGCAATATCCCCGCGAATGGATTTATGACAGTTTTGTGACAAAAACTGTTGACAGGCTTTCCTGGGTCATGCAGCATTTGCACACGCTTGCAAAGGCGATCGGCGTGGAGGCGCCGCCACATCCAGGAGGAAAGAATGCGTTCAGCTAAACTTGCCGCGGCAGCGCTTGCCGCGAGTGTGACTTTTGCTGCCTTTTCGGCTCATGCCGCTGGCAATCTCAATGTGATCTGCTCGGCAGACCAGGAAGTCTGCGACCTGATGAAGGGGCTGTTCGAAAAGCAGTCCGACATCAAGGTCAACATGGTGCGCCTCTCGGCCGGCGAGACCTATGCGAAGATTCGCGCCGAGGCCCGCAACCCGAAGACCGACATCTGGTGGGCCGGTACCGGCGATCCGCATCTGCAGGCCGCCGCCGAGAACCTGACGCTGGAATACAAGTCGCCGCTGTTCGACCAGCTGCAGGATTGGGCCAAGAAGCAGGCCGAAAGCGCCAAGTACCGCACCGTCGGCGTTTATGCCGGTGCGCTCGGCTGGGGCTACAACACCGACATCCTGAAGCAGAAGAACCTCAAGGAACCGAAGTGCTGGGCCGACCTGCTGGATCCGTCCTACAAGGGTGAAATCCAGATCGCCAACCCGAATTCCTCGGGCACGTCCTACAACACGCTGGCAACGCTGGTGCAGATCATGGGCGAGGACAAGGCTTTCGACTATCTGACGAAGCTGAACGCCAACGTTTCGCAATATACCAAGTCGGGTTCGGCACCGGTGAAGGCGGCCGCCCGCGGCGAGTCGACCATCGGCATCGTCTTCATGCATGACGCCGTGGCGCAGACCGTCGAAGGCTTCCCGATCAAGGCAGTCGCGCCTTGCGAAGGCACCGGTTACGAAATCGGCTCGATGTCGATCGTCAAGGGCGCCAAGAACCTCGAGAATGCTAAGAAATGGTATGACTGGGCACTCAGCGCCGATGCGCAGTCGCACATGAAGGACGCCAAGTCCTTCCAGCTACCGTCCAACAAGTCGGCCGAAATTCCGAAGGAAGCACCGAAGTTCGAGGACATCAAGCTCATCGACTACGACTTCGCCAAATACGGCAATCCCGATGTCCGCAAGGCGTTGCTCAGCCGCTGGGACAAGGAAATCGGCGCCAAGGCGAACTGATTTCAAGTGATCTCAATGGCCGGCTGCCGATGGCTGCCGGCCGCCAAGCATAATGCCGTGCTCAAGCGGGAGCGAACCATGAAGAACCACAATCGCAGACTGGATATCGCTCTCGTCTTCGCCATTGCCGCCCTGATACTGCTCCCGTGGTATCGGATCGAAGGCGGCTTCTTCGGCCTTGGATGGCTGTCTGATTTTCTGGGCGATCCCTCCACGGCGCCCGGCATCCTGCAGATCACCACCTATGGCCGATGGTGGCTCGCGATCGCCGTCTTCCTCGTATTGCTGGGCGGCATCGCGCGCTTCCTTCCCGATCCGAAACGCCGTGCCACGCTGCTGGCCTGGGCCGGCGGCCTGGGCGTGCTTTTCCTGACGATCGAGGGATTGGCGATCAATCTCTCCGGCTGGAGCTGGACATTCGCCGAAACCCTCTTCGGCGCGCTCCCTGACGGACAGCCGTCGATGGGCGCTGGCGCAGTGGTGACCGGCCTTGTCTTCGTGTTTCTCTTCGCCTTCGGCCTTGCCGAACGCGGCGTGATGAAAGGCGACGCCTTCGTGGTCGGCGCTATCGCCATGCTGGTGTTCCTCGTCGCCATCTTCGTCTTCTATCCCGTCGGCAGCATGTTCGTCGGCGCCTTTCAGGATTTCGACGGCTCCTTCAATCCGACCGGCTTTCTCACCAATATCCAGGATTCATCGGTCTGGAGCCTCGGCTGTGTCGTTGGCGGCGAGCGCTGCGGCGTTGCCTGGCGCACGCTCTGGCTGGCGATCATGACGGCGGCCGGATCGACGACGCTTGGCCTCTGCTTCGCGCTGGTCGCCACCCGCACCCGCTTTCCCTACAAGAAGGGTCTGCGGCTGCTGACCATCCTGCCGATCATCACGCCGCCCTTCGTCGTCGGCTTGGCGCTCACTCTGCTCTTCGGCCGCTCGGGCGTTGCGACACAGCTCGTATCTTCCCTGCTTGGCGTCGAGCCCGGCCGCTGGCTCTATGGCCTGACTGGCATCTGGATCGCTCAGGTTCTATCTTTCACACCGATTTCCTTCCTGGTGCTCATCGGCGTTGTCGAAGGCGTCAGCCCGTCGATGGAAGAGGCGTCGCAGACGCTCCGCGCCGATCGCTGGCGCACTTTCTGGCGCGTCTCGCTGCCACTGATGAAGCCCGGTCTCGCCAACGCCTTTCTGATCGGCTTCATCGAGAGCATGGCCGACTTCGGCAACCCGATGGTGCTCGGCGGCAGCCATGGCGTGCTGTCGACGGAAATCTTCTTTGCCGTCGTCGGCTCACAGAACGACCCGGCCCGCGCCGCCGTGCTCGCCATGATCCTGCTCGTCTTCACCATGTCGGCCTTCATCGCCCAGCGTTTCTGGCTACAGGGCAAGAGCTATGCGACCGTCACCGGCAAGGGCGATTCCGGTCAGCATATCGCCCTGCCGCGCGGCGTCTCGATTGCCGTTCACTCCCTCGTCATCCCATGGGCGATCTTCACCATCGTCGTCTATGCGATGATCCTGTTCGGCGGTTTCGTTCGCACCTGGGGTCTCGACAACACGCTCACCTTCGAGCACTACATTCGCGCCTTCTCGATCGGGTTCCGTGATGACGGCGGCCTGGCGTGGACGGGGGTCGCCTGGAATTCGTTCTGGACGACAATGGAGATCGCTCTGATCTCCGCCCCGCTCACGGCCGCTGTCGGCCTGCTGACGGCCTATATCATCGTCCGCCAGAAATTCGTCGGCCGCAATGTCTTCGAATTCGCGCTGATGCTGAGCTTCGCGATCCCCGGCACGGTCATCGGCATCAGCTACATCATGGCCTTCAACCTGCCGCCGCTGGAAATGACCGGCACGGCGATGATCCTCGTTGCCTGCTTCGTCTTCCGCAACATGCCGGTCGGCGTGCGTGGCGGCGTGGCGGCCATGAGCCAGCTCGACAAGAGCCTCGACGAGGCATCGCTGACGCTGCGCGCCAACAGCTTCCGGACGATCCGCAAAGTCATCCTGCCGCTGCTGCGCCCGGCGATCACGGCCGCCCTCGTCTATTCCTTCGTGCGTGCCATCACCTCGATCAGCGCCGTGATCTTCCTGGTCAGCGCCGAATACAACATGTCCACCGCCTATATCGTCGGCCTTGTCGAGAATGGCGAGTATGGCGTTGCCATCGCCTATTCCTCGGCCCTCATCGTCGTCATGGTCACGGTCATCGCCGGCTTCCAGTTCCTGGTCGGCGAACGCCGTCTGCGCCGCGAAAACCGCGTCGCCATGGCGGCACCGGCGGCCATAGCATCCGCACCTCTCGGTCAGGAGAAAACCGCATGAGCAGCAACAAACCCGGTTCCGTCGTCTTCGAGAACGTGCGCAAGACCTTCGGCGCCTTCACAGCGATCCCCGATCTGTCTCTGACCATCGAGCCCGGCACGCTGGTGACCCTGCTTGGCCCGTCCGGCTGCGGCAAGACGACGACGCTGCGCATGCTTGCGGGCCTCGAGCATCCCAGCGCTGGCCGCATCCTAATCGGCGGCAAGGACGTGACCATGCTGCCGGCCAACGAGCGCGATGTCTCGATGGTGTTCCAGTCCTATGCGCTGTTCCCGCACATGACCTCGCTCGACAATGTCGCCTACGGTCTGGAATCGTCGGGCATCAAGCGCAAGGAAGCACGCGAGCGCGCCGAGGAAGGCCTGAAGCTCGTCGGTCTTGGCGGCATGGGTCAACGCCTGCCTGCCGAACTCTCCGGTGGCCAGCAGCAGCGTGTCGCGGTTGCCCGGGCATTGGTGCTTGAGCCGCAGGTACTGCTGCTCGACGAGCCGTTGTCGAACCTCGACGCCCGGCTTCGGCGCCGCGTCCGCACCGAGATCCGCGAGCTGCAGCAGCGGCTTGGTTTCACCGCCGTCTACGTCACCCACGATCAGGACGAGGCGCTTGCGGTCTCCGACCAGATCATCGTCATGAAGGATGGCGAAGTCGCGCAGAAGGGCGCGCCGCGCGATCTCTACGACCAGCCTGTGTCGGCCTTCATCGCCGACTTCATGGGTGAGGCCAATGTGGTGCCCTGCAATGTCGTCGGCATCGATGGCGATCACGCGACGATCAATGTCGAGGGCCTGACGCATCGCATCTCCGGCCGCAACATGCGCCCCGGCCCGGCGCTGCTGGCGGTACGCCCGAACGCCATCACGCTGGCGCAGAAAAACGGCGGCGCCTTCAGCGGCCAGATCACCCATGCCGCCTATCTCGGCGACCATGTGGAATACGAAGTCAAAACCAGCAACGGCACGCTCTTCGTCGTCGATCCCGCAGTGGAAAGGGCCTTTGCGCCTTTGACAGAGGTGGAGATCGGCTTCAAGGATCGCGGCATTGCCATCATCGGCGGCTGAGCGCCGCATTTCATCAAGGGAAGATTTTCATGACGTCGCATGTCGTACCCGGGCTCGAAGCGCGCCTTGCGCTGGCCGAAGCCGTGGCCCGCGAGGCCGGAGCCGTGGCGCTCGATTATTTCAAGCGCCGCGAAACGCTTGTGATCGAAACCAAGCGCGATCCGCAGGACGTGGTCTCGATCGCCGACCGCGAGGTCGAAAACCTGATCCGCAAGCGCTTCAACGAAGCCCATCCCACCGATGGCGTTCTCGGCGAGGAATACGGCCTGGAGACCGGCACATCGGGCTTCACCTGGGTGGTCGATCCGATCGACGGCACCAGCCCCTTTGTCAACGGCATGCCGAACTGGTGCGTCTCGATCGGGCTCCTGCACGATGGCATCCCGGTCGTTGGTGTCATCTCGGCACCCTGCCACGACGAGCTCTATGCGGCGGCTCTCGGCATGGGCGCCACGCTGAACGGCAATAAGCTGTCGCTCGACCCGTCGCGTACCATCCGCAACGCCGTCACCGGCATCGGCGCCAACAACCATGTGACGCCGGCCTTCGTCGGCAAGATGGTGGAAAACCTTCTGGAAGCCGGCGGCAATTTCATCCGCAATGGCTCCGGCGCGCTGATGCTCGCCTATGTCGCGGCCGGCCGCCTGGTCGGCTATTACGAGCCCTACATGCATGCTTGGGATTGCATGGCGGGCTATTGCCTCGTCAAGGAAGCCGGCGGCTGGTACCACCCCTTCCCGACCGAAGGCGAGCGCCTGACCAAGGGATCGCCGGTTTTGGCCACCGCTCCCGGCGCCACCGACGACCTGCGCAAGATCGCGGGTATCTAAGGGATTTTCGCATCTTCGACCTGCCCAATCCGGCGTCATCGGCGCCGGATTTTTTGTGCATGGCGAAGATCGCAGCCTAATTTTTGTGCGCTGCAAAAATTGCACAAAAAACCGCTTGACGAGGTGGACCAATATGGTTTTGGATTGAACCAATAAGAAATTGGTTCGGACCATTCGCATGGATGAGACCACGGGGAACTCCAATTACGCACTCGACAAGCTGCGTGCGCTGCTGCGCTCGGACAGCCTCGATGCCGATGGCAAGCTGCCGACGGAGCGGGCACTTTCGGAGATGCTCGACGTCAGCCGCCGCGCCATCCGCCGCGCGCTCGAAGTTCTCGAAGCCGAGGGATTGATCTGGCGCCGCCAGGGATCCGGCACTTTTGCCGGAAGGCGCCCCGACGGCTGGAGCGAGCATGTGGATTCGATCGTCGCCGGCACCGACCTGATGGAAATCATGGAAGTGCGCCTGCGCATCGAGCCGCAGCTCGCTCAGCTTGCCGCCATCCGCGCCAAGAAGCACGACGTCGAGCGCATGTATGAGCTGGTCAAGAAGATCTACGAAAGCACCGATGCCGACGGCCGGGAACTGTGGGACGGCGCGCTGCACCGGCATATCGCGCAATCGGCCGGCAACCAGTTCTTCCTGACGATCTTCGACGTCATCAACCGTGTGCGCCAGGACGAAGCCTGGCAGACAATCCGCGAACGCGCCCGCGCCGCCAGCAAGACGCGCACCGTGACCTACGGACAGCATACCGCAATCGTCGATGCCATCGCTGCCCGTGATCCGGCGAGAGCCGGCGAAGCAATGCGCCAGCATCTGCTGACGCTGCAGGAGAGCCTGGTCCGCATGACCTCGCTCGACCATCAGATACCGGAGACCAAAGAAGAGCTCACCTGAAGAGCCACCGGCAATGAAGCAAATAAAAAAGAACCAGAGGAGAGTGAAATGAAGACCGCCAGTTTCGTGACGACCCTTCTAGCCGGGGCAATTGTTGCCCTTCCATCCTTTGCCGCCGAGCTTAAGATCGGCCTGCAGGACGATGCCGACGTGCTCGATCCCGCGCAGTCGCGCACCTTTGTCGGCCGCATCGTCTATACCGCGATGTGCGACAAGCTCGTCGACGTGACGCCCGACCTGAAAATCGTGCCGCAGCTCGCGACCGAATGGAAATGGTCCGACGACGGCAAGACGCTGACCATGAAGCTGCGCGAAGGCGTCAAGTTCCACGACGAAACGCCGATGAACGCGGCGGCCGTGGTCGCCACCATCGAACGCAACATGACGCTGCCGGAATCGCGCCGCAAGAGCGAGCTGACCTCGGTCGAGAAGGTCGAGGCCTCGGGCGAATACGAAGTGAAATTCATGCTGAAGAGCCCTGACGTGACGCTTCTCGCCCAGCTTTCCGACCGCGCCGGCATGATCGTCTCGCCGAAAGCTGCCAAGGAGCTCGGTGCCAATTTCGGCAATCACCCGGTCTGCGCCGGTCCCTTCAAGTTCGTCGAGCGCGTCCAGCAGGACCGCATCGTGCTCGAGAAGTTCCAGGATTACTGGAACAAGGACAATATCTTCGTCGACAAGGTCACCTACCTGCCGATCCCGGATACTACGGTGCGCCTCGCCAACCTGCGCTCCGGCGATCTCGACATGATCGAGCGCCTGGCACCGACCGACGCGGCATCTGTGAAGGAAGATACGAGCCTCACCTATGCCGACGCGATCGGCACCGGCTACATGGCGCTCTATGCCAATGTCGGCAACGGTGCGCGCGCCGACAATCCGTTCGGCAAGGACAAGCGCCTGCGCCAGGCCTTCTCGCTGGCACTCGACCGCGATGCGCTGAACCAGATCGTCTATGAAGGCACCTCGGTTGCCGGCAACCAGTCGTTCCCGCCGAACAGCCCATGGTTCGACAAGGATATCCCGGTTCCCGCCCGCGATCTCGACAAGGCCAAGGCGCTGATCAAGGAAGCCGGTTTCGACCGCGTGCCGATCGAGCTGCAGGTGCAGAACAACCCGGTCGCCTCGCAGATGATGCAGGTTGTCCAGTCGATGGTTGCCGAAGCAGGCTTCGACGTCACCATCCGCTCGACGGAATTCGCAACGCTGCTGTCTGAGCAGACGGCGGGCAACTATCAGCTCAGCCGCTCGGACTGGTCGGGCCGTATCGATCCCGATGGCAATATCCACCAGTTCATCACCTGCAAGGGCGGCATCAACGATACCAAGTACTGCAATGCCGAAGTCGACAAGCTGCTGAACGAGGCCCGCGCGTCCACTGACGATGCGGTGCGCAAGCAGAAGTATGACGCCGCGGCCGTGATCCTCAACGACGACATGCCGATCATCTATCTCGGCCATAACTCGTGGATCTGGGCGATGCACAAGAACGTCACCGGCTTCGTCGCCTCGCCTGACGGCATGATCCGTCTGACCGGCGTCAAGAAGGAAGGCTGAACCAGCCATCGCGGCGGCGGGTAATACTCGCCGCCTCTCTCCGCTCGCTCAGGATCGTTCATGTATACCTACATCGCCAAGCGGCTTCTCGTCGCCATTCCGACGCTGCTGATCATATCGGTCTTCGTCTTCTCGCTGCAGAAGCTGCTGCCGGGTGACCCCATCCTTGCCATGGCCGGTGAAGAGCGGGATCCGCAGGTGATCGAATATCTGCGCGAGAAATACCGGCTGAACGATCCGGTGCCTTACCAGTATGTTTCCTGGCTGGGCTCGGTGCTGCAGGGCGATCTCGGCATTTCGCTCAGAACCAATCAGCCGGTTCTGGAACTGGTGGCCGAGAAACTCCCAGTCACCATCCAGCTCGCCATCATGTCGATGATCTTCGCCTTCGTGATCGGCGTTCCCATGGGCATCCTGGCGGCGGTGAAGAAGAACACCGCATTCGACTACATCGCCAACCTGATCGCGCTTTCCGGGCTTTCGATCCCGAATTTCTGGCTCGGCATCATGCTGATCCTCCTGGTCTCGGTGAAACTCGGCTGGCTGCCCGCCTCCGGATACGAACCCTTCTTCAACGACCCGATCCGCTCGATCCAGACGATGCTGATGCCCTCCTTCGTGCTCGGCAATGCGCTGGCCGCGACGCTGATGCGGCACACGCGCTCGGCGATGCTGAGCGTGCTCAGCGCCGACTACATCCGCACCGCCCGCGCCAAGGGCCTTTCGGAGCGCTCGGTCGTGCTGGAACACAGCTTCCGTAATGCAGTTCTGCCGATCGTGACGCTGAGCGCCCTGCTCTTCGGCGAGCTTCTTGCGGGTGCCGTCCTTACCGAGCAGATCTTCACCATTCCGGGCTTCGGCAAGCTAATCGTCGATGCCGTCTTCAACCGCGACTATGCGGTCGTCCAGGGCGTCGTGCTCTGCACCGCGATCGGCTTCATCCTGATGAATCTCATCGCCGATATCCTCTACGTCCTTCTCAATCCGCGCATGAGGGCCTCGCTATGACCGCCATCGATCAGGTCGCTGTCACCACGGAACAGCGCGTGCCAAGCCGCGCCTGGCGCAAGCTGAAGGCCAACAAGGGCGCGCTTGCCGGTCTCTGCATCATCGCCTTCTTCGCGATCCTGGCGATTGCGGCACCTCTGCTGCCAATTCCCGATCCGAACGGCACCAGCTGGTCGGCGATCCGCAAGGCGCCATCAGCCGCCCACTGGCTCGGCACCGACGACCTCGGCCGCGACATCCTTTCGCGGATGATCTGGGGGGCCCAGGCCTCGCTGATGGCGGGCGTCTTCTCGGTAGCGATCGCCGTGATCGTCGGCGTGCCCTTCGGCCTGATGGCCGGCTATTTCGGCGGTTGGGTCGATCAGATCATCTCGCGTATCACCGAAGCCTTCCTTGCCATGCCGTTCCTGATCACCGCGATCGCGCTTGCCGCCTTCCTGGGCCCGAGCCTCACCAACGCGATGATCGCTATCGGCCTTTCGGCCATGCCCATCTTCATCCGCCTGACCCGTGGCCAGGTTCTGGCCGTGAAGACAGAGGAATATGTCGAGGGCGCCCGCTCGATCGGCCTCCGGCATTTCAGGATCATCACCCGCTACATCCTGCCGAATGTCGCCGCCCCCATTCTCGTGCAGGCGACGCTGACGATTGCAACGGCGATCATCGCCGAGGCCAGCCTCTCCTTCCTCGGTCTCGGCCAGCAGCCGCCCGCCGCCAGCTGGGGATCGATGCTGAACGTTGCCAAGAACTTCCTCTCCCAAGCCCCATGGATGGCGATGTGGCCGGGGGCGGCGATCTTCCTCGTCGTCATCGGCTTCAATCTCCTCGGCGACGGCCTGCGCGATGCGCTCGATCCGCGCGAAGCATGATTTCCTGAAAGGACATTCGAAATGACCGCATTCACGACCCGTCCCGAAATCCTCGGCACGTTCGGCGTCGTTACCTCCACCCACTGGATCGCCTCGGCGGTCGGCATGAGCATTCTCGAAAAGGGCGGCAACGCCTTCGATGCGGCTGTCGCGACCGGCTTCGTCCTGCAGATCGTCGAGCCGCATCTCTGCGGCCCGGGCGGCGATATGCCTGCGGTCCTCTATTCGAAGAAGAAGGACAAGGTCGAGGTCATCTGTGCGCAGGGCCCGGCCCCGGCAGGCGCGACTATCGAACATTACACATCAGAAGGCCTGAAGCTGATCCCGGGCGACGGTCTGCTTTCGACCGTCATTCCCGGCAGCTTCGACGGCTGGATGCTGATGCTGCGCGACTACGGCACGATGAGCGTTCGCGACGTGCTGGAACCGGCGATCTATTACGCTGAAAACGGCCATCCGATTCTGCCGCGCGTCTCCGCGACCATTGCAGGCCTCGCCTCTTTCTTCGAGAAGGAATGGCCGACATCCTACGAGACCTGGCTGCCCGGTGGCGCCGCACCCGAGCCGCTCTCCAACTTCAAGAACCCGGTTCTCGCCGGGACCTGGAAGCGGATCATCGCAGAGGCAGAAGCCAAGCGCGGCCGCGGGGAACAGGTCGAGGCTGCGCGCGATGCCTTCTACCGCGGCTTCGTTGCCGAGGCGATCGAGCGCTATGCTGGTTCGACCGAGGTGATGGATGCGAGTGGCATCAAGCATAAGGGCGTCATCACCGCCAATGACATGGCCAACTGGTCAGCCACGATCGAAGCGCCGCAGACCTACGGCTATCACGGCTGGACGGTCGCCAAGATCGGCCCGTGGGGTCAGGGACCGGTCTTCCTGCAGACGTTGGCGCTCCTGAAGGGCATCGATATCGCCTCGATGGATCCTGCCGGTGCCGATTTCGTCCATACCGTCACCGAAGCGATGAAGCTCGCCTTCGCCGACCGCGAAATCTACTACGGCGATCCCAATTTCTCGACGATCCCGATCGAGCATCTGCTGTCGGACGCCTATAGCGACGAGCGCCGCAAGCTCATCAAGCCAGAGGCATCGCTTGAGCTGCAGCCGGGTATCGTGCCGGGCTTCGAAGACCAGTATGCGCTGACGATGGAGATGCTCGGCGTCACCTCCAAGACCGGCGCGGTCTATGAGCCGACCATGGCGCATCTCTCCGAAAAGCGCGGCGACACGGTCCATATCGACGTCATCGACCGCGAGGGCAATATGGTGTCGATCACCCCGTCGGGCGGCTGGCTGCAGTCTTCGCCGACGGTGCCGGGCCTTGGCTTCTGCCTCAATTCCCGCGCCCAGATGTTCTGGCTGAAGCCCGGCCTGCCGACCTCGCTTGCCCCCGGCAAGCGCCCGCGCACAACGCTGACGCCGTCGATCGCGCTTCATGAAGGACGCCCGACCTTGTCCTTCGGCACGCCCGGCGGCGACCAGCAGGAGCAGTGGCAGCTCTCCTTCTTCCTGCGCTATGTCCATCACAAGATGAACCTGCAGGCGGCGATCGATCAGCCGCTGTTCCACACCTCGCATTTTCCGGGCTCCTTCTACCCCCGCACCCGCGAGCCGGGCAGCTTGATGGCCGAAGCGAATTTCGGCGAGGGCGTTCTCGAGGCCCTGCGCAAGAAGGGTCACAAGCTGACGGTTGCCGATCCATGGACCGTCGGCCGCCTGACCGCAGCACGCCGCGATGCCGACGGGTTGCTGCGGGCTGCGGCGACCCCGCGCCTGATGCAGGCCTATGCGGTGGGGAGATAGACCGTGACCTATTCGATCGTCGCCCGTGACCCGGACACCGGCCATCTCGGCATTGCCGTTGCCAGCCGCTTCTTCGCCGTTGGCGGTATCGTGCCGCATATCCGTGGCGGGATCGGTGCGGTCGCGACGCAAGCCTTCGTCAATCCGCTGAATGGCATCGACGGTTTGGCGATGCTTCGTGCCGGCCAGGCGCCGGAGGCGATCGTTGCGGAACTCGCCGCCCGCGACGAAGGCCGCAGTCAGCGGCAGTTTCATCTGATCGACTCAGCTGGACAGAATGCGGCCTTCACAGGCGAAAAATGCATCGACTGGGCCGGGCATCTGGTGGCCGAAAATGTCTCGGTGGCCGGCAACATGCTGGCCGGTCCCGAGGTGATCGCGGCAACGCTCGCCACCTATCAGAAGACCGCAGGCAAGCCGCTGGCCGAACGGCTGCTTGAAGCCATGCAGGCCGGTGAAAACGCCGGTGGCGACAAGCGCGGCAAGCAATCGGCCGCCCTCGTCATCTACCGCGACCAGGATTACGCTTGGCTCAATATCCGCGCCGACGATCATACCGATCCGCTGGCGGAGCTGCGCCGGCTCTATGCTGTCGCCAGCGAGCGCTACCTCTATGTCGCCGAGACGATGGCAACGCGCCAGAATCCGAGCGGCATGATCGACCGGCGCGAGATCGACGCGAAAATTGCCGCCGTCGAGGCTGCCCGCATCGCCGAAGGGCGGCCCTCGGCCTCCTTTGCCACACCGCTCAAGACCTGAGACCGAACCATGAAGCAGGAAAAAGACATGGGTGAAGCTGCAAATCCGGTGCTTTCGGTCAAGAACCTGACCACCTCGTTTCTGGTGGATGGCACCTGGAAGCCCGTCGTGCGCGACGTCTCCTTCGATGTCATGCCCGGCGAGACCGTGGCGATCGTCGGCGAATCCGGCTCGGGCAAGAGCGTTACCTCGCTGTCGATCATGAGGCTGCTCGCCAAGAAGCAGAGCAGCGTCGAAGGCAGCATCCTGCTGAACGGCAAGGACATTCTGGCGCTGTCCGACAAGGAGATGCGAAAGGTCCGCGGCAACGACGCTGCGATGATCTTCCAGGAGCCGATGACCTCGCTGAACCCGATCTTCACGATCGGCCGCCAGATCTCAGAGGCGCTGACCTGCCATGGGGAGATGACCAAATCCGAAGCCCGGGTCGAGACGATCCGGCTCCTTGAAAAGGTCCGTATCCCGAACGCATCCTCCCGCTTCGACGAATATCCGCACCAGTTTTCCGGCGGGATGCGCCAGCGCGTGATGATCGCAATGGCACTCGCCTCCCGGCCGAAGCTCTTGATCGCCGACGAGCCGACGACGGCGCTTGATGTGACGATCCAGGGCCAGATCCTCGACCTGATCAAGCTGCTGCAGGAAGAGGAAGGCATGTCCGTTCTCTTCATCACCCACGACATGGGCGTGGTCGCCGAAATCTCCGACCGCACCATCGTCATGTATCGCGGCGAAGCCGTCGAGGCCGGGCCGACCGACGATATTTTCCACCGCGGCAAGCACCCCTATACCCGCGCGCTGCTCTCGGCCGTTCCACGGCTGGGCTCGATGACCGGCCACCAGTGGCCGCTGCGCTTTCCTGTTGTCGACACCACCACCGGCGAGCGTACCGAGCCCGTGGCTGTCGCCGATACCGTCGATCGCGGCAAGACGCCGATCCTCGAGGTCAAGAACCTGACGACGCGCTTTGCAATCCGTGGCGGCGTTTTCGGTACGCGCACCGGCGCGATCCATGCGGTCGAGGATGTCTCCTTCGACCTTTTCCAGGGCGAGACGCTGTCGCTGGTCGGCGAATCCGGCTGCGGAAAATCGACGACCGGCCGATCGATCACCCGGCTGATCGAGCCGAACGCCGGCACGGTCAATCTCGACGGCTACGACGTGACAGGTCTGGATTCATCGCGCCTCCGGCACATGCGCCGCAGCATCCAGATGATCTTCCAGGACCCCTTCGCCAGCCTCAACCCGCGCATGACCATCGGCGCCACCGTGAGCGAGCCGATTGTCGCCCATGATCTCGGAACCCAGGCACAGGCGCGCGACAAGGCGGCCGATCTGCTGGAGCGCGTCGGGCTGAAACCCGACATGATGGAGCGCTATCCGCACGAATTTTCTGGCGGCCAGCGCCAGCGCATCTGTATCGCCCGCGCATTGGCGCTCGATCCGAAGGTCATCGTCGCCGACGAGAGCGTCTCGGCCCTCGACGTCTCGATCAAGGCGCAAGTCTGCAATCTCCTGATGGACCTGCAGCAGAGCCTCAAGCTGGCTTTCCTGTTCATCTCGCACGACATGGCCGTCGTCGAGCGCGTCAGCCATCGCGTCGCGGTGATGTATCTCGGCGAGATCGTCGAAATCGGCCCGCGCGAAGCTGTCTTCGGAAATCCGCAGCACCCCTATACCAAGAAGCTGATTGCCGCCGTTCCGGTTCCCGATCCGTCGCGCCGCGGCATCAAGCGCGGGCTCTCCACTGACGAATTGAAAAGCCCGCTACGCCCGCTCGGCTATGTGCCGCCAAAGCGCTGCTACAAGAGCCTCGGCAACGGCCATATGGTCCAAGTCGAGGCCTGAGACATAGACTCCAGCAGCGATGCGGGCCGCTCTCGATCCGAATATTAATTCCCTGTAATTCTTACCGTTTCGCAATGAAACGGTAATGAACATTTAATTTGTAAATGAACCCTGAGCGGCGCATATCAGTATCAAGCGCTAATTCTTCACGAACACCAGTAATCGCTAAGTAAAGCGGCGGTTTTTAATTTGAAGAGTTTGTGCATTTCGCCCGACGCCCGCGTTCCCCGGAACATCGACGCCGCTTAGCAACCATTTGCAAGGGACCACTCGCCATGTCCAATATCCTCCTCAAGCACCGCACTGCAGCGCTTCTCGGTGCCGCCCTGATTGCCGGCACTGCCGCGCTGCCCTTCACCATCAATGCCGCCTCCGCGGTTGCCGCGCCTGCCGAAGTCAGCGGCAAGTTTGCCCCCGGTGGCTCGTTCGCGCCGATCGTCGATGCCGACAAGCCGGCCGTCGTTACCGTAACGACGACGATGAAGGCCACCGACACCAGCGACCAGCAGTCCTCGCCGATGGATGAGCAGTTCCGCCAGTTCTTCGAGCAGCAGGGCATCCCCATGCCGCGCCAGGCCCCACAACATGACAGCGGCCAGCATGCGATGGCGCTCGGTTCCGGTTTCATCATCAGCCCCGATGGCGTGATCGTCACCAACAACCACGTCATCGACAATGCCATCGACATCAAGGTGACGCTGGATGACGGTACCGAACTGCCCGCCAAACTCGTCGGCACCGATCCGAAGTCGGATATCGCCGTTTTGAAGATCCAGGCTCCGAAGCCGCTGGCGACCGTCGCCTGGGGTGATTCCGACAAGCTGAAGCTCGGCGACCAGATTCTGGCCATCGGCAATCCGTTCGGCATCGGCACCACAGTGACCGCCGGTATCGTCTCGGCCCGTGGCCGCGACCTGCATAGTGGCCCGTATGACGACTTCATCCAGATCGACGCGCCGATCAACCACGGCAATTCCGGCGGCCCGCTTGTCGACCGTGACGGCCATGTCGTCGGCATCAACACCGCCATCTACTCGCCGAACGGCGGCAGCGTCGGCGTTGGCTTCGCCATTCCATCCGCCGAAGCCCGCACCATCGTCGCCAAGCTGCAGAAGAACGGCTCGATCGACCACGGCTATCTCGGCGTGCAGATCCAGGCCGTCACCAAGGATGTCGCCGATGCAGTTGGCCTGACCGATGCCCAGGGCGCTCTCGTCGCTGCCGTATCGGATGATACTCCGGCTGCCCATGCAGGCATCAAGACCGGTGACATTGTGACTGCGGTCGGCGGCGAAGCCGTCAAGACGCCGAAGGACCTGTCGCGCCTCGTTGCCGACATGTCGCCCGGCGCCAAGCAGACACTGACCGTCTGGCGCGATGGCAAGAGCGCCGAACTCAATGTCACCATCGGTGGCAATGACGACGGACAGAAGCAGGCATCTGCCGATGAAGGCGATGGCAAGGTCCAGACCGGCCCGAGCATCGGCGTCGGCCTCGCCGACCTGACGCCGGACACCCGCCAGGAACTGAACCTGCCGCGCGGCGTCACCGGTGCTGTCGTCGCCAGCGTAAACCCCGACAAGACGGCCGCTGCAGCCGGCATCCAGACCGGTGACGTGATCGTCTCGGTCAACGACAAGCCGGTGCATGGCGCAAGCGATGCCAAGACCGCTGTCGCCGAAGCCGCCAAATCCGGCCGCAAGTCGGTGCTGCTCCTGGTCGAGCGCGGTGGCAACAAAACCTTCGTGGCCGTGCCCTTCTCCGCCGCTTAGGGCCCCTCAACGGTCATGGAAGCGCCTCGCATCTCCGGATGCGGGGCGTTCTTGTCATATCTCCACAACTTCCCTGCCACGGCGCTTGACAGCATCCGCCGGTTTCAGCAATATGAAACCGGTTTCAATCGTGCTTGGGGAGAGCGATCGTGCGGTTCGACCTTTCGATCCTTTTGCCGCATATCGGCTTTCTCGCCAAAGGCGCCCTGCTGACGGCAGAGGCCTGCGCGCTGGCGCTGCTCGGCAGCGTCATCATGGGCGCCTTCGTGGCGATCGCCCGTACCTCGTCCTCCAAGGCGCTGCGGCGTGTTGCCTTCGTCTATGTCGATATCTTTCGCAACGTGCCGTTCATCGTGCAGCTGTTCTTCTTTTACTACGGCCTGCCGGAACTCGGCATCTATATCGATGCCTTTACCACCGGCGTCGTGGCGCTGTCGATTGCCGGCGGCGCCTATGCTTCCGATGTCATCCGAGCCGGGATCCTGGCGATCGACCCCGGCATCATCGAAGCGGCTGAGGTCAGCGGCCTGTCGCGCCGGGTGACTTTTACCAAGATCGTTCTGCCGATCGCGCTCAGGACGTCGATCCGGCCGCTCGGCTCGGTGCTGATCAACCTGATCCTCACATCGTCGATCCTCTCGACCATCACGCTGAACGAGCTCACCGGTTCGGCGCAGATCGTCGTGTCGCAGACCTACCGGCCCTTCGAAGTCTATGTCGTGCTGCTGGTTGCGTATGCCGTGCTCACCTATCTCGTGTCGCTTGGTGTCACGCTGCTTCACCGCCGCCTCAACCGTGACTTGATGGAGGCCGTCGGCTGATGCGCTATACCGATTTCACCTCTTACGATTTCGTGCTGCTCGCCCAGGGCCTCGGCGTCAGCGTCGCATTGTTTTTCAGCACGTCGCTGATCGGTCTGCTGATCGGCATTCTCTGGGCAGTCGTGCGCTTCTACCGCGTACCGGTGCTGCTGCAGATCGTTACCTTCGTCTCCGAGCTCCTGAAGAACTCGCCTGTTCTGGTGCAGCTCTTCCTGGTCTTCTTCGGCCTGCCGGCGCTCTTCCATATCCGCATCACGCCTGTTACGGCCGCGACGATCACGCTGTCGGCGAACACCGCCGCCTTCGTCTATGTCATCGCCGTCTCGGCGATCGAATCGATCGGCCGCGACCAGATCGAGGCAGCCCGCGTCTTCGGCCTGACCCGCTGGCAGGTGCTGCGCCATGTCGTGGCGCCACAGGCGATGGCCTTTGCGATCGGCCCGCTGATCGCGCTGCTCGTCAACCAGCTGCAGGTGACGTCGCTGATTTCGGTGATCGGCGTCGTCGATCTCACCAAGATCGGCAATATCCTGAATCTCAGGACGCTGAAGCCGTTCATCGTCTGGACCGCCGTCGGCCTGCTCTATTATGCGACCGCAAAGCTCGTCGCGCTTCTCGGCACCCGTTTCGAAAACCGCCTCAGGGCTCATAGCGCCTGGAGAGGGCTCTGACATGCTCAAAGTAGAAAACGTCAAGAAAGCGTTCGGCTCGACCACCGTCCTTGACGGCATCGACCTGACCATCAATCCCGGCGAGGTCGTCTCGATCCTGGGATCGTCAGGTTCCGGAAAATCGACGCTGATCCGCTGCATCAACGGCCTGGAAAAGCTGAATGGCGGCCGGATCCTTGTCGACGAATTCGACACCGGCAGGCCCAAGGAACTGGCCGAGGCGCGCAAGCGCTCCGCCACCGTCTTCCAGCTGTTCAATCTCTATCCGCACATGACGGTGCTCGGTAACATAACCCTGGCTCCGATCGAGGTTCTGAAGAAGCCGCGGGCCGAAGCCGAAGCAACCGCGCGCGCCCTTCTGGCTTCGGTCGGTCTTGGCGAACGTGCCGATGCCTATCCGGCACAGCTCTCGGGCGGCCAGCGCCAGCGTGTGGGTATCTGCCGGGCGCTTGCCATGCAGCCGCGCTATCTGCTGCTCGACGAAGTGACGAGCGCGCTCGATCCTGAAATGACGGCCGAGGTGCTGGCTATCCTCGCCAAGCTCGCCGAAGAGGGCACGACCATGCTCTTCGTCACCCACGAGATCGAATTCGCCCGACAGATTTCCGACCGGATCGTCTTCCTCGACAAGGGCAAGCTGCTTGTCGATCTGCCGACCGAACAGTTTTTCGCCGCCGATGGCGGCATGGCGCAGCCCCGCGTTGCCCAGTTCCTTTCCAAAATGCGTAAAGATTAGAGGTTTTTCATGCTGCTCATCGCCAACAAAGAAGCCTGGCCGGGTTTTGCTCATACGGTCGATATGCTGCGCAGCGGCGCCAACAGCCTCGACGCCATGGTTGCCGGCATCGGCAAGGTCGAGAGCGAAGTTAAGGTTCGCAGCGTCGGTTTCGGCGGCTGGCCAAACATGATCGGCGACATGGAACTGGATGCCGCTGTGATGGACGGCACTACCCGTGACGTCGGCGCTGTCGGGGCCGTACCCAATACGCTGCCGGTCGCGAAACTGGCCCACGAAGTCATGAAGCGACTGCCGCATGTGATGCTGACAGGCAATGGCGCGCGCCGCTTTGCCAGTGAAATCGGTTTCCCCGAGGACGACGTGCTGTTCGAAGACAGCAAGCGCGTCTGGTGGGAGCGGCTGGAAAAAGAACTGTCGGCCGAAGAACTGGCGAAGTTCCCGAACATTCCGCTGGCGCCGCTCAGCAAGGCGATCACCGATCCCGAGCGCGTCCGCGACACGACCGTGTTCCTCTCGGCCGATCCTACCCGCGGCATTCATGCGGCAACCTCCACGTCTGGCTGGGCGTGGAAATATCCGGGCCGTCTCGGCGACTCGCCGATCCCCGGCGCCGGCTTCTACGCCGACAGCCGCTATGGCGCGGCCGCCTGCACCCATACCGGCGAAATGACCATGCGCTGCTCGACCTCGCGCACCATCGTGCTCGCCATGAAGCTCGGCTATTCGCTCTCCGACGCGATCAAGCTTGCCGTCGAGGAGCTTAGCGAACTCAATACCGGTTTCCTTGCCGGCGTCGTCATTCATGCGGTTGACGCAAAAGGAAATCATGAGGTTGTGAATTTCAGATGCGAGGGCGAGATCAGCTACTGGCTCTGGGAGGATTCGATGTCCGAACCGGAATTGCGGACTGCGAAACAGGCATAATCAACGAAGAGGGAATGGAACAATGAAACGCTTACTCACCGCAATTGCTGCGATCGCTGTTGTCGCAGGCTCGGCTCTGCCGTCCTTTGCCGGCATGCTCGATGATATCCGTTCGCGCGGCACGATCCGCATCGGCGTGTCGCTCGGCGGCGAGCCGATCGGCTTCCGCGACGACCAGAACAATCCCGTCGGCTATGACGCCGATGTCGCCAAGCGCCTGGCTGAAAAGATCGGCGTGCCGGTCGAATTCACCGACGTTTCAGGCGACGCCCGCATTTCCATGCTGGTCTCCGGCCAGATCGACGTGGCGATCGCCAATACCTCGGCCACGCTCGAACGCGCCAAGGTCGTCAATTTCTCGATCCCCTATAACCGTGCCGGCCTGCGCATCATCGTGCAGAAGGATGCGGGCATCAAGGATCTGAAGGATCTCGCCGGCAAGAAGATCGTCGTCGGCCGCGGAACGACGGGCGAAACCTTCCTGAAGACCGCCGTTCCGGATGCGGAACTCGTCTATGTCGACCAGTTCGCGCCCGACGGCGTGCTGCAGCTGCAGCAGAAGCGCGTCGATGCGGCGATCGAGGACTCCTCGCTGCTCGACTATCTCGCGACCAAGAACCCGACGCTGGTGACGCTTGCCGGTCTCTATTCCAACGACCCGATCGGCATGGCCGTCGCCAAGGGCGACCCGGAATTCGTCCGCTGGCTCGACATGTTCGTGTCCGATTACATCCAGTCGGGCGCCTACGAGGCAAACTACAAGAAGTGGTGGGGCGCTGAAGCCAACCCGCCGGCTCTGAACCCGCAGTGGTGAGACAATAAAGGCCGCCTCCGGGCGGCCTTTTCTTTAGGAGGTGGCGCGCAGCACGAAGCGCGTCGGCACCATGATCGGCGGCTGTCCCGGCTTGAACGCCTCCGGATTGGCGATGAAATCGACGATATGCCGGACGTAATCGGACTTGTCGTAGCCGATCGACGAGATCGGATAGGCCTCGAAATCGGTCAGCGACAGGTTGTCGAAGCCATAAAGCCGGAAACGCGGCGGCCGGTTGCCCGGAAAATCCGAGCGGCAGACATCGAGAATGCCCATCGCCATGGCATCCGATGTGCAGAAGATCGCATCGGGACAATCATCACCGGCGAGCACAGCCGCAGCGGCATGTCCGCTGGCATAGGAATAGTCCCCCTGAACCGTGCGCTTCAATTCGATCCGGTGCTGTTCGAAAGCCTTGCGATAAAGACCGATACGCGCATGCTCGACCGGCGAAGAGGCGCGGCCGGTGACCAGACCCGCCGTGCGCACCCGCTTGCTGGCGGCATCCGCGACCGCCTCGAAAATACCGACGGCCTCGTCGGGCATCACGACGGGCGAGAGCTCGTCATGCAGCCCGTTCAGCATGACCACCAGATCGGAGCGGAACATCCGCCGCACGGTGGTCGCATCGGCGAAGTCCGAGAACACCAACCCCGCATCGACATGATAGGCGACACCGTTTCTAAGGAACTCTTCGACGCGTGCGACCGAACCGATGCGCACCAGGATGACCTGTTTGCCGATCGCCTGGATCTGATCGATCAGCCGGTCGAACAGGTCGAGGTCCGACAGATCGTGAATGTGGTTGACGACGACGGCGACGAGATTGACCGTCTTGGTGGTCAGGCTCTGGGCCAAAAGGTTCGGCTTGTAGCCGAGGGCATTGGCCGCATCGATGACACGCTCGCGCTTGTCGGCGGATACCGGCCGCGGCTCGGTCGAAAGGGCCCGGCTTGCGACAGCGCGGGAAACGCCGGCCAGCCGCGCAACATCGGCAATCGTCGGAGCGGCATCACGGCCGGTCGGTGCTTTCATCGTCAGTTGCTTCCCCACCTTCTTCCGGCCTGATACCGCAAGCTTGCCGTCATGGCCATGCTAAATACCAGCCATTTTCAGCCCAAACTGCCAGATTGCGCCGCGCTTCGCAATCTGGCCCAAATGGGTCAGCTCCTTAGGCGGCGAAATGCCTGCATCAAGCCCATTCACCGGAGCCAGATCACTACGGTGATAAGATAGACGAATGCTTCGAAGCGGATTGTGGTATGTGAAAGGCGGGCGGCCCCCGTAGACCGCAGCGCCAGTGGTCTCACCGGAGCGCAGCGTCGCCCTTCCCCTTGCCGAGGATTGAGCCTAGAATCATCGCGATGTCGCGCCATAGGCTGACGGTTTTGACGTACTCGGCATCGGCCGCCGCAAGCTTTTCCGGTGTCGACATGTCAATGCCAGCGATCTGGGCGAGCCCAGTAATGCCCGGCCGGACGGCGAACACGCCTTTGGCCCGGCGCGCCGAGATCACATCTGGCTGTGTCAGCAGGCAGGGGCGCGGCCCTACCAAACTCATGTCGCCGCGCAGCACATTGACGAGCTGCGGGAGCTCGTCCAGCTTGTAGGCACGCAACGTCCTGCCGATCGGCGTGATCCACGCCTCGGCGGCATCGTGAGAGCCGACACTGGGTGTACCGGCTGCCATCGTCCTGAACTTTATGCAGGTAAACGGAACCTCATACCGGCCCACACGCTTCTGCAGGAAAAGCGCGCCGCCGGGAGAAGACCGCCTCACGAGTATAACAAGCACGAGCAAGATTGGCGAAAGCACAATAAGGCCGCCCAGAGACGCGCAAAAATCAAAGAGCCGCTTGATCAGTTGGTTCATTGTCTGTGTCATTTCATGTCCGTAAAGGCACTCGTGAGTCCAGAGCGAGTGCCAGTCCCTCGCTCATACCGAAAGGCGGCGTCCAGCCCAACCGGCTACGGGTTGCGTCTATATCGACTTCCAGCGATCGCGTCAGCCGATACACAAGCTCCTGCTTGCCAAGCGCACGCCCGGCAACTTCGAGCAAAAAACCGGGGCACGGTAATAAGCGTACCGGCGAACCGACCGTTGAACCGATCAACCTCAACAGCTCCGGCGTCGATGGACTTTCACCGTCCCCGGCGAGGAAAGTGCCTCCGGCTGCTGCAGGATGTCCGCTGGCGAGGACGATCAGATCGATCAGGTTGCCAAGATAGACCATCGAGCGCCTGTTGCGAATGGATCTCAGAGGCAGCGGCAACCCACGCTGGACCAAGTTTACCAGCGCGTTGAAACTACCGCGCATATGCCGGCCGTAGACCAGTGGCGAACGAATGACGACCACCTCCATGCCCGTCTGGCCGGAGAGAGAGTGAAGTCCCTGCTCGGCCTCTAGCTTCGTAGCAGCATAGTCTGTCTGCGGATTCGGCGCGTCACCAGCTTTGAACGGCTGCCCGTCCGTGGTCCACTCACCATTCGCTTTAATGGTGCTGACGAACACAAACCTCTTCACGCCTGCGGCAGCGGCCCGTCGCGCAAGATTAAGCGTTCCATCGACATTCACCGCGCGATAGGTCTGAATAGCCGCCGGGTCGCCCTCAACTACGTTCTGATTGACCGATGCCAAATGGACGACGACATTGACGCCGGAAACAGCTGCCGACCAGTCCGTATGGCCGTTTATCTCGCCGACAGGAAATAGCCCTGGGTATGCATGCCGGCCAGCCGCCCGGAACGCAATCCCGCGCTGCCGCAGCGCCTCCTGCATTCCCTTGCCGACAAATCCCGTCGCTCCCGTCAGAAGGAACATTGAAAACCTCGTATACCGACTGGCGAATTCGCATTGCGAACGGCCATTAAACGACTTTCTTGCGCAGCGATACTAGATCGACAACCCGCTCCAAAGGGCTATATCCGGGCGCAAGCTCGGCCAAGGCGATCTTGATGCTCTGGGCATCACCTTCGCGGGCATAGTTAGCGAGCTTGTCGAGCTTCGTCGAAAGTTCGACCCATGGAAAGAATTGCTCGCGTGCGCGCCTGATCTTTGGATGGTCGGTCATCTCGGGATTGTCGCTTATCAGAAGCTCCTCGTAGAGCTTCTCGCCGGGCCTCAGGCCGGTTGTGACAATGCTGATATCACCGTCTGGATTCTGTTCATCTTGAACAGTCAGGCCAGAGAGTTCAACCATGCGGCGCGCGAGATCGATGATCTTGACTGGCTCGCCCATGTCGAGGACGTAAACGTCTCCCCCTGTGGCCATGGCGCCCGCCTGGATCACCAGCTGAGCCGCCTCGGGCACAGTCATAAAGAACCGGGTAATTTCCTCGTGCGTCAGCGTGATCGGGCCACCGCGGCTAATCTGCTGACGAAACAGGGGCACCACAGACCCGGACGATCCCAGCACGTTTCCGAAGCGAACCATCGAAAAGGTCGTGCGATCCTGGCCTTCGGACAGCGCCTGAAGGATCGTTTCAGCCAACCGCTTGGTTGCCCCCATGACATTCGTAGGCCGGACCGCCTTGTCGGTGCTGACCAGGATCATCCGATCGACTCCGGCTGCAAGAGCTGCCTTGGCAACAGAAAGCGTGCCGAAGACATTTGTCTTCACACCCTCGGCGGGGTTCTGCTCGACCAGCGGTACATGCTTGTAGGCCGCGGCATGGTAGACGGTCGATGGCCGCCACGTCGCAACAATACTGCTAATGCGATGCTCGTCGCAAACATCGGCTAGAAGCGGAACAACAGGAAACAGTTGCTCGCCGTCTGCTCCTTCCAGTTCGCTTTGAAGCGAGTAGATGCCGAACTCGTTCTGATCAAGCAGCAGCAGCGCCTTCGGACGAAGCTTTGCAATCTCCCGGCAGAGCTGGCCGCCGATGGATCCTGCCGCTCCGGTAACGAGCACGACGCGATCGCGGACATTGCGCTCCAGAAGTTCCGTGTTGGGAAGTACTGCGATCCGGCCGAGAAGATCCTCAACATCAAGATCGCGCAGGTCCGTCAATTGGGCCTGGCCGGTGGCCAATGCGGAAATATCCGGCACGGTGCGGACCGCAACTTTGGCCGAGCGCAGTCTTTCAAGAATCTCGTTGCGCCTGTTGCGATCGATTTGCGGCAGGGCAAGGAGGACCGTGCGGATCTGAAGATCGTCGCAGATCTGCTCGATTTTCTCCGGGCTATAAATCTTAACGCCGTTGAGCGACATCCCCCTCAGGCCTGTATCGTCATCCAGAAAACCAACAACCTTGAATTCGGCGGAATGACCAAGCGCGCTGACGAGCTGGCGTCCCTGTGATCCGGCTCCATAGACAAGCGTGCGGATGGGAGCCGCCATCCCGCGGATTTCGCTATATGCGTCATATAGAAAGTACCGCGCCACGAAACGTGAAAGACCCACGGCAAGCAGCAGCAACATCGGCTGCAGAATTCCGACGGTTCGCGGGATCGACGGCACGCTAATTATGCTGAAGATCAGCGTGTAGACCAAGCCATAGATCACGACGCACTTAATGACAGTGGCGAAGGCGGCCCACCCCATGAACCGGAAGATCGCTCGGTAGAGCCCAAAGGTTATGAACAACGGCAGCGCGATGACCAGCGACACCGGGATCGTCCAGAACTGTATGCCCGATAAGGCGTACCAGTCGTTGAACCGGAAGCAGAACGCGAGCCACACAGTGATAACGCAAAGGCAAGCATCGAACAGGAGCGCAATGACCCGCTTTGCCGGGCGCGGTAAAGCAAGGATATCTTGAAGGAATTTGTCAAACATGGAACAGGCTCAAGCTCAACACTTTGGGAAGCCGCGCGATAGGCGGATAACACGGATAATCGCAAACCACGTGACTACCCCTCTTCGCGCTCAGCGCGCAAACACCTCAAACGATGACTTGCGCGTTATGTCAACGCATCTTTGCGCATTCCCGAACGTAAACACACGAAAAAATGCGTTGGCCGGCATGAAATGGCACCAATTGCTAATTCTATCATTGGTGGAGTCATACTGCTCTGAGTCAGAGGGCAGCGGCTTCTCGCTCCTGGACGAAAATGACACTCTTCAGTGAAATGCGGCGCCGGAGGCTGGAGAAAGTCTGCCTTTCGCAAACGGCAATGTATTGAAATCTTATGAGTTCCGTCGTGTCCGGAGCACAATCGCGATCCACATTAACGTAGTTAGGCACCTGTCTGCGAATCGGCGATCAGCTCACACGCCATGCGGCAATACGCCAAGGAAAAATACATGGCTTTAGCCTGAACCCTTGCAGTGCTGTTTGGTTCAAGAGTATATAGCCGCGGATCTTGAGATCATGGCTTGGCTATCCGCTCCCGCCGTTCGCGAAACATCCTAGAGATGATTGTTATGGTGTGGAAAATTGCCCTTTCATGAGAGATGAAACTTTCTCCTGATACGAGGTCCCGGGGGACATCGCGTAATTACTAGGTGCCGGAGGCGCTGTGCTGAGAGCAGCAGCCATCGGGCCGCATTGACAGAAACGTGACATGGCAGAGAGCAAGATTTGTGTAATCGGTTTGGGGTATGTCGGGCTGCCACTGGCAGTGGAATTCGGCAAACAGCGACAGGTTATTGGCTTCGACATAAACGAAGCAAGAATCCAGGAATTGCGCGACGGCAAGGACTCCACGCTGGAAGTGACCGAGGAAGGTTTGCGGGAGGCCTCCCAGCTTATATTTGCTAGCGACGTGGATGCACTGAAAGATTGCGATATCTTCATCGTGACCGTACCGACGCCGGTTGATAAGACCAACCGTCCAAACCTCACCCCGCTGATCAGCGCAAGCATGATGGTCGGCTCGGTAATGCGACCGGGCGCTATCGTGATTTATGAGTCGACGGTATATCCGGGGTGCACAGAGGAAATCTGTGTTCCAGCGCTTGAGAAAGCGTCGGGCCTTACATTCAACAAGGACTTCTTTTGCGGGTACAGCCCGGAACGAATCAACCCTGGGGACAAGGTCAATACACTTACGACTATCAAGAAGATCACCAGCGGCAGTACTCCTGATGTAGCCACGGCGGTTGACCTTTTGTATCGATCCATCGTGACTGCAGGGACCTGGAAGGCGACCAGCCTGAAAGTTGCCGAGGCTGCGAAAGTAATCGAGAACAGCCAGCGCGACCTGAACATTGCGTTTGTAAACGAATTGTCCATCATCTTCGCTCGACTAGGCATTGACACGCTCGAAGTCCTGGAGGCCGCGGGCAGCAAGTGGAACTTCCTGCCGTTCCGTCCAGGCATGGTTGGCGGGCACTGCATCGGTGTTGATCCCTACTACCTCACGCACAAGGCTGAGGAAGTCGGCTATAACCCGCAGGTAATCCTGGCCGGACGACGTATCAACGATAACATGGCGCGTTACTCGGCTCGAAACGTGATCCGTCTTATGCTGAAGAACGGCATCGATGTTCCGCGGAGTACTATCGGTGTCATGGGTGTGACATTCAAGGAAAACTGCCCCGATATCCGTAACAGCAAGATTATTGACCTTGTCCGCGAACTGAATGAATGGGGCGCGAAGGTCGTTGTTGAAGACCCCTGGGCCGATCCCGGAGAAGTCGAACGGGAATACGGCATCAATCTCGCTGCGATATCGCCGGATAATCCGGTGGATTCGATCGTGGTTGCAGTGGGTCACCACGAATATCGCGCGAAATCAGCGGCTGATCTGCGCGCATTGTGCCGGGGCGATAAGCCGGTACTCGCCGACCTCAAATCCCTATTCGACCGTCACAAGGCCGCAGATGAGGGCTTTACCCTCTTCAGGCTCTAGTCTCTTTCTATAAAGGCAACTTAGGTGAACAAAATACAGCGGATAACGGGCCGGAAAATTAGGGTAGCGGTGGTTGGATGCGGTCGCATCGCCAAAAACCATTTCGGCTCAATCGAACAGCATTCTGAGGCGATAGAACTCGTTTCGGTCTGCGACATCGATCCGGAGGTGCTTGCCGCCCACGCTCAGCAATATGCAGTGCCTGGCTATGGTGACCTGGGTGAAATGCTGAAAGAGGTAACGCCCGACGTGGTCGCGCTTTGCACGCCAAGCGGCATACATGCCGATCAGGCAGTGCTGGCGGCCAGGCATGGCGCACATGTGATGACCGAAAAGCCGATGGCGACCCGGTGGTCAGACGGTGTCCGAATGGTCCGAGCCACCGATGAAGCCGGGGTTCATCTTTTTGTCGTCAAGCAAAACCGCCGGAATTCGACGTTGCAACTGCTTAAACGGGCGGTTGAAGAAAAGCGTTTTGGCAAGATCCACATGGTGCAGATCAACGTTTTTTGGGCTCGCCCGCAATCGTACTACGACCAAGCGAAATGGCGTGGCACATGGGAGCTCGACGGTGGCGCCTTCATGAACCAGGCAAGCCATTACGTCGATCTCCTCGACTGGCTCATCGGACCTGTCGAGAAGGTCCAGTGCATGACCAGCACGTATCGCGACATCGAAGTTGAAGACACCGGCGTGATGAACATCCGCTGGAGAAATGGTGCGCTAGGCTCGATGAGCGTGACGATGCTCGCCTATCCCAACAATATTGAAGGCAGCATCACGATCCTCGGAGAGAACGGGGCCGTCCGGATCGGCGGCGTCGCGGTCAACAAAATTGAGATGTGGCAATTTGCCGAACCCAAAGATTACGACACGGATATCGAAACCGCTAGCTACCAGACGACATCGGTGTACGGCTTCGGTCACCCGCTTTACTACAAGAATGTCGTGGATGTGTTGAAGCATGGCCACGAACCCGACACAGACGGCCGTGAGGGTCTGAAGTCGCTGGAACTGCTCATTGCAGCATACCGGTCGGCCCGGGACGGAAAGACGGTCTCGCTGCCGTTGGAACTCTGAAATGTCTATCACTATTCATCCGACCGCGATTGTTGATGAAGGGGCCGAAATCGGCGAGGGCAGCCGTATTTGGCATTGGGCGCATGTTTGCGGTGGTGCCAAGATTGGCGCGGGCGTATCCTTGGGCCAGAATGTTTTTGTGGGAAATAAAGTCACCATTGGCGACAAGTGCAAGATCCAGAACAATGTCTCCGTCTATGACAATGTCACGCTAGAGGAAGGCGTGTTCTGCGGCCCAAGCATGGTCTTCACGAATGTCTTTAATCCGCGCGCGCTCATCGAGCGCAAAAGCGAGTATCGGGAAACACGGGTCCGCCTTGGCGCCTCGCTCGGTGCCAATTGCACTATCGTCTGCGGTGTAACAGTCGGCGAATTCGCGTTTGTGGGCGCTGGAGCAGTGGTAAATCGCGATGTTCCAGACTACGCGCTGATGGTGGGAGTGCCGGCCAGGCAAATCGGCTGGATGAGCCAGTTTGGCGAGCGCCTCGACTTGCCGCTGACCGGTAATTCGCAAACAGTCTGTGAACATACCGGCCAAAGGTACGAGCTACGTGATGGCCGCTGCGTAGCTGTCAATTGAGTTGTCCTTCGAAGGTGAACAATGGAATTTATCGACCTCAGAAGCCAGTATAAACGCCTGAAGCCTCAGATGGATCTGGCAATCCAGCGGGTATTGGAGCATGGGCAGTTTATATTAGGGCCGGAGGTCGGTGAGCTTGAGGAGAAGCTTTGTGCCTTCACAGGCGCGCGCTACTGCATCAGCGTGGCGAATGGCACCGATGCCTTGCAAATTGCCCTGATGGCCTTGGGTGTCGGACCAGGTGATGAGATCATCACACCGGGCTTCACGTATATAGCGACTGCGGAGACTGCCGCGCTTCTTGGCGCCAAGCCTATTTATGTTGATGTCAAGGAAAACGACTTCAACCTAGATCCCGCTTTGCTCGAGGCGGCCATTACACCGAGAACACGCGCCATCATTCCGGTCAGCCTGTATGGTCAATGCGCTGATTTCGACGCAATCAACGCTATCGCGGAACGCCATGGCATTCCGGTAATCGAGGATGCCGCGCAGAGCTTCGGAGCGACCTACAAGCAGCGAAAAAGTTGCAATTTGTCCACTATTGGCTGCGCAAGCTTTTTCCCGAGCAAGCCTCTGGGCTGCTATGGCGACGGTGGTGCCATTTTTACCAATGATGAAGCACTGGCAACCGTGATGCGCCAGATTTCCCGCCATGGGCAGGACCGGCGCTACCATCACATACGCGTAGGTGTGAACAGCCGCCTCGACACACTTCAAGCCGCGATCCTTCTCCAGAAGCTTACTGTGTTCGAAGAGGAGATGGAGAAACGGCAGGAAGTTGCAGCACGCTATGGCGAGCTTCTCGCCGATGCGCACGTCAAGACTATCCCCTACATCGCGCCGCATAGCGTCAGTGCTTGGGCGCAGTACACGATCCGCGTCGCGGACCGGGCGCGTGCACAAGAAGTCCTGAAGGCTGCGGGAATTCCGACCGCTGTGCATTATCCGGCGCCGCTCAACAAGCAGCCCGCCGTAGCAAATCCCGATGCCTACCTACCGATCGGCGATCTTGTGGCAACCGAAGTCCTTAGCATTCCAATGAGTCCATATATAACGGCAGACGAACAGGCACGCGTTGCTGCCGCCCTCAGGACTGTTTAAACAAGTCTACCGTCGCCCGTGGCCCTTCGCTGCAGGCGAAGGACCAACATTTCGGAGATTTCGTTGAACAGGCCGCAAGTCATCATACTCGGAGCAGGGAAGCCGTATTCGGGGGCGTATCCTTCGGCTCTGGTACAGGCGCCAGGAAGCTCGCGTCGGGTTCTCGACTGGGTCATGGAGGCTTTCTCTGCGGTCAGGGATTCAGAGTTTCATTTCGTCGGCGGCTATCGGCTGCAGGACATCGTAGCTAAGTATCCCAACATCTATTTCTCGGTGAACCCCGATTGGAAGACCAATTCCGCGGCCGGCTCCCTGTTAGCCGCGCCTCTGGGAACCGGGCGTGACACCTATATCTGTTACTCGGACACGGTCTTCTCCCCCGAGATCGTAAATGACCTGGCCAACAGCGCGGCCAGCATAACGCTTTGCATCGATAGGCGCTGGCGCGAGAGGTATGATGGCCGTTCCCCCCAAGATATCGCCAGTGCCGAAAAGGTTCGCCTCCGAGGTGGCCAGGTCGCGCTCGGCCGTGAAATCGATGCGGCGGATGCCGACGGCGAGCTGATTGGGGTCTTAAAGTTTTCAGGCGATGCGATCGCCGCGGTCAAGGCGCTGGCTGCGAAGGAAGATCCAGAACAGTTCGCGCGGCTTGACATGCCCGGCTTGATAAACCGGCTCGTCGCGGCGGGGCTCGACATCGAGGTCGTTGAAAATCGCGGACGCTGGGCCGAACTGAATGCGCCGCAGGACCTGGCGCATTTCGTTCTCGGGACCAAGGCTGAGACCCTTGAACGGCTGCGCCCCCTGGTCAGAACAAGCATCATCGGTGAGCAGGTCTGCTTTACGGCTGGAGACTGGCAGGCAGGCAGGCAGGCTGTTCTTGATGCCGTGCGGGGGAAATTCGGCCGTATGGCCGTCATCGTCCGCAGCAGCGCCCATTCCGAGGATGGCTGGGTCACGTCGAATGCAGGGAGCTACGAGAGTATCCTGAACGTTCCCGCGGGCGACGCCGACAAGATTGCCGAAGCCGTCGAGCGCGTCATCGCAAGTTATGGAACGTCGTTGTCGACGGACCAGGTTCTGGTGCAGGAAATGCTGCACGACGTCGTGCTGAGCGGCGTGGCTTTCACACGCACGCTCACCCATCGGGCTCCCTACTGCGTGCTGAACTATGACGATAGCAGCTCCAGAACTGACAGCGTAACCGGTGGCGGGCTTCACGGTCTCAGAACCCTCTTCGTCCGCCGAAGCCGGCTCGGTTCGGCGGAGCGCCTCGATCCGCGCATTGCCAAGGTCATCAGCGCCATCTCGGAGCTTGAAGACCTCGTTGGGCATACGTCGCTGGACATCGAATTCGCGATGGACTCAAACCACGTTGTTCACATCCTGCAACTCCGGCCGTTGGCCGTCCGCCACAAGGCGAGCCATGCGGCCGATGAGGCGATCGACCTTGCCCTAGACGAGGCTGCGCGCTGGTTCGACAGCGCCAGCTCACGCGGTAGCAGACTGGTTGGCACCAAGCCGATCTTCGGCGTGATGACGGACTGGAACCCCGCGGAAATTGTCGGCACGAAGCCGCGCAATCTCGCGCTGTCCATCTATCGCCAATTGATCACCGACGACACCTGGGCGCGGCAACGCGCCGAATATGGGTACAGGGATGTTCGCCCCTGCCCTCTCATCGTCAGCTTTGCGGGACACCCCTATGTCGATATCCGTGCAAGCTTCAACTCTTTCATACCGGCGACGCTGAGCGAGTCCCTGGCCGGACGACTGGTCGATCACTATCTGGAGCGGCTTACACAGCACCCTGAACTGCATGACAAGGTGGAGTTCGACATCGCGTTCACCTGCCTGACTTTCGACTTCGAGACCATGGCGGCAGAACGGCTTGGCCCCAACGGCTTTTCAGCGAGCGACATCGCCACCTTGAAGCGCGCCCTGCTGGACATAACCAGTGAGGGGATCACACGCGTCGAGAGTGACTATGCGACGCTCGATATTCTCCAAGATCGCTATGATGCCTTGGTAGCGCGGGAGATGGCCCCGCTGGACCGTGCTTTCGAATTGCTGGAGGACTGCCGCCGCTTCGGTACTCTCGCTTTCGCCCATTTAGCAAGAAGCGCCTTTGTGGCGATGGCTCTGCTTCGTTCGCTTGAGCGGATTGGAATCACGACATCTCAGGACACAAGCCTCTTCCTGGCGTCACTGGAAACCGTCACCGGCATGTTTGAGAAGGACGGCGGAAATGTTCACGCGGGCCAGCTGTCCTTTGAGGCCTTCGTCGCCCGGTACGGACATCTAAGGCCGGGTACCTACGAAATCACCTCCGATGCCTACGCGGACGACCCGGAGCGCTACCTGAAGCCGATGGTCAAGGCGCGCAGCACGCAAAGCGTCAGCTATTCCTGGTCCCCAGCCGTTCGCACGCAGATCGGGGAACAGCTCCAGGCACTTGGGCTTGACACCAGTGTTGACGCTTTCGAACACTTCATCCGCCGGGCTATCGCCGGCCGCGAATATGCTAAATTCCTCTTTAGCCGCAACCTGAGCGCAGCACTAACGGCCATCGGCCAGATGGGCGGTCTCGACCGCGAGGCACTGTCTCACATCGATGTGAGCGACCTCAACAAACTGCGTGTTGGTGCGCACCCTGCGAATGCCACAGCGTGGCTTTCAGCGCGAGCAGAGGAAGGCGCCGGCGAGTATGAACTGCGTTGTGCCATCGAACTTCCACCGCTCGTGACCAGCATCGACGATTTTGATGCCTTTGAAAGGCCTTCGAGCGTGCCCAACTTTGTCGGGCAAACCAAGCTCCTGGCCGAGATCGTTGTGATGGCCGATGGTGAAGCCGGCACGACGGTACCGCTCACCGGCAAGATTGTGGTCATTCCACGCGCCGATCCTGGATATGATTGGCTATTTGCGCACGGCATCGGCGGTCTTGTCACCCAATATGGGGGCGCGAATTCGCACATGGCGATTCGATCGGCAGAACTTGGCCTGCCCGCCGCAATCGGCGTTGGAGAATCCTGCTTTGAGCAACTTTCCACCGCGCGCATGATTTTGCTCGACTGCGCGGCGCGGAAACTAGAGGTTCATACCTGAATCATGAAACGTATCGGCCTAACGCAGCGTGCGCATTCCATATCCGGCATCTCGGAGCGGCGCGACATGCTCGACCAACGCTGGACCGGGCTGATCGAGCGCTTGGGCGGGTGTCCGTTACCGCTGGCAAACACGGTTCAGAATCCCGAGATGTATCTTGAGGCGCTGGGCATCGACGGACTGGTTATGACGGGCGGCAACGACATCGCAACCCTTGCCGATGCGACGGACGGCGCCTCTGAACGCGACAAGTTCGAAGCTGCTGCCTACGCTTATTGCACAGAAAAGGGGATTCCGGTGCTCGGGGTCTGCCGTGGCGCACAGATGATCAACCAGCTCTCCGGCGGACGGATGGAGCGAATGCCAAACCATGTAGCACAGCGCCATGCCATTATCTGGAGCGACGTATTGCCGTCCTCGTGGCACTGCCCCCCTGCCGTTAACAGCTACCATGGCTGGGCGATCCCTGCGGACGGGCTTGCCCCTCGCTTGACCGCAGCGGCCTGGGCGAGCGACCGTTCGGTCGAGGCGTTCTACAGCACAGACGCCGCCGTAACCGGCATCATCTGGCATCCCGAGCGCGAGGATGCTTTGTCGAGCGAAGCCTTGGCCTTCCTGGCGCGGGCACTCGGCCTCGACGATAATCAGTTCAACGCGGAAAGACCGGAATGACCCAGCAGGTTTCGGGTGCAACGCCCACTCTTTCGAAGATCAAAAAGTTCGTTCGGCATTCGATGATTGTGGCAGCGTCGCTTCTGCACCAGTCTGGCATTTTCCTGATCGTTTCGGCGCGGAAACTAGTCCGTCTCACTGAGAGGCACACGATCGACCAGACCTCGGACCGGTTCATCATTGACCTGCCGACACTGCACAAGAAGGTTCGGCACGAGTTGGACCTGCAACGGCGCGAATATAACAGCTATTCGTATTTCCACGGTTATCCCTACCAGTCGCTAGGCATCCTTCAGATTTTCGGCGAACGGGGAACCGAGGAACGATTCGATGCCTACGAGCTCGCGGCCTTGATCAAGACGAGTGACCACGTCCTCGACATCGGTTGCAATTGCGGCTTTATGACACTTTATTCCGCTTTCAGGACGGGATGCAGCGCCGACGGAATCGACATCAATCCCTATATGATCCGTATCGGACAATATTGTAGCGAATACCTGCAGCTGAACGACCGCGTAAAACTCATTGCCCAGTCATTCCTCGATTACAGACCGGAACGGCTTTATTCGGTTGTCCTGTCGTTTGCGACCCATTGGACCGACGACAAGAATTATCGCGTGCAGCTGCAGGACCATCTGCTGCGAATCCACGCGATGATGGAGAGCGGAGGGCTTTTGGTCTTCGAGACTCACTCGGCCGATGTCGGCAATCCTGAGTTCTATTCGGCACTAGAAGAAATGCGCGGGCATTTCTCGTGGGATAGCTGCCGCTCGATGGCACGAGGAACACGCGAACTGTACTTGATGCGGCAACTCCCGCGACCGCCGCTTGAAGGCCAGATTGTAGACGCTGCAATTTCCGGAGTGATAGGAGACGACCATTGAAAGCTCTCGTTCTCGCGGCGGGTCAAGGTACGCGGTTGCGCCCTTTGACGGATGACCGGCCAAAATGCATGGTCGAGCTCGCTGGCATACCGCTGCTGAAGCGGCAGGCCACGACGCTACGCCGCCTCGGCATCAGCGACATAACCGTGGTTGCCGGTTACCGCGCAGACCAAATCGCCGCAGCCGGCTTTGCCACTTGCCTGAATCCGCGCTTCGCATCCACGAACATGGTTTCAACGCTCTTTTGCGCGGAACACCTGATGGACGAGAATCAGGACCTACTGATTTGCTATGGCGATATAGTCTACGAAACCCGCGTTCTCGCTGCACTGATGAAGGTGAATGCAGCGGCCACGGTTGCCATCGATAGCCAATGGCGACGGTATTGGGAGCTTCGGCTCGATGATCCGTTGAGCGACGCAGAGACCTTAAAGCTGGGCCCTGAAGGGCGGCTGGTTGAGCTGGGCAAAAAACCGAAAAGCTATGCGGACATTGAAGGTCAGTATATCGGCCTGATCAAGATCCGCGCGGATCAGGTGCGAGACCTGAAGCAGCTCTACAAAGCGATGGATCGGTCGGCGACCTACGACGGCAAAGATTTCGACAACATGTACATGACCAGCTTCATCCAGTATCAGATCGACCAGGGGTGGGACGTGCAGGTCTCGCCGGCGGACAACGGCTGGCTGGAAGTGGACAGTGTGACCGATCTGGAACTTTATCATCACATGGCGGCAAATGGGACGCTCAAGTCATTCTACGACATTCAGGAAACTCAGGCATGACAAATCTCCGGCCATCACCGGATACTACATGTGCGATATGTGGAAAGGCGGGATCTGTCCGCATCGTCGACACTTACAAGTCGATCTGGCATGACTGCGCCGAATGCGGCTGCTACTCACGTACTCAGAAAAACCACTATCCACACGAGGCTACTGCCCGTGTACTGCGCAGCATGCTGGGTGGAGTGCCAAAGCTCGGCGGCTTCCTGAAATCGTTGGCTCGCAAGGAACAGGGTGTCGATTTTTACCGCTACTATTCCGACCAGCTGACCTCACCAGATCGTGGGCCATGGGAAGGTCAATCCGACATGGTGACGGCAGAATTGCGCAGGGAAGGCTTGCTAGATGGCTGGCAGGGCAAACGCGTTCTCGAAATCAGCGGAGAGCCTGGCTACTTTGCGTTTGACCTAATGCAAGCTGGGGCAGATGTCTTGGTGTCGGCATTCGCCGATGACGTAGCGCGCGCGATGACCGACCATCTAAAGCTCAAGACTTTTACCTATGATTTCAATGCCGACGACATCACGTCCAAGGTCGAGACCCACGGAGGGGTCGAGCCCTACGATTTCATTTTTATCCGCTTTTCGATCGGGTTCTGCCTCGACGTGCCGACGCTGATGCGTAAGCTTTCGCCGCTCTTGAAGGACGGCGGCCTTCTTTATATCTCGTTCAGCCCGGCCTCGCGCGCGGTGCTGCTACGGTGGATGTTCGATGATTACACTTATCTACGCCAGTACACTGAGGAGCACCTTAACACATTCGCGACGAAAGCAGGGATGGCACTGCAGGCCCGCTTCGATGAGGGCTTCTTTCACTGGGATCAAGGACCGTTCAGCTTGCACTGGTCGCTAAGACCTGTCGCGCGCACATATTTCAAGGACTCGTCTTACTTCAGCGAGGCGAGCGAAGACGACAAAGTGCAACGCCGCGTTGCTCTGGTCTATGTAAAGGCATGATGAATTCCCGGGCCGAGATAGAGGAGACGAGCCGCGTCCAGGCACTGGTTGACCGGATCATTGACGTTGGCCAACCTATGCAGCGGGAGACGGACAGCGTTACTAACCTCGCTGCTTCCTCACTTTTCAATCTGGAGGCTTTGCTGACCCAGCAGGTCGAGCCCGCTTTGGAGCAATTGTCGAACGCACAGCTCGATAGGCTTCGACGAAAGATCGAGATAGCACGCAAACTCTATGCACGTTATGAAAGCGATCTTTCACGGCCTGCAACAACGGAGCCTCTCTCTGCCGCGGGCATCAACCAACTTTGCGCTATTATGCTGCTCGCAGCCTTGCGTCATCACGATGCGAGGTTCCTCAACTCGGCGCTTAAACTGATCGACGGCCTCATTGCGCCTGCCGGCGTACAGGTATCATCGGAACTGGTCTTGATCGCCGAGGCGACACTGGACGCCTTGGTCCCCTTGGAACGACACCAGTTATGAAGACAATACCTCTCGGCATCCTAGCGTTTCGCGGCGGCTGCCCGGTCACGGAAGCCTATCTTGCGACCTTGAAGAATCATGGGTTCCGCCCGTCCGTCATTTTGGCGATCGACTATGTTGGTGAAGGTGCGAGAGCGGCCAAACTTCAGCGCCTTCTCGGAACACGCCTCTCATCCATGCTTTTGAGGCACTGGCGAAACAGATCGGTACGCATTTCGAGCGAATTGAAGGAACGGCTTCAACGGGATTATCCTGTCAAGCTGCTGCCAGGGCGCGAACCCCGGTTTAAGAATTTTGCAGATCGTGTCGATTATCTGACCATCAAGGATTATGCCGATCCACGTTTGCGGGAGGCCATGCGCACTTGCGGCGCAGGCACCTTTCTATACTGCTCAGGCGGCCGGGTGCCTGCAGCGGTTTTTGAAGAGGGTTTCCGCATTCTGCACATCCATCCCGGAGTTGTCCCTCATGTGAAGGGATCGGATGGCCTGCTCTGGTCCATGCTGGCGCGCGAGAAACCGGGCGCAAGCTGTTTCTATATGGATGCAGGCATCGATACCGGCAATCTGATTGCGACGGCCGAGTATGCGATGCCTCGTTGGCCTGGCTTGAATGCAGCACCAGACGTGCTCTATGAGGCTCTGATCCACTGCTACGATCCACATCTCAGAGCCTCGCTGCTTGTCGATGTCCTGAAGGGACCAGGCCGAAATGGCGACGGCGACTTGGCCAGTCTCCCGGCAAGCACACAGGTGCATGGCGGCGGACACTACTACACCATGCACAGGCTGCTGCGCGACCGCGCGCTGTCCCGGTTGTGCCGCTGACGCCCGGAAGGCTGCTATGACCAAGTTCTCTATTGTCAGCGGATGGATCGCGCGCTTCAGAAAGTCCACGCTCTTGCAGCGGATAGGCGCTCTGATGACGGGTACCGTCATTGCCCAGGCCATCCAGCTTTTCAACTTGGTAATCCTCGCCAAGCTCTATCCGCTTTCGGATGTTGGTACCTACAGCATGTTTTTCGCCATTGCCAGCACGCTCGCGCCTGCCGCAATGTTGGGTTACGAGATGCTGATACCAGCCGTCCCCGACGACGAAATTAGGCCCTACCTGAAGGCAATAGGGTTGCTTCCGCTGCCAATGGCGCTTCTCGCCGCTGCGGCAGCGTTCCTGGCGGGATACGGTCACTGGGCGGCAATTGCATCGTGGATCAGTGGAGCGGCCATCCAGCGCCTAGGCGAGATGTATAACGTGCGACGCAACCGATTTCGCCATGTTGCCTCTGCACGGTTGCTTCAGGCGCTCCTGATGAGCGGCGTACTGGCAGGCTTCATTCTGAGCCAGCGGAGAGACATTGATGAAATGATCGCCGTGCAGGCGAGCCTGGTATTCGTACTCGGCGTCTCATATGCGGCGTTCAGCCTGCCATTGAGCGAACTTGCCGAAAGCTGCAGTTGGGCCGCCATGGCCAAAACATTGCGAAATGCGGCAAACGCGCCACTTTTCCTGCTGCCGTCGAACTTCCTCAACCTGATCGCCTACAACGTACCGGTTGTCGTCATCGGTAAATGGTTCGGCGCCGATCTTGCCGCACAATATGCCTATGTTCTTCGTTTCGGCTTTGGGCCAGTTAGCCTGATTGGCGGAACGCTATACCAAGTCTTTTATGGCTTGCTGACGGAAGCCGTCCGTAGCCAGAATGAAGCGTTGTTCAATCAGTTCGCCCGCGCACGCCGGATGATCTTCTTCGCAGCCGTCTCGGCGACACTGGGCATAGCACTCAGCTATCCGATCGGCTTCCGGCTCCTTCTGGGGCCGCAGTGGATGACAGCTGGCTGGATCTCGTTGATCTTCGCACCCTTTTTCGGAGCGATGATCTATCTCACGCCACTTTCCGTGGCGCTTAACACGTTCAATCGACAATATTTCGAGCTGAAGACACAGCTGCACTATCTTATCATATCCGCACTGTCGTTCGGCATCGCTATTGCATTGCACAATTCGTGGATCGGCTTCATGCTATTTTCATGGCTGGGCTGCCTGCGCTATGCTCTGCTACTCAAGGACATCAATGCAATTCTGATCGAGAGCGAGGTGATAGCCGATGGCAATCGGAAAGCTCCTTAGATACGCGTTGGGCGGACAAGGACTTCGCCAAGCCGTCGCGCTGATACGTCATCGTTTGGGTCGGACATACGACGTTGTCTTTGCCGCCGGTAGCCAAGTTGACCTTCAATGGGTGATTCCGGCCTATGCAGCGGCGCGGGCGCGCGGCCTCGCCTGTGCCCTCGCTGGCCCGGACCTCGTCACGTCTCAAGCGGGTGAATATATCAACGTCCCTGCACGCCTATTCAGGTTCCTGCGGACACGCGCCATCGTGACCGCAACAAGCGGACTAAAGGCGGAGCATATGCCGAGGCAGGCCACTCACCGTATCGCGATACCGCATTCGCTGGTGAGCCTGCATATGGTCTACCCGGCCGGTACGTTCGATCCCTACACGGATATTTTCTGCTGTGGCACGCATCACGTCGCGGAAGTTGAGGCGATGAACCAACTTGCCGGCAGAAGGGATCGACGCCCTATCCTCATCGGATATGGGAAGGCAGAACGACTGCTAGAAACCCGCCCTGGTCACGGCGTTTCCAACGACGGCAGAAAACATGTCCTCATCGGACCTTCATGGGGCAAGGGAAATATCATCGAGACCATGGGCGAGCCGCTGATCGCGCGGCTTATTGCGGAAGGCTATCGAGTGACGCTACGCCCGCATCCCTCGTTTTTCATCGCCGGGGATGCGCTGCTCGCCCCTCTGGTCGAGCGATGGCAAGGACATGAGGCCTTTACCCTGGAGAACTCCGTTGAGGAAAGCCGGGCAATTTGGACGGCGGACATGATGATTGCGGATTATTCCGGCTTCGCCATGGAGTTCGCCTTCATTCGGGAGCGGCCGGTGCTTTACATCGATGTTGCGTCAAAGGTCCTGAATCCTGACTGGAAAGCCGTCGGGACCGTTCCAATCGAACTCGCCATTCGTGACCGCATCGGGATCGTCGTTGGCGCTCAGATAGATTTGGTCATTGATGGATTGAGAAATCTCTCTCAACGCGATACGGAATGGCCCGGCAGAATCCGCGACGAGCGCGAGGCAGCCTGGGCGAATTTCGGCCATTTCGGGGATACCTGCGCCGCCGAACTTTCGAGAATGCTCGCCAAATCGGCTTAAACACTGAAATAACCTCGGATTCTGTACACCATGCAATATCAGATTTGTACTCGATGCATTATGGATACGAGCGATCCCGACATATCCTTTGATGCGGAAGGTGTGTGCAACCATTGTCGAGGGTTCGACAACAATATCCGGCTTAACTGGCATCCGGACGTCAACGGCCGGCAGAAACTTGACGAGATTGTTGCTACGATCAAGCGCCAGGGCGAAGGCAAGGCCTACGATTGCGCTATCGGTTTGAGCGGCGGCGTCGACAGCTCCTATCTAGCCTATGTCGCCCGGAAGGAATTGGGCCTGCGTCTTCTTGCCGTCCATGTCGATGGCGGCTGGAACTCGGAATTGGCGACCAAGAATATCGAGAATATCGTCCGCAAGCTTGATATCGACCTTCATACCTACGTCGTGGATTGGGAGGAGATGCGTGACTTGCAGCGCTCCTTCCTGCGTGCGGGTCTTGCCAATCAGGATGTCCCCCAAGACCATGCCTTTTTCGCTTCGCTTTATAGCAATGCGCAGGCCTACGGGCTGAGATATGTTCTCAGCGGCGGCAACATCGCCACAGAGTCAATCATGCCCGAAGAGTGGGCTTACAACGCGATGGACTTGAGGCATCTCGAGGCAGTGCATCGCCGCTTTGGCTCGATCAAGCTCAGCACGTTTCCGCGTGTTAGCTTCTTGCGTTACTACTTCTGGAATAGATATGTGAAGCGGATGCGCGTGATACGCCCGCTGAACTACATGCCCTATGTGAAGAACGATGCGATCACACTTTTGGAACGCGAGCTCGGCTTCCGTTACTACGGCGGCAAGCATTTTGAATCACGATTTACGAAATGGCAGCAGCTTTATTACCGGCCCCGGAAATTCGGCTATGACGAGCGGCGCTCTTACCTTTCCAGCATGATCCTATCTGGCCAAATGCAGCGCGACGAAGCGAAACAGGCTTTGGCCGACGATGTCGAGAACGAGCGCCAAGCTGAGGAGGAGACGGATTTTATCTTGAAAAAGCTGTCGATCAGCAAAGAGGAATTCAAGCAAATCATGGACTCGCCTCCGCGGACTTTCCGTGATTATCCTTCAAACTACATGCTCTTCAATTTCAAGACAGCGCTTCGGGAATGGTTGCGGTCCAAGGGAATGATAGTGCACCCGAACTCCTGATGCTTCAGGTCTCTTTCTGGGCGGAATGATATGATCGTGATCGTCGACTACGATGTCGGAAATCTGGCATCCGTTTGCAACATGTTGCGCAAGGCCGGGGCCGATGCAGTCATTTCACGAGACAAAAATGAAATTCTCATGGCGGACAAACTCATCCTGCCGGGGGTCGGACACTTCGACCATGGAATGAAGATGTTGCAGGGGTCCGGTTTGCGCGGCGCACTCGACGAGTTTGCCCTAGAGCTGCGCAAGCCTGTCCTCGGTATCTGCCTTGGCGCGCAGATGCTTGGTAAAAACAGCGCCGAAGGTGACCAACCAGGCCTCGGCTGGATAGACATGGAATGCCGGCGCTTTCCCGATGCTGAGGGCTTCAGAGTGCCGCATATGGGATGGGCCGAGATCCAACCCAAACATTCGTCAATGCTCTTCGACAACGCCCTAGCCGACGCGCGCTACTACTTTGTCCACGGTTACTACATGGCTTGCAACGACCCGCGCAATGTCCTTGCAACCTGCAATTATGGTATCGAATTCACGTGTTCGGTCCAGCGCGACAATATTTTCGGCGTGCAGTTCCATCCGGAAAAATCACTACGGCATGGCCTTGCCCTGATGCGGGCTTTCAATGAGTACAAATGCAATGACTAGAACCCGCGTCATTCCAGTTCTGTTGTTGCGCGGCCAAGGTCTCGTCAAGACGGTGAAATTCAAGGCCCCGAAATATGTCGGCGATCCCATCAACGCGGTGCGTATCTTCAATGAGAAGGAGGTCGATGAGCTCGTTTTCCTCGACATTGCAGCGACGCCAGAAAACCGAGAGCCGCCCTTCGATCTGTTGCGGGACATTGCCAGCGAAGCCTTCATGCCGATGGCCTATGGCGGCGGCCTGACAAATATCGAACAAATCCGCCGCGTCATCGGGCTCGGCTTTGAAAAGGTGATTATCAATAGCGCCGTCTATGGAAATCTCGAACTGATCCGCCAAGCAGCCTCAATTTACGGTTCGCAGGCGGTTGTATGCAGTATTGATGTCCGCAAGACGTGGATCGGGAGTTATGAGCTTGTCTCGCGGTCAGCAAGGAAGCGGGAACCGGTCAGTCTGCGCGACCACCTTGGCGCCGTTGAGAAAGCCGGAGCCGGCGAAATTCTTGTGAACGCTGTGGATCGCGATGGGACGATGTCCGGCTATGACCTCAAACTTATTCGCGCGGTCAGCGACGCGGTCTCCATACCGGTCATTGCCTGCGGTGGTGCCAGAAATATTGACGATTTTGTCGAAGCCGTTTCGGTTGGATCCGCTTCCGCAGTCGCCGCAGGAAGCATGTTTGTATTTTATGGCCGGCATCGGGCCGTCCTGATTAACTATCCCGAAAGGGCTCAATTGAGCAGCAGGTTGCCCTGATATGTGTGGAATCGCAGGCCTTATTGCAAACGCGGGAACTCAGCCGTTTCCGGACCTTATCCAGCAGATGACAGATGCCGTGGCCCATCGCGGACCTGACGGCCAGGGGATTTGGTCGCAGGGCAGCGTGGCCCTCGGACATCGACGCCTGTCAATTATCGATCTGTCCGAGCTCGGCAAGCAGCCGATGGCGGACGAGCAGACCGGCTGCGTCGTCACCTACAACGGCGAAATCTACAACTATATCGAATTACGCAACGAACTCATTGCGCTCGGCCGGCACTTCCGCTCCGGCTCCGACACTGAAGTCCTGTTGAGCGCTTATGAACAATGGGGGTCAGATTGCGTCCGCAAGTTCAACGGAATGTGGGCGTTCGCTATTTTCGATCCAAGGCGCAACATTGTCTTCTGTTCGCGCGACCGTTTTGGCGTCAAACCGTTTTATTATGCCGATACGGCTGCAGGTTTCGGCTTTGGATCAGAAATACGCCAGTTGCTGCCGTTGTTTCGCGAAATCAAGGCGAACGCGCGTGTCGCCATGAACTTCCTCGTGTCGCGTGTGGCGGAAGACATCGAAGGTTCTTTCTTCGCAGGCGTCAACAAGCTGCCCGGCGGGCATAACCTGATCTATCGCATCGATAGCCGCTCCTACACCGTTGAGCGTTTTTATGAGCTTACCTCCAATGCCGACGTCCTGCGCCTTGATGGGCGGCAGGCGCTTGAAGGCTTCGACTCGCTTTTTAAGGATGCCATCAGGCTGCGGCTAAGGTCCGATGTGAAGGTTGGCACATGCCTCAGCGGAGGTATGGACAGCTCCAGCATCGCAGCAATTGCCGGCGAGATGTATCGGACAGACAGCGACGGGCAGGCGTTCTCCGCCATCACTGCAATCAGCGAGGATCCGCTGACCGACGAGTCCGGCTTTGCCAAGCAGGTCGTAGACCGCGCTGGCCTGAACTGGATCACCGTCCGTCCCGATTACAATGACTTCGATAGTGCGATTGACGCTGTCGTGCGCACCCAGGAAGAGCCCTTCGCCAGTACATCGATCTTCATGCAGTATTTCGTCATGCAAGAGGCGCGCAGGGCCGGCATCACGGTGCTGCTGGATGGGCAGGGCGGGGATGAGATACTGCTGGGCTATGAGCGTTACTTCGCCGACCACTTCGCAGGGTCGCTGCTTTCGGCACGGTTCGGTAATGCGATAGGCGTTCTAGGCGGCCTTGGCCGCAACGGGCGGCCAGGCGCTCTCAAGGCACTTTTGTGGAACCTTGCTTATTTTCACGCGCCGGGGCTCAGACGCGCGGGCATCAGTATCCCAAGCAGCCTCTTTTCTGAGCAGGCCTTGGCTGCACAGAGCGTGGACCGGACGGGCGCTGATGGCACTGATCTTTTCGCTCTGCAGAAAAGAGAGATCGGGAAAACGAACCTGCCAGTTCTGCTCCGCTACGAAGATAAAAACTCGATGGCCCACGCTATCGAGACCCGGCTTCCGTTCCTCGATTACCGGTTGGTGGAATTTTCAACCTCGCTTGCAACCGAGTTGAAGTTGACTGATGGCTGGGGAAAACACCTTCTTCGCAAGGCTATGGAAACGCGGCTGCCCGCCGAGATTGTCTGGCGCAAGCATAAGTTCGGATTTGAATCGCCAGAAAGTCGCTGGATGCGCAGTCACGCCTCCGCGATAGACAGCACTCTTGCGTCTTCGGACTTGATAAGATACCTCTGCGCCCGCGATGCTCTCAAGAGAGAGGAGCTCGCGAAAATCAATCAAGGATTGCGCTGGCGGCTATACTCCCTGGCGAAATGGGCGGAGACTTTCGGCGTCGGTGGGCTGTCGTTCGACTGACAGATCAGATGCCTGAAGGCGACGTTTCAACGAGTGGAGAGGCCGATGGAGCAAGAAAAAGACCGTTTGAGCTTTTGCTGGAAGCTTTTTACTCTGGCGGTCCTGCTAATCATTGGCGTTGCGTCCAAACTTCTCCCGGGGTCAGGCGTCCACGCGCGGCTCGATGCCAGTGAAGGCACCAAAAGCGCCGCCTTCGAGGTGTCCCGGCAGTTTCGCTACGGCGAAATATCCGAACCACAGCTTGCAAAGTTGAAATGGGCCTTGCGTCAGTTGCCCGGAGATGAGCTGCAGCACCGGTACGGAGATCATCCAAGTATTCGGACCGTTGTGCTTGGCGAAATCATGCGCGCCGCCGACGCACAATTGATGGTTGCGAATTCCACTTTGGCAAAGCTTGATAAGATGGACTCCGCTGCAGTCAAAGCCAGCGCGGAAAAGTACAAGGCGGATATCGAAGAGCGAAAAAACAAGCTCCGCTCACTGATCAAGTATTGGCCCGTCATCACCAATGTGGTGCGCGAGCCGGCGCCGTGGGGCAACTTCATGTTGGTAAGCTATGAGATGAATTTGCCAGAGGGCATGAAGCTGAGCTTCTTGCCGTGCGCGCTGGAATATGGTGACGATTTCGAACCCAAGCGAGGCAAATTCGAATTTGACTGTCTTTTCATGCCGGTAAGGAACGGAAATTATCAAATTCGTCTTCCCGACCCGATTGGCTCAGATCTCGCGGATGTCAAACTCGATATCTCTGCCGACTATAGCCGAGCTACTGTTGAAGAGCGAAGCGACACCTTCGCTTTGATCGACAAGGTTCAACCGCTAATTCCAGAAACGGAAACGCTCGTCCAAGCCTATAGCCGAATGAAATCGATACTCGACGACAAGGCATATTTCTAGACGCAACCAGCCATATGCAGCAAGACAACGAAGGCAATCTTCAGTTTCTGCGCACTATGGACTTTAGTTGCGAATTTTAGAAACGCATGTGGCTGCATAAAACGCGAAAACGTCAGGCCGCTGCCAACACCAACTCACCGACCGGAGACCGAGGCAGTGTACAACATTTCACAGACTTGGATGCAATCGAAAAAGGGAGACCTTTTTCTGATCGTTGGTTTCCTTGTGTTTCGGCTCTTCCTGGACATTTCCTACGAGAAATTTCTTTATGTCATTTACTATTTCGACACGCCCATCAACTTCCTCTACGATGTTGATCTAACGCGCTACCTTTGCTCGCTGCTTATGTTCGTGTTGTTCACCACGGTCTTAAGCTCACGGCCACGGGATGTCAGCAATGTCTTTCTCGTCATGGCGACGTTCTTCCTCATCGGCCCCCTGACAAGCGAGTTCGGACTGAATGCCGCACGACCGATCGAACCGGTCATATATACAATGAGCGCGCTTTTGCTTGTGGACCTCGTTTCGAGGATGCCAATTCCTGATTTCATTTCGCGGATTCCCGTTCCGAAGGGTCCGCTGCTCGCTGTCGCGATTTCGGCAGTGGCTGTACTCTACCTCTTTGCCTGGGCCTATTTTTCGGGTGCTCTCGCCTATTTCAATCTTGACGTCCGCAAGATTTATACCTTCAGGGATAACGTTGCCGCGTTGCTGGACGTGGGCGCGCTGTCCTACCTAAATCTCTGGGTCTACAAAGTCTTCACGATCTTCCTGATCTGCGTTTGCCTGCTAAACCGGAAATTCGTCTGGCTGGGTCTCCTGCTCATTGCACAGTTCTTCTTCTTCGGGCTGACAAGCCATCGAATCGTTCTCTTCCTACCCTTCCTGGCCATAGCTGTCTGGTTCTATCTTGAACGCTTTGAGCATTTGACACCGATGCCCTACGCGGCGGCAGTCGGGATTCTTGTAGCACTCCTTCTTTTTGAGGTTCGCGACATCGAAAGCGTTGCCGAAATTGCCATCCGGCGCGCCTTTTTTGTGCCCTCGGGCATGACCTTTCAGTGGTTCGACTTCTTCACCTTCCACCCGCATGTCTACTGGGCTGACAAGGTACTAGCGTCGTTCTCCAGTGGTGAATATGTCGGGGTCAACATTCCGCGATTGCTTGGCGGATACTTCGTTCCGGGAGCAGACAGCGCTTCGAATATGGGCCTCGTTCCTGCTGGCTACGCTCAGGCAGGTATTTGGGGTGTCTTGCTTTATTCGGTAATTCTCGGCCTCGTGCTCAGCGTCTTGAACACCATCGTCCGTTCAGGTGCCCCGCTTTGGTTCGTGTCAGCGATGACTATCGGACCGTTGCGAACCGCCCTTGCCGACAGCGATCTGTTCACAACATTATTGAGTCACGGCCTTGGAATGGCCGTTATCTTGCTCTGGTTGTACCGCACGCGTTTCGTCGCTCCGGGAGTATCGAAGCAAATAGTTCCGGCTGGAAATCGGGAACAGGAATGATGCGAGTTCTGACGTGCCTGAAGCGTTACCTTGGCAGGGGACTTGAGTCGGTCGGCTTTGGTATGAAGTCCAAGATATCAAGCTATATGTTCCTGACGATCAGCTCCGCCATTGCACAGGGCTTTCTTCTGCTGATTTCGCCTGTGATTACGCGCCTCTACGGGCCGCAGGAAGTGGGTGCATTTGCGGTTATCCTCGGCTTTGGCGCGCTTGTCGGGTCAGTTGGAACGGGTCGTCTCGAACATGCGATCCCTATCGCACATGGGCCGATTGAGGCGATCCGCATCGCATTCCTTGGTGGTGTTCTCGTGACTGCCACGTCGTTGATCGTCCTCGTTGGGATCAACGTCATGCCAATGTCGATGTTGCCGGGCAGTGGTTCGTGGAAGGACTTGCCTTTTCTTGCTGTGCCCGTAATCGCAATCAGCTTTGCATTTTCGCAGTTGATCAACGCCCTCCTGCTACGCCAACGCGCCATAAGGAGCGTCGGCAAGAATAAGATTCTGCAGGGTATCGTTTCGGGATGCGGGCAGTTGGCCTTTGGGCTGGCGCATCATAGCGCCGCCGGCATGATCTGGGCACAGGCCATTGGCTACATGGTGGGCGCCATGAGTGGCCTGCGGCGGCTAAGCCTTCGCGGCGGCATGGTGCTCTGGCGAAGGGGTCCGCAACTCAAGGCGACTTTCCTTGATTACAAGCGATTTCCCTTGACGCTGGCGCCAGCCGCGCTCTTCAATCTCGCTGCCCAGCAGGTACCGGTTCTGGCTTTGAGCTACATGTACGGTCTTTATGAGGCCGGGCTTTTCGCGCTCATTATGCGTGCCTGCGGCGGCCCACTTGGTATGCTCGGGCAGGCTGTGGCCCAAGTCTACGCATCCGAGTTCCGAACCTTTCGTGACAAGCCCGAGGGTGCACTCGCCCGCGAATATCTGATGATGCTGTTTCGGCTTTCTATCGTGGGCGTATTTGCGGTAGGCTTCCTTGTCATCGTGATGAATGCCTGGGGCACAACCATCTTCGGCGCGCGCTGGGATAACATCGGCATCGTATCAACGCTTCTGTCATTGATGCTCTTTTCCGATTTCGTGACGACGCCAGTCTCGATGACACTAAGCTATCTCGGGCGCACACATGTGCAGTTGATCTGGGATGCGGCGCGATTGATTACATTGCTCATAGCGACGGCGCTGACTTATTGGCTTTCGCTGCGGTTTGGGCAGTTCATGGTTGTACTTGCAGCCGTTTGGTCCTTTAGTCTATTGATCCACGCTGTTCTGACCTGGCAGGCCTGCCGGACTTCAGGGCCTAAGAGCCAGTCGGGTGATGTCGCCTACTCGGCCGATGGTCTCAAGGATTTGCGATAATAGTCGAGTTGGTATGGTTTCCTTCGGTTACATTTTTTCAAGACTGCTAAAGAAGGCGCGCGGCAACGCGATCGCCGATAGTCTTGTTCATCCGACATCCAAGCTGGAGGCCGGCAGCACAATCATTCGTTCACGCTTCGATCGACATTCATTCTGTGGCTACGATTGCACGATCATAGATTGCGACGTGGGTGGATTTTGTTCGATCGCCGGGGGCGCCGTCATCGGAGGATCTCGTCACCCGATGGAATACGTCTCCACCAGCCCGGTCTTCTTGTCTCACCGCGACAGCGTGAAAGCCAAGTTCTCCAAGCATCCCTACCAATGGCGCGCCAGAACGACCATTGGGCATGACGTGTGGATCGGAGACAACGTTCTAATCAAGGGTGGAGTGACAATCGGTCACGGCGCAGTGATCGGAATGGGCAGCGTCGTAACCAAAGATGTCGAGCCCTATGCAATTGTTGCCGGCAATCCGGCTCGCCTCATTCGAATGCGGTTCAGCCCCGAAATTATCGAGGGGCTCCTGAAAATGAAATGGTGGGATATGCCCGATCATGAACTGAGGCGGATTGCCCCCCTGTTCCCCGACCCGGAGCAATTGCTGAGGCAAGAGGGATTTCTGTGAAGATTGTACATCTCTGCCTTTCCTGCTTCTATGTGGATGGCTTCGGCTACCAGGAGAATGAGCTGGTCCGCCAGCACGTGATCGATGGTCACGATGTAGTCGTCGTCGCGTCCACCGAGAATTTCGGTGCGGATCGACGGCTGACCTATGTCAAGCCGTCAGTATATATGGGCAAGGATGGCGCCAAAGTAATCCGATTGCCCTACCGAAAATTCCTGCCACAAAAGATCATGCGGAAGTTGCGTCCGCATCCCGGTGTATTTCGGCTGCTTGAGGAAATCGGCCCGGACGTTATCCTCTTTCACGGGCTTTGCGGCTGGGAGCTTTTTGCCGCAGCGAAATACAAACGCAGCTATCCGCGGGTGAAGCTTTACGTTGACAGCCACGAAGACCAGAATAACAGTTGCCGCAACTTTGTTTCGAAATATTTCCTGCATCGCCTTTATTACGCGTCCATCATCAAGTTATGCCGTCGGCATTTCGAGAAGGTTCTCTGCGTTTCGATCGAAACGATGGATTTCGTTGAAACGAGCTATGGGATTCCTCGGGCTGACCTGGAGTTCTATCCACTGGGCGGCCGGGTCTTCGATGAAGCGGAATATGCTGCTCGTAGGGAGCGTGGTCGCCTCAATGTCGGCATGGCGGATGGGCAAGTCATGCTGATGCAGTCCGGCAAAATGGGCCCACGCAAGAAGATACTGGAAAGTCTTCGTGCGTTCATCAAGACCGAAGGTGATCACCTTCGCTTCGTTGTCGCTGGCGCGTTCGATGAGAAAATACGCGAAGAGGCCGAGGCTCTGATCGCAACGGATACGCGAATTAGCTTTCTAGGCTGGAAGGGCGCTGACGAACTAGGCGACCTGCTCTGCGCAACAGATGTCTATGTCCAACCGGGAACACAGTCTGCAACAATGCAGATGTCCCTCTGCGCCCGTTGCCCGGTTGTATTGGACGATGTGCCGAGTCACGCACCCTTCGTAAATGGCAATGGCTGGCTGCTGAGGGAGCCCGACGACCTGCCTTCCGCCTTTCGAGCCATTGCCCGAGATCCAGATGTCTTGGCATCGATGTCCGCCCAGTCCCTAAAAATCGCATCGCGTCTCTTGGATTACCGAGCCCTCGCTGCGCGCATATTGAAGTAAGCTACCATGAAGAAAATACTCGTTGTTTTTGGGACCCGGCCTGAAGCGATCAAGATGGCGCCCCTATGCCATGCGCTTAGGGCGAAACACGGCGAATTCGATCTCCGCATCTGCGTCACTGGCCAGCATCGGGATATGCTTGATCAGGTGTTGGGCGTCTTCAACATCGTACCCGATATCGATCTGGATATCATGCGCCCGGGTCAGACCCTTTTCGACATCACAGCGCGGATACTGGTCGAAATGAAGGCTGTGATTGAGAGCGAGAAACCCGATATCGTATTGGTGCATGGCGACACGACGACGGCCTTTGCGTCCGCCCTTGCAGCCTTTTATTCCGGCGTTGCCGTCGGCCATGTGGAGGCCGGGCTACGTACGCATGACTTGCATGCTCCCTTCCCTGAGGAAATGAACAGGCAATTCGTCGGCCGTCTGGCAAGCGTCCATTTCGCCCCGACCGATAAGAGCGTTGCCAACTTGGCGGCCGAAGCCGTTCCCGCCCAAAAGATATTCAAGACCGGCAACACGGTGATCGACGCTCTGCAGTGGATACTGAAACGGTTGGCCAGCGAACCGGCGCGGGCAGATGCCATCCTTTTGAGGCTGGCCGAGCTCGTTCATTTCCCTCTGGTGTCGGAGCGGTATGTGCTCGTTACCGGCCATCGAAGGGAAAATTTCGGCCAGGGCTTCGAACAGATCACCGCGGCACTGGCAGAGTTGGCAGGCCGCTATCCGGGCGTCCACTTTGTTTATCCTGTGCATCTGAATCCGAACGTTGCTTCTCATGTACATGCTGCCCTCTCTGGCATCGAAAACATTCATCTCATATCTCCGCAGGAATACGAGCCGTTTGCTCTTTTGCTGCAACACTGCCATATCGTCTTGACGGACAGCGGTGGAATACAGGAAGAAGCACCGAGTTTGGGTAAGCCTGTTCTGGTGATGCGCGACGTGACGGAGCGGCCGGAAGCAGTCGATGCTGGCACCGTGCGCCTGGTGGGTGCTGACCAGGCTCGCATCGTCACGGAACTGTCCGCGCTACTAGACGACGCAGAGCACTATCAGGCGATGGCGCATGCGCATAATCCTTATGGCGATGGCAATGCATGTGAGCGCATCGTGACACATTTGAGGGAGATTTTGGTTTGAAGCAAAAAGTCTGTGTGGTCGGTCTCGGCTATATCGGCCTCCCTACGGCTGCCCTGCTGGCAAGCAAGGGGCATCAGGTCATTGGCGTGGATGTAAATCGCAAGGCCGTCGATACCATCAATTCGGGCCTTATCCACATCGTTGAACCCGACCTCGACGCATTCGTGCATTCAGCGGTATCGCAGGGAAATCTGCGAGCTGACATGACGCCGCACCCCGCCGATGTCTTCATCATTGCCGTTCCAACGCCATTTCATGAGGGTGGTCCCATCCCTCAACCGAACGTCGATATAGTTATGGCCGCGACGCGTAGCATAGCGCCCCACGTCAGACCTGGTAACCTTGTAATCTTGGAATCGACGTCGCCTGTAGGCACGACGCAGCAGGTCGCCGACGAACTTCGCGCTCATGGCGTCGATCCTGACGGATTGCACATCGCCTATTGCCCTGAACGCGTGTTGCCCGGGAAGATCATGACCGAGCTTGTCGAAAATGATCGCGTGGTCGGTGGCCTGACGCCGGAATCTTCACGGATCGTAGCGGAGTTCTATCGCGGCTTTGTACGCGGAGATGTTCTGGAGACGGAAGCGGCATGCGCTGAAATGTGCAAGCTCACCGAAAACAGCTTCCGCGACGTGAACATAGCATTTGCTAACGAATTGTCGATGATCTGCGACAAGAAGGGTATCGATGTCTGGAAGGTCATAGCATTTGCCAACCGGCATCCGCGTGTGAATATCCTGCAGCCCGGCGCGGGCGTTGGAGGTCATTGCATCGCCGTTGACCCATGGTTTATCGTCGCATCCGACCCGGAAAATTCCCGCCTGATCCGCACTGCGCGCGAAGTCAACAATCACAAGAGCCGGTGGGTCATTGAAAAGATCAAGGCGTCGGCACAAGGTTGGCGCGCCGCGCGCGGCGCAGAGCCGCGCATCATATGTCTCGGCCTGGCGTTCAAGCCTGACCTTGATGACCTCCGCGAGTCACCGGCGCTAGAGATCGCTCTGGATCTGAAGTCACAGGGCTACGACGTCTTGGCCGTCGAACCCAATATCGAAAGCCACGACACATTGGATCTTGTGGCAATCGAAGATGCGATCAAGCAAGACGCGTTGTTCGTTCTTCTGGTAAAGCACCGCCAGTTCCTGCGAGTGGAGATGGCTGCTGCTCTCAAGGCCAAAAACGCAATGGATTTTTGCGGCGCCTCGAACTGACCTAGAGAACACACGCGATAGAACCAAAGAGTATATTCACATGAGCCGCCCCTACAGAATATGCACGTGCTGCGTTATGGATACCAGCGACGCGCAGATTGCTTTCGATGCACAAGGTGTATGCGATCACTGCCGCGGGTTTCAACGTGATGTGAAGCCCAACTGGCATCCCGACGAGCGCGGAAAGCAACTCTTCCGCGAGATGGTGGAGAAGATCCGGCAGGACGGTAAGGGTAAGCCATTCGACTGCATCATAGGGATGAGCGGTGGTCTCGATAGTTCGTACCTGCTGCATCTCGCTGTCTCAGAGTTCGGACTGCGGCCGCTGGTATTCCATGTGGACGGCGGTTGGAACACTGACATTGCAGTCAACAATATCCAGGTGCTCGTCGACAAGCTGGGGCTGGACCTCTACACGGAGGTGATAAACTGGGAAGAGATGCGAGACTTCCAGCTCGCCTTCTTCAAGTCAGGCGTGCCGCACCTCGACATTCCTCAGGACCACGCCTTTATTGCAACGCTTTATCATTTCGCTAACAAGCACAATATCAAGTACATCTTGAACGGCGGCAATTTCGCCACCGAGTGCGTTCGCAACCCGCTGGAATGGCTCTATCATGGCACGGATATGGCGCAGATTCGCGACATCCAAAAGCGTTTCGGCACGCGAACGCTTAAGACGTATCCATTCAGCAGCATTTTGTTCCATAAGCTCTATCTGCCCTACGTGCGTGGCGTGCGTGTAGTGAAGCCGCTTAATTGGCTGCATTATACCAAGGAAATTGCGATCAAGACTTTGTCGGAACACTACGGATGGCGTCCGTACCCGCAGAAGCATTTCGAGTCGCGTTTTACCAAATTCTTCGAGGGCTATTGGCTACCAACGCGCTTCGGCTATGACACGCGCAGGGTGCAGTATTCGAGCCTGATCCTCACAGAACAGATGACCCGCGACGAGGCCCTCGAAAGGCTTAAGGAGCCTGCGGCTGATCCGGAAACGATCGACGAGGAGTTTGAATACATCGCTACAAAACTCGGCATCTCCGTCGAGGAATTGCGCCACTACCACTCAATGCCGAAAAAGACCTACCGCGACTATAAGAACCAGGAATGGATGTTTGAGATCGGCGCGAAGGTGCTGAGGTGGATAGGTGTTGAAAGATCGGTGAAGAGATGATCGCGATAATTGACTATGGCTCCGGGAACGTCGGCGCGATCGCAAATATCTACAAGCAGCTGAAGGTGCCGCACATTATCACTGGCGACCTCGCAGAGCTTGAAAAAGCCGACCGTTATATCCTGCCTGGCGTCGGTGCGTTTGACACGACGATGAAATATTTCAAGCAGTCTGGCATGGTCGATCTTCTAAACGATCAGGTTCTCGGTCGCGGGAAGAAAGTGCTCGGCATCTGCGTCGGCATGCAAATCCTTGCCGAATCGAGCGACGAGGGCGAACTTTCCGGCCTGGGCTGGATTAAGGGCCGGGTGCGGAAGATCGATGCTTCAAAGCTTTCGTCGGTGCCACATCTTCCGCATATGGGCTGGAATACCGTGACGACGCGGCCAGGCGCGCGTCTGTTCGAAGGTGTCGATACCGTCAAGGGATTTTACTTCCTTCACAGCTACTATTTCGATCCCTCAGAACAAGACGACATTGCGGCAACAGCTGAATATGGTGAGAAGATCACCTGTGCGGTTGCGCATGGCAACATATTCGGCATGCAATTTCATCCGGAAAAGAGCCATGCGAACGGTGTCGCAATTTTCCGAAATTTTGCGGAGCTGTGACCATGTTGCGATCCCGGATTATTCCCTGCCTTCTGATGCACGACGGCGGCTTGGTGAAGACGCAGCAGTTTAAGGACCCCAAGTATGTCGGGGATCCCCTGAACGCGGTTAAGATCTTCAACGAGAAGGCGGTCGATGAGCTGATGTTCCTCGACATCGATGCAAGCGTGCTGCAAAAGGCGCCGAATTTGATGTTGCTTCGAAGTCTCGCAGTGGAAAGCAGGATGCCGCTTGCCTATGGTGGAGGCATCAAGACCGCCGAGCAAGCCGCGCAGATCATCGCTATGGGATTTGAGAAAGTCTCCATCAGTTCTGCAGCGCTTGCCCGCCCTGCTTTGATCAGGGAGATGGCAGAGACCGTCGGTGGCCAGAGCGTGGCGGTGACGCTTGATGTCCGCAAAAACAGGCTGCTTGGCGGCTACACCATCTACACCAACAACGGGCGCGAGAAACACAAGACCAGCCTTGTGGAGTTCTGCCAACAGGCAGCTGAGTTGGGCGCGGGCGAAATCGTCATCAACTCGATTGACCGTGACGGCATGATGAACGGCTACGACCTCGACCTCGCTAGACAGGTCAGGGCTGCAATTTCCACACCGATGTCAATTCTCGGGGGAGCAAGCAGCGTTGATGACATGCAGAAGTTGATCGATACGGTTGGTATTGTCGGTGCGGCAGCCGGAAGCCTCTTCGTCTTCAAAGGCACCTTTCGCGCAGTTCTGATCAATTACGCCAGGCCGGCAAGGCTTGCCTGACATCGAGGCTTATGCATGAGACAGATCTTACAGGACATGGCAAATGGCGAGACCTATGTTGCCGACGCGCCGACGCCGCATGCCAGCGCCAATACGGTATTGATTCACAGTACGGTTAGCCTGATTTCGGCCGGTACAGAGCGAATGCTGGTAGATTTCGGCCGGGCATCCTATCTTCAAAAGGCGCGACAGCAGCCTGAGCGAGTCCGTATGCTGCTCGACAAGGTGCGCAACGACGGTTTGATGTCAACGATCGAAGCGGTCCAGTCTAAGCTAGCCCAGCCGCTACCTCTCGGTTACTGCAATGTCGGTGTCGTTCACGAGGCAGGCAAGAATGTCGAAGGCTTCAAGCCGGGTGACCGAGTGGTTTCCAACGGGCCTCATGCAGATGTCGTCCGGGTCGGAAAGAATCTCTGCGCTCGCATTCCAGACACCGTGGACGACGATTCTGCGGCTTTCGTGGTTGTTGCCAGCATTGGCTTGCAGGGAATTCGTCTAGCGCAGCCGACCCTCGGCGAGTGCGTTGTCGTAACCGGCGTTGGTCTGATTGGTCTCTTGACCGTGCAATTGCTGCGCGCCCAGGGATGCCGCGTTCTCGCGATCGATTTTGATGATACCAAGCTGGCGCTGGCGCGGCGTTTCGGCGCAACCACCTGCAATCCTTCGAGCGGAGAAGATCCGGTTGCCGCCGGCATGGCCTTCAGCGGAGGCGAAGGTGTCGACGCCGTGATTATTACGGCCTCCACCAAGTCAAACGAACCCGTACGGCAGGCCGCCCAGATGAGCCGCCAGCGTGGCCGGATCGTACTCGTCGGAGTGACGGGTCTCGAGCTAAACCGGGCTGATTTCTACACCAAGGAACTGAGCTTCCAGGTATCTTGCTCCTATGGTCCAGGTCGCTATGACCCGACCTACGAAGAGGACGGAGTCGACTATCCGCTCGGCTTCGTGCGGTGGACTGAACAGCGAAATTTCGAGGCAGTACTCAGCATGATGGCCTCGGGCCAGCTTGACGTGAAGCCGCTTATCACCCATCGCTTCGCATTTGACGATGCGCCCTCCGCCTACATGCTGCTTAGCGACGATAAACAGGCGCTTGGCATCATGCTGGATTACGAGCGCGACGCGAAAAATCGCGATGTGCGGAATGTGACGCTGGGCTCCCATCCTGAGAGCTTCAATCGCTCGCGCCCTGTTCTGGGCGTTATCGGTGCAGGCAACTACGCATCGCGGATGCTGATACCCGCGTTCAAGGCGGCTGGTGCGCAGCTCCACACAATCGTGACCTCCGGCGGCGTCAACGGTGTCATCCATGGCCGTCGCGCAGGTTTCGCTGAGGCTTCAACGGAAGCGAGCGCTATCTACGCAAACAGCGATGTCAACACAGCCGTCATCGTAACGCGGCACGACAGTCATGCACGCTTGATCAGGGACGCGTTGGCTGCAGGAAAGAATGTCTTCGTGGAGAAGCCGTTAGCACTATCACTCGACGAGCTGGCGGAGGTTCAGGGTGCCTATCAGAAGGCTCACGAGAGTGGAACGGGACCCCAGCTTATGGTTGGCTTCAACCGGCGCTTCGCTCCTCAACTACAGAAGATCAAATCACTTCTAGCGCCGATCTCGCAGCCCAAATCGTTCCTGATGATGATGAATGCAGGCGCAATTCCGGCCAACCACTGGACGCAAGACCGCGCCATGGGCGGCGGTCGAATCATAGGTGAGGCATGTCACATGATTGACCTCATGCGCTTTCTGGCCGACAGCCCGGTCGTGTCCGTACAGGCGCGTCGTATGGGCGACGCGCCTGGTGTCGACATTACCGAGGACAAGGCATCGATCACGCTCGGCTTCGCAGACGGTTCGTTCGGAACCATCATGTATCTGGCAAATGGCTCGCACAGTTTCCCGAAGGAGCGGGTCGAAGTCTTTGCAGCAGGCCGCGTGCTGCAACTCGACAACTTCCGCAAGCTTCGCGGTTTCGGTTGGCCCCAATTCAAGAAGATGAACCTCTGGAAACAGGACAAAGGGCAGCGGGCCTGCGCCGCCGCCTTCCTGGACGCTATCGGCGACGGAAAGAGCGCAATTCCAGTCAACGAGATTTTCGAGGTTGCTCGTGTCACAATCGAAGCGGCGGAATTGCTTCGCGCGCAATAAGGCTGCACGAAGCTAACGCTCAACTCGGTGAAAAATCGTCTCGGGATCGCCAAGAAGGACCCACAATGAATCTGGCTCGATTGGCAAGAACCGTCGTCCATCTCCAACCGGGACAGATCATCAATAGGATTGTTCGACGCGCGCCGACGCCGAGTCAACTGGAAGGTCCCGAGCTCTCCCGGCGTGAGCCGAAAGCGTTGTGGACGAACTTCACGCCGCATCCCGCAAGCATGCTGTCGCCAACGCGTTTCAAGTTCCTTGCGGAATCGTTTGAACTTGACGCTGGCGCGGGCTGGAACAATCCAGCATTGCCTCGCCTTTGGACCTATAACCTTCACTATTTCGACGATCTTCTTAGCTCAACCGACGAAGAACGCGCGCGCTGGCATCAAAGCGCCATGGCCCGCTGGATCAGGGAAAACCCGCCGGCTCAAGGCGCGGGTTGGGAAGCATATCCTCTATCGCGCCGGACAGTAAACTGGATTGCAGCTGCTTTGATGGGAGCGCCGCTTCCGGATGGTTTCGAGAAGAGCTTGACCGTGCAGGCGCGTGCCTTGAGAAGGCAGCTTGAGCATCACTTGCGTGGCAACCATCTTTTCATCAATGCCAAAGCGTTGATTTTTCTCGGCTGCTTCCTTGACGGCGAAGAAGCGGACGAGTTTAGAGCCTGTGGCCTTGACCTTATGGGGAAAGAACTTGCCGAACAGGTGCTTGCCGACGGCGCACATTTCGAGCGCAGTCCGATGTATCACGCGCTGCTGACCGAAGACATGCTGGATCTTGTTCAGCTTGGCCGAATTTATCCGGACGTTACCGCGTCATGGGCCGGGACTTGGAGTAGCGCTGCTCTTGCCATGCTCAAATGGCTGGGGGCCATGACTCATCCTGACGGTGAGATCGCGCTTTTCAATGATGCGGCGTTTCATGAGGCGCGAAACCACGCCGCTCTTGTCCACTACGCAAGAGGATTGGGCCTTGCGCCAGAGGCCGCAACGCCGGGATCTGTCTGGCTTAAGGACAGCGGGTACATTCGGCTTGTGGAGGCCCCATGGACAGTCATCTTTGACGCTGCGCCTGTTGGTCCCACCTATATTCCTGGCCACGGCCATGCCGACACGCTCTCTGTAGAGATTTCTGTTGGGTCGGAGCGGCTGGTGACCAACGGAGGAACCTCCACCTATCAGAACAATGCCCTGCGACACGTCGAGCGGAGCACGGCGTCTCACGCGACAGTGGAGATCGACGGTCAAAATTCATCGGAAGTCTGGTCGAGCTTCCGCGTCGGACGCCGAGCACGACCGAGCGACGTCTCCTTGTCCGCAAATGGCAAAGAAGCGCGCGCGTCTCATGATGGCTATCGCTTCCTGACCGGTAAGCCCATTCACCAGCGCGCGATATCGCTCGCCGGCAACGTGCTGCGAATTACCGATACGGTACATAGCTCTTCTGGGCATCACGTGACCGCACGCTTCCCATTGCATCCCTCCGTCAGGGTTGTGAAGACCCGCGACAACGGTTGGCTGCTACAAACAGCCAGCAACCGCTTGATCGAGGTTCATGTCGAGGGTTCGGCCAAGTGCTTAACCGTCGATGGACAGTTCGCATCCGAATTCGGGATTCGCTCGCCACGCAATGTTCTGGTGTGGGAGATGACCTCGCCACTGCAGCCGACCGTAACAAACTTCGAGCTGATTTCCCAATGACACGCCGTATTCTGCTTCTCACCTATTACTTCCCGCCAGATCTCTCCGCCGGATCATTCCGCGCGACCTCGCTGGTTAAGGCGCTGCTTGAGGAAAGCGGTGGTGATCTCGAGATTGAAGTCATCACCACCATGCCTAATCGCTATAATTCCGTTGTATCGGAGCGAGCCGCTCAGCGCGAGGTGAACGGTGAAACGACGATTACGCGCATTGCACTGCCGCCGCCGGGCTCCGGCCGTCTGAGCCAAGTCAAGCGCTTTATGGGATTTGCCCGCGCTGCGGCCCGTTTGGCAAAAGCGCAGAAGTACGATCTCGTAGTTGCCACCTCGAGCCGACTCATGACTGCGGTTCTGGGCACCTATATTGCACGCAAGTCCAGGTCGCCGCTCTATCTTGATATTCGAGATATTTTCGTTGAGACGATGCTGACTCTGTCAAAGGGTAAGATATCTGGTCAGCTTCTGCGTGTATTTGGCCTCTTGGAGCGCTGGGCCGTAAGGAGTGCAGACGGAGTGAACGTCGTTTCGGGTGGCTTCGTCCCTTATTTTCAGGAGAGGTATGGCCAGGACATCCGCCTGGATGTCTTCACCAACGGCGTCGACGAGTCGTTTCTAGCCGACTTCGCTCCGCTTAAGGCGAAGACGGATCCGGTCCTCGACATCGTCTACGCGGGCAATATTGGTGATGGCCAAGGTCTGGATTTGATAATTCCGGAGCTTGCTATGCGAACGGTCGGCAAAGCTCGCTTCCGCGTCGTGGGCGATGGTGGCCGGATCGACGCGCTGAAAAGCGCCTTGCAGGCCAAGGGCGTCAGCAACGTGATTCTCTTGCCACCTGTGGCGCGGGCTGAGGTCATCGACATCTACCGTGACGCCGATATCCTTTTTCTGCATCTAAATGACATTGCAGCGTTCGAGCGAGTGATCCCGTCAAAGCTGTTTGAATACGCAGCCACCGGGAAGCCGATCCTCGCTGGCGTTAGCGGCTTCAGTGCAAAATTCATCGCGGAAGAAATTGGCAACGCTGCTCTGTTCAATCCGTGCGATGTGGAAGGTGGGCTGAAGGCATTAGAGCAGCTTCAGCCAGGCACAACAAATCGTCAGGCCTTTCTCGATAAATATGACCGTAGGGCAATCATGTCTCGGATGGCCAAGCGGCTGCTGGAGGTATCGGCGAGAGGACGGAGTTAGCGCTCGGACTTTCCGCTGTCGCTCTCGCCTTGCTACTGCGATATCTCTCGCAATTTGATTTCCGCACCTTGCCAATACGCTTGAACGATAAAGTTACGGATAGTTCGCAAGACCGCTGACGAGCGCGTGTCCATATCGATGCTAGAGCCAGGACGCAGCGGTTTTCGGCAGGCGTCCTTCGGGATCGACGGCGCTAAGCTTCGGCGCGCCGGGTGTATTCCAACGCCAGAGCGCCACGCAGCGGCCGCCCGGCGACATGAAGGAGGGATAGATCACGCCATCGAAGCCTGCGGCGATCAACCGTTCCCGCAACTGGTGCGTCGCGGGAACGCGCCCGGCATCGAGTTCCAGCCGCCACTCGCAGCGGTGGATTGCGATCGTTTCCGCATGTGCTTCGAGAAATGCGGCATTGGTCGTGTCAGCAAGCCGTGCGCCTGTCAGTTCAAGCTTGGCGATGACGGCCGGATGCTGGACGAAGCCCTGATTATATTCGGCCCAAGCCGTCGAAAGTTCGCAGGCCGCATAGATGGTTGCCTCACCCACCGGGTTCCAGCGGCCGCCGAAGCGCGCTGCCCCTTCACCCGAGAGTGGCGCAAAGGCCCAGCGTGGCACGAAGGCCCGCCAGAGCTCAAGCGTGCCGGCCTCAAGGCCTTCAGGCATAGACGCCAGACCGGACGGCTTCCAGATAGGCAAGCACCTTGTCCGGCTTGCCTTCACCGACGAGATCGAAGGCGGTCTTGCCGGCCCAGCCCGGGATCGGCTGGTGCTTGAACCAGATCACGGCGCGATTGTCGTCACCCGCCATCTCGCTTGCCATGGAGAGGATGCGCACGACATTGCTGAGCGCGCCATCGACCTTCCGGGCACTCGATTTCGCCGTCAGCGTGTTGCGGGCAACACCGATCAGCCGGGCAAGTTCGGCAAGCGTAACGCCAAGCTGATCGGCAACGCGGCGCGCGGAGAGAAATGCCGACTGTCCGTCACCGTAACGGGCGGCTGCAACATCGAAGCTCAGAGCTGCCATTATCATCACCTTGGCGAAAATTGATCAACTGCTTATCAAAATAGGCTCAGCTTTCGATCAATTCAAGCGCAAAGCATGTCATGCCCGCCAAGGCGGATTGCGCTTTTCGAAGAAAGCCGCAATGCCTTCATGTGCTTCAGCCGTCTCCCAGGCATCGGCAAGCTGCCCGATCACGCTTTCGAGCAAAGCATCAGTAATCGGCGGTGCCAGCGACTTTGCCAGCGCCTTGGCGCGTGCTGCCGCTTCGGGCGAGGCCTGCAGGAAATGGCTGACCTCCACCTCGATGGTGCGGTCTAACTCCTCGACCGCAACGATGCGATCGACGAGACCGATAGCTCGCGCCTCCCCGGCATCGATCGGCTTGCCGGAGAGAAACAGCGGGCGTGCCGCAGCCGCGCCGATGCGCGCGACGACGAACGGGCTGATGGTCGCCGGAATGATGCCGAGCCGCACTTCGGGCAGGCCGAAACGCGCAGTACCGGCAGCGACGGCAAGATCGCAGACAGCCAGCAGCCCCACCCCGCCGCCGAAGCTGTTGCCATGAACCCGGGCGATCACCGGCTTCGGCAGATCGCTCAGTGTGCGATACATCGTTGCCAGGCGGCGGGCTTCGTCCATGCGCTGAGCCCGCGAAGCGGCAAACTGTTGCTGCATCCAGCCAAGGTCGCCACCGGCGCAAAAGCTCTTGCCCTCCGCAGCAAGCACGACGACGCGCACCGCCGGATCGGCTCCGATCTTCCTCGAAGCCGCGATCAATTCGTCCATCATGGCGGACGAAAGCGCATTGTGCTTCTCGCCCCGCGCCAGCGTGAGGCGCGCGATGCCATTCTCGATGGCGACTTTCAGCGTTTCAGGCATCGTCATTCACTCCTCAGGCTTCTGGCGAGGCTCGCAGCCTCCGCAAGCCGGTCCAGAAGCAGCCCCGTCTCTATTCCCTTCGCTTGGAGATGGCGGGCGACATCAAGCGTATCGACGTTGCCCTTGGCGCCCGGCGCATAGGGGCAGCCGCCGAGACCGCCGGCAGATGCATCGAACACCGCAATTCCCCGCTCCAGCGCCACATCGATATTGTCCAGCGCGCCGCCCGCCGTATCGTGGAAATGCCCAGCCAGCCGATCCGCCGGGATCTCCTCCAGCACCTCCGCCAGCATGCGGTCGACCGCCTCAGGCCGCCCCCGGCCGATCGTGTCACCGAGGCTGATCTCGAAGCAGCCAAGGTCGCGAAGCTGGCGCGCCACATCGGCCGCCGCCACAGGCTCAATCGTCCCTTCATACGGGCATTCGACAACGCAGCTGACATAGCCGCGCATGGGAATGCCATGCTCCCGGCTCGCTTCCGCGACGGGCCTAAAACGCGCTATGCTTTCGGCAATCGAACAGTTGATATTCCGCTGCGAAAAGCTCTCGGAGGCCGATGCGAAGATCGCGACCTCATCGGCTTTTGCCGCCAGCGCCGCTTCGAAGCCCTTGATATTTGGTGTCAGCGCCGCGTAGCGGATGCCGGGGCGGCGGGTGATGCGTGCCATCACATCGGACGCATCGGCAAGCTGCGGCACCCATTTCGGGCTGACGAAACTCGTCACCTCGATACGCTCGAAACCGCAGCCTGAGAGCAAATCGACGAGCGCGACCTTATCGCTGGTCTCGACGAAGCGCGCCTCGTTCTGCAGACCGTCGCGCGGCGACATTTCGACGATCGAGACGCGGCGCGGCCTCATTCCCCGAGCGCCTTCAGGCTGACCAGCACCGCACCCTCGGAAACCTGATGTCCCTCGCTGACCGCGACACTTTCCACCACGCCATCGCGGGCGGCAGTCAGCGTCAGCTCCATCTTCATCGCCTCCATGACGATCAGCGGCTGTCCCTTAGCAACGGACGCGCCTTCGGCAATACGGACCAGCTTGATGAATCCGGGCATCGGCGCCACCAGCCGGTCGCCGCCGGCGATCTCGGAGGCTGCGGTCTCAAGCGGATCGGGCAGTTCGAAAACGTGGGTCGCGCCATCGAGCCTGAGCGAAAGCTGCCGTCCATATCGCCGGGCTTCGACGAGAACCTGGCGTCCATCGGCTTCGGCATGAATGCGCCCATTGTCGCGGCTGACGATCCTGACCGGGACGACACGCTGGCCGTTATGGGCCGCGAACATGTCGAAGCCACGAGCGATAACCCGGAGGCTCAGCGTTTCACCTCCATGCTGCAGGGTGACGATGCGCTGCATCTCGCTCCAGAGCTGCCAGTGGCCAAGCGTCTCCCAGGGATCGCTTCCGCCACGCTGCATGTCGAGCGAAAGGACCGCCGCAAGCGCGATGGCCGATCCGCTTGGCGCCAGAACCGCTGTCAGGCTGTCGAGGTTCCTTTCGATCAGGCCGGTATCCGGATGACCGCTGACAAAATCCTCCTGGCGCGTCAGATTGGCGAGAAACGCCAGATTGCTGACGGTTCCCTCGATCCGCGATGCCTCAAGCGCGCTCCGCAGACCGGACAGCGCAGTCTGGCGATTGTCTCCATGAACGATCAGCTTTGCGATCAGCGGATCGTAATGCGCCGAAATCCGGTCTCCGGCCCTGATGCCTGCGTCGATCCTGGCTCCGCTTTCGGGAAATTGAAGGCGCTCGATCTTGCCGGTCGCGGGGAGGAAGCCTTTCGCTGCGTCCTCCGCATAGATGCGCGCCTCGAAGGCCCAACCGTTGATGCCAAGCTCGGCCTGCTTCTTCGGCAGCGGCTCACCCGCCGCCACTCTCAGCTGCCACTCGACGAGATCGACGCCCGAGATCGCCTCGGTCACGGGATGCTCCACCTGCAGACGAGTGTTCATTTCCATGAAGAAGAAGCGATCCGGCCAGAGACCGTCGGAAACGTCGGCGATGAACTCCACCGTTCCGGCGCCGCGGTAATCGATCGCCCTGGCGGCGCGGACCGCTGCCTCGCCCATCGCCCGGCGCATCTCCGCCGTCATCCCGGGGGCCGGCGCTTCCTCGATGACCTTCTGATGGCGGCGCTGCAGCGAGCAGTCGCGCTCGAAGAGATGCACGACATTGCCATGGCGGTCGCCGAACACCTGCATTTCGATATGGCGCGGCCGCAGGAGATATTTCTCGATCAGCACGGCATCGTCGCCGAATGCAGCCGCCGCCTCGCGCCGCGCCGCTTCCAGCGAGGCGGAAAAATCCTGTGCCTGATCGACGCGGCGCATGCCCTTGCCGCCACCGCCCGCCCGCGCCTTGATCAGCACTGGAAAGCCGATTTCGGCCGCCCTTGCCGCCAGGAAATCAGGATCCTGATTGTCACCGTGATAACCGGGCACAACAGGAACCCCGGACTGTTCCATCAGCCGTTTGGCCGCATCCTTGAGGCCCATGGCACGGATGGCGGAAGGCTGCGGGCCGATGAACACCATGCCGGCTGCTTCGACAGCTTCGGCGAATTCCGCATTCTCCGAGAGAAACCCATAGCCCGGATGGATCGCCTGAGCCCCGGAGCGGGTCGCAGCCGCAATGACGCGCTCGATCGACAGATAGCTCTCATGCGCCGCCGCGCCGCCGATGCGATAGGCCTCGTCGGCCATTTCCGCGTGAAGCGCGCCGGTATCGGCGTCGGAATAGACCGCGACCGTGCGAATGCCCATGCGCCTCGCGGTGCGGGTGATGCGGCAGGCGATCTCACCCCGGTTTGCGATCAGTATCTTGTCGAACATGGCAGCCTCACATCCTGAACAGGCCGAAGCGCGTGTCTTCGATCGGGGCATTCAGCGCCGCCGACAACGACAGGCCGAGCACATCGCGGCTCTTTGTGGGATCGACGATCCCGTCGTCCCAGAGCCGCGCCGAGGCATAGAGCGGATGGCTCTGGCTCTCGAAGCGGTCGAGCACCGGCTCCTTGAAGGCCGCTTCCTCTTCTGCGCTCCATGGCTTGCCGGCGCGTGTCAGCGCCTCGCCGCGCACGGTCGCCAGCACGCCCGCCGCCTGCTCGCCGCCCATGACGGAGATGCGGCTGTTCGGCCACGTCCAGAGAAAGCGCGGAGAGAAGGCGCGGCCGGCCATGCCGTAATTTCCAGCACCGAATGACCCACCGATCAGCATAGTAATCTTAGGAACCCTGGTCGTCGCCACTGCCGTGACGAGCTTGGCGCCGTGCTTGGCGATGCCTTCGGTCTCGTATTTCCGGCCGACCATGAAGCCGGTGATATTCTGCAGGAAGATCAGCGGGATCTTCCTCTGCGAGCAGAGCTCAACGAAATGTGCGCCCTTCAGCGCCGATTCCGAAAACAGCACGCCGTTATTGGCGATGATGCCGACGGGCATGCCGTGGATATGCGCGAAGCCGCAGACCAGTGTCGCACCATAGCGCGCCTTGAACTCGTCGAAGCGCGAGCCATCGACGATGCGGGCAATAACCTCTCTGATATCGTAGGGTGTGCGCAGATCGGCCGGCACGATCCCGGCGATCTCCGAGGGATCGTAGAGCGGCGGCTCCGGCGCCTGTAGCTCGATTTGCGTGCGCTTGGGACGGTTGAGCGCCGCAACGCTGCGGCGGGCCAGCGCCAGCGCATGGGCATCGTCGCGCGCGAGATGATCGGCAACACCCGACAGCCGCGTATGGACATCGCCGCCACCGAGATCTTCGGCCGTGACGATCTCGCCGGTCGCAGCCTTCACCAGCGGCGGACCGGCGAGGAAGATCGTCCCCTGCCCTTCGACAATGATCGTCTCGTCCGACATCGCGGGCACGTAGGCGCCGCCTGCGGTGCATGAGCCCATGACGACGGCGATCTGTGGAATGCCGGCGGCCGACATGTTTGCCTGATTGAAGAAGATACGGCCGAAATGATCGCGATCTGGAAAGACCTCGTCCTGGTTCGGCAGGTTGGCGCCACCGGAATCGACGAGATAGATGCAGGGCAGATTGTTCTCAGCGGCGATCTCCTGCGCCCGCAAATGCTTCTTCACCGTCATCGGATAATAGGTGCCGCCTTTGACCGTCGCATCGTTGCAGACGATCATGCATTCGCGGCCCATCACCCGGCCGATGCCGGTGATCAGCCCCGCCGACGGCGCATCGCCATCATACATCCCATGCGCCGCCGTCGCCGCGACCTCGAGGAACGGCGTCGCTGCATCGATCAGGCCCATGACGCGATCGCGCGGCAACATCTTGCCGCGCCCGACATGCCGCTCCCGCGCCACCTGCCCGCCGCCATTGGCAGCAACACGAACGGCCTCATCAACGAGCTTGCTCGCCTCCTGCATCGCTGCGCGGTTCGCCTTGAAGGCTTCGGAATTGGTGGAGATTTCGGATTTCAGTACGGTCATACAGTCTCCGCAAACAGTTCGCGGCCGATCAGCATACGGCGGATTTCGGAGGTTCCGGCGCCGATCTCGTAGAGCTTGGCATCCCTGAGCAGGCGGCCGGCGGCGTAGTCGTTGGTATAGCCGTTGCCGCCCAGCGCCTGGATCGCTTCCAGCGCCATGGCGGTTGCCTTTTCGGCGGCGTAGAGGATGCAGCCGGCGGCGTCCTTGCGGGTGGTCTCGCCGCGATCGCAGGCGGTGGCGACGGCATAGACATAAGCTCGCGCAGTGTTCATCGTCACATACATGTCGGCGAGTTTGCCCTGCATCAGCTGGAACTCGCCGATCGCCTGGCCGAACTGTTTGCGCTCGTGCAGGTAGGGCACGACGATATCCATGCAGGTGGCCATGATGCCGAGCGGGCCGGCGGAGAGCACGACGCGCTCGTAATCTAGGCCCGACATCAGCACCTTCACGCCGCCGCCGACCGTGCCGAGCACGTTTTCCTCGGGCACTTCGCAATCGGAAAAGATCAGCTCCGAGGTGTTGGAGCCGCGCATGCCGAGCTTGTCGAGCTTCTGGCCGGTCGAAAAGCCCTTGAAGCCCTTCTCGATCAGGAAGGCGGTGATGCCGCGCGGCCCGGCTTCCGGATCGGTCTTGGCATAGACAACGAGGACATCGGCATCCGGACCGTTGGTGATCCACATCTTGCTGCCGTTCAGCACGTAGCGGTCGCCGCGCCTCTCGGCCCTGAGCTTCATCGAGACGACGTCGGAACCGGCACCGGGCTCGGACATGGCGAGCGCGCCGACATGCTCGCCAGAAATCAGCTTTGGCAGATAGCGGCTTTTCTGTCCGGCATTGCCGTTGCGGTTGATCTGGTTGACGCAGAGATTGGAATGGGCGCCGTAGCTCAGCGCCACCGAGGCCGAGGCGCGGCTGATCTCCTCCATGGCGACGCAATGGGCGAGATAGCCGAGACCGGCGCCGCCATACTCTTCAGCGGCAGTGATGCCGAGAAGGCCCATGTCGCCGAGCTCGCGCCAGAGCGGCATCGGAAAGGCATTGTTGCGGTCGGTCTCGTCGGCGAGCGGGGCGATCCGTTCACTGGCGAAGCGTATCACGGCGTCGCGCAGCGCTTCGATTTCCTCGCCGAGCGCAAAACTCAAGCCACCTGAATACATCCGGCCTCTCTCCCCTAGACCCAGTCCACAATTCCGGACGCAAAAGCGCTTCGCACTTTTGCTGGAATTGCTCTTAGTCGCTAACTATGCGGCGTCCGGCATGCGCGCCGGCTCGCCCGTCGTCTCGTAAGCCTTCAGACGCTTGTCGATCTGCTCCATGATCGTGCGGGCGGCCGCCTCCTTGACCAGCCCGTAGCCACGAATCTCATCGAACAACGTCAGAATGGCAAGAGCTTCCGCTTCGTTGCTGCCGTTGAGTTTCGCGAGGACGCGGGCAGCGATCGCCTCGTAATCGGAGATCAACCGCCGCTCCATCTTGCGTTCATGCAGATAGCCGAAGGGATCGAGCGCCGTGCCGCGCAGGCGCTTGAAGCGTGCGAGACCGCGTAGCACCGGCAGAATCCAGGCGCCGAACTCACGCTTTTTCGGGCGGCCGTTCGGGTCCTTGCCCGAGAGGACCGGCGGCGCGAGATTGAAGACCAGACGGAAATCGCCGTCCATCTCGTTGCGCATCTTCTCCTCGAATGCCGGATCCGTCAGCAGCCGGGCCACCTCGTACTCGTCCTTGTAGGCGAGGACACGGGCATAGGTGACGGCGGCAGCGAAGGGGATCTTGTCCGAGAGGCCGACCTTTGCGGCAGCAGCCTTGGCGCGATCGACGAGAGCGCCGAAGCGGGCGGCAAGCCGCTCGTCCTGATAGGCCGTGAGATGCGCCTTGCGGTGGTTGACGACCTCGGCAAAGGACATGTCAGCAAGCGTCCTGCGCTCTTCCTTCTCGCCCATCGCGGCGCGGACCGCTTCCGGATCGTGCGCGAGAAGACGCCCCCAGTTGAACGAGGCGCGGCTGGCCTTGACGGCTACGCCGTTCATCTCGATCGCCTTTTCGATCGCTTCGAGCGACAGCGGCACCAGGCCGGATTGCCAGGCAAAGCCGGTGAGCAGGATGTTGGTATTGATGCCATTGCCGGTCAGCGCAGTCGCCGCGTGGCTGAAGTCGAGGAAGACGGAGCGGTCGCTGACGGTCTCGGCGATCGCATGCATCACCGAGCCAGTCTTGAAGTCGAAGTCGCGGTTGCGGACGAAATCGGCAACCGGCATCAGGCCGGTATTAACGATCGCCGTGGTGCGCTCGGTTTTGCAGAGCGTGATCGCGTCCTTTGAGGCACCAACGACATCATCAGCCGCCAGCAGCAGATCGGCGCCGCCATTGACGATCCGCGGCGAGGTCACGTCCTTCTGCTCGCGGCCGATGCGCAGATAGCTCATTACAGCGCCGCCCTTCTGGGCGAGACCGGCCATGTCGAGGATCATCGGCACCTTGCCGTCGAGATGGGCAGCCATGCCGAGCACGGCGCCGATCGTCAGGATGCCGGTGCCGCCGACGCCGGCGATGGCGATGTTCCAGGGGCGGTCACCGATTTCAGGAATGACCGGCATCGGAATATCTGCATCGACAGGCTCGACAGCCTTGCGCTTCTTGCGCTCGCCGCCCTTCACGGTGACGAAGGATGGGCAGAAGCCCTTCACGCAGGAGAAATCCTTGTTGCAGGTCGACTGGTTGATCTGGCGCTTGCGGCCAAACTCGGTTTCCAGCGGCTCGACGGAAATGCAGTTCGACTGCACCGAGCAATCGCCGCAGCCTTCGCAAACCGCTTCGTTGATGAAGACGCGCTTGGCCGGATCTTCCATCAGGCCGCGGCTGCGGCGGCGGCGCTTTTCGGCGGCACAGGTCTGTACGTAGACGATCGCCGAGCAACCCGGCGTTTCGCGCAGCTTCAGCATGACGGGATCGAGATGATCGCGGTGCAGGACGGTGACGCCGGGCGCAAGCTCAGGCGCCACATAGGCATCCGGATTGTCCGAGAGCAGATAGATCGGCGAGACGCCTTCATTGTAGAGCTGCTTGGTCATCAGCTGCGGCGTCATATAGCCGTCGATCTGCTGGCCGCCGGTCATGGCGACGGCATCGTTATAGAGCAGCTTGTAGGTAACGTTGACCTTGGCGGCGACCGACTGGCGCACCGCCAGAATACCGGAGTGGAAATAGGTGCCGTCACCGAGGTTGACGAACATATGCTTCTCGTCGGTATAGCGCGAAATCGCCGTCCACGGCACGCCTTCGCCGCCCATCTGCGTGAAGGTCTCGGTATTCCGGTCCATCCAGGTGACCATGTAATGGCAGCCGATACCGGCGGTGGCGCGGCTGCCTTCGGGCACGCGCGTCGAGGTATTGTGCGGACAGCCGGAACAGAAGAACGGCGTGCGCTGCAGCGGCGGCACATGGCTGCGGCTGATCTGGCCGCGCTCGGAGAGATAGGCAAGCTTCTCGGAAATCCGCCGGTGCAGCGCCGGGTCCATGTCGAGCTTCAGGATGCGCCCGGCGATGGCACGCGCAACGGCACCCACCGTCAGCGCCGCCGAGAGGCTGAGATAGGGTTTGTCATGCTCGTCGAACTTGCCGACGATGCGTGGGCGCACGTCGGAACGCCAGTTGAAGAGCTGCTGCTTGATCTGGTTCTCGATGATCTCGCGGCGTTCCTCGATGACGAGCACCTCGTCCAGACCCTCGGAGAAATGCCGGACGGCCTCAGGCTCCAGCGGCCAGGGCATGCGGATCTTCAGGATGCGGATGCCGATCGCTTCCATCTCCGCGCGGCCGAGCTCCAGCTCGCGCAGCGCCTGCAGCACATCCTCATAGGCCTTGCCCGAGGAGATGATGCCGAAGCGGGCATGCGGCGCATCATGGGTGATTTCATCGACCCGGTTGGCACGGGCAAAGGCGATTGCCGCATAGGCCTTGTAGGTCTGCAGCCGGTCGTCCTGGATCAGCGGCGGGTCCGGCCAACGGATGTTGAGCCCGCCAGGCGGCAGCTCGAAATCGGTCGGCATCACGAATTGCCGCTTCTCGCCCGAAAGATCGACGGCCGCCGTCGTCTCGACGGTATCGGCTATGAACTTCATGCCGACCCAGCACCCGGAATAGCGCGACATGGCGATGCCGAGCAGGCCGTATTCGATGAATTCGTGGATCGAGGATGGGTAGAGAACGGGAATGACCGCCGACATGAAATCATGGTCGGTCTGGTGCGGAACGGTGGAGGACTTGGCCGCATGGTCGTCACCGGCAAAACAGAGCACACCGCCGTGCTTGGAAGTGCCCGCCGCATTGGCATGTTTCAGCACGTCGCCGGAACGATCCACGCCCGGGCCCTTGCCGTACCAGATGCCGAGAACGCCGTCCTTGTTGGCTCCCGGCGAAAGACCTGCCTGCTGGCTGCCCCAAACAGCGGTAGCGGCAAGATCCTCGTTGATCCCGGGCTGGAAGGTGACCTGGTGCTGGTCGAGATAGCGCTGCGCCTTCATCAGCTGCTGATCGTAACCGCCGAGCGGCGAGCCGCGATAGCCTGATATGAAGGCCGCGGTGTTCAACCCGGCGGCATGGTCGCGCCGCATCTGGGTCATCGGCAGGCGAACCAGCGCCTGCAGTCCGGACATGAAGACCCGGCCCTCTTCGGCCGTATATTTATCGTCGAGCGATACACTCGTCGCCAGCATCTGCTCTCCTCCCGAGATCGCAGTGGTGAACCATGACGCCTAGGGAGGGCTCCTCTTCCGCTCCCTTGGCATGTAACGCGATAGTAGCACTGCGGTTGCGGAATTTCCGGGCCAAGAATGGCGCGGCCGCGCATCATTCGAAAATTAGAATGTGCCATCACGACATTTTTGCAATGGGTGGCCTTTGCCGATTGACCTTGCGGCCGCCATCTCGCCATATCCGTCGAGCCCGGTTTGGAGCGGGCGCATCGGAGGAAAACATGACCATTTCGCTCGCACCCGTCGCCCTGCCGGATTTCGGTCCGCTCGGCGAACAGCCACAGATTCCCGCCGCCACCTATGCCGCGCGCGCCGACGCAGCGCTGAAGAATGCCGGGACGGACTGGCTCGTCGTCTATGCCGACCGGGAGCATTTCGGAAACATCATGTTCCTCTCCGGATTCGAGCCGCGTTTCGAGGAGGCGCTGTTGATGCTCGGCAAAGGCGGCAAGCGCGTCATCATCACCGGCAACGAATCCGAGAGCTATACGGCGCTCGCCCGGCTGCCCGGCATCGAAGTGTTGCGCGCGCAGAGCTTCAGCCTGATGGGTCAGGACCGCTCGCAAGACCCGCGCCTCGCCTACCGTCTCAAGGATGCCGGTATCATGCCCGGAGACAGCATCGGACTGATTGGCTGGAAATATCTTTCTGCCGAGGAAGATGACGACTATGCGGAAAGCTTCTTCGTCCCGGATTTCATCGTCAAGATGCTCAGTCGCGCCATCGGCAGCGGTGGCAAGCTCCTCGATCGCACCGAGGTACTGATGCATCCGGAAAAGGGGCTGCGTTCGGTCGTCGATGTCGATCAGCTCGCTGCCTTCGAATGGGCCGCCGCACGCTGCTCGACGGCACTCTGGCGCGTTGTCTCGGGCGTGCGTGAAGGCGATACGGAATTCGAGGCGCTGGGGCGACTCGGTTATGAAGGCGATCCGCTCAACGTCCACACGATGTTTACCTCAGTCAGCAAGGGCGAACACATCATCGGCCTGCGCAGCCCGACGGCGCGAAAGCTGAAGCGCGGCGACGGCGTCACCACGGCGCTCGGCTACTGGGGTGCACTGTCATCGCGCGCCGGATTGCTTGCTGACCACGACCACGACTTCCTGAAGCCGGCGAAAGCCTATTTCGAGGCGCTGATCACCTGGTACGAAACATCGGATATCGGCGTCACCGGCGGCGCGCTCTTCGAGGCGGTGACCGGCAAGCTGAAGTCGGCGGGGCTCAACTCCGCGCTCAACCCCGGCCATCTCGGCAGCCACGAGGAATGGCTCCATTCGCCGGTACAGCCGGGATCGACGGATCGGCTCCGCTCCGGCATGCCGTTTCAGGTCGACGTGATCCCGGTGCCGATGCCCGCGGGCTGGGCGCTCAATAGCGAGGATGCCGTAGCATTTGCCGACGCCACGCTCCGGGAAGAAATCCGCCAGCGCTATCCGGCGATGCATGCGCGCATCGCCGCGCGCCGCAGCTTCATGGCGGACAAGCTGGGTGTCGCGGTCAAGGACAGCATCCTGCCGCTGTCCTCGACGCCGCTCTATCTCCCGCCATTCTGGCTGAAGTCAGGGCATGTGCTGGTTCGCGATTAAGCCGTCAGGCGGCGCCGCGAGATGATCACGAGGCGCCGTTCCCACCAGATCAATACCAGGCTGGAGCCGACGATCAGCAGGGCCCCGGCAACGACATTCAGCGTCGGGATCTCGGCCCAGATCAGGTAGCCATAGAGGAAAGCCCAGATCAGGCCGCTATATTCGATCGGCGCCAGCGTCGAGGCCGGCGCATAGCGGAAACCTTCGTAGAGGATGTACTGTCCGGCCGCGCTGATGCAGCCAAGGCCGATCATCAGCACCCATCCGAAGGCATCGGGGGTCTTCCAGACGAAGGGCAGTGCCGCGCCGCAGACGATGACGAACAGCACGCCTGTTGCCAGCATCTGGTTGACGGTGCTTTCCGTGCGGCTGACGAGACGCACGAGGATGGTGCTCCAGGCCCAGCAGAAGCCGGCGAAAAACACCATGCCGGCCGGAATAAGGCTCGGCGCTTCGGCAGGATTGGCGGCCAGGACGACGCCAATGAAGCCACCGATGCAGGCCAGCCAGCGGATCGGGCCGACATTTTCGCGCAGGATGAAGATCGACAGCACGACGGTGATGACGGGTGCCGAGAAATACATCGTGGTGATTTCGGCGAGCCCGAGATGGCGGGCCGCGGAGTAGTAGGCAAGCCAGGCGCCCAGCATCAAAACGGCGCGCAGCAGAACGGAACTTCTGTGCTGGCTTTTCAGGATCGACGGATGCCGATTCCGGTGGATGAAGAAGGCCGAGAAGCCGACGATCATCACGCTGCGGATGAACAGGATCTGCGGCACGGCATAGTCGGCGACCAGCCATTTGACGACGGCGTCCTGGATGGCAAACAGCGAATAGCCGATGCAGGCAAGGGCAATTCCCACCAGCGGGGAAGGCGCCTCATCGGTCGATCTGGAGAACATGAAAGCCTGCGATGGGAATGCGTTGAGGTGCCCCGGCCTAGCAAGACCGGGCGCCGTTGACAATGCGAGGAATAGCCCTCCGCGAAGATTTGATCAGTTGATCTTCACGCCCTTCGACCGCATGCGTGAAACCGTTTCCCGTTCGGCGCGCTTGCAGCGCATCGGCGGCAGGCCGCGGTCCATCAGGTCCATGTCCTCGAGCACCATGTCGCCCATCTTCTTGAAGGCGCTGTCGAGCGCTCCGGCGCGGTGGGCCGAGCGGATAAAGCCCTTGAGCTTGCGCACCGGATGATCGGATGGCAGCGGCTCTTCGGGATAGACATCGCTTGCCGCCACGATATGGCCTGAGGCAACAGCGGCCATCAGCGCATCGAAATCGACGACATCGGCGCGGCTGAGCAGGATGAAGGCCGCTCCCTTGCGCATGCTGGCGAAGGCCTCGGCTCCGAGAAAGCCCTTGTTCTCGCTGGTAACGGCGGCAACGACGAAGACGAAGTCGCTCTTCGTCAGCACATCCTCCAGGCTTGCCGCCTCGACATTGTTTTCCTCGATGATCGACTTCGGCTGCCAGGGATCGAAAACGCGCACCTTGGCGCGGAAGCCCGACAACAGGCGGCGCAGTGCCTTGCCGAGATCGCCGAAGCCGACGATGCCGATCTCCGATCCGGCGATCAGCCGGGCGCTGGCATTGCCCTCGCCGCCCCAGAGCTCGTTGCCGTCGCGAAAGGCAACATCGGCATCGACGATGCCGCGGGCGAGCGACAGGGCGAAGCCGAGACCGATTTCGGCCACCGGCTCGGCGAAGACCTGGCCCGTCGTCACCACATGGATGCCGCGCTGGAAGAGCACGTCATAGGGCATGTTGTTGATGAGATTGCTCTCGACATTCAGCACGCAGCGCAGCGACGTCATCCGCGCCAGCGTTTCCTCCGACAGCGGTGGCTGTCCGATGACATAGCGCGCCTTGCCGAGCACCTCGTCGCCGAGACCGGCGATATTGTCAGGATCGGCCTCGACGATCTCGTATGTGTCGCGAAGCACCCGGCGCGCTTCATCGCTGAAGATCAGATCGAGCGTGCGCGGTTCAGGCGCGCTGATCGCCAGGGGCTTTTCGGTCTTCGTCATCATGTCCTCCTCCTGCAGCCGCCTAAGGCTGCACAATCCTTATCTCAGCGCCACGCTGACCGGCATCGATCGACAGATAGGCTGCCGCCGAAATCAGCGGCCAGTCCTGCGGCCTTGCAAGCGCCACCGGACAGCCGATCCCGTAGAGTGCCTCCGCAACCATTGCGCCGGTGACGACGATCGCATCGCGCTTCAACAGGATGATCCCCGCAGGGGCTGTCTTCAGCCGGATGGCTTCGGCCAGCACCGAGCTTCCCGAGCTCGATCCCCTGCCTGCCTCCATGACAAGGATCGCGCCGGTGATCGACTGGCCGCTTTGCGGATGCCACTGGTCAATGATCCTGCCGGTCGCCGAATCGACGCCACCCCAGAAACTGAGCGGCTCGGCGAGCACGAAGGCTGCCGCCGCAGCCTTGCCTTCCATCAGTGTCGTCGCGGAAAATGCCGTCACAGCCGCACCACCTTGCCCGAACGCGCCGAGGCCATGCATTCGGCGAGCGAACCAAAGGCAACGTCGACGCCGATATTGCCGGGTGCGTAATAGGCCCACTTGCCCGAGTTGGTCATCACCGCACCCGACATGTCGCGGATGATCGCCGTGACATAGGTGCAGGTATCGATGACGAGCGTCACACCCGCAGCTTCCAGCGCCACGCGCCAGCCGCGATTTTCAAGCTCCGCCAGAACCTCGCGATTGGTGTTGATGTAGATATCGACAGCAGCCTTCCCGCCCGTGAGCAGCGGCATCAGCCGCTCGAACTCGCCGATCGAGAAATGCGGCGTTCCCATGCTGACGGCTGCAAGCGGCGTCCCTTCCGCCACGGTCGAGAGATTGCGGATGGTGTCGCGGATATCGTTGCGGCTGAGCCGGATCGTCTCCTGCGGTTCGACCCCGCCACAGGCCGCCTCCAGCGTCGGCGCCTCCGGCGTCAGACCGACGGCGTGAAACAGCGCGACGGCGCCCGCCGAGGCGGCAACGGCACCGAGCGCCTTCAGGTCGTCCTCTGAACTCTCCTCTGGCAGCCCGCGGATGACGGGGATGCGATCGCCGCAGCGGCGGCCGATGGCGTGACCGGCAGCGACACAGATCGACCCGGCATCCCGCTCACCCTCGGCAAACTCCTCGATATCGACAAGCACGGTCGCCCGCCGGTTTTCGGTGACATGAAGTCCATAATAGGGCGCCCGTCCCGCCAGCGCGCAACAGAGATCGATGAAATCGCCATAGCGGTTTGTGCGGGCGCCGAGCACCGAATTGGCAAAGACGATCGCATTCGATTCCGCCCAGGCGATCTGCGCCCCGAAGCGCGGCCGGAAGATCGTCTGGTAGGGCGCACAGGTGAAGGTCGGGACGCAGCCGAGCTCCTCATGCGCCTTCATCAGCCGCGCACCGTTGCGGCCAAGCGCCTCGTCGCCGCGGAAAAGTTCGGGATGGATGAGATCGACCGAACCGACATTCAGCGTCGTCGGCACGCGAACACGGCCGCCCCAGGACACCATCCGCTCGACGAAATCGAGGCTGACCTCGCCGAGATAGAGACAGCCGTCGATATGGGAAGCCTCAATATCCACCAGTTTTGTGGCGCCGACAGCCTCGGCGAAACGAACGAGAAGCCGCATGGCAAAAGCCGCCGCCTCACCATGGCGGCCGTCGAGCAGGGCTTTGTCATCAGGGGAAAGCTGAAGAGAGGAATGCATGGCGGCGACGCTATCAGGTCGTCTTGCGGGAGAGAAGATGGCTTGCGAATTCGACCAAAGGCGCACTCGACAAAACTGTCACAAACACTATGTCACAAAACCTTCACAATTTCATTTGCCAGTTCGTTTCTTTTCGTTTTGTATGCGGAAAGTTTCGTAACGAAACCGGCCGGTGGGATCGAGGAGGATCTACGCCGGCAGGCCGTGCTCCGTTCAAAACGGCACGGCAGGACACATAGGGAGGAACCATGTCCATTCGTTTCATGGCCGCATCCGCGGCAACCATCACCTTGTCGCTCTCGTTCGCTTCGAGTGCCTTTGCAGTGACCGAACTGCAGTGGTGGCACGCCATGGCGGGCGCCAACAACGAAGTGGTCAACCAGCTCTCCAAGGAATTCAACGAAAGCCAGAAGGACTACAAGATCGTCCCGGTTTTCAAGGGCACCTATCCGGAAGCGCTGAATGCCGGCATCGCCGCCTTCCGCGCCAAGCAGCCGCCCGCGATCCTGCAGGTCTTCGACGCCGGCAGCGGCGTGATGATGGGCGCCGAGGGCGCGATCATGCCGGCAGCCCAGGTTCTCGAAAAGGGCGGCTTCAAGTTCGACAAGTCGGAATACCTGCCCGGCATCGCCGCCTATTATTCGAAGCCCGACGGCACGATGCTGTCCTTCCCCTATAATTCGTCTTCGCCGATCCTCTATTACAACAAGGACACCTTCAAGAAGGCCGGTCTCGACCCGGAAAGCCCGCCGAAGACCTGGCCCGAAGTGTTCGAAGCGGCCAAGAAGATCAAGTCGAGCGGCGCGTCTGCCTGCGGCCTGACCTCGACCTGGCTCACCTGGATCCAGACCGAGAACCTCGCCGCATGGAACAACGTGTCCTACGGCTCCAACGAGAACGGCCTTGCAGGCACCGACGTGAAGCTCGCCTTCAACTCACCGCTCTTCGTCCAGCATTTCCAGGCGATTGCCGATCTCGCCAAGGACGGCACCTTCCGCTACGGCGGCCGCACCTCGGAAGCCAAGCAGCTCTTCACCTCCGGTGAATGCGGCATCATGACGGAATCGTCAGGCGGTCTCGGCGACATCATCAAGACGGGCATGAACTACGGTATCGGCCAGCTGCCCTACTATGAAGGCGAAGGACGTCCGCAGAACACCATCCCCGGCGGCGCCAGCCTCTGGGTCTTCGCCGGCAAGAGCGACGAAGAATACAAGGGCATCGCCCAGTTCTTCCACTTCCTGTCGCAGACCAAGATCCAGGCCCGCCTGCATCAGGTATCCGGCTACATGCCGGTGACCATGGCCGCCTATGAGGACACCAAGAAGTCCGGCTTCTATGAAAAGAACCCGGGCCGCGAAACGCCGATCCTGCAGATGATGGGCAAGGCGCCGACCGAAAACTCCAAGGGTGTGCGTCTCGTCAATCTGCCGCAAGTGCGTGACATCATGAATGAGGAGTTCGAGGCGATGCTGGCCGGCAAGCAGGATGCCAAGGCAGCGCTCGACAAGGCCGTCGAACGCGGCAATGCCGCAATCCAGCAGGCGATCGGCCAGTAAATACCGGCGTTCCCGCCCGCATCCCTTGTGGCTGCGGGCGGCCCTTCATGTCAAGGAGATCGCCGTGCAGCGCGTCGTCTTTCCGAACAAGATCCTTCCCTATTTCCTGGTCGCTCCGCAGATCATCCTCACCGTGGTTTTCTTCTTCTGGCCGGCAAGCCAGGCGCTCTATCAATCGATGCAGCGTGAAGATCCGTTCGGGCTGAAGAGCGGCTTTGTCGGCCTTGCAAACTTTCGCGACGTCTTCGCCGATCCGAATTACCTGAACTCGCTCTATGTCACCGTCGTCTTCAGCGTGCTGACGGCGCTGCTCTCGATGGTCGTGGCGCTGGCCCTGGCGACGGCGGCCGACAAGGTGGTGCGCGGGCAGACCTTCTACCGGACTCTTCTGATCTGGCCCTACGCCGTGGCGCCTGCCGTCGCCGGCATGCTCTGGCTCTTCATGTTCAATCCTGCCATGGGCACCTTCGCCTACATCCTGCGGCGCAACGGCTTCATGTGGGATCCGCTTCTGAACGGCAACCAGGCGATGACGCTGGTCATCGTCGCAGCCGCCTGGAAGCAGATCAGCTACAATTTCCTGTTCTTCGTCGCCGGGCTGCAGGCGATCCCGAAAGCGCTGATCGAGGCCGCCGCCATCGACGGCGCCCGCGGCAGCCGCCGCTTCTGGACCATCGTCTTCCCGCTGCTGGCGCCGACCACCTTCTTCCTGCTCGTTGTCAACACCGTCTATGCCTTCTTCGACACCTTCGGCATCATCCATTCGGTGACCGGCGGCGGCCCGGCCAAGGCGACGGAAACGCTGGTCTACAAGGTCTATAACGACGGCTTCGTGAACCTCAATCTCGGCTCGTCCGCCGCACAATCGGTGATCCTGATGATCATCGTCATCGCGCTGACGGCCTTCCAGCTCCGCTTCGTCGAGAAGCGGGTGCATTATGCGTGAGGGCCTGAAATGATCGAAAAACGCCCCATCGCCAGCCTCATCGGCCATTTGATGCTGATCATCGGCATCATCATCGTCGCCTTCCCGATCTATTACACCTTCATCGCCTCGACGATGACGTCGGCGGAGATCATCAAGCCGCCGATCTCGTTGCTGCCGGGCAGCCACTTCACCGAGAATTACAGCGAGGCGCTGTTTGGCGGTGTCGAGCGCGCCGTCGGCGTCAGCCTCGAACGGCTGCTCTTCAACACCTTCGTGGTGGCGATCCTCATTGCCGTCGGCAAGATCCTGATCTCCTTCCTGTCGGCCTTCGCGGTGGTGTTCTTCCGCTTCCCGCTGCGCATGGTGTTCTTCTGGATGATCTTCGTGACGCTGATGCTGCCGGTCGAGGTGCGCATCCTGCCGACCTACAAGGTGATCGTCGATCTCGGCCTGATCGATACCTACGCGGGGCTGACCCTGCCGCTGATGGCCTCGGCGACCGCGACCTTCCTGTTCCGCCAGTTCTTCCTGACGATCCCAGGCGAATTGCTGGAGGCCGCGCGCATCGACAATGCCGGACCGTTCCGCTTCATGCGCGATATCCTGCTACCGCTGTCGCGCACCAATATCGCGGCCCTCTTCGTCATCCTGTTCATCTATGGCTGGACGCAGTATCTCTGGCCGCTGCTCGTCACCAACGACGCGCAGATGAACACGATCATCATCGGGCTCAGGAAGATGGTGGATTTCACCGACGCGGCAACGCCCTGGAATTTCGTGATGGTGACGGCGATCCTTGCGATCATTCCGCCCATCCTCGTCGTGGTGCTGATGCAGCGCTGGTTTGTCAAAGGTCTTGTGGAGACGGAGAAGTAATGGCCAGGATCACCCTCAACGATGTCCGCAAGACCTATGGCGGCGGCGTCGAAGTCATCAAGGGCGTCTCGCTCGAGATCGCCGACGGCGAACTCCTGGTGCTCGTCGGCCCCTCCGGTTGCGGCAAGTCCACGCTGCTCAGAATGATCGCCGGCCTGGAAGGCATCAGTTCCGGGGAGATCAGCATCGGCGATCGCGTCGTCAACGATCTCGAGCCCTCCGAGCGCGATATCGCCATGGTCTTCCAGAACTATGCGCTCTATCCGCATATGACGGTGCGCCAGAACCTCGCCTACGGCCTGAAGAACCGGAACACGCCAAAGGACGAAATCGAGCGGCGGATCGTCAAGGCGGCGAAATCGCTGGAGATCGAACCCTTCCTGGAGCGCAAGCCGCGCCAGCTTTCGGGCGGCCAGCGCCAGCGCGTCGCCATGGGCCGCGCGATCGTGCGCGAACCGGCAGCCTTCCTGTTCGACGAGCCGCTCTCCAATCTCGATGCGAAACTGCGCGTGCAGATGCGCGTCGAGATCAAGCGGCTGCAGCGGGCATTGGCGACCACCAGCGTTTATGTCACCCACGACCAGATGGAGGCGATGACGCTTGCCGACCGGCTCGTCGTCCTGAACGGCGGCCATATCGAACAGGTCGGGACACCGATCGAGCTCTACGAGAAGCCGGCTACCACCTTCGTCGCCACTTTCATCGGCTCGCCATCGATGAACCTGCTGGAGACCAGCGGCAGCGGCTTTGCGCTCGGCAACGGCGCGACACCCCTGCCCTCCGGCACCGCGACACTCGGCATCCGCCCTGAAGACCTGCATCTCGCCGAACCCGGCAAGCCCGATGCCTTCACGGCCGATGTCCGCGTCGGCGCGGTGGAGCTCGTCGGCGCCGAAAGCTATGTCCACGGCACGCTGCCGAACACCCAGGACATCGTCTTCCGCGTCCCGGGCCGGTCGCAGATCGCCATCGACGCCCGCGTGACGATCGGCGCGGCGCAATCAGCGCTGCATTTCTTCGACGCTGCAGGCAAAAGGATCGGTTGATCCTTCCATCTGATTTTTCTGCGATCCGCGAAGGGCCAGCCGACACCACGGCTGGCCCTTCGCGTTTCGGCCATGCCGGCGCGCCGGAGCTCTGTATTTCGCAACACAAGCAAACGGCTTGCAAAGTGCAATCGGTCGGCGTATTGTAACTTTCATAATGAAAGCTACTAGGTGCCGTCATGCAGAATAAAAGCTTCAAATCCATGCAGTGCCCTATCGCCCGCAGTCTCGACCGCGTCGGCGAATGGTGGAGCATTCTGATCCTGCGCGATGCGCTGCGCGGCGTGACGCGGTTCGACGATTTTCAGAAGAACCTCGGCATTGCCACCGCGACACTGACGCGGCGCCTCGACAATCTGGTCAAGGCAGGGCTGCTGGAACGGCGAGCGTATCAGGAGCGGCCGCAACGTTTCGAATATGTGCTGACGGCCTGCGGCGAGGACTTCCGCCCGGTCATCTGGTCGATGATCGCCTGGAGCAACCGGCATTTCGCACCTGAAGGGCCGAGCCTTGTCATCGTCGACAAGCAAAGCGGCGCCTGGGCCGATCCCGTGCTTGTCGACCGCAAGACCGGAAATCCGCTCGCCAAGCCGCAATATGACGTCGCGGCCGGACCCGCGGCCAGCGAGACGCTGCGATTGCGCTATCCATTTCGCTCCGAAGCGTCCGGTACGGCGCTGATCGAGCGCCCCGCCCCCAACCAAGAACAATAAGACTGGAGCATGGCCATGAACAAGGTCGTGACTGAATCCGAACTCACCCAGGGAGCCATTTCCCTGAAGCCGAAGAGAAGCCCCAAGCGCCCGCTCGGCATTCTTGCAGTCATTGCCATCGCCGGCGGCGCCGGATGGTACGGTTATTACTGGTCGCAGACCGGCCGCTATCTCGAGACCACCGACGACGCCTATATCGGCGGCAACACCACGGCGCTCTCGCCGCGGGTTTCCGGCCATGTCGAGGCTGTTCTGGTCGATGACAATCAGCGGGTGACGGCAGGTCAGTTGCTGGTGCGCCTCGACAGCCGCACATTCAAGACGGCAGTCGATCGCGCCGAGGCGGCAGTGCGCGAACAGCAGGCGAGCCTCGACAATCTTCACGCCCAGTCGGCGCTTCAGGCCTCGCTGGTGAAACAGGCGGAAGCCGACCTTGCTGCCAAGAAGGCGGCATCCGATTTCACCGAGATCGACGCGGTGCGCTATCGCAATCTGGCAACACAGAGCACGGGAACCGAGCAGAACGCCCAGAAGGCGGTTCTGGCCGATACGCAGGCGAAGGCCGCAGTCGCCGCCTCCGACGCCGGACTGACGGCGGCGCGACAGCAGATACAGGTTCTGAATACGCAGATCGCCCAGGCGCAATCGGCGCTCGACGGCGCCAGGCTCGATGCCGAGACAGCGCGGCTCAATCTCAGCTACACGGAGGTCCGCTCGCCTGTTGATGGCTATGTCGGCAACCGGGCAGCCCAGATCGGCGCTTTCGTTTCCGATGGCAGCTATCTCCTGAGCGTGATCCCCGAAAAGGGCCTTTGGATCGACGCCAATTTCAAGGAAGATCAGCTCGCGGTCATCAAGCCCGGACAGAAGGTGACCGTGGTCGCCGACATCTATCCCGGCCACGATCTGACCGGGAAGATCAGCAGCATCGCACCGGCCACCGGCGCCACCTTCAGCGTCATTCCACCTGAAAACGCCACCGGCAATTTCACCAAGATCGTCCAGCGCGTGCCCGTCCGCGTGGCGCTCGATGACACCGCCGTCAAGGATCAGGCGCTGCGGCCCGGCCTCTCGACAACGGTGACCGTCGACACCCGTCCCTGATCAGGAATAGACCATGACAGCCCCCGTCACGCCTGCCCAGCCAAGCTGGGTTCGCAGTCTGCTGCCCTTCGTGGTGATGTGCTTCGGCATGTTCATCGCGCTGCTCGACATCCAGATCGTCGCCTCCTCGCTCCAGGATATCGGCGGCGGCCTGTCGGCCTCGCAGGATGAGATCAGCTGGGTACAGACCGCCTACCTGATCGCCGAAATCATCGTCATCCCGCTGTCGGGATGGCTGACCCGCGTGTTCTCGACGCGCTGGCTGTTCACGGCATCCGCCGCCGGTTTCACGCTGACCAGCATGCTCTGCGGCCTTGCCTGGAACATCGACAGCATGATCGTCTTTCGCGCCCTGCAGGGTCTGCTCGGCGCCTCGATGATCCCGACGGTCTTTACCTCGTCCTTCCACTATTTCCAGGGACCGCGGCGCGTCTATGCGGCAGCGGTCGTCGGCACCATCGCCTCGGTCGCGCCGACGCTCGGCCCGGTTATCGGCGGCTGGATTACCGATACCTGGAACTGGCACTGGCTGTTTTACATCAACGTTGTGCCCGGCGCCCTGATCGCCGTGCTCGTCGCCATCCTGGTGAAGATCGACGAGCCCGATATCAAGCTTCTCAAGGAAGCAGACTATCCCGGCATCCTGCTGATGGCGGTGGCACTCGGGACACTGGAATATACGCTGGAAGAAGGCACGCGCGCCAACTGGTTCGACGACCAGACGATCCGCACCACCGCGACGATCGCGGCCATCTCCAGTCTGCTGTTCTTCATCCGCAGCCTGACCTATTCGAAACCGGTCGTCGATCTGCGCGCCTTCGGAAACCGCAACTTCGCCATCGGCTGTCTGCTTTCCTTCGTGACAGGGATCGGCATCTTTTCGACCATCTACCTGACGCCGCTGTTTCTCGGCTACGTCCGCGGCTTCAATGCCTGGGAAACCGGACTTGCCGTCTTTTCCACCGGGGCTGCGTCGATGCTCGGCGTTCCCTTCTACATCATGCTCGCCAAGCGCTACGATATCCGCTGGCTGATGATGTTCGGGCTTGCCTCCTTCGGCATCTCGATGTGGGGCTTCAGCGCCATCACCCACGACTGGGGCGGCGACCAGCTTTTCTGGCCACAGGTGTTCCGCGGCTTTCCGCAGGTCTTTGCCGTCGCGCCCGCCGTGACGCTCGGGCTCGGCAGCCTGCCACCCGAACGGCTGAAATATGCGAGCGGTCTGTTCAACATGATGCGCAATCTCGGCGGTGCCGTCGGCATCGCCGTCAGCGCGGCAATCCTCAACAACCGCACCAACATGCATTTCAACGCCATCGCCTCCAACCTGACGCCTGCGAATGGTGCGATGGAGCGGCTGACGGCCGGTGTTGCGCGGCGCTATTCGGAGATCGCCGGAAGCATCAACGACGGGCAGACGGCCGCCTTGAAGCAACTTTTCAGGCTCGCCTACCGCGAGGCCTCGACCATGGCCTATGCCGATGCCTTCCGGGTGATCATGGCCGCCTTCGTCGTCGCCACGGCGCTGGTGCCGCTACTGCGCAATGTCACGCCACCGAAGAGCCCACAACCCGGCGGCGGCGGCCACTGAGAGGGAAGCGTAGTGCGACGGCGGCACGTGCCCCAAGCGATCAGCTCAACGCTTTGCGCTTTGAAGTAGTGTCTCGACCGCCGCCTTGGCGGAAGCAAAGGGTGCGGGATTGCGGCACACCTGTGACATCAGCAATGCGCCCTGGAAGAGAATGGCGATCTGTTTTCCGAGGCCTTCGGGATCGGCCACGCCGAGACGCCCGCACATGCCAATGAACCGCTGCTCGACATGGAGGCCGAGACGTTCACCGCGCGCCGCGATGCCTTCATGCTTGCCGGCATATTCCTGCGAAGCCTTGATCCCCAGGCAGCCCCGGCGGTCTGCCTCCAGCTGCATGCGCCGGCTGTCGAAACAGGCGAGGATCTGCTGGCGCGGATCGCCATCCGTGGCCATTGCGGGGGCAAAATAAGCGTCCGCGATGCCCTCGCCGTAATAATCGAGCACCGCTTCGATCAGGTCCTCTTTCGAGGCGAAATACTTGTAAAGCGTGCGCTTGGAGATGCCGCTCTCGGCCATGACGGTGTCGATGCCGGTGGCATGAAACCCGCCATCGTAAAAGCGGTCGAAGGCCAGCTTCAGGATCTCAAGCTTCTTGGCCGGGATCGGCGCGGCATCGGGCATGTCTCAATTCCTCGCGGGGCGTCTGACGACAGCTTTAGCAAACTGCGTTGACACGGTAAACAGATCTGTTTATCCATTCGCGATGTAAACAGATCTGTTTACTATATTTTCGAACCTTTGGCCGCAGCGATGGCCTGGAAGGAAAGCAAATGTCACTGAGAGATAAGACCGTCCTGGTTTCGGGCGCCAACCGCGGCATCGGCGCAGCCACCGTCAAGGAATTGCTCGGCGCTGGCGTCAAGAAGATCTACGCCACGGCCCGCAACGTCGCGTCGCTTCCCGATTTCGCCGATGCCCGCGTCGTGCCCCTGCAGCTCGACGTGACCGACGATGCCTCGGTCAGGCAGGCGCTTGCCGCCGCGCCCGATGTCGATGTGCTGCTCAACAATGCCGGGAGCCTGGCGTTCAACGATTTCATCAGCAGCACGCATGAAGAACTGAACGGCGACATGGAGACCAATTATTACGGAACGCTGCGGGTCATCCGCGCCTTCGTGCCCGGTTTCGTCGCCCGCGGCTCCGGCACGATCGTCAATGTCGTCAGCATTGTCGGCCTGGTTTCCGCCCCGCCGCTCGGCGGATATTCGGCCTCGAAGGCCGCGCTGCAGTCGCTGACGCAGACTTTGCGCGGCACATTGAAAGCATCCGGCATCGATGTCATCGGCATCTATCCCGGCCCCGTCGATACCGATCTCGCCCGGCATATCCCGCTCGAAAAGGCGACGGCGGAGCATGTCGCGGTCAATATCGTCCGCGGCATCGAAAACGGCGATGCCTATATCTTCCCGGATCCGACCGCCCTGCAGATCGAGCATCTGTGGGCGAATGACGGCCGCAGCCTGGAAGCCGCGATGGCCGCCGCCGGCTGATTGCGCCTGCGGGTTCGACGGCGTGCCGCTTCCGCAAGAGGCGCGCCGCCGAGATGGCCGAGCAGCATGGCCTCTTTTACTGGCGTGCCACAGTTCCTATTTGCTCTGGCACGCCGCTCTCGCATCATCGCGGCCGGCTTCCACTGACGGATTTTTCGTGCGCCCTTCCGCCTTCTTCGTCCGCGTCATGGCCATCGGCCTTCTGATGCATCTCTATGTCGGCATCCGGCTGATACCCGCAGCACCCGTCGATGGTGCGCTGAAGTGGCTGGCGGTCATCGCCCTTGCCGCTTCCGTGACCCTGATACCGCTTGGCATGGCAGCCCGGATGATCAGCCGCCAGCCTCTGTCCGATCTGCTGGCATGGGCCGGTCTTTCCGCCATGGGCTTCTTCTCGTCTCTGCTCGTTCTCACGGTCCTGCGCGACATCGCGCTGACCGCGCTCGCCATCGCCGGATGGGTATCGGGGGCGGGTACGCCCGTCCGGTCCTTTGCGGAATTCACCGCACTCGGCGTCCCCGCGCTTGCGCTGCTTCTCAGCCTTCTCGGCCTCTATTTCGCACGCCGCCGCGCGCCGGTGAAAACGGTTGATGTACCGGTCGCCGGACTTGATGCGGCGCTCGACGGCTTCACCATCGTCCAGGTCAGCGACATTCACATCGGCCCGACGATCAAGCGCGGCTATGTCGAAAAGATCGTCGCGACGGTCAACGCGCTGAAGCCTGACCTCATCGCCGTGACGGGCGACGCCGTCGATGGCTCGGTGCCGCAGCTGCAGGAGCACACGCAGCCGCTGGCGGACCTGGCGGCTCCCCATGGCACGTTTTTCGTCACCGGCAATCATGAATATTATTCGGGTGCCGATCCGTGGATCAGCGAGTTTCGCCGGCTAGGGCTGACGGTGCTGATGAACGAGCATGTGGTCATCGATCACCGCGGCGCGCAGGCCGTCATTGCCGGCGTCACCGATTATGGCGGCGGTCATTTCGACCCGCGGCATCAGAGCGATCCGGCCAAGGCCGCCAAGGGCGCACCCGGCGATGCGTCCTTCCGGCTGCTTTTGGCCCATCAGCCGCGCAGCGCCCCCGAGGCGTCGAAAGCGGGTTTCACGTTGCAGCTCTCCGGCCACACACATGGCGGCCAGTTTCTGCCGTGGATGTTCTTCGTGCGAATGCAGCAGCCATTCGTTCACGGGCTGGCGAAGCTTGGCGATCTCTGGGTCTATACCAGCCGGGGAACCGGCTATTGGGGACCGCCCATCAGACTCTTTGCGCCTTCCGAGATCACGCGGCTGCGCCTTGTGCAAGGCGGTTGAGGCCGCCGCCTTGCAGGTTTTTTAAGATCCGCTCAGCGTGCTGCCGTGTGCATGACGACGCCACCATCGACCGGCTCGATCGACACGGTGATCGCGGCGATGTCCTGGAGGCTCGCCACGTGGGTTCCGGCGCAATACATCTGCGCCTGCTTGCCATCGAGAACGCATTCCCAGAGGCGCCGCGTATCGAGCGTCGAGGGAACTGGCGTCAGCGAGATGGCTGTGGGCTCAGAAAGCCAGCCGCGCAGCGTCCCGTTGATTGCCTCGATGACGGCCGGCAGGTCGGCGACGAAGCGGTCGAGTTCGAAGCCCTTTTTGCGCAGCGTCTTGCCGACGCGATAGGTATCGACCGACGCCTGCTCCGACAGCAGCGCGCTGACGATCGCTTCCTTGTCGAAATCGGGATTTCCGAGCGTATCGAGCGCGGCGCCCTCCTTTGTCCAGTAGCTTTTGGCGGCGCGGTTGAGCGCAAAGGCCGAGAGGTGAGCTGCCGTGTGGGCCAGGCTGAGCTTGCGGCGGCGGTCGGCATCGACCTCGATGCTGACGGTCTCGCCAGCAGCAGGCGCATCACCTGTGATCACATGGATGACGACGCTCTTCCATTCGTCCCCGGTGCGGCCGAGCGCCCGGGCGTCTTCGCCGAAAACGAGCTCGCCGGTTTCGGCATTGGCCATGCCGGTCCAGGCATCGGTGATCTCCAGGCGCTGTCCGCCCGCCGTGATCATAACGCCGCGATCGGCGGGCTGGTCCGGCCAGCGGAAGCTCACGGGATGAACCGGCGTCTCGTCGCATATGACGAGCGTGTTGCCGTCAGGCTCTTCAGCCGCAAACAGCACCTTGCCGCTGCCGCTCACATCGCCACTGGCAAAGCCAATCCGTGTGCTGTCCCTGACATCTGTTTGAAAACGCATAATGCTATCCTTGGTAAATTGGTCAAAGCCACTGCTTGAGCAGCGCGAGATCGACATTGCCGCCGGAAACGACGCAGACGACCGGTCCCTTGCCGCGCACCCGCTCGCGATTGGCAAGGAGACCCGCCAGCGCCGCGGCACCTGCGGGCTCGGGGGTGAGCTTGCAACGCTGCATCAGAAGCTTCATTGCGCCGACGATTGCTTCGTCGTCAACAAGCAACACGTCCTCGAACCGCTGGCGGACAAGCTCGAAGCACCTCACGCCGGCGCTGGGCGCGGCCAGGCCATCGGCGATCGTCTTGACGACGGGCAGCCGTACAGCGCTTCCGGTCTTCAGGCTCTCGTACATTGCCGGCGCCCCCTCGGGCTCGATGCCAAACAGCGAAACGGGATGGTCATGGGCGATCGCAGCCTTGGCAAGCCCACCCGCCATGCCGCCGCCGCCCATGCCGAGGAAGATCGTCGCGACGTCAGGAAGATCCTCGAAGATCTCGCAGCCGAGCGAGGCATGGCCGGTCATCAGCGCATCGTCGTCATAGGAGGAGATATAGGTGAGGCCACGTTCCCGCGCTGTATCGAGGCAGAACTGCGCCGCTTCCTGCGGCGTGCCGTGCAGGATCACCTCTGCGCCGTAATCCTTGGTCGCCTGCACCTTGGTCGGGTTGGCGGTCGCGGCCATGACGACGACGGTCTTCACGCCGAGCGCCGTTCCTGCGTAGGCGAGCCCCTGCGCCGCGTTGCCGGCCGAAAAGGTGATGGCGCCGGCCGCCCGCTCAGCATCGGAGAGCGACATCAGCGCCCAGATCATGCCGCGCGGCTTGTAGGAGCCGGTTTTCTGGAAGAGCTCCGCCTTCAGATAAACGTCTTCCCCGACAAGCTTGGAAAGCGTCGAAGAGTGCCAAAGCGGCGTGCGATGGATATTCGGCTGGACGGCGGCCCGGGCGCGTTCGATATCGTCAAGCAGGCTCATATGATCCATCTCCGTCCGTTTCAGGAAAAATCGACGCTGGCGCCGAGCCCGTGCTCGGTGGCAGCCGTGTAGAGAAAATGCGCGCAGACGAGATCCTCGGCGGGAATCCCAAGCGACTTGTAGATGGTAATCTCATCGGCCGTCTGGCGCCCGGTCTTGCGGCCGATCAGGATCTCGCCGATCTCGCCGACGATGTGATCGTCGCTCACGCGGCCCTCGCGTTTCGCGGCCAGAAACTCTCCGCCCTGCAGCAGCGTCGAGGGTTTGTAATCGACGAAGAAGCGCGAGCGCGCGACGGCATCGACGTCGATCTCGCGGGCCGCGGCAACGCTTGAGCCGACCACGTTGAGATGCGCACCCGGGCTGATCATCCGGCCGGCAAGAATAGGTTCGGCCGCACCCGTCACCGTGCAGATCAGGCTTGCACCGGCAACGGCTGCTTCCACCGATCGGGAAACTTCGATGGCGCAATCGACGAGCGTCCGGCCCTCGCGGGCAAAATGTTCGGCGCGTTCCTGCGAACGGCCCCAGACACGGACGCGGTTGAGCGTGCGGACAGCCGCCATCGCCTTCAGATGCTGAAGCGCCTGTTCGCCATAGCCGAGGATCGCCAGATCACTGGCGTCGGGGCGTGCCAACAGGCGCGTTGCGAGCGCGCTGGCGGCTGCCGTTCTGATGGCGGTGACCTCGCCGCCATGGACGATTGCCACCGGCGCACCGGTCTCCGTGTCGAAAAGCGCGATAATGCCGCGATGCGATTGCAGTCCCTTGGCGCCGTTCTCGGGATAGACGGCCGTCAGCTTGGCGCCGAAGCCCGCCGGTTCTTTCATAGCCCCCGGCATCAGCCCGAAGCCCCGGCCGCGGTCTCCCGGCAGCCCCATGATCCAGCGCGGCGGCTGCAGCGTTTCACCCTGGGCGGTCTGCTGCATCGCTTGCTCCATCAGATCGATGCAGACGGGCATGGTGAGGAGTTGGCGAACAACGGGTTGGTCGATGATGCGTAAGGTCATGCTTTGTTCATTTCGGGCATAGAGGTTTCGTCATCGAGCCGGATGCGCTCGACCATTTCACGGAAGACCTGGCGGCCGCGGAACCAGACCATCTCGCGCCAGTCGTCGCTGTCGGGGCAATGCAGATCGCGCCAGCGGCGGCGCGCGGCGCGCGCTTCGGCCGAGAGGCGGTCGCCATCACGCCACAGCAGCGCATCGCTGCGTTCCAGCCGCGCCCTCTGTCCGTCCGCCAGCCATTCGCCGCCGAATTCCAGGCACATGGCGATGACATCGGCCTTGGCGATCTGGCGTTCGCAATAGCCGTAGAAATGGCCGTGCTGGATGAATTCCTCATGGGCACGATCGCCGGCCAGCGGCGCCTCGATGGTCGGGCCGAAAAGGGTGCGCGCCTTCTCAAGCTGCGGCCCGCCGGGCATGTGCCAGAGTGGAATGCCGTAGCCATAGGGGCCGTAGCCCGTGTGGATATCGACGACGGCGACGCGCCTGGCCTTGCCGCAATAGCGAGCGAAGATTTCATCGATCATCCGGCGGCTCCAGACTGGTGCCGACCCGCCATAGGATGGCGCATCCGGGAAAGAATACTGGCCGCCCTGCAGGGTCATGCCGGAGGTCAGACGGCCATGCTTCTCGCGATAGGCGGCGAGCGCCGCATTGGCCGCGCTGCGCCGGTTGGTATCGTCCTCAGGGCACATCACGTGCTCGTAGAGTTTCGCATAATCGGGATTGGCCGGAACGCAGGCGAAATCGACATAGTGACGGTTGAGGTCAACATTGTCTTCCTGCTGACGCCGGTCCCAGGCCATGCCCCAAGGATTGATGGCATGGATATGCAGCATTGCGACGTCATCGGGCAGCGCCAAGTCGCGGTGCGCCCAGCCCGTCTGGCAGGCAGAACCCGCCCAGCCCTCGACACCATGGGTGCCCGAAACCGAGACGATCAGATATGGCGCATCGATGCGGCCGAAATAGGCGATATCGGTTGCGAGCTCTTCGCCGTCTGGACCTTTGAGCGGATGAGGAAAGGTTTCGAGAATTGCCGCATCCCGGCACGCATCGAGAAATTTCTGGCGCGCCGCGGGAAAGGTCACCGAAAAATCCTCCAGAAAGCTGCGATCATACATGGCTGCATCTCCCTGATATCGTCGCAGGCATAGCGGACATCACGCCAGCGCCCCTTCCGCCGTCGCGGCAAGCAGGCTTGCGCCACGCACGAGAATGTCGTCGTTGAAGTCGTAGTTCGGCAGATGCAGCCCGGCACTTTCATCGGCGGTGCCGTTGCCGATCCAGATATAGGCACCGGGCAGATGCTGCAGGAACACGCCGAAATCATCACCCGCCATCGTCGGCGGCAGGGTTTCGACCTCGCTTTCGCCGAAAAGCTCGGTGGCCGCATCGCGCATCAGCCTGGCTTCCGCCCGCGTATTGACCACTGGCGGACACAGACCATCGTCGAAACGGATCGCACCCTCCGTTCCGGCAATTGCCGCGGCTGAGCGGACGATCTCTTCGAGGCGGCGCTGGATCAGCTGCAGCACGTCGAGGCCGAAGGCGCGGAAGGTCCCCGTGAGGACCGACTTCTTGGAAATGATATTCTGCGCGTGTCCACCCTGGAAGGAACCGATGGTGACGACCGAGGCGCTGAGCGGATCGATGGCGCGTGCGGCAATCTGCTGGACACCGGTGACGAAATGCGACCCGGCCAGGATCGGATCACCGGTCAGATGCGGCATGGCCGCATGCGCGCCGGCGGCCGTGAACGTGACCTCGAATTCCCCGGTTCCGGCCATGACGGGCCCGTCGTGGACGACGATGGCGCCGGCCCTGAGGCCCGGCCAGTTGTGCAGGCCGAAGACGCGCTCTGCCGGAAAGCGGGCGAGCAGCCCGTCATCGATCATGTGCTGGGCGCCGCCATAGCGCTCCTCGGCCGGCTGGAAGAACAGATAGACCGTTCCACGGAAACGACGCGTGCGGGCAAGGTGCATCGCCGCGCCGATCAGGATCGCCACATGGCCGTCATGGCCGCAAGCATGCATCTTGCCGGGAATCTCCGACGCATAGGGACGGCCGCTCTGTTCCTCTATCGCCAGCGCATCCATATCGGCGCGCAAGGCAATAGCTGGTCCAGGGGCCGATCCGTGAATGACGCCGACAACACCGTGGCCACCGATTCCGGTGTGAACCTCGATCCCGAGCTCGCGCAGCCGCTCCGCGACATAGGCTGCGGTCCACGCTTCCTCGAGCGACAGCTCCGGATGCACATGCATGGTGCGGCGCATGTCCCTCAACTGGGGGAAGGCATCCACTATCGTCTGAAACATGACGTCACCTCGTTGAATACGAACACCGCACGCGGCGCGGCAGGCATCAGATATCTCCGGCGATAACCGCCGATGCGATCGCCACGTCCTGCACGGCAAGACCCGTGAGCGCTGCAACGGTCACCTGACCGGCGCTGGAACGCCCCTTCGCTGTACCGGCGATGATCTGACCCAGTTCGCTGACGCGATCGAGCTCGACAGTCCGGGCATCCAGCGCACCCTTCAGGTCACCGCGCAGCGCGCCCTGGACGCGGCTATCGACGGCAACCAGATCGGCAGCGGCGAAAATATCGGCATGCAGCTCGCGCTTGTCGGGCGTATCGGCGCCCATCGCGGTCACATGCGTTCCCGGGCGGATCATGGCGCCATGGAGATGCGGCTCGTGGCTTGCGGTGGTCGTGACGATGATCCGGCAGCGCTCCGCCACATCCTCGACGCTCGATGCGACTGCGACCGTGTAGCCGTCCTTGCGCATCCGCTCGGCATAGCTTTCGGCAGCTTCCGCCCGCCGGCCCCAGACGAGGATGTTCTTGCAGGGCCTGACGGACTGCAGGAATTTCACCTGGAGCTCGGCTTGCAGACCGGTGCCGATGACACCGATCGTCTCGACGTTTTCGGGGGCCAGATATTTTGCCGCGACGGCGCCTGCCGCAGCGGTGCGGATATCCGTCAGATGGCCGCGATCGTCGAGAATGGCCGCAAGCGCGCCCGTCCGGCGATCGAAGGCCAGCATCACGCCGTTGCTGCTCGGCAGACCATGGCGCGGGTTCTCGTAGAAACCGGAGGCGATCTTGACGACATAGAACGCGCCGCCGCCGATATAGCCATACTTGATATGCACATCGCCCGGCGGGTTGTCGAAGATCAACTCGCCCGGTGGCGGGACGATGGCTTCGCCGCGCGAGAAGGAGCGAAATGCCTCTTCCACGCAAAGGACGGGATCCACCGTCTCGAGGCGCTTTTTGATTTCCTCGGGAGAAAACAGCCGTGGCGCGCTCAAATCACGCTCCTCAGAACATCGCGGCTGATATTCGCGCCACAGATGACGGCGACCGAGCGGCCGCGGGTCCACTCGGCACCGGCCTTGCACAGGCCCGCGAGTGCGACACCGGCCGCACCTTCGAGCAGCATGTGATGGCCGTCGATGAAGGTACGCATCGCCTCGGCGATCTCTTCTTCTGAAACGTCGATCCAGTGATCGACGAGATCGCGGCAGAAGGGGAAGGTGATCGTATCGGATTCGAGGCCACCGGCCGTGCCATCGGAAAGCGTATCGTCAGACGGAAGATCGAGAACCGAACCGGCCTCGACCGAGCGCGCCATCACGCAGGATGCCGCAGGCGAGCAGCCGATGATACGGGTGTTCGGCGAGACGGCCTTGATATAGGCAGCAATGCCGCCGATCAGGCCGCCGCCGCCGACGGAGATGAAGAGGTTGTCGATCGGCTGGCTCTGACGCATCAGCTCGACGCCGATGGTGCCCTGGCCGCGCATGACCTCATAGTCGTTGTAAGGCGGAACATAGAGGCAGCCATGTTCCGCAGCATAGGCGCGGGCGTGGATTTCGGTATCGATGCTGTCGTCACCGAAGAATTCCACCTCGGCGCCGAGGTTCCGGATATTGGCGACCTTCGAGGGCGATGCACCCTCGGGGACGAACACCAGACCCTTGCCGCCGATGACGCGCAAAGCATAGGCAACGGCAGCGCCGTGATTTCCGGATGAGGCGGTGACCACCTTGGTCTTCGTCGCCTCGCTGCCCATCGCCAGAATCTTGTTCAGCGCGCCGCGCAGCTTGAAGGATCCGGTATGCTGCAGGTTTTCAAGCTTGAGGAGAACCTCCTGGCCCACCCGGCTTGAAAACACCGGCGACGGCTCCAGCAGGGTTTCCCGCGCGTATGGCCGGATACGGCGCTCTGCCGCTTCGATGGTCTCGGAAATGCTCATGTAAAACTCCATTCTTGAAGGCCGGCGCAGGATCGTCTCGGCGGACAGAAGATTAGACAGAAAATCCATCGGGAGACACTGCGTCTGCATCCACAACCTCGGCTTGAGAAATTCGGTGCCGATACAGAAGCGATAAAAACCAGCGCTGAAATGCTGGTCCATGCCTCTATTACGCACTCCACTTCCTCCCTTCCAATCTCCTATACCCGGATCTCGTTTGAGACAATATGTCTGAATTGACAAAATGTCTCATCAGCCGTAACTGTTGCTTATGAAGGAAGTTCTGAAACCCTACGTCCCCGTTTGCCAGGCGATCGCAACGCTGCTGCAGCCGCATGCCGAAGTGGTTCTGCATGACCTCGCAACCGGCAACATCGCCTATATCGCCAACGCCTTTTCGAAGCGCCGGCCGGGCGACTCGTCGATGACCGATCTCGATGTGGCGATCTCGATCGACTCCTCGGTGATCGGGCCGTACCGCAAGACCAATTGGGATCGGCGCCAGCTTCGCTCCGTCACCGCGGTGCTGCGCGATCACGCCGAGCGGCCGGTCGGACTTCTCTGCGTCAACCTCGATATCTCCGCCTTCGAAGGTGCCGTCGAATTCATCCGCAACCTCATTCAGTTCTCGCCGCCGTCCGATCCGCCGGCAGCGCTCTTCAAGAGTGACTGGAAAGAGGTGGTAAGCGCCACGATCGACGCCTATCTGCGCGAGAAGCGGCTGACCGAGGCAGGCCTCAGCAAGGACGATCTGAGCGAACTGGTCGGCATTCTCGATCGCCAGGGCATTTTCTCGATCCGCAACGCGACGCCTTACATCGCCGAGGTGCTGAAGATGTCGCGCGCGACGCTCTACAAGCACCTGAAAGACCTGAGGCAGAAAAAGAGCGGCAGCAATTCTTCCGAGAACTACGGATCCTTGGAGGAAATTTAGGCCGCCCGGCGCGGAACGGCATCAGCGTTCCAAGGGCGGCTTCCGGCAAGCAACCACCATAATGATAAAGGGAACTGAGATGAACAGGACTATTGCAGCTGCAGCACTGACGGCATTCGGCCTTCTCGGACTGTCGGCAACCGCCGCCAGCGCCCAGGACACGCTGACCATCGCCACCGAAGGCGCCTACCCTCCCTTCAATTTCAAGCAGGCCGATGGCACGCTGGCCGGTTTCGACGTCGATATCGCCAAGGCGCTCTGCGACAACATGAAGGCCGACTGCAAGATCGTGGCGCAGGATTGGGACGGCATCATTCCTGGCCTTCTCGCTCACCACTACGATGCGATCGTCGCTTCGATGTCGATCACCGACGAGCGCAAGAAGAAGATCGCTTTCACCAACCCCTACTACCACACGGCTGGTGCGATGGCGGTTCTGAAGTCGGCGCCGCTGCCGGGCAACACGCCTGACGACCTGAAGGGCAAGACGCTCGGTGTTCAGTCCTCCTCGACCTTCTCGACGCTGATCGAAGACAAGTACAAGGACGCCGAAGTCCGCCAGTATGGCACCGTTGACGAAGCGCTTCTCGACCTCGTCGCCGGCCGCGTCGATGCCGTCATGGCCGACAAGATCACGCTGACCGAGTGGTTCAAGAAGTCGGGCAACGATTGCTGCGAGCTGACCGGCAACGACATCAAGGACTCGCACTACCTGGGTGACGGCGTCGGCATCGGCATCCGCCAGGCCGAACCGGAGCTGCAGGAAAAGCTGAACAAGGCTCTGGCCGCGATCGTCGCCGACGGCACCTACAAGACGATCAACGCGAAGTATTTCCCCTTCTCGATCTACTAAGCCCGCTCTGCCGAGCCCTGGAGACGAAGAGGCATATGGAAACTCTCGGATTTGGCGCGAATGGCTGGGGCGGTCAGCTGCTCGCCGGCACTCTGCTGACGGTAGAGCTGGCGCTGACGACCCTGCCCTTCGGTTTCGCGCTGGGGCTCGCACTCGCCTTGATGAAGAATGCCCGCAGCAAAGCGCTGCGGGCATTTGGCGAAGCATTCACCACCGCTTTCCGCGGCCTGCCGGAATTGCTGACGCTTCTCCTGATCTATTACGGCTCCTCCATCGCCATCCGGACGATCGGCGAATGGATGGGCTACAGCGTCAATCTCGAACTCAGCCCGTTCATCGCCGGCGTCATTGCGCTCGGCGCCGTTTTCGCCGCCTATTCCAGCGAAATCCTGCTCGGCGCGCTGCGCGGCATCGACCGCGGCCAGATCGAGGCCGGGCTGAGCCTCGGTCTCAAGCCCTTTCCGCTGTTCCTGAAGGTGATCTTTCCACAGCTTTTGCGCCCTGCCCTGCCCGGGCTCGGCAATTGCTGGCTGGCGCTTCTCAAGGAAACATCGCTGGTTTCGGTCATCGCCCTGGATGATATCCTGCGCCAAGCCTATCTGGCATCCGGCCAGACCAAGCAGCCTTTCCTGTTCTACGCCGCCGCCTGCGGCATCTACCTGCTGCTGACGATGATCTCCAGCACGGTGCTCTCGGCACTCGAGCGCTACGCCAATCGCAGTTGGGGGCATGCCCGATGATCGATCTCGACGTTTTCCAGCAATATGGCGGGCGGCTGTTCTCGGGCCTGCTCATCACCATCGAGCTGACTGTGATCTCCATTGCTCTCGGGGCGATCCTCGCCGCACTCCTCACTTGGGCACGCTTGTCTGGTCCCAAGGTGGTGAGGGCTGCAGCCTATGCCTATTCCTATGCCGTGCGCGGCACGCCGCTGCTCGCCCAAGTGTTCCTGGTCTATTACGGCTCCGGACAATTCCGGCCGGAACTGCAGGCGCTCGGCCTCTGGCCGCTGTTCCGCGAGCCGCAGTTCTGCGTGCTTCTGACCTTCAGTCTCAACACCGCGGCCTATCAATCCGAGATCTTCCGCGGCGCGGTGCTTGCCGTTCCGCGCGGTCAGATGGAGGCCGCCAAGGCTCTCGCTCTGAAACCGTGGCTGGCGATGCTGATGATCGTCGCGCCGCAGGCGGCGCGTCATGGCCTGCGCGGTTTCGGCAACGAAGTCGTGCTTGTCCTCAAAGGCAGCGCCGTGGCGAGCGTCGTCACGGTCTACGACCTGCTCGGGGCCACGCGTTTCGCCTTTCAGCGCACCTACGACTTCCAGCTCTATGTCGCCGCTGCGGTCGTCTACATCATCATCGTCGAGATTCTGAGACGCAGCTGGAACCACCTCGAGGCCCGCTTCCGCCTGAAAGGCGCCCGCTGAACGCTTCCCGGGGCCTGTATTCATCACCAACATGAATCGATCCAGCCGCACCGATTCCTATTCGTCGTTGGACGCCGGCACCGCGCGAATGCGAATCTCGGGGTATGGATGTCGTCCTCCTCACACGCCGCGATCCGGCCCGCAACATGGCCCGGTTCTATCTCGTATCGATCGAACGAAGCCTGTTCGGCGATCATGCCGTCCTGCGCTGCTGGGGCCGCCTCGGCACGAAAGGACGCAGCCGGATCGATCTCTACGCCGGGGCTGAGCAGGCCGCTTCGCGCATGACCCGCCTCGTCCGCGCCAAGCTCAAGCGTGGCTATGTTACAGGCTGATGCCTGTTCGTGACGGAACGTGCTTGTCCACAGCTGCGTTTGGCTGACGGTGGCAATCGCGCGCTTGTCATGCGATTGACTGAAACGGAATCGCTGACGAGGACATGATGGCTTTCGATTTCGGCATGCTTCCGATTGCGCTTGCGGCGGCAATCGTCACCCCATCGGCCGCGCCGCAGGACACGTCTCCGCCGATGCTGCCCTTCGGTATCGCCCAGGATATGCGTCCTTCGGCGCTTGGCTGCGAGGCGATCGATGGCGGCAGCAGCAGCGCGGACGCGACTGGACAATATGTCTGCAAGGGGGCCCCGGAAGCTAGCAGTCTCTTCAACGAGTATATTCTCGCCTATGTGAAGGGCACCGGGATCTGCAACATTTCGGCGGTCTCGCCTTATATCGCCGGCGACGAAGATGGCCGCAAGACGCGCGCCTTGTTCGCCAAGGCCTACCAGCTGATGAGCCGCCAGCTCGGAAAGCCCGACGAGACCGTCGACCATGCCGAAGAAGGCGAGCTGCGCGACAACAGTCAGTTCGAGGCCGCGATCATCAACGAAGATAGACAGATCTTCGACCAGTGGAACGATCTGTCGCTGCGTTTCGGCAACGCGGAATCTGCCAGCCTGACGATATCGGGCAGCGAGGATCTCGGTCTTGCAGTCTATGGCATCTTCCGTTTCGCCGGCAACGACGACTGCCTGCGCAAGCTGGAACTCGCCACCGGCCGTTCGGCCGGAGAGTGATCGCAGCCACCTCTGGGCTCTGCAACACGCCATCGCCGCGTTTCGGGGCGCCGCTTCTGCATGGCTTGCCGAACGCCAACCGCGGGCGTAGTCTGAGTTGAACGGGCATTTCCCTGAAAACTGTTTTCGGGCGCAACTGGTGCCGGAAATAGAAACCAGTTTCACTTATTGCACAGCGGCCGCCCCACCGGCCGCAAGTGGCGCTTGCGTTTAAACCGCAAAAACTGCGCCTAGATCGTATATGATGAAAATAAATTTCATCAATGCGCTTTCAGGCCCGTTTTCTGTTGACGGCCTCTGATTTTTGTCCCAACTTGAAGAAAATAAATTACTAAATTGGGAACGTCATCGGGATGAAAGTGGGAATCATAGGGCTGGGATTCCGGCTCGGCTACCTCGGCCATGTCTTCACGGCAATCGACAGCAGCTTCGAAATCGTCGGCTATGTCGATCCGGAACCCGCGGGCCTTCCCGGGCTGCAGGAGAAGGGCATTTCTGTTGGCAAGGCCTATGGCACGCCGCAGGAACTCCTCGCTTCCGAAAAGCTCGATCTCTTGATGATCGGCTCTCCCAATCACATGCATCTCGATCACATCCGCCTCGGCCTTGAATCCGGCCTCAAGGTTTTCTGCGAAAAGCCGATCGTCACCACCATCGCCGAAAGCATCGAACTTGCTCACCTGATGGCCAAGTTTGGTCACGAGCGGCTCATGGTCGGCCTCGTTCTGCGTTATTCGCCGCTCTACAAGGACCTTCGCGCCGTTCAGGCCGAAGGCAAGCTCGGCCACATCGTTTCCATCGAGGCCTCCGAGCATATCGAGCCCTATCACGGCGCCTTCTTCATGCGCGACTGGCGCCGCTACGAGCGCTATTCCGGCAGCTTCATGCTGGAAAAATGCTGCCACGATCTCGACCTCTATAATGGTGTCGTCGGCGCCCGGCCGGAGCGCGTCGCCAGCTTCGGCGGCCGCAAGAGCTTCACGCCCGCCAACGATCCGGCCCGCGAAGGCATCAACGACCTCGAACTCTTCCATCGCAAGCCGAGCGGCTGGATGGGATCCGACAAGGTGTTCGACAGCGACGCCGATATCATCGACTATCAAGTGGCGATCGTCGAATATGCCAATGGCGTCGGCATGAATTTCCATACCAACCTCAATGTCCCCGACCAGTTCCGCCGTTTCGCGATCATGGGATCGCGCGGTATGGCGGAAGGCGATTTCGTGCGCGGCTATCTCGATGTTCACGAGCAGTTGACCGGCAAGAAGGTCTTCGAGACCAAATATGCAGCCACCGAACTCTCGCAGCATTACGGCGCCGACGAACAGATGGCCGCCGATATTCTCGAAAGCGTGCGCACCGGCCTCGAGCTTCCTGTCTCGACATTGAACGCATTGGAAGCCGGCATTCTGGCGCTTGCCATGGATGAGGCGCGAATGAAAAAGACGATCGTCGACTTGCGTCCCGTCTGGGACCGCTTCGACGAAGCCCTTCACGCAAGAGCGGCTTGAGGAGGGCTGGAGATGGGTGTTCAACGCAGCACAGTCATCTTCGCCTGGCTCCTTCTCTTTCCGGCCGTCCTTTATGTGACAGTCATTGTCGCCTATCCGCTGCTTGACACGTTCATCCTGTCATTCACCGATGCCTCGCTGAAGAAGACCACCAATTGGGTGGGCTGGGTCAATTATAGCAAGATCTTCAACTCGACCTTCGCCGAGGTCATCATCCGGACCTTTATCTGGACGTTCTTTTCGGTGTCGATCAAGATGATCATCGGCGTCTTCGGCGCCACGATGCTGAACTCCGCCGTGCCCGGACGAGCGCTGTTTCGCGTGCTGACCATGCCGCCCTGGATCGTTCCGATGGCGATCGGCATCTTCATGTGGGGCTGGATGTATAACGGCCAGTTCGGCATGATCTCCGGCATGCTGCAGCGCTTCGGGCTCGCCTCCGGCCCCGTGGCCTTCCTTGCCGAGGGATCGACGGCCTTCTGGGCGACCATCATCACCGACGTCTGGATCGGCGTGCCGATGGTGACGCTCTATATGCTGGCGGCCATGCAGGCGATCCCGCAGGATCTCTATGAAGCGGCCTGGACAGACGGCGCCGGACGTTTCTATCGCTTCCGCCGCATCACCCTGCCGCTGATCGTGCCTTCGATGATCACCATGTCGATGCTGTCGCTGATCTCGACCTTCAATTCCTTCGACATCATCTGGATCCTGACGCGCGGTGGCCCGAGCGGCGAGACCACGACGATGATCATCGACACCTACAAGACGGCGATCGGCTCCAACAAATATGGCGAGGGTGCTGCCCGCGCCGTGCTGATCTGCATCTTCCTGTCGATCTTCTGCGTCTGCTACTTCCGCATCACCAGCCGTCTTTCTTCCGGAGACAAGCGATGAGAACGCCGCATCTGCTGATCAACCGCTACAAATGGTACGAGATCGTCGGCATCTATGCCGGTATCCTGGTGTTCCTCACCTTCGTTCTCGCTCCCTTCGGCGAGGGTTTCCTCGTCTCGCTTAAGCCGCTCAGCCAGCTGTTTTCGTCCCCCTATCGCTTCATTCCCGAAAACGGCTCGTTCGAAGCCTACCGGACCATGTGGGTGAGCGTACCGGGCTTTGCGCGCTACATCTTCAACTCCTTCTTCATCTCGACGATCGTCACGACGGTGGTGCTGATCCTCGTCGTCCCGGCCTCCTATGCCTTCGCGCGCTTCGAATTCCGAGGCGCCGGACTTCTGCTCGGCGCGTTCCTGGCGGTCAACATGTTCTCGGGCGCCGTGCTGCTCATCCCGCTCTTCCGGCTGATGCGCTCGTTTGGGCTGCTGAACACCTATTTCGCCATCATGGTTCCCGGCATCGCCTTCCTGATCCCGTCGGCGATCTGGCTGCTGCGCACCTATATGATGCGCATTCCGAGAGAGCTCGACGAAGCGGCCTTCGTCGATGGCGCCAGCCATTTCTATACGCTTCGCCGGGTCATCCTGCCGATCGCCATGCCGGGGATCACCGTCGTTGCCATCACCACTTTCATCGGTTCATACGCCCAGCAATTCATCTACGCCCTGACCTTCAACTCCAAGACGGAATACGCGCCTCTGCCGGTCGGCCTGTTTGCCTATTTCGGCCGCCAGGAAGTCGTCTGGAACGAGTTGATGGCGGCAAGTTTCGTCGGCATCGCGCCGGCGATGATCGTGATTTTCTTCCTTCAACGGTATCTCGTCAGCGGTCTGACCGCGGGCGCGGTGAAACAGTAAGACAAAACTAAACCACCAGAGAAAATGGGAGCTAAAAAAGTGACGATTCAATTCAAGACCGGCCTCATGGCCCTTGCCCTGCTCGGCTCCACCGCGCTTGGTACCATGACCGCCCATGCCGCTGACCAGGAAATCAGCTGGATCTATTGCGGCGACAAGATTGACCCCATCCATGAAAAATACATCAAGGAATGGGAAGGCAAGAACCCGGGCTGGACCGTCAAGCCTGAAGTCGTCGGTTGGGAACAGTGCCAGGACAAGGCAACGACGCTGGCTGCTGCCGGCACGCCGGTCGGCATGGCTTATGTCGGCTCGCGCACCCTGAAGGAATTCGCACAGAACGACCTGATCGTTCCGGTGCCGATGACCGACGAAGAGAAGAAGAGCTACTACCCGAACATCGTCGATACCGTCACCTTCGACGGCAACCAGTGGGGCGTGCCGGTCGCTTTCTCGACCAAGGCCCTCTACTGGAACAAGGACCTCTTCAAGCAGGCCGGTCTCGATCCGGAAACCCCGCCGAAGACCTGGGCTGAGGAAATTGCCGACGCCAAGGCGATCAAGGAAAAGACCGGTATTGCCGGCTACGGTCTGCCTGCCAAGACCTTCGACAACACGATGCACCAGTTCATGCATTGGGTTTACACCAACAACGGCAAGGTCATCGACGGCGACAAGATCGTCATCGACAGCCCGGAGGTTCTCGCAGCTCTTCAGGCCTACAAGGACATCACGCCCTACTCCGTCGAAGGCGCAACCGCCTACGAACAGAACGAAATCCGCGCCATCTTCCTCGATGGCAAGGTCGGCATGATCCAGGCAGGTTCGGGTGCTGCCGCCCGCCTGAAGGACACCAAGATCAACTGGGGCGTTGCGCCGCTGCCGCTCGGTCCTTCGGCCAAGGGTGAAGGCACGCTGCTGATCACCGACAGCCTGGCCGTATTCAAGGGCACCGGCGTCGAGGAAAAGGCAGCCGAGTTCGCCAAGTACATCACTTCGCCTGGTCCGCAGGGTGAGTACGAACTTCAGGGCGGTGCGGGCCTGACCCCGCTGCGTCCGTCGGCGAAGGTCGACGAATTCGTCAAGGCCGATCCGTCGTGGAAGCCGTTCATCGACGGTATCGCCTTCGGTGGTCCCGAGCCGCTCTTCACCGATTACAAGGGCTTTCAGAACTCGATCATCGAGATGGTACAGTCCGTCGTGACGGGCAAGGCCGAACCGGAAGCCGCTCTGAAGAAGGCTGCCGGCGAGATCGAAGCCTTCAAGTAAGCCGTATCAGGGGATCGCGGTCACTCGGCCGCGATCCTCACCGACCAACCTCATGCGCGTTCAGGCCGGGACCGGAGACAGATTTTTGGGACAGCTTCAGCTCAATAAAGTTCAAAAATTCTATGGCGACTACGAAGTTCTGAAAGGCGTCGAGCTCGACGTGAAGAACGGCGAGTTCGTTGTCTTCGTCGGACCGTCAGGCTGCGGCAAGTCTACGCTATTGCGGATGATTGCCGGTCTCGATGCCACGACCAAGGGCGACATCGTCATCGATGGCGTCCGCGTCAACGAGCTGCCGCCCGTCAAGCGCGGCATCGCCATGGTGTTCCAGTCCTACGCGCTCTATCCGCATATGACGGTGTTTGAAAACATCGCCTTTCCGCTGCGTGTCGAGAAGATGGAAGAGGAAAAGCTCAAGGCGCGCGTCGAAAACGCTGCCCGCATCCTCCACCTCGAAACCCGCCTGCAGCAGAAGCCCGGCATGCTTTCGGGCGGCCAGCGCCAGCGTGTCGCCATCGGCCGCGCGATCGTTCGCGAACCGAAAATCTTCCTCTTCGACGAACCACTGTCCAACCTCGACGCGGCATTGCGCGCCGACATGCGCATCGAGCTTGCCAAGCTGCACCGGCAGCTGAAGGCCACGATGATCTATGTTACCCACGACCAGGTGGAGGCCATGACCATGGCCGACCGCATCGTCGTGCTCGATTCCGGCAATATCTCGCAGACGGGCGCGCCGCTGGAGCTCTATCACAAGCCGGCAAACCAGTTTGTGGCTGGCTTTATCGGCAATCCGAAAATGAATTTCCTGCAGGTGACCTGCAAATCCGTCAGCGATGCCGGCGTGACTGTCGATTACCGCGGCCAGACGGCGACATTGCCGGTCGCCCCGCGTGACGGGATGGCAGGGAAAACGCTGACGCTCGGCATCCGGCCGGAGCATGTGCAGCTTGCCAATGGCGACATCTCGCTGACGGTGACGCCGAGCGTCATCGAGCGGCTGGGCGCCAATACGGTTGCCTATGCCGCGCTCGGCAGCGAAACGGAAAACTTCTGCGCCATGCTGCCCGGCAGCGTCGGCATCCGCGCCGATATACCGGTGACCGTCGGCATCAATGCCGTGGACTGCCATCTGTTCGACGAAGACGGTATCGCCTTCGAACGCCGGGTGGAACTCACCGAAATCGATATGAACCTGCTGTCTCCGGCGACAGTCTGAGGATCGCAATCGGACCGCAACAGCGGTCCGATCCCCGCTATTCCTCGATCAGGCCGTCATAGACTTCCATCAGGGCGTCGGTGATCGCCTGCCCGAGTGCGGCGCCGGCGGCCCGGACATCATCCTCGCTGCCTTCACGAGCAGCCTTTGCGAGCTCGAAACCCTGGTCGCTGACGATCAGTTTGGCGACCTCGATTGCCCACTGGCCGAAATCACCGCGATTTCCAATCTGGACTTGCTCTTCCACGCCACTCTCCTTCGCTCGATGAACCTCATCTAGCGAATGCGGCAGCGTGCGCAAGCAGCAATTGACCGATCAGTTACCAGACGAGGCCGCGCGCAGCGACTTCCTCGACGCGCGTGACGACGCCGTTACGGTGGAAGACCATCGTGTCGAAGAGGTTCGAGACCACGCAGGTGTGGTTGGGGATGATGAAGATCTTCTCGCCGATCTGCGGCCGCGGCCCTGTGCAAGCCGAGAGGTCGATGACGCCATGCTCTTCCGAGAGGCTTGAAATTTTCGCCTCCGGATACCCGACGACAAGCCCGAAGTCGTTGAAACCCTGCAGATCGGAGGTCAGTGCCTTCGAACCGGCGTCGATGACGGCACGGTCGCCATTCGGACGCGACACCACGGTCGCGACGATATGCATGGCGCAATCGTCTTCGCTGCAGTGGCCCATGCTGATCATCTGACGGTCGTTATAGATATAGGTTCCGGCGCGATGCTCCGTCGCCGACTTGACGAGATGCGCATCGAACAGGCTTGGCGTGCCGCCGTTGCTGACGATCGGGCACTCGATGCCTTGCGCCAAGAGGAGCGACAGGGTCGACTGGATGAAAGCCTCGACGGCATCGGCCGATTGCGGTTTCGGATAAGTGAGAATGCCGCCGAAGGTCAGCCCGTCGGCCGCAGCGATCCGCTTGCCAAGCGATGCCGCCTCCTCCGGCGTCTGGACCCCACAGCGGCCCGCGCCCGTGTCACATTCGACCAGCACGGTCAGCGGCCGGTGGCCGGAGAAATGGGCTGCCAGTCCGTCGATCGTCACGTCGCTATCGGCAACCACCTTCAGGCCGGAGATCCGCTCGTTGAGAGCACTAAGCCGCTCGAGCTTCTGCGGCCCGAGGATGTTGAAGGTGATGAGGATGTCCTCGAAACCTGCTGCGGCGAAGACTTCGGCCTCTGTCACCTTCTGGCAATTGATGCCCTTGGCGCCGGCCGCCACCTGGGCGACGGCGAGTGCCGGGATCTTGTGGGTCTTGATATGCGGGCGGAAGTTCAGCCCGTGCTCGTCCATATAGGACTGAACCCTGTGGATGTTAGCGGCCAGCTTGTCTTCGTCGATAACAGGTTGGGGGGTCGAGAGATCCGCGATCCTGTCACCAGCCTTGGCGACGACGGCAAACTGGTTGTCATGCATCTCAGGCGGCTCCGCGTTCGGTTCCATGTGGGTCGGCCACGATCGGCCAGATGTTTTTCGGCGCCCGGCGATAGGCCGTCGTCGCCGGATTATTGGGATAGGGCGTTCCCGCCGAGCAGTAAAGAATCTCGGCCGCGATCTTCGAGAAGGACGCGAAGAAGTGGTTGGTAGATTTGATCACCAGGATCTTCTGTTTAGCCGGATCGATGCCCATCACCGAAAACAGGCTGGGGTCGAAGCTCTGGGCCCGCGTCGAATTGAGGATGATGTCGATGCCGTCGAGCACGATATGGGCGGAATCGCCGAAGGGCGCCAGGCTCTCGCCAAACTGCATCTCGGCATTCTTCACCAGCTTGACGATCTTGACTGTGCCATCGACGGGATTGCCGGTACCGGGTGCCGACTTGGCGCCGAAGCGGAGCGGGATCTCGGCCCCCTCGCCTGCCGCAAAACAGATCTGCACGGCAACCGGATCCCAGATCGTGCCGATGGCAGCACTCTTGACGCCGCGGGCGATCAGCTCTTCGAGAATGACCGTCGCATCGCCGGCCGTACCGCCGCCCGGATTGTCCCACACATCGGCGATCACGACCGGCCAGGCGGTTGCGGCAAGCGCGCGGGATACCGCTTCCTTCTCCTCGATCTGCGGCACCATGAAGGTTCCGCGCTTGGAAAACAGCTCCATGCCGAGTTCGCGCGCCAAGGCGGCGCCCTTTTCCGGCTTGTTGTTGGTCACGACCAGAAGCTTGGTGCCCATCTCGGGCACGTCGCCGACCATGAAACCATGGACGACCGAGATTGACAGGACATCCGGGTCGTCCCTTTCGATCTTCATGATCTTGTCGACGAAGGAGCGCATCGGATCGCGCGAGGTCGGGAAAACATCGATCATCCGGCAATCGAACACCGAATTGACAGGCTTCACCCGGCCCTCCAGCGCATCGACGGCGATCCGCCAGAGATCTTCGGCGCGGTCGACGAAATCGGTATGCGGGAATTCCTTGAAATAGACGGCGAAGTTGAGCGCTTCGATACGCTTCTTCGTGAGGTGGCTGTGCGGATCGAGCTCGGCACAGATCAGCACGTCAGGCCCGACCATTTCACGCATGCGGGAAAGCAGATCGCCTTCCGTATCCTCGTATCCGGCCGCGACCATCGCACCGTGCAGGCCCATGACGATGGCATCGACGGGCAGCGCTGCCTTCAGCTGGCCGAGGATTTCGTCGCGTAGTTCCTCATAGGTGTTGCGATTGACGAGGCCGGCCGGGTCTGCCCAGGTGGCGGTGCCCTCGATCAGCTCCCAGCCTTTTTCGGCGGCGACACGGCGGCCGACGGTGATCGGGGCGGTGCAGAGCGTCGGCGTTTCGGGATGCTGGCCGGGCGGCGCATAAAGCGAAGCCTCGAAAGCGCGGCGGTCCACGCAGATCGGTGAGAAGGTATTGGTCTCGGTCGCCAGTGCTGCCGTGAAAATGCGCAAGTGATTAGGCCTTTTAATGTCGGCCCCGCGTCAACCCATCGGGTTCGGCAGGTAGCCGGTGAAACCGCAGATCTTCCACTGTCCTTCGTGGAGCCTGCAATAATAGAGTGTCTGCCACTGCATGATGTCGCGGCTGCCATCGCTCTTCGTCAGGCCGCCGTCGAACTTCTTGCGGACAAGCGCCATGTCGCCCTCGATCTCGATATCTTCGAGCGTCGTGGTGGTGAAGATCGCGGTGCGGGTATCCTCGGCAAAGCTTTGCGTGGCGAAATCCTTCGCCTGCTTCAGCCACTCGTCGCGATAGGCTTTCAGCGTCGGAAAAGCGAGGCGCCATTTGTCCGGGCTGACTTCCTTGCGGCCATCGATGCCGATGAAGCCTTCCTCGACGAAATCATGCTCGACAGCAGACCAGTCTGCAGCCAGAAAAGCGTCGATATCGCGGGGAACAAGCATCTCCCAGATGCTGTGCCTGGCGGTATCCGAGGACGGGAAAGGATTCTGAAAAGGATCACGCATGGCCGCCCCCGATTTAAATAGTTTTCATAAATGGCGTTTTTCGCTGGTCAAATTCTGCTTTCTATGGTCACTTGTCAACTTATCAAGAAAATAATTTGCAAGGAACCGGGCATGTCCATCAAACGCTATGGCACTGTTCAAACCGGCGCCGGTGGCAAGGCGCTGCCGTTCGCACGCGCTGTGGAAGCCGACGGCTGGCTCTATGTTTCCGGCCAGGTGGCGATGGAAAATGGCGAGATCATCGACGGCAATATCATTGCCCAGACCCACAAGACGATCGCCAATGTGCTCGCCATTCTCAAGGAAGCCGATTACGGCGTCGAGGACATCGTTCGCGTCGGCGTCTGGCTTGATGACCCGCGCGATTTCTGGACCTTCAACAAGATCTATCAGGAATATTTCGGCGAGCACCCTCCGGCCCGCGCCTGCGTCCAATCGTCCATGATGGTGGATTGCAAGGTCGAGATCGATTGCGTCGCTTATAAGAAAAAAGACTGAGAGCGGCGATTACGGGGGGACCGGCTTGGATATCTTTTCCACATTGCAGGAAGACAAGAGCCGGCTCTCAGCCTCCGAGGGTCGCATCGCCGAGATCATTGTCAATGATTTCGAGTTTGCGGTAAACGCGTCGATCATCGAGCTCGCCGAGCGAGCCCAGGTTTCCCCGCCGACCGTCACCCGTTTCTGCCGGCGGCTTGGCTGCGAAAGCTTCTCCGACTTCAAGGTTCAGCTCGCCCGCACCGCCCATATCGGCGTGCGCTATCTCAAGCCGGAATCGAAAAGCAGCGATCCGGCTGATGTTGCCCAGGATATCATTACCAAGGCGCAGAACGCGCTGTTCCTGCTGCACCGCTCGCTCGACCTGACGGCGATAGAGGCGGCCGTCGGGCTGATCTCCAAGGCTGAAATGATCTACGCCTTCGGCTCCGGCGGCAATTCCTCGATGATCGCCGACGAGCTGCAGAACCGTCTCTTCCGTCTTGGCCTGCGGATTACCGCCAGCTCCGACCACAGCATGCAGATGATGATGGCGGCAGCGGCAAAATCCGGCGACGTGATCATCGGCTCCTCCTTCTCCGGCCGCAATGCCGAGCTGGTCCGCTCCTTTGCTCTGGCACGCGAGGCCAAGGTGAAGACCATCGCGCTGACACAGACCGGCAGCCCCGTCGCCAAAGCCGCCGAGATCGTCGTTCCGATCGACCTGCCCGAAGGCACCAATATCTACCGGCCGACATCGACCCGCATCGCCTATATCGCGACGGTCGATATTCTTGCGAGCCTCGTCGCCTATGCCATCCAGCCGAAGGCAACGACGACGCTCCGCCGCATCAAGCAGCAACTCGTCGCCCACCGTGACGGCACCGACGACCGGCAGCTGCTTGGAGACTGATTGACATGAGAGGACAGCAGCAATGACGCAATCGGCGGCCATCGTGACGGGAGCAGCAGGCGACATCGGCGCGGCGATCGCCGCGAGACTGGCCGACGATCACGACATTGTTCTGCTGGCCGATATCGATCCGAAAGCTGCGGCAGCAACCGCGGCGAAACTCGGCAGCGCCGATCGTTTCATCCCGGTCGAATGCGACGTCACCAGCGAGAGCAGCGTTGCAGCGCTCGCCAGGCGGGCAGCGCAGATCGGAACGGTCCGCACGCTGGTCAACAATGCAGGCGCCGCCCGCGCCGTCAGTCTGCATGACACGACGCCGGAGATCTGGCGGGCGGACAATGCGCTCAATCTCGAAGCGGCCTTCCTGACCTTCCGGGCCGTCGAGGACCAGCTGAAGGCGAGCAAAGGCTCGGTCGTCAACATCGCTTCGGTCAACGGCATGAATGTTTTCGGGCATCCGGCCTATAGTGCCGCCAAGGCGGGGCTTCTGCATTTCACCCGGCTGGTGGCCGTCGAATACGGCAAGTTCGGTATCCGCTCGAATGCGGTGGCTCCGGGTACGGTCAAGACCCAGGCCTGGGAAGTCCGCGCCGCGGCCAATCCCAATGTCTTCGAGGATGCCCGCCGCTGGTATCCGCTGCAGCGTGTCGTCGATCCGAAGGATGTCGCCAATGCCGTCGGCTTTCTCGCCGGACCGCTGGCGGCGGCGATCACCGGCGTCTGCCTGCCTGTCGATTGCGGCCTGACGGCCGGTCAGGCAGAGCTCGCCCGCACCTTCTCCCAATCCGAGCACTATTGAAAAATCATAAGAGAAAACGAGAGGAACAGAAATGAAACCGGTTTACTACCGCCTGGAAAACAGCTGGAACCCGGATGGCGGCCCGAACGGTGCATTCACCTTCACGCTCTTCAATCTGTCCGGCGAGCCGCTTTCCGGTTTCAAGCTCGTCTATACCTCGCTCACCCGCGTCATCGATGCGGCAGCTTGCGGCAACGCCACCTTCCTGCGCCGCAACGCCAATTTCCATGAGTTCGGTCCGCCCGCCGGTCTCACGCTCGCACCCGGCGAAAGCTGGAGTTTCACAGTCGCCGGCCTGCACCGCAGGGCGCAGCATTGCACCGACGGCGCCAAGTCCGCCTACCTGACTCTCTCCTCGGGCAAGCATGTGCCGGTCGCCGTGTCGGACCTCTTGCTGGAAGGCCGCACCAGCGAGCCGCCGCCGGAGCTTCTGCCGGAAGGCCGTCTCGATCTCCCCTTTGCGCTTCAGCCATGGCCGGCCGAGATCAGTGCCACACCGGGCGACGGCTTTCCAGTCGTGCTCTTTCCACAGGACGCAAGCGTCGAGGAACTCGCTGCCATCTCGACGGTGATCTCGCTGACGCGGCGCCTGTTCGAAAGCGATCACTCGGTCTTCAATCTTGCCGCCTCGCCGCAGGGCCGCCCGCTGATCTTCAAGACGGATGCCGCCCTTGAGGCAGAAGCCTATCGCCTGGATTTCGCATCCGGCAGCGTGACGCTCAGCTATTCCGGTGCTGCCGGACGCCAATATGGCCTGACTTCGCTCGCCCAATTGCTGAACGGCGCTCGCGTCACCAAAGACAAATTCCGCTTCCCCCTTTCAGGGACGATATCGGACAAGCCGCGGTACGGCTGGCGCGGCTGCCATCTCGACGTCTCGCGCCAGTTCTATCCGGTTGCCGACGTCAAGCGGCTGATCGATATCCTCGCCTGGTTCAAGCTCAACATCTTCCATTGGCACCTGACCGATGACGAGGCCTGGCGTCTGGAGATCAAGGCCTACCCGCAGCTGACGGCGGCGGGCGTTCTGCGCGGGCCCGACGAACCGCTGCTTCCACAGCTCGGCAATGGTGCGGAGCCCGCCGGCGGCTTTTATTCGCAGGACGACATCCGCGAGATTGTCGCCCATGCCGGTTCGCTGAGTGTCGAAGTCATTCCCGAGATCGACATTCCCGGTCACAATGCGGCAACGCTCGTTGCACTGCCCGAACTCACCGACGGTCAGGAAGCGCCCGACAGCTATCATTCCGTTCAGGGCTATCCCAACAATGCGCTGAACCCCGCCATACCGATGACCTATGAATTCCTGGAGAAAGTTTTCGACGAGATGGTCGAGCTTTTCCCCTCCTCCTACATCCATATCGGCGGTGACGAAGTGGCAAACGGCTCGTGGCTTGCCTCGCCGCTTGCCAAGAAGGTGATGGAGAAGGAAGGCATCTCAGGCACGTTCGGGCTGCAGTCCTATTTCCTGAAGCAGGTGAAGGCGATGCTCGACAAGCGTGGCCGCAAGCTCGCCGGCTGGAACGAGGTGGCCCATGGCGGCGGCGTTGCGGCAAAGAACAGCCTGCTGATGGCCTGGGAAAATCCGCAGGTCGGTATTGAGCTCGCCAGGGAAGGCTATGACGTCGTGATGACGCCGGGCCAAGCCTATTATCTCGACATGGTTCAGGCGACGGCTTTTCAGGAACCGGGCGCCAGCTGGGCCGGAACGGTGCCGCCCGCCCATACCTACGCCTATGAGGCGGCAGGCGAATTCCCGGAAGAGCTCAAGGATCGGCTGAAGGGTGTTCAGGCCTGTATCTGGTCTGAGCATTTCCTGTCGCGCGGCTATTTCAACCGTCTCGTCTTCCCGCGCCTGCCGGCTATCGCGGAGGCGGCATGGACGCCGAAGGCCGCGAAGGATTGGCATCGCTTCGCTGCCATCGTTCCGCTGAGCCCGATGCTCTAGGATGACAGCGATGCGGATTGCGATCGGTGGAATTCACACAGAATGCAGCACCTACTCGCCGGTGCTGATGACCGTGGATGATTTTAAGGTGCTGCGGGGGGAAGAGCTCCTCGGCGCGGCCTATTTCGACTTCGTCCACGAGAGCGGTGCTGACCTGCTGCCGCTGCTTCACGCCCGCGCCGTACCCGGAGGCCCGGTGTCGCGCGTCGCTTACGAAGCCTTCAAGTCCGAGTTCATCGAGAGGCTGAAAGCGGCGCTGCCGCTCGACGGCCTCTACCTCGCCATGCACGGCGCGGTGAATGTCAAGGGCATGGACGATGCCGAGGGCGACTGGATTTCGGCAGCCCGCGCTGTCGTCGGCGATGCCTGCATTGTCGCGGCGAGCTACGATCTGCATGGCAATGTCAGCCAGACGATCGTCGACCAGCTGGATATCTTTGCCGCCTACCGCACAGCGCCGCATATCGATGTACGCCAGACGATGGTCCGTGCCTGGGCAATGCTCGTTGATGCGTTGAAGATCGGCGAGCGGCCGGGTGTCGCTTGGGCGCCGGTCCCGGTTCTCTGGCCCGGCGAGCGCACCTCGACTGAGGACGAGCCGGCAAAGGGGCTCTATGCCAGGCTGCCCGAATTCGACGCCCGCGACGGAATTCTCGATGCCAACCTTATGATCGGTTACGTCTGGGCTGATGAGCCGCGCGCGACGGCCTGCGCCGTCGTGACGGGCAAAGACAAGGCTGCGGCTATAGCGGCGGCAGAGGCGATTGCTCTCTCCTATTGGGATGCACGCGCCGATTTTCGTTTCGGCCCGGTCACCCGTCCATTGGACGAAGTCCTTGATATCGCTCAGAATTTATCGTCACGTCCGGTTATTCTTGCCGATTCTGCGGACAATCCGACCGGTGGCGGCGTCGGTGACCGCGCGGACGTTCTGCGAGCCGTTCTGAGCCGCAATCTGACCGGCGTTCTCTTTGCCGGCATCACGGATCGCCCGACGGTTGACGCATGTTTTACTGCAGTAAACTCTGCAAGGGTAACGCTATCGATCGGCGGCAGCCTGGATCCGTCGAGCCAACCGGTCGATGTGGAAGCGGAAATCCTGACCCTCGACGACCCCGGCATTCCTGCCGACCGGCAGGCCGTTGTGAGGATCGGCGGCGTGACTGTCATTCTTGCTGCGCGCCGGCGCCCCTACCACAATATCGCGGATTTCACCCGCCTCGGCCTTGATCCCAAATCCGTAGGACTTCTCGTCGTCAAATCCGGCTATCTCTCGCCGGAGCTGGCCCCGATCGCAAACCCCAACCTGATGGCTTTGACGGATGGCGTGGTTGGACAGGATATCGAAAACCTTGTCAGCCTGCGCCGGCAGCGTCCAGCCTTTCCATTCGATCGCGATTTCGCCTATACGCCGGAGGCGCGTCTTTCCGCTTCTTGGAAAGATTGACAACAACATACGGCGACTGTCCATATCGGGTGGCTTCATCCCCGCCCGGCCTGTATTCGCCAGTCTTCGATGAAGAACATGAAACGCCTTATCCCCGACGTCTTCCGCAACCCGGTCATCCGGGTGAGCATGCTTGCGATTTTCACCTTCGGCTTTGCCGGCGCGACGACCTCGCCCTACCAATCCGTCGTCGGTATTCGAGAGCTGGGTCTTTCGAACGCGCTTTATTCCGCACTGATCTTCGCGGCCGCAACCGTCAATGTCGTCGTCAGCATCCTGCTGGGCAATCTTGCCGACCGGCTGGGCGAATACCGGACGATGATGCTGATCGCCGCGATCTTCGGCGTTGCCGGTTACGGCGCCATCTATCTCATTCCGACCGAACAGGTCTTCGTGTTGAGCGCTCTTCTTATCCTGCCCGTCTATAGTTCGCTGAGCTCGCTGTTGTTCGCCAATGTCAGAGCGGCGACCGGAGACATGAACAGAAGCGATGTCGCGACCGTCAATTCGGGCGTGCGGGCGATGATCTCCCTCTCCTGGGTTCTCGTCCCGGGGCTGACCGGCATTCTGCTCTCCGGTTCGCCGACCATGCTGCCCGCCTATCTCTTTGCCTGTATTTCCTGTGTCGTCTGTCTGGCGTTGATCGGGCTGTTTCTGCCACGGCAGAGCGGCACCGACCATGCGGCCACCCATCATCTGTCCTATCTCGCTGCGCTCGGACAGGTCGTCTCGCCGAAGATCCTGAGTCGCGTGGTGGCTATCGCTTTGATCAGCAGCACGCTTCACGTCAACGGCGCGATCCTGCCGCTGGTGGTCACCGGTGCTGCGCATGGGACCGTTGCCGATGTCGGTGTCCTCGTCGGCATCGTTGCCTTCCTCGAGGTCATCTTCATCATTCTCTGGTCGCGGCTGCTGCGGGTGATCAGCCAGCTGACGGCTCTGGCCGCGGGAACGATCATCTACGCCGTCTATCTCGTGCTGCTCGCCCTCGCCTCCGCGCCCTGGCAGGTCTACGCCCTCACCCTTATCAGCGGGATTGGCGCAGCCGCCCTGATCAGTGTTCCGATCACCTATCTGCAGGATCTGATCGCCGAGCGTCCGGGCCTCGGCAGCGCGTTGATCTCGGTCAACATATTCCTCAGCGCCGGATTGAGCGCCTTGCTCTTTGCTGCGGGGACGGCTCTGACAACCTATTCCGGGACGGCATTCGTCGGTGCGATCTCGGGGATGGCCGGGCTCGCTCTGCTGCTCTTTCTCGATGGACGCCGACGTTAGGCTAAACGACTGGATTCGCTTGGATTTCAGTCCATATGGCGCTCTCATGGCCTGATTTCCCGACGTTCCAATCGTTGTTTATCCGATGTTTTCCTAGCGCAACGGAACTCAATGAATAGTTTGCTTCCATCATTGGGTAACAGGTTTTGGCGGGCCTGCCGCAGGCTCCGATATGTTCGCCCGTCGCAAAGCGGCAAGCATTGGCCATGTGTTGAACCGCCCCTCCCCGGCGCGGCGCGATAATGTCCGCAAATAGCCGCCTGGAGACGCAATCGTACTACCCTTCTGGAATATGCAGGCGATCGCGACAGCCGTATTCTGCACGCCCATCCTGCTGACGGCCTGATGATAGGCGGATGGATCGATTTGCAGCATGGTGCTGACGATGGTGCTGGCGCTGATCAGATCGCTCCACGTTCGAACACTTCCTCCCGGTCCGTAAAGAGCGATATCGGGGCAGGTTTCGGTCACTGTGGTGATCGGATAGGTAATCGACGCCTTCCCGGGTAGCAGCCTTTGTCCTTCTAAAGCGTTGTCGCCGAGATCAGCGGAGTTTACTGCGGTCAACCCATCCCCGGCATTCGTAACCGGATGTTCAGATTCAGAAATAGATTCAGATTCTGATATCTGTATGTGCCGCTCATTCTGTAAGGCATTGGCGCTCGAATTTTCGGTTTTAATCTGTGTTTCCAGTTGCTTGACGATTTCGGCGCGAAATTCCTCGAGCTCGGCCAGAACCGAGGCGATCAGATGCGGGGTTGCAACGCGTGGCAGCTTGTTGAGGATGGAATGAAACGCCTCATCGATCGCCCACCAGTCGCCATCGGCCGACTCGGCGATCGCAGCTGTGATCAGCTTCGAGATATCGCGCCTGCAAAGGGTGAGCTGTTCCTTGATGGTCTGCAGATGCAATTTCTCGGCAGCGACCTTGGCTGCGAGACGTGCGATTTCCTCAGCGCGGGCAAGCAGCGGCGCTAACGAGAAACCATAGGCATCCCGGATTTCGCCCTGACGGTCCTTGCGCGCATAACGCTTACCATTCGGACTGTCCTTGCGGAGCACCAGGCCGGAGGCGATGAGAGATGCCATATGCCGCCGCACCGTCTGCTCGGCCATGCCGTGGCATCGGATTGAAAGCTGGTTGTTAGATGGGAACACGACAAGGCTGCGCTCGGCAGAGAGTTCGCCATGTGGATAGAAGCTCAGAAGCGCATTCAGCACCGCGAGCGCCCGGTCGGAAATATCGAGCAGAGGTTTGGCTTCGCAGAGCGCGCGATAAATTTTCCACTTGTCGACCGAGGCACTGCTCTCGATCTTTTGGGCCCTGACCTGGCTTGCAAGCATGCCAAGCGTCATCGGCCGCCGCCCAAAGGGCGTCGTCACACTTCCACCATCCATTTTCTTCGCCTTCTTCAAGGCAAAAGATGTCAGCTCACCAAAAATAGGTGCCGGGGACTCTTGACTATGTGGAGTGGAAATGTGATTCTCTGGGTGTCTAGATCAGAGAGGGCTTCCACTACGGCAACGTTTTGGGGGCCTTTTCTTTTGCTTATTGATCTCCATTCTTCGATGAAATCATGTCCTTCTCGAACGCCTCGTAGAGACGATCCAGATTGTCTGCGATATAGGCGCCGAAGGCCGATCCCTTGGCTGCCTTCAGCGCGATCGTGAACTGTTTGCCGTTATCCTTGATCTTCGCCTTGACCGAACCGTCGCGTCGCTGCCATTGGCTGATGGATGCCGGCTGCGCCTGGTTTTGAGCGGTGGAAACCGGTTTGCCGTTCAGAAACTGCACAAGCATATCGAAACGCACGTCCGGTTCGGCAGCAACGAAATCGGGCGTCTCAACGAAGAGAGTTGCCCGCTCGGCGGAATTTTCTTCTTCGAACTTGACCGAAAGATCGTGCCAGCGGTCGCGGCCGGTGGCGCGCGCAGCGCCGATTGCCGAGAGAACCTCGGCCGGGATGCGGCGGGTGACCGACAGCATCTTGGAGACCGTCGTCTTATCGGCACTCAGCGCCGACATGATGGTCTCGCGGTCGAAACCGAGCGTATCGAGCTTGTCGGCAAACATCGTGCGCTCGATGAAGGAGAGGTCGGCACGCGCCGAGTTTTCCTGACCCTGGGCGATGACGTGGTCACGGTCGTCGAGCTTCTTGACCACGGCGCGAACCGGACGGCCGAGCTCCTTAGCAACGCGCGCACGGCGATGACCGAAGGCGATTTGATACTTGCCATCCTTTTGCGGATGCGGACGCACCAGAATAGGGGAGTCCTGACCGCGCGAGCGGATCGCTTCAAGCAATTCCTGAAACTGCTCGTCGGTTTGAACCAGACGATCGCTGACGAAGGACTCCTCGATGAGAGCGGTATCGAGATCGATAACCGTTTCGCCATGAGCGAGCTTTTCTTCGATATCGCGCGCCGCATCCGCCCTCGCCGCCAGCGCGTCGATGCTGCGGGTGACGGCGCCAAGCGCCCCGATTCCCTTGAAGGCAATCTGCTGCTTTTCGGCACCGGAATCGCCTTCGATATTTACCGCGGTAAACTTCTTGGAATCGTCCATCAGGCCGGAGAGGATATTCTTACGTGCCATATGTCTCCCTCCGGACGGTCGATTGGTTTCCCGTGGCGAAGCCGTGAGTTATCATTTGCGGCCCCAGGCTTTGTGGATGAGATCGGCGATCTCGCCGTTGACTGAATCCATCGCTTCCATTGCGCGGTCATAGGTGGCGCGCGTAAAGGCGCTGCGCTCGACCTCGTAAAGCGTCTGGTTGGTCATGGCCGCATCCGATATCGCGACGCTTCGCAGCATCGGATTTGTCAGAACGTGATTGCGGAACATCGAGCGCATGAAGGCGACCATCTGCGTCTGCGGCCCGTCCTGCGGGTCGTAGCGGGTCACCAGATAGCGCAGCCAGTCGAGGTTCATGTTGCCGCCGGCGCCCTTCAGGGTGTTCAGCACCTCGCCGAGCATCTGCAGGAACTGGCACATCGACATGACGTCGAGCATCTGCGGATGAACGGTGATCAGCACCGCGGTCGCGCTGCAGATCGCGCTCATCGTCAGGAAGCCGAGCTGGGGAGGGCAGTCGATGACGACGACGTCGTAATCATCTGATACCGAAGACAGCGCCTCGTCGAGACGGGCAAAGAAGATCCGGCCGTAATCGCTGGTCTTGCCCTGAGCGAGAATGCGCGGCGTGTCGTGCTCGAATTCCATGAGCTCGAGATTGCCGGGGACGAGGTCGAGGTTGGGGAAATTGGTCTTGCGGATGATTTCCTTCAGCGGCCGGCGCTCGTCGTCGTAGCGGATCGCCGCGTAAAGCGTCTCGTTTTCATCGACGTCGAATTCCGGCTGGAAGCCATGGATGGCGGACAGTGAGGCCTGAGGGTCGAGATCGACAGCCAGGACCCGGTGGCCGGTGAGGGCCAGGTGCTGGGCAAGATGGGCTGCGCTCGTGGTCTTGCCGCTGCCGCCCTTGAAGTTGACGACGGCGACGACTTGAAGATGCTCGTGGCCTTTGCGATGCGGAACGTAGCGCGTGCCGCCACGGGCGTTCTGGTCGAGAAACTGGCGCATCTCGTTCATCTGAACGGCGGTGTAGGAACGGCGCCCGGACGAGGTGACCTGGGGGAGGGGGCCTTTGCCCTCCAGCGACAGGTTCCTGAGATAGCCGCTGGTGACGCCGAGAAAGTGCGCAGCCTCCGCCAGCTGGAACTCGCGCAGATCTTTCATGGCCCGCGGCGGAAACATTTCCAGCCGGTGCTGCTTCAGCTTCTCGGACAGTTCCTGTGCCTGAGCGATGATCAACTGATCGACGTCAGAAATTGCCTTATCAATTGTCGGTGCCATATTCATGGAAATCTCGAAAATGCGATTTAAACACCCTGCGGGCCTTGAAAGCGCATTTAGCTCCGATTCTCCTTTTCTTGCAAGGCAATTAGGATTAACAGGGAGTTAACCGGATTTCTTCGAGAAGCCTTGAACAGATTGGCGGCTGAAAAGAGCGGTTTTCCGCGCCGGATAATCCTATGTATAGGCAGCGGAAGCGAACAGCGTTTCTACTTCCGTTCAGGGGAGAACATTAACCATATCACGGCATTAGCCACTGTCGGTTTTGGGTCTCGGAGGCCGCGAATCGAATCGCAATTCGTTTGCCACTGCCTATCTTGAGCCCATTTCGGCTCGCCGATCAACGGTTTACGGACCGATCTGCTGTGAACAATCCGACCGATATGAGCCGCAAAAGCGCTGGTTGCGACAAACGCCCGGCCTTGCCTCAGGCCGGGTGCCGCCTGTCTCTGCTGCGACTCGGGGACGACGCGGCTGCATTCCCGCGCCGGGATCAAAGGCGGCTTGCGATCCGCAAGCCGTCATAGATGGCGGCATGGGTGTTTCGCGCCGCCACTGCATCTCCGATCCGGAACAGCTGGAATTTGCCATCGGCATTGCGGGTGACGGTCTGCGGCTCCCCGGCCAGCAGCTGATCGTGCGATAGCTCTCCGAGATTGCTGGAGAGCGGCTTCAGTTCGAAATAGAGGTCATCAAACGGGATTGTGCCGTGATTGACGACGATCTGGTCGACGATTCGCTGCTTGGAAACGCCGCCGTAATCGCTGCCAACATGCGCCAGCAGTTGATTGCCTGTTCTCTCTGCCTGGTCCAGACGTAAGGTGACGGTGAAGATGACGTCGAGCTTTTGCAGCGTGCGCATATAGGGAACGAGGTTCATCGCCATGACCTCGGGCGCAAAGGACCGGTCCGGCGTCATGATCTCGACCTTCGCGCCTGTCCTCGCGATAATCTCCGCCGCCTGCAGGCCGGCATGATCGCCGGCATCGTCATAGATCAGCACATTGGTGCCGGGCTTCACGTCGCCCGAGATGATATCCCAGGCGGAGACAACGAGCTCGTTGCCCTTCGACAGGACATCGGTATGCGGTAGGCCACCGGTGGCGATGATCACAACATCAGGGTTTTCGGCGGCGATAGTGTCAGCCTCGGCCCAGCTGTTGAAATGGAAGGTCACACCCCGTTTCTCGCACTGGCTCATGCGCCAGTCGATGATGCTGATCATTTCCTTGCGGCGTTCGCTTTGTGCCGTCAGGCGGATCTGCCCGCCGGGATTGTTGGCGGCCTCGAAGACGACGACCTCGTGGCCGCGCTCGGCGGCGACGCGCGCCGCCTCGAGCCCGGCCGGGCCGGCACCGACGATGACGATCTTCCGGCGGGCATCCGCCTTTTCCACCACATGCGGCATCGTCTCTTCGCGCCCGGTAGCGGCGTTGTGAATGCAGAAGGCCATGCCGCCCTGGTAGATCCGGTCGAGACAGTAATTGGCGCCGACGCAGGGGCGGATATCCTCCTCCCGCTTCTCGATGATCTTTCGAACGATGTGTGGATCGGTCATGTGGGCCCGTGTCATGCCGACCATATCGACCTTACCGGAGGCGATGGCGTGGCGGGCGGTCGCAACGTCGGGGATCTTCGCGGCATGGAAGGTCGGAAAATTGGTCGCGGCGCGGATTTCGCCGGCGAAATCCAGATGCGGCGAGTTCGCCATGCCCTGAATGGGGATGACGTCGGTCAGGCCCGGATCGGTGTCGATATGCCCGCGGATGACGTTGAGATAGTCGATCAGCCCGCTGTCGCGCAGCCGTTTCGAAATCTCGATGCCGTCATTGCGATCGGTACCGCCGGGAAGACACTCGTCGGCGGTATAGCGGACGCCGAGAATGAAATCGTCGCCCACTCTTTCTCGCATCGCCCTGAACACGTCGAAACAGAAGCGCATGCGGTTTTCCAGCGAACCGCCATAGGGGCCGTCGAGTTCATTGGTCAGCGGTGAGGCGAACTGATCGATCAGGTGGCCATAGGCTTCCAGCTCGACGCCATCCATGCCGCCCGCCTTCATCCGCTCCGCGGCATCCGCGAAATCCTTGATGATGCGCTCGATATCCCAGTCTTCAAGTTTCTTCGGAAAAGCCCGGTGCGCGGCCTCGCGCTGGTGCGAGGGTGCAAGAACGGGCAGCCAGTCGCCCTTGTCCCAGCGGGTGCGCCGTCCAAGATGGGTCAGCTGGATCATGATCGCGGCACCCTGTTCGTGGACGGCATCGGTCATGTCGCGGATCCACGGGACGATCTCGTCCTTGTAGGCAAGCAGGTTGTTGAAGACGGGAGGACTGTCGCGTGAGACTGCGGCCGAGCCCGCGGTCATCGTCATTGCCACACCACCTTTGGCCCGCTCGACCGTGTAGGCGCGGTACCGCTCCTTCGGCATGCCGTCGTCGGGATAGGCAGGCTCGTGGGAGGTGACGATGATCCGGTTGCGAAGCGTCAGGTGCTTGAGCTTGTAGGGTTGCAGGAGGGGATCGTTCGACATCGCGGTGCTCCAGTGTTCATGACTGGGATCGAAGGTTATCCAGAAATGTACACCTATGTCAATTTAGAAGGCATTGCTGTTTTGCTGACAGACAGCGATGCACAAACCCGTTGTTGCCGCGATGGGAGTTTGGTACCTCTGCGCCATGGAGCGATTACAGAATGATAGCGGCTGGCGGGGCTCGCCGGATGTGTGGCTTGAGGCGGCCTATGCCTCGCTGCTCGAATCGGGCGTCGATAGCGTGCGTATCCTGCCGCTCGCGAAGAAGCTCACGCTGTCGCGCACCAGCTTCTACTGGTTCTTCAAGGATCGCGAGGAGTTGCTCGGCGCGCTGGTCGCCAGATGGCGGGACAAGAATACCGGAAATCTGGTCAGGCGTTCGGAAGCCTATGCGGAAACGGTGGCCGAGGCGATGCTGAACGTTTTCGACTGCTGGATCGATCCTGCACTGTTCGACGCCAAATTCGAGTTCGCCATCCGAAGCTGGGCGCTGCAATCGGCGGAAACGCTTGCGGAAGTGCAGGAAGCCGATCAGCTTCGGATTTCCGCCCTGACGAAAATGCTGCACCGCTTCGGTGAAGACGAAGCCAGGGCCGATGTCCGGGCCCGCACCGTTTATCTGGTGCAGATCGGTTATATCTCCATGCAGTCGCAGGAAGATCTTGCGGTACGCATGAAGCGCATCCCGGAATACGTGGAAATCTTCACTGGCCGGTCGCCGGAAAACCGCGAACTCGACAGATTCTATTCACGCCACGGCTACGTGCCGGGCTGAAAGGGCCCGCTAGTGTCCGGCGCGCGCTTCATCGATGTGTGCCTTGTTGGCCTGCTGTCTTTCGATGCTCGTGCGCATCAGTTGCCGCTTCACGTCGAGAAAGCTTTTCTGCGCCGCAAGGCGGTCTGCAGCGCTGAGCGGTTCGACCGGTCTGCCGTCGATGTCGTGGCGCATCGAATCGGGCTGGGCGCTGGCGAAATAATAGCGCTTGGAGAAAATGTGGAACGCCGTCGCCCGGCGCAGGCTGCTCACGCCATGCTCCGGCTTCAGCAGCGCCTTGATCTCGTTGAAGAGGCCGACCGCGAAGGGCAGGATGGGGTCACCGGGATTTTCGGGCAGAATTCCAATCGAACGGGTCAGCATGGCGTTGATCGCCCGGGCTTTCTCGACATCCGCTTCGGTTGCCGCAATCGGTCCGCGGCTGACAGTCCAGGCTTTGCGCATGATTTACTCCACATGGCTTCCATACGTTGCCATTGTGAAAAAACCGCGACATCCGCTGATGTTCCCGTGACGGGGACCTGATCATCGGCATCGAATGAAGGCCCAGCCGGCACACGCGTGCGGCTGGGCCTTGCAAAATATTAGAGAACTGCGACGTTTTCGGCCTTGGACTTGCCGGTCTTGCGGTCCTGTCCGACTTCGAAGCTCACCTTGTCGCCTTCGCGAAGCGAGCCGCCGCGCTGCAGAGCAGACACGTGCACGAATACGTCAGCGCCACCGCTTTCCGGGGTAATGAAGCCAAAGCCCTTGTCATCGTTGAAGAATTTTACAGTACCAGTAGCCATCAGAGTTCCTTTTACTTCTCTTAGCCGTTTTCAATCGCCGCCGGAGCCTATCGCTCGCGCGCCGGCTTATCAACGGTTTACGCCTTTTTACAGGGTGTAGTTCTTTCGCAGAAGAACGGCGTTTGGTCCAGCAATCGTTTTGCGATCGGCATCGCAAAAGCAATTTTGACGCCAAAGGCGCCTCGTGACGCCCGTCTGATTGCTTTCCAAGATATCTGTCAATCAAACATTCCTTAATCATGAATAGCTAAAATTGTAAGTCTAAAGCCAAGAATATCGGCGGCGGGTTCAACGTAAAACAATCATGACGGGAACGAGTTATTAATATGCTCTTCAAAACAACGACAGGTCGTAATCTATTCTCGATTGGCGCTTGCGGCGTCGTTGCCGTTATTGCCGCATCCGGCGTCCTTTTCTTCAGATCCTACACGGAAATACGCACAGAAAGCATGGATCAGATGCGCCAGATCGCCCGGTCCGAGGCGTTTGCTGTCGAGCGCGATATTGGCGGTACCGTCCATATCGTCGATAGCCTGGATGCCGTTTTGCAGACTTTGAAGCAGACCGGCGATGCCGATCGCACCAAGGCCGACAAGATTCTCTTGAACATGCTGCAGGCCAATCCGGCAATCCTGGCGACCTGGACCGGCTGGGAGCCGGATGCCTTCGACGGCAAGGACAAGGATTTCGCCAACAAGGAAGGTTATGACCAGACCGGCCGCTATGTGCCCTACTGGGTTCGCAGCGGCACGCAGATCACCCATACCGCATTGACCGACTATGCGACGCCGGGTCCGGGCGATTATTATCAGGTTCCATTCACGACGCGCAAGACGACCGTCGTCGAGCCCTATCCCTACACGATCGATGGCAAGGAAGTGCTGATGACCTCGGTCACCAAACCGATCATCATCGACGGAAAGCCGGCGGGCGTCGCAGGGCTCGATCTTTCGCTTCAGGATACCAGCAAGGCGCTGTCACAGATCCAGCCAATGGGGACAGGCTTTATCGGGCTCGTCAGCGGCGGCGGTAAGATTGTCAGCCATCCGAATATTGCATTGATCGGAAAGAGCCTCAGCCAGGCAGGCGATGAGACGGCGGGATGGGACGGCCTGATTGCCAAACTCGGTGCCGAGCAGCAGCTGATGGCGAGCGATGGCACTGCTTCTCTGGCGGTCGCCGTTCCCGTCAAGCTCGGCGAGGGGCCGGACTGGTATGCGGTGATATCCGTACCGAAGGCAACGCTTTTTGCCGAGCTGAATGCAATGATCCGCGATGCGCTGATCTCGACCGGCGTTGCCGCCTTGATGCTCGGCCTCGCCGGCTGGCTGATCGCACGCCGTTTTATCGGCCGGATCTCCAATGTGATTTCCGAGACGGCCGAGATCGCCGCCGGCAAGCTCGACGTGCAGATCAAGGACGCCGGTTCGAAGGATGAGATCGGCGATCTCTCCCGCTCGCTGAGCCGGCTGCTGGAGAGCAATCGACAGAAGTCCGATCTTGAAAATCAGGCTGCTGCCACGCATGCGCAGCAGGAGAAGGAGCGGGCAGAGCGCGCACGGCTGAACACGGCGCAGGAAGCCGACGTCAAATTCGCCGTCGGCGAGCTGGCGCGCGGACTTTCCAGGCTTGCAGAAGGCGACATGACGACGGTGCTCGAGCAGCCCTTCACCGCTGCTCTCGATGAGACCCGCGTCAATTTCAACGACTCGATCGTCAAGCTTCGCTCGGCGATGGTCTCCTTCTCGCAGAATGCCAATGTGATCCAGAGCGGCGCCGGCGAGGTTCGCTCCGCCGCCGATGATCTGGCGCGGCGCACGGAGCAGCAGGCAGCGTCCGTCGAGGAAACCGCAGCAGCGCTCGAACAGATCACCACTTCCGTCAAGGATTCGACCGTCCGTGCCGAGGAGGCCGGATCGATGGTCGCTCGCACCAAGGGCGATGCCGAGCGCTCGGGCGAGATCGTCCGGCGCGCTGTCGATGCCATGCATGCGATCGAGCAATCGTCGCGGTCGATCTCCAATATCATCGGCGTCATCGACGACATCGCCTTCCAGACCAATCTGCTGGCTCTCAACGCCGGCGTCGAAGCGGCGAGGGCAGGGGAGGCCGGCAAGGGCTTCGCGGTCGTCGCGCAGGAGGTTCGCGAGCTTGCCCAGCGCTCGGCTGGTGCCGCCAAAGAAATCAAGACGCTGATCGTCTCCTCGGGATCGCAGGTCAAGACTGGCGTTGATTTGGTCACCGAGACCGGCAACGCGCTATCGGCCATCGTCGGTCAGGTGCAGCAGATCGACCAGAATGTCGACGCGATCGTCAAGTCCGCGAGGGAGCAGTCGACGGGCCTTCAGGAGATCAATACCGCGGTGAACCAGATGGACCAGGCAACGCAAAAGAATGCCGCCATGGTCGAAGAATCCAATGCCGCCTGCCACACACTGGCGACCGAAGTCGCGGCGCTGGCGGAACGTCTTGCGCAGTTCAAGCTGGACGACGGCGCTAACGGAAACCGGCCTTACGACGTCTCGGGCAATACCCATAGAACGGCAAACGGCAGCAGGCTTCACGCGGTCGCCTCGCCGGCACGCACGCTCTCGACAAAGCTCGCCGTTGCCTTCGGCGGATCGGGCGGGACGACGCATTCGGCCAGCAACGACTGGAAAGAGTTCTAACGCTCGGCTGCGGCGGCAGCGAGAGTGACGGAAGGGCCGCAGCGATGGATTTCGTTGCGGCCTTTTCCGTTCTGCGGGCGCGGTCGGAGTTCTCGCTATAAACCGAGACCGACGGCGGCCGTGCGATGCACGCCCTTTGGCAAAAAGGAGAATGCGTTCGCCAGGCCAAGATACCGGGCTGCCAGATGAACGACCGACAGCCACATTTCGGTTCCCTTCAGGCTGGCCGGGCTGCCATCGGCAAAGGCGAAACCTTCGCCGTCCTGCCAGCGGTCCACCGCTCTGGCGATGATCTTCCTGGCGATGTCTTCGGCGTCGCCACGCCGGTAGTCACTCTGGCGCGCGATGAGCAGGAGAGGATGGATCGTATCGAGAAGATTGCACGCGGTGTATTTGGAGCCGGTGAAGCCCTGATGGTTCCGGTAGTTCAGCAGCACCGTTTCAAACGCTTCATGCGGCTTCGGTAGGGGCACGCCGAATTGTGCATAGGTTCCACGCGTCAGGCGGTAGAAGCCGTTGACAGGCTGCAGCCAGCCTTCCGCCGCCGTCGGTTCGCCCCATACACCTGTCGCCACGTTGACATGCCGCGTCAGCCATTCGAACAGCGCCTGGCGTGGCTGGTCCACGTTGAAATATCTCGCGTTGAAATACATGGCGGTGCCGATCGCATCGATGACGCTGCCCGCGCTCCAGGCTGCGGTTGTCCAGGGCAATCCCAGGAGCCAGCGATCTAGTTCGGCGAGATCGATCTGCACGGCCTGGATTGCCTGCTGCGGATGGGAGCCCAGGACTTCGAGTGCGTAGCCGGCAGAGAGCACATTATAGAGCGCTTTCGGGTCCTGCCGGAGCTCGGTGCCGGCGGATTGCGTTCCAGCTTCGGGGAAAAGACCTGTCTCACGGTCCTGAAGGCTCCGGAGCCGCTCGATGGTCTCAGCCACATTCAGTCCGGGCGGCAGTTCGCCGAAGCCTGCAGCAATCTCGATGGCATCGCAGAGATGGCGGGTAGCCGGGCGGGCGACGCCATCAGCTTCAAGTGACAGATAGGCATCGGCAGTTTTCCAGCGCTGAAGGATCTCCGGCCACTGATCCCGCGCCTTCTGTCCAAGCGCCTGAAGATTGCCCTCGATGCTACCGGGCCGGGATGACCGGGGCGGCTGGCCTCTCATGCGGATGACTCGCGCCGGTACGCCGCCGGCGATCGCCATCGGCGGAATTTCGCCGGAAACGACAGCACCCGCCGCAATGACCGCCCCGCTGCCGATGACGGCGCCGTCAAGCACGACGGCATTGGCGCCGATCCAGACGTCGTCTCCGATGGTGATGCCAGTCGTGGTCACCTTCTGCCGGTGGATCGGCACGCCGGGATCGTCGAAACCGTGATTAAAGCCGACGATCGACGCATGCGATGCGATCCGCACGCCATTGCCACAGGTCACCTTTCCGGAGACGCAGGCGAAGGGGTTGATGGTGCAGTCATCGCCAAGCACGACTGCACCGCGGACCAGCGCATGACCCGCGATCCATGACCGCTCGCCCATCTTCAGGCTTTCAGTGAAGACCGCCGCGTGCTCGGCGATGTAGGACGTATCGGAAAATTCCGCGCCGCAGGACTCCTGCAGCGCAGTCTTTCGTTCGATATGGTCAGGATGGTCGAGGTCGGCAGCGGCACGCTCCCACGGCAGGAACTGCAGTCTGCGCGCTTCCTTGTGCTCGTCCAACGGCTGCTGCGGACTATTGCGCTGATCCATCATGCTTCCCCGGTGCTGCTCATCCGCCGAATATGCGCTTGCCTTCCGACATGAGTTGCTTGCCCGCGTCGGATGGCGTTATCTGCTCGAAGGCGACGCTGTCGGCAGTCGCAGTCAAAACCTGCTGCGAGAACTCGGCAGCGCCGATCGGGATTGCAGGCGGATAGGGGCCGACCCTATCCTTCAACGAGACGATGTAATCGATCGTCTGCTTCGAAACCTTGTCGCCGGTGGCAGCGACGTCGCCCTGGATCTTCGCATTCACGGGAACGCCGCGTTCGGTTCCAAGAGCATGCCCGGCATTGGTGTCGTTGACGAAGAAGTTGATGAACTTCGCAGCCGTCTCCGGCGACTTCGACCAGGGCGATATCGACCATAGCGTCGAGGGCCGGTAAAACAACCCCGAGGGACCGGACGCCTCCTGCACCGGCAGCGAGCCGATCGACATTTCCGATTTTGCCAATGCACCGTAACCGGCAAGCTGATTGGAATAGGCAAATGCCATCACGGCATTGCCGCTGGCGATCGGGTTGGTTTCGATATTGCCCTTGTCGAGGGCCTGAATATCGGCGGTCACGCAACCGCCAGCCTTCGCCAGCTGATCCCAGTAATCGAACCACTCGATCGCGTCGGCTTCCTGGAAGCCCAGCTGTCCGTCCTGCGTGAACAGTGTCTTGCCGCGCTGGCGCAGCCAGACTTCGAAGACGAAGCTGTATCTCGCGCCGTTGCCGACGGCAAAGAGGCTTGCGGAACCAGCGGCCTTCTTGAAGTCGGTGCAGATCGTCTTGAACTGCTCCCAGGTCGTGGACGCCGCCGGCACCGGAACTCCGGCTTTCTCCAGCGCTGCCTTGTCGACGATCAGGGCCGCGGCGTTGAGCGATGTCGGAATGCCGGTCAATTTTCCATCGACCGTGCCGAGATCCAGTGCGCCGGAGGCGAAATCCGTCGATTTGATGATGCTGTCGCGAAACGGCGTGAGATCCAGCGTCGCGCCGCGGCGGGAATAGTCGGCAAAGGTGACTGGCTCGAGTGCGAAGACATCGGGCACATTGCGGCCCGCGACCATGGTGCTCAGTTTCACCCAATAGTCGGATGTGGCGACCTGCCCGGTAAATTTTGCGCCAGGCGCGGCGGCTTCGAACTGCTTGATGACCTCGCCAGTCCGTTTTGCCCGGTCCGGGTTGCCCCACCAGAACACTCTCAGCGATTCGTCCGCGGCGAGTGCCGCGGGAATGTCGATCAAGGCGGCGGCAATTGCACTTGCGATGAATTCTCGACGTCTCAGCATCTTCCCCTCCCAGGTCAATGCCGCCCGCTTGATGCGGCGACTGTGCAACGATAAACGAAAAAATAGATAGGGAAAGAAAAATTTCGTTGATGGAGAAAATTTCTCGAACAGTGGCGAGGTTCAACCGGCCGTGCTAATCAAGGTCCGAGGAGAATCCCTGGATGACACGCAGATCACGTATCTCTGATATTGCCGAAGCCGCAGGCGTTTCAATTGCCTCGGTGTCGAAGGCGCTGAACAACCGGTCAGGGGTCGGGATCGAGAGCCGGGAGCGGATCCTGGAGGCGGCTGCGCGTCTCGATTATCGCCACAAGACGACGGAGTTAACGGAAGCCTTTCCATCCGGTCTGGCGGTTGTGACCACAGCGGCACTTTATCTGAATTCGAAATTCTATGAGGGCGTCATTCAGGGTGCGCTCGATGCCGCAAGGGAGGGCGGCGTCGATGCCAAGGTCCATCTGCTCACGCCGGATATCGAAACCGGCAGCGTCAACGTCGAAAATCTGCTCGGTGCAGACGGCGCCTGTCTGCTTCTCGTCGGTCTCGACCATCCTGTCCTGATCGAGCAGGTGGCCAGAAGTCATGCGCCGGCGGTGATCGTCAACGGCATCGACCGGACGATGCGGCTTTCCTGCGTGCTGCCCGACAACAGATCCGCCGGCTGGCTGGCGACCACAAGGCTGCTGTCGGAAGGCCATACTGAAATCGTGCATGTAAGCCGGCTGTTCCGGACGTCGCTCAAGGAACGCTTCGATGGCTTTCGCGATGCCATGCAGGAGGCCGGAATTGCCATTGACCCCGACAGGCACCTGTTTGACCTGACGGCTGCGGGGATCCTCGAGCCTGATCTCTCGAATGCCCTGATAGACGCGATGCAGAAGGGCCGGTTCGCCAAGGCGACGGCATTCGTCTGCAGCAACGACATCATGGCGCTCGGCGTCATCGATGCCTTGCGCGCCCGCGGCAACATCCTCCCGCGTGATTATTCGGTGATCGGCATGGACGATATCTCGATCGCGCAGCACAGCACCCCGGCACTGACGACGCTTCGCATCGAGCGCGAAGAGCTCGGCCGCGTCGGCTGGGATATGCTGAAGGAGAGAGCGCTGAACGCCGAGGCGCGGGTGCGCCGCGTCGGCATGTCGGTCCGGCTGATCGAACGGGGAACCGTTGGCCCGCCGCGCCACTATCTTCGTGCGCAATAGACGCTGCGCGGGTCGCCGTCTGGCGATGAAAATGCGCCCGTATCACTTGGATTCCAGGCGGTTGAACGCTCTTTCGAGCACCCATTTTGCGAATGACGCAAAAATCAAAAATGGAATCCTTGGACTGCTCCGAAAACAGCACGATTAGTCTAGTAAAGCTGTAGACATAATTTAATTTTGGCCCAACCAATTCAACGGAGGGGCTCACTATGAAAATCTCGAGACGCGCATTTACCGTGGCCATGGCCGGCGCAATCGCCGCTCCCCTGGTCGGGGTTCGGACCGCTATTGCAGCCGACAAGGTCGTTCGCATCGGCTACCAGAAATACGGCACCCTGGTGCTGCTCAAGGGCAAGGGTATCCTGGAGAAGAAGTTCGAGACGATCGGCTATTCGGTCGAATGGACTGAATTCCCAGGTGGCCCGCAGCTTCTCGAGGCGCTGAACGCCGGAGCCGTCGATTTCGGCTCGACCGGCGAGACGCCGCCGATCTTCGCACAGGCGGCCAATGCGCCGCTCGTCTATATCGCACACGAGCCGCCGGCCCCGCGCGGCGAAGCGATCCTCGTTCCCAAGGATAGCCCGATCAAGTCGGTTGCCGATCTGAAGGGCAAGAAGGTCGCCTTCAACAAGGGCTCGAATGTTCACTATCTGCTCGTTAAGGCGCTCGAAGAAGCGGGCCTGACCTATGCCGACGTCGAGCCGTCCTTCCTCGCTCCGGCCGATGGCCGCGCCGCTTTCGAAAAGGGCGCCGTCGATGCCTGGGTTATCTGGGATCCCTTCCAGGCGGCGGCAGAGATCGCGATCGAAGCGCGCGAGCTCAGAAACGGCGAGGGTATCGTCCCGAACCATCAGTTCTATCTCGGGACCAAAACTCTGGTCGATGGCCACAGCGTGGCTATCGATGTGGTCATCGAAGCGATTTCCGAAATCGACGACTGGACCAAATCCGGCGTTGCGGCAGCAGCTGCCGAACTGTCGCCGTCCGTGGGTATTCCGGAACCGGTCCTCGTCCGCGCGCTGGAACGTCAGTCCTATGGCGTGAAGAGCCTGGATGCTTCTGTCGTCGCTCAGCAGCAGGCGATCGCCGACACCTTCTACGAGCTCAAGCTCATTCCGAAGAAGGTCACGATCGCCGACGCGGTGCGCGGCGGCAAAGCCTGACGGCTCATGAAAGCATGTGTGGCCTCAGCCGGTGGAGTTCTCGAGCATCATCGGCTGAAGGCAAATCGGACTATCGCGATTATCACCGCGAACATGGCTACCGGCAGGCTGCGCGCAGTTTGCTGTAACGTTTAAGCAGTTGAAGCAAGCATGCGAGCTATCATCTTGCCCCGGCTTTTCCGGAGCAAGAAAATGGCTCAGTCAGTGGCGAACCGCGAAAGCCGCTTCGAGCCGCTGCCCTTCCTCGGCGATCGCGGGCGCTGCGCTGCCCTGCAGATCCTGAAGCAGGGCATTCAGCGCCATATCCAGGCAATGGGCCGGGAATTCTGCATTGAGCTCCCTGGCATTCTCACGCGCGAAGGCAATCAGTCTTGCAAGGGAGGCCAGCTCCTTCAGCTGCTCTTCGCCCTTCGCGTTCCTGATGTCGATGACCGCATCTTCCATTGATACACCCCATGAGATCGTTGCCGCTGCAAACGGCCACATGACGAGGCTAGTTGAACTTCCCGCAGGACGCGCGTGACACAAGCGTGACACACGTCTAGGCGTCGGAATGCGCTTCGGAATTCAACCTGGAATCCGGATGCAACCATGCGGGTCATAGGCTGCGGAAATCAAAAGGCGCGGTCCGGATGGCCGCGCCTCGATGTCATCGTTTTGCTGGATCAGCGGTCAGCCGTTCAGCGGGACGCTGGAATCCGAAGCGACCGTGTCGGCGGCAACCTCGCGGTGGCCTTCGGCCTGTGCCATCGCCTTGACGAGTGAAACGATCTTTTCGCGGATCTGCGGATCGTTGATCTTCAGAAAGGCGCGGTTGAGAGCGAGGCCCTCTTTGGAGCGGAGGAATTCTGAAACCGGATCAGCCTTCTGCGGCATCTCCAGGCCCTCGAGCGTCAGCGGCTGGTTGTCGTCCTGCTGGAAGAAATAGCTCGGCTGTGCAGACAGCACTTCGGCGATCTTCTGCAGGCGGCTGGCGCCGATGCGGTTCATGCCTTTTTCATACTTCTGGACCTGCTGGAACGTCACGCCGATCTGATCGGCCAACCTTTCCTGGCTAAGGCCGAGAAGGAGCCGGCGCATTCTTACTCGGGAGCCGACATAGACGTCGATTGCATTCGGGGCCTTGGCGTTCATTTCTTTTTTCCGTTTACCGCGAGGGTCGATTGGCGTCCTTGCGGAGGACCGATCAATAGGGGGGGCGCGAATAGATAGTGTATGAGCAGAGTGAAAAATTCAATCGCTACTTCTGGGGATGGACCATTCGCCGCTACGCGCTTGTGTATATAGTACCAATGGGTGGCACTAGCCCCCGTCTGAAGCGCATTCGCTGCCTCTGAGCCAGGCCTCGATCGCTTCGGCAGCAGGGCTTCCAAGGCTCAAGAGATCACAGAGGACGATCAGTGGATTGGCAAGATCGAGCCCGTGGGCGCGCCTGGCGTGGAGCCAGCTGGCGGCATCCGCCGAAATCACGATCGCGAGATTGCCGGGCGCTTTGACCGGCGCGGCCCTGAGATGGGCGAGCAGGTCGGCGATGTCGACCGAGGGCGAAAGCCTGATCTGCAACTCCGGCACATCGCCGCGCCTGCCGAGATAGTAGCTCGCAGCGTAGCGCCCGGTAATCGCATAGCCGATATCATGCGTCCGGCAGAATCCATCGAGCCGCTGCGGCAGAGATGTGAGGGCATCGGCGGGAACGGCGTAGTGCTGCCAGCGCGGGCTTGCCGCCGCCGCCGTTGTTTTCACCGTATCGATGATCGCCTGCGAATTAGCGACGGCGTAGCGGTGGCTGCGGCCACGGGCCTGCGGAACGAGCCAGCCCAGCTGCACGGCATCGGAAATGGCGCTGCGCGCCGCGGTCGCCGAAACGCCGGCGGCAGCGCCGAGTTGCGACGCTTCGAAGCTTTCGTTTCGCAGATGCCAAAGGGCGCAGAGAAGGGTGAGCTTCCGGCTTCCGAAACCCTGAATTTTCCGGTCTGCCATGTCCGCTGGAGGGCCGCCCGGTACAATCTCGTTGCTGCCTTCACGCAGGATGGCCCATCCCGCATCCTGTAATACCGCGGCAAGCGGAGATGCGGCAAGCGTGGTGACCAGAACGGGCGTCGCATCCACCCGCGCAAGCGCGGTGGCAACGCGCCGCGCTTTCGCCTTGAGCGCCGGCCAGTCGGTGATCGCCGCCTGCGCCTCGCGCACGAAGAACAGCCTGATCCGGCGGCCGGATATCTCTAGTTCGGGAAAGCCAGCAGCCGCCGTCAGGTCGGCTTTCGTCGACGACAGGATCGTCTCCAATTCGCCGATGGGTGCAATCGCCGGCCGCGGAGGCATCATGTCACTGCGTGTCGCCGGGTAGCGGCGCTGCCGGATCGATCAGCCCCTGATCGCGCAAATCCGACCATAGGCCCGCCGGGATCGGCCACGCGAGATAGTCGAGATTCTGTTCGAGTTCTGCGACCGAACGGGCGCCGGGTATGACGCTGACGACAAGCTTGTGGGCCAGCGGAAACTGGAGAGCGGCAGCGGCCAGCGGCACTTTGTGGCTTTCGCAGACGGAGCTCAGCCGGGCAACGCGATCCAGCACCTCCTGCGGCGCATTGCGCGTATTGAAGGTCGCGCCGTTGACGGCGCCGGTTGCCAGAATTCCCGAATTGTAGGGGCCGCCGATGACGAGCTTCGTGCCCTTGCGCTCGCAGGCGGGAAACAGTGTGGCAAGCGGCTCCTGTTCCAGAAGCGTGTAGCGGCCGGCCAGCAGGAAGTAGTCGAACTGACCCGCCTCGACGAAATCGGACAGCATCTGCCACTGGTTGATGCCGACGCCGATCGCCTTGATGACACCCTGCGATCTGAGCTCGTCGAGTGCCGGATAGGCGCCGTCCATCGCTTCCCTGAAGCGGCTGCGGGCGCGCGGATCCTCACCCTTGGCGAAGTGGATCGCCTCGTCCGGATCGTGGATCGCCAGCATGTCGATATAATCAGTGCCGAGGCGCTTCAGTGAGCCCTCGATCGACCGGAAGACGGCATCGCGTGAATAGTCGAAATCGGCGCGAAAAGGCGGCGCCTCGTCCCAGAGAACAGGTTTGACCTCGCTGTCGGGGATCGGCACCAGATCGTAGCCGACTTTGGACGAGATGACGATTTCGCTCCGCAGCAGCGTGCGGATCGCTTCGCCAAGCCGGGTCTCCGCCAGGCCAAAGCCATAGACCGGCGCCGTATCGAAATAGCGCAAGCCCTTCTCGAAAGCAGCGTGAACGGTGTCATGCGCCACTTTCGGGTCAGTCGCGCGGTACATGTTGCCTAGGCCGGTTCCGCCCAGGCCCATGACGGTAACCTCAGGCCCATTCGCGTTGACGCTTCTCTTCTCCAGTTTTGGCATTTATTTTCCTGACACTTCTTCGCTCGATCGTCTGATGTGATGCGGGGCTTCGCGCCTTCCTGCGTTACCTCGCCATCACATACTGGCATATAATTTGTCGTACAACAATGTAACCGGACGAATGAAATCTTGCGGGTGAATTGGGATAGCGCGGCGACGCCTGGTTTGCCGGTCATGATGGTGATGTCGCGATATTATCGGTAACTGAGCCGCAATCCAAATCCCTCAAGCCAATTGATGCACAGGCGTGCAAAAAGTGGGTTTTTGTCATTGGGGTGTCATCCACCACGGATAGCTAGGCTTTCGAAGGCCTCTTGGAATGAGGCCCAGGAAGAGGAGAAGGTCATGAACAGACGCGAATTTCTAGTCACTTCGTCGGCGGTGGTGGGCCTTCTGGCGATGCCGCGCTTTGCGTTTGCAGCTGGAGAGACGATTGATCTCTACAGTGGCTCTGACGCCAACATTATCGATTTCTGGAGCAACATCGTCGTTCCGGCGTTTTCGAAGGCCCATCCGGAGCTGGCCATCAAGGTCACCGACGCCGGCGACAACACCGGTCTGCGCGCTATCGCCGATCGCGGTCTCGCCGCGCTGAAGACCAAGACCGATCCGCAGGCAGACATTTTCGAACATTTCGACCCACGCCTTCCGGCAGGCGGCATCGACGCCGGTCTCTGGGTGAAGTTCTCGGCCGAGAACATCGAAGGCTTCGACCACGTCAACCCGCTGAGCGTCGATAGCGAATACTCGCTTCCCTATCGCGGCTCGCAGGTTCTGCTGGCCTATGACACCACCAAGCTCGACCCGAAGAACGCGCCGAAGACCTGGGAACAGCTGACGGCCTGGATCAAGGCCAACCCCGGCCAGTTCATCTACAACCGTCCCGACAAGGGCGGTTCTGGCGGTAACTTCGTCCGCCGCGCCATTCATGAAGCCAATGGCCGCGACCCCAGCAAGTTCACCGTCGACAACTTCACCGCAGACTACGCCAACCAGACGCTGACTCCGGCCTGGAAGCTTCTCACTGATCTCGCTCCCTCGCTCTACGAAAAGGGCGCCTACACCGCCGGCAACACGCAGTCGATCCAGCTGCTCGCACAGGGCGTCGTCACCATGACGCCTGTCTGGTCGGATCAGATTCTGCAGGCAATCTCGCAGGGCGTGCTGCCCGAGACGACCGGCCTCGTCCAGCTAAGCGATCTCGCGCTCTGCGGTGGTTTCTCGCGCATGACTGTCCTCTCGAACGGCGCCCATAAGGATGCCGCTCTCAAGCTCGCCTCGTTCCTGCTCAGCAAGGAAATCCAGGAATCCATCATCACTGAGATCGGCGGCTTCCCGGGCGTCTCCTGGGACCACATTTCGGACGACCTTCGCAAGAAGTATGCCGACGTCATTCCGAAGACCATTCCGACCTTCCCGAGTGGCGATTGGGAAACCAACATCAACGACGGCTGGTACCGTAACGTAGCGCCGAACATCAGCCGTACCTGATGCGCAGACGGATACCCGTTCAATCGCCGGCGCGTGATGGCGCGCCGGCCAAGAGTGCCTCGGCGGGGCTGCTTCTGGTCGCCCTGCCGATTCTCCTGCTCGGCTGGCTTATCGTCTATCCGATCATCTCGGCCGTCATGGGTACGATCTTCGTGCGCCGGGCGGATGGAACTTCGCAGTTCTCGCTGGCTTCCTACCAGTTCTTCTTCACCGACAGCTACAGCCTTGCCAATCTCTGGGTAACGCTCTGGACGACCTTTGTCTGCGGCGTGCTGCTTGTCGTCATCGGATTGCCGATTGCGCTTTATCTTCGCTTCTCCCAGGGCCGCCTTGCCGGCTATGTGCAGGGGCTTGCAATCTTCCCGATGTTCGTGCCGTCGATCATTCTTTCCTACGCGCTGATCCGCACCATCGGCCCGAATGGTACCGTCGATATCCTGCTCAACGCCGTCGGTCTGCCGAAGCTGCCATCGCCCTATCTGACACCCTGGGGGCCGGTGATCGGCCTCGTCTGGGACAACCTGCCGCTGACCGTGCTGATGTTGACGGCCGGGCTCAGCAGCATCTCGAAAAGCTCGATCGAGGCCGCGCGTGATGTCGGCGCCAAGCCCTTGCGCGTCTTCATCTCGATCATCATGCCGCGCATGGGCAACTCCCTCCTGGTGACCGCATCTTTCGCCGTTCTCGGCATCTTCTCGTCCTTCACGCTGCCCTATGTTCTCGGTCCCGCTTCGCCCGAGATGATGGGGCCGTTCATGCAGCGCACCTTCTCCGACATGAACGATCCGCTGAACGCGTTGACGCAGGCGGTTATCTCCTTCGCCTTCTGCCTGGTCTTCGGCATTTTCTACGTGCGCTCGATCGCCAGAAACCGGGAGGGCCGCCGATGACGCCGGTTGAAAACACCGCTTCACGCGCCAGGATCGATTGGACCGGGATCTGCTTCGCAGTCCTTCTGACGCTGTTCATCGCATTGCCGCTGGTCGTTGTCGGCACCTGGGCCTTTACCGAGGTCTGGCGCTATCCCTCCGTCATTCCGCAGCAGTTCGGCCTGCGCTTCTGGCATCAGACGCTGTCGCGTGCGGATGTCTGGGATGCGCTGACGCTGAGCCTGCGGCTGACGGCAACCGTCACCATCCTTTCGGCGATCATCTGCCTTCCGGCGGCCTATGCCTTTGCGCGGATGAAATTTCCGGGCCGCAACATCCTCTTCCTGTCCTTGCTCGCATCGCATGCCTTTCCGAAATTTGGCCTGCTGGTGGCGATCGCCGGCATCTTCCTGCAGTTGGGGCTAATCAGCACCTTCTGGGGTGTCGTGCTGATCCAGCTCGTCGGCACACTGATGCTGATGATCTGGATTCCGGTCGCGGCCTTTCAGAATGTCGATCGCCGCATGGAAGAGGCGGCGCGGGACGCAGGTGCGGCACCACTGCGCGTCTTCTGGTCGATCACCCTGCCGCAGGCCGGGCCGACGATCGCCGCCGCCCTGCTTTTGACCTTCGTCGGCACCTTCTACGAAACCGAAGGCGCCTGGCTGATCGGTGCGCCTGAAATCCGCACCATGCCGGTGCTGATGATCACCTTCATCAACAACCAGATCGTCGTTCAGTACGGCGCTGTGCTTTCTGTGATGCTGTGGGTGCCGTCCTTCATTGCCTTGATGTTTGCCCGCCGCGTCATCGGCACGGGTGCATTCGCCCGGGGCTTCGGTGCATAATATGATCGGGTTCCGCCCGAAGAGAGGCTTTCAATGGCTCGTTTGACGATCAACGGCGTTTCGAAGAGCTTCGGCACGTCCTTCGCCGTACGCGATTTCTCGCTCGATGTCGAAGATGGCGAGCTGGTCTGCCTTCTCGGCCCCTCCGGCTCCGGCAAGTCGACGCTGCTTCGCATGATCGGCGGCTTCGAGCGCCCGACGGGCGGTTCGATCCTGATCGACGCCAAGGACGTGACCGGCCTGCCGCCGGAGAAGCGGCCGACCGGCATGGTGTTTCAGAGCCACGCCTTGTGGACGCATATGGATGTCTTCAACAACATCGCTTTCGGCCTGAAGCTGCGGCATCTGCAGAAGGCGGAGATCCGCGACCGCGTCGAAGGCGCCCTTCAGCTTGTCGGCCTGTCCAACTACGGCAAGCGCCAGACCACGCAGCTTTCCGGCGGCCAGCAGCAGCGTGTCGCGCTGGCCCGTTCGCTGGTGCTGGAGCCGAAGATCCTGCTGCTCGACGAACCCTTCGCCAGCCTCGACCAGCATCTGCGCGAGCGTCTGCGTGAAGAGGTCAAGGACATCCAGCAGCGTCTCGGCATCACCACGCTGTTCGTCACCCACGGTCAGGACGAGGCGCTAGCGCTTGCCGACCGCATCGTCGTCATGCGAGACGGCGGCACCGAGCAGATCGCACCGCCAGACGTCATCTATCGCGAGCCGCAGACGGCCTTCGTCGCCGGGTTTATCGGCTCGATGAATTTCGTCCGCACGACTGTCAAGAACGGCGTCAGCGAGCACCCGGCCTTTCCGCTCGCCGTACCGGTCGGCGATGGCGAGGTGGAGATCGCCTTCCGGCCCGAGGCGCTTTCGCTTTCTCTCTCAGAGAAGAAAGCAGCGTCGGTTCACCGCACCATCGATTTCGGGACGCATAAGCTTGTCGATATCGATCTCATCGACGGTAGCCGGCTGAAATCGATGACCGCGCCGGATGCCAACTGGGCGAAGGGCAGTCTGGTCGAGCCCAAGGTTGCAGCCTACTTCGCATTCCGCGATAACGGCCTCGTCTATCAATCGCCGCAAGCCGGCCATCAGGGACAGAAGCAGGTGTTCGGTCATGTCTGATACAACGGGCGTCGCAATCAAGACGGATGGCCATCTCACCTGGCTGAAATGGCATCGCGGCCACCGGCAGGCCGGCGACATTTCCTTTACGCGCCAGCGGATTGCCGAGGGCATGGCGCTCGGTGCAAGCGTCGAGATCGATCTCGTCTGTTTCGCGGGTGATGGCTTTGCTGTCCTGCACGACGACGTGCTGCATCCGGCGACGACGGGCGAGGGCGCTGTCGCCGATGCCTCGGCCGACTATCTCCACAGCCTCTATCTCCGCGACCACGAAGGCCAGCCGACCGGTCATCCGGTCATGCTGATCGATGATCTCGGCCGTCTGCTGCAGGAGATCGATTGCCATCCGGATGCGGTCCTGCAACTGGATCTGAAGGAATATTCTGTCCGCATCAGCGAAGCCGACGTTGCTGCCTTTGCGAGGGCGATCGCGCCGGTGGCTAAATCCGTCATTCTGTCAGGCGGCGACGCCGTGGCCGTGGAGCGCCTGTCGCGCGCTGTCCCCGATATGCCTGTCGGCTACGACCCATGCCATGACGGCGCAATCGAGCGGCTGATGGAAAACCGCGATTTCGCGGGCTTCGTCGCTGGCGCGCTTGCGGCCTCGCCAAAGGCCACGATGATCTATCTGCATCACAAGCTGGTGCTGTTTGCCGATGCAGCGGGTTTCGACATGATCGGCGCATTTCATCAGGAAGGCCGGACGATCGACGCCTATACGATCAATCGCGCCATCCCCGATGTCTTGCCCGATGTTCGCCGCCTGTTGGCGCTGAAGGCCGACCAGATCACCACCGATGACCCGGTTGGCCTTGAGACGCTGATCACCTCCGGCCACTAGCCTTCGCGGAAGCCGTCAACCAGCCAGGCGTGGACCGCGGCGTTGGCCGCAAGGATATCGCCATTCGCCGTTACCGGGCCACCCGAGAAGGCGGAGACATTGCCGCCTGCCTCTTCGACAAGCAATGCCGAGGCGCCGTAGTCGTGCAGCGACAGGCCATCCTCGAAGAAGCCATCGAGGCGGCCGCAGGCCACATAGGCGATCGAGAGCGCCGCCGAGCCGAGCCGCCTCACGCCGGCCGTCTCATCCATCAGCCGCTGCAATGCCGAGAGATAGGTTTCCTTCCTGACCGCCTTGACCTGGCCGGGAACGGGAAGGCCGGCTCCGATCAGGACATTCTCGATATCGCCATTGTTGATGCAGCTGATCTTCTCGCCGTTGAGATAGGCACCCTGTCCGGCTTCGGCGCTGAAGAGCTCGTCCAGCATCGCGTCGTAGACGACGCCGGCGACGACCTTGCCATGTTCGGCAATCGAGATGGTCATGCCGAAATGGGGTATTCCCCACGCATAATTCGTCGTGCCATCGATCGGATCGATGTAGATCACTGGCGTATCCGGGCCGGCGTCGCGATTGCCGACGGCCTCTTCGCCCTGGATGGCGTAATCCGGAAATGCCCTGACCATCTCGTCGACAATGATCCGCTCAACCGCGACGTCGATCTCCGTCTGATAGTCTCTGGGAGCCTTCGCCAGCATCTCGTTGACACGGCGGCGTTTCAGGGAGGAACGGGCGAGCGTGCCGGCCTTGAAAACGGCTTCTGCCAAGAGCCTGAGACGGCTGGATGCCGCGGGATGGAGTCGGTCGGCAACGTCGGGAATTGTCATGGAAACCTGGAAAGTGATTCACATTTGGAGACCTGAGGCATCGCAAAGGCACATTACGCTTTTATGACGAAACGCCTGCGATGTCGCCCGTGAAGGAACTTGGCGACCTTGAACTATTCGGTTCTGATGGACGATCGGCAATGACGCGGAAATTGCCTTCGCGATCCACATTCTGTGCGCAGACGACGCCGGCGTCCGGGCAGCCCACACCTCCGCCTCTATGCCGTTTCGTGAAAGAAATGAAGGCTTTCCGGCGGGCGCATTTTCAAACCCAAATTTCTGATTTTCACAGATTGACCGGCATCGCCAAGATCGATATCCATTATTAAATCAATTTGATTGAGTGCAAATAAAAAAGAGGGAACCTTCATGAACATCACTGGAATTGGGTATCGCAATTTTATCGCGAAGGCGGGCTGGGCGACGACGGCTGCCTATATCGCCTTGTTCGGCGCCTCGAGTGCATTCAGCGCCGAGGCGGTCCTGACAATGCACATTGAAGAGCAGACGAGCTGGGTGCAGAATTTCAATCCGTTCGACCTCGCCGGGCGCCGGCAGAGCACGATGGATTTCATCTATGAGCCACTTGTCATTTTCAACGCCGAGGACGGTGGCAAGCCGGTATGGCGGCTGGCGACGAGCTTCAAATTCTCAGATGACCTCAAGTCTATCACCTATGAACTGCGTCCTGGGCTGAAATGGTCGGACGGTCAGCCGCTGACCTCGTCTGATGTCAAGTATACGATCGATCTGATGCTGAAGAACGCGGCTCTCGATACGGTCGGTGTCGGCGAGACTGTCGCATCCGTTGAGGCGCCATCACCGACCGAAGTCCGCATCAATCTGAAGGACGTCAACTCCGATTTCCCTGAGTCGCTGGCAGATCTGGCCGTCGTTCCTGAGCATGTCTGGAAGGATGTTTCCGACCCGGTCGCATTCAAGAATGAAAAGCCGATCGGATCCGGGCCTCTCACCGAGCTGCGCCGGTTCACGCCGCAGGTTTACGAGCAATGCCGCAATCCGAATTACTGGGATGCGGCGTCCCTTCATGTGGATTGCATCCGGCTACCGCAGATCTCCGGCAACGATCAGATGCTGGCGATCCTGCCGGAAGGCAATATGGACTGGATTGGATCGTTCATTCCGGAAATCAAGAAAACCTTCGTAGCACTCGATCCGGATCATAACGGCTATTGGCAGCCGCCGGCCGAGACGGTCGCCTTCCAGATGAACTTCAAGAGCGCCAACGAGGGCAATCTCGAGGCTTACAAGGACATCAATTTCCGTCACGCATTCAGCCTCGCCATGGATCGGCCGTCGATGGTGGATATCGCCGGGTTCGGCTATCCGGTGGTAAACCTTCATGCCAGCGGCCTGCCGCCGCGCTTCGAAAGCTGGCGCAACAAGGCCGCGGAAGGCGATAAGGACGCCTTCATGGGCTTCGACACGGAGAAGGCCAACAAGGTCCTTGATGACGCGGGCTTCAAGAAGGGCGCCGATGGCTTCCGGACGACGCCAACAGGCAAGGCGATCGCGTTTCCGGTCATCGTTCCAAACGGCTGGACCGATTGGATTGACGCGGTCCAGATCGCCGTCGAGGGACTTCGCGCCATCGGCATCAATGCGTCCGTCGCCACGCCCGAATACGAGCAGTGGCGCAAGCAGATCCTTGACGGAAGTTTCGAGGTGGTCATGAACTCGCGTGCCGACGGGGCGACGCCGTTCCGCGGCTACTATCAAAGCCTCTCGACAGCCTATGCCGGACGCATCACCGGCGCGCCTTCCCGCTATTCGAATCCGAAGCTGGACGCGCTCTTCAGTCAGTATCTGAAGGCCACGACCGATGATGACCACAAGAAGATTTTCAACGACATCCAGCTTCTGGTCGCCGATGACTTCCCGGTCGTACCTGTGTTCAACGGTCCCACCTGGTATCAGTTCTCCAGCAAGCGCTTTACCGGCTGGGTGACGGACAAGGATCCGGTCATGAACCCGGAAGATCATGACAACAACCGGATGCGTCTGATGCATCTCCTGCGTCTCAAGCCGGTTCAATAAGCCGGCCAGGGATAGAGGATATGCGCATTTCGAGCCGGCGCCTCGGCGTCTATGCGGTCGCTCTGGCGTTCGCCGTGTTGATGAACTTCATCCTTCCCCGGCTTATGCCGGGGAGCCCCGTCGACGCCATGGTGGCCCAGCTGGGGCCACGCGCCACGCCGGCAGCCGTGGCAGCGATCAAGGCTCGCTTTGGCGCGGTCGATGCCCCGATGATGAGCCAGTTCGCCGACTATCTGAAGGGGTTGGCCACGCTGGATCTTGGCGTGTCGGTCAAATACTATCCGCAAACGGTTGTTCAGGTTTTGGGCAGAGCCACCATCTGGACAATCTTTCTGGTCGTCACCGCCATTCTCTTTTCGCTATGTGTGGGGGTGGTTCTCGGCGCTGTCGCCGCATGGCGGCGCGGCGGCCGGTTTGACACGATCGTCTCGCCCCTTTCGGTCGTGATGATCTCCGTCCCTCCCGTCATCATCGCATTGACCACGCTTTTCATCTTTGGTGTTTCGCTTCGCTGGTTTCCGGTTGGCTATGCCTATGATCCGAACCTGGATCCGGGTTTCGACTTCACCTTTGCAGGCAGCGTGCTCGTTCACGCCATTCTGCCGGTACTGACGCTGTCGCCGTTTCTCATCGGTGAATTTCAGACGACGATGCGTTCGGCGATGATCTCGGTGCTTGGCGAAGACTACGTCACGATGGGGCGTGCCAAGGGCCTCAGCCACCGTGCCGTGATGTTCGGATACGGCGCCCGCAACGCGATGCTTCCCGTTCTTACCAATCTGGCACTGATGATCGGCGCGGTCTTCGGTGGATCGATCGTCACTGAGATCGTCTTCAACTACCCGGGGCTCGGATTGACCCTCTACACCGCGAGTATCGCGCGTGACTATCCGGTCATTCAGGGCCAGCTGCTCCTGATGACGCTTGCCACTCTCGGCGCCAATTTTCTCGTCGACATTCTCTATGGATCGATCGACCCACGACTGCGGGAGGCAAACTAATGAGCTTCACCCTTGGGGCCATCCTTCGCCAGCGCAAGGCCGTTGCCGGATTGATTATCGTCGCGGCCATCTGGGCGATCGCGCTGCTTGCTCCGCTTATTGCGCCGGGCGAACCCGGCGCGCGTGTCGGCCGCTCCCATCAGCCCCCGTCGATGGAACACGTTCTTGGCACCACGAAGATGGGGCGCGATGTCTATCGCCAGTTTGTCTGGGGTGCGCGAAGCTCGCTTTCGGTCGGGTTTGCCACCGGCATCGCGATCACCGTCATCGGCACCGGTATCGGTCTTGTTGCCGGATATGCCGGCGGAAAAACCGACGCCGCCCTCGATCTTGCAACCAATGCCGTTCTCGTCGTCCCGAACATGCCGTTGCTGATCCTGCTTGCCTCATTCGCGGGAACGGTCGGTCCGATGACGATCATGATGATCATCGCTCTGACATCGTGGCCATGGGGTGCAAGAATGACGCGGTCGCAGACCATGTCGATCAGAAACCGTGATTTCGTGACAGCGTCGAAAATGATCGGCGAGCCGGCATGGCGGATCATCTTCGTCGAGATCCTGCCCAATCTGGCGCCCCTCATCGGTATCAATCTGGTCGGGAGCATCATCTATGCTGTCGTCGCACAGACGACGCTGGAATATCTGGGTTTCGGCGATCCCCTGAAGGTCTCCTGGGGCACGATGCTCTACAACGCGCAGAACGCGTCGGCGATCATGGTGGGTGCGTGGTGGGACGTCGGCGTTCCGGCGGCCGGGATTGCGCTGACCGGTCTCGGACTGGCGCTTCTCAACTTCACATTCGATGAGATCGCGAATCCGCAACTGCGCTCAGGCCCCGCCCTTGCTCGGTGGTTCCGCCTCAATCGTGCCCGCAATCGCGAACTGGAGGCACGCCGATGAGCGACAATCTGCTGGAAATCGAGCATCTCAACATCGACTATCTGGTCGACAAAGGCGAGTTCCGCGCCGTCAACGACGTCTCTTTCAACATCGGCAAGGGAGAGATCTTTGGGCTTGCTGGCGAGTCCGGGTGCGGCAAGAGCACGATTGCCTATGCGATCACCCGGCTCTCCAAGGCGCCTGCGTGGATCACAAGCGGCAGCATCAGGCTGGGTGGAGAAGATCTGTTGCGCCTGAGCGAGCGCGAGCTCCAGAAGATCCGCTGGAAGCGCGTCGGTATGGTGTTCCAGAGTGCGATGAACTCGCTTAACCCCCTGATGCGGGTCGAAGCGCAGTTTCATGACGTGCTCTTCAGGCATACCGGATGTTCGCGCGACCAGTCGAGGGCACGCGGCGAGGAGATGTTCCGGCTGGTGGGCATACCGCCCCATCGCATTGCCGACTATCCGCATCAGTTTTCAGGCGGCATGCGTCAGCGCATCGTCATCGCCATATGTCTGGCCCTCCAGCCCGAACTGATCATTATGGATGAGCCGACGACAGCGCTCGATGTCGTCGTCCAGCGCGAGATCCTCGAGCAGGTCGTCGATCTGCAGAGAACTCATGGTTTCTCGGTGCTGTTCATCACGCACGACCTGCATTTGATGGCGCAGCTGTGTCAGCGCATCGGAGTGATGCTGAAAGGCGAGCTGGTCGAGGTCGGCGATGTCCATCAGGTCAGCACGGCGCCGAAGCACGAATACACGCGCAAGCTATGGAACGCGATCCCGCAGCTTCCCGTCCATGACCTGTCTTCCGGAGTTACAGCATGAGAGCCGAGCCGAGCATATCCACCGCAGCTTTGCCGCATATCCGGCTTGAAAGCATCAACAGGCATTTCGGCCCGATCCAGGCTTTGAGGGACATCAGTTTCTCCCTCTATCCGGGACGGGCTCTGGCGCTTGTCGGCGAATCCGGATGCGGCAAGACCACCTGCGCGCGGATCATCGCCCGCCTGGACAGACCCTCTGGCGGCAAGCTGCTCTTTCGGGGGCAGGATCTGACGCTTCGCGGTACCCCGAAGGAGGAGCGGCGCTACCGCAAGGATGTCCAGATGGTGTTTCAGGATCCGTTTTCCTCCCTGAATCCCGCCTTCAGCGTGAACCATCATCTGTCGCGGCCGCTCGAACTTCACCAGCACGGTCTTTCAAAGCAGGTGCTGGACGAGCGTATCGGGGCACTGCTTGAAAGCGTCGGGCTCGACCCGGCAGTCTCGCGCCGGAAGTTTCCGCACGAGCTTTCGGGCGGTCAGCGCCAGCGCGTCAACATCGCCCGGGCGCTTGCCGTTCAACCGAGCGTGCTCGTTGCCGATGAACCGACGTCGATGCTCGATGTCTCTATTCGCAAGGACATTCTCGACCTCCTGGCGCGCGTCAAAAAGCAAAATGATCTGGCCCTGCTTTACATCACCCATGATATCGCCACCGCGGCCAGCGTTGCCGAGGAAATCGTCGTGATGTTTGCGGGGCAGATGGTTGAATGGGGCGATACGGCAGCTGTGCTTGGCCAGCCGCATCATCCCTACACCCGGCTGCTGCTTTCTGCCGTGCCCGATGGCGGCAGGCCGTTCGTGACCGGCGGAAGTGCGCGCTTTCTTGAACAGGCGGAAAAGGTCCGCAGCCTCAGCCGCCCAGCGTCGGCAGCGATCGATCAGGTGGGCGCGAACCACTTTGTCCGAATGCCCGGCAACACAGCTCAGTAAGGCCAAACTAGAATGGATTATCTCGTCAACCTGTCGGCCTTGCCTGCCGACAACACGTCACAAACCGCCATGACGGAGGCCAAGGTGACAATCAGGCGCGCCTTGCCGCCCGAGCTCAAGCTGATCACAGGCTGGATCGAGGACAAATTTGGAGCGGGCTGGGCCAGCGAAGCAACAGTCGCCATGACCCGCCAGCCGCCCACCTGCTTTATCGCGACGCGCGACGGCGCGCTGATCGGCTTTGCCTGCCACGAGGCCACGGCCCGCGGCTTTTTCGGCCCAACCGGCGTTGATGAAAATGCGCGCGGTCTTGGAATCGGCCGTGCTCTCCTGTTTGCCAGCCTGACCGACCTTAAGTCGCTGGGATATGCCTATGCGATCATCGGCGACGTCGGGCCGTCCGCGTTTTACGAGAAGGCCGTTGCGGCAACGCCGATCCCGAATTCCGAGCCCGGCATTTATGCCGGCATGCTCAAAACTGACCACTGAACCCAAAGGAATAGCCATGTCCGCACCTCAACGCTCCGCCCTGCGGCTGGAGACCATATGGAATCCGCCTTCCGGCAACGCAGAGTTCTCCTATGCACTTCGCCTGAAGCACATGGGAGGCGAACCGCTGACCAACTTCGCCCTCTGTGTCAGCGGGCCGGGACGTGTCGATCCGGCTGGCCGGGTCGAAGGTGCGGTGGTTTCCAAACGTCTCTCGAACTTTACGGAATTCCGTCCGCCTGAAGGCTTCGTGCTTGCCCAGGGAGACACCTGGTCGATCTCTGTTTTTGCGCTGAGCTGGCAATTCCAGCACTGGACGGACGGTGCGACCAACGCCTATCTGGCTCTTGATGACGGGCGCATCATCACGCTTGAATGCGAACCGACACGGTCGTCGGCCAGCAACGCGCCGCTCAAGCGTGGCGCAGAGATCTTTCCGGTGCCTGCCCAGGTGTCTGTTCCCGTTTCCATTATTCCGTGGCCCAGCAAAGTCTCGGTTGGCGCCCGCATGCCGTTGCCTGCAGGCTTTGCCCTGCAGGCTTCCAATGCCGAAGCAGAGGCCGCGGCAGAAAATTTCACGGCGCTGGTGGAGCGGCTGTTTGCCGTCGAGGGGATGGTGAGACCGGCTGCCGAGGGAGGCATGCCTGTCTTGCTGACAGCAGCAGATCTCCCGGGGCCGGAAAGCTACCGTATCCGCTTTCGGGGCAGCAGCGTCGAGGTCGAGGCGGCCGGCCGGACCGGTTTTCTCTACGGCCTCATCACGCTTGGTCAGATTTGGCGGGGCGCAAGGCTGCATCCGCAGGTCTTCCATTTTCCGGGGTCCGGCGAAATCACCGACGAGCCGCAAATGGCCTGGCGCGGGTTGCATCTCGATGTTGCCAGACAATTCTACGGCGCTGCAGAAATCAAAAAGCTGCTCGCGGTGCTGGCGTGGAACAAGCTCAACCATTTCCACTGGCATTTGTCGGATGATGAAGCGTGGCGCGTGGAGATCGACGCCTATCCGGCTCTGACGGAGATTGGCGCCTGGCGCGGCCACGGGCTGGCAATTCCGCCGCTCCTCGGCTCCAGCCCGGCTCGAACGGGCGGGTTCTACACCAAGGCTGCGGTACGAGAGATCGTTTCGCTCGCCTCGTCGTTCGGCATAACCGTCGTTCCGGAGATCGACATGCCGGGCCATTGCTATGCGATGCAGCTTGCCATTCCGGAACTGCGCGATCCGGACGAGATGGGCAGCTACTATTCCGTCCAGGGCTTTCCGGACAATTGCCTCAATCCGGCAAGGGAAGAGACCTACGAGATCGTTGAGACCATTCTCTCCGAACTCATCGACCTGTTCCCTTCGAAGATCATCCACATCGGTGCCGACGAGGTTCCGCTCGGCGCCTGGTCCGGTTCTCCGCAGGCACTGGCAAGGTTGCGTTCACTCGCCGGTGACGAGATCGCCGACAGGCATGCGGAACGGCTGAACGTCATTACCAACGACCATGGCGCCGACGATATTTCTGGGTCGGGTACCGCGGTGCTGCAGGCCGAATTTCTGCAGCGGGCGCAGCGCTTCCTGGCCGCCAACGGATGCACCACCGGGGGCTGGGAAGAAGCAGCCCATGGAGACGTCATCGACAAATCGCGCAGCTATCTCTGCAGCTGGAGAAATGTCGAAGTGGCGGCTGAACTCGCCGCGCAAGGCTACGAAATCGTGGTTTGCCCCGGCCAGGTCTACTATCTCGATATGGCACTCAGGCCAGATTGGGACGAGCCGGGCGCCAACTGGGCGGGGACGTCCGACGCTGAAAAGCTGTACCAGTTCGATCCGGTCGAGGGATGGACGGACGCGCAAAGGAACATGCTTCGCGGGATACAGGCCTGCATCTGGTCTGAACCGATGACCGACCGGGCCGTCTTCGATCGCCTGGTCTTTCCAAGGCTTTCGGCCCTCGCTGAAAACGGCTGGACGAGACCGGAGGCGAAATCCTGGGAGCGGTTCCGGGCGCTCGCGGGATTGATGCCGCTTCTCTACGGCATCCAGCAAGCCTGAAGCCGCTAGCCCAGCGGCTTCTGCAGCACGTCGAAACGGGGGTTCGTTTCGGAAAAGATCGGGAGGGCTGCGGCGCCGAGAATGGCCGTATCCTTCCCGGTCGTGCCGATGGTGACGCGCGGCACGGTCCTTATCTCATCGGGATCGATCGGCACGGGTAGGGGCGCCAGGCAGTCGGCCAGCCGCTGCATCATCAGCGTCGATATGCTGCCGCCGAGAACGATCGTCTGCGGGTCGAAGGCAAGCTCAAGAAAGTCGATTGTCTGCCGCAAGGGCTCGACCGCCAGCGCCAGCCAGTCCTCAAGACCTTTGCCGCCGGCTCTCACCCGTTCGTCGAGTTCGTCGGTCGAAAGCTCGCCTGCATTGCCGATGCCCATGAATTCATAGGCGACCGACGGCGACACATAGCGGTCGAGGCAACCACGTTTGCCGCAGGGGCAGGGCCTGCCGTTGCGTTCGACGACGATATGGCCGATTTCGCCTGCATTGTAGCGGCTGCCCTTGTAGAGATGGCCGTCGAGAAACATGCCGGCACCGATGCCACCGTCGCGGGCAAGGTAGAGATAGACGAAACTGTTGAAGCCGCGGGCGACGCCGTGAAGGCGCTCGCCGATCGCCGCTGCCGCCGCATCGTTCTCGATGAGCACCGGCAAGCCCAGACGGTCTTCAAGCTCGCGTCCAACGGGGAAGCGCTGCCACCCCGGCAGATTTTGCGGGCTGAGCGTGGTCACCCCTCCGTCGGCATAGCGCCCGGGAAGTGCCATGCCGATCCCGAGAAGGCGGCGGCGGTCAAACGCGAATGCTCCCTGAAGCTCGGCGACGACGCCCTCAAGGACAGGAATTGCCTTCTCCGGATCGGCATGGTCGATGTTGTGCTCGACGCGGGCGCAGATGGCCCCGGAGAGATCGGTCAGAATGCCGCTGGCGCGCTGGCTTCCGAGCTCAAGGCCGATCGAATAGGCGCCCTGCGGATTGATCGAGTACGGAATGATCGGCTGTCCGCGCGCTGTCTTCTGCGGCTCGCCGGAAATCAAAAGGTGAGAGCGCGCCAGTTCCTCGACAATGTTGGACACCGTTTGCGTGGTCAGCGCGGTCATCCGCGCGATCGCCGCCCGGGACAGCGGTCCACTGCTGCGGATCGCCTCGATCACAACCCGGCGGTTATGGAATTTCGCTTGCTCAAGGTTGGTGCCCGATATTGTTTTCATGGATCTTTCGTCGCAAATGCAGCGTTACCTTTCCCATGAGACAAGCCCCGGGGAAAGCGCTTTTTTGAGCTTGGACGCGACTTAAAGTATGGGTTTGGGACCGCCGAATTGACCCGGCGGTCCGCTTTCGACGTGACTACTGCTTGTCATTCAGCTTTGCGACGAGAGCGTCGCCGAATTCTGGCGCCGACATCGGCTGCTGGCCGGTGATCAGTTCGCGATCGACGACGACGTTGCTATGCCAGTTGGCGATCGGTTCCACGCGTGCGCTGGCTTCGGCCAGAGCATTGACCAGGTAGAACTGAACGTTGCCACCGAGGCCGTTCGGGCCTTCGAGCGCCTGCTCTTCGCCGGTCAAGAAGATCGTCGCGCGATAACCGGCATAAGGCCAGCCGGTGGTGAGCGAGCTTGCCTTGCCGTCACCTGTGATCATCGAGGCGATGAAGGCATCCGGATGCGGGAGTGCCGAAAGCAGAACGATCGGACCGTGGCAGATGATCCCGGTGGGACGGCCGGTCTCATGGAAGCTCACCAGGATCTTGCCGGGTTCTTATCGTGCATATTGGCCGCGTATCACTACACCGCCGAAACCGCCTCTAGATCCGCCTTTTGGCGAGCAGGTGAGTGGCAGTGGTCCGCGGAGTTATACTTCGAGGGGGCACCGCGGTGTGAGCGGCGCCTTGATTTAACGGTCGATGCCTCGAGCAAGGACCGCATCCATAGGGTTGACGACATCGCGGATCGTAACCAGCGTCGTGAACGATTTCACGTTGCCGTCTTCGTGGAACACTTCCCGCGTGAAGACGTCGTATTGCTCCATGCCGGAAAGCTGCAGCATCAGAATGAAATCAGCCTCACCGGTCACGTAGTTGGCCTGCCGAACCTCCGGCCGCTTTTTGATCTTCCTGATGAACGCCTCGAGTTCGCTACCGGCCTCGCGCTCCAGCGAAACGAGAACGTGAATTGTCAGTGGAAATCCCATCGACGCCGGCCGTACGATCGCGACATCGGCGGCAATCGTCCCATTCGCCCGCATCTGGCGAAGCCTGCGCAACACCGCGCTTTCCGAAAGGCCAACTTTTTCGGCGAGCATGCGGGCCGGCATCAGGTTGTTGACCTGCACCAGCTTCAGCAAAGAGAGATCGAATGAATCGAGGGTAGCGGTTTCCGTCATGAATAGGGAGAATATCGCCTGAAACCGGTAAGGTGCAAGGAATTTCGGCGAAACTCAGCGCGCATAACGCAGTAGCATTTCCGCATGACAAAGAACCTGCCGATCGAAGACGCTCACATTATCCAGACCCGCCTGCATGCCCTTGCGCCGGGATATGCCGCGACACCGCTGATTGCCTTGCCGGAGCTCGCAGCTGCCCATGGGCTGGGTGCGGTCTTCCTCAAGGACGAGGGAGCTAGAACACTCGGCAGCTTCAAATCACTTGGAGGAACCTATGCGGCATTGCGGGCGCTGTCGCGGGCTACCGGTGAGGATTTCGCCGCGATTGCTTCGGGCAAAGTGCCGGCCGGCCGCCTGCCTCAGCTGTTGACTGCGAGTGCTGGAAACCATGGCCTGGCCGTTGCCGCCGCCGCTCGTTTTGCTGGCAGCCGCGCCCGCATCTTCCTCTACCCCGACGTCTCTCGCGCCCGCCGTGATCGCATCGTTGAGATGGGTGCGGAGATCGTCGACATCGATGGAACCTATGACGACGCTGTCGACGCGGCAAAGAAGGCGGCCAAAGACGGTGCCGGCATTCTGGTGGCCGACACCTCCTCCGATCCCGATGACCCGATCGTGAGCGACGTGATCGCAGGCTATGGCGTGATCCCCCAGGAAATCAAAGAGCAGATTGGGGAAGGGCTGCGTCCGACGCATCTTTTTATCCAGGCCGGTGTCGGCGGTCTCGCGGCGGCAATGACGACAGGCCTCAAGGACTGGCTCGCGCAACCGGCAAGGATTGTCGTCGTAGAACCCGCGACAGCGGCATGTGTCGATGTGGCAATCCGCACAGGCAATGTCGAGCGGGTGCCTGGCGATCTGACAACGTCCGCAACGATGCTTGCCTGCGGCGAGGCAAGCCGGCCGGCATTGAAACTGATGGCCGGGTTTATCGACGTTGTGACCGTTGAAGAGGATCGTCTCACCAACGAACCACTCTTGCTGGAAGCCGCTGGCGGCCCCCCGACCACGCCGTCGGGCGCAGCCGGTCTCGCCGGGCTTCGCCGAGCCATTGCAAATCCCGAAATGGCAGTCCGCCTTGAACTCGACGCTTCGAGCCGCGTGCTGTTGTTCGTGACCGAAGGACCTCTCAACGAAGAAACCTAAAAGGGGAATGACATGAAAAGCATAATAATTGCCGCGACGATTGCGGGCGTGCTGGCCACGCCGGCATTGGCGGATATGACCATCGGCTGGGCCGGCCCGGTCACAGGCGGCAGCGCCGCTGTTGGCGAACAGAACCTCAATGGCGTCAAGCAGGCGATCGAGGATATCAATGCCGCGGGTGGAATTCTCGGCGAAAAGATCTTGCTGCAGACGGAAGATGACGGTGGCGATCCCAAGCAGGCCGTCTCGGTCGCCAATCGGCTTGCGGCATCCGGCATAAAATTCGTCATCGGGCATCAGAATTCCGGTGCCTCAATCCCTGCCTCGGATGTCTATGCCGAGAACGGCATGTTCCAGATCACTCCGGCATCCACAAATCCCAAGCTCACGGAACGCGGGCTCTGGAACACCTTTCGCACCTGTGGGCGTGACGACCAGCAAGGGACCGTCGCAGGGAACTATCTGATCAAGAATTTCACCGGCAAGAATGTCTTCATCGTTCACGACAAGACGCCCTACGGTCAGGGTCTTGCCGAAGAGGTAAAGAAATCGATCAATGCCGGCGGCCTGACCGAGACTGGCTACGAGGGTATCACTGTCGGCGACAAGGATTTCTCGGCCCTGATCGCCAAGATCAAAGAGACCAAGGCTGATGTCGTCTATTTCGGCGGCGTCTACACCGAGGGAGGTCTCATTCTTCGTCAATTGCGTGATCAAGGGGTCAAGACCCCGATGATCGGCGGAGACGCGATGTTCTCGGGTGAATTCGCGGCTATCGCCGGGCCGGAAGCCGACGGCACATTGATTACCTTCGGCCCCGATGCACGTCAAAACCCCGCGGCTGCGGAGGTTGTGAAGCGCTTTGCCGGGAAGAAGATCGATCCGGAAGGCTTCACGCTCTATGGCTACGTGGCGATGCAGGTCATTGCAGCCGGCATCAAGGAAGCCGGAAGCGCCGATCCACAGATTGTCGCAGACAAGCTGCACGGCGGGCTGAAAGTCGATACCGTCATAGGCCCTCTCTCCTACAACGAGAAGGGCGATATCACGCGGCTGGACTTCGTCTTCTACGAACTGAAGGGTGGCAAGTTCGAGCAAAAGAATGCCGAATGATCTTGTCCGGGCGCCGCTCCAGCGGCGCCCTCTTGCTCGGGAGTGGACTATGAACAGGTTCGAGACAATCGAGAGGGAGATGATCGAATGGCGGCATCACCTGCACCGCAATCCCGAATTCGGCTTTGAAGAAATCAACACGGCAGCGTTCGTCGCCGAGAAACTTCGTTCATGGGGCATCCAGGTCATAGAAGGCGTTGGAAAAACCGGCGTTGTCGGCAGTTTGACGCTGGGAACCGGAAAGCGCGCCATCGCGCTTCGTGCCGACATGGATGCGCTTCGGATCAGCGAGAGGAGCGACCTTCCCTACCGGTCGCAAGCCTTAGGCACGATGCACGCCTGTGGCCATGACGGACATGTCGCAATGCTACTTGGTGCTGCCCGTATCCTGGCAGAAGAGGGTGGCTTCGACGGCACGGTTCGCTTCGTCTTTCAGCCGGCTGAGGAATGGGGCAGGGGCGCTCTTTCAATGCTGGACGACGGCCTCATGGCCCGGTTCCCTTTTTCCGAAGTCTACGGCATCCACAACATGCCGGGTATGCCGGTGGGCCGGTTCGCGACGCGAATTGGCTCAATCATGGCCGCCGAGGACATATTCGAGATAAGGCTGGACGGAACAGGCGGCCACGCGGCGCGACCGCACCATACCAATGAAGTGCTGGTTGCAGCCTGTGCGCTCGTTGTGAACCTGCAGACGATCGTTTCTCGACGGCTCGACCCCGCAGATATGGCGGTTGTATCGGTCACTGAACTTATTGCCGACGGTACACGTAACGCTCTCCCGGGTACCGCAACCATACTCGGCGACGCGCGTAGCATGCGGTCTGAGGTCAGCGCGGAGATTGAGCGCCGTATGCGCCAGATCGTTGATGGGACTGCTTCGGCCTATGGTTGTTCGGCATCGATCGCTACGGCCGTGAGTTCGTTCCACTCGTCAACACATCCGAGCAAACGCGCGTTGCACTGGAGGCTGCCGCCTCCGTTTTCGGACCTGGGGCGGTGGAAGACGATATTGCGCCTATCGCCGCCTCCGAAGATTTCGCCAGGCTCCTGGAGAAAGTTCCCGGTAACTTCGCCTTCATCGGCAATGGAGAGACGTCAGCTCCCCTGCACAATCCCAGCTATGACTTCAACGACAATGTGCTTCGGCAAGGGGCTGAATATTTCGTTGCCGTCGCGAGACAACGGCTGCGATAACGCTCACAATTCTTGCCGCAAATCGCGTTCTCATCGACAGGGTCGATGCCGGCGCCGAAACGAATGGTCATTCCACCTGCATATCGAGTTGCTGGGCAATGTTTTCATAGTGGCGGGATGAGGCGGCGTTGCCCTGCTTGGCATATTGCGAGCCGACCGCTCGCGCTGCCTTTGCCGCCGCGCGGAACGCATCGATCCGAACCTGCGGTTTGAGATTGGCATCGCCACCGATATCGCCATCGTTGAAGCGGCCAACGCGATAACCATCATGATCGATCACACCGATGACAGGCACGCCTGCTTTCATTTCGCCATAGAAGGCAGGACCGGCGCGATCGCCGTCGCGCCGTCGCAGCATGCCAAGTCCGGATGCCTTGTTCGCGGTGCATAGTCCTGTCCAGTAGGTGGGACCTGCAGTCAGAGAGATGGGGGAAATGAATTCGCAGCGGCTGGTCGGGTCCTTGGACCAGTTCGAACCGGACGATGCCTCCTGCGCCAACAGCGCTGGTGCCCACAACAGGGACAGGGTCGCGGCCACTGCGGATATGGCCCTGAATGACCTCGGATACGGCATTGCTATCGTCTCTCTCATTTCGCCGCGCTACGACCGTGCCATTAGGGCCGCAACGTCGAGCATCCGGTTGGCAAAGCCCCATTCATTGTCGTACCAGCCAAAAACCCGCAGAAGGCCGCCAGCGGAAACCGAGAGTTCCGGTCCTGAGACGACCAGCGATTCCGGCCGGGCGCGCAGATCGACGGATACGAGCGGCTTTTCGATCCAGCCGATGACGGGCGACGTGGCGATTGCGCCCTTGAAGCGTTCGCGGGCTTCGGCTAGGGTCGGCGCCTTCTCCAGCGACACCGTCAGGTCGATCGCCGAGACGCTTGCGGTCGGAACGCGGATGGCCCGGGCTTCGATCTTTCCGGCGAGGGATGGCAGGACTTTGCCAACCAGCTTGTGGGCGCTGGTGCTCGTCGGCACCATAGAGAGGGCTGCCGCGCGGCTGCGTGCAAAATCGTCCCGCGGCTGGTCGACGGTCGGCTGGCTTCCGGTATAGCAATGAACCGTCGTCATCTGCCCGCCAGTGATGCCGAAGAGGTCATCGACAGTCTTCAGCAGGGGTGCCAGCGCGTTCGTGGTGCATGATGCATTGGATATGATCTTGTGGCCGGCAATCATCTCTTCGTTGGCGCCAAGCACCACCGTCGCGTCGGCAGATTCCGCCGGACCCGAAATCAGGACACGCTTTGCGCCGGCCTCTAGCGCCCGGGAGACGTAATCGCGGGTATAAGGCTGGCCGGTGCATTCGAGGAAAATATCGACGTGCGATAGATCGAGGGCGCGAATATCCCGCTCGTTGTGGAAAGGTATCGAACGCTCGCCGATCCGCAACGCGCGAGCCTCGGCCACCACGTCCTCCGGCCATGGGCCGAAGACGCTGTCATACTGGAACAGGTAGGCGCAGCTTTCCAGCGGAGCGATGTCGTTGACGAGGACGACCTCGATATCGCGGCGCTCTTTCAGCAGGATGCGAAGAACAGAGCGGCCGATGCGGCCAAAGCCATTGATAGCAATTTTCGGCTTCTGTTTCGTCACGCGCTGGGCTCCTGCGATTATGTGATGAGGCCTATGACAACCGTGAGCGATGCGCAATATCAAGGCGGTCGCTGCTACTGCTTCCAAGCGCGGCGGCGATCGCTTGGACGGGTGAGGAGCCGCCGCCTGACCGATCAGAGGCAGGTCCTATTTTTCGTAACGATCGCATAAGCTTAAGATGTTTCTGGTTTTTTATCGACAAAAAACACTTGCTATACAGGGTTATGCGTGGCGAGCGCATCGTCATCGCCGGCCCGTCTGGCTCCGGCAAGTCGACGATGATCCGTTGCATCAACCGTCTGGAAGAGCACCAGAAGGGTCAGATCGTCGTCGATGGCACCGAGCTTACCAACGACCTGAAGAAGATCGACGAAGTGCGCCGCGAAGTCGGCATGGTGTTCCAGCACTTTAACCTCTTCCCGCACCTGACGATCCTGGAAAACTGCACGCTGGCGCCGATCTGGGTGCGCAAGATGCCGAAGAAGCAGGCGGAAGAAGTCGCCATGCACTTCCTGAAGCGCGTCAAGATTCCGTAACAGGCCAACAAATATCCGGGCCAGCTCTCCGGCGGCCAGCAGCAGCGCGTGGCGATCGCCCGTTCGCTCTGCATGAATCCGAAGATCATGCTGTTCGGCGAGCCGACCTCGGCGCTCGATCCTGAGATGGTCAAGGAAGTGTTGGCTACGATGGTCAGTCAGGCCGAAGAAGGCATGACCATGCTCTGCGTAACCCACGAAATGGGCTTTTCCCGCCAGGTCGCCAACCGCGTCATCTTCATGGACCAGGGCCAGATCGTCGAACAGAATTCGCCGGCTGAGTTCTTCGACAATCCGCAGCACGAGCGTACCAAGCTGTTCCTCAGCCAGATCCTGCATTAGACGAGTGTGCGGCGCAGGTCACGTATGAGGTCATCGGGCACACCGGCTCCGCAACCCTGACGCGGATCGGCGCCCGGCGCGGGATAGCCGCCCGTAAAAATCACCACTTCAGATATGCTTAATATCTAATTAACGGTGTCCGGATAGTGTTTCGCGAGGGCGCAAGGCGGGCGGTTCAGGATCGTCCCGATGCCGGTAATCGTGGGGTCACTGAAACATGTCCAGCTTTCCGAAACTCGGTTTTGATGCGTCGTCCGTGCTTGAGGCGCTGAGCCGCTCGCAAGCCATCATCGAGTTCGATCTTTCTGGCAACATCCTGACTGCCAACGAGAATTTTTGCAAAGCTGTCGGTTACCCGCGCTCCGAGATCGTCGGCCGCCATCACAGCATGTTCGTGCTGCGCGATGAGGCAGCATCGACGGAATACAAGGCGTTCTGGGCAAAGCTGGCGCGCGGAGAGTATGATCAGGGCCAGTACCGGCGTCTGGCGAAGAATGGCCAGGAAATCTGGATCGAAGCCTCCTACAATCCGGTCTTCCGCCGCGGCAAGCCCTACAAGGTGGTGAAGATCGCCACCGATATCACCGCGATCAAGCGCAAGAGCGCCGAAGACGAAGGAAAGCTGGCGGCGCTGTCGCGTGCGCAGGCCGTCATCGAGTTCACACCCGATGGCACGATCCTGAAGGCCAACGAGAATTTCCTCGGCGCGCTTGGCTACGAGGCGTCCGAGATCATCGGCAAGCATCATGCGATGTTCTGTGAGGCGGGCTACGCCCAATCGCAGGAATACCGGGATTTCTGGGCCGAACTGCGCTCGGGTAAATTCTCCACCGGGCAGTTCATGCGGCTTGGCAAGGATGGCAAGCGCGTCTTCATTCAGGCGTCCTACAATCCGATCATCGACCACAAGGGCGAGGTCTTCAAGGTCGTCAAGTTTGCGATCGACGTGACTGACCGGATGGATGCGGTGGAAGAGCTTGGCGCGGCGCTCGAACGGCTGTCGCAGTGCAATATCCGCGTTACGCTCGACAAGCCCTTCGTTGGTGAATTCGAACGGCTGCGCCGCGACTTCAACAAGTCGATCGGCGAGTTCCAGAAGACGCTGGTCAATGTTCTCGGCCAGACCGGTGATCTCAGCAAGAGCAGCCAGGAGGTGCGCGAGGCTTCCGAGCATCTTGCCGAACGCTCCCGTGAGCAGGCAGCAGCCCTTGAGGAGACGACGGCGGCACTCGGCGAGATCACTGCCACCGTCCGCTCGTCATCGGAAAACACCAAGGAGACCCGGCAGCTTGTTCAAAGTGCACGGGCTTCGACCGCAGCCTCGACCAAAGTTGTGGAGCAGACCGTCAACGCGATGCAGCGCATCGAGGCGGCCTCCCGTGAGATCAGCCAGATCATCGGCGTGATTGACGAGATCGCCTTCCAGACGAACCTTCTGGCGCTGAACGCCGGTGTAGAAGCGGCGCGCGCCGGCGAGGCCGGCAAGGGCTTTGCCGTCGTTGCTCAAGAAGTGCGCGAGCTTGCCCAGCGCTCGGCGAATGCGGCGAAGGAAATCAAGGCACTGATCAACAATTCCGGCACCGAGGTGCTCGAAGGCGTCCGGCTGGTCGGTGAGACCGGCGAGGCACTGAAGCAGATCGACGTTCTCGTCAAACGGATCGACGGCAATGTCGACAGAATTGCCCATGCGGCCGACGAGCAGACGGCGGGGCTTGGCGATATCAGCAAGGCAGTCGAGCGGCTCGACCAGATGACGCGCGAAAATGCGGCGATGAGTGCGCGCACGACGGCGATCAGCAGCACCTTGGCGCTCGGCGCCGATGCGCTGTCGCAGCTCGTCAGCCTCTTCAAGCTGAACCGCCGTGCGGTGATGCGCGACGACGGCTCTTCGGTCAAATCGAACTATCAGGGGCCCCGGAACCCGCAGACCAGCCGTTCGGCCGCCTGACCCGCCTTCGATTGGATGACTTGCCAGCTGGCTGGATAGGCCTAATCTCCGCGGCGTGTTTCGCTCGGAGATCAGCTGTGTCTGCAATCAAAGCTGCTGCCATTGCCCTATTGACCGCACTCGCCCTGACCACGGCGGCAAAAGCCGCCGAGCGCTGGGAAACGCTACCCAGTTTTCCACCGATGCCGCCCGCCAAGGCCAGCGGCATGGCACCGGTCAACGATATCAAGATGTACTACGCTGAGTATGGGGAGGGCGACCCTATCCTCTTCATTCACGGCGGTCTCGGCAGCGCCGATGTCTGGGGCAATCAGGTCGCGGATTTTGCCCGGGATCATCGGGTGATCGTTGCCGACAGCCGCGGCCACGGCCGCTCGACGCGCAGCGCCCAGCCCTTCGGCTACGACCTGATGACGTCCGACTACGTGGCGCTGCTCGACTATCTGAAGCTGGACAAGGTCACGCTCGTTGGCTGGTCCGACGGCGGCATTATTGGCATCGACATGGCGATGACGCATCCGGAGAAGCTGACGCGGGTCATTGCCCAGGCGGCGAATGTCACGACCGATGGCGTCAAGGCCGACGTGATGACCAACAAGACCTTCAGCGACTATATCAATGCCGCGGGCGAATCCTACAACAAGCTGTCGCCGACGCCGAACGAATATGACGCGTTCGTCAACCAGATCTCGGCGATGTGGGCGAGCCAGCCGGCCTGGACTGCTGCGAATCTCGCCAAGATCGCCGTGCCGGTGACGCTGGCGATCGGCGACCACGACGAGGCCGTCAAACTTGATCATACTGAGATGATGGCAAAGGAAATTCCGGGCGCCAAACTGGTGATCCTCAAGGATGCCAGCCATTTTGCGATGCTGCAGGATCCGGAAGGCTACGACGCGATGATCCGCAATGCGATTGCCGGGAAGTAGGGATTCTGCCTGAAGAAAAGGAGGCCCGCCGAATTCCGGTTCAGCGGGCCCCGCATTGGTGTCGGTCATCTGTCCTTTTCACCATAGCCAAATGGATATGGGAGACGGCTGCCGCTTCGGCAATTCGTCCGAAAGGCGTAGCACCGTTTACCCCCTGCCGCTCCGGCGCAGTTTCGCGCAAGCATGATCTAATATAATTGCCCGGCACGAACAGAGGGCGGTCGATGCGGCGATCCCTTAGATGGGTGTTTGCATACCTCATGGCGGCCGGTCTCTCACTGGCCGGTCCTTCCGCTGGCGCGCGCGACGCGGCCCCCTGGAACCGCCAGGATGCGGCGCTTATCGTCGATGCCTATGAGATGAACGCGATCGACTGGGATGCTCTGCTCACCGACAAGCGGATCGCCGGGATGATTTCCAAGGCCTCGGACGGGCTTCCGGAAGTGTTTGATTGCAGCGGCGAGCATCGCGGCGATACCGTCGCGCATTGCAAGACGATGTGGCGCAAATATGCGGTCAGCCGCGAGCTCTATCAGACCCGGAAATTCATTGCCAAGCAGAGCGGGCTGCTATGGGGCGCCTATCATGTCGCCAGACCCGGCAACCCGGTTGATCAGGCCAACCACTTTCTGGACTACGCAGAGCCCGGCCCCGACGACCTGATGGTCCTCGATCTCGAGGGGCTCGACACCGATCAGTTCATGTCGCTGTCTGATGCGCAGATCTTTGCCGGGCATATCCGAACCCGCACCGGCCGCTATCCGATCCTTTACGTCAACCACGCGACCGCCCGCTATATCGCCGCCTACCGGCAGATCTATCCGGTGCTGGCACGGCTGCCGATCTGGTATGCGCGCTACAAGCCTGATGTCGGCGGCACATTTCCGATGGGCAACTGGCAGCAATATTTCCTGTGGCAATTCTCCTCGGCGTCGAACTGCTCGACGAGACGCTGCCCCTACCGGGTGCCGGGAACGCTGACGGATATCGATGTCAACCTCGCCTCAGTAAACCGGGAGGAGCTGAAAGCCATCTGGCCGCAGGGCCGTCTGCTGCCGCCCGGAGATCCCGATCCGCCGCTGATCCTGGCAAAGATCGAGCTCCCCGGCGTGTTCGACCGCTTGATTGCGGCCGACACGATCATCACCGCGGCAATTCCCGGCGACGGGGGCCGGTAGCCCGGGTTAGCCCTTGGCTGCCTTTTCGGCTTCCATCTCGGCAATATCCTGGAACCGGTCGGCGATGCGCGCATGCGGCCGGCCGCCGTCGGCCGCGCCGATCGCGACGATGATTTCATCAGCGCCCGGGGCATCGGCAATCATGAAGTTGGCGGTCAGGAAGTGTGAGCGCTTGCCGCTCTCGCTCTTGTGCATCATCGGCAGCGATAGCAGGGCGCCGGGGCCGTTGCGGGTATTGGCGAATTCCAGATAGTTGGTGCCGCCGATCGCCTCGCGGAACGGGTTGCCAAAGCGCAGCGTATGGATCATCGCCGAGGCATGTTCGATCTCGCCGTTGATGCCGACCGCTGCCGCCTTGCCGCAGGCCTCGATCTTCTCGGCATCCATCTGCCGCAACAGGCGGCTGGTCATCTCGTGGCTGAGTTCGCCGGCAATTCGGATGATCTCCGGCCGCAGGTTCTCGACGAAGCCGCGCCCGGCCCAGGGGTTCTGGATCACTGCTGCCACCACGACCATGGTCACCGGCCGAGGCGCTGCCTTGCCGCCTTCGACATGCGTTTCTTCGAGGAAGGTGGAAATCTTTCTGATGCCGAGTGTCATGCCTTGCGCCGATACGAAATGTTGAAACTGGCTAGAAGCCTAGCGGCTAAACGGCGAACGTCTTCCTTTGATCGGCGGAAGCGGATGGCTTCAGCTTCCATCGAAACGGAGTAGATTTCTATTGAGGCCGCGCGCATGATACGCGCCAGCCGGGGGGAGCGAGGCAGGTTGGATCAGAAGTCTCAGATATTGGCGCTCCGCGACGTCGCGAGCCAGATCAACAGCGGCGGCGACCTTCAGACCGTGCTGCAGCACCTGATCGCGGCCGCCTGCCGTCACGCCCATTGGTCGCTTGGTTCGATCATGGGCATCGATGCGGCGCACGGCTATGCCTATGTCATCGTCCGCTACGATCCGACGCTGATCGAACGCCAGCTGCCGGACCGATGGGAACTGGCGACAAGCCCGTCGCTGATTGCCCTGCAGCGCAACGAGCCCGTCTATATCCGCGACGCGCGCGAGACGGCCGAGTTTCCGGGTTATCGCAAGGAAGCCTTCGAGCGCGACTACCGCACGGTCGTCGTGATGCCGATGAACTGCCGGGATGCCGAGGGCCGGCCGATGGTGCTGAGCGTCATCTCCCGGCAGATCACCGATGTCACCGAAGACGACCTCGCCTTTCTCGGCACCATCATTCACATGGGCGCCATCGCCGTCGAGCGCGAGCACCGGCTTGAGGCAGAGAAGCGCGCGGCGCAGCGGCTGGAGCGGGCGCTGCAGGCGCATACCTCGCTGCTCGAACATGTGCTTAGTGACGGTGCGGTTGCGCCGCTGTCCGCGATGGTCGGCATGATGCTGCCGAACCCGACTGTGGTTGTCGATTTCACCGCCAATCAGGTGATCGCGGGGCGGCCGCCAAATGGGCTTTATGACGAGGCCTCGTGGCAGGAGGCCGCGTCCACCGTCTTTGCCCGGCCGCTAATGAAGGCGGCGCGCGAGGCGATCGATCGTGGCACGACCGATGCCGCGAGCCTGTTTCTCGATGATGGCACGCAGCGCTTCAAGATCTCGGCCCGCATCGAGGCACTGATGGTCGATAACCAGCTGGTGGGGGCCTTGATCATCTTCCCCACCTCGCGCGAGTTCAGCGATCTCGATCTCCTGATGCTCGACAGCGCCAAGTTCGCGCTCAGCGTCCAGATGATGCGCAGTTTCATCCGCTTCCGGTTTGAGACCCGCACACAGACCGAGCTGTTCTTCGAGATCGTCGAGGCCAGATGGCGCAATGCCGGAGATGTCGCCCAGCGCGCCCAAAGGCTGGGGCTCAATTTCGCGACGCCGCAGCAGATGATCGTCATCGATTTTCCCGACAAGACGAAGGCGTTCGGCGGGGCTTCCGTCGATGTAGAACACACCCTTGCACGCATCATGCAGCAGGCATCGCTGCAGGCGAGCCTGATCGCGATTGATGGCGGCGTCGTGTGCCTGGTTCCGCATGATCCGAGCAAGCGGCAGGAACGCACGGCCAAGCTGACACGGCGGATTGCCGAGGAGCTCGGCCGCTATTTCGACGAGCCGCCCGTGGTCGTCGCGGGTAACCGCTGTGCCGCGCTTTCCGATTATCCCGCCGCCTGGGAACGCTGCAGCCGGATGATCCGCATCGGCCGCTCCTTCGGGCTGACAGGCGCCGTTTCCGCTCAGGATTTCGGGCCGCTGCCGATGCTGGTTGCGGCGTCCGAAGCCGGCGACGTGCGCAGCTTCGTGCAGGAAAGCGTCGGCGCCATTGCCGAGCATGACCGCGAGAACGGCACGCCCTATCTCGAGACGCTGTCTACCTACCTGCAGGAAGGCTGCCGCAGCCAGGCCTGCGCCGATACGATGGGCCTGCATGTGACGACGTTGCGCTATCGGCTGTCGCGCATCCAGGAACTCTTCGGCGTCGATGTCGAGATGCCGGAAAAGCGCTTTGCGGTCGAACTGGCGATCCGCCTGCATGGCGTCATCGACAACCGCGCAACGGCCGGAAAGTAATCTCCCACAGCCCCGTTATCCTCGCTTGCAGTGCTTTCGCGCGGCCACTTTCCCTCTCCTATGGATCGCAGCAGAAGTTTTCCTGCCTTTCCTTTGAAGGCGCGGAAGAACCACCGGACAGGCAGCGATAGCCTCCTCTTCAACAAACGGAGGAGGCACGAAAGCATGGCGGAGATAGCGGCAAAGACGGATGCGCCGATCGATCCGATCGCACTGCGCCGGGCCTTCGGAACCTTCGTGACGGGCGTCACCGTCATCACCACCCGCGATGAGGACGGCACGCCGCGCGGCATGACCGCGAATTCCTTCACCTCGGTTTCGCTGGATCCGCCGCTGCTTCTGGTCTGCATCGCCAAGTCCGCGTCCAGCTATCAGGCCTTTACGGGTGCCGGTTGCTTTGCAGTCAATATCCTCCATGAAGGCCAGGTCGATGTATCGGGTACCTTCGCCTCGAAGTCGCCGGACAAGTTCCAGTCCGTCACCCACGACCATATCCATACCGGTGCGCCTGTTCTGACGGATAGTCTCACCTGGTTCGACTGCACGACCTTCAGCTCGGTTGATGCCGGCGATCACACGGTTCTGATCGGCCAGGTCAGGGCTTTCGGCACCAGCCCGACCGCGCCACTCGGCTTCTGCCGCGGCCGCTATGCCAGCGTCAAGGATCCGCTGCCATCCGGCTGGCTCGCTTCTCATGGCATGATCATCGGCTACCTGATCGAAGCCGGCGATGGCCTGCTGCTGCGGGCTGACGGAAAGGGCAGCTGGGTGCTTCCCTCGGCGCGCCGCCGCAAGGCTGACAGCCAGCTGGTCGTCGAAGGCGGCGATGCACTGCGGCTGATGCCGGACGAGACCTTCCTCTACTCTGTCTTCGACGTTGCCGACAGCGATCCAGGCTATCTCGTCTATCGTGCGCGGCTGGCGGGCGAGGGGGAGGGCGTCAATCTGCCCGCCGATCTCCGTTTCTTTGCGATCGACGATCTTCCCTACGAGACGATCGCCACCCACGAACTGCGTTCGATGCTGCGCCGCTATGTGCGCGAGCGGCAGGCAGGCCGGTTCGGCATCTACATGGATTCCGACGATGGCGGCCGCGTCGCGATGATCGACGGCGAAGCCCGTGCCTGGATCCAAGCCTCCCAAGACCAAGGACAGTGACATGAAGACGACAGTCAGCTCCATCGAAGGTTCGCGCCAGGGCCTGTTCATCAACGGCGAATTCGTAGCGCCGAAGAACGGCAACTATATCGCAAGCTATGATCCGACGACCGGCGAGCGCTGGTGCGATCTGGCGGAGGCCGATGCCGATGATGTCGCGGCTGCCGTTGCCGCAGCAAATGCTGCCTTCCGCAACCCCGCCTGGCGCCGCATGACGCAGACCGATCGTGGCGCGCTGGTGCGCCGTCTTGCCGAGCTTGTCCGGGCCAATGCCGATACGCTGGCCGAGATCGAGACGCGCGACAATGGCAAGCTGCTGAAGGAAACGCGGGCGCAGATGCGCTCGATGCCGGATAGCTATCACTATTTCGCCGGCATGGCTGACAAGCTGCAGGGCGACACCATCCCGATCAACCGGGTCGATACGCTGAACCTCAACCTGCGCGAGCCGCTCGGCGTCGTCGGCATGATCACGCCCTGGAATTCGCCGCTTATGCTGCTCACCGGCACGCTGGCGCCGTGCCTGGCGATCGGCAACACCGTCGTCATCAAGCCCTCCGAACATGCAAGTGCCTCGACGCTGGCGCTGGCCGAGCTGATCCATGAAGCGGGCTTTCCCGCAGGCGTCGTCAATGTCGTCACTGGTACCGGTAAGAGTGCGGGCGAGGCGCTGACACGCCATCCGGGTGTCTCGAAGTATGTCTTCACCGGCAGCACCGCGACCGGCCGCCGCATCGCCGGCAATGCGGCGCAGAACCTCGTGCCCTGCTCGATAGAGCTTGGCGGCAAGTCTCCGCATGTCGTGTTCGGCGATGTTGAGATCGAGCATGCGGTCAACGGTGTCGTGTCCGGCGTCTTTGCCGCGGCGGGCCAGACCTGCGTTGCCGGTTCGCGCTGCTTCGTCGAGGCCAGTATCTACGACAAGTTCATCGATGCACTGGTTGCCCGCACCGCCCGCATCCGTGTCGGCCTGCCGACGGTCGAGGAGACGGATATCGGTCCGCTGGCGCTCGCCGACCAGCTCACCAAGGTCGAGGGCTACGTGGCATCCGGCGTCAAGGAAGGCGCGAAGATCGCAGCCGGTGGCCGCCGTCCCCAGAAGGAAGGCCTGTCGAGCGGCGGCTGGTATTTCGAGCCGACCGTCATGGTCGATGCGCAGAACGACATGAGCTTCATGCGCGACGAGATCTTTGGCCCGGTGGTCGGCGTCATGCCGTTCCGCGACGAGGCGGAGATGATCGCGCTCGCCAATGACAGCCATTACGGCCTCGCCTCCGGCATCTGGACCAAGGATATCGACCGGGCACTTCGCTTCGCCAATCAGATCGAGGCTGGAACGGTCTGGGTCAATACCTACCGTTCCGCCTCCTTCATGTCCGCCAATGGCGGCTTCAAGGAGAGCGGCTATGGCCGCCGCGGCGGTTTCGAGGTGATGCACGAATTCTCGCGGTTGAAGAACGTCATCATCGATTACTCCGGGGCAATGCAGGACCCCTTCGTCATCCGTCTGAAGTGACGGCACAGAAGAAAATTCAGCCCGAACGGGAGGCTAGCAGATGAAATTCGCAGTATCGCTGACCATGGAGCGCTTCTCGCCCGATGTTTCGATGTCGACGGCCAAGAACAACCTTCTTCATCTTGCCCGGATGGCCGACGAAGGTGGCTTCGAGGCGCTGTGGACGGCCGAACATCACACGATCGAATGCACGATCTCTCCCAATCCTTTCCAGACGCTCGTCTGGCTGGCACAGCATACACAGCAGATCCGCCTGGGCACCTCGACGCTCGTCGCTCCCTACTGGAGCCCGATCCGGCTCGCCGGTGAATCGGCGCTCTGCGATCACCTGACGAATGGGCGCCTGGAATTCGGCATCGCCCGCGGCTCCTACCAGTACGAGTTCGACCGGATGGCGGGCGGCATGCCGCAGCAGGAAGGCGTCGCCTATATGAAGGAGATCGTTCCTGCGGTGAAGAAGCTGTGGGCCGGCGACTATGCCCATGACGGCCACTACTGGAAATTCCCGACGGCGACGTCTGTGCCGAAGCCGCTGCAACAGCCGCATCCGCCGATCTGGGTGGCGGCGCGCGATCCCGGCTCGTTCGACTGGGCGATCGCCAACGGCGCCAGCATCCTCTCCACACCGCTCTCCCAGCCTGCCGCAGAAATCCAGGTTCTGGCCGACAAGTTCAACAAGGCCGTTGCCGACCATCCGGAAGTCCCGCGCCCGCGCTTCATGATGCAGCGCCGCACCTGCGTCTACGACAAGGCGGACGGCTGGGAAACCGCTGTCCAGCACAGCATGGATTACGGCCGCACCTTCGAAAACCTGATGCAGAATATCGGCAATGTGCGCGAAGGGTTTCCGGAAGCGGTTCCCTATGAGGCGGTCAAGGGCAAGGACAACTACAACCCGGACAACATCCGCAAGAACCTGATGTTCGGCACGCCGGATGAGGCGATCGAAAAGCTGCTGGTCTATGAGGCAGCCGGCGTCGATCAGTATTGTCTCGGGCTCACCTTCAATCTGCCCTTCGAGCTGCAGAAACGGACGATCGAGCTGTTCGTCAAGGAAATCATGCCCTTCTTCGCGGCACGCGAAAAAGACAAGCAGCGCAAGGCGGCGGCGGGCTGATCATGGCAGAGGCACAGCGCCATACCGTCGCAGACGTGACGCTCAACTACCGGATCGACGGCAGCGGCGATCCGCTGGTCTGCATCCACGGCGTCGGCTCCTATCTTGAGGCATGGTCGGGCGTGGTCGAGCGTCTGAAGGACAGGTTCACGATCCTGACCTTCGATTTGCGCGGCCATGGCCATTCGAGCCGGGCCAAGGGCCGCTATGAGATCGACGATTTCGTCAATGAAGCTTTGGCGCTGGCCGACAAGGCAGGTTTCTCGACTTTCAATCTCGCCGGCTTCTCGCTCGGCGGATTGATTGCACAACGCCTGGCGTTGACCCATCTCGAGCGCTTGCGCAAGCTGGTGCTGCTATCGACTGTCGCTGGCCGGACGCCGGAGGAGCGGACGCGGGTTCTCGAACGGCTGTCGGCGCTGCGCGCCGGCACGCCTGCCGACCATCACAATGCATCGCTGTCCCGGTGGCTGACCGAAGAATTCCAGGACAACAATCCGGAGGTAATCGCGACGCTTAGACAGCGCGATGCCGAGAATGATCCGGAATGCTATGCGGCGGCCTACCGCGTGCTGGCGGAAACCGACTTCGGCGGATTCCTCGATCAGATCCGCTGCCCGGCGCTGATTGCGACGGGCGAAGACGATGCCGGGTCGAACCCGCGCATGGCCCGCTACATGCACGAGCGCATTCCAGGCTCGAAGCTCGCGATCCTGCCGGGCCTCCGCCACTCGATCCTGATCGAGGCGCCGCAGACGGTTGCCGATCTGATGCGCGAGTTCCTCACAACCGGGGAGTCGAACCATGGATGAAGCGCTCAGAAAGAGTGGTGAGGCCGTCCGGCGCAAGGTTCTCGGCGACGACTACGTCGATCGCGCCATCAACGGCGCCGACAGTTTCTCGGCCCCGTTCCAGGATGTGCTCAACGAATATTGCTGGGGCACGGCCTGGACCGATGACGGTCTCGATCTCAAGCAGCGCAGCCTTTTGAACCTCGGCATGCTGGCGGCGCTCAATCGCATGCATGAATTCGGCATCCATTTCCGCGGCGCCATCCGCAATGGGCTGACCGATGACGAGCTCAGGGCGGCACTCACGCAGATCGCGGTTTATTGCGGCATTCCGGCCGGCGTCGAAGCCTTCCGGGTCGCACGCTCTATCCGCGACGAGATGCGCCAGAAAGGAGAGCTCTGACTTCCATCGATTCAAGGAAGCGACCGGCCTGCGGCTGCTTCAGATCGCCGGAAGACGAAAAGGTCTCTTCGACTTCAAGATCGCATGACGGTACGGGAATGAGCCCGGGCCAAAAACCAAGAATGACAATAAAGGGAACCATCGCATGAACAGACTGACAAAGATGACCGCCGCTGCTGCGTCGCTCGCCGTCGCGCTGGCTGCCGTGCCGGCGAATGCCGGTGCTGTGCTCGACCGCGTGCTGGCGGCCAAGGACCTGAAGGTTGCGACCGACGCCAACTGGGCGCCGCAATCCTTCATGAACGAGAAGAACGAACTCGATGGCTTCGACATCGACGTTGCCAAGGATATCGGCAAGCGTCTTGGCGTGAAGGTCGAATTCGTCACGCCGGGCTGGGACATCATCACCGCCGGCAACTGGGCGGGCCGCTGGGACATGCATGTCGGCTCGATGACGCCGACCAAGAAGCGCGCCGAAATCTTCGATTTCCCGGCCGTCTATTATTACACCCCTGCCGCCGTTGCCGTTCACAAGGACAGCAAGGCGACCAAGCTTTCCGATCTCGACGGCAAGGTGGTCGGCACTACGGCGACCTCGACTTTTGAGGCCTATGCCAAGGGCGACCTGAGGCTCGACGCTGCCGGCGCGCCTCCGTTCAAATACGAGTTCAAGCCGAAGGACGTGAAGTCCTACGCCAACTCGACCACGGCTTTCGACGACCTGCGTCTCGGTGACGGCACCCGTCTCGATGCCGTCGTGTCCTCGCTGCCGAGCATTCTCGACGCGGTCAAGGCCGGCTATCCGATCAAGCAGATCGGCGACCCGGTCTTCTACGAGCCGCTCGCCATTGCCATCGAGCATGGCGACAAGGAGTTCAACGACAAGATCGCCGAGGCCGTGAAGGGCATGCAGGCGGACGGTACGCTGAGCAAGCTTTCGGTAAAGTGGTACGGCGTGGATTATACGGTCGTAAAGTAACCGCCGCCAGAACCAGACGGTCCGGACCCCCGGACCGTCGATTTGCCGCAAGGGACAAGAGATGCTTTATCCCGATACAGTCGAGTCTGAAGTACTCGTCCATAAGCCGTGGTTCGTGGCGACACTGTTTGCCGTCGTGCTCGCCTTCTTCCTGATGTTCAATATGAGCGGCACCGCGATGGGCGAATTGATGCGCCCTGTGATCGGCGATCCCGCATCCAGCGGCATCTACGGACGTTTTGCGATCGCCTTCGTTATCGCCGTCATCTTCGTGCTCAATGTCGTGCTCATCGGTTTTGCGCCGCTGAGGGTGCAGATCGCCATCGTCTGGCTGGAACTGCTCGCTCTGTTCCTGGCCTTCTTCGCCACCTTTCATCTCAGCCTGCCGTTCATTGCCGAGAAATTGCCCTTCATGATCACGCAGGGTCTGGTGACGACGATCTACGTCTCTGCGATATCGATCGTCATCGCCTCTGCGATCGCCATTCTGGGTGCCGTCGCCAAGCTGTCGACCAACGGCTTTGCCTATGCGATCGCCAGTTTCTACACCTCGTTCTTCCGCGGCCTGCCGCTCTTGATGCAGGTCTATCTGATTTATCTCGGCCTGCCGCAGCTCGGCTTCGTCATCGACGCGGTGCCGGCCGGTATCCTGGCGCTGTCGCTTTGCTACGGCGCCTATATGACGGAGATTTTCCGGTCGGGCATCCAGAGCATCGATCGCGGCCAATGGGAAGCCTCGCGCTCGATCGGCTTCGGTTTCGGCGTCACGATGAGCAAGATCATCCTGCCGCAGGCCCTACCTGTGATCATTCCGCCGACCGGAAACCAGTTCATCTCGATGCTGAAGGATAGCTCGCTGGTCTCGGTGATCGGTGTCTGGGAACTGATGTTCCTTGCCCGCACGCTGGGACAGAAGACCTTCCAGCACATGGAAATGCTGATCTCCGCCGCCATGCTCTACTGGATCATGTCGATCTGCCTGGAGCTCATCCAATCCCGCATCGAGCGTCACTACGCCAGGAGCAAAGTCCGATGAACGGCGACAAGATCATCGAAGCGAAGAATGTGTCCAAGTGGTACGGCGCCTTCCAGGTGCTGAAGGATATCAACCTGACGGTCACCAAGGGCGAGCGCATCGTCGTCTGCGGTCCTTCAGGATCCGGCAAATCGACGCTGATCCGCTGCTTCAACCGGCTGGAAGCGCATCAGGAAGGCGATATCACCGTCAACGGCATCACCCTGCACAACAGGATGCGCAATGTCGGCGACGTCCGCAAGAATGTCGGCATGGTGTTCCAGCACTTCAATCTCTTCCCGCATATGACGGTGCTGATGAACTGCATGGTGGGGCCGATGTGGATCAAGGGCGTGCCGGCGGCGGAAGCGAAGAAGACGGCGCTGCGTTTTCTCGAGCGCGTACGCATTCCGGAACAGGCCAACAAATACCCGATCCAGCTCTCCGGCGGCCAGCAGCAGCGCGTCGCGATTGCTCGCTCGCTCTGCATGGAGCCGGCCGTGATGCTCTTCGACGAGCCGACCTCGGCGCTCGATCCAGAGATGGTCTCGGAGGTTCTGGAAACCATGACCGGTCTGGCGAAGGATGGCATGACGATGGTCTGCGTCACCCACGAAATGGGCTTTGCCCGGGCCGTTGCCGACCGGGTGATCTTCATGAATTCGGGCCAGATCGTCGAGGAGGGCAAGCCTCACGACTTCTTCACCAATCCGCAGCATGAGCGGACGAAGCTGTTCCTTAGCCAGATCCTCAAGCACTGAGGGCGGGCGTCAAGCCCGGGCGAAGCGCAGGCACATCGGCGTGCCGATGTGGATCGTCTTGCCGCTGTCGCGGAGCGCTCCGGTCTCCCGGTCACGGGTGAAAATGGTCACGACGTCGCTATCCTGATTGGCGCAAAGAAGGTGACCGCCCTGCGGGGCGATTGCCAAATTGCGCGGCGTGCGGCCACCGCAGGGCACCTGACCCTTCGGCGAAAGCCTGCCGGTTTCCGGGTCGATATCGAAGACCGCGATACTGTCATGCCCGCGATTGGCGCCGTAGAGAAACCGGCCGTCCGGCGAGATCTGCAGGTCCGACGCATAGTTGGTGCCCGTGGTCTGCGGCCGCAGCGTCGAGTGAATCTCGATCTCATGCAGCGTCCGGCGGGCAGCATCGAAGCGATAGCTCGCCACCGTGGAATCAAGCTCGTTGATGACGAAGACGAAGCGGCCGGAGGGGTGGAGCGCAACGTGGCGCGGTCCTGCACCAGGCCTTGCCGCGGTCTCGCTCACCTTCTCGAACCGGTCCCCTTCGAGAGCGTAGATCGTCAGCCGATCCGTGCCGAGATCGGCAACCAAGATCAGGTTCGGGGCGATCTCGGTGACGCTGTGCGGATGGCTGCGTTCCTGGCGGGCGGGGTTCGGGCCGGTTCCGGATTGCGCCACGCTGATCTTGCCCGGCGCCAGCGAGCCGTCGGTCCGGCGCTCGAAGGCGACAAGCGCCTGATCCGGGCCACCGTCTCCCATCGCATAGTTGACGGCGAAGAGGTGCCTGCCGTCATGCGAGATGGCGTTATGCGCCGTGGTAGCGCCCAGCGACGGCTGCATGTTCAGATGGCGGAGGCGCCCGGCCTGCCTGTCGAACGAAAGGGCGGTGACGAGGCCCTCGTACCAGCCTTCGATCTCCGAATTCGCATAGACGAGGCTGCCGTCTGCTGATGGCGTGAGGAAGGTCGGATTGACGATCTGCGGCGCTGTAGCCAGCCGCTCGGCACTCAGCGTCTCGTCGTCGAAGAGATGAACCGAAAGTCCATCGCCATTGGCACCTTCGAAATAGGAGGTCGGCTGGTTGAGCGTGCCGATGAAGAGCAGGTGTTGCATGATCGGTTCCGGCTAGAGGATCAGGATCGCCCTGAAATCGTTGACATTGGTGCCGGTCGGGCCTGTTTCGAAAAGGTCGCCGGTCGCCTTGAAGCCGGTATAGCTGTCATTGGCATCGAGAACGCGGCGCGGGTCGAGACCGGCTGCGCGCAGCCGTTTCACCGTCGCACCGTCTGCAAAGGCTCCGGCATTGTTTTCCGAGCCGTCGATGCCGTCCGTGTCGGCGGCGATGAGATGGATGTCGTGCCCGTCAAGGGCAAGGGCTGCTGCCAGCGCGAACTCGCCGTTGCGCCCGCCCTTGCCGCCTTTCGCACGCAGCGTCACCGTCGTCTCGCCGCCGGAAAGGACGACGACGGGTTTGGCGAACGGCCGGTTGCGGCCGAGCACTTCCCTGGCGATAGCCGCGTGCACCTGCGCCACGTCGCGGGATTCGCCCTCGATCGCATCCGAGAGGATCGCCGCCTCGATGCCTCCTGCACGCGCCAGTGCGGCAGCGGCCTCCAGCGAAACACCGGCCGAGGCGATGATATGGTGGCTGTTGCGGACAAAGGCCGGATCATCCGGGAGCGGCGCGTCGGCTGCCGCCGAATTGAGGTGATCGATTGCCGCCTGCGGCAATTTGAGGCCGTACTGGGCAATGATCTCAAGCGCCTCATGCCGGGTCGAGTGATCGGGCACCGTCGGGCCGGATGCGACATGGGCAGGATTGTCGCCGGGAATGTCGGAGACGATGAGGCTGACGACGCGGGCCCTGGTCGCTGCCGCCAGCCGTCCGCCCTTGATGGTCGACAGATGCTTGCGCACGACATTCATCGCCGAGATCGGCGCGCCCGAGGCAAGCAGCATCTCGTTGAGCGCAATCTCGTCCTCGAGCGTCAGCCCTTTCGGCGGAGAGGGCAGCAGCGCCGAGCCGCCGCCGCAGACAAGAGCGATGACGAGATCATCGGCGGATAGATCCTTCACCGTCTCGATCAGCCGCTTCGATGCGGCGAGACCAGCAGCATCCGGCACCGGATGCGAGGCTTCGATGATCTCGACATGTTCGGTCTCGCAGCCATAGCCGTAGCGGGTGACGACGACGCCTTCCAGCGGCCCGTCCCAGAGGCTTTCAAGTGCCCGCGCCATCTGCGCCGCCCCTTTGCCGGCGCCGATGACGACGGTCTTGCCCTTCGGCTTTTCCGGCAGGTGCGCCGCAATCCCCGTCAGGGGATCGGCGGCCTTGACGGCGGCGTGGAAGAGCGAGGCCAGGAATTCGCGGGGAGACGGGATGGAATAGGTCATGGAATGATCTGCGCTGGAAAGGATCGTCATGCGTAATCGTGCTGTGGCTGCCGTTGCAAGACGCCCTTGAGAATATCGGCCGCCTTTTCGGCGATCATCACCGTTGCCGCATTGGTGTTCGAGGAAATCAGCCGCGGCATCACCGAGCTGTCGCAGACCCTGAGGCGATCGATGCCGCGCACCTTGAGGTCCGGATCGACGACGGCGTCTTCGCCGCCACCCATGCGGCAGGTGCCAACAGGATGATAGGCAGAACGGCCGTATTGGCGGGCGAACTGGCGGTATTCCTCCTGCGTGCGGATGTTACCGTCGGGCAGATGCAGCCGTTTGACGAAGGGCCGGAAGGCCGGTTGCGAGAGGATTTCCTGGCAGATCTTGATGCCGTCGACAGCACGCTCGAGATCGTAAGGCTCTGCAAAGGCGTTGGGGTCGATCTCAGGCGGAACGGCCGGGTCCTTGGAGCGCAGCGTCACCGTCCCACGCGAGCGCGGGCGGACGTGATAGGAATTCAGCGTGCAGCCATTGCCGCCGGGTACGCCGCCGATGCCTTCCTCGACACCGGCGCCGGGCAAGAAGTGGAATTGCAGATCCGGCGTCGCCTCGGCGCGGTCGCCCCACCAGAAGCCGCCGCCTTCGACGATGTTGGATGCGACCGGACCCTTGCCGAACAGCGCGTATTCGATGCCCGCCGCCACCTGCCAATGCCGCTTCTTGTAGCGGTCGATGCCGTGTGATCCGGTGAGTTCGGCGAGAACATCGACATCCATATGGTCCTGCAGGTTCTTGCCCACCTGCGGCAGATCCCTGACAACGTCGATATCGAGCGCCCGCAATTCGTCTGCAGGGCCGAGGCCGGAGAGCATCAGCATCTTCGGGGAGCCGATGGCGCCCGATGTCAAAATGACCTCGCGCTCGGCACGCAGCAGCACCGGGCGGCCGTTTTCGATGATCTCGATGCCGACGGCGCAGCCATTTTCGATGACGATGCGGTTGACGGCCGTATCGGTGCGGACCGTCAGGTTCTTGCGGTGCGCTGCGGGTTTCAGGTAGCCGACGGCCGTGCTGCTGCGGCGCCCATTGCGGGTCGTCGTCTGGTAGAAGCCGGCTCCGGCCTGCGATCCACCATTGAAGTCGGGATTGAAGGGGAGACCCGCTTCCTGGGCGGCGCGGACGAAAACCCGCGTGAGGGCATGCGGCGTCTGCGAGCTGACGCCGAGCGGTCCTTCGGTGCCGTGATGGGCGCCGCCGAACGTGTCGTTGCCTTCGGACTTGCGGAAATAGGGCCTGACATCGTCATAGCCCCAGCCGGTGCATCCTTCGAGGTCGCGCCATCCGTCGTAATCTTCGGGGCAGCCTCGGGTGAAGACCTGGGCATTGATCGAGCTGCCGCCGCCGAGCACGCGCGCCTGCGGATAGACCATCTTGCGTCCGGCAATCTCGCGCCCGGCGACCGTCTCATAGCCCCAGATCAGCGGCCCCGCGGTCATCTTGAAGAAGCCGACGGGTAGATGGATATACATATTGCTGTCGCGCGGGCCAGCCTCCAGCAGGGTCACGGATACGTCCGGATCCTCGCTCAGGCGCGCAGCAAGCACGCATCCCGCCGAGCCGCCCCCGACGATGATGTAATCGGGCATTCTTTCCTCCGTAAAATCCAGATGAAACCGGTCGCTCCTCGTTGTCCCGGCATCAATTCGCGATCACAATCTCAAGTCTCTTGCCCCTCGTCAAGAGAAAGGGTACGGTTATCGTCTTGAAGGGTTGTCGTACAAATGTTATGACGACGTCGCTTCAGATGGAGATGCCGGGGAAACAAGGACGGCATCGCTATCTTCGTCATTCAACGGGAGGTTTTCGAATGAACGATAAGATGAATTCGCGTTTCGGCAGCATGAACCGCAGATCGTTTCTGGCGACGGTCGCAGCGGGTGCGACGGTCGCCGCCTTGCCACGGCAGCTCTTCGCCGCTGACAAGCCGACGCTTGTCACGTCCATCCGCTCTCTCTCCAACCCCTATCATGCCGTCTGGAAGACGGGTGCCGAGGCCTTCGCCTCCGCCATCGGCCTTGACCACGTCACGCTGGTTTCCGAGGGCAACAGCGAAAAGGGTATTGCTGACATCAAGGCGATGCTCGCCAAGACCGGCGGCAACATGGTGCTGAACTCCGACCCGAACGATACGCCGGATGCACGACCGATCGTCGAGGCCTGCGCCAAGGCGGGCGCTTATGTCGTGACGCAGTGGAACAAGCCGGCGGACCTTCATCCGAAGGATTTCAATCCGAACTACGTCTCGCACATCGAATTCGACGGCATCTCCAGCGGCAAGCAGATTGCCGAAATCCTCTTCAAGACGATCGGCGGCTCCGGCGGCATCATCGCGCTTGGCGGACAGATTTCCAACACGGCGGCGATCGAGCGCAAGAAGGGTCTGGAAGACGCGCTGGCTGCCAACACCAACATCAAGCTCCTGGATTTCCAGGTCGCCAACTGGAAGTCGTCGGAAGCCTACGACCTGACCAGCAACCTGCTCACGCGCTTCGGCGATGACGTGAAGGGCATCTGGGCTGCCAATGACGACATGGGCACCGGTGCACTCGAAGCGCTCCGCGCCGAAAACCTCGCTGGCAAGGTTCCCGTCGTCGGCGTTGACGGCATCAAGGCTGCGGTTGACGCGGTGCGCAAGGGCGAATTTGCCTGCACGGTCACCTCGGATCCGTTCTGGCAGGGCGGCATGGGCCTCGCCATTGGTCTGGCTGCACTCCAGAAGAAGTTCGACCCGGCCAAGGAACCGGCCGACCATCGCGAATTCTACGGCAAGGCCGTGCTGATCGCGAAGGACAATGTCGAGGAATATTACAAGACCAACATCGACTCGCATCCGACGCTGGACTGGAACGACCTTTGGGGTCGTGTGACAGGCGCCATCCGCACCTAGCGGCACCGTCTCTCCCGCAGCATCGGCTCCTCCCGAGGCTGCCTCGTCGCTGGCGGGCGCTACGGCGCCTGCCAGCTCCTCCGCATGACGCATGAGGTGCCGTCTGTTGACCATCAATGCCGAAAACATCAAGACTATGACAAAAAGCGAACAGGCAGGTGCCATGCCGACTGTTGGAAGCCGCCTGTTCAGCGGGCCGAACCTCAAGCGCTTGCGCGCCTACGCTCCGGCGCTGGTGCTGATCGCGCTCTGCATTCTCATCACCATCGCCAATCCCAATTTTATCGAGCCTCGCAACCTGGTGCGCGTTGCCAATTCCGCCGCGGTTCCGCTGACGCTCGCCATGGGCCTGACCTTCATCATCCTGCTCGGCAGTATAGACCTCTCGGTCGAGGGCTCGCTTTCGGTCGCGGCCATGGTGACCGTGCTGCTCGCCACCAATGATGCCAATGCCAATGCCTACGGCTGGCTTGCCGTCATCGCCGCGATCGCCGCCAGCACCGTCATGGGCCTGACGACCGGCATCATCCAGACCTATCTCCGAATCCCGTCCTTCATGGCGACGCTCGGTGTCTGGTTCATCGGGCTCGGCATCTCCGTCTATATGCTCGGTGGTTCCGCCGTGCGCCTGATGGATCCGTCGATCCGCGATCTGGCGCTTGCCCGCTTTCTCGGATTGCCTTTCGCCGTCTGGGTGGCGCTCGCCGCATTCCTGATTGCCTGCACCGTTCAATATTATACCCGTCTCGGCCGCCATATCATGGCGATCGGCGGGGGCGAGGATGTCGCCGAACTCTCGGGCATCAATCTCCGCCGCGTCCGCATCATGGCGTTCGGGCTGGCGGGCTTCTTCTTCGGCATTGCCGGTGTTCTTGCCGCGGCCCAGCTCGGCCGCTCCGATGCCGTCATCGCCGATGGCCGATTGTTTGCGGCGGTGACTGCCGTGGTGGTCGGCGGTACGGCGCTGACCGGCGGTGAAGGCGGCGTCATCAATACGCTGGTCGGCGTCCTGATCGTCACCGTTCTCAGCAACGGCATGATCCTGCTCGGCGTCTCGCCCTATGTGCAGCAGACCGTTCAGGGCCTGATGATCATCGCTGCCGTCGCGCTGTCGCTCGACCGCCTGCGTCTCCAGATCGTGAAGTGACCGCCATGTTTTCAGCCAACGATATCAGCAAATCCTTCGCCGGCGTTCACGCATTGAAGAACGTCTCGCTCGAAATCCGGCCGAACGAGGTCGTCGGCCTCATCGGCGAAAACGGTGCCGGCAAATCGACATTGATGCGCATCCTTGCAGGCACACATCAGCCTGACAGCGGCACGCTGATGCTCGACGGCCAGCCGCTGAAGCTGCGTAATGCGCGCGATGGCGCCGCCAACGGCATCGGCATGGTGTTCCAGGAGCAGTCGCTGCTGCTCAACATCTCCGTTGCCGAGAACATCTATCTCGGCCAGGAAAGCCAGTTCGTCCGCTTCGGCATCGTCGACTGGAAAGCGATGCGGGCAGCGGCAAAGCGCCAGCTCGACAAGATCGGCGTCGACATCGACGTGACCGCGCGCACCTCGGAACTGACTTTTGCCGCGCGCCAGATGGTCGAACTCGCCAAGGCCCTGACGCTGGAAGAAACCGTCTCGCGCCCGCTGGTCATCCTGCTCGACGAGCCGACCTCGGTTCTGAGCGGCAGCGATATCGACGTGCTGTTCAAGCGCGTGCGCTCGCTGAAATCGCGGGCAAGCTTCGTTTTCGTCTCGCACCGCCTGGACGAGGTGCTGCGCATCTCCGACCGCGTCTACACGATGAAGGACGGGCAGGTGGTGGCCGAGCATCGGGCTGCCGATGTCACCGGACCCGAACTGCACGAGATTATGGTCGGCCGCGGGCTGCAGTCTACCTATTACAAGGAAGACAAGCAGCTGCCGCCGAAGAGCGAAATCGTCGTCGATGCCAGCCGGCTGGCAATCGATGGCGCCTTTCACGATGTCGATCTGCAGATCCATGCCGGCGAGATCGTCGGTATTGCCGGCGTCGTCGGTTCCGGCCGCGAGGAAGTGACCCGCACCATCGGCGGCTTCATGACCCATACCGGCGGCACCTTGAAGATCAACGGCGAGCCGGTGCATTTCCGTACGCCGCAGCAGGCCGTCCGCAAGAGCATCGGCTATATCCCGCGCGAGCGCCGCGTCGAGGGGCTGGTGATGTTCCTGTCGATCGCCGAAAACATCACCCTTGCCGATCTCTCCTCGGTAATGCGCAACGGCGCAATCGATTATCGCCGCGAGCGGCGGCTGGCAGCCGACTGGATCAAGCGGCTGCGCATCAAGGCGCCGGGACCCGATATCGCCTGCCGGAAACTCTCCGGCGGCAACCAGCAGAAGGTGGTTCTGGCGCGCTGGATGACGGCGGGCTCACGGATCCTGATCCTCGATCACCCGACGCGCGGTCTCGATGTCGGCGCCAAGGAGGAAGTCTATGAACTGGTGCGCGATCTGTCCTCGCAGGGTGTCGCGATCCTTTTGATCTCCGACACGCTGGAGGAAACAATTGGCCTGTCGCATCGGGTGCTGGTGATGCGCGATGGCGCCGTCACGGCGCATTTCGATGCGGCGCCCGGAAACAAGCCGGATCAGGTCGATCTTGTCCGGGCGATGGTGTGAGGAGGCGATGATGGAACGTTTCAAGGATATGAAATCCCTTCTCGCCGCAGGCTGGATGCAGGGCGCCATTCCGCCCGCACTCCTCGTCGTGCTGGTCCTTGTCATCGAGGTCGCGGCTCCCGGATTCCTGACCGGCGATACGCTGATCCTTCTGCTGTCGAACACGGCGGTGCTCTTCATTCTCGCTGCCGGTGTGACCTTCGTCATCCTGATCGGCGGCATCGACCTGTCGATCCAGTCGGTGGCGTCGCTGTCGAGCGTTATCCTGGCGCAGCTTCTGCCGCAGATCGGCATGCTCGCCTTTCCGGTGGCGATCCTGTCCGGCCTGGTCTTCGGCGCGTTGAGTGGCTACGTCCATGTCCGCCTCAAGGTGCCGTCCTTCGTGGCGACGCTGGCGACAGGCGGCGTCGTCGCCGGTATCGCGTTGTGGGCCGCGGCCGGGCGGGCAATTACCATCGAGGAAGCCGGCCGTCTGAACACAGCCTGGATCAACGACAACTTTGCGGGCCTGCCGACGGTCATCTGGATTGCCGCGATCATCGGCATCCTGGCATTTTTCGGCCTCAGATATACGCGCTTCGGCCGCCACAGCCTGGCGATCGGTGCCGGTGAACCTGCGGCGATCGCTGCTGGTATCAATGTCGAGCGGACCAAGATCGTCGCCTTTGCAATCTCGGGCATGCTGGCGGCGATTGCCGGCGTGATCCTGGCTGCGCGTCTGTCGAGCGGCTCGCCCAACCTGGCCAACCAGCTGCTGCTGCCGGCAATCGCTGCCGTCATCGTCGGCGGCACGGCGATCACCGGCGGTCTCGGCGGGGTCGCCCGCACGGCTGTCGGCGCGCTGATCATCTCGATCGTGCGCATCGGCATGACTTTCATCGGCATCAACATCTTTGCCGAAAACGTCGTCTTCGGCTCGGTGCTGATCCTCGCCGTCGCCATTACCATCGACCGCAGCAAGATTGCGATCATCAAATGATGGGCCGCACGCAGACGGCGTCAGCAAACAAAAAAGGCCGCGCTCTGCAGCGCGGCCTCCGGAAGACGAAGCGGGTCTTACATCGTGTCGAGGCCGATCAGCTCGATCTTGTAGCCATCAGGATCTTCGATGAAGGCGATATGCGTGGTGCCGTGCAGCATCGGACCCGGCGGGCGCGGGATCTTGGCGCCCTGCTTCTCAAGCGCGGCGCAGACGGCATAGATGTCGTTGACGCCGAGTGCCAGATGGCCAAAGCCGGTGCCGAGTTCGTAGGGTTCTTCGCGGCCCCAGTTGTAGGTCAGCTCGATGACGGTATCGGTCTCCTCGGGACCATAGCCGACGAAGGCATTGGTGAACTTTCCGCCCGGATAGTCATCCTTGCGAAGAAGCTTCATGCCGAGCAGTTCCGTGTAGAATTTGATCGACCTATCGAGGTCGAACACACGGATCATGACGTGCATATTTCGAAATTGGCCGGACGCTGCGGTCATAGTACGGATCCTCCTGCAAGTTATCGTTTTTACACTGGTTTTTAGCGAAAGGCGAGCATTGGAAAAGATCGCCGCACTTGATGTTCGAAACCAGTGTTGTATGATAACCATGTAAGTGACCCAGTTGTCCAGATGTTTTCCCGCTTAACCGGAGCAACCGAATGAATGCCCTTCCGCCCCTCCAGGAAAGAGCGCTTGCCGCCCTCTCTGCCGCTATGCCGGCAGACCTGCTCCTGACGGAAGGCGAGGCGCTGGAGCGCTACAGCCGCGATTGGTCCGGAGAGCATTACGGCCGGCCGCTGGCCGTGGCGCGGCCGCGCTCGGCCGCTGAGCTCAGCCGCCTGATGGCGTTTTGCCATGAAGAGAAGATCCATGTCGTTCCGCAGGGCGGGCTGACCGGGCTGGTTGGCGCGGCAGTGCCGAGCTATCCGGGCGGCGAGGTGGTCGTTTCGCTGGAGCGGATGAACAAGGTACGCTCCGTCAATCCGATCGATTTCGCCATGGTCGTCGAGGCCGGCTGCATTCTCGAAGATGCCAAGCGCCACGCCGAAGCGGCCGACTGTATTTTGCCGATCACCTTTGGGGCGCAGGGCACCTGCCGGATCGGCGGCAACGTTTCGACCAATGCCGGTGGTTTCAACGTACTGCGCTATGGCATGACCCGCGACCTGGTGCTCGGCCTCGAGGTCGTGCTTGCCGACGGCCGGATCTGGAACGGTCTGCGCACGCTGCGCAAAGACAACCGTGGCTATGACCTGAAACAGCTTTTCATCGGCAGCGAAGGCACGCTCGGCATCGTCACCGCCGTGGCGCTCAAGGTGTTTCCGAAGCCGGAACAGGTGGAAACGGCGCTGGTCGGGCTGGCCTCGGTGGATGATGCCATGCAGCTTTATGCGCGGGCGCGCCGCCAGTGCAGCGACCTGCTGACGGCATTCGAGCTCATCTTGCGCGGCGGCATCGAGATTGCCATCAACGCCCGCGACGATCTTCCCGATCCCCTAAGCGAGGCCTATCCCGTTTATGTGCTGATCGAGGCTTCGGCAGCCGGACGCGTTGATCTTCGCGCCTTGCTCGAAGGATTTCTCGGCGACGCCTCCGATCTGGTTCTCGACGGCGTCATTGCCAGCAGCAAGGCGCAGGGCGACCGGCTCTGGCTGCTGCGCGAGATGATGGTCGAGGCGCAGGGCCGCGGCGGACGATATCTGAGGACCGATGTCTCGGTTTCGATCTCGAGCCTGGCGGCCTTCGTCGGCGACACGCTCGAAGCGCTGTCGCAGAAGCATCCCGAGGCGATCGCCGTCACCTATGGCCATGTCGGCGACGGCAATATCCATCTGAATATCGTTCCGCCTGTCGGCATGCCCGATGATCAGTTCGATGGCCTGTTTCATGCCACAGAAGAGGTGATCTTCGATGTCGTCGACAAGCATGGCGGCTCGATCAGCGCCGAACATGGCATCGGCCGCGTCAAGCAGGACGCCTTCCTGAAACGTGCCGACCCCTTGACGCTGGAGCTCTCGCGCCGGATCAAGGATGCATTCGACCCACGGCATCTCTTGAGCGAGGGGCGGATATTGGCAAGTGCAGATGGCATGGCAGGGGGTAGGGAATGACGCTGAAACTCGACAAGGTCAATCGGGGCCCGCATCTGTCGACGCTGGTCGCAAGTTCGATCTCGCGCGAAATCGCCCAGGGGCGTTTGAGGCCGGGTGATCAGCTGCCGACCGAGCAGCAGCTTGCGCAGACATTCGGTGTCAGTCGCAACGTCGTGCGCGAGGCGATCGCGCGGCTGCGGTCCGAGGGCCGGATCTGGTCGCAGCAGGGCCGCGGCGCTTTCGTCGCCGACCAGCCGAATGCCACGACATTGACGATCGACTACGAAGCCCTGCAGCAGGCTGCGGCCTTCCAGTCGCTGTTCGAACTGCGCGGCATTCTCGAAGTCGAGGCGGCGGCCCTTGCCGCCAAGCGCCGGACCGGCGACGACCTGACGGCGATGAAGGATGCGCTGGTGACGATGCGTGATGCACCCTACGGCAGCGTCATGTGGCTTAAGACCGATCTCGAATTCCATAAAACCGTCGCTGCGGCGACGGGCAATCTCTACATGGTCCAATTCCTGATGTTCGTTTCCGAGCGGGTGCGCGAAAGCATTCTGGCCTCCGGCAACCAGCAGCGTTCCGAAGATCTGGCGGCCGTGACCCTCGGCGAGCATCAACGCATTCTCGATGCCATCGAAGCGGGCGACGGCGACGAAGCCCGTGATGCCATGCGGGCGCACCTCCATGGTGCCGCAAACCGCGTCGGGCTGGCCGGAGAACAACCCGAATAATCTGTTGAGGACATGACATGACTGGAAGACTTGAGGGAAAAACCGCTGTCGTGACGGCAGCCGGGCAGGGGATGGGACGTGCCACGGTGCTCGCCTTCCTGCGTGAAGGCGCGCGCGTCTGCGCCACCGATATCGATGCCGCAAAGCTCGATACGCTGCGCGATCAGGCGGGCGTTAGCGCACGCAAACTCGATGTGCTGAACCCGGCGGAGATCAGCGCCTTCGCCAAGGAGATCGATGCGCCGGACATTCTCTTCAACTGCGCCGGTTTCGTGCATCACGGCTCGATACTCGATTGCGACGAGGATGCCTTCGACTTTTCCGTCAACCTGAACATCCGCGCCATGTACCGGATGATCCGCGCCTTCCTGCCGGGCATGATCGCCCGCGGCGGCGGCTCGATCGTCAACATGGCGTCTGTTGCCTCGACCGTCATCGCTGCGCCGAACCGGTTCATCTACGGCACCACCAAGGCTGCGGTGATCGGGCTGACGAAATCGGTGGCGCTCGATTATGTCGGCCAGGGCATCCGCGCCAACGCGATCTGCCCCGGCACCGTCGAAAGCCCGTCGCTGCAGGACCGCATGCGGGCGCTCGGCGATTACGATCAGGCCCGCGCCAGCTTCATCGCCCGCCAGCCGATGGGACGCCTCGGTACGCCCGAGGAAGTCGCCGACCTCGTCGTCTACCTCGCCAGCAAGGAATCGGCCTTCATGACCGGCAATGCCATCGTCATCGATGGCGGCTGGGCGAACGCCTGAAGACACATCTTGAAAAACGGACAATCGATATGAAGCTTCTGAGATACGGTGAGCGCGGCGCCGAAAAGCCCGGCATTCTCGACAGGAACGGCAAGGTCAGGGACCTCAGCGGTCATGTCGGCGACATATCAGGTGACAGCCTGACGGCTGCGGGTCTGGCAAAAATCGCCGCGATCGACATCGAGAGCCTGCCCCTCGCTGCCGAGACCGGCCGGTATGGCCCCTGCGTCTCGCGCACCGGCAAGTTCATCTGCGTCGGCCTGAACTATGCAGACCACGCTGCCGAGACCGGTGCGGCCATTCCCGAAGAGCCGATCCTGTTCATGAAGGCCACCAGCGCCATCACCGGCCCGAACGACAACGTCATCATCCCGCGCAAGTCGAAGAAGACCGACTGGGAAGTCGAGCTCGGCATCGTCATCGGCGACGAGGCCCGCTATGTTTCGGAAGCCGACGCGATGAAACATGTTGCCGGCTACTGCCTGATCAACGACGTTTCGGAGCGCGAATTTCAGGCCGAGCGCGGCGGGCAGTGGACCAAGGGGAAGTCGGCCGACAGCTTTGGCCCAATCGGCCCATGGATGGTAACGCGCGACGAGATCGCCGATCCGCAAGACCTGAAGATGTGGCTGTCCGTCGATGGCACGATGCGCCAGAACGGCTCGACGAAGACGATGATCTTCGGCGTCTCCTTCCTCGTTCACTACATCTCGCAGTTCATGAGCCTGCAGCCGGGCGATATCATCTCGACGGGCACGCCGCCGGGCGTCGGCCTCGGCATGAAGCCGCCGCTGTTCCTGAAGGCCGGGCAGACGATAAAGCTCGGCATCGACGGTCTCGGCGAGCAGACGCAGCTGACTGTGGACGCTGCCTGAGAAAGCCTCGGGGAGCCGCTCGACGGCTCCCTGATCAGCGAAGCTTCATGACACCAAGCATGCGGAGCACCGCGCAGGCGGCGCCGTAGCCGTTGTCGATATTGGTGACGACGATGCCCGGCGCGCAGCTGGCCAGCATGGCGTTGAGTGCGGTGCGGCCCTCTTCGGCCGCGCCATAGCCGACCGAGGTCGGCACGCAGATCAGGCTGCCGCCGTACAGACCGCCGAGAACGCTTGCGAGCGCCGCGTCCATGCCGGCAACGGCGATGACCACGGGAAAGCGGCGGATCTCCTCGATCCTGTCCATCAGCCGCCAGAGCCCGGCAACCCCGACATCGATGATGACGGATGCCTCGACGCCTGCGTGGCGAAGGGTCCGCTCGGCTTCCCGGGCGGCCGGTGCGTCCGAGGTTCCGGCTGCGACGATCGCGACGGTTTGGGTCAAGGATACCGGCGGAACCGGGCCGAAAAATGCGGTTTGCGACAGCGGGCACCAGTCCGTGGCGGGCTTCAATTCACTCGGGAGCGCCGCGAACTTCTGGTCGTCGAGGCGCGTGAGCAGCAGACCGGCATCCCGCTCGCTGGCGCTTCGAAGGATCGCCGCAATCTGCTGCGGCGTCTTGCCCGCACAGAATACGGCTTCGCTGAGGCCGATGCGCTCGGCCCGGGCGAAATCGAAGACGGCATCGCCGGTCATGGCCTGGCACCGACGAAAGCGCTGCCATTGCGGTATGGCTCGAAGGTCAGCGGACCGTTCCTGTAGGCGCCGGGCAGCATGCCGCGCAGGTCGTTGCCGACGTCGTTCATTGCCGTTGCCAGTGCCAGCGCATCGCGATCAAGCTCGATGGCGATGCCGCTGCGCCTGATGCGGCAGCGGACGGTTTGAGGTCTGAGCGTCTCGGTCAGGAACGTCTCGATCCGGTGCACGGCCTCCAGCATTTCCGGCTCGATGGCGATCGTGGTTTCGATCCGGCTGGAGAGGCAGGGGGAGGCCGGCAGCTCCGACAGCGCGCCGAGGCCCGCGTCGCGCGCCAGCTGGCGCACAGCCTGCTTGCCGATACCGGCCTCGACGAAGGGATGGCGGACGGAGAAATTCTTGGCCGCCTCAAGCCCCGGCCGGTACTCGCCGAGATCGTCGAGATTGGTCCCCGACAGCAGCTGACGGTTCGACCGGGCGGCGATGGCACCGTAGAGATTGCCCTTGCAGAAGAAGCAGCGGTTGACGGGGTTCCGGAGATAATCCGGATCGGATAATTCGCCGGCATCGATAATCTCGAGGTCAAAGCCCTCGCTGTCCGCCAGCATCCTGACGCGTTCGGTGGCCTCTCCGGGGACCGCCGCCGAGACCGCGTGCATGATGTTGACGCGTGCGGGTCCGAGAAGCCGGGTTGCAATGACCGCCAGCGTCAGCGAATCGATACCGCCGCTGACCGCGATCGAGACGTCGCCGAGCGAGGCGAGACATTCCTCCAGAGCCTTTCTCACAACAGGTCTCCTCTCTTTTGTTTCAACAGCCCCTCCAGAAGACTCCTCAGGCTGTTGCGTGCCGCGACACCCGGGGTGGATGTCAGGTTGTCGGCTTCGAGCTTGGCGGTGCGGCCCGAGGGGCGGTCGACGAGCTTGAAGGCGTAGATCTTTCCTGCGTGCTCGACCGTTTCCTGCTCGCGGCTCAGCGTCATCCGCTCAGCCGTCGTGGCGCGCACGCCGATGGTTGTCGTTTCGTCGAGCATGGCGGCGGCGACATCCCTGCTTTTCGATGGGTCGGCAAGCACCCGGAGATGGGTCATCATCCGGCCCTTCTTGCCGAAGACCGGCATCTGGACGACGTCGCGCACATCCGGCCGGTTACGCAGCCGGTCGACGGCCTGGGCGATGTCTTCGCCAGTCTGGTCGTCGATCTCGCATTCGAGCACCGCCACCGTGCCGTTGAAGCCTGATACCTCGTCGCGGCGCTCGAAGGCCAGGAGCCGCAGGCAGTTGCTGATGCCGGGGAGCGGCTTGGTGCCGAAGCCATGGCTTGATGCCTTCAGGACCCTTCGGCCGGGTGCGGTCTTTGTCCCGCAAAGATAAGCAAGGATAGCGGCACCCGTTGGCGTCACGCGCTCGCCGCCGATCCCGTCATCGATGACATCGAAATCCTTTAGCAGGTGCACGGTCGCCGGCGCCGGAACCGGGAGCAGTCCATGCGAGGTCTTCACCCGGCCGCTTCCGAGCGGGACCGGACCAACGCTCCAATGCGCTGCGCCGAGTTGCGTTATCAGCCAGGCGGCAGAGACGATGTCGGCGATCGAATCCCAGGCGCCAACCTCGTGAAAGGCAATGTCTTCGGGTGTCGTGCCGTGGACCTTGGCTTCGGCTTCCGCCAGCTTTTCGAAGATGCCGGTCGCGTGGCGGATGGTGTCTCCGCCGAGCGCCGAACGGCTCAGGGCATCGCGGATGTCCCGCCAGGCGACGTGATGGTGATGCCCTGCATGGCTGTGATCGTGCTCCGCATGACCGTGATCATGATGATGGTGGCCGTGATGGTCATGATGATGGTGATCATGCGGGTGATCCGTCCCATGCTCAGTATGATGCACCTTGAAGCGGCTGCCGGTCAGCACGCCGTCGTGATGCGCCACAAGTTCGCACCCGACGTCTTCGATCAGCGGGCAGCGTTTCAGCGCCGCCTGCAAGCCGGTATTCAGGTCCGGCCTGAGATCGAGCAGGGCTGCGACGAACATGTCGCCTGCAATGCCGCCGACGGGGTCGAGGTGAATTTCCAGCACGGTCATCCGCCCTGTTTTCCGTCCGCTGCTTCAGTCAGCGAGACACCGTTTGCAGCCGCGATGACATCCGAAAGGGCCGGCACGAAGGATTGGCCATGGCCAGCGGCGACCGCCGTCGCAAAGCTGTTGCGCACGGCTGCGCCGACCGGATTTACCGCCTGAAGCGCTTGGGCCAGCGATGCCAGATAGGACATGTCCTTCAATGCGTTGGCCATGGCAAAGCGCTGAGCGTTTTCGTTGCGGTTCAACACGAATTCGAAGAAGGCCTGGTAGAAACCGCAATCCATGCGGCTGCCGCGCAGCACGCTGTCGAATACCTGAGGCGTCAACCCGGCCTTCGCGGCGATCATCAATGCTTCCGAATAGATCGCCGAGTAACCCATCGACACGAAGTTGTTGAGCAGCTTCATCGTGTGCCCGGTGCCAGCAGGGCCGGTCTCGATGATGCGGGCGGCGAAGGCTTCGAGGATCGGCCGGGCGCGGGCAATGCCATCGGCAGAGCCTCCCGCCATCACATCCAGCTTGCCTTCGGCTGCTTCCTTCGGCGTTCTGGCGAGTGGCGCATCGACGAGCGTGATGCCCTGCTCGGAAAGTTCGGCAGCGAGCTTGATCGTCACGGCGGGGTTGGAGGTCGAGCAGTCGATCAAAAGCATCCGCCTTCCGGAGGCGAGCAGGCCATCTGGACCGGACAGGAGTTGCTGAACTTCCTCGGAACCGGTGACGCAGAGCACCACCACATCCGATGCCAGCGCCAGTGCCTTGGGCGTCGCCGCTTCGCTGGCGCCCTGCGCCTTCAACTGCTCGACGGCCTCGCGCTTTCTGTGGGCCATGACGGTCAGCGGCCAGCCTTTCGACAGCAGATTGGCCGCCATGCCTGATCCCATTGCACCGAGACCGATGAAGCCGATTTTCTCTTTCATTCTTTCCTCCCCGTTCGTTCTGGTTATCCCCGCCGGGCGGGCTTTTGCTTTTTGTGCTGGTATGCGGTAGCAACGGCATTATTCCCCGGCCGCCGCCTGACGGCGAGAATGGACGTCGCGACAGCATGAAGGACAGGGACAACGCCGTTTTCAACACCATCCCGCAGACGCCGAATCTGCGCAGCGGGCTGGCTGACAGCCTGATCGCCCAGATCGAGTCCGGCGATCTGAAGCCCGGCCAGCGGCTGCCGACCGAGCAGGCGATCATGGAAGCGACGGGCGTCAGCCGCACGATCGTGCGTGAGGCGCTTGCGACGTTGCGTGCGAAAGGCTTGATTACGACCCGCCAGGGGCTCGGCGCCTTCGTTTCCAACGATCCGACGCCGCGTTCCTTTTCGATCATCCCCAACGATCTGGAATCGATCGACGAGGTGCTGCGGGTTCTCGAATTGCGCCTCGGCATCGAATATGAGGCTGCCGGTCTCGCGGCGCTCCGGCGCACGCCGGAGGATATCGTCCGCATGCAGGACCGGCTCGATGCGCTGGACCGGGCGATAGCCGAAGGCGGCTATGGCGCCGAGGAAGACTTTGCCTTCCATCGCTCGATCCTCGTTGCGACGCAGAATTCCTATTACGGACGGCTGTTCGACACGTTCGGCAATGCGATGGTGCCGCGCCAGTGGGCCCGGCTCGACAAGATGACGGCGGCCGGGCGCGAGCAGCATGCCGAGCGGATGCGCAAGGAGCACCATGCGATTTTCGCCGCGATCCGCGACGGCAACGAAGCGGCCGCCCGCAAGGCGCTGCGCAATCACCTGTCGAAGAGCACCGCGCGCTTCGAAGAGTTGCGCGACGCCAACCTTCATCGTTAAGCACTCACGCCGCATATCGAGGCACGACATAAGGCCCCTCCGGGATGATGGCGACATCGGCATCGCCGTTGGCGCTGATGCTGCGGGCGATTGCCGTCTCGATATCGTCGATCATGCCGACGCCTGTCAGCGTCCGGTCGTCGCCCGAAAGACCGGTCGTATAGAGCTCGACGCTGCCGAGCCGCATCGGCTTCAACTGCATCTCCGTCTGCCACTCGTCGATCTCTGCTAGGCTCTTTGCCGTCAGCGTCGCCAGGAACCGATCGGGTCCGAGCTCGACCAGTCTTGCCTGCGCCTCGCGGAATTCCGGTGAACCGAAGCCTTCCGAACATTCCGACGCGATGATCAGCGTGCCGCCGGGCTTCAGGATATCGAGCGGCGTCACCATGCCCTTGATGGTCTGATAGTAGGTCTTGTCGAGCGGATAGCCGGCCGAAGAGGTGATGACGGTGGAGAACTTCCGGTCGAGAGGGATCTGTGTCGCGCCGCTGACGAAATCGACCGCCGCCTGATGGCTGGCGATGATCTCGCCGAAGGTGACGCAGACGAGATCGCGATCCTCATCCAGCACGGTATTCAACGCATAGACCTCACCGAGCATCCGGACGATTTCCAGCTGCTCCTCGTGCAGTGGATTGCCGATCAGATTGCATTGGACGGCCAGCGGGTCTTCCATGAAGCGTGCCGAGTGGAATGTCCGGATCGTCTCGTGATGGGCAACGCCCGGGGCAATGACCTTTCGTCCGCCCGACCAGCCTGCCATGAAATGCGGCTCGACAAGGCCGGTGGCGATCCTGAGATCGGCCTCGGCAAACAGCCGATCGAGCTTGACCGGCGTGTTCCGCGTCTTGGTGAAGCCGAAATCGATATGGGCGTCCTCGTCTCTGGCATAGTGGTTTTCGACGCGGACATTTTCGAGCACCCAGGGATCGCCGACCAGTTCGGCCAGCTCATCGCCGAGATTCGGCCGGTGCAGGCCGGTGGCGACCAGCACCGAAATCTTCTCCTGCGGAATGCCCGACGCGATCATCGTCTCGATCATCGGGCGCAGAAACAGCCGGTTCGGCACCGGCCGGGTGATGTCGCAGATCAGAATGCAGGCGCTTTGGCGGTTCTTTGCAAGGTCAGCAAGAGGTTTGGAGGCAACCGGATGGCGCAGCGCCTCGATCACCGCCGCCTTGCCATCGGCGAGTTTCGGCAGTTGCTGCTTGCGGATCACCGTCGGCCGGGCGCCCGGCGGAAGCGTGATGTCGAGATGGCCGCGGCCGTAGGAAAGAGCGATCGTGTCCATCGTCACACCTGCTCCGCCACGCCGCCGAGATAGAGCTCGCGCATCAGCGACATGTCCTTGAGTTCTGCGATCGGCCCCGACGTCGCGATGCGGCCGTTCTGCATCAGATAGCCGCGGGTGGCGACGGAAAGCGCCAGGCCGGCATTCTGCTCGACCAGTAGAACGGAGGCGTTGAAGGTCTTGCCGATGTCGAGAATGATCGTCTGGATTTCCTTGACGAGCAGCGGGGAAAGCCCGAGCGACGGCTCGTCGAGCAGCAGCACGCGGGGTCTCGCCATCAGGCCGCGGGCGATCGCCAGCATCTGCTGCTGGCCGCCGCTCAGCGAGCCGCCCTTCTGCTGCCGCTTGGTGGCAAGGATCGGGAAGAAGCGCTCCATCGTCTTGACGTCGGCTTCGACAGCGTCGGTGTCACGCCGCGCATAGGCGCCAAGACGCAGGTTTTCCTCGACGGTCATGTCGCCGAAGATCCGCCGTCCTTCCGGCACGAGAACCACACCGCGCTTGGCCATGATATCGGGCGTACGGCCCGTCACGTTTTCGCCGGCGAAGCTGATCGTTCCCGCGCGCGGTTTGACGAGGCCGACGATGGTGCGCAGCAAAGTCGATTTGCCAGCGCCGTTCGGGCCGAGAATGGTGATCACCTCGTTCTCGCCGAGCGTGACGGAGACATCGCGGTTGACGACCGTTGGGCCATACCCTGTTGTTACATTGGAAACATCGAGCAGGTTCACAGCGCACCTCCGAGATAGACTTCGAGCACCTTCGGATTGGAAAGAACGTCCTGTGTCGGCCCGTCGGCGATCTTCGAGCCGAAATCGAGGACGACCAGCCGCTTGCAGAGCATCTGCATCAGCTTCATGTCGTGATCGATGACGCAGACGCTGATGCCGTGGGCCGGGAACTGCTTGACCAGCCCGACCAGCGTTGCGGTTTCCTTGTCGTTCAGGCCTGCCGCCGGCTCATCAAGCAGGATTAGCGAGGGCCGCGTGGCGAGCGCCAGCGCGATGCCGAGGAGACGCAGATTGCCGAAGGGCAAAACGCCGGCGCGCTCATTTGCGAGCGCCGTCAGTCCGACGAAATCGAGCAGGGCGGCGGGCGTTGTCCAGGGATAGGGTCGGCTCGTCTTGCGCGCATGCTCGCAGGCGATCTGGACGTTTTCCCAGACGGTGAGGCCCGGAAAGGCCATGGCCTGCTGGAAGGTGTAGCCGATACCGGCGCCCGACACTTCATGGGCGGCGAGACTGGTGATATCCCGCCCGCGCCAGCGGACATGCCCCTCGGTCGGCCGGTAGACGCCGGTGATGACGTTGAAGAGCGTCGTCTTGCCGGAACCGTTCGGGCCGACGATGCCGAGGATCTCGCCCTCTTCGATCGACAGGTCGACACCGGATAGTGCTGTGACGCCGCCGAACTGCTTCTTCAGTCCGCTGATCTCAAGAATGGCGTTCATCGGCCTGCCTCCGAAGCATGCGTGGCAGTTGCCGCCTGGCGCGACGCCTGCTTTTGCGCCGGGCCGCGAACGAGCCTGTTCCAGCCGTCGATGAGGCCGGCGATCAGGCCGTTCGGGAGCAGCAGGATGACGGCGATCAGGCAGACGCCGTAGAGGATTCGGGATTCGACGGGATCGAGGTTCAGGACCTCAGGCAGGAAGGAGACGAGAATGCCGCCGGCGATCGGCCCGAGCAGCAGGCGCGCGCCGCCGATCATCACCATCAGCGCCAAATAGATGCTCGGGAAGGAGGAGAACTGGCTGGGCGAGATGTGCCGCAGGAAATAGGCGAGCAGCACGCCCGAGACACCGGCAAAGACGCCGCTGACGATGAAGGCGCCGATCTTGTGGCGGCCGACATTGATGCCGAGCGAGGCGGCCAGTTTCTCGTTTTCGCGGATGGCGCGCAGCGTCCGGCCATAGGGCGAGTTGATGATCCCCCAGCTGGCGATGGCGCTGAGTGCCACGAAGGCCAGCACGACGAAATAATAGGGGACGAGATCATCGAGACGCATGCCGAAGAAGCTGACCGGCAATTGCAGGTCGAGCCCAGTCGCGGCACCGGTGAAATCACCGCCATTTGTCAGAACGATGGTCAGCAGCTGGCCGAAGGCGAAGGTCATGATGACGAAGTGGTGGCCGGAGACGCGCAGCGAGGGGACGCCGATGATGGCCGCGAAGGCGGCAGCGGCGATGCCGCCAAGCGGCAGTGCCACCCAGAAGCTGATGCCGGTATCGCGGGCAAGCAGCGCCGCCGCATAGGCGCCGACGCCGACAAGGGCCGCATGGCCCATGGAGAGGATACCGGTCTGGCCGAACAGCACCGAGAGGCCATAGAGCGCGACGATGTTGATGCCGGCCGAGATCGCCAGCGACAGCATACGGTTGCTGGCGCCAAGCGTCGGGACGAAGGCAAGGATCGCCAGCACGACCAGAGCCGGTATCAGTGAGCGGAGCGACGAAAGTGAATTGTTCATAGCATGTGCCTTTCGCGCGTCAGGCCATTTTCGGGCCGCTCGTGCCGCCGAACAGTCCATTCGGGCGGAAGAGCAGAACCAGGATCATCAGGGCGAAGGAATAGGCGTCTGTCCAGGCGGAGAAGCCGTAGCCGGCGCTGAAGCCTTCGACGATGCCGAGAATCAGGCCGGCGACGACAGCACCGGTCAGGTTTCCGAGGCCGCCGATCAGCGCCACGGCAAAACCCTTCATCACCATGGTGCCGCCGGTGAACGGCGTGATCGGGAAGAGGGCGATGAGCAACGCGCCGCCGAGACCGGCAAGGGCGCTGCCGAGCACGAAGACACCGGTGATGTAGCGACGGACCGGGATGCCCATCAGTGCAGCCGTATCGCGATCATCGACGGCGGCGCGCAGCGCGCGTCCATAGCGGCTGCGGGTGACCATGGCGAAGGTCAGTGCCACGACCGCGATGGTGACGAGAATGACCATGACGCGAACCGAGGCGATGCGGACGCCGCCGATATCCCAGATGCCGGTCAGCGGGCGTGGAATGCTCTTCTGGTTCGGATCGTAGAAGAAGATGACGATGTGCTGCAGCACGACGATCAGCCCGAGCGAGACGATGAAGCCATTGGTCGGCCGCGTCAGCGTGAAGCGAAACAGCCCGCGTTCAAGCACGAAGCCCATGACGCCGACGGCAAGGACGGCGAGCACGAGAGCGATGAAGAATCCGAGGCCGGCTTGCACGGCAAGCCAAGTGACGATGCTGCCGACCATCAGGAATTCGCCATGCGCGAAATTGATGATGCCGGTCAGGCCGAAGATCAAGGTGACCCCGACGGCGATCAGCGTGATGACGCTCGCGATCGACAGGCCGTTGAGGATTTGCTGAATGAGAATGTCCACAGCTCTGTTCCGCTGTTACGGGGACTGCGCGTCAGGCGCGTCCGCTTTCAATGACGAAAGTCCCGCCGGCGCAGGGGGCCGGCGGGAGGCGCATCGGCAGTTTATTCCGCGGGGGCTTCGGCGGGTGGCTGCTGCATCGCGCAGGAGATGTCGCCGCCCGGTGCTGCAGCGCAGACCTCGGTTGCGTGCGTCACCTGATGGCTCTTGTTGAAGGAGAGGTCATCGGAAACCACGCCCTTGTGATGGAGCGATTCCAGGGCTGCGACGGTCTTGTCCGGATCGAGCGAACCGGCCTTGGTCCAGGCTTCGGCGAGCATATGGACATAGTCGTAGTAGAGCAGCGAGACCGAGGAAGTTACGCCCTTCGGTGCGCCGGCAGCGAAGTAGGCCTTGAAATAGGTCTTCGCATTGGCGTTGGAAGATTCACCCCAGCAGATCGGCACGCAGCTCATGGCGACCGGCACGTCGGCGGTCAGGCCTCGTTCCTTCCAGATGCCCGGGTCGACGCCGAACAGGAAGTAGCTGGGGGCAACGCCGAGTTCGAGCGCCTGCGGCAGGGCCGTCAGCGTCGAGTCGCCGTTGTACCAGAAGTGCACGACGTCAGGGTTCAGGCTCTTGGCGCGCGTCAGGAACGGCGAGAAGTCGGTGGTGTCGGGCGGATAGGAGATGACTTCAGGCACTTCCTGTCCTTCGGCCTTCAGTGCCTTGACGTAATAGGAGGTCAGGAACTGGCCGGTCGCGTCATTGCCGACGATGACCACAGACTTTTTCAGCGGGTGGCCGACGAGCGGGGTCAGCAGGCTGAGAACGCCGCGGGCCGTTGAGCCGGAGCGCTGGAATTCCTGCGGCTCGGACTGGAAGAGGTAATGGTCTTCGGCGCCGGGGGCGACGGACTGCGGGTTCAGGATTTTTGCCAGCGTGCTGTTGCCGGCAAACTGGATCACCTTGGCAGGCTGGGTGATCTTGGTCATCGCCAATGTAAAGTCGTGGGTTTCCGAACCGAAGATCGCCGAAACCTTTTCATCGCGAACCAGTTCCTGGGTCGCGGCAATGGCGGTGGAGATGTCTGTGCGGTCGTCGCGCTTCACCATCTCGACCTTGTAGGTCTTGTCACCAACCTTGACGCCTCCCGCGTCGTTGATTTCCTTGACCGCTAGGCCAACGCCCGCCGGCAAGGTGTGACCGGCCGAGACGAAAGCGCCGGATTCTGCGGCCACGACACCGATCTTGATCGTGTCTTCAGCCGATGCCATTTGCAGTGACGCGCCGAGGCTAAGCGCTAGAGAAATGCCTCCCAAAACAAGTGATCGCACGGTCTCATCCTCCCGATGCAGATTTTGCGTACTTACCGGGTTGTCGTACAACCCTGTTTTCTGATAATTGGGTTGACGGAGAATGTCAAGCAAGTCTAACCAGACAGTACCGGCCCGCCGGTCACCGCAAATCAGGGAGTGAGAGATGCGAACGAAGGAGTTCGGCCGGACAGGCCGCAAGGTCAGCGAGATCGGATTTGGCGCGTGGGCGATTGGCGCCGCATGGGGAGAGGTCAACGATACGGAGGCGCTCGCCGCCCTGCACGCCGCTCTCGACACCGGCGTCACCTTTATCGACACGGCCGATGTCTATGGCGACGGCCATTCGGAACGCCTGATCGCCAAGGTGATGAAGGAACGCGGCGGCGAACGCCCGTTCATCGCTACCAAGGCCGGTCGCCGCCTGCCCGAACAGTCCGTCGAAGGCTATAGCGCGGAGAACCTGAACGGCTGGATCGATCGCAGCCTCAAGAACCTTGAGACCGATTGCCTCGATCTCGTCCAGCTGCATTGCCCGCCGACGGATCTCTACTATCACCCTGAAGTTTTCGGACGTCTGGACCGGCTGGTGGAGCAGGGCAAGATCCGCAATTACGGCGTCAGCGTCGAGCGCGTCGAGGAAGCGCTGAAGGCGATCGAATATTCCGGCGTCGTCAGTGTCCAGATCATTTTCAACGCCTTCCGCCAGCGCCCGATCGAGCATTTCTTCAAGCAGGCGGAGGAAAAGAAGGTGGCGATCATCGCCCGCGTGCCGCTGGCAAGCGGGCTGCTGTCGGGCAAGTTCAAGAAGGACACCAAGTTCGAGAGCAATGACCACCGGCTCTTCAACCGCAACGGCGAAGCCTTCGATGTCGGCGAGACCTTCTCCGGCGTACCCTATGAGGTCGGTCTGGAGGCGGTCGAAAAGGTTCGTCCCCTGGTCTCCGGCGATACGACCATGGCGAAATTCGCGCTCCGCTGGATCCTGATGTTCGACGCCGTCACGCTCCCCATTCCGGGCGCCCGCAATCCGGCGCAGGCGAGCTCCAATGCCGAGGCCGCCAGCTTGCCGGCGATTTCCGACAGCGCGATGCGGGAGATCAGGTCGATCTACGACACCTACATCAAGCAATATGTTCATCAGCGCTGGTAGGGAGCGTCAACCATGACAAGCCCGATCATCGATTCCCATCATCACTTCTGGGATCCCAAAAGCGGTGGCGATTATGGCTGGCTGAGCGGCCCCTTCGAACCGATCAACCGCGTGTTCGAGCCGGACGACCTGCGCCCGGCTCTACAGAAGAATGGCGTCAACGGAACCGTTCTGGTGCAGACCTGGAACGATCTCGGCGAGACCTGGGATTTCATCAGGACGGCGGAGGCGACGGATTTCGTCGCCGGCGTCGTCGGCTGGGTGGATCTGACCGATCCGAAACTCGTCCAGACGCTTGCCGAACTGCAATCGTCGCCTCAGGGCAAGTGGCTGGTCGGCGTCCGGCACCTTATCCAGACGGAAAGTGACCCGAACTGGCTGCTGCGCGATGACGTGAAGAAGGGCCTGGAAGCTGTCGAGGCTGCCGGGCTCGTCTATGACCTCGTGCCGAACCTGCCGCAACTGCCCTCCTGCATCGCGACAGTGGAAGCCTTCCCTGAAACGCGCTTCGTGCTCGACCACATCTCGAAGCCAGAAATCCGCAATGGCGGTTTCGACGAATGGGCGGTGCTGATCCGCCAGTTCAAAGGGCAACGTGACCACGTCTGGTGCAAGGTCTCCGGCATGGTGACGGAAGCCAACTGGCAGAGCTGGACGCCTGAGGACCTGAAGCCCTACGTCCATGAAGTGCTCGATGTCTTCGGCACCGATCGCTGCATGTTCGGCACCGACTGGCCGGTTTGCCTGGTAGCGGCAAGCTACGACCGTGTCGTCGAGGCGCTGCAGGAATGCCTCAAGGATCTGTCGAGCGCCGAGCGGGAGCGGATCTTCGGACTGAACGCGATCGAGGTCTACCGGCTTCCAGGCTTTGGGGAGGACCGGGCATGACGGCGGTTATGACTTCGAGCAAGATCGGCTTTGCCTCCCGCCTCGGCTTCGGCGCGAGCGGCATCGGAACGCTCTACCGGGATGTGACCGAGGCGCAGGCGGCCGATGTTCTGGCTGCCGCCTTTGACGGCGGGATGCGCTATTTCGACACCGCGCCGCTCTATGGCCACGGTCTCAGCGAATTGCGCCTTGGCACCTTCCTGCGAACCATCGATCGCAAGACCGTCACGGTCTCCACCAAGGCCGGCCGCTATATGGCGCCGCCCTATGGCGAGAAGGTCGATTACGGTCTGTGGGCCTCGCCGCTGCGCCTCAAGCCGTTCTTCGACTACAGCTATGCCGGAACGATGCGTTCGCTCGAGCAATCGGCAAACCGGCTCGGCATTGCCGATTTCGATCTGGTCTATATCCATGATGTCGATCGCTTCACCCATGGGGATGCCTATGAGCGGCGTTTCAACGAGGCCGTCGAAGGCTGCTACCGGGCGCTCGACGATCTCAGAAAGGCCGGTCACATCAAGGCGATCGGCGTCGGCGTCAATGAGAGCGATGTTGCAACACGGTTCATGAAGGCCTGCGCGCTCGACGCTGTCATGATGGCCGGGCGCTATACCCTGCTCGACCGGGCGGCTGAAGCCGACCTGCTGCCGGAAGCTGCTCATCGGGGTGTCGAGATTGTCGTCGCCGGGGTGTTCAATTCGGGCATTCTCGCCACGGGTCCGGGCAATTCAGGCACGACCTTCGATTACGGTGCTCCGCCGGAGGAAGTCGTCGCCCGGGCCAAGCGGATCGAGGCGATCTGCGAGCGTCACGGCGTCCCCCTGCAGGCGGCAGCGATCCAGTTCGCCTTCCGCAATCCACACGTCTCCGCCGCCGTTCTCGGCATGAGCCGGCCGGAGCGCATTGCGCAGAATCTCGATTGGGCGAAGCTGCCGATCCCTGATGCCCTGTGGCAGGAAACCGACGCGCTGTTCGAGCGCGAACGCTAGGACAGAGCGCCCGCGCAAACCGCGCGGGTGCCTTTCAGCGCCTTGTGGTGCCGACCCGCGAGAGCAGGATGACGGGCAGGAGGCTGACGAGGACGATTGCGAGAGCGGCGATCGATGCCTCCTCGTATGTTCCCCTCGCTGCCTCGCCGTAGAGATGCGTGGCGAAAGTCTCGACATTCAGCGGGCGCAGCAGCAGGGTCGCCGGCAGTTCCTTGACGCAATCCACGAAGACCAGCAGCGCAGCGGCGGCAATCGCCGTCTTCGACAGCGGCAGATGCACGAGGCGGAAGGTGCCTGATGGTGTCTGGCCAAGTGTGCGCGAGGCGTGGTCGAGCGTGACAGGAATGCGCGCCAGTCCGGCGTCGATGCCGCCCGCCGAAATCGCCAGGAAGCGAACCGCCAGCGCATAGACGAGGGCCGCTCCCGATCCCATGAAGAACAATCCGGTGACGACGCCCAACCATTGAGTACCGGCATGAAAGATCATCCTGTCCGCACTGCCGAGGACGATCAGCACGCCGATCGCCACGACTGTTCCCGGTGCGGCATAGCCGGTTTCCGCAATCCGCATCAGCAAGGATGAGCCTGCACCCGGCCATAGACGGCCGGCATAGGCAAGCAGAAGGCCGAGAAGGATGACCGCGGCGGTGGCGACCGAGGCGAAGAGCACTGTGTATCCGGCTTCACTGAGGAAATTGGCGGAAACCCCGGCGAAGCGGAAGCGCTTCCAGGCCTCCGAGGCCAGATAGACAGCCGGCGCCGCGAAGCCGAGGATAACAGGCAGGAAGCCGAGAGCAGAGAGAAGGAGACCCTTGGACGGAGAGACCTTTTGCGGCTGCAGGCCGCGGCTGCGGCGGCTGTCGGTTGCGTAGCGCTGATTGCGCCGGGCCCAGCGCTCGATGGCAATCAGGGCTACGACGATGAAAAACAGTGCCAGCGCGATCTGCGATGCGCCGGGCAGGTCGGTGCGGGTGATCCAGGTCGTGTAGATCGAGACCGTCAGGGTCCGCACGCCCAGAAATTCGGCGGCGCCGACGTCGTTCAGTGTTTCCATCAATGCCAGGCTGACGCCGACGGCAACGGCCGGGCGGGCAAGCGGCAGGGCGATATGCCAGAAGACGCCGCGCCTGCTAATGCCGAGCATCCGTCCCGCTTCGATGAGATTGGCCGACTGCGTCAGGAACATCGCCCGGACAGGAATATAGACATAGGGATAAAGCACCATGCCGAGCAGCAGGATGCAGCCCGTCATCGAACGGATATCGGGCAAGCGGAACTGCCGTGGGCTCTCATAGCCGAGCAGCCAGCGGATCGCGCCCTGCACGGAGCCGATCGGATGCAGGATATCGAGATAGGCGTAGGCGATGATATAGGTCGGCACCGCGAGCGGTAGCAGCAGCGCCCATTCCAGCACGCGGCGGCCGGGAAAGTCGTAGGCTGTCACCAGCCAAGCCGTCAGCGTACCAATTGCCGCCGTCATCAGGCCGACCCCGCCGAGCAGGATCACCGTATCCGCAAGGGCGACCGGCAGGATCGTCGAAAACAGATGGCTCCAGAGCGACGGCGAGCCTTTGAACGCTTCGAAGGCGAGGCCGCCGAAGGGCAGGATGACGAGAAACGCAACAAGCCCGGCTCCGGAAAGCCAGGCGCTGACCGGCCGCCTTGCGGGGCGATCTGCCACTGATGTCAGGGACATGCAATCATCCGAACGGAAAGGGGCGCCCGCAGGTGCAGCCGCCCCGATCGCCTTAGTTGTCGAAACCGACCTTGTCGACGAGCGCGCTCGCCTCCTTGCGGTAGCCGACAATTTCGGCCAGCGGCTTGCTGTCGATCTTCAATTCGCCGAAGGAGGCGATGATCGGATCGACAGAGGCGCCGGCCTTGACCGGATACTCGTAATTGGCTTCGGCATAGATCTTCTGGGCCTCGTCGGAGACGAGATATTCCAGAAGCTTCACGGCTTCTTCCTTGTTTGGCGCATGCTTGGCAACGGCCGCACCGGAGATGTTGACCTGCGTGCCGCCGTTCTTGAAGGTCGGCAGGACCACCTTGATCGCCTCACCCCACTTGACCTGGTCTTCGCCGCCCTTTCCGGAGCGCATCAGACCGACATAGTAGGAGTTGGCAATGGCGATGTCGCAGACGCCGCCGAGGATATCCTTTGCGCCGTCGCGGTCACCACCGGCCGCCTTGCGGGCGAGGTTGTCCTTGATGCCGGAAAGCCACTTTTCGGTTTCGGCTTCGCCGTAATGGGCGATATAATCCGCAAACAGCGCCGTGTTGTACGGATGCTGGCCAGAGCGGATGCAGATCTTGCCCTTCCACTTGGGATCGGCGAGATCCTCGTAGTTGAAGGCCGTCAGATCGACATCCTTGGCGGCATAGAGCACGCGGGCGCGCATCGACAGGCCGAACCAGTAGCCCTTCGCATCGCGAAGCTGTTCTGGAATGGCGGCGTTGAGCGTTGCGGACTCGATCGGCTGGGTGACGCCCTTTTCGGCGAGATCCACCAGATTGCCGGCATCGACGGCCATCAGGATATCTGCCGGAGAGGCAGCACCTTCGCTTGCCACACGTTCGGCAAGACCGTCCTTGAGAAACACGGTGTTGACCTTGGTGCCGGTCTTCGCCGTGTAGGCTTCCAGAAGCGGCGCGATCAGCGCCGGCTCACGTGTCGTGTAGAGATTGAGCTCGGCGGCCGAAACGGTGACCGGAAGAGCGCACAGAGAAAAAGCGGCGAATGCCGCGGACATTTTGGTTTGCATCATACTACCCCCGTAAATGACTGCGCTCCGTAGCTGCAGTTCTTGAGGGGGATAGTCAAGTTTAAGTCGCCGCCATCACGGCTTCGTGATGGCGTTCTCACCCGTTCAGGCGAAGGCGAGCACCCGTTCGGGAGCGATCGAGATTCGCACGCTCTGCGCATCGTCCGGCAGGCGCCGCATGGTGCGGGTCCGGATCGGAGCCTGGAGACCCTCGACATCGAGCGTCAGTTCCTCGATTTCCCCCTGGAAGGAGCGCCTGATGATGCGGGCCGGCAGGTCACCTTCATCGACCGAGACCGTGATATCCTGGAAGCGCACATAGACGGTGCCGCTTTCCTCGTCGCGCAGGTCGAGCCCATGCGCGAAGCTGCCGATTGCCGTTTCCATGCGGCCGTTCCTGCTGATGCCGGGAATCTTGTTCGCCAGCGAAAAGAATTCGGCGGCATAGGCGCAGTTCGGCCGGTCGTGGAGATCGTAGCCGGTTCCCACCTGAACGATCTCACCCGCCCGCATCAGCACCACCCGGTCGCCCGCCGACAGCGCCTCCTGCGGATCATGGGTGACGATGATGGCGGTGGTGCCGAGTGTTCTCAGAAGTGCGATCGTCTCGGTGCGGACCTGCTCGCGCAGCCCCTGGTCGAGGTTGGAGAATGGCTCGTCCATCAGCAGGATGCGCGGCCGCGGCGCCAGCGCCCGGGCAAGTGCCACGCGCTGCTGCTCGCCGCCAGAGAGCATATGCGGGTAGCGGTCCGTCAGATGGCCGATCCCGGCAATGCTGATGACTTCCGCCGCCATCGCTGCCGCTTCGGCCTTTGGCCGCCTGCGCAGACCGAAGAGAATGTTCTGCATCGCCGTCAGATGCGGAAAGAGGGCATAGTCCTGGAAGACGAAACCGATCTTGCGTTCTTCCGGCTCGACGAAGCGGTCCGGCCCGGACACCATCTCGCCCTCCAGCACCACTGCTCCGCCATCCGGCCGCTCGATGCCTGCGATCACCCGGAGAAGCGTGGACTTGCCGCAGCCGGAATGGCCGACCAGGGTGACGATCTCGCCACGGGCGACGGTCAGCGACAGGCCGGCAAGTGCTGCCTGGGCGCCGAAGCTGCGGCGGATCGCTGATATCTCGAGCGCGGGTGAAGAGGCCTTGTCCTGCATGCGGGTCCTTGGAAGCTTGGTTCGAACCGCCTTACTTTAGGGAGCCCAAGGCCCGCGTACAACCACCGCCCGAAATCCCGCGTTCAACGCCAGTCTTCGGAGGCGCAGCAAAAATGGCGCAGGCGCGCAAATTTTAGGCATTGGCGTACCGCTCTTGGCCAAAGCGGGCTGTGCCGGACGCAGAAGTTGCGATAGATGCTGTGCTAGCGAACGCCACCGGGAGGATTTCACCCGGTCCCGAACGCTTCCATTTCTTCATCACATGACCGCAGCAGGCAAGGAATCCTGTTGCAGGAGGATATATTCATGGCCGTAGTGAGCGAAACCGCGCCGCGTTTCCAGAAGACGACAATGTCGATCCTGATGGCAGTCAGCTTCTGCCACATGCTGAACGATATCATGCAGTCGCTTCTTGCGTCGCTATATCCGCTCTTCAAGGCCAATTATAACCTCGACTTCGTACAGATCGGCCTGCTGACGATGACCTTCCAGGTCACCGCGTCGCTGCTGCAGCCTTTCGTCGGCATCTTCACCGACCGCTGGCCGATGCCCTATTCGCTGCCAGTCGGCATGGCCAGCACCTTCTGCGGCCTGATCCTGCTGGGCAATGCCGGCAGTTTCGAGCTGCTGCTCGTTGCGGCAAGCCTCATCGGCTTCGGCTCCGCCGTCTTCCATCCGGAGTCCTCGCGCGTCGCGCGGCTGGCCTCCGGCGGCCGTCACGGCTTTGCACAGTCCTTCTTCCAGGTGGGCGGCAATGCCGGTCAGGCGATCGGCCCGCTGATCGCCGCGTTCATCGTCTTCCCGCTCGGCCAGCACAGCGTTTCCTGGCTATCGGGCATCGCGCTGATCGGCATGATCGTGCTCGGCTGGGTCGGCAACTGGTACATGAGCCACCGCCGCCAGAATGCCGGCAAGCCGGCCGTCAGCCGCACCCTGCCGTTGCCGCAGAACAAGGTGGTGATCGCGCTGCTGATCCTCGTGCTTCTGACCGCGACGAAGAACGTCTACATGGCAAGTATCTCGAGCTACTTCACCTTCTATGTCATCGTCCGTTTCCAGCTCGGCGTGCAGCAGGCGCAGCTGATGCTATTCCTGTTCCTGGGCTCGGTTGCCGTCGGCACCTTCCTCGGCGGCCCGATCGGCGATCGTCTCGGCGCCCGTTTCGTCATCTGGTTCTCGATCCTCGGCGTCATTCCCTTCGCGCTGATGCTGCCCTATGCCAACCTCTTCTGGACATGCGTTCTCAGCGTCGTCATCGGCCTGATCTTCGCTTCGGCCTTCTCGGCGATCGTCGTCTTCGCGCAGGAGCTGGTGCCGGGCCGCGTCGGGCTGATTGCCGGGGTGTTCTTCGGCTTCGCCTTCGGCGCCGGTGGTCTCGGCGCCGCCTTCCTCGGCGATTTCGCCGATAGCCACGGCATCGAGTTCATCTACAAGATCTGCTCCTATCTGCCGCTGCTCGGCCTGCTGACGATCTTCCTGCCGAAGATCCCCAGACACGCGCACGGGTGACCGGGCACGCGGAAGCGTGACGGGAAGGCTCGTGTAAATTATCCTAAGGCCCTATCGCGCCGCATGCATTCCTGGTGATAGCGTGCGGCGCAATGACATGCCGGAGGATGACATGACGAAGAAGACCGTGGCCGATTGGCAGGCGCTTGCCGCGAAGGAGCTGAAGGCTTCTCCGGATGTGCTTGTCTGGCACACGCCTGAGGGCATCGACGTCAAGCCGCTCTATACGGCCGAGGATATCGCGGGCGCCGGTCATCTGGACAGCATTCCGGGCTTTGCTCCCTTCACCCGCGGACCGCGGGCGACGATGTATGCCGGACGCCCCTGGACCATCCGCCAATATGCCGGCTTCTCGACCGCCGAAGCCTCCAATGCCTTCTACCGCAAGGCGCTTGCCGCCGGTCAGCAGGGCGTCTCGGTTGCCTTCGATCTGGCCACCCATCGCGGCTATGACAGCGATCATCCGCGCGTCGAAGGAGATGTCGGCAAGGCCGGCGTGGCGATCGACAGCGTCGAGGACATGAAGATCCTGTTCGACGGCATCCCGCTGGAGAAGATCTCGGTGTCGATGACGATGAACGGCGCCGTCATCCCGATCCTCGCCTCCTTCATCGTCGCCGGGGAAGAGCAGGGTGTTTCGCGCGCGGCTCTGTCCGGCACCATCCAGAACGACATCCTCAAGGAGTTCATGGTCCGCAACACCTATATCTATCCGCCCGAGCCCTCGATGCGGATCGTTGCCGATATCATCGAGTATACAGCGCGCGAGATGCCGAAGTTCAATTCGATCTCGATCTCCGGCTATCACATGCAGGAGGCCGGTGCGACGCTGGTGCAGGAGCTTGCCTTCACGCTGGCCGATGGCCGCGAATATGTGCGGGCGGCCATCGCCAAGGGTCTCGACGTCGACGAATTCGCCGGACGCCTCTCCTTCTTCTTCGCCATCGGCATGAACTTCTTCATGGAGGCGGCAAAGCTGCGTGCCGCCCGTCTGCTATGGACGAAGATCATGGAGGAGTTCCAGCCGAAGAAGGCCTCGTCGCTGATGCTGCGCACCCATTGCCAGACGTCGGGTGTCTCGCTGCAGGAGCAGGATCCCTATAACAACATCATCAGGACCGCCTTCGAGGCGATGTCGGCCGTGCTCGGCGGCACGCAGTCGCTGCACACCAATTCCTTCGACGAGGCGATCGCCCTGCCGACGGAATTCTCGGCCCGCATCGCCCGCAACACCCAGCTGATCCTGCAGCACGAGACGGGGGTGACCAAGGTCGTCGATCCCCTGGCTGGTTCCTATTATGTCGAGAGCCTCACAAAGGAATTGGCCGACAAGGCCTGGGCGCTGATCGAGGAGGTCGAGGCGCTCGGCGGCATGACCAAGGCCGTCAACGAAGGCCTGCCGAAGCGGCTGATCGAGGAAGCCGCGACGCGCCGTCAGGCCGCTGTCGACAAGGGCGACGAAGTGATCGTCGGCGTCAACAAATACCGGCTCGAGACCGAGGAAGAGCTCGACATCCTGGCGATCGACAATGCGGCTGTGCGGACCGCGCAGGTCAAGCGCATCGAGGACACGCGCCGCCGCCGTGATGGCGTCAAGGTTGCCGAAACCCTGAAAGCCCTTGCAGACATCGCCCGCACCGGAGAGGGAAACCTGCTTGCCGCCGCAGTCGAGGCAGCGCGGGCGCGCGCCACCGTCGGTGAAATCTCCGATGCGATGCGCGCGTCCTTCGGCGATCATGCGGCGGTACCCGAGGTGATCAGGGACGTCTATGGCGAGGCCTATCGCGATCAGCCGGAGCTTGCCGTGCTGAAGGGCCGCATGGCGGATGTGACGGAGAGCCTCGGGCGCAAGCCGAAGATCATGGTCGCCAAGCTCGGCCAGGACGGCCATGACCGCGGTGCGAAAGTCATCTCTTCGGCCTTCGGCGATGTCGGCTTCGACGTGCTGGCCGGGCCGCTGTTCCAGACGCCCGATGAGGCGGCCGGGATGGCGATCGGCGAGAAGGTCAACGTCATCGGCGTCTCGTCGCTGGCGGCTGGTCACAAGACGCTGCTGCCGCAGCTGGTCGAGGCGCTGAAGGCAAAGGGTGGCGGCGATGTCATCGTCGTCTGCGGCGGGGTCATTCCGCGCCAGGACTATCAGTTCCTCACCGACCACGGCGTCGCCGCCGTCTTCGGGCCGGGGACGAATGTGCTCGATGCCGCAAACTCCGTGCTGGATCTGCTGCAGGGCATCAGGCGAAATACCTGATGCTACCGGCCGGGGCCGTTACCGCCCCGGAATCGCCACCCGCATTTCGATGAAGCGGAAGATCCGGCCGAAGACCGCACCCATCAACAGATAGAGCGTACCGGCGATCAGGAAGGTTTCGAAGGGCGCGTAGGTGCGGGCGACGAAGACGCGGGCGGCACCGGTCATTTCCATCACGGTCACGGCGCTGGCGAGCGTCGAGCCCTTCATGACCAGCACCAGTTCGTTGGCGATCGCCGGAAGGATGGCACGGTAGGCCTGCGGCAGGATGATCTTCAGCAATAGCACCACGCGATGCAGCCCGAGCGCCTGTCCTGCCTCCCACTGACCTGCCGGGAGTTGGCGGATCGCACCGGCCAGCAGCTCGGCGGAATAGGCGGCCGAATTCAGGCCGATTGCGAAGATGGCGCAATAGATGGGGCTGCGCAGCACCGGCCACAGGAAGCCGTGGCGGATCAGATCGATCTGGCCGAGGCCGTAATAGACGATGAACAGCTGGACCAGCAGCGGGCTGCCGCGGATCAGGAACGTATAGGTCGAGACCGGCACGCGCAGAGAACGGCGCGAGGAGGTCACCGCCAAAGCCAGCGGCAGGGCCAGAACCTGGCCGAGCGCGAAGCTCGCCACGGTGATCAGGACGGTGAGGATGAAGCCGTCCTTGACGGTCAGAAACGCCGGAAGAAACAGATCGAAGGAGAGCATGGTCACCTCATATGCGGCGTGAGGCGCAGCTCATACGCCTTCAGGAGAAGGGACGAGATGCCGGTGATGGCAACATAGAGGCCGGCAGCGGCCAGATAGAAGGCGAGTGGTTGATGCGTCGCGCCGGCGGCGACCACCGATTTGCGCATCAGCTCCTCAAGGCCGACGACCGAGACGAGGGCACTTTCCTTGAGGATCACCAGCCACTGGTTTCCAAGGCCGGGAAGGGCGCGCACCATCATCTGCGGCAGGATGACGAGAAGGAAGGCGCGGGGCTTGCGCAGCCCGAGCGACAGTGCTGCCTCCCACTGTCCCTGCGAGACGCTGAGCAGAGCGCCGCGCAGGATTTCGGTTAGGTATGCGGCGGCAACGACCGACAGCGACACGACACCCGCGGTCAACGCATCGACTTCGACATAGCGGCCGATCATCTTGGTCAGCAGCACCGTGCCGCCATAGAAGACCAGGAAGATGACCAGCAGTTCGGGTAGGCCGCGGATCAGCCCGACATAGCCCATAATGATCTTGCGCGTCAGCGGACTGCCATAGACGGCGAGCGGCGCAAGGGCTGCGGCGATGACGAAGCCCGCGACGAAGCTGGCGACGCCAACGATCAGGGTGGTCAACAGCCCCTGCAGAAGCTGTCCGTGATATTGGACGAGGGCATCAAGCATCTGCGGCAGCCTCCCGGGTCACTGCGCTCTCGCAAAGGGCCGCGAAAAACTCGGCGGAAAAGCCGATCATGTTCTCGAAATGGGAGACTAGGATATTCTCGTCCGGAGAGTGCAGCATCGCGCCGTGATGCGTCAGGCCGGCGCCGAACAGGGTGGCGCCGAATTTGTGGACGAAAGGATGCGCAAGCCCCGAGGCGGCCGAACTCGGCTGGATCACCGCTGGCCGCCCGAACCATTTTTCCAGCAGTGCCGCCCCCAGATCGACGGCGGGATGCGACGGGTCGCTTCTGACGCCGAGAACCTCGGCATCGAGGATTTTCATCTCGACGTCGTCAAATCCCTTCGCGTCCAGGTGACGGCGCAGCAATGCGGCGATCTCTACCGGGTGCTGGCCCGGTGCCAGCCGGAAATCGAGCTTGGCCATTCCGGTGCAGGGCAGAACGGTCTTTGCCCCTTCGCCGTCATAGCCGCCGTGAAAGCCGTTGACGTTCAGGCAGGGTTCGAAATTCAGGTGCTCGTAGAACGTATCAGCATCGACGCCATCGAGCAGGCGCTGTCCGCCGGTTTCGGCCTGCAGGCTTTCGAGCGGGAAAGGCGGGGTCGCGGCAAGCGCGCGGCTGCGGACATCCGGCGCCATAACGTCGTCATAAAAGCCGTCGATCAGGATGCGGCCGGAAGCGTCTCGCAGCGAGGCAATGGCGGCCGCAAGGCGCCAGAGCGGATTATCGAAGATAGCGCCAAGGCTCGAATGCAGGTCGGCCCGCGCCGTGCGGCATTCGAGCTCGACCGCGAGGATGCCCTTGAAGCCCATAAGAATGATCGGGCGGCCTGACTTGTCGACTTCGCCGAATTCCCACCAGCAGAGGTCGGCCCTGGTGTCCGGGAAGCGGCTGTCGAGGAAGCGGGTCAGCGACGGGCTGCCGATCTCCTCTTCGCCTTCGACGATCCAGATCAGCTTGAACGGCAGGGCGCCGGGATGGGCTTGGCGGAAAAGATTCCAACCGGCTATGCGGCTGATGAACTCGCCCTTGTCGTCGGCCGATCCCCGGCCGTAGAGGCGGCCATCGCGCTCGGTGAGCACGAAGGGCGGATCAGTCCAGAGGGCGACCGGGTCTTCCGGCTGCACGTCGTAGTGATTGTAGATGACAAGCGTGAACGGTCCATCGCCGGTCTCGCCGACGACGAACGGGCCGACATCGCCCTTGTGCTGCCCTGTGCTGAAACCGGCTTCGGCAAGAAGGCGCTCGACCTCGTCCGCGCAGGCCTCCATGCCTTCGCCACGGGCGCTGACGGATGGAATGGCCACCAGGGCGGACAGATCGTTCCTGGCTGCCGCCAGGATGTCGGGTGAAATGCGCATGGTCTCTCCTGGAAGGGGAGGCGGGCATGCCGCCTCCCGCATGCCATTATTTCTTGGAGGCGTCGTAGCCGAACCACTTCTCGGAAATGGTCTTGACCGTACCGTCCTTCAGCATCGCTTCGACGGCGCCGTCGACCTTGGTCTTCAGCTCGGCCTTGCCCTTGCCCATGGCAACGCCCTGGCCCTTGCCGAATTCGGCAAAGTCGGCGCTGGTCAGCAGCGGACCTGCATAGGCGAGCTTGTCGGCGCCGCGATCCTTGATGAGCGGCTCCCAGGCGGAACGCTCCATCAGGCCGGCATCGATGCGGCCAGCGACGAGGTCGTCGGCAACTTGGTCGGGACGGTCGTAGACCCGTACGTCGGCATCCGGGAAATGGGCGCGGATCACCTGCTCGTGGGTCGAGCCGGACTGAACGCCGATCGAAGCCTTGGCGAGGGCCTTGGTGAGATCGGCGGCAGACTTGGCCGAGGCTGCATCGCTGCCTGGCGCGGTGACGATCGCGTTCGGAGCGTCGGCATAGGCGGCCGAGAAATCGACCTTCTGCGAGCGTTCGTCGTTGATCGACACGCCCGAGATGACGAGGTCGAACTTGCCGACCTGAAGACCCGGCAGCAGGCCGTCATAGGCCTGGTTCTGCCAGTTGCAGGTGGCGGCGATGCGCTTGCAGATCTCGTCACCGACATCCTTGTCGAAGCCGATGATGTTGCCGCTGGCATCGACCGATTCCCACGGCGGGTAATCGGCGCTGGTGCCGATGCGAAGCTCGTCGGCAAAGGCGGTGCCCGCGAGAAGCGAAAGCGAGAGCACTGTCAAAAGTCGTTTCATGGAAATTCCCCTTTTGTTTGGAAACGGACTCAATCCGCCGCCCGCAACCGGGCGGCTGGAATTCTTGGGTTTTCGAGGAGATCAGGCGGCCGAAACGGCGGCCTCCTTCAGGAATTGCGAAATGCGCTTCAGGCCCTCGTGGAGTACCGCTTCGCCATTCGTGTAGCCGATGCGCAGGTAGCCCTCCATGTCCATGGCGCTGCCCGGCGTCAGCATGACGCCCTTCTGTTCGAGAAGGCGAAGGCAGAAGTCCTCGGAGGAGATCGGCAGATCGTATTTCAGCAGGGCCGTGGTGCCGGATTTCGGCTTGATCCAAGAAATCAGCGGCTCGGCATCGACCCAGTCCGAGAGGATGGAGAGACCGCTGCGGGTGATATGATGGCTACGCTTCAGGATCTTGTCGCGATTTTCGAGCGCGATCGCCGCAAAGTGGTCGTCGAGGCGGCCGACGCTGATCGTGTTGTAGTCGCGATGAACGGAAACCGCATGTATCAAATCTTCCGGACCGGCAATCCAGCCGAGACGCAATCCGGCCAGCGAATAGGTCTTCGACATGCTGCCGGTGCTGATGCCCTTTTCGTAGAGATCGGCGATCGAGGCGGTCATGCCGTCTGCGCCTTCCTGATCCGTGCCGCGATAGACTTCGTCGCAGAGGATCCAGGCGCCGCAAGCACGGGCAATCTCGACGATCTTTTCGAGATAGGCGCGGTCCATCAGCGAACCGGTCGGGTTGTTCGGGTTGTTGATGGCGATCAGCTTGGTGCCCGGGGTCGCCAGCTTCTTCAGCTCTTCGAGATCGGGCAGGAAGCCGGTCTTTTCGGTGAGCTTTAGGATCTGGATGTCGGCGCCGATGCTCTCGGGGATCGAGTAGTGCTGCTGGTAGGTCGGCAGCACGGAGATGACGCGATCGCCCTTTTCGACGAGGGTCAGGTGAACGAGTGCGTTGGCGCCTATCGCGCCGTGGGTGATTACGGTATTCTCGAGCTTCTGGCGCTCGTAGAGGCCGGCAACCAGGTTGCGCAGCCGCACGCTGCCTTCGATCTCGCCATAGGTGAGCTTCAGCGGCAGCAATTCGGCGGCGATATCCGTCTTGCCTGCCATGTCGAGCAATTCGCCGACGGTCAGCGATTCGACGCAGGTCTCGGCGAGGTTCAGCTCGCAGACGTTCTCGTATTTGTTCATCCAAATCTCGACGCCGAAATTGCGGATCTTCATGTCATTCTCCTGGCTATTGCTTGTGTCTTAGGCGCGGGCGGCGGCGAGCAGGGCGACGGCGGCCGCAACGTCTTCGAGGCCAAGGCCGATCGAGCGGAAGAAGGCCGGGCGTTCGCAGCTCGGAGCCTTGGCTCTGCCAGCCAGCAGTTCGGGCAGGTCGCCGCAAAGCGCGTCAGCACTCCATTGTCCGGCGGCGGCAGCCAGTTTCATTTCGCCTGCTGATGCCGGTGTCGTCGCGCGGTAATCGCAATAGACGTCGAAGCCCTGTAGGGCCGCGGGATCGACCTCGTGGGCATTGGCGGCATTGGTGCTGATCGAGGTCACGACGGCCGATTTCGACAGCGACTTAACGTCTATGACGGGCTTGCCCGAGGAAGTGCAAAGCAGCACCACGTCGGCGCCCGCTACGGCGGCATTGGCATCGGCGTATTGGCTGACCGCAACGCCACTGGCGATCGTCGCAGGAATGTCCTTGCGGCTGGCGACGTTCGGTGATGCGATGCGCACCTCTTTCCAGGCGCGGATCGTTTCCGCATAGCGTAGATGGGCAAGCGCCACCGGGCCGGAGCCGACGATGGTGAGCACCGACGCATCTGAAGGCGCCAGGACATCGGCGGCGATGACCGATGTCGCCGCGGTGCGCTCGGTGGTCAGCTTCTTGGAATCGCAGAGCAGTACCGGCGTGCCCGTTTCCATCGACATCAGCAGCGTCCAGGCCGTGACCAGCGCCTTGCCGTCGCCGGGGATGTAGGGGGAAAGCTTGGCGCCGAAGACCTTCTCGCCCGAGAGCACGCCGAGATAGGTGATGAAGTCGCCGGCATCGCGCGGGAAAAGGCTGAGCGTCTGCGGCGGCTGAACGGCATCGCCATCTGCCAGCGAGCGGAACATGCGCTCCAGCACCGAGCGGACGTCCACTTTCGGAAGAAGAGCGGTGATATCGGCTTCGTGGAGAACGATTGGCTGTTGCGACATGAATGACCTCGCCTTTAAATGCGGGGCAGACGGCCGCGCGCAAACATCCGTTCCCGCGTAGGTGCCCCACGCACGGCTGAAATCGCTGTTGAATAGTCTGCCCATCAAGAGTAAAAGGAGCCTATGAGCAATATATTGCACAGTCAAGTGCGTCGCGATGTCCTAGCGCATGTTTCCGGCAATCTTCGCAGGCATCGTCAGGCCTCCGGCATGAGCCAGGTGGCGCTGGCTGAAGCATCGGGGATCAGCAGGCGGATGATCGTCGCCGTCGAAGCCGGTGATGCGAATATCAGTCTCTCCAGCCTCGACAAGCTGGCGGCGGCAATGGGCGTCGGGTTCGTCGATCTGGTGCGTGATCCCGACCGCAGCTCCTCTGCCGATATCAACGAGGTGACCTGGCGCGGAAACGGCCCGGCAAGCGCCGGCGTTCTGCTCGGCACTGCGCCTGCGGCCCACGAGACACAGATGTGGCTCTGGTCGCTCGAAGGCGGCGAGCGCTATGACGCGGAACCGGACCCGCAGGGCTGGCACGAAATGATCTTCGTCACGGAAGGCGTGCTGACTCTTACCGTCGGCGGCGCCGAGAAGGACTACCCGGCAGGGACTTTTGCGATTTACAGCTCGGCCCAGGACTATTCCTACGCGAACCGGCAGACCGGGATCGTGAAGTTCATCCGCAACGTGGTGTCATAGACCCTCACCGGCTAGAATTCTTCGACGATGACGCCATCGCGAACGCCCAAGCATCTGCATTTTTGGTGTTGCGGCGAACGGTCGATGATGCCCCAAGCAGGTTGCCCCTCGGCGGTCATAAAGGAAGCAACGTAAAGTCCATTGGCGAAAGAAATCGATAGTTCTGGAAGCCGTCCGTAGATCGAGATGTCTTGAACCGTCTGTCCGATCAGCGTCTGAAATATCTCCTTCCAATTATCTTCATCGCTCCAGCTTCCGCACAGGATGGACTCCTCGTTCTCAATTCGCCAACTCCACTCGATTATGACCGTATAGTCGCCCTGTGGATTGGCAGCAGACCCATCTCGTTTCACCTTTGGCGATAAGCGGCCAAACTCCAAAAAATAGCAGAGCCATGCCCCCGCCAAAGCGCAGACAAGGGCTGTGAGACAAGCGTGGAGCGATACGTCTCAAAAATTGCTGACGGCAGCGTCAAAGTATCCTCCAGCCTTATGGAGCGTGAAAGCTTCCCGGCGAAAATGAACTTTGTCAACAAGACTAGGCGGCGGCAATCAGAAGCTCTCGTCGGCAACGTCATCGCGAAGACCGTCCTGATCGCGTACCAGGTTTTTCTTGAAATGGGCGATGAAGCCCTTGATGACCGGCGATGGCTCGACCTTGCGGTAGGCGATCGCCAGATCCGATGTCACCGAGCATCCTTTCAGCCTGGTGTAGGTAATGCCCGGAAGCTGGACGCATTGGAACGAGCGCGGCACCAGCGCAACGCCGACGCCGAGCACGACCATGCTGGCGATCGTTATGAAATCCCGGCCGGAACTGTTGATGTGAGGCTCGAAACCGGCTTCGCGGCAGGCGGCGATCGTGTTGCGGTGAAAGCCGGTATCGGCAGGTTGGCGCGGCGTGATGAACACTTCCGGGGAGAGTGATTTCAGGGAAACGGATGCGGCACTCGCGTGTCGATGGCCGGCAGGCAGGGCCACGACGAAATCTTCGCGCACCGCGACTTCGGCTGCCAAACCCGGCGGAAGCGAGATCGGTGGCCGGATGAAGCCGAGATCGAGCGTCTTGTCGGCGATCTTTTCGAGTTGCTGGCGCATCTCGATCTCGATCAGCTGGAATTCGACACCGGGGCTCGCGGCCTTGAACTTCGAAAGCGCATCGCCGAGCACGCCGGAATAGGCAGCCGAGGCGACATAGCCGACCGAGACCCGCTCCAGATCGCCGCGCGCGGCGCGGTGAACGGCGTCAATCGCGTTCTCCGCCTGACCGAGAACGCGGCGGCCCTGTTCGGCGAGCTCAAGTCCCGGCCGCGTCAGCCGCACCGCGCGGCGGCTGCGATCGAGCAGGGCTACGCCGAGCAGGGCTTCGAGCTTGATGATCTGCTGGCTGAGGCCGGGCTGGGCAATACCCAGCCGGGCCGCCGCACGCTCGAAATTCTGCTCTTCGGCAAGCGCAACGAAATATCGGAGATGCCTGAGCTCGAGCGCGGAGCTATTCGCCAATTGCCACCTGTTTTCAGAACCAGCGCTTATGAAAAACGCTCATTGCCTTATTGGATCAAAAAAACGAAAGCGTCTAGTAACGTGACTGAAATTGTCAAGTTTTAGGCGGGTCGTCCCGTCCTCGTCTCCATGAGGTTGCCGTGCGCGTGAAGAATCTATCGCTTGTCCTGCTGTCCACCGTTTGCGGGGCAGCGCTCCTTCCGGCAGCCGCGGTCGCGCAGGATGCGCAGACCGTGACCGAGCTCGCGCCGATCACCGTCCAGGGCCGGGCGAAGCAGGACCCGAATGCGCCGGTGAAGGGTTTCGTTGCAAGGACGAGTTCGACGGCGACCAAGACCGGAACGCCGATTCTCGAAACCCAGCAGTCGATCTCCGTCATCACCGCGGACCAGCTGAAGGCGCAGGATGCCGAAACCGTAAGCCAGGCTCTCGACTACATGCCCGGTGTCGTCAGCCAGCCGGGCGGGTCCGATCCGCGTTTCGATGCGCCGCGCATCCGTGGGTTCGATGGCCGTCAGTCGCAATATCTGAACGGCCTGAGACTGATGCGGACGGCAGGCGCGCCGGCGATCGATCCCTATCAGCTCGAGCGTATCGAAGTGCTGCGCGGCCCGGCCTCCGTGATGTTCGGCCAGGGCAATCCGGGCGGCATCATCAACCTGATCAGCAAGCGGCCGACCTTCGACCGCTTTGGCGAGGTGGGCCTGCAGATCGGCAGCTACGATACCTATGGCACCTATTTCGATGCCGGCGGCCCGGTCAGCGACGCGTCGGATTTCGCCTACCGTGTAACTGGCCTGGCAAGAACCGCGAGCGCCCAGGTCGATCAGCTCGACAACGACCGTTATTTCATCGCCCCTGCCGTCACCTGGCAGCCCGATGAAGACACCAAGCTGACGATCCTGACCAGCGTGCAGCACGACAATCCGAGCACGCCGTCGGGCGTGCCTGCGCTGTTTGCCAACACGCTCAGCCCGGACTTCTATGTCGGCGACAAGAGCTTCGACCATTCCAACCGGACGCTGACCAATCTCGGCTATGAGTTCGAGCACAAGCTGAACGACACCTGGACCTTCCGCCAGAATGTCCGCTACTCGAATTTCGATTGGGATTATCAGGCGCTGGGGATGTCAACGACCGTCGCGAACGTAGCCTATGGTCCGGGTGTGGGCGCCGATGGTCACTCAATCCTGCGCAATGCGACTTTCCAGGACGAACTGCTTAACACTTTCAATGTGGACAATAGTCTGCTGGGAGAGTTCGAGACCGGTGATCTGGAGCACAAGCTTCTGATCGGCTTGGACTATCGCTATTTCAGCAACAATGCGCGCACCCGGTTCTTCCGGGCAACGCCGCTCGATATCCTGAATCCCACTTATGGTGGACCGATCAGCCTGCTGTCCCGTACGACGGACACGCTGGTGGACACGGACCTCAGTCAAGTCGGTATCTATGTTCAGGACGAGATGGCCTACAACAATTGGCGGGCGACATTTGGCCTGAGACAGGATTGGGCAAGTACGGATGGCACCACGACGAATTTCCTGCCTGCAACGCGGGCGGTCAGATCTCTCGATCGCGATGACCAAAAGCTGACGGGACGCGTCGGGCTGGGCTATGTCTTCGACAATGGTATCGCACCATATGTCAGCTACAGCACTTCGTTTGAGCCGGTTGCGCCCACGTCAACCTTTTCCGATGTCCGTCCCACGGAAGGCAAGCAGGTCGAAATCGGCGTGAAGTATCAGCCCGAAGGCTGGGACGGATTTTTCTCTGCGGCGGTCTACGATCTGCGTCAGCAAAATGTCCTGCAGACGGTTGGCGGCGTCACCAGTCAGATCGGTGAAGTTCATGCCAAAGGCGTCGAGCTCGAAGGAGTGACGAGCTTGGCGGATGGCCTCAATCTCCGAGCGGCCTACACCTATACGGATACAGACACGATCGCCCCCGGAATGCTGACGAACCGCCTCCCACTGGACGGTGTTCCGGAGCATGCCGCCAGCATCTGGATGGATTACAGCTTTGCAGAAGGCTCCCCGCTTGAAGGCGTCGGCATCGGCGCGGGTGTTCGCTATGTAGGCCAGCGCTATGGATATGCAAGCTACGGTACCCCCGCAGTCCTGCACACCTACGACCTCGACGGAGTCACCCTCTTCGATGCGGCACTCACCTACAAGAAAGAAGGCGTCACCGCCTCGCTTAACCTTCGAAATCTGGCTGACAAGGAATATATCGCCAGCTGCAGCTCGTTTGGCTGCACCTATGGCGATGGCCGGACGGTGATGGGCAAGCTGACCTTCAACTGGTGAGGAAACGGCGAAGCCGCGCCCGCACGCTTACGGCGTTGGCTGGCCGCCGAAGAAGTTGAAATAGCCCCAGGCGGCCGCAAAGAGCACCAGGATGGTCAGGACCACGATGAGCTTGCGCAGCGCCGGATTGATCTGGCGCGGCGGCTTCGGCTTGTTCGGTTTCTTAAACTTGATGACGTTGTCGTTCATGCTGCTCTTCTAACCCGATTGCGGCGCCAAGCACAATTGCCGCTCACAACAAGCCGCGCCTTGCGAGACTTTTGAAGAGGGCCGAGATGCCGAATGTCCAGGGCGGGCATTGCGTCGACAGGCGCACGGTGTTGCTAAGTGTTCCAAGCCCGGCCGAAGAGATCTCCACCACATCGCCGAGCTTGTGGGTGAAGCCCTGGTTCTTGGCGTCGCGGTCCTGGGTCGGGGCAAAGAGGGTTCCGAGAAACAGCATGAAGCCATCGGGATACTGGTGGTGCGCGCCGCAGGTCTGCTTGACGAGATCAGTCGGATCGCGGCTGATCTTCGACATCGAGCTCTTGCCGTGCAGAACGAAGCCGTCCTCGCCTGTTACCTTGAGGTCAAGCTCGGCCTTGCGCATGTCGTCGATTGTGTAACTGTCGTCGAACAGGCGGATGAAAGGGCCGATCGAGCAGGATGCGTTGTTGTCCTTCGCCTTGCCGAGCAGCAGCGCCGAGCGGCCCTCGACATCGCGCAGGTTGACGTCGTTGCCGAGTGTCGCGCCTTTGATCTCGGCGCGGCTGTTGACCGCCAGCACGATCTCGGGCTCCGGATTGTTCCAGGTGGAGATCGGGTGCAAACCGACATCGGCGCCCCAGCCGACCGACGACAGAACCGGTGCCTTGGTGAACACCTCGGCATCGGGACCAATGCCGACTTCGAGATATTGTGACCACATGCCTTCATCGATCAGCGCCTGCTTGACCTTGGCGGCCTCGGGCGAGCCCGCCTTGATATTCGCAAGGCTGCCGCCGATCAGCGCGCCAACGCGATCGCGGATCGAAGCGGCGCGGTCAGGGTTGCCGGCCGCCTTCTCCTCGATGACGCGCTCGATCATCGACTGGGCGAAAGTGACGCCGCAGGCCTTGATCGCCTGAAGATCGGCAGGCGCCAGCAGATAGGGCTTGCTCGTATCCGGAGCGCCGGTGCTGTTTGCGGCGATTGCCTCCAGCGTCCCGGCAGGCGTCCCGGCGGCCGCGCGGACGAAACCTGCAGGATCGGCCAGTTCCAGCAGCGCGCTCAGCGTCGGCACGTCTTTGGAAGTGATATCGATGAGCTGCCCGTCGCGGATCGTCACGATCGACGGGCCACCGGCCTCAAGGTTCCAGATGCGGCCGACGAAGAGGCCGTTTGCGGAAGCGGCGTCGAGAAGCTGGGACATGGTAACCCCTCCAATGCTGATGAGCGATTGCTCATGGAAATTGCGGAAAATTGCCGCCCTCCAGCAGCGCCGGAAATCGATCATATTCGGCCAGCGCGGGCAAGGCTGATCACCGGAAAAACTGACTGCACGTTTCGTTGAAGGCTAGATTTCGGACTTGCGGCCCGGTTGCAGAGGCGTAGGTTCGGCAGCGATTTTTCATCCGCCTGCCGGGGAGAGGAGGCCCCGCCTGCAATGCTGAAATCCTTCGAACACGTCGGCATGACGGTCAGCGACATGGATCGCACCGTCGATTTCTACTGTAGCCTGCTAGGCCTCAGACTTCATCTTCGGAAAAAGCAGCCGGATGGCTCCGATCTCGTATTTCTGGATGCAGGCGGCGGCATGCTGGAGATCGTCGCGCCGCCAGGCGGCGCAGCCAGAGCCGCGGATGTGCCTGACGGCACCGCGGGTATGCGCCATCTGACCTTCCTGTTCGACAGCGTCGACGAGACTTTCGCAAAGCTTGAAGCCGCCGGCGTCGAGGTGAAGGAGCGGCCGCGTCTCGCCTTCAATTCCGAGGTGCTGCACAAGATCGCCTTCTTGCGCGACCCCGACGGCATCATCATCGAGCTTGCCGAGCGCAAGGAGTAGAACACGCACATTCTTTCGGCCTGATCTTGCTGCTGATAGTGCAAGTAAATCCGCTCAAATTTCGTCCGCGCAAGTAACGACTCTGTAAGCCCGCTCTGGCAGTCTTCCCGGAGATTATTTTGCTTATTTCAGTTGGACATATCATGAGCCGTACGAAGGACGATTGGATCAATCAGCGTGCCTATGCCATCTGGGAGGAAGAGGGCCGCCCGCACGATCGGGGCGGTGCTCACTGGCAGCAGGCGATGGCGGAATACGAGCAGCTCGAACGAACGCGCGCATCGACCGACGGCAGTGAGCTGATCGACATGTTGCGCCGCACCGGCCGCCTGATGCGGGCTGCTGAAAACGACGCGTTTCGTGTCGTCCGGCCGGAACAGAAGCCGGTCCGGAAGATCGGCAAACGCGCCTAGATTTACAGCTCCAGCAGCGCATAGGTCTTGCCGGTCGGTTTTTCGATATGGGCGGCAACATTATAGACCGGCGCTCCGCCAGGTGTGCGGCCCTCGTATGTGCCGCGATGGGCATGGCCGTGGACGACCGCATTGACCTTGAAGCGGTCGATGGTTTCCGCCAGACGCGAAGATCCGAGAAACGGGTAGATCTCCAGCGGCTCGCCGACGACGGTCTCGGCGATCGGCGCATAGTGGAGGATCACCATCGATCTGTCGGCGCGCACCTGGCGCATGGCATTTTCAAGCCGCATCGATTCCTCGACGCTTTCGGCGACCATCGCCTTGATGGCGTTCTCGCCGAAGGAGCCGAGCATATGCCGGCCGAAGCCGCCGGCAAAACCTTTGACGCCGACGAAGCCGACGCCCGCTATCTCCGCCGCCTGGCCGTTCAGCAGTTTCACCCCGGCATCGGTCAGGATCTGGGTCACGTCCTCGACAGACCCGCTCTCGTGGTCATGGTTGCCGAGAACGGCAACGACGGGAACCGTGCAGCTGCGCAGATCGGCAGCGAGAAGCTCAGCTTCCTTGGGCTTGCCGAGATCGGTGAGGTCTCCTGCCATGACGAGAACATCGGCAACACCGGAGACCTCGGCAAAAAGCTCCTTGTAGGATTTGGCGCCGTCTTCCTTCACATGCAGGTCGGCGACGGCGGCGACGCGGATCTTCCTTCTCGTCTCAGCCATCGGCTTCCTCCCATTCGCCGCGCGGCTGTCCCTCGCCGCCCACATCGGCAAAACCCCATTCCTTGACGTCGATCTCGAAATCGACGCGCGAATACATCCGTCCGCGGCAGATGCGCATCTGCGGCAGCGGCAGCTCGCGCTGGGCCGCAAGGCGCTCCAGCAGCTCGTCGATCAGCCATTGCGGGATCTTGTCGCGCTCGGTTGGGTAGATCCACCGGAAGTTCAGGATCGCAATCAGCAGCACTTCCCAGTGCACTTCCATATAGCCGAGCAGCTTGCGCCAATCGATCTTGTCGTGGGCGCGCAGGATCACATGGGCAATATCTGCGCCGTCATAGCGGTGGCGCAGCTGTACGAAGAATTTCGACCAAAGCAGCTCTGTCGGGCTGATGATCCAGACCGGACAACCGCACATCTCCACCTGACGCGCATCCTTGAACCAGTCGTCGCCGACAGGCATCGTGCCGTTGGACGACGCAAAAATGACATCGAAGAAATGCTTGCCCTTGAAGACCTTGCCGAGCCAGCGCTCATCCTCGACTTCGACGGCGTAACCCTTGTCTTTGAAATGCCCAAGGATGCGGCCGTAGTCACCGGCCTTGCAGAAGATGTCGAAATCCTTCGTCTGCCGCTGGATGCCGGTGTAGGCGCAGACAGCATAGGTACCGGCGACCAGAAACGGGATCTTGCAATCGACAAGCTCACGCACGGCTTCGGCGACGAACGGTTCCGCATCCGGGTCGATCAGCTGCGGAACCGCCCGCGCTTTCATCATCGCGGCATTCGGCTTGGTTTTCTTGCTGGCTGCGGTCGTGGCGTTCATCGTCCATTCTTTCGTCAGAGACTGCCGTTCGCAAGCCGCATGGTCGGGTCGGGATCGATTACATTACCTGTTCGAGACGCACAGGCGGACGGCGCTTCGCAGCCATCAGCAGATCGAGTTCGATCGAGGAGGGGCCGAAGCGCACGAAGAGGTCTTCAGCCTGATCGTCTTCGAGGCCGTATTTCTTGGCAAATTCCGGAAGGCTATACGGGCGGCCGCGCAAAGTACGGCCACGGCGCTCGGTTTCTCGGATCTGTGTCATAAGGTATTCTCCCCAGGCTCGTTGAGCATGAAGAACCGATAGAACGCTTAAAAGTTCCGCTTTTCGGAAACGTGAAGGTTTTGGTTGTGCCGCGGAGACGATGGCCTGCGGCGTTCCGAAACATGCCAGATATCGGTATGGAGACGCTCCGGTCACGAAAAAATATCCGCCATTCAACGGATCGTTTGCTTTCAATGTCAGCGCTTTACCCTTATCTTGGGACATCCTTGTCGATATCATAGGCTCCTTTTGTTAGTCGAAATCACTATCGTGGTCCTGCTTACCGTTCTGAACGGTGTGCTCGCCATGTCCGAACTTGCTGTCGTTTCTTCCCGCCCCGCCCGTCTTAAAGTTCTCGCCGATCACGGCAGCCTGGGGGCAACCCAGGCCATCAGACTTGCCGAAAATCCCGGACGCTTCCTGTCCACCGTGCAGATCGGCATCACGCTGGTCGGCGTGCTCTCGGGCGCCTTTTCCGGCGCCACGCTCGGCGGACGCCTGACGCAGTGGCTGTCGGAGCAGGGCGTTGGCCCGGCGCTGTCGGATGCGCTCGGCGTTGGCACCGTGGTCGTCGCCATCACCTACCTGTCGCTGATCGTCGGCGAGCTCGTGCCGAAGCAGATTGCGCTGCGCGAACCGGAAGCGGTTGCAGCCAAGGTGGCGCCTGCGATGGTCGTGCTCTCCAAATTTGCGCTGCCGCTCGTCTGGCTGCTCGATGCATCGGGCAAGCTGGTGCTGAAGCTGCTTGGCCAGTCCGGCAAGGTCAGCGACGGCGTGACCGACGAAGAGATCAAGACGGTCCTCGCCGAAGCGCAGAGCGCCGGCGTGATCGAAAGCGAAGAATCGGCGATGATTTCGGGCGTCATGCGCCTTGCCGACCGCACGGCCCGCGCCCTGATGACGCCGCGCCGCGATGTCGAGGTCGTCGATGTCGATGATACCCCGGAAGAGATCCGCACCCTGCTGCATGCGACGCGCCGCTCGCGTCTGCCGGTTCGCCGCGGCAGCTCCGACGAAGTCTTTGGTGTCCTGTTCGTCAAGGACTATTACGACGCCATGAATGCCAACGGCCATGCCGATATCCAGGCGCTGGCCCATGAAGTTCCGGTCATTTCGGATCTATCGACCGCAACGCATGCGATCCAGGCGATCCGCAAATCGCCCGTTCACATGGTTCTCGTCTATGACGAGTATGGCCATTTCGAAGGCGTCATCTCGTCCGGCGACATCATGGAAGCGATCATGGGCGCGTTGCTGGAAGGTCCTTCGGAAGAACAGGCAATCGTTCGCCGCACCGATGGCTCCTATCTGGTATCCGGCTGGACGCCGATCGACGAATTCGCCGAGTTCATGAGCTTCAAGCTCGACGACGACATCGAGTTCCAGACTGTCGCCGGTCTCATTCTCGAAGAGCTGAAGCACCTGCCGGAGCTCGGTGAGAGCTTCGTCAAGAATGGCTGGCGCTTCGAGGTCGTCGATCTCGATGGCCGCCGCGTCGATAAGATTCTCGTGTCGGCCGAGGCCGATGAGGGAGAAGCACGGTCGGCGTGATGCCGGCCGCCTGTGGAAATCTTACCCGGCTTACGGCGCTGCTTCCCGTCTGCGCAAAAGGCAGCTAGGTTCCTGCAACCCTGAATGCAGGAAGCCTTGATGCAGGACATGCGGACATTGATTGCAAAGCCTGCCGCGGTGGCGATCGTGCTGTTTGCGCGCGCCATCACCGCGGTGCGTGCCATCTGGTCGGGCGAAGGCCTGCCGCCGCGGCGCTGCGTCTATTTTGCCAATCACTCCAGCCATGGCGATTTCATTCTCGTCTGGGCGGTGCTGCCGCCCAGAATGCGCGCCGAAACACGGCCGGTGGCCGGTGCCGAATATTGGCTGAAATCCAGGCTCAGTACCTTCATCGGCCGCGATGTCTTCAATTCGGTGCTGATCCAGCGGGACCGCGAGAACCGGACGCAGGATCCGATTGCGCAGATGGCCGACGCCATCGACAGCGGCTCGTCGCTGATCGTCTTCCCCGAGGGCACGCGAAATCAGACAGAAGAGCCGTTGCTGCCGTTCAAGAGCGGCATCTTTCATCTGGCCGAAGCGCGGCCGGATATCGATTTCGTGCCTGTCTGGATCAACAATCTGAACCGCGTCATGCCGAAGGGAGAAATCGTGCCGATACCGCTGATCTGCACCGTGACGTTCGGCAGCCCGATGCAGCTGGAGAGAGGCGAGACGAAGGAAGATTTTCTTGAGCGTCTGCGCGCCGCGATGCTGGCGCTGTCGCCGAAAACGGCCGGAGCTGGCGAATGAACGGGGCGCAACACGATCTGATCACCCTGGTTCTCGGCATTTTCGGTGTGCTGATCCTGGCATCCGCCATCGGCTATGTGCTGCACCGGAAGCTGTCGCCCGACGGTTCCAACAGCGCCATCGAAAACCTGAACGCCCGCATCAAGGCCTGGTGGATCATGGTGATCTTCATCGGCATCGCCTTTCTGGCCGGGCGGGCAGGGGTCATCATTCTCTTCGCCTTTTGCTCCTTTGCGGCGCTGCGCGAATTCATCACACTGACCAATACCAAGCGGGCCGATCACTGGGCGCTCGCCTCGGCCTTCTTCGTCGTTCTGCCGATCCAGTATTATCTGCTCTGGGCCGAGGAATACGGCATCTATTCGATCTTCGTGCCTGTTTACGCTTTCCTGCTGATGCCGATTATTTCGGTGTTGCGCGGCGATACCGAGCGCTTCCTGATCCGAATCGCCGAAGTCCAATGGGCGCTGATGATCTGCGTCTTCTGCGCCTCGCACGTGCCGGCGCTGCTGACACTGACGATCCCCGGATATGAGGGCCGCAACGTCCTGCTGATCGCCTTCCTCGTCATCGTCGTGCAGCTGTCCGACGTGCTGCAATATGTCTGGGGCAAGCTCTTCGGCCGCACCAAGATTGCTCCGAAACTCTCGCCCTCAAAGACTGTCGAAGGCTTCATCGGCGGCATTGCCAGCGCCACGCTGATCGGTGCTTCGCTCTGGTGGATCACCCCGTTCACGCCCTTCCAGGCGGGCCTCCTGGCGCTCATCATCACCCTGATGGGCTTCTTCGGCGGGCTCGTCATGTCGGCGATCAAGCGCGACCGCGGCGTCAAGGATTGGGGCCACATCATCGAGGGCCACGGTGGCCTGATCGACCGGCTCGATTCCGTCGTCTTCTCGGCGCCGATCTTCTTCCATCTCGTTCGTTACTGGTGGTCGCTGACATGAGCGGCCTCGTCGCGCGGCTTGGCCGAAGCAGCGCCGTGCATGTAGCCTTTGCCTTTCTCGCCATGGGAGGCTGGGCGCTTTTCGCCAACCGTGCCTATCCGCTGCCAGCCATGCTGATGGCGGGCGCCGTGCAGGGCACGCTCTCTGCCTGTCTGACGCTGTTTCTGAAACGGGCGGTCGAGGCGCTGTCCAACCTGTTTTCCGGTGGCGTCCGTCTCGTCGCGCCGCCGCTGATTGCTTGCCTGGGGTCGGCGACCATCCTCGTCGCCTTCCATATGCTGAGCGGCACGCCCGAAATCCTGAAGACCATCGCCGTGCCGCTTGCCGTTTCCACCAGCTATGCGGCGATCTACAATTATTCGATCTCAAGAGGGAGAACTGCGCCGTGACCGAGGCCGGAGACCGCCGTCCGCTGACGAGCCGCAATACACGGTGGGCGCAGGCGATCGCCCGCTGGCTGGCGCAAAAGTCAGTCACGCCGAACCAGATCTCGCAGGCGAGCATTGCGGCCGCGGCGCTGGCCGGACTGTTCTTCTATTTCGCGGGACAGGATACCGGCACCCAGCGGATCGTCTTCCTGCTCCTCGCAGCACTGTCCTGCCAGCTTCGTCTGCTTTGCAATCTGTTCGACGGCATGGTCGCGGTCGAGGGCGGCAAGGCTGCGGCCGATGGCCCCTTCTGGAACGAGTTTCCGGATCGCGCCGCCGATATCCTGATTTTCGCGGGTGTCGGCCTCGGCATCGGCTTTGCCGGCCTTGGCTGGGCGGCGGCCGCCTTTGCGGTTCTCACCGCCTATGTCCGCGAGCTTGGCCGTGCCTGCGGGCAAGGCGCCGATTTCTCTGGCCCGATGGCCAAGCAGCACCGCATGGCAACCGTCACGGCGGCAGCCGTCCTGTCGGTCTTCGAACCACTGCTCGGCCTGCACAACGATGTTCTGTGTGCCGCGCTCTGGATCGTGGCCGTCGGCGCGGCCATCACCGCGTTGCGGCGCGGCCGCAACCTCGTTCAGGCAATGAAGCGCGGCGGCTGACGCGTCAGTCCTTTGACAGCAAGGCCATGACGGCAGCGCGATCAGGTGCGCCGAGGCGACCGCCGAAGACCGTGCATTTGAGCGCGGCGGCAGCCGAACCCAGCCGGATTGCATCTTCGGGTCCGGCGCCCTCGGCAATCGCCAGGGCATAGCTTCCGTGGAAAACATCGCCCGCCGCCAGCGTATCGACGGCCTTCACCCGAAAGGCTGGAACATGAGCGACGGCGTCTTCCTGCCGGTTCCACCAATAGCAGCCGCGTTCTCCTGCAGTCACGGCGACCAGGGCATTCGGATAGCGCTCGCGAAGGATCGGCACCATTGCAGCAGGGTCGTCGCATGCGCAGAGCAGACGCGCGGCGGGTTCCGAAAAAAGCAGATGATCGCCCTCTTTCGCCAGCATATCCAGTGTCTCTGCAGGCGCGACGTCGCCGTCGAAGATGGCGGGTTTGCCAGCCTGGCGGGCTGCCTGCAGTACCTTTTTGGCCAGCCCGGGCCAACGCACATCCACCATAACCGCATCGAAGATTGAGAGATCGGCGGGCGTCACATCCCGCACTACGTCGTGCAGCTGCTTGTCGTAGAAGGGAACGATGAGCCGCTCGCCATCATCGTCGATGAGAATACTTGAGACTGCTGAGCGTGCGCCCGGTACGAGCGTCATCCCTTCCACGTCTATGCCTGCCTGCTGCAGATCGGAGATGATCTGATGCCCGGCGGGGTCATCGCCGGTGGCGGCCCAAGGCTTGCCATGCCGCCCAGCCTGACAATCGCATAGGCGGCGCTCGAGGCCATACCCTCGGCAACCTGCAGCATTTCGTAGGGAAGCACCTTGCCCGGCTTTTCCGGGATCGATCGCACCCTGAACAGCGTGTCGAGCACGGCTGCGCCAACGCAAAGCACATGGCGGCGGCCGGTGGATGGAGGAGATGACAGGTTCAAGGCTGCGGTCACTCGTTTGGTTGAATTGTCCTGCCTAGCCACCCTTGACCGCGCCTGAGGTCAATCCGGCAACGATCTGTCTCTGCGCAAACATCGTCAGCACCAGCACCGGCAAGGTGACGATCAGCGCGGCAGCGGCCAGCGGCCCCCAGCTCACCTGCTCGAAGGACAGCATGTTATAGACCGCAACCGGCAGCGTTCTCGTTTCGCGGCTTGCGAGCACGATACCGAAGACGAAGTTGTTCCACGAGAAGATCACGGACAGGATGAAGGCGACGACGATGCCGGGCCTGGCGATCGGCAGCGCCACCAGGCGGAACACCTGCCAGGCCGTCGCGCCATCGATGCTGGCTGCCTCCTCCAGCTCCTTTGGCGTCGTCTCGAAATAGCCGATCATGATCCAGACAACGATCGGCACGGTGACCACGAGATGGATGATGATCTGCGGCCAGAGCGTCCCGAGCAGGTTCAGCCATTGAAACAACAGGAACAGTGGGATGAGGAAGGAAAGACCCGGCGTCATGCGGGCGATCATGATCACCATCGCCGAGCGCTCCGCCTTCAGCCGGGCGATGCCGTAGCCGGCGGGTACGCCGATCAGAAGGGCCAGCAATGTCGCGCCGCCGGTGACCAGGATCGAATTCCAGAAATATAGGAAGAAATTGTTTTCCTGAAACACCTGGAGATAGTTCGACCAGGCGAAGCGTTCCGGGATCAGGATCGGCGGATAGGCGCCGTTGTCGATTTCGTATTTCAGCGATAGCGAGATCATCCAGAGGAAGAACAGGATGACCGGCGAGACCATCACCAGGGCGACGAAGAAAAGGCCGATGCGGTCGAGCGTCTTGCGCTTCATCATCGTGTCTCCGTATCCGACCAGTTGGCGCGCTGACGGACCATCATCAAAACGAAGGACAGGACGACGATGATGACGAAGAAGATCACGGCCATCGCCGAAGCGTATCCGATGTCGTAGTAGGAGAAGGCGGTGTTGTAGAGATAGATGTTGATCGTCTCCGACGCCGTGCCGGGCCCACCCTGCGTCATCGCATAGATGATGTCGAAGCTCTTGACGGCGTCGATCGAGCGGATGATGACGCCGATCATCAGGAAGGGCGCAATCATCGGAAGCGTCAGATAGCGGAATTTCTGCCAGACATTGGCGCCGTCGATCTCGGCACTTTCATATGGTTCGCGCGGCACGGCGGCCAGACCACCAAGCACGATCAGCATGATCAGCGGCGTCCACTGCCAGGTCTCGACCAGCACCAGCGAAGGAATGACGCTCTTCTGGTTGTAGATCCATTCCTGCGGGCCGATGCCAGCGAGCGACAGAAGATAATTGAGCACACCGAGCTGCGGATGGAACATCATGGTCCAGACGAGCGCAATGGCAACAGGCGTCGCCATCATCGGCATGACGAAAATGCCGCGCAGCAGGCCTCGGAGCGGAAATTGCGCGTCGAAGATCAGTGCGGCCAGTGTTCCGAAGAACAGGGGGGCGACGACGGCAAGCAGCGTGTAAACAGCCGTGTGCCAGAGCGACTCCCAGAAACGGAAGTCGGTGAACAGCCGGATATAATTGTCCAGGCCGGCAAAGACGACGGCCTGGCCAAGTGTCCAGCTATTCACGCTCATCCACAGCGTGAAAACCCACGGAAAGACGATGACCGCGGCAATAACGATCAGTGCCGGGATCACGAAGGGCCAATAGTTCGGAGCAAGCCTGTTCGGCTTGCTCCTCGCTTTTGCGTCACGTCCGCTCCGCGCGGTTTCCATGCTCACGGATGCCATTATCCCTCGCTTCGTGCCAGGACCGGTTCGAACTGAGCGGTTGCCGTCTTCAGCTCGGCCGCCGGATCGGCGCCGCCGATCATGTTGGTGAGGCCGACGCCATAGATGTCGCGGAACTCCGTGACCGGAATGATGACCGGCAGGGCGAGCTGCGAAACCTTGGCGGAGCCTGCAACGGCATCGACCCAGGCGCTCGGCATCTTGACGCCTTCGCGAACCTTCGGATCCTCGAGCACGGAGTTGCGAAACGGAACGCCGGCACCAGCCTGGAGCAGGCGGGCACCCATTTCCTTGGAGATCACCCACTGGCAGAAGAGGTAGGCGGCTTCCTTGTTCTTGCTTGCGGCAACAACACCGATGCCGTCTCCCGTCGTCGCCGCTGCCTGCGCCTTCGGGCCTTTCGGCATGACGCCATAGCCGACCTTGCCGACGACGCGGGACTTTTCCGGGTTTTCGATCGGCGGTGCGAAGCCGACGCCATCGAGCCACATGCCGATCTTGCCCTGCAGGAAGGCAGACTGCGCTTCGGCCCAGTTGAAGCCCGAGACGCCGACCGGCGCTGCGTTCGTCATCAGCTGCTGGTACATCTTGGCGGCAGCCACGGCATCATCGGAGGTCGTCCGCAGCTTGCCGTCCGGGCCGAGCGGCGTCGTGCCGTAGCCCAGCATCAGCGTCGTCCAGACCGGTACGTTGGCATTCTTCAGGCCGCGGGCGACGAAACCATAAGTGTTGCTGCTCTTGTCGGTCAGGGCCTCGGCAGCGCTGACCATCTCCTCGAAGGTCGCCGGGTAGGATAGGCCCTTCTTCTCGAAAAGTTCCTTGTTCCAGTAGACGATCCAGTAGTCGACCGAGAAGGGAAGCGAGCGCAGCTTACCCTCGGAATCCTTGGCGAAGGTCATGCCGGCCTCGGCAAAATCGCTTTCCACCAGCGATGGGTCGGTAAGCGAGGGATCATTGAGGAAGCCGCTGATATCGGCCAGCCAGCCGCCCTTTTCGAACTGGCGCTTCTGGACATGGTAGCTGAGGTGCACGACGTCAAAGCTCGGCTTGCCGGAGCTGAGTTCGATGGTGGTCTTCTGGCGTTGCTGCTGTTCGGGCGTCGCCTCGGCATTGACCTTGATGCCGGTCAGTGTCTCGAATTCGCTGAGGTATTTGAGGATCGTTTCGCTGCGCGGGCTCTTGACTAGGTTGACCTCGAGCGTCGTTCCCGCGAAGCGCTTCCAGTCGACCGCCGCCGAGGCCGGCTTGACGCCCAGGATGCCGGCCGCGCCGACTGCGGCAGATCCCGCCAGAAAGCTGCGGCGGGTGGGATTGATGAATGAAGATGCCATGCTGTTACTCCTCCTCCTTTGTGCCCTGCGATCTCCTCACCGCGGGCGGTCGTCTATAGTCTCAGCGCACGGCTTCGCGCGTGATTGATATGTGCTGCGAGGGCATTGACCGCCTCGTCCACATTGCGCCGTTCGATGGCCTCCAGCACCTTGAGGTGCTCGCCCATGACAGGACCGACGCGGCCGTCGATGCGGAAGCGCTCCTGGCTGATCAAGCGCATCTTGATCGAGTTGACGCGGTAGGCGTTGGAAATGATCGTGTTGCCGAGCGCGTCGATAAAGGCGTCGTGCATGCCCCAGTCGACCGCCTGGGCATGGACTTCGAGCTCATGCGTTGCGTTGCCGCTCTCGATCGCCGCGACAATGTCGCGATGCTCGGCGAGCATGGCCGCAACGGTCGCGTCGGAGGCCGTCTGCGTGAACAGGGCGACGGCCTCCTTCTCGAGAAACAGGCGAAGCTGGAACGCTTCGCGGATCAGGTTGAGGTCGATATGGGCAATCTGCAGGCCGCGCTGCGGCACCGTCTTGATCAGCCCCTCCGCCTCCAGACGCGGGATGAGCTCCCTGATGGCGCCGAGCGTCAGTCCTGTGAGTTCGACCAGCCGGCGTTGGGAGACGAATTGCCCGGGACGGACGTCGCGCGCCAGCAGATGCCGGGTAAAGCTCTCATAGGCTTTCTCCCGTAGCGTCGGCTGCTCGTCGGCTCCATCCATAGGCTTCTCCTCGTACATTTCGCTCAGGCCGCCTTGGTGCGAAACAGGCTTTCGAAGGCAGAAGCGAGTTCGCGTCTGCCGCCGGCGGAAATTGACGTCAAAGGCGGACGGACTGCAAGCCATGTTTCATCGTTTGTCATGGTTGCCACCATGACTTTTACGGCGGGTGTCACGGGATGCTTCAGGAGCTCTGCAACGAAACGTTCGACGCGCGTATCGTCCTTGCCATCGACCGCCATGGCGCGGACCTCGAGCGGCGCGAAATTCGCCATGCCCGAAATCGCTCCCTGGCCGCCCAGCCGCACGCCCTTGGCGAGATGGCGCTCGTCGCCGATCAGGATGATCAGGTCGCCATGGGTCTTCAGCAGCGTTTCGGTGTAGGGCCAGTCGCCGGAGGAATCCTTGACGCCGGTGACGATCGCCGGGAAGGCAGTCCTGAGGCGGCCGATCAGATCGATGCTGAGGGCAACCATCGTCACCGAGGGAATGTTGTAGACCAGCACATCGCGCGCTTTGTCGCCCACCTGCGCGAAGACGTCGGCATACCAGGCAAAAAGCCCATCGTCGCTGACGTTCTTGAAGTAGGACGGCGGGGCAAGCAGGATGTTGCGCACGCCTTTCGAGAGTGCCTGCGCCATCTGATGGGCGGCATCCTCGGCGGCATCGACAAGCACACCGGCAACGATCTGCGACGGTTCGATCCCTGCTTCCATGAAGGCATCGAGGATCCGTGCGCGCTCTTGGGTGCCGATCGAGGCGCCTTCGCCGGTCGTGCCGAACAGCGTGACGCTGGCGCAGCCGTCTGCGAGACTCCGCCTTGCCTGCTTCACCATGACATCGGCCGCAATCGCGCCACTGCTTTTGAAAGGCGTCGCCAGAGCGACCGACAAACCAAATCCCGCCACCATTTTCTCTCCTGAAGTCAGTAATTAGAGAGCTAACATGTTAGTAATTTACTGTAAACCTGTTTGTTGTAAATGAGTGTCGGGCGTGAAGCGGCTTTTGACGGGCCGATAGGGCGCCTGCGGAAAAAAGATTGATCCGGTGCGCGTGCCCCCTTACTCGATAGGTGAGAGACAAGGATTTCCGCGATGACCGAAACAGACCCGGCCTCCGTTCCCGAGCGCAAGCGCGGCTCAGGCGTGAAGATGGTCTACGAACTGCTGCGCGACGAGATCCTCGATCTGGTCCTGCCGCCGGGTAGTCCCATCGATGAAGTGCAGTTGGCCGAGCGTTTCAAGATGTCGCGCACGCCGATTCGCGAGGCGCTTGTCCGGCTCTCGGGAGAGGGGTTGATCGATACGCTGCCGAACCGCTCGACGATGGTGGCGAATATCGACTTCCTCAATCTACACACCTTCTTCGATGCGCTTGTCTTGATGTACCGGGTGACGACGCGGCTCGCGGCTCAATATCAACGCCCCGAGGACCTTGTGGCGATCCGCGCCGCGCAGGCCCGCTTTACCGCCGCCGCCGAGGCTGGCGATGCGCTGGCGATGATCGCCACCAATGCGGCGTTGCATGCGGCAATCGCCGAGGCTGGACGCAACCCCTATTATATCAGCCTGTTCAACCGGCTGCTCGACGAGGGCCGACGTATCCTCAGGCTCTATTATCAATCCTACGGCGACCGTCTGCCGCAGCAGTTCGTCGACGAGCACGAGGATATGATTGCTGCGATCGAGGCGCGGGATATCGATGCCGCCGACAGGCTGGCCAAGGCGCATGCCGAGCAGATCGTGGCGCAGATCCAGGCGTTGTTTTCGCGAAACCAGCGGCACGATATCGATTTGTGAGACGTCGGCGATTTCTTGTCGACAAATAAAATACAAAGTGCTAGATGATATATCAGAGCTTGAGGCGCTGATACGTCCGCGCCCGTGCTGCCCCGATCATTCGCTATCCGCTGAAGGAGTTTGACATGAAGGCCAAGATCTTTTCCGGCGTCATCCCGGCGCTCATGACCCCCTGCAAGAAGGACCGGACCCCGGACTTCGACGCGCTGGTGCGCAAGGGCAAGCAGCTGATCGCCGACGGCATGTCGGCCGTCGTCTATTGCGGCTCTATGGGTGACTGGCCGCTGCTCAGCGACGCGCAGCGCATGGAAGGCGTCGAGCGCTTGGTCAAGGCCGGCATTCCCGTCATCGTCGGCACGGGTGCGGTGAACACCGCCTCGGCCGTTGCCCATGCGGCGCACGCCCAGAAGGTCGGCGCCCACGGCCTGATGGTCATCCCGCGCGTGCTCTCGCGCGGCTCGGTCATCGCCGCCCAGAAGGCGCACTTCAAGGCGATCCTGTCGGCAGCCCCGGATCTTCCGGCTGTCATCTACAACAGCCCCTATTATGGCTTCGCCACCCGCGCCGACCTGTTCTTCGCGCTGCGCGCCGAACATTCCAACCTCGTCGGCTTCAAGGAATTCGGCGGCCCGGCAGACATGCGCTACGCGGCCGAGAACATCACCAGCCGTGACGACGGCGTTTCGCTGATGATCGGTGTCGACACTGCCGTCTTCCACGGCTTCGTCAATTGCGGCGCCACCGGCGCCATCACCGGCATCGGCAACGTCCTGCCAAAGGAAGTCATCACGCTCTGCAACCTGTCGCAGGCCGCGGCGAAGGGCGACGTCGATGCGCGTCAGCGGGCTCTGGAGCTGGAACAGGCTCTCGCCGTCCTCTCCTCCTTCGATGAAGGTCCGGATCTCGTCTTGTTCTTCAAGCACATGATGGTGCTGAAGGGCGACGAGGAATACACGCTGCATTTCAACGAGAGCGACACCCTCAACGACAGCCAGCGCGGCTATGTCGAGAGCCAGTTCAAGCTGTTCAACAGCTGGTACGGCGAGTGGAGCAAGCTTCCGGGCGCGGTTGCAAAGTATAAGGCTTGAGACTTTTCTAGGTCTGAGTTTTGAGGCGGCTGGAGGCAACTCCGGCCGCTTTTGTTTTGAGCGGTTGTCTTTACGTCTCCCTCATTCCTCTGCTCGTCACAGGAATCCAGTCACCGCGCGTCTGCGCGGTGGGAAGAGTCTTTTCGGCCCAAGGGCTTGGGCGGGCTGGATCCCTGTGACAAGCACAGGGATGAGGGGAGTTTGCGGAGCGCTGCCCGCTTCAATATGCCAAGTCGGCGTTGGCGCTGAAGTGCAGGCGTCGCCTACTTAACCAACCGAATCCAACCCAAGCGCAAGCTGCCGGTCGAGCTGCTCTATCTCCGCCTTCGTCAACACAATCCCCTCAGCAAGCGACTTAACCCGCGCCGTATAGCGGCGTTGCGAGGGAAGGCGAGCGCCCTGGCCAGCGATGGCCTCGAAGAGAACTTCGGCGCGGGCGAACGGGTCTCCGGCGCGACCTGATGCAAAGGCCTGTGGCGAGAAGGCAAGCACCAGTTCGCCGTGGCGCGGCGCCAGGGTCGTGGTGCCAAGATAGTCGAGCACTTCGGGGCTGGTGAGGTCGCCGATCATGATACCGGCCAGCAGTTCGACCATTGTGCTGATCGCCGAACCCTTATGGCCGCCGAAGGGCAGCATGGCGCCGGCGAGTGCGGCTTCAGGCTCGATCGTCGGTTCGCCATCGGCGTCGATCGCCCATCCCTCCGGCAGTTTCTTGCCGGCGCGGCGGTGAAGCTCGATCTCGCCACGGGCGGCGACCGAGGTGGCGAAATCATAGACGTAGGGCGTCTTGTCCGGGCGCGGCCAGCCGAAGGCGAGCGGATTGGTGCCGAGCAGCGGCTTGTTGCCGCCAGCCGGCGCCACCGTTGCGTAGCTTGGGCACATGACGATTGCTGCGAGGCCTTCGGCTGCGACAGCCTCGACCTCCGGCCAGAGAGCCGAGAAATGCGTGCAGTCGTTGATAACGAGCGCCGCGAGGCCGGAGGCGCGGGCACGTTCTGCCAGCAGCGGCAGACCAAGCTCGAAGGCCGGATTGGCAAAGCCGCCCTTGGCGTCCACCTTGACGATTGCCGAGCCATCACGCTGGGCGAGTACCTCAGGCACGGCATCGGGTGTCACCTTGCCGGCCTTGATGGTGCGCAGCACGCCCTCGATACGGTAGATTCCGTGCGACTTGCAGGCATCACGTTCGCCGGCGGTGATGACGCGGGTGACCGCCTCGGCCTGGACGCCGTTCATGCCGGCCTTCCTGAAAATGGCGACGACGCGTGCCTGCAGTTCGCCGGCCGTGAAAATCGAAGTGTCAGTCATCAATGCGGCTCCTCAGCCCTTGGCCCCGAGTTGCTGATCGACCAGCGCCAGCCAATAGTTGACCCCGTGGATGATCGCCTCGTCGTTGAAATCATAGGCGGGGTTGTGCAGGTCCGCACTATCGCCGTTGCCGAGCCAGATGAAGGCGCCGGGGCGCTTCTCCAGCATGTAGGAGAAATCTTCCGAGCCCATGGTCTGCGGGTAGTCGTCGTTCACGCGCCCCTTGCCGGCCACGCGTTCGGCTGCGGCGACCGCGACCCTGGTCTTTGCCACATCGTTGACGGTGACCGGGTAGCCGGGGCGCCAGTCGATCTGGGCCTCGGCGGAAAACACCTTGGCGGTCATCGTCACCACCTCGCGGAAGCGCGCTTCGACGGCCTTGCGCGTCTCCGGCTGCATCGTGCGGATGGTGCCGCCGATCTGGACGGCCGCCGGGATGACGTTGAGCGCCCGGTCATTGCCGCCGTTGACATAGGTGATCGAAAGAACCACCGGATCGAAGGGATCGATGAAGCGCGACGTGATCGACTGCAGCGCGGTGATCATATGCGCCATGACGATGACCGGGTCGTGGCTGAGATGTGGCGAGGCTGCGTGGCCACCTTTGCCGTTGATGGTGATGATGAAACGGTCGCCGCCTGCCATGATCGGGCCGCTGCGGATGGCAAAGGAGCCGACAGCAAGGCCGGGCTCGTTATGCATGCCATAGACTTCCTCGATGCCGAAGCGTTCGAGCACGCCTTCCTCGATCATTACCCGGCCGCCGCCGCCGCCCTCTTCTGCCGGCTGGAAGATGAGCACGGCCTTGCCGGCGAAGTTGCGGTTGGCGGCGAGATGTTTGGCAGTGGCGAGCAGCATGGCGGTGTGGCCGTCGTGGCCGCAGGCATGCATCATGTTCTCGACCTTGGAGGCATGCGGCAGGTTGGTCTGTTCCGACATCGGCAGCGCATCCATGTCGCAGCGCAACGCAATCGTCTTGCCGGCGCCGAGCTTGCCGTTGATGACCGCGACAACGCCGGATTTCGCCAGGCCGCTGACCACCTCGTCGCAGCCGAAGGATGTCAGCTTGCCGATGACGAGCGCTGATGTCACGGGCAGATCGAAAAGCAGTTCCGGATGCTGATGAATGGTACGGCGCCAGCCCTTTGCCTCTTCGGCAAGGGCGGCGAGGGACGGATCGGATGTCATGGAGCCTCCAGGAAACGCATTCGCTTGACTGTCAGCAAGGGCATAGCCCGGCATCAGGCCGTTTTCCAGAACGCAGTCAATTAAAGCTGGACTTTTTCGCCATCTCACCCAATTGGGGGCGGCAGAATCGTTATGAATAATCAATTCTATTCTGATCGGCGGATGGGACAATCGATGTATCGCGAAGAAACAATTCCTGGACTTGTCATAAAGCTCGTCTCGGTTGCTAATAAAGTGACGGATCTTTCAGATGTGGGAAAGAGAGATCTGGTGAAGGATACCGTCTCCCGGGTTGAGACCATCTGCGAATTGCTTGATGATGACAAAGACAATCTCCGCGTGATCGCGGATGAGTTGTGGGATGCTGTGGTCGATCTTGGTGCCGGCAAGAGCACAAACGCCCAGCTGCGCGCAGCACTCCTTGGTCTGGCGGCCGCTGCCGCGGATCTGCATGGCGCCTCCAGGGATGGCGCTGCGCTATCACCCGCGCAGGATGTGCCGGTTCGCATCATTCATTAGTCCTGTCTGCGCTCGCCTGCATAAATTAGCGCCACCGAACGCTTGACATCGCGGCCGTTAAGGCCGAAGCCGCCTGCGGCATCGATCATGCCGCAGGCGCGAGGAAATACCCGATAATGAAACCGAATTCAGCCACGGCGGCCGCCGGCAATATCGTCATGACCGGCATCGTCTTCATGCTGATCGGCGATCTGCTTTTCGCGCTCAATGACGCGATGGGCAAATGGCTGGTGGCGAGCTTTGCCGTCGGGCAGGTCTTGGTCATCCGCTCGCTCGGCGCTTTCTTCGTGCTCGGCCCGATGATCGTCCGCCAGGGTCCGCGGGCGCTTTTCAATGTGGAGCAGAAACGCCTGCAGCTGATGCGCGTCTGCATGGCCACATTTGACGTCGGGCTGTTCTATGCGGCCGTTGCCTATCTGCCGCTGGCCGACGTCATGACCTTCTATATGGCCGGGCCGATCTATGTTGCCGCACTTTCGCATTTCTTCCTCGGCGAGAAGATCGGCTGGCGGCGCTGGCTTGCCGTTTTCATCGGTTTCGTTGGTGTCGTAATCGCGCTACGGCCATCGACGGCGATGCTCTCACTGCCATCAATCTTCGGCCTCGTCGGCAGCTTCGCCTTCGCGCTGACCCTTGTTATGAACCGCTATCTGCGCTCCACCAGCGATACGACCCTGGTGACGTGGCAGACGATCGCCGCCCTTGCAACCGGCATCGTGCTGGTCGTGCTAACCGGTGACTGGCGAAACGTGACGCTTATCGATCTCGGCGGCATGCTGCTTCTCGGCGTTGTCGCCACCTGCGCGCATCTGCTGATCACCCGCGCGTTGAAGCTGGCGCCCGCCTCGCTGCTGGCGCCGCTGCAATACACGCTGCTACTCTGGGCGATCGTGCTCGGCTACGTCTTTTTCAACGATGTGCCGGATACGCAGATTATTGTCGGCGCCGCCATCATCGTCTTCGCCGGGCTGTTCATCTTCCACCGCAAGAATATCAAGGGCACCGTGCCTGCCGAAGCCGTGCCGCCGGATGGCCACTAGCTCTCAGTGCCCTCCAGGTGCCGCATCCTGCTTGAGATCGATGCGCCGAAGGATCAGCGCTAGCGGCACCATCAGCGCTGAGATCACCATCAGGACGTGGAAGACGTCGATATAGGCAAGATAGCTCGCTTGGGTCTGCACTTGATGGCCGATCCAGCCCATCGCCTGCGACTGCGCATCGAGCAGGCTTGAGCCGCGACCGGCGAAGAATTGCGTCGCTTGATTGAACGCGTTCGTATAGCCGGGTTCCGACGGAATGACATGCTCGACCAGCCGGCTCTGGTGCCATTGCTCGCGGTGGGCCAGCACATTGGAGGCGATCGAGACGCCGATCGAGCCGCCGGTATTGCGCGCCGCGTTGATCAGCGCGGAGGCCTGGTCAGTCTGATCGGGCCGCAGACCGTCATAGGATGCGGCGGTGATCGGAATGAAGATCAGCGGCAGGCCGAGGCCGAGATAAAGCCGCGACCATACGAAGAAGCCGAAGTTCAGATCGGCATTCAGCCGCGACATGTCCCACATCGCCAGCGCGATGATCGCCATGCCGATGGCGATCAGATATTTCGGCTGGACCATCGATGTCAGGCGTCCGGCGGCAAACATCATCATCATCGTCACAAGGCCGCCGGGCGACAGGGCAAAGCCGGCCCAGGTCGCGGTGTAACCGAAATTGGTCTGCAGCACCTGCGGCACGAATTGCGTCGTGGCAATCAGGATCGCGCCGGTTGCCAGCATGACGATGACGCAGGCGCCGAACTGGCGGCTGGCAAGCAGCCGGACATCGATCACAGGATTTCGATGGGTCATCAGCCACGGGATGGCAAAGGCAAGGGCCAGCAGGCAGACTGCGGCCGTGGCGATGATGAAGTTCGAGCCGAACCAATCCTCCGTCTGCCCGCGGTCGAGCGCCAGTTCCAGCGCGCCGAGGAATGTTGCGACCAGTAGGAAGCCGGTAATGTCAAAACGCGTGCCTTTGCTGCGCATCTCCGCGCGCTCCCTGCGAAGCGATTCCGGCTCCTGCACCAGCATGTACACGAGGATGAAGGCGAAGACGCCGACCGGTCCGTTGATCAGGAAGCACCAGCGCCAGGAGAAATTGTCGGAGAGATAGCCGCCGAGCGTCGGGCCGATCACCGGGGCGACGACGACGGCGACGCCGAACATCGCGAAGGCTTGGCCGCGCTTGGAGGGCGGGAAGGAGTCGGCGAGGATCGACTGCGATATCGGCACCATGCCACCACCGGCAAAGCCCTGGATCATCCGGAAAACCAGCAGCGACTCGAGATTCCAAGCAAGGCCGCAGCAGATCGAGGCGACGGTGAAGGTGGCAAGGCAGAGCAGATAGAAGCGCCTGCGGCCATAGCGCTTGGCGATGAAGCTGGAGGCGACCAGAATGATGGCATTGGAAACCAGATAGGTGGTGACCACCCAGGACGCTTCATCCGCGCTGACCGCGAGGCCGCCGGAGATGTAGCGCAGCGCCACGTTGGCGATCGTCGTGTCAAGCACTTCCATGAAGGTCGCGAGCGATACGACCATCGCGATCAGCCATGGGTTCGATGCCCCGAACGCGGCTGTGGGCGCGCTTCCGGCCGTCGTTGCGGCGCTGCTCATCTCAATGCCTCGGCCGGACCGTCACCGTCGGCACGACCGACATGCCGGGGCCGATGGCGATATCCTTCGGCCAGTCGTCGGCGACGATCTTCACCGGCACACGCTGGGTGACCTTTACATAGTTGCCGGTGGCATTTTCAGCCGGCAGCAGCGAGAAGGCGGTGCCTGAGCCGGGCTGCACGGAATCCACCTTGCCCCTCAGCAGATGATCCGGATAGGCGTCGATCGTCACATCGACGGGCTGGCCGGGACGCATGTCGGTGAGCTGCGTTTCCTTGAAATTGGCGGTGATCCAGATCTCGTCGGGAACGAACATGGCTATTGCCTGACCCGCCTGCACATACTGGCCCTTCGAGCCGCTGAGCTTGACGACCCGGCCCGGCTGAGCCGCAGTGATGGTCGTGTAGTCGAGGTTCTGCTGCGCCGCTTCCACCTCCGCCTCAGCTTGGTGAAGGGTGGCGATCGCGCTCGCCTTCTGCGCTTCGGCGGCGGCCTGGTTCTTCACCGCGGAGGTGACGCTTGCCTGCGACTGGACGAAATTCGCCTGGTTCTGCCGTAACGTCGATGCGGCCTGCTGGGCGGACTGTTCGGAACCGGCGCCGCTCTTGACCAATTGCTGCTGCCGGCTGTTTTCATCATTGGCATATTGGAGGGCTGCGGCGGCCGAGGTCTGCTGCGCCTTCGCTTCGTCGATCGCCGCACCGGCGGCGGCGATCTGCGCTTCGGCACTCGATATTGCCGCTTTCGCGACGCCGATCTGGCCGTTCGATTGATCGAGGGCAATCTGGTAGTCGCGTGGATCGATCTTGACGATGACGGCGCCGGCATCGACATGCTGGTTGTCGGAGACGGGAACATCGGCAACATAGCCGGAAATCTTGGCAGCGACCGAGAAACTGCGCGCATCGATGAAGGCGTCATCGGTGCTCTCATAGGGATGGAAATAAACCAGCCAGACCACATACCCGATGACCGCGACGGCCGCGATCGCAACGGCGATGAAGAGCGCCGCCAGCGGATGGCGCCGGATAATCGACGGTTTCTTTTCCTCTTTGCCGGTGGGCTCAGCGTCTGCGCTGTCCTTCGGTTCCTCGCGTTGATCTTCGTCCAGTTGCGGTGCGGTGCGCTGTTTCTGGTCCACGGCGGATCTCGGTCGTTGATGGAGGAATAGCGCCAGAACGCATCAACCGGGCTTTCAGTTCCTGGCCGCCGACTGCCGTCCCTGCGGCTTTTTGGGCACTGCAATTGCGCCGGAGAATTTGTCGCATTCTGCGGCTAAACATCGCTTGACACAGAATTGGCGCAAGTATCTGAATGGTTACAAGAGGAGCGGGCGGGTCGCGGCGCGCCGTGCAAGCAGGAGGATTATTTCGAGATGTTGAGATTTGCGGTCATCGGGATCGATCATGGGCACACGTTCGATCACGTCAAAGGATTGCTTGCGGCCGGCGGAGAATTCGTTGGCTACTGCCCGAAAACCTCGGTTCCGGCGCTGCGCGAAAACTTCGAGAAAACCTACCCGGATACCCCGCAGATCGATCGCGAGCAGCTGTTTGCCGATCCGTCGATCGATGTCATCTGCATCGCCGCCATCCCGCGTGACCGTGCAGGCCTTGCGATCCGCGCCATGAAGGCGGGGAAGGACGTGATGACCGACAAGCCGGGCGTCACCACCTTCGCCCAGCTTGAAGAGGTGAAGAAGACGGTTGCCGAGACCGGCCGCATCTTCTCGATCTGCTTTTCCGAGCGCCATTGCGTTCGCTCCGCCGTCAAGGCGGGAAAGCTGGTCAAGGAAGGCCGGATCGGCAAGGTCATTCAGACGATTGGCATGGGACCGCACAAGCTGCAGCTGCCGACACGGCCGGACTGGTTCTTCGATCCGGAAGCCTTTGGCGGCATCATTGTCGATATCGCTTCGCATCAGGTCGACCAGTTCCTGTTTTACACAGGCTCGACCACGGGCGAGGTCGTGGCCAGCTCGATCGGTAATTTCGGCATGCCCGATAAGCCGAAATTCGAGGATTTCGGCGAAGTGCTGCTGCGCTCCGACCGGGGGTCAGGCTATGTCCGCGTCGATTGGTTCACACCCGAAGGGCTTGGCACCTGGGGCGATGGCCGTCTGACCATCCTCGGCACCGAAGGCTATATGGAGCTGCGCAAGTACATCGATATTTCCGGGCGTCCCGGCAAGGACCATCTCTTCCTGGTCAACGGCAAGGAAAACATCCACATCGACTGCAGCGATGAGAAACTCGACTATTTCGACGCCTTCAGCGCCGATGTGCGCGATCGCAGCGAGACCGCGATGCTGCAGACCCATGTCTATGAAGTCTGCCGGCTGTCGCTGGAGGCGCAGACCAATGCCGTCAGGCTCGGCGGACGATAGGAGAGCCTGCCATGACACAGAAATTGCGCGTCGGCGTGATCGGAGCCGGTATCGCTGCCCGGCATCTTGCGGGCTTCGACTGGAACAAGGATTTGTTCGAAGTGCCTGTCCTCTGCTCGCTGGACGAGGAGCGCGGGCGCGAACTCTGCGCGACCCACGGCATCGGCGAATATACGCAGGATGCCGATACGCTTTTTGCCCGCGATGACCTCGATGTCATCGACATCTGCACGCCGCCGGACACGCATTTCGCGCTCTGCAAGAAGGCAATAGAGTCAGGCAAGCATGTGATCTGCGAGAAGCCGCTGTTCGGTTCGATCGCCGAGGTCGACGAGATGACCGGGATCGTCGCGCGCGCCGGCGGCAAGATGCTGATGCCGATCTTCCAGTATCGCTACGGTTCCGGCCTGCAGAAGCTGAAGCGGCTGATCGAACTCGGCCTTACCGGACGCCCGTTCCTGACGACGATTGAAACGCATTGGTGGCGCGGCCCGGATTATTATGCCGTTCCATGGCGCGGCAAATGGAAGAGCGAGCTCGGCGGCGGGCTTCTCGGCCACGCCATCCACGCGCACGATATGCTGAACTATGTGCACGGCGCTTGCGCCGAGGTGTTTTCCTATGGCGCGACGCTGGTCAATCCGATCGAGGTCGAGGACACGTCGGCCATTTCGGTGAAGATGCAGAACGGCTCGCTGGCGGCGCTGTCGATGACGCTGGGGTCGCGCAAGGAAATCTCGCGGCTGCGCTTCTGCTTCCACGATGTCGTCGCCGAAAGCATTCTGGAGCCCTATACGATGGGCCGCGATCCCTGGACTTTCATCGCCGGGACCGAGGAACATCAGAAGCGTGTCGATGACGCCCTTGCAGGTTACGAGGTCAAGGAAGACGGCTATACCCGCCAGTTCGAGCTGTTCCATCAGGCAATCACTGATGGCACGGAGCCGCCGGTGACGCTGCAGGACGCGCGCAATTCTCTGGAACTGGTGACAGCAGCCTATGACTCGCAACGAACCGGTAAGCCGACTCCGCTGCCGATCACGGCGGAGCATCCGCTTTATCGTTCCTGGCTGCCGGAAGGGTAGTTCGATCCACCCCCATCTCTGTGACATCCCGTGGGCGCAGCCCTGAGGGCAAAAAGATGAGGGTATTGGCGAGGGCAAGATCGCAAGATGCGGCCCTCGCAAGTCCTACGACGGGATAGACCCCAGCGCGTAGAGGATCCCGCGCAGCTCTGCCAGGCCGCGCATGCGGCCGATCGCCGGATAGCCGGGCGTGACGGTCTTGTTGAGGTCGTCGAGCATGCGGTGGCCGTGGTCGGAGCGGAAGACGATCTCGTCCTTGGCGCTACGCTTGCTGTCTTCGGCAACGAGTTCCTTCAGCACTGCGACCATGTCGACATCGCCCTCCAGATGGGCGCTTTCGTGGAAAGTGCGGCCGTCTCCTTCGCGCTTGGTGGCGCGCAGGTGGGCGAAATAGATGCGCGAGGCGAAACGCCTTGCGATCGCGGGCATATCGTTTTCGGCGCGGACGCCAAGGCTGCCGGTGCAATAGCACATACCGTTTGCAGGCGAGGGCACGGCGTCGAAGAGCGCCGCATAATCCTCGGCATTCGAGGCGATACGCGGCAGGCCGAAGAGCGAGCGTGGCGGATCGTCCGGATGCAGCGTCAGCTTGACGCCACGCGCTTCGGCAGCCGGCGTCACGGCCTGCAGGAATTCGATCAGATGCTGGCGAAGCTTCGCGGCATCGATGCCGGCATAGCTCGATAGCTTGTCGCGAAAGCCGGGGATGGTCAGCGGCTCGGTCGTGGAGCCCGGCAGGGCGGAGGTGATGATGCGGGTGATCTCGGAGATCTCTTCCTCGCTCATCTCGTCATAGACCTCGCGTGCCCGCTGCTGGTCTTCAGCCGAGTAATCGTTTCCGGCGCTCTGGCGCTGCAGCACGAAGAGATCGAAAGCTGCAAAGCGCTCGTGGTCGAAGCGCATGGCGGTGGCGCCTGTCGGCGTGATGTAGTCGAGTTCGGTACGGGTCCAGTCGACGACCGGCATAAAATTGTAGCAGACGATCGGGATATCGTTGGCTGCGACCGCTTCGAGGCTGGCGATCCAGGCCTCGATCTCGGCCTTCGCCTTGCCGCCCTTGCGCTTGACGGCATCGGGGATCGGGATGCTTTCGACGACGGACCAGACGAGCGGCGAACGCCCGGCGGGTGTCGTCTCGATCATCGACTTGCGCTCGGAGACTTCCTTTTCCGTCCAGGCGCGGCCGATTGGGACCTGGTGCAGCGAAGAGACAATGTTGGTGGCGCCGGTCTGGCGCACCTCGTCCAGTGTCACCGGGGCTTCGGGCCCAAACCATCTCCATCCTTGCCGCATCGATTTCCTCCTCGTCAGTCGCTTCTATATTTTTGGCTTCTAGCAGAAATAATCGGGATAGCGGGTGCGCAGCTCCACCACATCTGGGATGACGGCGCTGAGGTGATGCAGGATCGCCTCGCGGGCAGCATCGACGTCATGACTGGCGATCGCATCGCGGATGACGATATGCTCGCGCACCACATTGTCCATGCGCCCCAGCGCCGGCAGCGTCAGGCGGCGGGCGCGGTCGATCTGCACTTTCACGGTCTTCAGGATCGTCCAGATACCGGGATAGCCGGCAATCCGGGTGATCGCCTCATGGAAGGCTTCGTCTTCCTCGTGAAAGCCTGATGTGTCGCCCAGCGAAGCCAGCGATTTCTGCCTGCTGATGATCATATCGAGCCGCTCGATATCGGCGGGTGTTGCGTTGCGCGTCGCGGCTTCGATGGTCGTCGTTTCCAGCGCCTTGCGCACGACAACGGCTTCGGGAATGGCCGAAACGGGAACCCGGGAAACGACAGTGCCCGACTGCGGGTAGATATCGACGAGCCCGCCTTCGGCAAGCCGCAGCAGTGCCTCGCGCACCGGGGTACGGCTGACACCGAATTCTTCGGCGATCTTCTTTTCCTGGAGGGCCATGCCGGGCGGCATGCGCAGTGAGACGATGTCGGCGTAGAGCTGGTTGAAAATGGCATCGGCCGTTGTCACACGGCGTAGCTTCGCCGGTCTTTCCACTGCGGGCGGAAAGTCGATCGCTTCGGAGCCGGATGCCTGCCGCATGCTATTTCCTGCACGTTGACTCTGTTGTGCATACTAGTATATCAATCCTCATCCATTGCCAAGGCTTGCCGATGAGGAGCGGTCGCTTTGCAAGGCTTTCAACCGCTTTTCGGCGGTTGGCCGGCGTTTTGATCTCGCCTGGCAGATCACGGGAGAGCAGGCTGTCTGGGCTCGTCCGCAGACGCCGCACAAGAGGAGGAGACACCCATGAACATTACGCGCAGAACATTCGTGAGTACCGCCGCGGGCGTTGCCGTTGCCGGCATGCTGCCCAGCCATCTGTTTGCCCAGGCGAAGAAGCCGGCGAGCCCGGTGACGATCACCATCGCCGACGTTGCCGGCAATCTTGCGCTGACGCAGGGCATGTTCGAAGCCTATGCCGCCGAAAAGGCCGACTGGGTGTCGAGCTTCGCCTTCACCAAGGCGCCGGCCCCGGAACTGCCCGGCAAGATCAAGGCGCAGCAGGCGGCAGGCAAGGTCGATATCGATCTTGTGCTGACCGGCACCGACGCGCTTTCGGCTGGTGTCGACCAGGGTCTCTGGATCGATCTCGGCGCGCATAAATCCGAGCTTCCCAATCTTGAAAGCACCCTGCAGCCGCAGGCCTTCAAGATGCAGGGCCTTGCCAAGGATCAGGGTGTCGTCATCACCTACTACCCGTCCGGCCCGCTGATCGAATACATGCCGGACAAGGTGGCGACGCCGCCAAAGACGGCGCAGGAGCTGCTCGACTGGACGAAGCAGAACAAGAACAAGTTCCTCTACGCCCGCCCTGCCAATTCCGGCCCCGGCCGCACGCTGCTGATGGGTCTTCCGTACCTTCTCGGCGACAGCGATCCGCGTGATCCCGCCAAGGGCTGGACGAAGACCTGGGAATATCTGGCCGCTCTCGGCGAGAACATCGAATACTACCCGACCGGCACCGCCGTGGTGTTCAAGGAACTCGGCGAAGGTACCCGTGACATCGTGGCCACGACGACGGGCTGGGACATCAACCCGCGCGCCCTCGGCATCGTTCCCGCCGAAGCCAAGGTGCAGAAGCTCGACGGCTTCCATTGGGTCACCGACGCGCATTATGCGGTCATCCCGAAGGGCGTATCGGACGAGAAGATCGCGGTGCTGATGGATGTGCTGAACTACATCCTGCAGCCGAAGCAGCAGGCGATCGCCTATGACGCCGGCTATTTCTATCCGGGTCCGGCCGTCAAGGATGTCACCATCGACATGGCGCCGCAGGAAAGCCAGGACGTGATCAAGGAATTCGGCCGTCCTGAATATGCCGACTGGATCGCCAGCAACCCGCTGGAAGTGCCGCTCGAGCCCAAGCAGCTCGTCGAAGCCTTCCGCATCTGGGACGAAAAGATCGGCGCCAAGAAGGGCTGATCGCAATCCATGGCGCCGGTCATAGGGCCGGCGCCCTCATTGCCTCGATATATATGGAGTTTCGATTGAACGCGCCCGCCCAGAACGCAGCGCCGTCGTCGCGCAACAAAGCCCGTCTCGAGCTTGATGGTCTCCGCCGCTCGTTCGGCGCCTATAACGCGCTCGACGGTATCGATCTTGCGATCGAACCCGGCGAGTTCATCGCACTGCTCGGCCCGTCGGGCTGCGGCAAGTCGACGGCGCTCAACTGTATCGCCGGGCTGCTGGCACTCTCGGGCGGTGAAATCCGTCTCGGCGGCGGCCGTATCGACCAGCTGGAGCCCGAAAAGCGCGGCTTCGGCATGGTGTTCCAGAGCTACGCGCTCTTCCCGCATATGAGCGTGCGCAAGAATGTCGGCTTCGGTCTGGCGATGCAGGGCATCAAGGGGCCGGAAGCGGACAAGCGGATCAACGATGCGCTGGCGCTCGTCCGGCTCGAAAGCCAGGCAGACAAGCTGCCCGGCCAGCTCTCCGGCGGCCAGCAGCAGCGTGTTGCGATTGCGCGTGCCGTCGTCATCCGTCCGCCGATCGTCTTGATGGACGAGCCGCTATCCAATCTCGACGCCAAGCTCCGTCTTGAAATGCGCGCCGAAATCCGCGGCATTCACGACCAGATCGGCTCGACGACAATTTACGTGACGCACGACCAGGACGAGGCGCTATCGCTGGCCGATCGCATCGTCGTCATGAGCCAGGGCCATATCGAGCAGATCGGCACGCCGCAGGATCTCTACCAGCGCCCGGTCAATCTGAACGTCGCCGATTTCATGGGCTTCCGCACCCGTATCCGCGGCCGCGTCACCTCGGTGTCGGGTGACGAGGCGCAGATCGAGGTTGGCCCGGCGCGGCTGACCGGCACGATGCGCACGCCGCTTCAGGTGGGCGATGCCGCGGTGCTTTCCGTGCGCCCCGAAGATCTGGTCGCGGTCGCCGGCGATGGCATTCCCGCCACCGTCAGCAGCATGGAATATCGCGGCCGCGCCTTCTTCGGCCTGGCTAAATCCGCTGACGGCTCCGATCTTTATTTCCGCTCCGACGATGTGCTGCCGCGCGGTGCTGCGACCTTCCTGCAGCCGGCTGCAGGGCGGGCGCTACTCTTCAAGGAAACGGCTGCATGAGCGGGCCATCGCTTCGCACCCGGCTTGCGGTCCGCGGGCTCGACGGCACGACGATGCTGGTGCTGCCGGGCCTGATCTTCATGCTCGCGTTGTTCGTCTATCCCTTCTTCTATGGCGTGGTGGATTCGCTGACGCCGAAGGATGGCGGCGCGTGGTATGCGAATTACGCCAAGTTCTTCAGCGATCCCTTCCAGTACAACACCATCGGCGCTACGATGTGGCTGGCGTTGCCTGTCACCATCCTCAATCTGGCGCTCGCCGTGCCAATCGCGTTCCGCGTCCGGCTGATGCGGCGCCAGCGCCTGCTGACGACGATCCTGGTGCTGCCGATCACGCTTGGAACGGTCTTCGTCGCCGATGGCCTGCTGACGTTCCTCGGCCCGCGCGGCTGGTTCAATCAGACGCTGCTGCTGATCGGCATCCTTGATGCGCCGGTCAAGCTGACCAACAACTACTGGGGCGTCTTCGCCTCGCTGCTGATCACCGGCTTTCCCTTCGCCTTCCTGCTGACGCTCTCCTACATCACCGGCATCGATCCGGCGATCGAGCAGGCGGCGGCAACGCTGGGGGCCGGTCCGCGCAAGCGCTTCTTCCGCGTCTTCCTGCCGCTTCTGGTGCCGGGCCTCGCCGTCACCTTTTGCCTGGCATTTGTGCAGGCCTTTGCCGTCTTCCCCTCGGCGGTTCTGCTCGGTGCGCCGGCCGGGCCGACGCGCGTCATCTCGATCGCGGCCTATCAGGCTGCCTTCGAGCAATATGACCATTCACTGGGCTCGGCGATCGCGCTCATCATGGGGGCTGTCGAGCTTGTCGTCGTGGTGGCGGTTCTCGCCTGCCGCTCGTTCTTCTATCGCGGCCCTGCCGGCGGCACGAAAGGCTGAGCCATGATCCGTGACCAGGGCCTCACATCGAAAATCTGGCGCTTCGCCGTCTGGGCCGTTGCAGGACTGTTCATCCTCAACCTCTTGGCCGTCATCGCCGTCGTCATCATCAATTCCTTCTCGACGCGCTGGCTCGGCACATGGCTGCCGGCGGGCTGGACGACGCGCTGGTATTTCAGCGCCTGGAAGGAATTCCAGCTATCGAGCGTCGTGCTCGTCACCTTCCAGATCGTCTTCACGGTCACGGTGATCTCGGGCATTCTCGGGGTGCTGACGGCCTATGCGCTGGCCCGTCGCGACTTCCCCGGCAAGAAGCTGATCGTTCTGCTCTTCCTGCTGCCGCTGCTGATCCCGCCTTTGACCTACGGCATTCCGCTTGCGACCGTGCTCTATCAGCTCGGCCTCGGCGGTACGTTCTGGGGCCTCGTGCTGATCAACCTCGTGCCGTCTTTCCCCTTCGTCGTGCTGGTGATGATCCCGTTCATCGAACAGATCGATCCGCGCATCGAAGCAGCGGCCCGGGTGTTCGGGGCGGGGACCACGAGCCTCTTCATCCGCATCCTGCTGCCGCTGCTTCTGCCCGGCATGCTGGCGGCGCTGCTTCTGGTTCTGGTTCGCACCATCGCGATGTTCGAGCTGACCTTCCTGATCTCGGGGCCGACGACGCAGACGCTGGTCGTCTCGCTCTATTACGCAGTGTTTGCCTCCGGCGTTCGTGCCGCGCAGTCGATCGATGCGATGGCGGTGATCTACATGATCACGACGCTCTTCTGGCTCATCATCGCCCTGCAGTTCGTCAATCCGACGCAGATCGTCGCCCGCGCCAAGCAACAGTCGTCGCATTAGGCATTCTGGTTCGCGCTTCGCATGAAGCCGATCGTCGCGAACCAGAGGACCGCACCGATGCCGATCAGGCAGGCGGCGATCACGTACTGGACCGGATCACGGCCGGTCCAGGGGCCGACGAGGAACAGGCAGGTCGCCGCGCCGAGGACCGGCACGATGGTCGGCGTGCGGAAATGCGGGTGATCGACCTTGTCGCGGCGTAGCACCAGCACGGCGATATTGACGACGGCAAAGACGCCGAGCAGCAGCAGAGCCGTGGTTCCGCCGAGCGCCGGCACGCCGCCGGCAAACAGGATCAGGCCGACGGCCAGCAGTGACGTAAAGCCAATGGCGATATAGGGCGTCTGGCGCGCGGCATGAACCTTGCCGAGAGCGGCCGGAAGGACCTCTTCGCGGCTCATACCGTAGATCAGCCGGCTCGCCATCATCATGTTGATCAGCGCCGAATTGGCGACGGCGAACATGGTGATGATGCCGAAAATACCGATCGGGAAGTTCGGCGCGCCCGCCTGCACCACCTTCAGCAGTGGCGTCTCGCCTTCACCGAGCTCGGCCGCAGGCACCAGCGTGATCGCCGAGATGGCAACCAGCACGTAGATAACGCCTGTGATCAACAGGCCGCCGAGCAGCACCTTCGGGAAGATCCGGCTCGGCTCCTTGCATTCCTCGGCCATGTTGACGGAATCCTCGAAGCCGACCATGGCGAAGAAGGCGAGCGTCGTGGCGGCGATGACCGACCAGAACACGCCGTGCTCGCTCCTCGGCTGAAAGGTCCAGGCGCGTGATACGTCGCCCTCACCACCGGCAATCGCCCAGAATCCGATGCCGATAATGATCAGCAGGCCGGTCAGTTCGACCATCGTCAGGACAACGTTGAGCTTCACGCTTTCGCCGACGCCGCGGAAGTTGATGGCGGCGATTAGCGCGATGAAGGCGACGGCAATAAAGGTGACGCCATAGTCGCCGAATTCAAAGCCGAAGGCCTCGGAAAAATTGGCGGCAAAGGCGCGCGATGCTGTCGATGCCGAGGTGATGCCGGAGGACATGACGGCAAAGGCGATCAGGAATGTCAGGAAGTGGACGCCGAAGGCCTTGTGCGTGTAGAGCGCCGCGCCGGCCGCCCGCGGATATTTCGTCACCAGCTCGAGATAGCTGAGCGCCGTCAGCAGCGCCACCACAAAAGCAATCAGGAAAGGCAGCCAGACGACCCCGCCGACTTCGGCTGCGACCTGGCCGGTCAGCGCGTAGATGCCGGTGCCGAGAATATCGCCGACGATGAAGAGCAGCAGCAGGCCCGGTCCCATCACCCGTTGCAGTTCCGGCTGCTCCGGCAAGCTTTTCAACGGCGCTCCGCTCATCAGTTGCTCCTCGTCATCCCCGCCGCAAGCGGCTCCTCTTTTTGGAACTAGAGCGGGAATTCCGGAAGAAAAGCAGGGATTTGCTCGGGGAGCGTGCTGCATCCGCCCGGCCGGGTAGAGCGACCGACGGCGCCGAAGGGCGTTTGGCTAGATCGAAAAAGCTTCCTTCAGGCCGAAGCTCTTGCGCTCGCGAAGATCGAGGTCGGCCTCGATATGGGAGATGTGATGCACCATCAGATGGCAGGCACGGTCGAGATCGCCGGCCTCGATGGCGGTGACGATGTCGCCATGCTCGGAATGGCCGCAGCTGGAAACGGCGGACTGGCCGTAGAGGGCGATGACCAGGGATGAGCGGGCCACCAGCTCTTCCATGAAGCGCTGCATGATGGCGTTGCCCGATATCGATGCCAGCGTCAGGTGGAAGTCGCCGGAAGCCTTGATTTCGGCCCGGCGCGCTGTCTGTCCGCGCTCGCTGATCAGGCGTCCTTCTTCCTGCAGCAGCTGGCGGAGGTGCTGGATCTGCGATGGCGTGATGCGGGCGGCTGCCTCGCGCAGGATGCCCGGTTCGACGAGACGGCGGGCCGCGAAGATCTGCTTCGCTTCATCTGGCGAGGGATAGGCAACGAAGGCGCCGCGGTTTTTCTCGACGCTGACGAGCCCCTCGTAAGAGAGCGCCTGAAGCGCAGCGCGGGCCAGCGTGCGGCTGACATTGAAGAGATTGCCGACATCGGCTTCCGACAGTTTCGTTCCAGGCGCGAGCCGGCGTTCGACGATCGCGTCGCGGATTGCATCGCGGATCTGCTGGGTGCCGGTGTCGGCTGAATCGTCTGCCTGCAAAAGCGCGTTGGCTGAAGGAGTCATGAAAACGGGTACCTGATTACAGCCGCAATGATAGCCAGCTTTGCATCAGAAGTTAAACGAATTTTGCGCGCAAAATGGCGATCAAATTGTATACGATATACTGCGTAAATTGCAGACGAAAGCCTATTTCCTGTGCAGAATTTTCACTGCCTCTAATTTGCGCTTAAGCCAGTCTAATCCTGTTTTCCGTTGAATCCCATGGCTTTGACGCAGTGCAGCAGAAACTGGCACGGCAGATGCATTGTCTTACTCGAACAGGGGAAGACATGATGTCGAAAGCGGCAGAGATCGATATTGCATCCGTTTCCAAGGTCTATGGCAGCACGACGGCCGTGCATGCCATCAGCCTCAAGATCCCGGCGGGATCCTACTGCTGCTTCCTTGGTCCATCCGGTTGCGGCAAGACCTCGACATTGCGGATGATCGCCGGTCACGAGAGCATATCCTCCGGCGATGTCCGCCTCGGCAATACCGTCGTCACCGACTTTCCGCCCGCCAAGCGCGGCACGGCGATGATGTTCCAGTCCTACGCGCTGTTTCCGCATCTCGACCTGATCGACAACGTCGCCTTCAGCCTGAAGATGAAGGGCGTCGAGAAGGACGAGCGCCGGGCCAAGGCGCTCGAGATGCTGAAGCTGATGCAGATGGAGGCCTATGCGACGCGCCGGCCGGCGCAGCTCTCCGGTGGCCAGCAGCAGCGTGTGGCGCTTGCCCGCGCCCTGATTACCGATCCGGAAGCATTGCTGCTCGACGAGCCGCTATCGGCGCTCGACCCGTTTCTGAAGATCCGCATGCGCGCTGAACTCAAGAAGCTGCAGAAGACGCTCGGCATCACCTTCGTGCATGTGACGCACAGCCAGGAAGAGGCGATGGCGCTCGCCGATGTGATCGTCATCATGAACGACGGCAAGATCGAGCAGGCGGCGCCTCCGCGCGAGGTCTTCGAGCGTCCGGCGACGGCTTTCGTCGCCCGCTTCATGGGCGACCACAATGTTCTCTCGGGCCGCGTGACCTCCGTCAAGGACGACATGCTGGTGCTCGAGGCGCCGGAGGGGCAGACCTTCTCGGTGCGCGGCGACGGCAGGCTTGTGGGCGAAGCCGTCGATATCGGCATCCGTACCGATCGCGTCCGTCTTGAGGCGGCCAGCGACAAGACGCTCGGCTTCGGCGGCGTCGTTTCCAACATCGAATATCGCGGCGCGACGGTGAAACTCACCGTCATCGGTGCGGGCAGTGACGACTTCACGGTCATCGCGAGCGACGGCGATTATTTCGCCAAACCCGTATCGGTCGGCGATGCGGTGTCTCTGAGTTGGGCCCTCGAGGACGCCGTCCTCCTTGGCCGTGCATGAACCTTGCCATCAAAAAAAGGGGAACTGACATGACGACTGAAAAGACGACAACCAACACGGAGGCCGGGATTTCCCGCCGTTCGCTTCTGAAGACCGGCGCTGCGGCGATCGGTGCTGCCGCAGGCTCGGGCCTGATCACCGGCTTCCCGACGATCTGGGCGCAGTCCAACATCACGCTACGCCAGTTCGGCACAGGCGTTTCGAACCTCAACGACATCGCCGAGAAGTGCAAGGCCGACCTCGGCATCACGCTCGAGATGACGGCGACCGATTCCGATGCCGCAGCGCAGCGCGCCGTTACCCAGCCTGACAGCTACGACATCGCCGACATCGAATACTGGATCCTGAAGAAGGTCTATCCGACCGGCGTCATCCAGCCGATGGAAACCAAGAAGCTGAAATATTACGATCAGGTCGTACCGCTCTTCAAGACCGGCAAGCTGAAGGCTGACAGCGTCATCGCGCAGGGCACGGCGCCGCACACCGTCGGCTATGTCGAGGCCAAGGACGCCAAGACCTTTGCCAAGAGCGAGACCGAATTCTTCACGATGATGCCGACGATCTACAATGCCGATACGCTCGGCATCCGTCCCGATCTCGTCGGCCGCGATATCACCAGCTGGGCCGACATTCTCGATCCTGCTTTCAAGGGCAAGACCTCGATCCTCAACATTCCGTCGATCGGCATCATGGATGCGGCGATGATCATGGAAGCGGCCGGCAACATCAAATATGCCGACAAGGGCAACATGACCAAGGAAGAGATCGACAAGACGATCGACTTCCTGATCAAGACCAAGGGCGACGGCCAGTTCCGCGCCTTCTGGAAGAGCTTCGACGAGTCCGTCAACCTGATGGCATCGGGCGAAGTCGTCATCCAGTCGATGTGGTCGCCGGCCGTCGCCGCCGTCCGCTCCAAGGGCATCGCCTGCAAGTTCCAGCCGCTCAAGGAAGGCTACCGCTCGTGGGGCGGCGGTCTCGGCCTTGCCTCGCACCTCAAGGGCAAGGAACTCGACGCCGCCTACGAATACATCAACTGGTACACGTCCGGTTGGGTCGGCGGCTACCTCAACCGCCAGGGCTACTATTCCGCCTGCATGGACACCGCCAAGAAGTTCATGTCGGAAGACGAATGGGGCTACTGGATCGAGGGCAAGGCTGCAAAGGGCGACATCAAGGGCCCGGACGGCAAGGTCATGGAAAAGGCCGGTGCGGTGCGCGATGGCGGCTCCTTCGAGGAGCGCATGGGCCACGTCGCCTGCTGGAACTCGGTCATGGACGAAGACCGCTACATGGTCCGCCGCTGGAACGAGTTCATCGCTGCCTAAGGCGATTGCAAATGCCCTTCTCCCTTTGACGGGGAGAGGGGCTACCGATGTCCCTCATTCCTGTGCTCGTCACAGGAATCCAGCCAGCCCAAGTCCTTGGGCTGAAAGATTCTTCTCGCCGCGCAGACGCGCGTCGGCTGGATCCCTGTGACAAGCACAGGGATGAGGGCCGTGGGGATGCAGCCCACCGGCCAGATCAGATGGAGACCGAAGACATGGCGACGATCGCTTCTGCAGAGACAAACGAGAAAATCGGCCGCGTCCGCAGCACCGGCTTCCGCATGCCGCTTGCCGCCATCTCCTATCTCCAGGCGGTGCCACTCTTCGTCATCCTCGGCATCTTCTTCATCCTGCCGATCGCCATGATCGGTGTCGTCAGCTTCTGGGACTACGACTTCGCCGGGCTCTATCCGGCCTTCCTGACCATGAACTACACCGATACGCTCGGCTCGTGGGTCACCTGGAAGACCTATCTCAACACCCTCAAATTCACCGTTATCGTCTGGGCGCTGACGCTGTTCATCGGCTTCTGGGTCGCCTATTTCCTGGCCTTTCACATCCGCAAGACCTCGACGCAGATGATCCTCTTCCTCGTCTGCACCGTGCCGTTCATGACGTCCAACATCATCCGCATGATCTCGTGGATCCCGGTGCTCGGCCGCAACGGTCTCGTTAATTCCGCCCTCGTCTCATCAGGCATCGTGCCGCAGCCGATCGAATGGCTGCTCTATTCCGATTTCGCCGTGGTGCTTGCAATGGTCCATCTCTACACGCTGTTCATGGTGACCCCGATCTTCAACACGCTGATGCGCATCGACCGCTCGCTGTTCGAAGCGGCGCGCGATGCCGGCGCATCCGGCTGGCAGGTCCTCTGGAACGTCGTCATTCCGCTGGCAAAGCCCGGCATCGCCATCGGCTCGATCTTCGTGGTGACGCTGGTCATGGCCGATTTCTCGACGGTTCAGGTCATGTCCGGCGGCCAGAGCGCCTCGGTGGCGCTGATGATGAAGAACCAGATGTCGCTGCTGCAATATCCGGCCGCCGCCGCCAACGCCGTCGTGCTGCTGGTCGTCGTGCTGCTCATGGTCGCCGCGATCCTGCGTGTCGTCGATATCCGCAAGGAGCTTTGAGATGAACGGTGAAAGACGCGGCCTCGAATTCTACGCGCTGACGGCATTCTTCATCGTCTTCGTGCTTTTCCTCTACGGGCCGCTTTCGGCGATCCTGATCCTGTCCTTCCAGGGGCCGGACGGCGGCCTGACCTTCCCGCTGAACGGCGTTTCGCTGCACTGGTTCGCCAATCTGTTCGAGAGGCAGGCGGTCGGCGATTTCGGGGCGTCGTTCAAGCGCTCCTTCACGCTCGGCCTGATGGTGATGATCGTCACGGTGGTCGTCTCGCTGCTGGCGGGCCTTGCCTTCCGCAGAAAATTCCGCGGCGCGACGGCGCTGTTCTACGCAACGGTCGCCAGCCTCGTTGTGCCCTCGATCATCATCTCGCTCGGCATCGGCGTGGTCTTCCAGCAGAGCGGCCTGAAGCCCGCCTGGTATTCCTCGGCCTTCGGCGCCCATCTGACCTGGACCCTGCCCTTCGGCGTGCTGATCATGTTTGCCGTCTTCAACCGCTTCTCGCCGGCCTATGAAGAGGCGGCTCGCGATCTTGGCGCCACCTCCTGGCAGACCTTCCGCCATGTGGTTCTGCCGATGATCCTGCCGAGCCTGATCGGCGTCGGCCTGTTCGGTTTCACGCTCTCCTATGACGAATTCGCCCGCACGCTGATGACGTCGGGCAGCTACAACACGCTGCCGCTCGAAATCTACGGGATGACCACCAATGTCACGACGCCGGTGCTCTATGCGCTGGGCACGGTCACCACGGTCTTCTCCTTCACCATCATCCTCGGCACGCTCGGCATCATGATGATGCTTGGCCGCCGGCAGGCAAAGATCAGGTAACATGCGCATACTATTGGTAAACCCGAATACCACGGCCTCGATGACAGAGAAGGCCGCGGTTGCAGCCCGCGCGGTCGCTGCTGCAGGCACGGAGATCATCACCGCGACGTCGCGCATGGGGCCCGTTTCGATCGAGGGCCACTATGACGGCGCCATGGCGCTGCCGGGGCTGCTCGCGGAGCTGAAGGACAGGCAGGCGGAAGGCTATGATGCGGCCATCATCGCGTGCTTCGACGATACCGGGCTGGAGGCGGCTCGCAGCTTCTGCGACGTCCCGGTGCTCGGCCTTTGCGAATCCGCTGTTGCCACCGCCGGCTTTCTGGCCCAGCGCTTCACTGTGGTCACCACGCTGGAGCGTTCGCGGGTGCTGATCGACAATCTGGTTCGCCGCTATGGCATGGGCGACCGTGCCAAGGTGCGGGCCTCCGACATTCCGGTTCTCGAACTGGAGAACGAGGCATCCGGGGCGATCGGCAAGCTGCGGGCCGAGATTGAACGCGCCCTTGTAGAGGACGGCGCCGAGGCGATCGTGCTTGGCTGCGCCGGCATGACCGATCTCGCCCGCGAGCTGCAGGCGCATTACGGCGTGCCCGTCGTCGATGGCGTCGCGGCTGCGGTCAAGCAGGCGGAGGCGCTGGTATCGCTTGGTTTGTCGACCAGCAAGCGCGGCTCCTATGCCTCACCGCTTCCCAAACCCTATCTCGGCGCCATGAGCCAATTCGCTCCTGCCGGCTGACATTCGCCGCGTCACCTTGCCGCCATCACGGCTTCGCCGTTCACTCTGTCCTCGACAGGTTCCGTTTCAGGTGCTTTGCTGAGCCTGCACTCGCGCGTCCTTTCCCAGAATGCGGAGCGGTTCTCGCATAAGGCGCGAACGAAGGATCAGACCATTGACGCAGCCGACCACGCCGCCGGGGGCACCCGGAATTCTGCCGCGCTGGACATCGAGCGACAAGTCCGCCGTTGGGCGCGCGCCCGGGGAAGCCGGTCAGGTCTGGTTCACCGCCAGCCACGGTATCCTCAACGAGGTCTACGCGCCGCGGCTCGATCAGGCGAGCATCCGCGATTTCGGCTTCGCCGTCACCGCGAAGGACTATTTCTCCGAGGAAAAGCGTGACGCCGATCATGTCGTCGAGACGCTGGAGGACGGCGTTCCGGCATTCCGGCTGATCAACACGGCGAAGGACGGGCGCTACCGGATCACCAAAACGATCCTTTCGGATCCCGACCGCGAAGTCGTGCTGCAGGAGATCCAGTTCGAGGCGCTGATTGGGGCGCTCTCCGACTACCAGCTTCACGCAATCATATCGCCGCATCTCGTCAATGGCGGCGCCAACAACACCGGCTGGTACGACGATTTCAAGGGGCATCCGATGCTCTTCGCCTATGGGACAGGCCGGTCGCTGGCCGTTGCCTCGTCGGTGCCGTGGCTTGCCCGTTCGGCCGGTTTCGTCGGCTTTTCCGATGCCTGGCAGACATTGTCGCGCGGCGAGGGGCTGCGGCAGGAGTATCAACGCGCCGAAGACGGCAATGTGGCGCTCGGCGGCACGCTCGATCTGTCGCAGACCGGGGGCCGGGCGCTGATCGCGCTCGGCTTCGGAACGCAGCCGGAAGAGGCGGCCTTCCGTGTGTTGCTCAGCCTGCAGCAGGGCATCGAGCCCGCACTCAAAGCCTACAAGTCCGGATGGCGTACATGGCAGAGCGGGCTGCTTCCCCTCGATGAGCCGCATGATCCGCGCGAACTCAACCGCTATCGCGTCAGCACCGCCGTCCTCGCCACCCATCGTGACGATGCCTCGGGCGCAATCATTGCCAGCCTCTCCATTCCCTGGGGCTCGTCGAAGGGCGATGATGATCTTGGCGGCTATCATCTTGTCTGGACGCGCGATCTCGTCGAAACGGCAGGCGGGCTGCTCGCGGCCGGAGCACATGCCGATGCGCTCGAGGTTCTCGACTATCTGGTCGCGACCCAGGAGGCCGACGGCCATTGGGTGCAGAATTCCTGGCTCGACGGGCGGCCCTACTGGAAGGGCATCCAGATGGACGAGACCGCTTTTCCGATGCTGCTCTATGACATGCTGCTCAGAGCCAAGGTCATTGGTCCATCCGATGCCGGGCGCTATCAGGGCATGGTCAGGGCCGCGGCCCGATACGTCGTCCGTAACGGCCCGGCAACCCAGCAGGACCGGTGGGAGGAAGATGGCGGCTTCTCGCCTTTCACGCTCGCGGTCGAGATCGCCGGGCTGCTGGCCGCTGCGGACGCTATGGACGCTGTATCGGACCGCGATCTGGCGCGCTATCTGAGGGAAGTCGCAGACAGCTGGAACGAGCAGATCGAAAGCTGGACCTATGCGAGGAATACGGCGCTGTCGCAAAGCCTCGGCATCGACGGCTATTACATGCGGATCGGCAGTTTCACCGGCGAAGGCCATGCGCGGTCACCCGCACTGGTGCCGATCAAGAACCGCGACAATGCCGGTATGACGCTGGAATCCGGCCTGCTCGTCAGCCCCGATGCGCTGGCGCTGGTGCGTTTCGGTTTGCGGGCGGCGGACGATCCGCGGATCGTCAACACGGTCAAGGCGATCGACTCGCTGCTAAAGCGGGATCTTCCCGCCGGGCCCTACTGGTATCGCTATAACGAGGATGGCTACGGTGAGAAGGAAGACGGCTCGCCGTTTGATGGCGCGGGTATCGGCCGCCTCTGGCCGCTTCTGACAGGCGAGCGGGCGCATTTCGAAATTGCGGCCGGAAGAAAAGATGAGGCGGCGCGGTTGCTCGCAACGCTGGAAGCATCGGCAAGCGATGGCGGATTGCTGCCGGAGCAGATCTGGGACGAGGCGGACATTGCCGACAAGGAGCTATTCCTCGGCCGTCCCTCGGGAAGCGCCATGCCGCTCGTCTGGGCGCATGCCGAACATATCAAGCTGTTGCGATCGCTGAAGGATGGGGCGGTGTTCGACATGCCGCCGCAGACGCTGAAGCGCTATGTGCAGGGTAAGCCGGTACCGGCGCCTTGGGTCTGGCGCACGAATTCGACGACGGACTATGTGCCATCTGGCCGGTTGCTACGCTTCGAACTGTTCGAGCCCGCTTTGATCCATTGGTCTGCCGATGGCTGGAAAACGACGCAGGATATCGATACGGCCGATAGTTCGATGGGCACCCACCTCGCCGACGTGCCGACCGCCGCTTTCCCAGCGGGATCGGCGATCTCCTTCACGATTTTCTGGAAGGACCGCAACAGCTGGGAGGGCCGTGATTTCAGGATCGAGGTCACCACGCACTAGCCCGAACGCGGAAGTGCCCGCGCCTTTTCAAATCAACTCCGTCGGAAGAAGCAGGATTTCCTCATGGACACGCCCAACAACGCCGCCGAAACGCATCAGACAACGCAAACGGTGCTCGCCATCGATCTCGGCGGCTCACATGTGAAAGTCCACCTGAGCACCGGCGGCGAAAAGCGCGCCGTCGTTTCGGGGCCAGACATGTCGCCCGACAAGATGGTGAAGGCGGTGCGCGAGATGGCGGAGGGCTGGAATTACGATGTCATCGGCATGGGCTATCCGGGTCCTGTCTCGGACAACAAGCCTTCGCTTGATCCGCACAATCTTGCGGCCGGATGGAAGGACTACGATTTCGAAAAGGCCTTCGGCAAGCCGCTGAAGCTGGTCAACGACGCCTTGATGCAGGCGATCGGCAGCTACGAGGGCGGGCGCATGCTGTTTCTCGGGTTGGGCACCGGGCTGGGCGCGGCGATGGTCGCCGACAGCGTCTGTCTGCCGATGGAACTGGCGCATCTTCCCTACAAAAAGAAAAAGACCTTCGAGGACTATGTCGGCCTCCGCGGGCTGGAGGCGGATGGAAAGGCCAAATGGCGGAAGTCCGTGGCGGATGTCGCCGAGCGCCTGCGCGCTGCCCTGCAGCCCGACTATATCGTCATCGGTGGCGGCAATGTCGACAAGATCAAGGACCTGCCGGACAATTGCCGCCTCGGCGACAACGAAAACGCTTTCAAAGGCGGCTTCCGGATATGGCAGGATCCGGCCTTGAGGCTCCGCAGCAGTCTAGCGTGAACTTGGGGTCAGGCATTGTATAAGTTCATGTGCCTCACTAGCTGCAGCAGCGTCATCGGATGGCGGTCGCCTTTTGCCGCTAACGTGGAGCGCCGTCCGCCTTGATCGTCAGTTTCAACTGGCCAACGTCCTTCTCAAGTTGGCTAAGCTTGTCTCCAAGGGCCGCGCCGTTCTTCGGATAGTAAAGAACACCCGCCGCACCACTTTCGGCAGGCACATTATAGCTACTAGGGGTATTTTCTTCACAGATCACAACCACACCGGAGGTGCCGCTGAGCTCCACAACGATCTGATAGCCATCACCCGCGTCCGGATTGAGATTCTGAAGCGTGACCTCAGAATCAATTGGCTTACCGCACTCATCCACTTTCACACCTTTGTAGGGCACGGAACCGTCCCAAACTGTGATTGCTCTGAGATCTTCTGTAAACCTGACGATTACTTTGCACGGCATAACCGAACTCCTATTCTCGCAAGGTGAATTAGTCGTTGCTCAAACGGCCGCCGCGATGCGCCATTCTGAGCGTTATCGCGTATGAGCTCGGTGATCTCTTGCCGGGCAACTGGGCCTCCAGAATGAGCGCCCGCGCGTCGGCAAAGGCCGTCGAGATTTCCAGGATTTGCGTGGACGCCGTGATCCGCCACATCTGGTATTTCTCTTGCTTATCAAAGCCGCAACCGACAGCAGGTCGTGCTATCGGCCCAGTGATTATGAAGATGCGAGTGGTATCAAGCCTGTAGCAGTGCCCTTCGAAGGCGTATCCATAAGCAAGCACTGTGTAAGCTGTGATGCCGACATTGCTGGCGAGCTTAAGCTGAAGATCCGTGCCTTTCGCAAATCCAACGTCAATATGGGCTGTATCATTCGTGTCATTCAGATCGATCCCGTAGAGGATGATCTCATCCGCCACGTAGCGGGGTCCAGAAGGTGCTGGAATGCTCTCATATGTCATCGATGCGTCCCCCTCAGGTTGTCAAAGGATTTCACGCCACCTCATGCAATCTTCCAGTTGGTCGATATAGGCGGAGCCGCGGCCCTGCCATGCGGTCTCGAGAAATGCCCCGGCAGCATTTGGGAATGTCACGCTGTCGGGTTCGAGATCGTGCCACGAGCCGACAAGAGCCTCGCCGACGATGTCGCGAGCCTCCTGCAGGGCGGCTTTGGTGGCAAAATGGTTCAGATCGGCGGATCGCCTTGAGTTGCGCAGCGCTTCTTCGATCAGAGCCGGCGCCATCTGCTGGCGAAGGTCGCTGTAGCGGCGCGGATCGATCTTCGACAATCCGCGCTCAAAGAGCAGCGATTGATAGACCTCGATCAGACAGTCGAAAATGCCGGCGGCAAACGGCTTCGACCTGTCGTGCACCTCGCTGCTGACATCGCTGAGGCGAAGCGCGTTGTTGAAGGATCGCAGCTGCTTTTCGGCGCTGAGCTCGGCGAAACGGTCGAGCTCGTTGTGCACGAGCAGGTTTCCGCCGGTCCGGCGCAGCAGGCGATCGACCGCCGTATCGAATTGCAGCAGGCCGAGCAGTGATATCAGGTCGGCGACCGCTTCATGATAGGAGAAGAAATCGCTGCCACGCCCGTCGCTCTGGAGAATGCCGAGTTCACTGAGCAGCACGAGATGCCCCATTTCATGGGCAACGGCGTCGAAATTCAGCGCGAAGCAGGATGCCGGGGTCTCCGGTTGTTCTTCTCCCAATTCCAGGAAGCCGAAGCCGGATTGTGCGTTTTCCCAATGGGCGATGCGCGGGACGATCTCTAGCCGCTCAAGCGTCGGCTCGAAGAACCAGCCGATGGCATGCCCGGCATAACTCTCGCAGATATCGAGAACGCGGCGGGCACAGGCATAGCTGTGCGTCGAGAGGAATTGCGGTGAATCCGGACCGATATGATCAAAATGTCCGTCGGGTCCAGGCTCAACCGGCGGCAGCAAAAGCCCGGGATAGGGAGGAATATCCGGCGCGAGATACGGGATCTTCTCCTCGGCCGGGCTGACTACATACATGCGCTTGTCGGAAGGCCCCGCGAGAACGGGACCGGCGGACGGTCCGATCCACACGACTTCGGGCTTCTCATACCCAAGGATGTAGGGAGGCTGCGGAAAAATGAGGAAGCGTGTCCCCAATGGCTGCGCTACAGCTGCCAGATGATCTGCGCTCTTCGGGTGAGTAACGGCATCCAAGGCTGCCTCCGTCGCTTCTGTTCAAAGCAAGCAACAGGCGGCCTTATATCAGAGAAACTGTACTTTCGGCAAGAGATTGTCGAGTAAGTTGCATGACTCCATATCGTAAGCGAAGGCTTCCGTAAGCTCAAAATGGCAATGAATGGGTGTTTCGAAACCTATTCTTCTCCGGTATTTCAAATAGTTCAGGAGAGAGATCGCGTCCGTTTTCTTCCGGCTGATCGCTCCAGTCTTTAGCCAATTCTTCAAGGACATTATTTCGTTCGTCAGCGCCAAATGGCTTTCTGCAGCCGAGATGAAGCTCGAGAAGGACCGGTTGCGGAAATGAAGCGTGCGCGCGACCGCTTCAAGCCGGCGCCGGAGGGATGCGCCGATCACACCCTCCCGTTGCGCCTGCTTCAGCGTCAGTCTGATATCGATCATGGCCTCGCCCAGCCTTCGCGATCCAAATTCCACTGGTGCCATCGGCACGGCGACATCGGCATCGTCGGCAAGCGGAAACCGCCGGTACCAGCGATAGATCATGCCATGCCCGATCATGCCTTCGCCTGCGAGTTCGGCCGCGCGCAGCGCGCCAATACTGGCCGCGCCGTAGACGTGCACGCCTTTCGACATCGCCCACAGGATCTCCTGATGGCGTACGCCGGGCGCCTGCGCAAAGACGCCGTCGATGATCGCGATCGTTGCCGGAGCGTGCGTGATCACGGCTCTGATGATGTCGCCGCCGCCTGCCGGAGGTTCGTAGACTGCATCGAGATGTGTTTGCGCCTCGATCGCATCCAATGATGGGCCGAGGAATACAACGATATCAGCGCCCAACATCGGCCTCCGGGTTCGTCTGTAGCGGTGGCGTGATGACCCGGACCACATGAAGAGGGATCGTCTCATCCACATGAAGGCTGACCAGGATGGCTGCTCTTGCACCGGCGTGCCGAAGGGCGCGCCCGATCCGCCGGAGCGGGCGATCTTGTTCAGGCCTGCCGGTTTCGGCAAAAGCGCTCCCGCCACGGGAAAGCTGCGCGCGCCACTCCCAGAGCTCTGATTCATCAGGATAGCGGTAGAGTTCAGCGCTGATATCGTCCCGTGCGGCGGAGATGACGCCAAGCCGCGACTGGCAGGCCTCGAGCAGGGCGGATGTCAGGGCCGCGTCGTCGGTAAGCGCGCATCCGAAGCCCTCTGCGGGTAACGGCGCGAATGGAGCTCTACCGGCGTCCTCCATCACATGACACCAATAGACAGGCAGATCGTGCGGCGCCGGAATTTTCCAGATGCCGATGATGAAGCCGGTCCCGGACAGGCGGCGCAGAACTTCCGAAGCCTTGCCGGCTTGAACGGAGCGCGCGTCGACCTGATAGCGATCGAAGAAATGCGGCGTGGCCATCGCCTCGCATCGCGCGTGACGCTCGAGACATTCGAGGCACGCATGCGCAACGGCACCTTCGAGGCTTGTCCCGGCTGCAAGGCCCGTCGTGTCCCGAGGCATCCAGGCCGGATGCGGCGATGGAAAGGTATAGGCGGAATCGGCGAGGCCAAGCGGAACCGGCATTGCCTGTCCCGAAAACAGATCGACGCCATTGATCCAGGATAGTGCGGTGTCCTTTGTTCCTTGAAGATGGGTCCAAAATCCTTGAGGGTCCAGCCCTCCAAGCGTTCCCTCGAAGACGCGCGCGGGGTCGATCCTTTCCGACGCCCAGCCTTCGAGAGATTCCATCAGCCCCGAAATCGCCGCCAGTGGAACGGTCAACCCCTTGCCTTGGCTGACCGCGACGGAGAGCGAGCGCGGCCGCACCACCTGGACCACCGGGATGCCGATCCAGTCGAGTTCGGTCACCGAACCCAGCCTGGTGATCCCGTAGTCACGTTTTCGTTCAAGGATGCGCCGGACGGTCCCGGCAGGATCGGGCGGGGAGGGTATCCGCCCGTTCTCAAGCATGGCCGAAAACGCTTCGCCCGCGATCTCGTCCATGGCTCAAAGCCCTGCCAATTCATCGAGATCGCGTTTTGCCCGCCCGGCGAGCCAGACAGCTTTTTGCGTTTCCGCGATGCGGACTGCCTTTGCGAAATCCCTGATGACTTCGGGCGCCTTGTGCTGCAGCTGGCGCTTGAGATTGGCGCGCCGCCGGTAGAGCTCCGCGAGCCAGAACAGCTGGCCGCTTGCGCTTCCTGCCGCGATTGCAGTTTGCAGCGCTTCCATGGCCTCGGCAGGTCTGCCGGTGAGTTGCAGCACCTGCGCATGCATGTCGCTATGCATGGAGAGATTGTCGTCGGTGCCCAGCTGTTGCTGAAGCGTCAGCCCGTCTTGGAAGCGGTCTGCCCCGCGGCGCCCTGCAGAGCGCATCAGCTCGGCCCAGCCACAATACATGTTGGCACGGGCCTGGCTGGCCGAGAGACCGTGTCGGCCGGCCAGCGCATACATCTGCTCGCCAAGGGCATGAACGTCGTCAAAGCGGTCCTGGCATCGCCTGAGGACGATCGCATAATAGAGCGCGTGCACCATGGTGCCGGCATGATTGGTTGCTTCAGCCCAGTCGAGGCAGGTGGCGATCGCATTCTCGCTATCGTCAGGACGGCCGAGAAGCAGATAGGAAAGCGCGCTCTCGCCCAGTCCGCACACCTTCGCATCGTGTCCGCCGAAGAAGGCACGATTCCTGACCGCCCGCTCGGGGTCGTAGAGATGAAGTCCCCTGGAGACACAGTCGAGACAGAATTCGTGCTCACCGGCATGGAAGCTCGTCGCCCACCCGCAGTGAAAAGACTGAAGTCTTGTCTCGTCATCCTCGACGCTCTGCATGTCGGCAACGAGAATCCGGGCGCGGGTCTGCTGCTCCAGCACGGTAGGCGCGGTGAACCACCATCCCCAATAAACCGGGAAATGCCTCGCGCGGACCGGCGGCGGCTGCGTCCGCAACAGCTGCATGGCGCGCGAATAGACCCGCTGGGCGGCTTTCGAGCCCTCTCCTTCGAGCGCGGTCGCGACAACACCTTGAACTTCCAGCAGTCTGAGCCGCAGGTCGGCCCGGCCGTTGCGTGCCGCGGTCACGCGCCTGAGCTCCTCTGCGCAGAGTGCGATCGAAATGCCAGCTTCATTCATGGCGGAGCGCGAGACGCTGGCCTCGGCTGCTTCCAGGGCGAACCTGGCCGCATCTTCGTGCAATCCCGCCTCGGCGCATTGCCAGGCGGCGATTGCGGCAGGCAGGCTTGGCACCTCCTCGCCGATCAACCGTTCTGCGATCAGCCGGTGGATGCGGCGCCTGTCGGTTTTCAGGAGGCTGCCATAAGCGGCCTCCTGCATCAGCACATGCCGGAACCGGAAAGTGTCGCGGGCCTCGGGCACGAGCTCGATAATCCCCTCAGCGATAAGCCGCGCGACCGGATGGTCGGGCGGCTGCCGGGCAATACTGTCGAGAAGATGCATCAGCAGCGGGAGGCTGAACTCACGGCCGATGACGCTGGCGATCTGGGCTGTCAGCCTGGCAGACCCGCTTCCGGCAAGCCGGGCGGCCAGCAGATCGTTGAGCGACGTCACACCGCCTTCCGTCAGCTGTCTTTTCCACTCTGCGGGCGATCCGGCCAGCGCATTGCGCGAGCGGAAAAAGCTGGCCAGCTCCTCGCCGTAAAGCGGCATGCCATCGCTCTGATCCAGAATGAAATCCGATAGTCCAGGCGGCGCCGGCTTGCCCCAGATCGAGGTTACGAGGTCCCGCACCGCATCGGATGCCAGACCGGACAGGGTGATTTCGGTGGCGCCCGCCGGTGCGCCTGCCAGCCTCGACGTTTGGATCACGAGGATCGGCTGCTCGGCGGCCAGCGCCCGGAGACGCTCCAGAAGCCCCAGCGTCATGCCATCGGCCCAATGAACATCCTCAAAGACGATCAGCGCCGGAGAGGCCGGTGCATTGCAGGTGAGAACATGCGCGGCGGCTTCGATGACGGACTGCCTGAACGCGCGCCCGGATAGATCGGATGTGCGGAGACTGCCAGACATCGCGGTCGTCGCGCTGGCCGTGAAATTGGCGAGCGGCTCGATCAGCTTCCTATCGACAGGCCGCCCCGACAGAACCAGGGCGTCGTTGAATGCCGCTATCCCGCCATCCCTGAGAGCGGGCGAAGCGCCAAGCCGGTCGATGAAGGCCGTGAATGGAAAGAGCGGCTGCCCCTCCAGACGGCGGCCGCATTGCAGGATGGCAAGGTCCTGCGGCCGTGTCTTTGTCCTGCTGATGAACTCATCGACGACGCGTGATTTGCCGATGCCGGCCTCACCGGTCAGCGCGATCGAGCTGCCCCTCCCATCAAGGGCCGAACGCCACGCATCGGAAAGAATGGCAAGCTCGCTGGTCCTGCCGCGGAGCGGCGGCCGCTCGCTTGCGATGGACTGTTCGTTGGCCGCCGCCGGATGCCGGTCCTTGGGACGCCAGAGCGCGACCGGTTCGTCGAAACCCTTGAGATTGGCCTCCCGGATGAAGGAATAGTCGAAAGCCCCTTGCGTCAAGCGGACAGTCGAGTCGGCCACAAGCACCGAATTCGGGTCTGCCTCGCCCTGGAGGCGGGCCGCCAGTATCGGCGCAGCGCCAACGATTTCGTCGCCCTCCGCGGAGAAGACGACGAAACTGGTGGCGATCCCGATTCTGAGTTTCAGCGGCCGCCCTGTCCGGCCCTTCGGCTTGGTCAGGGATCCGACCAGTTCCAGTGATGCCCGAACCGCGCTTTCGGCGGCGTCTTCGGATTGATTGGGAAAGCCGAAATAGCAACAGCCGCCATCACCAAGCCGCTGATGAACGAAGCCGCCATGCTTGGCGATGATCGCATCCGCGCTTTGGTGGAGTGCTGAAACGGAGCGGAAGAACTGTTCGGGCTCGGTTCGCAGCAACAGCTCGGTAGAGCCGACAATATCGTAGAAAAGTGCCGTCACCTGACGGCGCTCGCCCGCAAATCGAAATCGCGCTTGAATCTTCTTCATGGCGAGCTTGCCCACATTCACGGCATCGCCAAGGACAACCGATTTACGGCCGTGATGCAAGCATTTCATGCCTAATCGCTAATATAAAGCGCGGCATTCCCGGCTAATCGCTGATTGTTTCCTGCCTTGCATAGAATAACCGCAACCGAAGCGTGATCATTGCCGCCGCGCTACTCGAAAGCGCCCGCTTCATTCACCGCGGGCGCTTCGAACGAGTTCGGTCTTCAGAGATTGCTCATGCCGCCGTCGATGATCAGCTCGCTGCCGACGATATAGGACGCTTCGTCGGAAGCGAGGAAAATGACGGTCTTGGCAACTTCGCTGGCGTCGCCGAAGCGGCCGACCGGGATCTGGCTCTGAACCTGCGACGCCATCGCCTTCGAGTCCGCTTCCGACATGCCGAGCTTGCCGTAGAGCGGCGTGGCGATGGGGCCGGGGCTGACGGCGTTGACGCGGATGCCGCGGCCGACAAGCTCGCCCGATATGGTCTTGGCAAGCGTCAGAAGCGCGCCCTTGGTCAGCGAGTAGACGCTCGAGTTCGGCATGCCGATATGGGCGTTGATCGAGGTGTTCAAAACAATGGCTGCGCCCTTGGCGAAGATCGGCAGCAGCGCCTGTATCAGGAAGTAGGGGCCTTTGACATTCGTCGCGATCGACTTGTCGAAGGCGGCTTCCGACCAGCCTTCGATAGGACCGAACTGGGCAACGCCGGCATTGACGAAGAGAATGTCGAGATGGCCGAATGTTTCCTCGATCTGCTGCACGACCTTTTTCTGGCCCTCGACGTCTCCGGCGTCGGACTGGATCACGAGCGCCTTGTCGCCCAGTTCCTTGCGGGCATTTTCGACGCCGGCCGCGCTGCTGCCGGTCACGGCAACGCGCGCGCCCTCGGCGATGAACTGGCGGGCCGTCTCCAGGCCGATGCCGCTGGTGCCGCCGGTGATGAGAGCGGTCTTGTTTGCAAGTCTGGACATGACGAAATCCTTTCGGTTGATCGATTGCCCGGCGTATCGCCGGGGTTGATGACAATGATGTAGCCGAAAAGCAGTGTCCGGATTTGACGGCAGATTCCAATTCTTAAGTTCGGGAATTCCGAACGCGCAAGGCTGGGCGCTGTGGTTTGCCACAGCGCCCAGCCAAGCCGTTCGACCGGACGCGTTTACTGTCCCGCCGCCGGCAGCACCTCGAATTTCCAGAATGTTTCCGGCTTCAGGTAGGCGATCGCGAACTGGCGGATGTCTTCGGTGGTGACATTGTCATAGCCGCTGAGGTTTTCGCGCACGCGCTGCAGTCCGCGGGGATCCGTCTGGGCGTCCTGCAGGTGCTCGATCCAGTATTCGTTGCTTTGCTGCTGGTGCTTCATTGTTTCGATGACGGGGGCGCGGGCGCGGCTGAGCTCGTCGGCAGAGATAGTGTTCTTCCGCAGATCGGCCGTGACCTGGTCGACGAGTTCATAGAACCGCGCGAGCTTCCCTGGCGTCGTGTCGACATAGATATAGGCATAGCCGAAACCCGGAATGTCTTTCGATAGATCGACATCGGCCTGCACGCCGTAGCTTGCGCCCTCGGCGATGCGGAACTGGGCAATCAGCCGGTTCTGGATGACCTGGCCGGTGAGGTTGGCGGTGAACGACCGTTTCAGGCCCGAGAGCATGTCGCCGACCGGCACTCCGACGATGGCTGCAGCATTGTCGGGCCTGCCGCTATGCGTCTCGGTGATAGGCGACGCGGTCGGAGCGGGGAAGCTGACCTTGAGCGGCGCAGTGCTTGGAGCCGTATCCGGGCGTGGCGGCAGGGCGCCGAATGTCCGTGCGGTCAGAGCGATGGCTTCATCTGCCGTGACATCGCCGACTATGGTGATGTTGACCGGGCCGCTGGCAACCGCCGGTCTGAAAAGCTTTTCGAACTCGGCTGACTGGGCGGAGCCGAGTTCGGCCTTGCCGGGGAAAGTCCAGCGGGGGTCGCCGCCATGCGCAAATCCTGCAAAATCGCGGCTGATGACGCCGCCAGGGGTCGCGGCATACTGATTGAGATTGTTCAGGTAGGCCTGCTTCACCCGGTCGAAAACCTCCGGCCGGTATGCCGGATCTGAGGTATAGGCGGCCATCAGCTGCAACTGCGTCTGCAGATCGCTGCTCCGCGTCTGCCCGTTGAAGCGGAACGAGCTGTCGCCGACGGAGAAATCGATGCCGACGACATTCGCCGCCAGCACTCTTTGAATATCGGGATAATCCATGGCCCTGACGCCGGAGAGGATGACGGCGGGCGAGGCCCAGAGCACCGAGGCCTGATCCTTGGGTAGGCCGATACGGCCGTGGCCGATATCTTCGCGCACCAGAACCTCGTCGGCCCGCAGCTTCGTCGGTTTGACGGTGAGCCGCACGCCGTTGGCGAATTTCACCATCGTCAGGCCGAGATCGTCAACGACGCGGCGTTCGACGACTGTGCCCGGCGCGCCGAAATCCGTATAGGGCCAGGCGATATCGGCCGCCGCCACCGGAGCCGTCACGGCGATGTCGCGCGATGCGTCATAGGTCTTGCGCAGCTCATCTGTGCCGCCCTTCGGAGCGGCAGGCGTCAGCAGCATCACCTGCGGGCCATTGCCTGAGAAGGTGACCGGCAGGGCCTTGTTGATCTTCCCGGCCTGGATGTCCTTCGTCATGCGTTCGAAGAGAGCCAGGTCTTCGGATGGCGAGGTATAGACCTGATCGGTATCGACGGTGTAGGCGAGGGTCGAGGCGATCCCGGTGCTCGTCCGGGTCGCTGCGCCCGATGCTGCTGATTGAAGCAGGGCGCGATATTCGGTGATCTCGCGGTCTAGCTCCGGCTGGGAGACGCCGAACTGCAGCAGCCGGCGCTGTTCCTGGTCGATACTGCTCAACGCCGCCTGCCATTTTTCCGGATCGCCGTTTGCGGCGATCATCACTGCATGGGCGGATTCGAGCAGATCCTGCGAGCCGGCGTCGGCGCTGGTGAAGGGCGCGTTCGGCTTGCTGGCAATGGTCGAAAGGCGCCGCCGCAGCACCAGAAGACCGAGGTCCTCGACCAGTTGCTGGCGCCGCTTGGCATAGGTGTCAAGAGACGTATCGAAGGGGCGTGTCCAGATGATCTGAACATTGGTCGCGCTGCCCGGCACCGTGATCACATCGGCGCTTTCGGTCTTTGCCTTCAACGCACCGAGATCCGGTTCGGCAACCGCAGCGCCGCGCTGCCAGTCACTGAAGCGCTTGCGGATGTCGGCCTCCAGTGCAGCCGGATCGACGTCACCAACCACCATCAATGTCGCACGGTCAGGACGATAATTGGCATTGTAGAAGTCGCGGACACGGTCGACAGGCGCATTCTTGATGATGTCGATCTTGCCGATTGGTGAGCGGAGGGTGGCGCGCTGGCCCTCGAGCAGCAGGTTGGTGACGCCGATCGACGCCCGGTATTGTGGCGTGTCGCGCAACCGCTCTTCCGAAAGGATGACGCCGCGCTCGCGATCGAAGGCGCCGGCGTCGAGCGTCAGCTCGCTCGCCGTTTCGCGCATCAGCATCAGACCGGTCGAGAGCGTGTCGGCATCGACCTCGGGAAGATCGAGCGAATAGACGGTTTCGTCATAGGCGGTATTGGCGTTGGTATCCGGGCCGAAAGCCAGACCCTTGCGCTGCAGGATGCGGATCATCTCACCTTCGGGGACATGGGCCGAACCCTTGAATGCCATGTGCTCAAGAAAATGCGCCAGCCCCTGCTGCTCGTCGTTCTCGTCAAGCGAACCGGCGCCGATCCGGAAGCGGATCGCCGCCTGCCCCGGCGGAGTGGCGTTGTGCATGATGGCAAAGCGCATGCCATTGGGGAGGATGCCGAAGCGTATATCGGGATCTGCCGGAATGTCGCTGCGGATCTGCGGCCAACTCTGCGGCTCCTGTGCGTGGAGGGTATTCCCTGATGCGGCGATGCAGCCGACGGCGACTGCTGCGATGAACCGCAGGCAGGTGAGATAACGCATATGGTTCGAATCCTGCAAATGAGAGGCGACAGGGTGTTTCTATCAGGAGTCTTTCATAGGTTGCGGCTTCCAGCAATCTCTTCTGCCGCAGTTGAGCGATGCAGGCGTTTTGTCGCAACAGAGGTCGCGTTCGCCGCTCTTCAAATCTGATTTTTTGATATAAAACAAAATGCTTGATTTAAAAAATCTCTCAGAATAGCGTGGCAAAAAATCAGATTCAATAAACTTTGAGGAACACCGATGCGGGCTAAAGCCACCCTAAACAGGGAATTCACGATCTCGACCGTCGACAAGCGCGTCTATGGCTCATTCCTGGAGCATATGGGCCGGGCGGTTTACACCGGCATTTATGAGCCGGGTCATGAAAAAGCGGATAAAGATGGCTTCCGTACCGATGTTCTTGATATGGTGCGTGAGCTCGATATGCCGATCGTGCGATATCCGGGTGGCAACTTCGTCTCGGCCTATCATTGGGAAGACGGCATCGGCCCGCGCGACCAGCGCCCGACGCGCCTCGATCTCGCCTGGCGCACCCGCGAAACCAACCAGATGGGCGTCAATGAATTCGCCGACTGGTCGAAGCTCGCCAAGACCGAGATGATGCTGGCGATGAACCTCGGCTCGCGCGGCCTGAACGACGCCCGCAACTTCCTCGAATATTGCAATCATCCGGGCGGCACCTATTGGAGCGACCTGCGCGCCAAGCACGGCTACAAGGATCCGCACAACGTCCGCATCTGGTGCCTCGGCAACGAGATCGATGGCCCCTGGCAGGTCGGCCACAAGACGGCGGCTGAATATGGCCATCTCGCCAACGAAGTTTCCAAGGCCTTCAAATATTTCGACAAGACGCTCGAAACGGTGGTCTGCGGCTCGTCCAACGACAAGATGAAGTCCTATCCCGAATGGGAGGCGACGGTTCTCGAAGCCAGCTACGACAGCGTTGATTATATCTCGCTGCACAAATATTTCGGCAACGAAGAGAACGACACGCTGAACTATTACGCCAAGGCGATAGAGCTCGACCGCTACATTGTCACGATCGGCGGCGTCATCGATTACATCAAGGCGAAGAAGCGCTCGAAGCGCGATGTGAAAATCTGCTTCGACGAGTGGAACGTCTGGTATCACGACCGCAAGGAAGATGACCAGCGCTACAAGAACTGGGACTGGCCGGAAGCACCGCCGCTGCTCGAAGAGCTCTACAATCTCGAGGACGCGATCTTCGTCGCCTCGCTGATCAACGTCTTCATCCGCCGCTCCGACCGCGTCAAGATCGCCTGCATGGCGCAGCTGGTGAATGTCATCGCCCCGATCCTGACCAAGGCAGGCGGCCCGGCCTGGCGCCAGTCGATCTACTACCCGCTGCAGTTCGCCTCGAAATACGGCCGCGGCACGGCGCTGAACGTTTCTGCGTCAGGCCCGACTTACGATTGCGAAGTGGCGCAGGATGTTCCCTATCTCGACCTCTCGGCCGTGCTGCAGGAAGACGGCAAGACGATCGCCGTCTTCGCCATCAACCGCAGCCTCGACGAGGCGATGGATCTCGATGTCGATCTGCAGGGTTTCAAGGGCGCGAAAATCCTCCAGCATCACACCATGGTCGGCGACGACCTGAAGGCGCGCAACTCGGTCGAAGATCAGAACCGCATCGTTCCCAAGGCCGGTTCCGGGCTGCAGGTCACGGATGAAGGCAAGCTCAGCGGTTCGCTGCCGGCCAAGTCCTATCACTTCATCCTGCTCTCCGTCGCCGCGGCGTGAGCTGATTGTCATCCGGGCGGCGGAGGAGGCCGCCCAGATGGGAATGCCAATCGGGAGGATGCATGTCTGGAATCAAACTGACTGACGTCAGCAAGTCGTTCGGCTCGTTCAAGGTCATCCATGGCGTTGATATCGAGATCGAACAGGGCGAGTTCGCGGTCTTCGTCGGCCCGTCGGGCTGCGGAAAGTCGACGCTGCTCAGGATGATCGCCGGTCTGGAGGAAACCAGCGGCGGCAAGATCAGCATCGAAGACGAGGACGTCACGCATACCGAAGCGTCGAAGCGCGGCGTCGCCATGGTCTTCCAGTCCTATGCGCTTTATCCACATCTCTCCGTCTTCGAAAACATGGGGTTCAGCCTGTCGATCGCCAAGCGACCGAAGGCGGAGATCCAGCAGAAGGTGAAGGCTGCGGCCGATATCCTGCGGCTCGAGGACTATCTCAATCACAAGCCAAGCCAGCTTTCCGGCGGCCAGCGCCAGCGCGTCGCCATCGGCCGGGCGATCGTGCGTGAGCCGCGCGTCTTCCTGTTCGACGAGCCGCTCTCCAATCTGGATGCGGAACTGCGCGTGAAGATGCGCATGGAGATCGCCCGACTGCACCGGCAGATCGGCGCGACGATGGTCTATGTCACCCATGACCAGGTCGAGGCGATGACGCTGGCCGACAAGATTGTCGTGCTCAAGGCCGGTGTCGTGCAGCAGGTCGGCGCGCCGCTCGATCTCTACCGCGATCCCGCCAATATGTTCGTTGCCGGCTTCATCGGCTCGCCGGGCATGAACTTCCTGAAGGGCAAGGTCATCGTTTCAGGCCAAAATTCGGCGACGATCGAACTCGACGACGCACCGGGCAAGACCTTCGATCTGCCGACACGGGCGCCTGTCGCGAACGGCGCCGTCGTCCATGTCGGCGTGCGGCCAGAGCATATCGGGCTCGGCGCGACGGAAGGCGGATTGCCGCTACCTGTAACGGCCGAGTTTACCGAGGAACTGGGCGGCACCGGCTATCTGCATGTGCTGACGGCAACGGGTGCCGAAATGACGGTGGAGTGCCGGGAAAGCCGGCCGCAGCCCAAGGAAAAGATCACCCTCTCGCTGAGGGTGCCTGAAATGCTGGCCTTCGATGCCGAAGGCGGAAGGCTCAGCTGATACCGAAATCCGGACGGAATCCGGAACTCGGCGAAGACATGCGGGAGGGGGGACGTAGGCCTTGGAGGAGGTCTGCGGCCACGGATGTCCCGTGCCGTGAGATGCCCATGAATAACACTTTTATTGAGGAGGAACCGACGTGAGAAAACTGGTGAAACTTGCCGTTTCGGCGGCCATAGCCTTGCTGCCCTCGGCAGCCGCATTCGCGCAAACAGACGTGACCTGGTGGGACTTCCTGAGCGGCGGCGACGGCGTTCGCATGAAGGCGCTGATCAAGGAATTCAACGACACCCACCCCGATATCAAGATCAACGCGACGACGCTGGAATGGGGCGTGCCCTTCTATACGAAGGTGCAGACGGCGGCCGCCGTCGGCCAGCAGCCCGATATCATGACCTATCACATGTCGCGCTATCCGCTGGCGGTGCCGACCGGCATCCTGCGGCCGTTCACCGACGAGGAACTGGCCTCTGCCGGCATCAAGAAGGAAAATTACGTCGATGCGGCCTGGAAGCAGGGCACTTTCGACAACAAGGTCTACGGCATCCCCTTCGACGTCCACTCGATCGTTCTCTACTACAACAAGAACATCCTGAAGGAAGCCGGGCTGCTGGGCGACGATGGGTTGCCGAAGGGGCTCGATGGCCTCGACAATTTCAATGCCGCGCTCGAGAAGATCAAGGCAACCGGCAAGGTCGAATATCCGCTGTCGCTGCATACGGACGAAGGCGGCTCGATGTGGCGCGTCTTCTATACGCTGATTGCCCAGCAGGGCGCCAAGTTCATGGATGGCAACGAGATTCTGCCCGGTGACGCCGGCGTCAAGGCACTGCAGACCATGGCGAACTGGGTTTCGACCGGCTATTCGCCGAAGCTGATCTCCTACGAAGCCTCGATCGCGCTGTTCACCTCCGGCAAGGCTGCGATGCATGTCAACGGCGTCTGGGAAGTGCCGACCATGACCGACCTCGCCAAGAAGGGCGAACTCGGCTTCGAATGGGGTGCGATCGAGATCCCGAACCTGATGGGCACGCAGGCGACCTGGGCGGACTCGCACTCCTTCGCGGTACCGAACAGCGACAGCAAGCCGATCACGCCTGAGAAACTCAAGGCCGTGCTGCAGATCATCGCCTGGATGAACGAGCACAGCATCTCCTGGGCCAGCGCCGGTCATATCCCCGCCTTCAAGCCGGTGACCGACAGCAAGGAATTCAAGGAAATGCAACCGAACGCCACCTATGCGAAGCTTGCCGATACCGCCGTGTTCGACCCGGTCTCGAAGCTCGCCGGTGTCGCCGGTCCGATCTACGAGGCAACGCAGAACTTCGTGGTTCCCGCGCTCAACGGCCAGCTCGATCCGGCCGATGCCATCGATCAGATGCGCGAAGAGCTGAAGAGCCAGGAATAAGCCGTTGCTGGCCGGAGATTTTTCTCCGGCCAGCCTTCGCTTCGAAGGAGATGCCTGTGATCAACAATGAGAAGCGGCGCAAGACGCTGACGGCGGTGGCAATGATCGCGCCGTTCCTGATCGCCTATGCGACGGTCTTTGCCTATCCTGTCTATAAGATGTTTGCGCTCAGCTTCACGGACGCTCCGTTGATCGGCGAGGGCCAGTGGGTGGGCTTCGACAATTACGTCAAGCTGTTCCATCAGAAGCTGTTCTTCACCTCGGTCTGGAACACCGGCTATTTCGTTGTGCTGACCGTCATTCCGAACACGCTGATCGGGCTTGGTCTGGCGCTGATGGTCGTGCGTCTCAAGGGCTGGGTGCAGAGCCTGATCCTGATACTCTTCTTCATTCCCTATATCCTGCCCGTTTCCGTCGTCACCCAGATCTGGAAATGGGTTCTCGACCAGCAGTTCGGTATCGCGCAGTTCGTCATCGAAGCCGTGACCGGCAAGCGCGTCAGCGTCTTCCGCGATCCCATCTGGGCGATGCCGATGGTGGCGTTGGTGACGGTCTGGTGGACCAACGGCTTCAACCTGCTGCTGTTCATCGCCGGGTTGCGCAACATTCCGCACGATTATTACGAGGCGGCGATGCTGGATGGCGCGACGCGCTGGCAGTGCTTCAAGCGCATCACCTGGCCGCTGATCTGGCCGGTCACGGCGCTGGTGCTGACCCTGCAGCTCATCCTGCAGCTGAAGATCTTCGACCAGGTCTACCTGCTGACCGAGGGCGGCCCTTTCAATTCCACCTATGTGCTGTTGCAGCTCGTCTACCGCGAGGCCTTCCGTTCTAACCACGGCGGCACGGGTTCTGCCGTCGCCGTCATTCTCTTCGCGATCATCGTCGTCGTCTCGGTGCTGCAGTACCAGCTGCTACGTGTGAGGGAGCGCTAGGATGCCCGGAAAAACAATCGGCAACGTGCTGCTCCTTGTCCTCACGCTCCTGATCGCCTGCATGTGGGCCTTCCCGATCTATTGGGCGGTCGTCACCTCGATCAAGCCGGAGCAGGAGGTCGTGGCGAAGACGACCTTCATCCCCGATGTGCTCAACTTTTCGGGCTATTATTACGCGCTGTTCGAAACCAAGCTGCCGACCTGGTATCTGAATTCGATCGTCACCTCGGTAACGGTGACCATCGTCGTCATCCTGATCAGCGTCATGTGCGCGTATGCGCTGTCGCAGATCGTTTTCCCCGGCCGCAAGCTGCTTTACGGCATCATCCTCGCGAGCTTCATGGTGCCGTCGCAGGCGCTGGTGATTTCGCAATTCGTGCTGATGCACAAGCTGAACCTGATCAACACCTGGGGCGGCATCATCCTGCCGCAGCTGATCGTTCCCGTCGTCGTCATCGTCTACAAGCAGTTCTTCGATTCCGTGCCGAAGGAGCTGCGCGAGGCTGCCAAGCTCGATGGCTGCGGCGAATTCCAGATCCTCTTCAAGCTCTATCTGCCCCTGAACTGGGGGATCACCACGGCGCTGGCGATCATCACCTACATCATGGCCTGGAACGCCTTCCTCTGGCCGTTCTTGGTCACCAACTCTGACGACATGATGACGATCACCGTCGGCATTACCCAGACCCGCGATGCCTTCGGCGTCAAATATGCGCGCGACATGGCGGTCGCCATTCTCGCCGCGATGCCCGTCGCACTTGCCTACCTTCTGTTCCAGAAACGCGTGACGCAGGCGCTGATGCTTTCGTCCGGCATCAAGGGATGACGTGCATGAGATTGCTTCAGGGCCGAGGTGAGAAGGCCCCTGCCGGTCCGCGAGAGTTCTCCCGAGGCGCGGACCGGCCCCTAGTAAAATTTGAGCAGCGACACAGTGCCTGCGCCCATGATATCAGCTGAAACCAACAAGAAAGACTGGAGAACCAGTATTATCATATGGAGACTAAGCTTCTAACCGTCGATCCGATGCGGGACGCCGATGTCGTCCAGGCACTCGGGTCTCCGACGCGGATCGAGATCCTCAACCTGTTGCGCCAGAAGGGGCCGCTGAATGTCAACGACATCGCGGCGCAGATGGGCTTGCCGCAATCGACGACGGCAACCAACCTGAAGGCGCTGGAGCAGGCGGGCCTGATCCAGACGCAGACGATGAAGGCGAGCAAGGGCAACCAGAAGGTCTGCTCCAGCATCTATGACGAGATCCTGATCCGCTTTGGCGCCAATGGCACAAAGGCGAGCGAGGACGTCGTCACCGTCAGCATGCCGATCGGCCTCTTCACCGAGTTCGAGGTGGGTGCGCCCTGCGGCCTCTGTTCGGTCAACAATGTCATCGGCATGCTCGATGTGCAGGAAGTTTTCCTCGACCCGCAGCGCATGCAGGCAGCACTTCTCTGGTTCACCCGCGGCTATGTCGAATACAAGTTTCCGAACAACGCCAAGGTCTCCGGCAAGAAGATCCGCAAGGTGGAGTTCTCAGCCGAACTCAGCTCCGAGACGCCGGCCACCAACGCCAACTGGCCGTCCGACATCTCGATCTGGGTCAACGGCATCAAGGCCGGACACTGGACCTCGCCCGGCGATTTCGGCGACCGCCGCGGCATGTATTCACCGGCCTGGTGGAAGCTGTCGGGGTCTCAATATGGCAAGCTGAAAACCTGGACGATCGACGAGACCGGCACCTGGATCGACGGCGCCATGGTCTCGACCCAGACCATTGCCTCGCTTGGTATCGCCGATCATCACTCGATCCGCTTCCGCATCGGCATCGACGAAAAGGCCGACAATCCGGGCGGCATGAACATTTTCGGCAAGGGTTTTGGCGATTTCGATCAGGACCTGATCATGTCGATCTATTTCTAGCAGCTTGCGCCAGCGCCGGCGGCTTTCAAGCTCAGTTGCCGATGCCGAAAAATTCGCGGGCGGAGAGACATTCGAAGTCTCCGGGGCTGCAGGTGCGGCAGACATGCGGCCGCACGGCGTAGATCGCGCAGGATGTCTTCGACCGTATCTCGCCGACCAGGGCGGAGCACCGGTTGCCTTCGCAGCGCATTCCCGCTTCATCGGCTGCGACATATTTCAGCGGTATCAGATCGAGCTCGGCATCCGACTCGGTCGAGAAGCGCGGCCAGTCGGCCGAGAACGAGCAGCAAGCGCCGCAAGTCTGGCAGTCGAAGTCTGTTTGTGTGTCCATGGGCAGGGCATATCACAAACCGGGTGCGGATCGACAGCGGTTTGGCGATCACATCCGAGATAGCGCCCTACCGGCTGCGGCCGATGCTGGCATACATGCCGGTGGTGCGGAACTCCGTGGGCGTGATGCCGTAGACGCGGCGGAAGACCTTGGCGAAGTAGTTGGCATCCTCGAAGCCGCACATGATCGACACTTCCTTGACCGGCAGGAAGTCAGCCTTGGTCAGCAGCTTGGCGGCGCGCTGCAGCCGTTGCTGCAGGACATACTCCGCGGGTGGTATGCCCTCGCTTTCGGAAAAGCTGCGGGAGAAATGGGCGCGGCTGAGGCCGACGATGGCGGCGAGCTCGCTGACCGGGAGCGGTTTTTCCAGATACAGGTTGATATGGTCGATCACCGGCTGCATCAGGCTCTGCTCGGCCATGAAGGCGGGCGAACCGAAGACGTCGTCATAGAGCGCCATTGCCGCCTCGTAGGCGATGGCCGAAGCCGAGCCGGGGGTCGTTGCACCCTTGACCAGGCGCAGGCTGCAATCGGCAAGATGATCGATGGTGGATTGCTGCAGTTTGAGCACCGGGCCGGCAAGCGCCAGCACCATCTTGTGGATGCGTAGCGTCTCGTCGCCATTCATCGAGATCCAGAAATACTCCCAGCGCTCGCCCTTTTCGAGCCAGTAGCGGTGATTGTGCGGGACCAGCACCATCATCGTGTCGCCGCCCTGGAGCTTGTAGTTGCGGTTCAGATAACGCAGGTGGCCGCTGCCGCTGATCGTGTGCTGCAGCACCGTAAACGGCGTCTGGCCGCGCTTGCGGCCGTCCCAGTCATAGGTCTCGTTCTCGCGAACTTCGTAGCCCGCACTGGTCGGCATGGCGTGCAGCCTCTGGCGTCCGCGAGGCAGCGAAACGGTCCGCATGGCCTGTCCGTTGGCGATCAAATCGTGCAGCACAAAATTACCCTCGAAAGCATAATCCTTCTCTGGCCGCCCTGCCGAATATGCGCATAATCCCTTCGCATAAGAGGAAGAGATCGCGGCCGGACGAACGGCCGGGAGGAATACAGGTTTTAATTCCAGTGGTTTTCACCTGCATGTGCAAACATGCGGCCTGGTTCTCCCTTGTCTTCTCTCTACGTAACATTCGATCGGACCGAGGTGAAGGACATGAGTTTCAAAATCGCTATCATCGGAGCAGGCAGCGTCGGCTTCACCAAGAAGCTGTTTACCGATATCCTGTGCGTGCCTGAATTCAAGGACATCGAATTCGCGCTGACCGATCTCAGCGAACATAACCTGCAGATGATCAAGGCGATCCTCGACAAGATCGTCGAATCCAACAAGCTGCCGACCAAGGTGACGGCGACGACCGACCGCCGCGAGGCGATCTCCGGTGCGCGCTATGTCATTAGCTGCGTGCGCGTCGGCGGCCTGGAAGCCTATGCCGACGATATCCGCATCCCGCTGAAATACGGCATCGACCAGTGCGTCGGCGATACGATCTGCGCTGGCGGCATTCTCTATGGCCAGCGCAACATCCCCGTCATTCTCGACTTCTGCAAGGATATCCGCGAGCTGGCCGAGCCGGGCGCAAAGTTCCTGAATTATGCCAACCCGATGGCGATGAACACCTGGGCGGCGATCGAGTATGGCAAGGTCGACACGGTCGGTCTTTGCCACGGCGTACAGCACGGTGCCGAACAGATCGCCGAAGTACTCGGCGCCAAGTCGCTCTCCGAGCTCGATTACATCTGCTCCGGCATCAATCACCAGACCTGGTTCGTCGATCTGAAGCTCAACGGCCGCAAGATTGGCAAGGACGAGCTGGTTGCCGCCTTCGAGGCGCATCCGGTGTTCTCGCAGCAGGAAAAGCTGCGCATTGACGTGCTCAAGCGTTTCGGCGTCTATTCGACCGAAAGCAACGGCCACCTGTCGGAATACCTGCCCTGGTACCGCAAGCGGCCGGAAGAAATCACCAAGTGGATCGACATGTCCGACTGGATCCACGGCGAGACCGGGGGTTACCTGCGCCACTCGACCGAGACCCGCAACTGGTTCGAGACCGAGTTTCCGCAGTTCCTCGCCTCGGCCGAAAAGCCGATCGATCCGGCCAGGCGCTCCAACGAGCATGCCAGCCATATTCTTGAAGCGCTGGAGACCGGCCGGGTCTATCGTGGCCACTTCAACGTCAAGAACAATGGCGTCATCACCAACCTGCCATCCGACGCGATCATCGAGTCGCCCGGCTTCGTCGACCGCTTTGGCATCAACATGGTCTCGGGCATCACCATTCCGGAAGCCTGCGCTGCGACCTGCATGGCATCGATCAATGTCCAGCGCATGTCGGTTCATGCAGCCGTGACCGGCGATATCGATCTCTTGAAGCTTGCCGTGCTGCACGATCCGCTGGTCGGCGCCGTCTCGACGCCGGAAGAGGTGTGGCAGATGGTTGACGAGATGGTGGTCGCCCAGGCCCGCTGGCTGCCGCAATATGCGCATGCCGTGCCTGCCGCCAAGGAACGTCTGGCCAACAGCAAGGTCAAGACCAAGGAATGGGCAGGGGCTGCGCGCCGCAACGTCCGCTCGATCGAAGAGCTTCGGGCCGAAAAGGCGGCGCTGAAGCAGGCGGTCTGATTTTCCGGTGAAGCAAGCCGCGGCGGTCCTTCGGGAGGAAGGCCGCCGCGCCAAGGCTTGCTTCATCATTCCTAGAGGAGAAGCGGAGACGCCTGCAAGCGCTCCGGAACAAGAGGGAGAGACGATGACGAATTTCCGTAAGATCGGCATCCTGGCCGGACTGGCGCTTGGCGTTTCAGTCGCGGCCTTGAATGCCTACGCTTCCGAGCCGACCACTCCGCCAGCGCCGCCGCCGTTTCCGGCGGAAGGCAAGATAAAATACGTGTCGCGAGACTCCATCGAGGAGTTCAAGGCGCTTCCTTCCTATAACGAGCCGGATTGGGTCAAAAAGAACTTTGTCGATACCGGTAAGCTCCCGGCCGTCAAGGATCGCCTCCCGAAGGAGCCGTTGGTCTTCAAGACCGCGAACATGCCTGACGGCATCGGCGTCTATGGCGATACGATGCGTCATGTCATCGGTGGCCGTCCGGAAGGCTGGAACTATGGCGCCGGCCAGACGCAGGGCTGGGGCGGCATCGATATCGGCCTCTCCGAGTGCCTGACGCGCACCGCGCCGCTCTTCCAGGTGGAAGCCAAGGATACCGAGCCGTTGCCGAATCTGGCCAAGGGCTGGGAATGGTCGGCCGATGGTCACAAGCTGACCATGCATCTGGTCGAAGGCGCCAAGTGGTCCGACGGCGCGCCGTTCAATGCCGATGACATCATGTTCTACTGGGAAGACGAAGTCGTCGACCCGAACGTCTCGCCGCTGGGCGGCGGCGCATCGCCGGAAGCCTTCGGCGAGGGAACGACGCTCACCAAGGTAGATGACTACACGGTGGAATGGACCTTCAAGGAGGCCTTCCCGAAGCAGTATCTTTACACGATGGCCTACCCGAACTTCTGCCCGGGCCCGTCGCACATCCTGAAGCCGCAGCATCCGAAATATTCGAAGAACACCTACGACCAGTTCAAGAACGCCTTCCCGCCGGAATATATGAACATGCCGGTGATGGGGGCCTGGGTGCCGGTCGAGTATCGCCCTGACGATATCATCGTCATGCGCCGCAATCCTTACTACTGGAAGGTCGATGAGAAGGGCAATCAGCTGCCTTACCTCAACGAGCTGCACTACAAGCTCTCGACCTGGGCAGACCGTGACGTTCAGGCGGTTGCCGGTTCCGGCGACTTCTCGAACCTCGAACAGCCTGAGAATTTCGTGGCATCGCTGAAGCGTGCTGCTGAAAAGACCGCTCCGGCGCGTCTCGCTTTCGGTCCGCGCCTGATCGGCTATAACCTGCGCATGAACCTCTCCGCCAACGGCTGGGGCGATCCCGATGCGCGTGGCGAAGCGATCCGCGAGCTGAACCGCAACGAGGACTTCCGCAAGGCAGTCACCATGGCGGTCGATCGCAAGGCCATCGGCGACTCGCTGGTCAAGGGTCCGTTCACGGCGATCTATCCGGGTGGCCTGTCCTCGGGCACGAGCTTCTACGATCGCAATTCCACGGTCTACTATCCCTACGATCTGGCCGGTGCCAAGGCGCTGCTCGCCAAGGCCGGCCTGAAGGATACGGATGGCGACGGCTTCGTGAACTTCCCGGCCGGAACGGCCGACGGCAAGGATGTCGAGGTCGTGCTGCTGGTCAACAACGGCTACGCCACCGACAAGAGCCTTGCAGAAGGCGTCGTCGGGCAGATGGAAAAGCTCGGTATCAAGGTCATCATCAATGCCCTCGACGGTCCGAAGCGTGACGATGCCCATTACGGCGGCCGCTTCGACTGGCTGATCCAGCGCAACACGCCGGAACTGGCTTCCGTGGTGCAGAACACCGAGCAGCTGGCTCCGATCGGTCCACGCACCAGCTGGCAGCATCGCGCCGGCAAGGATGGCAAGGTCGATCTGATGCCTTACGAAGAAAAGCTGGTCGATCTCGTCACCAAGTTCCAGGCGAGCCAGAACAACGACGAGCGCGTCGATCTGATGAAGCAGTATCAGAAGGTCGCGACCGAGAATGTCGATACCGTTGGTCTGACGGAATATCCGGGCGCCTTGATCGTCAACAAGCGCTTCTCCAACGTCCCGCAGGGTACGCCGATCTTCATGTTCAACTGGGCTGAAGACTCCGTCATCCGCGAGCGTCTGTGGGTGGCCGCCGACAAGCAGGGCAAATACGAGCTGTTCCCGCAGCAGTTGCCCGGCAAGCCCGGAGACAAGGGTCCGATCAACTAAGAGCTCCCTCCCAACCGAATGAGCTTCCGGCCGCGCGTGCTGCGCGCGGCCGGGCATAATCAACAAGCCGGCCGCGCTAGAGACGAGCGACTGGCGGCAAGGAGAAGCGAACCGTCCGATGCTACGATTCCTGCTCATGCGCATCGCCTCGGCGATCCCCGTCCTCTTCATTCTGAGTGTGGTGACATTTGCGATCATTCAGGCGCCGCCCGGCGACTACGCAGATTACATCCGCTCGCAGCTGATCAATCAGAGCGGCGCTTCCTTCGCACAAGCCGATGCACAGGCCCAGGCCTACCGCGTCGAACACGGCCTCGATAAGCCGATGGTCATCCAGTATGTGAACTGGATGAAGGGCATCATCACCGAAGGCGATTTCGGCTACAGCATGTTCTACAACAAGCCGGTCGCCGATGTCGTCGCCGAGCGCCTGCCGCGCACCCTGGCGCTGGCCCTGGTCTGCCACATCTTCGCATCGATCCTCGGCATCAGCTTCGGCATATGGGCGGCAACGCGCCAGTACACCTGGATCGACAGCCTCCTGTCCGGCATCTCGTTCCTCGGCATGACCGTGCCGCGCTTTCTGATGGCGCTGATCATCGTCTATCTCCTGGTCTTCCAGTTCAACGTCAGCGAGATCGGCAGCTTCTTCTCGCCGCAATATGGCGGGGCGCCGTGGTCCTGGGCGAAATTCATGGATCTCGTCAGCCATGTCTGGCCTGTCGTTGCCATCGCCACCTTCGGCGGCCTCGCCTACAACATGCGCGTCATGCGCGGCAATCTGCTGGATACGCTGAACGCCCAATATGTCGAAACCGCGCGCGCCAAGGGATTGTCCGGCAGCGCCGTCGTGTTGCGCCACGCCGTTCCGAATGCGCTGCATCCGCTTGTCATGTATCAGGGTGTCGTTCTCCCCTACATGCTGACCGGCGAAATCGAGACGGCGATCATCTTCTCGCTGCCGACTGTCGGCCCCGCGATTGTCGGTTCCATGGCGATCGGCGACGTCTATGTCACCGCCACCTTCATGCTGGTTCTCTCGGCAACGCTGATCGTCGGCAACATCATCGCCGACATGCTGCTGGCGCTGCTTGATCCCCGCGTCCGTCAATATGGAGGAGCCTGAGATGCTGGCATTCGACTCTTCCCCGCCGCCTCCGCACGAGGAAACCGTCAAGCACGCGCCGCATGGCAACGAGAGCTACCTAGCGCTCGTCTGGCGCCGCCTGCGCCGGTCCTGGACCGGAATGATGGGCCTGATCCTGGTCGGCCTGCTGATCATCATGGCGATCTTCGCGGATTTCTTCGCGCCGATGGACCCGAAGGCGACGGATGTCGGCTTTGCGCCGCCGCAGATGATGAGCGCCCACGACAAGGACGGAAATCTCGTCTGGCCGCGGGTCTATGCGCTCGGCGATTCCGAGGAGCTTGATCCCGTCACCTTCCAGCCGATCGTCGGCCCCGACTACGACAATCCCCGTGTTCTCGGCTTCTTCGTCAAGGGTGCGGAATACCGCCTGCTCGGGCTGATCCCGGCCAACCGGCATTTCTTCGGCACTGTCGGCGGCGAGCCGGTGCATTTCCTCGGCACCGACAAGTTCGGCCGTGATGTGCTGTCGCGCGCCATTATCGGCTCGCGCATCTCGCTGATGATCGCGCTGACGGTGGTGTTCATCGTCACCATCGTCGGGACGACCGTCGGCATGGTCTCCGGTTACTTCGGCGGCAGCTTCGATGTCTGGGTCCAGCGCTTCGTCGAGCTGGTCCTCGCCTTCCCGCAATTGCCGCTCTATCTGGCGCTGACCTCGCTGATCCCGATCACCGCGCCGACGAACGTCTTCCTCGCCTTCGTGATCTTCGTCATGTCGGCGCTCGGCTGGGCGCAGATGTCGCGCGAGGTGCGCGGCAAGACGCTGGCGCTGGCCCGTATCGACTATGTGCGTGCGGCGATGGCCGTCGGCGCCACCGACCGGCGCATCATCTTCCAGCACATTTTCCCGAATGTGATGAGCCACGTCATCGTTGCCGTGACGTTGCATATTCCAAGCGTCGTGCTGCTCGAATCCTTCCTCGGCTTCCTGGGCTTTGCCGTGAAGCCGCCGCTGATATCCTGGGGCCTGATGCTGCAGGACACGGCAAACTACTCCGTCATCGGGACCTATCCCTGGATCCTTGCCCCCGTCGGCTTCGTGCTCGTCACCGTCTTCGCGTTCAACGCGCTGGGTGATGGTCTGCGCGACGCGGTCGATCCTTATTGAGGTGATGCAGATGGCTCTCGCTCTCGTCAGTTCCTTCGCTCCACCCGTCCGCCACGACCATGATGGCCGCGACGAAACACCGATCATCGATGCGCGCAATATCGGCGTGAATTTCAAGGTCGAACACGGCACCGTGGAAGCGGTGAAGGACATTTCCTTCCAGCTCTATCGCGGCGAAACGATCGCCATCGTCGGCGAATCCGGTTCCGGCAAATCGGTGACGGCGCGCACCGTCATGGGGCTGTTGTCCAAGCGCGCCGTCGTCGCCCCGCAGTCCTCGGTCGATTACGACGGCAAGAACATTTTGAAATTCTCGGAGCCTGCCCGGCGCAAGCTGCGCGGCAACCGGATCTCCATGATCTTCCAGGAGCCGATGAGCTCGCTGAACCCGATCTATACGATCGGCAGCCAGATCGTCGAAGCCATTCGCGTCCACAACAGGGTCAGCCGCAAGCAGGCCGAGGCGCGGGCGCTGGAGCTTCTGAAGCAGGTTCAGATCCCCGATCCGGAAATCCGCCTGCAGCAATATCCGCACCAGCTTTCCGGGGGGCAGCGCCAGCGCGTGATGATCGCCATGGCGCTCTCCAACAATCCCGATGTGCTGATCGCCGATGAGCCGACGACGGCGCTCGACGTCACCGTACAGGCGCAGATCCTCAATCTCATCCGCAACCTGCAGAAGGAATTGCGGATGGCGGTGATCCTGATCACCCACGACCTGACGGTCGTCCGCCAGTTCTCCGACTATGTCTATGTGATGCAGCATGGCGAAATGCGCGAGCACAACACGACCGAGCAGCTCTTCGCCAATCCGCAGCATCCCTACACCAAGCATCTCCTGGCATCGGAGCCGCGCGGCCAGGCCAATCCGCTGCCTGAGGGATCGGATATCATTCTCGACGCCCGCGGCGTGCGCGTCTCGTTCATGATGCGCCATGGCGGCTTCTTCAAGCCGGAGCTGAAGGAGCTGGTTGCGGTCGACAGCCTCAACCTGACGCTTCGCCGGCACGAGACGCTTGGTCTCGTCGGCGAATCCGGTTCGGGCAAGACGACCTTCGGCCAGGCCCTGGTGCGCCTCAACGACCCGGATACCGGCGAGATCTATTTCGACCGGCAGCCGATCCACGGCAAATCGCGATCCGAAATGCGTCCACTGCGCTCGCGCATGCAGATCGTCTTCCAGGATCCGTTCTCGTCGCTCAATCCGCGCATGACGATCGGCCAGATCATCGAGGAAGGCCTTGTCGTCAACAAGCTCGGCGCCACCAGGGCCGAACGTCTCGACCGCGTGCGCGAAGCGCTCCTTGCCGCCGGCATGCCGGGCAATATTCTCTCGCGTTTCCCGCATGAATTCTCGGGCGGCCAACGCCAGCGCATCGCCATTGCCCGTGCCATCGCGCTCGAGCCTGAGTTCATCCTGCTCGACGAGCCGACCTCGGCGCTCGATCTCTCCGTCCAGGCGCAGATCATCGAGCTCCTACGCAAGCTGCAGGACGAGCGCGGCCTGAGTTACCTGTTCATTTCGCACGATCTCAAGGTCGTGCGTGCCCTCTGCCATCGTGTGATCGTCATGCAGCATGGCCGGATCATGGAAGAGGGTCCCGTCAACGAAGTTCTCACCAATCCCAAGACCGCCTACACCGAACGGCTCGTGAAAGCCGCTTTCGAGGTAGCCTGACTGCCTGACGCCGGAGGTTCATATGGCAAATCCCAGAATTACGTTCATCGGAGCTGGCTCCACCGTTTTCATGAAGAATATCGTCGGCGATATCCTGCAGCGCCCGGCGCTGTCTGGCGCCACGATCGCGCTGATGGACATCAATCCGCAGCGGCTTGAAGAAAGCGCCATCGTCGTCAACAAGCTGATCTCGACGCTCGGCGTCAACGCCAAGGCGGAGACCTATTCGGACCAGCGCAAGGCCCTGGCCGGCGCCAACTTCGTCGTCGTCGCCTTCCAGATCGGTGGCTACGAGCCCTGCACGGTGACCGATTTCGAAGTGCCGAAGAAATACGGCCTGCGCCAGACGATCGCCGATACACTTGGCGTCGGCGGCATCATGCGCGGCCTGCGGACTGTCCCGCATCTCTGGAAGATCTGCGAAGACATGCTCGCCGTCTGCCCCGAGGCGATCATGCTGCAATATGTCAACCCGATGGCGATCAACACCTGGGCGATCTCGGAAAAATATCCGACGATCAAGCAGGTCGGCCTCTGCCACTCGGTTCAGGGCACCGCGATGGAGCTGGCCCACGACCTCGACATTCCCTACGAGGAGATCCGCTACCGCTCGGCCGGCATCAACCACATGGCCTTCTATCTGAAATTCGAGCACCGGCAGCCGGACGGCTCCTATCGCGATCTCTATCCGGATCTCGTGCGTGGCTACCGCGAAGGCCGGGCGCCGAAGCCCGGCTGGAACCCGCGCTGCCCGAACAAGGTGCGCTACGAGATGCTGACCCGCCTCGGCTATTTCGTCACCGAAAGTTCGGAGCATTTCGCCGAATACACGCCCTATTTCATCAAGGAAGGCCGCGAGGACCTGATCGAGAAATTCGGCATCCCGCTCGACGAATATCCGAAGCGCTGCATCGAGCAGATCGAGCGCTGGAAGGGCCAGGCCGAAACCTACCGGACGGCCAACACGATCGAGGTCAAGCAGTCGAAGGAATATGCCTCCTCGATCATCAACTCGGTCTGGACCGGCGAGCCCTCGGTCATCTACGGCAACGTCCGCAACAACGGCTGCATCACCTCGCTGCCGGAAAATTGCGCCGCTGAAGTTCCCTGCCTCGTCGATGCCTCCGGCATCCAGCCGACCTATATCGGCGCCCTGCCGCCGCAGCTGACGGCGCTGATGCGGACCAACATCAACGTCCAGGAACTGACCGTTCAGGCGCTGATGACCGAAAATCGCGAGCATATCTATCATGCCGCGATGATGGACCCGCATACGGCCGCCGAACTCGATCTTGATCAGATCTGGTCGCTGGTCGACGATCTCCTGGTCGCCCACGGCGACTGGCTCCCGGAATGGGCACGCGGCAGCCGCAAGGTCCGCGCTGCTTAAGAGTGATGCCGTTATCGGCGCCGGCGGAGACGCTGGCGCCGGTTATCGCTTGACTGCGGCCGTCAAAGCATTTGGTATGGCTACATTAGCCACCTATGGCGGCGCGGGCTCTTCCGCACCGGAACCACATGACGGCCGCAAAGCATTCGGTGCGAAGGACTTTGACAGCATGGGCGGCGGGTATCCTGCTCGCCACGCCATTCGCACATCCCGCAATGGCGGTGGAAGACGTGCAGGGACCGGCGCCCGCCGGCTGCCTCTATACGCGCTCGGCTGAGGGCGCGGGCGAGACGCTCTGCATTCGCAAGGACAGCTTCAATCGCGATCTCTGCAGCGCCATCGAGCGATCGGCGGCGGATTTCCAATTGCCGCCGGATTTCTTCGCGCGGCTAATCTGGCGCGAAAGCCGCTTCCGGGCAGACGCCCTGAGTTACAAGGGTGCCGAGGGCATAGCCCAGTTCATGCCGGGAACGGCAAAGCTGCGGGGTCTCAGAAACAGTTACGACGTTCTGGAGGCCCTGCACAAATCGGCGGAATATCTCGGCGAGCTGCGCGACCGGTTCGGCAATCTCGGCTTCGCCGCCGCTGCCTACAATGCCGGTGAAAACGGGCTGTCGAACTATCTCTCCGGCGGCAGCCTGCCATCCGAGACCCGCGCCTATGTGATCGGCATCACCTCCTACAGCGTCGACGACTGGAAGAGCAGCGCGCCCGAAATCGCGGCACCCGCGCTCGACAAGACCAAGACCTTCCTCGACAGCTGTGTTGCCCTTGCCGAACGCCGCAAGCTGCGTGAGCCCGCCTGGCAGAGCGAGGGCACGTGGATGCCCTGGGGCGTGCAGATCGCCGCCCATGCCAATCCGGACGCTGCCCGCCGCCTGTTCTTTGCCGCCGTCGGCAGGCTGCCGGCGCCGCTCAATGCCGAGCAGCCGCTGGTCATGCGTCAGCGTGACCGCAGCTTCGGCTTCCGGCCGCGTTATGTGACGCGTATTGCCCGTCAGACCCGGGACGAGGCCAATCAGCTCTGCGCCCAGATCCGGAAAAGCAACGGCACCTGCCTCGTCTTCAGGAACTGAACGAAGGGCTTCACGGCCGCTCGCGATAATATGACCGGCGGTCTGCTTGCCGTCCACGAAAGGGCGGGATAGCGTCGTATTTCAAAAGATATAACGTCCCAGTGATATCCGCGAAATCAATTGCCCAGAGTGTCCAGCACTTTTCCTGTCTCGCCGTGTAACAAAATGCGCGCCGCGCCCGTACTTATCTGCAGACAGGACCAATTTCGGACAAGGAGGTCTGAAGATGTTGAATAGACGCATGCTGCTCCTGAATACGGGACTGGCCGCCATCGGCTTGCGGCTGGCGCTATCGGCGACAAGCGCGAACGCCGACGAGACATTTGCTGTCACGCATTCGGATGCCGAATGGCAGTCGCTGCTGTCATCCGACCAATATGCGGTTCTTCGCAAAGAGGCGACCGAACGGCCATTCACCAGCCCGCTTCTCAACGAACACCGCAAGGGCAATTTTGCCTGCGCCGGGTGCGACCTGGAATCCTTTGCATCGACGACGAAGTTCGACAGCGGTACCGGCTGGCCGAGCTTCTGGGCGCCGATCGACAACAAGGTCGTGGGCACGACGCGTGACTCATCCTTCGGCATGGTCCGCGAGGCTGTCCATTGCGGGCGCTGCGGCGGTCACCTCGGGCATGTCTTCGACGACGGTCCGAAGCCGACAGGCCTGCGCTACTGCCTGAACGGCATCGCATTGAAATTTCATCCGGCCTCGGCCTGATAAGCGGAAAATATCATGATCCTCTTTGTCCTCGCCTATCTGGGCGGCGTGCTGACGATCGTCAGCCCCTGTATCCTGCCGGTCCTGCCTTTCGTCTTCGCGCGGGCGGGCCAGCCTTTCATGCGCTCGACGCTGCCGATGCTGGCGGGCATGGCCGCAACCTTCGCAGCCGTCGCCAGTCTCGCCGCGATCGGCGGCGGCTGGGCGGTGCAGGCGAACGAGTATGGCCGTTACGCCGCGCTCGTCCTGCTTGCCGTTTTCGGTATCGTTCTGCTGTTTCCGGCGCTCTCGGATCGCCTGACACGGCCGCTTGTTTCGCTCGGCGCCCGCCTGTCGCAGTCTGCCGACAAGGAGAGCCGCAGCGGCGGCTCGACGGTTGTCGCTTCTCTGCTTCTCGGCGTTGCCACCGGATTGCTCTGGGCGCCCTGCGCTGGTCCGGTCCTGGGTCTGATCCTGACCGGGGCTGCCTTGCAGGGCGCAAGTGTCGGCACGACCTTGCTGCTGCTCGCCTATGCGCTCGGCGCTGCGACGTCGCTGGCGTTGGCGCTGCTCGTCGGTGGTCGCGTTTACCAGGTGATGAAGCGGTCGCTCGGCGCCGGCGAGTGGGTTCGCCGCGGCGTTGGCTTTGCCGTTCTCGTCGCGGTGGTGGCGATCGGGCTCGGGGCCGATACCGGCTTCCTGACGCAGGCATCGCTTGCCAGCACCGGCACTCTGGAGCAGGGTCTGATCGACAAGCTGCACCCCCAGCAACAGCAGGCTGACAACTCCGGTTCCTCTGTCCTGATGCAGGGCGGTGACGCGATGATGAGCGGCAACAATCAGATGATGATGAGCGGCAATCCGGCCATGAGCGGCTCGAACGCCATGATGATGAAAGGCGCCCCGAAAGCAGGTGGCGCCGAGGCGCTTCCGGTCGAAGCGACCATGCCTTCGCTCGATGGCGCCGTGCAGTGGCTGAACTCGCCGCCGCTTTCCATGCAGGCGCTGAAGGGCAAGGTGGTGCTCGTCGATTTCTGGACCTATTCGTGCATCAACTGCATCCGCGCCATTCCCTATGTCAAAGCCTGGGCCGAAAAGTACAAGGATCAGGGCCTCGTCGTCATCGGCGTCCACGCCCCCGAATTCGCTTTCGAGAAGAATGTCGACAACGTCAAGAAGGCGATCGGCGATCTCGGAATCACCTACCCAGTCGCCATCGACAACGATTATGCGATCTGGCGGGCCTTCGACAATCAGTACTGGCCGGCGCATTATTTCATCGACGCGGAGGGCCGGGTGCGTCACCATCATTTCGGCGAGGGCGATTACGACGGCTCGGAACGTATCGTCCAGCAGCTGCTTGCCGAGGCCGGCAAGGCGAACGTCTCGTCCGATATCGTCGATGTGAAGGCAACGGGCGCCGAAGCCGCATCGAACCAGGCGGACGTGCAATCGCCGGAGACCTGTGTCGGCTGGCAGCGCTCGCAGAATTTCGTCGATGACAAGGGTACCGTCAACGATGCCGCGCATAGCTATGTTGCCGCCACGCCGCGTCTCAACGAATGGGGCCTGACGGGCAACTGGACTGTCGGCGCCGAACAGGCGAAGCTCAACGACAAGGACGGTAGCATCTATTACCGGTTCCATGCCCGCGACCTGCATCTCGTGCTCGGGCCGGGCGAAGACGGCAAGCCGGTGCGTTTCCAGGTGACGGTCGATGGCAAGCCGCCCGGCGATGGGCATGGCTTCGATACCGATGCCGATGGCAATGGCACGGTCACCGGCCAGCGTCTCTACCAGCTGGTTCGCGAGACCGGCGCGGTCGGCGATCATACGTTCGAGATCCGCTTCCTCGATCCCGGCGTCCAGGCATTCGCATTCACCTTCGGCTGAAAGGAGCAAACCATGACCAGCCAACAGGACAAGAACAGATCCAGCGGTGCGATCCGCACCATCGCGCTCGGCGCCGCAGCGCTGCTGATGACCGGCGCCGCCTTCTATTTCACGCCGTCATCGGCTGAAGAGGCGCGCGTCATCCCGGCGCCTGCCGTCGATGAGCAGGCGACATTAGGCACGGAAACGGCGACATTTGCCGGCGGCTGTTTCTGGGGCGTGCAGGGCGTGTTCCAGCATGTGAACGGCGTCGTCAGCGCCACGTCGGGTTATGCCGGCGGCAGCAAGAGCACGGCGCAGTATGAAACGGTGAGCGGCGGCGATACCGGCCATGCGGAGTCCGTGCAGGTCGTCTTCGATCCGAAGAAGGTCAGCTATGGGCATCTGCTGCAGATCTATTTCTCCGTCGCCCACGATCCGACGCAGCTGAACCGCCAGGGGCCGGATACCGGCACGCAGTACCGCTCGGCAATCTTCCCCGCCGGCAACGAGCAGGCCAAGGTCGCCAAGGCCTATATCAGCCAGCTCAACCACGCCCGGGTCTTCGATGCGGCGATCGTCACCACCATCGAGCCGGGAAAGAATTTCTATCCGGCCGAGAATTATCACCAGGACTTCCTGACAAATAACCCGACCTATCCCTATATAGTGATCAACGATCTGCCGAAGATCGCAAGCCTCAAGCAGATGTTCCCTTCGGACTATCGCGACAAGCCCGTTCTCGTCGCGTCAGCCGGAGGCAATTGAGGCGGCAGGTCATTGCTAGGAGAAAATCATGCAGCACTATAAGAAAAGTGCCGAAGCCATTGCCAAGCTCACGCCCGAGCAATACCGCGTGACGCAGCAATCGGGAACCGAGCGGCCCGGCACCGGCGAATATCTCGATAACAAGCAGCCTGGCGTCTACGTCGATATCGTTTCGGGCGAACCGCTTTTTGCTTCTGCCGACAAGTTCGAATCCGGCTGCGGCTGGCCGAGCTTTACCAAGCCGATCGAGCCCGCCAATGTCAGCGAGCTCACCGATATCTCGCATGGCATGGTGCGCACCGAGGTGCGCTCCAGCCATGGCGACAGTCATCTCGGGCATGTCTTCCCCGACGGCCCGCGTGACCGCGGCGGCTTGCGCTATTGCATCAACTCGGCGTCGCTCCGTTTCGTCCACCGCGACCGGATGGAAGCGGAAGGATATGGCGCCTATCTCGACCAGGTGGAGGAAGTTCAATGACGACCGAACGCGCAGTTCTCGCAGGTGGCTGCTTCTGGGGCATGCAGGATCTGATCCGCCGCTACAACGGCGTGATCTCGACCCGTGTCGGCTATACCGGCGGCGAAGTGGCGAATGCCACCTATCGCAATCACGGCAACCACGCCGAGGCGATCGAGATCATCTTCGATCCCGCCAAGATCAGCTATCGCGAGCTTCTGGAATTTTTCTTTCAGATCCATGATCCATCGACCCTGAACCGCCAGGGCAATGACCGGGGCGCCAGCTACCGCTCGGCGATCTTCTACACGAGCGACGAGCAGAAGCGCGTCGCCGAGGATACGATCGCCGATGTCGATGCCTCAGGTCTGTGGCCGGACAAGGTCGTCACCGAAGTGACAGCCGACAGCGATTTCTGGGAAGCAGAGCCCGAGCACCAGGACTATCTGGAGCGGATTCCGAATGGCTATACCTGCCATTTCGTCCGTCCGGGCTGGAAGCTGCCGAAGCGCAACGCTGCCTGATCGCAGCGGCGATCGATGTTTGAGAGGAGGGGCGGCCGGCAGGCTGCCCCTTTTCATATGATCACAAATATTAGCGAAGCCGCTTTTTCGTTGGCGCGAATATTCGGTTCGGGTTATTCGGATTCCAAACGGGATTCGATTCATGGCCAACAAAGATCAAGTTCTCGTCACGCTGCGCACCTACATGCAGGTCAAGCGCGCGCATGACCGGAACCAGGCCGAATATCTCGCGATCCTTCAGGAGAAATCCAGGGAAGAACCGATCGATACCGCCGCGATTGCCGAGTTGACCGCCGCGCATCATGAGCTGCAGCGGCCGCTGATCGAAGAAATGAGCTACCGCTGGCAGGTTCTCGAAGCCTGGTATGATGACATCGAGGTCGATCTCGTTAGCTGGGCGATCCGCAATCCAAAATTTGCAAGCACCGCCCGGGGCTAGGCGGTTCTGTCTCTCCAGCCGGAGGATTTTGGTATTGTTGCGCCTGAAGCAGTTGTGGTATCGCCCTGCTGTGTTCCGGTCTAGCCGCTCAACTTTCACGCTTATTATTAAATACTCATTTAATGCTCGATCGATAAGATCGGCACATCAACGTACGATCCAGAACGCTGACTTCCATCGTGCAGACGAGATTTCGACATGCGGATTAGCACCATCACGAATTGGGCCTATGGCGTCACCGTCGGCCTGACGCTGCTAGCCGGCGGCGCCTTCATCCTGTCCGCACGCAGCGCAGATTTCGAGCGCCGGGCCGTAGTCGAAAGCCAGGTTTTCAACGAGTTGTCCGAGCAACTGGCGATGGCAGCCGAGCAGACGAGCGAGGATGCACGCCTGTTCGTCATGCGGGGCGAAGACCGCCATCTTCAGGCTTTCAGGGGCGATGAAAAGGGCGAGCGGGATCGCGAGCAGGCGATAAAGTCTCTCAAGTCGGCGGCGCTGTCTTCGCGGGAAGCAGCCTTGATCCAGGAAGTGGAACAGGATGGCGAGGCTCTGGACGCGCTCGAGGAGCGTGCCGTTGCCGCCTATACTGGCGGCGACCAGGAAGGCGCGCGGCAAACGCTGTTCGGGCCGGAGCACGAGCGCATCCAGGGCGATCTTCTCACCAGCGTTCGCCAGTTCACCGATCTCGTTGCGACCCGCACCAGCGATGCGCTCGCGGAGGCCAAGGAGTGGAGCGATTTCTGGGGCGCGGTGGCCAAGAGCCTGCTCGGGCTGACCGCGGCGGTTTTCCTCGGTGTGCTCTATTTCGTCCTCAGACGCCGTGTTGCCATGCCGCTGATGCGGATGACTGGCATCGTCAACCGCCTCGCAAAGCAGGATTATGCCGTCGAGGTGCTGCCAGATAGCAGGCGGGACGAGATCGGCGAGATGAATGATGCGATCCAGATCTTCCGCGACAATGGCCTTGAGCGCGAGCGGCTGGACGCCGAGCGGCGCGAGGACCAGCGCACCAAGGATCTCATCCTGCAGATGATGCACCGGCTGCAGGCCTGCCAGCGCCAGGAAGAGCTCGCAGAGGTCGTATCGCTGTTTGCGCCGCAGATCTTCCCGAATTTCGCCGGGCACCTCTATGTCATGAACGATAGCCGCACCGCCTTGAGCTCGATCGGCAGCTGGCGCGAGCCGCGCCGCGCCGGGCCGGCGCTGACCTCGGCGGAATGCTGGGCGCTGCGCCGCGGCCGGCCGCATGTCAGCGATGCCGCTGCGGGCGATATCCCATGCCAGCATCTTTCCCATGCAGAAGAGATGGGGATCTGTGTTCCGCTCTCGGCTCAGGGCGATACCGTCGGCCTGCTTTATTTCGAGGGCGCATCCGACGGCCAGGCTATCGCTGCGGCGCGTCTCTATTTCGAACTGATCGCCGAGAATATCGGTCTCGGCGTTGCCAATCTCCAGCTGCGCGACCGGCTGATGGGGCTGGCGATAAGGGATGGCCTGACCGGGCTTCTGAATCGCCGCTCGCTGGACGAGGCGCTGAACCGCATCGCCCGGGACGGGGCAGGTGATGCGATCGCCATCATGGCGGATATCGATCATTTCAAGCGCTTCAACGACGAATTCGGCCATGACGCCGGAGACGAAGTCATGCGCCGGGTTTCCGCCATCCTCTCGGGAGCGGTCGGTGATGCCGGTATCGTCTATCGCTTCGGCGGCGAGGAGTTCGCAATCCTGCTGACGGGGGCTTCCGAAGACAGCGCACTCGATCTGGCGGAAAAACTGCGGACGCTGATTGCGGCAACGCCGGTGACCTATCATGGCCGCCTGCTTGGCGCCGTCACGATCTCGGTCGGCGCTGCATCGACTGCGCGCGATGCGCCATCCGCGGACTTGCTGCTGCGTGCCGATGCGGCCCTGCTCAACGCCAAATCGAAAGGGCGAAACAGGACGATCGCCGACTGGGTGGAGCGCGCCGCATCCGACAGGCGCCGGGCGGTCTGACGGCTTTAGCTGCACCGCTAATTGGTCAGGCGGCTTACGGATTTGGTGGCGGTCTGGGCAATAGACGAAAAGGCGGCGACCAGTCCATCCATGGTTTCCGGCTCATAGTAATTCGCCGTCGTTGATGCGCAATATTTGAGAAGGTTTTTGCCGTTGGCAGGGGCCATGAAGGCGACGGTGTAGATCGTGATGCCGGCGCTCTTGGCGGCAGCGCATTCATCGCGCACCGACTGGTCGAGCGCCTTGCTCCACTGGTCAGTCATGCCGGTCATTTCACCGTCGGTCATCAGAACGATCACCCTGTCGGAGTTGGCATTGTCCTTCTTCTTCTGTTCGACACTTTCAGTGTCCGTGCCATAAATGTTCTTCTTGATGGTTGTGGTCGCTGTATTCACGGCCGCGGTCGCGTCGGTTCCGCTGAGCGGAGCGACCACGATATTCGAAACGTAGCGCCGCGAATCCGTTGTTCCCCAGGCCATCGCCGATTTCCCCTTGATGCCTGCAGTATAGGAGATCACGCCTGTACGAACGTATTTTGCAGAAGGATCGGATTTGTCGAAGGCATCGAAGAGCGCGGTTGCGGCCTGCTTGAGGGCCTCGATCTTTGTGACATAGACCGGCGGGCCGTAAAGCAGGCAGCCATTGAAGATCGGGATGATGCATGTTGCGCTTTTCAGCGTCGTGGTGTTCTGCGACATCGAGGTGGATTCGTCGACGAGCACTTCCATCGACAGACCGCTTTTGGTGCTGCCGGATCCGCTGGTTGTGTTGCTCGCTGCCGCGATCGTCTTGCTGCTACCGGCAAGGAACGCGATCAGCGGCGTCAACGTCACTGTCGCGGAAGAATTCACTGCAACGGTGAAGGACTTTCCGGTCGCGCTCGTTGTCGTCGTGATCGTCGCATTGGTGGCGTTCTTGATCGCGGTTGCTGACGTGGAACTGACATAATTGGCCATCTGGCCGCCGACGAAGTCTTTCGCCAGAGCCTTTCCGGAAGTCTCGTCGGCCTTGCCATCGGCAAGTGCTGTCGAGACCGCGAGCGCGGCGGAATCGGTTGCTTCCTGCAACTGGCGTTGAGAGAGCATGATGTTGCCGAGATCGATCGCCAGCCCTGCGGCGCCGATGAGCACAGGCAGGACGATCGCGGTCATCATCGCGAAGTTGCCATTGCGGCTGGTGCGTAGCTGCCGCATGTTTTGCAGAAAGCCAGACATCCGGTTGTAACGGCTTATATCCAGGATTGTGCCGTGCGATCTATCCGGGTGCTTAACACAAGCAAAACGTGTTCAAAGAAGCGACCGTCTTTGAGACACGACAATCTTTCGAAGCCGCATTGGCGGATGCACGGTTCGGACTATATCCTTCGGCAGGGTCCATAGCCGGTGATTGGATTGCCGATGTTCGAGACGCTTGCGATACTCATGACGCTCTCCGGAAGTGCGGCCATGCCGGTACAGGCAGGCGCCGGCGAGGTCGACGTCAAGCTCGTGCTGGCCGTCGATACGTCCCGGTCGATGGACTTCGAAGAGGTGCGCATCCAGCGAGAGGGCTATGTCGAGGCGCTCAAGCACAAGGAATTCATCGACGCCGTCAAAGGCGGACTGACGGGGCGCATCGCCATCAGCTATTTCGAATGGGCCGGCTTCGTGGTGCCGGGCTCCGTGCTCGACTGGCATTTGATCGAGACCGAAAGCGATGCGATCGCATTTGCCGATAAACTGGAACAGCGGCCGCTGAACACCCAGAGGCGGACATCGATATCGACGGCGATCACTCAGGGAGCGTCGATGATCGTTTCGAGCCCCTATACAGCGATGCGGCAGGTGATCGATGTTTCGGGCGACGGCACAAACAATGCCGGCAACCCTGTTGCGCCAACCCGCGACAAGGCGGTGGAGGCGGGGCTCATCATCAACGGGTTGGCGCTGATGCTAAGGCCATCAGGGGCGCCGGGCGGCCTCGACAATTATTATGCCGACTGCGTCATCGGCGGCCCGGGCGCTTTCGTGCTGCCGGTCTACAAGATCGAAGATTTCGGCATCGCTGTCCGCCGCAAGCTGGTGCTTGAGGTCAGCGGCCTCAGCCCGGTTCCGGACATCCAGAAGGCCGCTGCACCGCCGAAGAGCGATTGCATGGCCGGCGAAAAGCAGTGGCAGGATTTCTTCGATCGCTGAGGATCAATGCAGGCGTCCGCCGCTATTGACCGTGAGATCGGCCGACGTGATCCAGACACGGCCGTCGAAGGCGACTTCGCCTCTGTCGGTTTTGCCGCTGGCGATCCGCTCGATCAGCCCGAGATGCTGACGCACGGCGTCAATACGCTGCGGATTTGCCGCCTTCAGCGCTTCATCGAGCACGCAGACGGCCTGGCGCGCCGCGCCGTCGCCCATGATGATCAGCGTATGATTTGCCTTGGCGAGAATCTTGCCGGGAAGAGTGACGAGCCGCATCTTACCACCTCGATCTGTTTGCAAATGCCGCCTCAAGAAGAGGCCGCGACTGCCGCCAAGGCTGGTCCAATATGGTTAACGATTGGTTAACGCGTTGGAGCCGACGGGTGCGCGAACAGGTCGCGTCCCATCGGCTTCCAGTGGATTTCCGGGCTCTAGTCCTCGCGGAATGCCCGCATCATCTGGTCGGTGAATGGCTTTGCCAGATAGGACAGCGCGCTGCGCTCGTCGGTCTGGACATAGACTTCCACAGGCATGCCGGGAACGAGCTTGCGGTTGCCGAGCTGCAGCAGATCGGAAGGCTTGATGGTGGCGAGATAGTACGGCCGCCCGGTGGTGCGGTCGGTTGCCGTGGCCGCGGCCACCACGTCAACGGCGCCGTGAAATTCGGGCGTCGTGCGCTGATTGAAGGCCGTAAAGCGCATGCGTGTCGGCTGGCCGGGGGCGATGCGGTCGATGTCGGCAGGCGGCACCTGGATTTCGACGGTCATCTCTTCGCTATCGGGAACGACGGACATCACCGTCGCACCGGCGCCGACGATGCCGCCGATCGTGTGGATCTGCATGTCGTAGATCAGGCCGTCGACCGGCGCGCGCACTTCCATCCGTGACAGGCGGTCACCGGCGGCGACTTCCCGTTCCGTGAGTTCGGCAATCTTGGCCTCCAGCCCGACGATCTCCGTCTGCGCCTCCTTACGGCGGTTCTGATCGAGCGACAGGAGCTTCATCCTGACTTCGCTGATCTCGTTTTCAGTTTCGGCCATGCGGGCGATCAGCTCGCCGCGGGCGCCTTCGATTCGCGCCTTCTGCCGGGCGGCGTCGCGCTGCTGGGTGATCTGAATCAGGCCTCTTGCCAGCAGTTGGTTGGTCTTTTGCAGTTCCAGATCGATGATTGCCTTTTCTTCGTCGTTCGACTGCTGCTGGGCGCGATAGCCCTCCACCTGCTGCTGCAGCTGCGCGGCCTGCAGGCGCAGCTGTTCCTTCTGATTGGCGAGCATGCCGAGGTTTTCGGTAAACAGCTTGGTCTCGCTCCTGGCGAGCGCGACAGGGACGTCGAGCCCTGCGAAGCTGACGGTTTCGGCCCCGTCGCGTTCGGCGGAAAGTCGCGCCATCATCGCCTGCAGTTGCTGCAGCTGGCTGCGGACGATCGTCAGTTCGACACGGGTTTGAGTTTCGTCGAGGCGGAAAAGTACGGAACCCTTGCGGACGGCGTCGCCGTTGCGCACCAGGATTTCCGAAACGATGCCGCCATCGCGGTGCTGGATGACCTTGACCTGTTGCGAAACGGCAACCTGCCCCTGCGCGATGACGGCACCCGAGAGCTTCGCCTGTGCGGCCCAGCCGCCAATGCCGAAGACCAGCGCCCCGGCGAGAAACGCCGAGAGATAGATGCGGCCCGAAATGCCGAACTGCTTTTGTGTTTCTTTCTTTGCCGGCTGCATGTGCTTTCCCCTAGCTTTTCTTTGATTGTGATCAGGCTTGATGCGGAGCGGTGCCATCCGCGCCGGTATCGCGTGCCGCCAGGATGAAGTCCTGTTCGGTCAGTTCGTGGCGGCCGTAGAGAAGGATCTCGAAATCCTCGTCGCGCTCGAAGTCGATGATCGCCTTGACGATGGTCCGGTCGCCGTCCTCGAAGCTCTCGTGATAGAGCATGATCCGGTTCATCGGCTGCTGCGGGCCGTCTGTATCGGGCGCTCCGAACACCAGTCCGCCGATGCTGGCGGCAATCCCGGAAAAATCGATCCGGTCGCCGACGGCGAAGTCGCGGATCTGGTCACGGCCGTCGCCATCGTTGGCGATCGATGCCAGCGAACGGAAGACGAAGACGTCGTCTCCGGCGCCACCGGCCAGGAAGTTGAGGCCATCTCCGGCGATGATGAAGTCCGCGCCGCTGCCGCCGATCGCGGCCTCGAAGCCTGCCAATGTGTCGTTGCCGATATCGATGCCGGTGGCAGTGCCCTGATCTAGGTCAATGATGACGGCATGCACGGCCCCGGCAGCACTGTAGGTGTCGAAGCCGTCACCGCCCTGATAGCTGTCGTCGCCGTCGCTCCGTCCGTTGCGGCCGTCATCGGCGGCGTGGACGGCAACGAGAACGATATCATCGCCACTATCGCCGGAGACGATGTCATTGCCATCTCCACCGGTCAGCACATCATCGCCGGCGCGGCCGGAGAGGCGGTCGTTGCCGTTGCCGCCGACCAGAATATTGGCCGCCGAATTGCCGGAAAGGCGATCGTCACCGGCGCCGCCGATCACGGCCTCGAAGCCTTCGATCGTATCGCGGCCGATCTCCTGACCCTCGGCCAGCTGCGCTTCGAGATCGGCGATGACCTCCTGGACCAGCGCAGCGAGATCGAGCGTATCGAAGCCATCGTCTCCGGAATAGTGATCATCCCCGTCGTCGTCATCATCGCGATCGCCGCTCCGGGCAAGCACGACGAAGGTGTCGTCGCCGTTTCCGCCGGAAATCGTGTCGTCGCCATCCTTGCCGCAAAGGGTGTCGTCGCCGTCGGCACCGGCCAGGATATTGGCGGCATCGCTGCCGGTGAGCGTATCGTCGCCCGCGCCGCCGGTGAGATTTTCGATATCGACGAGCCTGTCGCTGCCGATCTCTTCGCCGCTGGCGGTCCCAAGAGAAAGGTCGGCGGCGACGGACTTGCGGGCGCTGCTCATGTCATAGGTGTCGATGCCCTCGCCACCGGAATAGCTGTCATTTCCATCATGCGCCGTGGCCACTGCCATTCGCGCTTCCTCGCCCGCGAGCCCGGCCTTGATCGTGTCGTTACCCTTGCCGGCGATAACGACGTCGTTGCCGCTGCCGCCGGTCATGGCGTCGTCGCCATCGCCGCCGTCGAGATAGTCGTCGCCGGCCTCTCCGAGCAGGCTGTCATCGCCATCTTCGCCGAACAGCCGGTCCGCGCCGGTGCCGCCGCTCAGCGCGTCGTTGCCGTGTCCGGCGATCAGCGTGTCGTTGCCTGCCTCGCCGAACAAACGATCATCGCCGTCGCCGCCGAAGAGAACGTCGTTGCCGGCACCACCGAAGAGCGTGTCGTTCCCTGCGCCGCCGTAGAGCGTATCGGCGCCGTCGCCGCCGAGGATCAGGTCGTCGCCGCCGTCGCCGGAGATAATGTCGTCGCCTTCGCGCCCATAGATCACGTCGCTGCCGCCGAGGCCGGATATCAGGTCTTCGCCGGGCGTCCCGGTCAGCGTGTCGGCGCCTTCCGTTCCCTGGATTTCATGGGGCGGCGCCTTGCGCAGGTTGAACAGCGCGCCGGTGCGGATTTCGGCCTGACCATCGGACACGTCATAGGTGAAGGTGACGTCACCGATATAGCCGCGCTGCGGCGTATAGAGCCACATGTCCTGCCCGTAGGCGCGGATCTGGCCACTCGATACCGAGATGTCGTTGATGCTGAGCTTGTCGCCATCCGGGTCGTACATATGGGCGAGCAGGTCGTCGAGCATGACCAGCGCCGAAAGGTTCACGAAGCCGCTGGAGAATGTGTAGCGTCCGAGGCTGACCGGCGCCCGGTTCGGGTCCGGGTCGTCCTGGTCATCGGGATTGCGATTGCCACTGGAGGGCGCGCCGCTGGCGGAAGTGCTGCGCGTTGCGCGGGACGGCAGGTCGAGGTGAACGGGCGGGCGCAGCGCTGGAAACTCGAAGCCTTCGCCGGCGTCGATGATGCTGCGCAGATTGTCGTTGGCCGTGCCGCTCAGGACGGTGCGCTCAAGACGCGGCGGCATGTCCGTGACGTAGAACGTGCTGGTGCGGAAACTCAGCCGGACGGCAGGCTGCTGTTCACCTGCTTCCGGAGCGGCGGCCTCGCTCGCGAGCGTCTGGAGAAAGGCGGTGACGTCCTCGATGATCCCGTAATCGTCGTTGGAGGGTTGTTCCGGCTCCTGCTCCTTGGCCTCGGGCTGCTGGTTGCGTGCGCCGGGCTCGGTCTTTGCAAACATCATCGCCAGCGCCGAGAAGGCCGTCAGCGGCATGAAGAACTTGCGCGGTCCGCTCTTGCTCTCTTCCTTCTCGCGGTACTTGTTGATCGGCGCGATCGCTGCCTGCGCATCCGGCAGGCCAAGGGTGAGCTTCTCCTCCATGACAGCGCGCTCCCTTATTCCGCGGCCGTCGAGCGCGGCGATCGGCTGTCGCCGAACGACTTCTCGACGGCGAGCGGCTTGGCCTTGGTCTGCAGCAGCGTTTCCTTGGGGCCGAAGGAGGTGAGCTTTCCGCCCTGCATCAGCCCGACCATGTCGACGGCCTGCAGAGCGCTGGGGCGGTGGGCGATGATGACGACGATGCCGCCGCGGCGCCGGACCGAGAGAATGGCCGTCGTCAGGGCTTCTTCACCCTCGGCGTCGAGATTGGAATTCGGCTCGTCGAGTACCACCAGGAAGGGGTCGCCATAGAGCGCGCGGGCCAGCGCCACACGCTGCCGCTGACCGGCCGAAAGTGCAGTCCCGTTCGGGCCGAGTTCGGTCTGGTAGCCTTCGCGCAGGTGGACGATCATGTCGTGGATGCCGGCCGCCTTGGCCGCGAGAATGATCTTGCGTGGATCCGGCTCCTCGGCAAAGCGGCAGATGTTATCGGAGATCGTGCCGTCCATCAGTGCAACGTCCTGCGGCAGGTAGCCGACGTGATCGCGGAAGAAATCGGCATTCCACTGGCCGAGATCGGCGCCATCGATGCGCACCGAACCGCGCAGCGCCGGCCAGATGCCGAGCAGGCTCCTGACCAATGTCGTCTTGCCGCCGCCGCTCGGGCCGATGAGGCCGAGTGCCTGGCCGGCCTTCAGTTCGAAACCGACCTCGCTGAGCAGCACAGCGCCGGTGCTGGGCGCAACGGTTGTCAGCCCCTCGATCCTCAGGCTTTCCTTTGGTTCGGGAAGCGGGATGAACTCTTCCTTCCCGTTCAGGACAGCCAGCGTTTCCTGGATGCGGTTGTAACTGCGGCGTGCCGAGACGACGCTCTTCCACTGCGCGATCGCCAGATCGACGGGGGCGAGCGCGCGGCTGGTGACGATCGAGGCAGCGACGATGGCGCCGGCCGAGAGTTCGCCGCCGATCGCCAGATAGGCGCCGAGACCGAGGATAGCCGACTGCAGCATCATGCGCAGCACCTTGGAGAGACCCGACAGCGTGCCGCCGATATCGGAGGTCTTTGTCTGGTGCTCGAGGTGATAGCGATTGGCCCGCTCGAAGCGATCAACGGCGCGCTGAGTCATGCCCATGGCATGCAGGACTTCGCTGTTGCGGGTGTTGGAATCGAGCACGGCGTTGCGGGTGACGGCGGCCTTGATCATCGTATGGGCGTGACGCCGCGTCAGCACTTCGGCGAGGATCGTCAGACAGGCGAGGACTGCTGCGCCGCCCAGCGTCAGCATGCCAAGCACCGGATGCAGCAGCCAGACGAAGACGAGATAGATCGGGATCCAGGGCAGGTCGAAAAGCGCGATCGGGCCCTGGCCACCGAGGAAGCTGCGCAGCGTATCGACGTCGCGGCCACGCTCGGCCGCCTCTGCCGTCGAGTAGCCGTAGCGTGGCATTTCGACGACAACCTGGTGGGTTAGCGGCGCCAGCGTTGTGTCCATCTTGGCGCCGAGACGCACGAGGATCTGCGAGCGCAGGATGTCGAAGACGCCTTGGAAGAGGTAAAGGCCGATTGCCAGAACCGAGAGCGCGATCAGCGTCGAGATGCTGCCGCTGGCGAGCGCCCGGTCGTAGATCTGCAGCATGTAGAAGGCGCCGGTGAGCGCCAGGATGTTGATGAGCCCGGACAGGCCGAACAGATAGGTCAGGACGCCGCGCGCCTTGTCGATCTTGTACTGCGGCTCTTTCTTCTTCGTTGCCATGATTTTCCCCTCCGGCAATTCATTCGGCATGCCCCATGGCCGTCAGCGGCCATGGGGCAGAGCCATCGATCAGGAGACACCGTTGAAGTCCGATGCCTTCAAATTGTGGGTGCCCGCGATCATCAGTTCGAAGTCTTCTTCCGGATCGGCGTTGACGTTGCCGCGCAGCACCGTGAAGGCCTCGCCATCGATGGTTTCGTGGCTGACGGCGATCTGGCCGGCGGCGGTAATCGAGCCCGCTTTCAGCGCGAAGCCCTGGACACCGGCGACAGACGTGTTGGCGTCGATGGCCGAGAAGTCGATCTTGTCTCCCGGCTGGAAGCCATAGATCTTGTCGCCGTTGGCCGCTGCCGCCGAGGTGAAGCGGAAGACGTCTTCGCCAGCCCCGCCATCGATGATGTTGACGGCGAGCGACGCGGTGATCGTGTCGTGGCCGGACCCACCGATGAAGTTTTCGAAGCCGTAGACGGTATCGGTTCCTGTGCTCGACCCGGCGACACTGCCTCTGCCCATGAAGCCGTTGCCGAGATCGACGGTGAGGTTGGTGGTGGCCGCTGCATAGTCCAGCGTGTCGTTGCCATCTCCACCCCAGTAGGTGTCGGAGCCGTCGTTGAGCTTGGCGAGGATGAGGTCGTTGCCGGCGCCCGCCCAGACCTGGTCGTCGCCCGCCCCGCCTTCGATGACGTCGTTGCCATCGTCGCCATAGAGCCGGTCTGCCCCTGCGTCGCCGAAGATATGGTCGGCATCGGCGCCGCCGTGCACTTCGTCATCGCCATCACCGCCCGACATCACATCGGCGCCTGCGCCGCCGGTGATCAGGTCGTGGCCGCCTTCACCGCGCAGGATATCGCTGCCGGCTTCACCGACGAGGATGTCGTTGCCATCGCCTGCCAGGATGATGTCGGCTGCGGCTGCACCCAAAAGGGCCTCGCCGGCACCGGTGCCAACAAGCGTGCGGGGCGTGGCCGGAGCCGGGCCTTCGCCGCCGGACGGCTGTTCGCCGTCGTCGTCATCATCGTCGCAGCTGCCGCTGCCTTCCTGCTCTTCTTCCTCCTCCTCGTGGTCGTCGTCGCCGGGACCAACCGGCGGCTCGGAACCATTGGGGCCGACGAAGGTGATCGAGCTGCCGTCACGGGTCATGACCGTGCGTCCCTCGTCATCGACAGTCGTTTCGAAATCGGCCGCAGTCAGTCCCTCAGGAAGTTCGATGACATCCTGCGGGCGCAGCGTGCCGACGATCGTGTCGTGACCGCCATTCGAGCGGAAGACGATGCGGTGTGCCGATTGCAGCGCCGAGATGTCGATGACGTCGTCGCCATTAGTGCCGTCGATGGTGATCGTGTTCAGCGCCAGGCTGGTCTGCGAGAAGTCGCCGATGACGGTGATGGTGTCGCCACCCGTTGTCCCGCCAGTCGGCGTGCCGTCATCCAGCGTGATGTTGCCGACGGTTATCTCCTCGATATTGTCGAGTTCAGCGATCACCGAGGCATTGTCGGTACCGTTGCGGGTGATGACGATTTCCGTCGTCGCCATCAGGCCGGTGATGCCGGCAAGCTCGGCTGCCTGCCGCGTATAGATGCGGAAGGTTTCGTTGCCGCCCTGGCCGGTGCGGCCATTGAGGTCGAATGTGTCGGTGCCGGCCCCGCCATCGACGATGTCGCGTCCATCCGTTGCGCCTGTGTTATTGGCGTTCCAGACGATGGTGTCGTTGCCGCCACCGGCGAGGATGATGTCGTTGCCGGTGCCGCCGTCGAACGTATCACCGGAGTTGTCGCCGATCAGGATGTTGTTGCCTGCCGTGCCGCTGACGTCGTTGGTGTCGCGGGTGACGGTAACGGTCGCCGTATCGGTCGCAGCACCGTCGCTCACCGTGTAGGTGAAGTTGCGCTGCTGTGTGGTCGAGTGCGTGACCGTGACGTCGCCTGCGGGGTTCACTGCGACCGCGAAGTTGGTCTGGTTCTCGGTTGCGCCGGTGATATTGAGAAGGCTGTCGACATCCGTGTCATTGGCGAGCAGTGCCCATTCGGGAATGACGAAGCTGCCAGTCTCTACATTGGTGATGACGCTATCGTCACCGGCGACAGGTGCATCGTTGACGGCCGTAACCGCGATCGTTGCGGTCGACGGATTGCTGTTCATCAGGCCGTCGTTGACGGTGACGGTGATGACGCGTGCCACCGTTCCCGGCTGGTCCGAGCTGTTGCCGAAGGTGATCGCCTGGATTGCGGCCTGGTAGGCGGCAAGCGTGGCAGTCCCCGTCAGTGTGATGGCGATCTGGCCGGCAACCAAAGTGTCGGTCTGGGCGGTGATGCCTGCAGGAAGAGCGCCTACATTTAGCTGGTCACCGTTCTGGGCATTGGTCAGAACGATCCGTGCGGAGACGATCTGGCCATCCTCATCGGTAATCGCAGGACCGGAGGCGATCGCAACCGGATCGCCATTCTCGACGAAGGTCGTCGCATAGTTGATCGATGGCGCCGCCGCAGGGCGGGTGAAGTCGATCGTGACATTGTCGATATCGACGATGTCATTATTGCCGAGTGCGGTGGATGTGAGGCGAACAATGGCCCCGGCGGTAAAAGGACCGGTCAGATCGATGCTCCGTTCTGCAACGTTTGTTGCAAAGTTGATAGTGTCGATCTGGATGAAATTGACGCCATTGGCCGCAAACCAGACGGTCACGGTATCGCCCTGATCGAGTCCGCTTTCGTTCACATCGTAGGTGAGACGGGCCGTCGTCGCGCCTGCAAGGTTGGCGGCGCGCTGCACGCTGGCGCCATTGCCGTTATCGTCGAAGCGCAACGTGCCGCCGGTGACGAGAACATCGCCGCTGGTGGCGCTGTTGTTGTCGCTAGACTCCGTCCAAGGTGTCGTCCAGGGCGTGGTGCCATCGGTACCCGTGTAGTTGGACGGGCTGAAGTCGTCGCGGTATTGGCCACGATCGAGCGTGTAGAGCTGGAGCTGCGGCGGGCTCAGCGCATATTCGCCGTCCGCAAAACGCAGCCGCTCGATGTTGAACAGGCGGTCGGTGCCGTCGGAAACCGGATTGGCAACCGTTTCCTCATCTCCGTCGGGCCCCCCGTCTTCGTCGAAGCCGGTATGAGCGACGGTGATGCTGCCATCCGCATTCTGCGTGATCGTATAGTTGGCGCGGACGTCGGTATAGACGGCCGTATCGATATCGCCCTCTACCTCGCCGTCGATGATCTCGCGGACGATTTCGAGCTGGCTCGGGTTCAGCGTGCGGTCGAACATCAGGTCGCTGAGTGTGCGGCCGTTGAACATTGCGGCGCCGCTGGGCGCAAAGACGCCCTTCGACAGGCCGTCGGACGAGCCGATCTCATTGCCGTTGAGGTCGTTGATGCGGATCCGGACGTTCAGCCAGCGGTCGCCGTCGATGATGTCGTCCCCGGCGAGGCCGGTGATGATGTCATCACCGCCGCCGCCGAGCAGGATGTCGGAAGCGTCAGCGGTATCCATGACGATTGTTTCGGTGACGCCGTTGACCGTGACAGAGGTACGGGCACGGTGGGCGACGAGCTGCGAGAGACCGGCGATCAGGCTGAGGTTCTTTTCGAGCAGCGCGTTCGAATAGCTTTCGAGCGGGCTGCCGGTACCCGGAATGGCTGCGGTATTTTGCAGCTCGGCCCGGGCATTGGTCGGGGCGACGCGTCCGGTCAGGATATCGTCATGGACCCAGCCGGAGAGACCTTCGACAAGATCGAAGCGGTCGCGCAGGATGAAGGCTTCCTGGGTGGCGAAGAGCGGGATGCCGAGATCGGAATTGGCTGCGGTATTGTCGCCCTTGTGGATTGCCCAGTCGAAACCAGCCATGCCGTTGCTGCGCTGGATGCCATCGCCCTGGAACATGATGTCGTCGCCGGATTCGGCGTCGTAATCGGTGTCGCTGCCATCGCCGTTCAGAACGTCATGGCCGATGATCGAGGAATTGAAGAACAGCTCGGAGTTTTCGCCCGACAGTGTGTCGAAACGTCCGCCGCCTTCGATCCAGTCGTTGCCCTCGTTGCCCATCAGGAAGTCGCCGCCGTCGCCGCCGCGGATGAAGTCGTCGCCGAGGCCGCCGAGCACGTGCTTGCCGTCAGGGCCTGCGATGATGAAGTCCTTGCCGTCATTGCCGAAGATCAGCGCCAGGCCGCTGCCGCCATGGATGACGTCGTTGCCGCCTTCGCCATGCAGGAAGTCGGCCGCGCCGATATCCGTGCCGGCATTGGTGATGATGTCGTCACCCTCGCCACCGTGGACGTGGTCGACGCCGTAGCCGGCTTCAAGCGTGTCGTTGCCGCCATAGCCCCAGATCGTGTCATCGCCTTCGCCGGCGATGATCGTATCGTCGTCCTCGGTGCCGCCCATGACGACGTGGTCGCCGCCGTGATAGGCCATGTAGTCGAGGTCGCCGTCACCATCGGTGTCGCGGCGCACGACCAGCGGCGTCAGCGCCTGCAGGATCGCATCGGTGAAGATCGGATCGGCGCCGACCTGCTTCGAGATGTCCATCTCAAGCGTATGGTCAGGCGTCGAGAAGATGTCGCCCGGCAGCGCCGTCGAACCTTCGCCCAGATCGGTATTGCGCATGATGATCTTGCTCAGCGAGTTGTTTTCCAGCTCGTTGAGAAGGTTCAGACCCTGGACGCGGGAGAGATAATAGAAGCGGTCCGATTCCTGCAGGTTCTCCATCTGCAATTCGAAGACGAAGGAGAAGGTGGAGCCGAGCATGCCGCCGAAATCCATCTTCTTCTCGGCAAGGCCGCCGATCCACAGATCGATGTCGTTGAGACCCGTCTCAGCCGTCGCCCAGGCGCCGGTCGAATTCAGGAATTCCAGGCGGTCGGCAGGTGCACCGGCCGTGCCGAGCACGATCGAGGCGGCCGCAGCGCGCTTGGCGTCGAGGGTCGCCGCGCTGGTGATCGAGGAGTGCGTGCCGTAGGCAGCGATGAAGTTGACGATCGACGCGGTGTTCTGCAGGTTCAGCGCGAAATCGGTCCAGCTGACATAGGGCTTCAGCTGCGTGTCCTGACCGGCTGCCTGGTAGAACTGGGCACGTGCCTCGTTCAGCGTCGGCAGGCCGACGTCGCGGCCACGGGCGATATTGAGCGCTGCAAGATCGAGCGGGATGCCGACAAGCTGGTTGCGCAAAACGTCGGTGACGAATTCGTCGATTTCGTTGCCGCCCTGTCGGGACATGCCGCGGATGATGGCACCGGCTGCCTGGTCGTGATTGACGAGCACATTACCGTTGGCATCGACCGCGCCGAGTTCCAGCGGGTTCAGGAAGCCGTCGAACAATGTGATGTTATCGAAGCTGAAAGTACCGTCGGCATTTTCCACGAGACGGTCGATATCCTGGTTCAGCATCGAGTGGCCGAAGCGGTAGACCGCGTGGGCGAACTCGGCGAAGATCGCCGGATTGATGTCGGTCGATGGCTCGAAGACGAAGGCATCGATATCCGGCTGCATCTTGCGGCCGAATTCCTCGAAGACGAGGTGCTGATACTGCATTTCGGTGGTGAAGCGGCCGGCCTGGAACAGACGCTCGCCGTTCCAGACGAGTCCCTCAAGTTCTGCCTCGGTTGTCGGCAGCGTGGTAATCGGCTCAAGCAGCCACTGGTTGATAAAGACCAGGTCGGCGCTGTCGAGGACGACCTGCTTGGTCTGCTCGACGACGCTGTTGTGCTCCGAGTGGAAGATGTGGTGGATCGACGTCAGGCCGATATTCTCGTTACCGCGGCCGTCGCCGGTGATGTAGTGCGCGTCGAGCAACTCATCATCGTAGGCAGTCTGCTGACCGCGGGTGTTGAAGCCGCCGGAATAGCCTACGGCGTCGTCACTGTCGGCCTGCAGTACGCCACCGGCGATGACCGGTACTGCGGCATGGGCGATGTCATCGAGGAAGGCGTGGCCGATTCGGACGGCTCCAGCGGTGCTGACAGGAGCGCCCGGCGTGCCTGAGACAACGATGTCGTCGGCGGTGTTCGGAATGCCGTCGGCGCCGATGCCGGTGATGACCTGCGCGAAGCCGTTGGCATCGGGGATGAAGCGGCCATAGGGATCGGTGCGCAGCAGCGGAATGTTGGTGACATCGGCGTCGGTCAGGTCGATGCCGAGCATCTCGCGAGCCTGTTCCTTGATGTCGGCCCAGGTCGGCAGGCCGCGCGCGCCGTCAAGCAGATGGCCGGTCGCGACAGGCTTGCCCTCATGCATGACATATTCGCGCAGGAAGACCTGATGCGATGCATGCGAGGTATATGTCTGGTTCTGGTCGACCCACGGCGTCGTGGTGTTGGCAGCCACTTCGCCATCGGCATCGCGGCTGGCGCGGGTCAGGACCATGAAATTGGTGTGCGGCGTTGCCGGATTGTAGAGTGGGTCATCCGGTGACAGCGGAATATAGACCGTTCCGGCACCGCCCTTGGCCACGAGGTCGAGGCCATGGTCGAAGAACTGGCCGAACAGCGTGAACATCGAGTTGTAAGGCGCGGAGTCGCCGATATCGGGCGAGACGTTCTCGAAAGTGTAGACGTAGACGGGACTGCCCGCGGCGGCGAGAACGGTGCCATCGGGGCCGACGACATTGGTTGCATGGACGATGGGCGCGCCATTGGCGTCCTGCATCGGTACGCGCGTCGCTGTCTTGCCCTCGTCGATCATGGCCTGGTAGACCATGATGGCTGCCGGGTTGTTGCTGGTCTGATCGACAATCAGATTGGAGATGATGCGTGGATCGGCGTCGACGACGGTGCCCGGGCCGACGGCGCTGGGGGTACCCGGCGCATAGTTACCGTTCGTGAGAACCGTTCCCGGGCCGAATGCCAGCGAGTCGTCATTTTCGTTGACGTAGTTCGGCTGCACCAGCGGCGTGAACGGCTGGTCGGCTGCGCCCCAGGTTTCATTGCCATCGAGCAGGTTGTTGTAGCTGCCGTCGACGGTTCGGAGGCCGTAGGGCAGGAGATGCGCCTGCGGTGCACCGGTGCCGGTCGCGCCGGCTGCTTCGCCGGCTTCGGCGACGAGCGCGGCAAGGTCACCACCGGCCGCATGCTGTTCGGCGATGGCGATCTGCTTCAGGATGAACTCGAGATCGTGTCTTACAAGCGTAACCATTTTCCCCTCCGTCGGCGCGCTGTCCTGGCGCCTGGTTTTTCGCAAACTTGTCCTGTCCGCCGGATCGCGCTGCGAGCCCGGCGGTTTGAATTGCCCCTGATGTCTTCAAAGCCCGCCTTGCAGGGCTGGCTTGGGATGATGCGATCTTGCGGAAAGTTGCCGGGGTTTTGAACGGCGCATGGTCGGACGATGTTTTCGATGTTCGTCCACGGCAAAAGCAGGTCTTCGGTCCTTATCCTTCCGGGAGTAAGGTCCTATGATGAATTGGCCTTTGGTCTGATAGAATTCATACGGGCCTATAGTACAAAAATGGTCTTTTATTTCCTTGGGTAATATTGCAAGGATGATAGCGCTATCGGCCTTGGGGGGACGTTTTGCCGGACGAATACTTAGGCGCCAGAAATGCTGGCGTAGATGAAAGCGTGGAAGCGCCGCGACTGTTTAACCGTATCCTTCGATGGGGCGCCGAGCGGACCCTTTCCACGCAGTTCCTGATCGCCAGCAGCTTGGTTATTCTGATCGCCACGGTTTCTGCGGGCTATCTTACGACGCGGCTGGTTGCCGACAAAGCGCTCAGCGGAAAGGCCGGCACGACGGCCTTGCTGGTTCAGAGCCTGACTGAGGCTGAGGTGCAGGAACTGGGCGCCTCGACGCGCCTTAAGGCCGCCAGCATCGCTCATCTCGACGCGCTTTTCGGCGATGCGGATCTCCAGGCGCGTTTCCCGCATATCGAGATATGGGCGCCCGACGGGACTGTTGCCTATTCCCGGACCAAGCAGATGATCGGCCACCGCTTCAGTTTCCCCGAGGGCCTACAGCGCGCCTTGAAAGGCGAAATTGTTGCCGTCTATGCGGATCTTCATGCCGACGAGCATACGTTCCGCAACATCAATACCGAATATCTCGAAATCTACAGCCCGCTGCATGACCAGGCTTCGGGGCGGATCATCGGTGTGGCCGAGATCCATGAGGATCCGAGCGGTTTTGTCGATGAGCTCGCGCGGCTGAGGGTGGTCACCTGGACGACGGTGGCGCTGTTCTCCTTCGTCGTCATGCTCGGGCTGTTCCTGATCGTCAGGCGCGGCAGCCGGACGATCGAGCATCAGCGGCAGGTTCTGAGCCACCGCGCCGAGGAGGCAGAGTCCGCCTCGAAGGAATTGATGGAGCTGAGGGACACGGCGCGCCGGGCCTCCATGGAATTCGCCAACCTCAACGAGACCTTCATCCGCCGCATCGGCGCCGACCTGCATGACGGCCCGGTACAGCTGATGACACTGGCGATCCTGCAGCTCGACGAGCTGCGCGACCTGACCAAGAAGGATGAGCGCGCAAGGCTCCTCGACGAGACCAGCAAGACACTGGGTGAAGCGCTGATCGAGGCTCGGACGGTCACCAAATCGCTGCTCTTGCCGGAGATACTGCATCTCTGGGCAAAGGACGTGGTGGCCGAAGCGATCAGGCAGCATGAGGCGCGGACCAAGACCAAGGTCGCGTTTGTCTCCAGCGGCACCAATGCCGACCTGCCGCCGGCGCTGAAGACCTGCATCTACCGCTTCGTTCAGGAAGGGCTCAACAATGCCTACCGCCACGCTGGTGGCAACGGCCAGCGTGTCCGATGTCGGATCGACATGCCCGTCATCGCGATTTCGGTCGAGGATGACGGTTTGCCTTCCGGGACCGTGCCGTTTGCGGCGCGCGAGGGCGGAATGGGGCTCTATGGCCTCCGGCAGAGGATCGAGAGCTTCGGCGGCAAGCTTGCTGTCACCAAGCGGCCGGGGGGCGGCATGATCCTGGAGATGGTGCTGGAGCTGCAGCAGGCCGACGCAACTGGCCTATAAGGTGACGGACTATCCGAATTGATAACTGGCTGAAAGCATAGAGATCGAATAGACAGAAATCCGATGAAGTTAACCAAGCATTAAAATCCGTCTTTATGTTTGGCTCTGTTTACTTTAGAGCTATCGGAAAGAAGACGAGGGGGTTTATTCGTCATTATGTCTATCTCGGTCGCATTCGTTGATGATCATCCAATATTGTTGGATGGACTCGTTAATCTTTACTCGGCGAAGGAAGGTCTTCGGGTGACTGCCCGCGGGCAGAACGCCATCGACGCGCTGAAGATCGTCGAGGAGCACCGGCCCGACGTTCTTGTCACCGATCTCAGCATGCCGGGCGATACGCTGGCAGCACTCGAGCTGATCCAGAAGAATTACGAAGGCACCAAGGTCGTGGTCTTCACCGCCACCGCCAATATCGACACGGCGATTCAGGTCCTCAATCTCGGCGTCTGCGGCTATGTGCTGAAGGGTAGCACGGCGCGCGATCTGTATGAGGCGATCAAGACCGTGCATGACGGCAGCACCTTCATCACGCCGGGTTTCGCCACCAAGGTGATCCTGTCGATGAAGACGGCCGAGGTGCGCCGCAAGGCGCAGATGCAGAAGCGCCTGAGCGCCCGCGAGCAGCAGATCGTCAACTACCTGTTGCAGGGCAAGACCAACCGCGAAATCGCCAGCATGCTCGATATCAGCGAGAAGACCGTCAAGCACTACATGACGATCCTGATGCAGAAGCTCGATGCCCGCAATCGCGTCGAAGTGGTGCTTGCTGCCCAGAAGCTGCAGGCTCCCGTGGAGACCGGCGCGCCGTCCTCGATGCTGTTGTCGTAGTCGGCGAGTACAGCTAGCCAAGAAACAAAGACATAAACATATCTTTATGTCTATTGACGTGAGATCCGCGATGCGACATGCTCGTGTCATCGTGGTTCTGCGGACCTTTGGTCCGGAGCTAAGAGGGAATCCGGTGAAAATGCCGGAGCTGCCCCCGCAACTGTAAGCGGCGAGCGGCCGTCCACTCATGTCACTGGGGAAGACGCCCCGGGAAGACGGACGGCAGCGTTGACCCGCAAGCCAGGAGACCTGCCGCGATCGATAACGTCCACGGGCGGGGTGTCCGGTGTGCCGCTTTTGCGACCGGCACGCCTGTGTCCGCGCGCCGATGCGTCATCCCAAGCCTTGCCCACAACCCTCGGGGTAAGGAAACATGAGCATCAAGACTGCAAATCTCGGATTCCCGCGTATCGGAAAGCACCGCGAACTGAAGTTCGCGCTGGAAAGCTATTGGGCCGGAAAGTTTGATAGGGCAGCACTTCTCGACGTCGCCAAGGCATTGCGGGCCGAACATTGGGCCCTGCAGAAGGCCAAGGGAATCGATATCATTCCGTCCAACGACTTCTCCCTCTACGACCATGTGCTCGACACGGCGGTGATGGTCGGCGCCGTACCGGCCGAATATGGCTGGAAGGGCGGTCCCGTCGATCTCGACATCTATTTCGCCATGGCGCGCGGCTCAGTGGGCGCTGAGCACGGCGATTGCGGCCATGCGCATCATCATGAGGGCGTTCCGGCGCTCGAAATGACCAAGTGGTTCGATACCAACTACCACTACATGGTGCCGGAATTCACCCGCGACCAGCGCTTCGCGCTGACCGAAAACAAACCGCTGCAGATGTTCCGGGAGGCAAAGGCGCTCGGCATCCACACGCGCCCGGTCATTCTCGGCCCGGTGACGTTCCTGAAGCTCGGCAAGGCGACGCAGCCAGGCTTCGATCCGATCGAACTGCTCGACCGGTTGCTGCCTGTCTATGCGGGCATCCTCGCGGAGCTCAGCACTGCGGGCGCCGATTGGGTGCAGATCGACGAGCCAGCCCTGGTGCTCGATCTCGCAGACGCTGAGCGGTACGCGCTGACCACGGCCTACAGCGCGCTTCACCAGCTGGTTCCGAACCTGAAGATCATGATCGCCAGCTATTTCGGGGCATTGGGCGACAATCTCAAGACAGCAGCGGCGCTGCCGGTTGCCGGTCTGCACGTCGATCTGGTGCGCGCGCCCGAGCAGCTTGATGCGGTCGTATCGGCGGTGCCTGATGACCGGGTATTATCTCTCGGCGTCATCGATGGCCGCAACATCTGGCGCGCTGATCTTGAGAAACTGCTGGATCGGGTCGAGGCGCTTTCCAAAACGCGTCCAATCGAAATCGCGCCATCTTGCTCGCTTCTGCATGTGCCGATCGATCTTGCTCTCGAAACCGCTGTTGATGCCGAGGTCAGGGGATGGCTGGCTTTTGCCACGCAGAAGCTGGATGAGCTGGCGGTCCTCGGCCAGGCACTTTCGCAGGGGCGCGATTGCGTGACGGATGCCATCGGCAGCTCTTCGAGGGCCGCGGCCGCCCGCGCGGCATCGCCGAAGGTCAATGATCCCGCGGTCAGGCAGCGGATTGCAGCGATCGACGAGACCATGAAGCGCCGCAAGGCCGGCTTCGCCGAGCGCAAGGCGATCCAGCAGACGGATATCCGCTTGCCGCTGTTCCCAACGACGACGATCGGGTCCTTCCCGCAGACGTCTGAAGTCCGCAAGGCGCGTTCGGCACATGCGAAGGGAACGCTCAGCAATGCGGACTATGAGGCTTTCCTGCGCAAAGAGACCGAAGCAGCCATCCGCTGGCAGGAGGAAATCGGCCTTGATGTGCTCGTCCATGGCGAGTTCGAGCGCAACGACATGGTGCAGTATTTTGGCGAGCAGCTGTCGGGCTTTGCCTTCACGCAGCATGCGTGGGTACAGAGCTATGGCTCGCGCTATGTCCGTCCGCCGATCATCTTCGGCGATATCGCGCGGCCGAAGCCGATGACGACTGGCTGGTGGCAATATGCCCAGTCTCTGACGGACCGGCCGGTCAAGGGTATGCTGACTGGACCGGTGACGATCCTCAATTGGTCCTTCGTGCGCGACGATATCGCCCGAAGCGAATCATGCCGGCAGATCGCGCTGGCGATTCGCGACGAGGTCGGTGATCTCGAAAAGGCGGGTGCCAGGATGATCCAGATCGACGAGGCAGCACTTCGGGAAGGCTTGCCGCTGCGGCGCTCGCAGTGGAAGACCTATCTCGACTGGGCCGTCGAAAGCTTCCGCCTGTGCTCGACCGGTGTCGGCAACGCGACACAGATCCACACGCATATGTGCTATTCGGAGTTTAACGACATCATCGATGCGATCGCCGCCATGGATGCGGACGTGATCTCGATCGAGACATCGCGTTCGAAGATGGAGCTGCTGGAGGCATTCCGCAGCTTCGACTATCCGAACGAGATCGGCCCGGGTGTCTACGACATCCACTCGCCGCGCGTTCCCGATATTGCCGATATGACCGGTCTGCTTCTTTTGGCGCGCGAGCGGCTTGGCGATTCGCAGCTCTGGATCAATCCGGATTGCGGCTTGAAGACCCGCAAATGGGAGGAAGTGAAGCCGGCGCTAGTCAATATGGTGGCGGCGGCGCGGTCTTTGCGCGAACGCGTTGCCACGGCAACGGCCTGATCGTCATCGTATTCGAGGAGCCGGCTTTTGCCGGCTTCTCTTTTCCACAGCCAATCCGCATTAATCTTCCGTTATCCACATCACATTCATTTTTTCGGCTTGCGGCACCCGAAACATGAACCATCCATTGACGTACAAATAGACTCGCGTACTATATCTAGTGTTCGAGGTTCCCTCGATTCGCAAGAATCGCGGGCTAAGACGGGAATTCGGTGAGATCTGCCGCAAGGTGGAGCAATGCCGGAGCTGCCCCCGCAACTGTAAGCGGCGAGCATCTGTCCCATTTCGGGTCACTGGGTCATGAAGACCTGGGAAGACCGGGATGAATGTGATGATCCGCAAGCCAGGAGACCTGCCTTGAGCGAAAACGTCCACGGGCGGGGTGTCCGGCTGGCGAGCGATGAGATGTGGGCATGATGCCGCTCTTCGCTTCCTCCGGTGTGTCCCGCATGAGCCACTTCGGGGTGAAGTCTTATGTCTTTGAGTTTCAGATCATACCGGCGCGAATGACGGGCTGCTGACGCCCGGCAACCGGCAACGGCTGTCTTCCTTTTCGATCTTCCCAAGCGCGGACATCGGCGGATGTCCGAACGATATCCCATGCCTTCTAGTCACGAGGTTTTCCCATGAGCATCACCGTCTACAGCAAGCCCGCCTGCGTTCAATGCACCGCAACCACCCGCGCGCTCGATCGCCAGGGCATCGACTACACGATCATCGACGTTTCCACCGATAGCGCCGCTTATGATCTGGTGCAGGGTCTCGGCTACCGCCAGGTTCCCGTCGTCATCGCCGGCGAGCAGCATTGGGCTGGCTTCCGCCCCGACATCATCAGCGCGCTCGCCTGAGCGGCGGCTGCGATGGGCGAGATCGTCTATTTTTCCAGCCGGTCGGAAAACACCCATCGCTTCGTCGAAAAGCTTGGCCTTCCCGCCCGGCGCATCCCCATCACTGGCGCGACGCTCGAAGCTGTCTCGCCCTACGTGTTGATCCTCCCGACTTATAGCGGCGAGGGCGGCAAGGGAGCCGTGCCCAAGCAGGTGATCCGTTTCCTGAACGATGCGGCAAACCGTTCGAACCTCCGCGGCGTGATTGCCGCGGGCAACAGCAACTTCGGCGAGACCTTCGGGCTCGCCGGCGACATCATCGCGAAGAAATGCCAGGTGCCGTACCTCTACAGGTTCGAACTCTTGGGTACGGCTGATGATGTTGCCAACGTCAAACACGGATTGGAACGATTTTGGACACGGCAGTTCTCGAGCGCCCTGTAAAGGCGCAGGCCGCGGAAACAGGGCTGGATTACCACGCGCTGAACGCGATGCTGAACCTCTATGACGAGGACGGCAAGATCCAGCTGGACAAGGACCGGCAGGCGGCGAAGCAGTATTTCCTGCAGCACGTCAACCAGAACACCGTGTTCTTCCATAATCTCCGGGAGAAGCTCGATTACCTCGTGACTGAGGGCTATTACGAGCAGGAGGTGCTGGATCAGTATTCGTTCAATTTCGTGCGCGATCTCTTCGATCACGCCTATGACAAGAAATTCCGGTTCCCGACCTTCCTCGGCGCCTTCAAATACTACACCAGCTACACGCTGAAGACCTTTGACGGAAAGCGCTATCTGGAGCGCTACGAAGACCGCATCTGCATGGTGGCACTTGCCTTGGCGCAGGGCAACGAGGCCTTAGCGCGCGACATGGTCGATGAGATCATCTCCGGCCGCTTCCAGCCGGCGACGCCGACCTTCCTCAATGCCGGCAAGAAGCAGCGCGGCGAGCTGGTCTCCTGCTTCCTGATGCGCGTTGAAGACAATATGGAATCGATCGGCCGCTCGATCAATTCGGCGCTGCAGTTGTCAAAGCGGGGCGGTGGCGTGGCACTGTCGCTGACCAACATTCGCGAAATGGGCGCGCCGATCAAGCATATCGAGAACCAGTCGTCGGGCATCATCCCGGTGATGAAGCTGCTCGAGGATGCCTTCTCCTATGCCAACCAGCTCGGCGCGCGCCAGGGGGCCGGTGCCGTCTATCTCAACGCTCACCACCCCGACATCATGCGCTTCCTCGATACCAAACGCGAAAATGCCGATGAGAAGATCCGCATCAAGACGCTGTCGCTGGGTGTCGTCATTCCTGACATCACCTTCGAGCTCGCCAAGAACAACGAGGACATGTACCTGTTCTCGCCCTATGACGTGGAACGCGTCTACGGCGTGCCGTTCACCGAGATCTCGGTGACCGAAAAATACCGCGAGATGGTGGCCGACAGCCGCATCAAGAAGAAGAAGATCAAGGCCCGCGATTTCTTCCAGATCGTCGCCGAGATCCAGTTCGAAAGCGGCTATCCCTACATCATGTTCGAGGACACGGTGAATAAGGCGAACCCGATCGCCGGACGCATCACCATGAGCAATCTGTGCTCCGAGATCCTGCAGGTCAGCGAAGCCAGCGAGTATAACGACGACCTGTCCTACAAGGTGATGGGCAAGGACATTTCCTGCAATCTCGGCTCGCTGAATATCGCTGCCGCCATGGACTCATCCGATTTCGGCAAGACGATCGAAACATCGATCCGGGCGCTGACGGCAGTTTCCGACATGAGCCACATCTCTTCGGTCCCTTCGATCGAGAAGGGCAACGACGAGAGCCACGCGATCGGCCTCGGTCAGATGAACCTGCACGGCTATCTGGCCCGCGAGCGGATCCAGTACGGCTCCGAAGAGGGCGTCGATTTCACCAACATCTACTTCTACACGGTGACCTATCACGCCATCCGCGCCTCGAACCGTCTCGCCGTCGAGCGCGGTCAGAGCTTCAAGGGCTTCGAGAATTCGAAATACGCCTCGGGCGAATATTTCGACAAGTATACCGAAACCGAGTGGAAACCGGCTACGCAGACGGTTGCCGACCTGTTCAGCAATGCCGGTATCGAAATTCCCACCCAGGAAGATTGGCTGGCACTGAAGAAGGCCGTCATGGAGGGCGGGCTCTATAACCAGAACCTGCAGGCGGTGCCGCCGACGGGGTCGATCTCCTACATCAATCACTCGACGTCATCGATCCATCCGATCGTCTCCAAGATCGAGATCCGCAAGGAAGGCAAGATCGGCCGCGTCTACTATCCCGCCGCCTTCATGACCAACGACAATCTCGACTATTACCAGGACGCCTATGAGATCGGGCCGGAGAAGATCATCGACACCTATGCGGCTGCTACCCAGCATGTCGATCAGGGCCTGTCGCTGACACTGTTCTTCCGCGACACGGCGACGACGCGCGATATCAACAAGGCGCAGATCTATGCCTGGAAGAAGGGCATCAAGACCATCTACTACATCCGCCTGCGCCAGATGGCGCTGGAGGGTACGCAGGTGGAGGGATGTGTGTCGTGTACGCTGTGAGTTTTAGCTGCTGACGTTTGAGTAAGCGGCCCCCTCACCCTAGCCCTCTCCCCGAGGGGAGAGGGGATGTAGAGCGATACGCCGCCGCGGTTTCCCTTCTCCCCTCGGGGAGAAGGTGCCGGCAGGTCAGGCGCAACTCGTTGCACCGGGGATGAGGGGGCTACCAGATGAATTCGGTCCAAAGGACACACCCATGAACATGCACGCCAAGCCCGTATCCCGCGTCCGCGCCATCAACTGGAACCGCATCGAGGACGACAAGGACCTCGAAGTCTGGAACCGCCTGACCGGCAATTTCTGGCTGCCGGAAAAGGTGCCGCTGTCGAACGACATTCCCTCCTGGGCGACGCTGAAACCGGAAGAGCAGCAACTGACGATCCGGGTCTTTACCGGGCTGACGCTGCTCGACACGATCCAGAACGGCGTCGGCTCGGTGACGCTGATGGCCGATGCTTCGACCCAGCATGAAGAGGCGGTGCTTTCCAACATCTCCTTCATGGAAGCTGTGCACGCGCGCTCCTACTCGTCGATCTTCTCGACGCTGTGCTCGACACCTGACGTTGACGACGCCTATCGCTGGTCCGACGAGAACGAGTTTCTGCAAAGGAAGTCGGCGCTGATCATGGAGCAATATGCTTCCGGCGATCCCCTGAAGAAGAAGGTTGCCAGCGTCTTCCTCGAGAGCTTCCTGTTCTATTCCGGCTTCTATCTGCCGATGTACTGGTCGAGCCGCGCAAAGCTCACCAACACCGCCGACATGATCCGCCTGATCATTCGCGACGAGGCGGTGCATGGCTATTACATCGGCTACAAGTTCCAGCGCGCCGTAGAGCGCCTGCCGGAGGCCCGCCGTCAGGAGATCAAGGATTTCGCCTTCGATCTGCTGCTGGAGCTCTACGACAACGAAGCCAAGTACACCGAGGCGCTTTATGACGGTGTCGGGCTCACCGAAGACGTCAAGAAGTTCCTGCACTACAACGCCAACAAGGCGCTGATGAACCTCGGTTACGAGGCACTGTTCCCGCCGGAGGCCTGCAAGGTCAATCCGGCAATCCTCTCGGCGCTCTCGCCGAATGCCGACGAGAACCACGACTTCTTCTCTGGCTCCGGCTCGTCTTACGTCATCGGTAAGGCCGTGGCGACGGAAGACGAGGACTGGAACTTCTAGGCAACGTCAGTCGAGCGAGGCGAGGGCGGAGCTTTGGCCTCCGACTTCGACCGTCGCCGTTAGACCGGCAATCAGTTGTACTCCGTCAGGCACTTTGTCGAGATTGATGCGGACGGGAACGCGCTGCGCCAGCCGTACCCAGCTGAAGGTTGGGTTGATATTGGCCAGCAGCCCGGTTCCCGACGTGCGTTCGCGGTCCTCGATGCCGGTGGCGATGCTGTCGACATGGCCTTCCAGTGTCTGGCGATGGCCCATTAGATGGATCGTGACGCTGTCGCCGACATGGATGCGCGGCAGCTTGGTTTCTTCGAAATAGCCTTCGACGCGCAGGGAGTCGGTATCGACGAGCGCGACCTTGGCGGTGCCGGCGGTGACATAGTCGCCTGGGCGCAGGCTGAGGTTCGAAACCGTGCCGTTGACCGTTGCCTTGACGGCTGAGCGGTCAAGATTGAGCTGCGCCAGATCGCGGTTGGCGACGGCCTGCAGATAGGTGGCTTCGGCCTGGTCGGCGGCGGTGCGCGCCTGTTCCTTCTGCTGCACGGAGGCGGCGTCGCCGAGGCGCTGCTGGCGGTCGGTTTCGCGGCGGGCCTGTTCCAGCATCGCCTTTGCACCTTCCAGCGCGGCTTCGGTCTGCGCCAGAGCAATCTTGAAGCGCTCGCCATCGACGCGGAACAGCACATCACCCTTCTTGACCGATTGGTTGTCCTTGACGGCGACGTCGCTGACGAGGCCGGAAACGTCCGGTGCGATGCCGACGACGTCGGCGCGCAGACGCGCGTCGCGCGTCCAGGGTTCGTCCATGTAATGCACCCAGAGGCCGTGGCCGGCATAGGCAGCGGCGGCAACGAAGGCGAGGGTGACGATCAGGCGGGAGATTGATTTCAGCGTGTTCATGCGAAGTACCAGCGTGTCAGGGAGGAGACTGCTCCGAGAAGCAGCACATAGAGGGAGAGATCGAAGAGGCCGCGGTGCCAGACGAGCGAATAGGCGCCCAGCCAGCTCAGCCCGCGGCGGACGATCATCACGAGAAGAAGGGAAAGCACCATGAGAACGAGAAGGCGCGGCACATAGACGCCATAGAGATCGAATTCGGCAGGCATGACGGTTTACTCGGCTGCAATCTGAAGCGGGGTTGAGAGGGTTTCGGGCGTGGGCCAGTCCGGCGGCGACGCCTCAGGGAAGAGCGCCCTGCGCAGGCCGACCAGCGCATCGATATTGTCCCGGGTTTCCGTCCGTTCATGGGCAATGGTTCCGAGGCTGTCATCGATCGCGGCACGCAGTTCGTCGGGCGGATCGATTGCCTGGCCGGCATCGAGCCGGGCACGGTAGAAATCGGAGACGCCCGACAGCACGCGGCCGACGGAAAGGGCGCTTGCGCCACTGAGCTCCTTGCGCCGGGTCTGCAGCATCAGCACGTTGAAGCCGAGGCGGACGTCGGCAAAGCCATCGACCTTTTTTAGTTCGCGATCCTCGACGGCGGCGAGGCGCGGCACCAGCTGGCCGAGGCGATCGAGGATGCGGCCGGAGAGCCGCTCGTGGTCAGTGCGGCGTTCACCGGCTGCGGTCTCGGCCAGATCCCTCCAGCCGGCACGCACCAGCCGCCAGGCAGCGAGTTCGGCGCCGAAAGGGCGGGCGATCAGCGTCCACACGAGGGCAAAGCCGATTCCGGCAAGGGCCGCGACCGCCTCATTGGTGAAGGTGGTGAAGTCGGATGTGTAGCGATCCTGGAGAGCGATGAAGCTCGCGCTGTTCACCGATAGCAGCATCGCCAGCATGTTGAACTGCGGGCGGGTGATCAGCAGTCCGAGCAGCAGGAATGGCGGTGCGAAGACAACCACCAGCAGCTCATAGGAATTGACCGCCGGCAGGATCGCGAAGATGTAGATGAACGAAATGACGAGGCTCAGAGCCGACCAGATGAACATCGACCGGATGAAGGGCGCGGGCCGGTCCATCGCGGCGAAGAACGAGCAGGCGACGGCGGCCATCGTCACGAAGCCTGCACCATTCTGCCAGCCGGTGAAGATCCAGAAGAAGCAAGCGACAGCGATCCCGGCAACGACGGAACCGGCAGCGAAGGCAATCAGCGCATAGTCATAATGCCTGACGCGGCCGACCACTTGGCGGTGGCGGAAAACCGGATGCCACGGACCGGCATGGCGGCCGCTGGCGATCTCATCGCGCAGGGTCAGGCAATCGTGCCAGAGGTCGACGATCTCGCCGAGGCGGGCAAGCGCGCTGCGATAAAGCAGGGCGTTCCAGCCGGTTTCGTGGCTCTCCGAGGTCTGGACGTCATCGATGCGGCGGCGCAGGTTTGCGCCCGTGCCGTCCGGCTTGCCTTTGCCCCCCTGCTGCAACCAAGCGGCGGCATCGTTGAGCAGCGTGGAAAGCGCCGGCGGCAGCTCCTGTCCGGACGATTTCAGCGCGTGAAGACGGTCGGCAAGCGAAGAAAACAGCGGCAGCAGCATCAGCAGGCGGCCGCGCAATTCGCGTGAATGACGGACGATATCGCGGCCATTCGCATCATGGCCGAGCTGGCTGATGACGAGGTCGAGGCCTGTGACATCGGAGGCGAGCTTCTGGCGCTTCAGCGGCGTGGCGGGCGAGGCGCCTTCGCCGCGCAGGATCTCGTCGGCCCAGCTTCCGGCATCATCGAGCCAGGTGGTGATGCGCTGGCCGAGCAGCGAACTGACGCTGGCGGGGAAGATGACGGCGCTGACGATGCTGGCGCAGACGATGCCGATGATGATTTCTTCCGAACGGGCAAGTGCGGTATCGAAGACTGTCTCGGGCGAGCCGACAGAGGGCAGGGCGATCATCGGCAGCGAATAGCCGGCGAGCATGAAGACATAGCTTCGGGCACTGCGATCGAGCATCGAGATGAAGAGCAGCGTGCCGGTCCAGAGGGCGACGACCAGCGACAGAAATTCCGGAGCGTTGACGAACAGGGGAACGAAAAACACGGCTGCCGAAGCGCCGAGCAGTGTGCCGAGCGCGCGGTAGAGGCCCTTGGAGCTCGTGGCACCGGCCAGCGGATTGGCGACCACATAGACAGCCGCCATCGCCCAGTAGGGACGGGGCAGGTCGAGCGACAGCGCCACGAACAGCGCCAGCATCGATGCAAGGAAGGCCTTGCCCGAGAATAACCAGTCACGCCATCCCAATGTCACGACGCCGCCTCGATTTCCTTTTCGAGGGCGCCGGTCTGCGTCACGTCGATATTGTCGAAGGCCTGCAGCACGCGCACGGCAGCTTCAAGGTCGGCCTTGCTGACATCCTGGAGAATGCGCTCGCGAAGCTCGTCGAGCACCGCTTCCATGCGCGCCGCAAGGGCACTGCCCTCATCGGTCAGATAAAGACCCTTGGCGCGGCGATCGGCAGGATCGTCCTTGCGGACGACAAGGCCAAGTGTTTCGAGCTGATCGAGCAGCCGCACCAGCGACGGCCCCTCGATGCCGACATGGCCGGCCAGCACCACCTGGCGGACACCGCCGCCGAGGCGGCCGATCCAGAGAAGCGGGGCGGCGCAGGCCTCGGAGATTCCGTGGCTGCTGAGCGCCAAATCGACGGCGCGGCGCCACTGGCGGCCGGTCGAAAGCAGGTTGGCGGTAAAGACCCGCTGAAGGCTGTTGTAGGTATCCATGCGCCGGATATAGCATCGAATTAGATAGGATTCAAATTATTCGCTATCTATTTTATTGGCTGCGGCAATCTGGCCATGCTGGTCGGCCTTCAGCTCAGGCGTGGCTAACGGCGATCATCTCGGCAGCCTTCGAGCCGATCGCCATCGCCGGAGCGTTGGTGTTGCCCGAAGGAATGAAGGGAATGATCGAGCAATCGATGACCCGAAGGCCTTCGATGCCCCGCACACGAAGGTCGCTGCCGACGACCGCCATGGGGTCGCTGTCCGGCCCCATGCGCAGGCTACCGGAGGGATGGTAGTTGGTCTTGACCGTCTGCCCGGCAAATTTCGTCAGGGCCTCTTCATCCTGGATGGCGCGGCCGGGAAGGATCTCCATGTCGATCTTGGACAGGAAAGGCTCGGTTTCCAGCAACCGGCGCGCTGTCTTCAGCGATGCCAGTGTCAGCCTCAGATCATCGGGATCGCCGAAGAAGTTGCAATCGATCAGCGGCTGGTCGGCAGGATTGGCGGAGCGCAGCCGGACGCTGCCACGCGCCTTCGGCCTGAGAAGGCATGAGGTGAAGGTCACGCCCCAGGTGGGTTTGGCCGAGGAGACGTCGCGGTCGAGATAGACGATCGGAGCACAATAGAGCTGGATCGTCGGCCGCTCGCCACCATCCGGATCATAGAACAGGCAGGATTCGATCCCCGTTGTCGTCACCGGCCCGGAATCGAAGAACAGATATTGCAGGCCGTTGCGGATCATCGGCCAGCCCTTGTCCTCGCCGAAATATCCGGATTTGCCCCTGGTCGTCGCGATCACCGGGACTTCGTGATGATCCTGAAGATTGGCGCCGACGCCTGGAATGTCGGCTGCAACGGCAATCCCGTGCTGGCGAAGGTGATCGGCCGGACCGAGGCCCGACAGCATCATCAGCTTGGCACTGTTATAGGTACCGGCCGCAACCAGCACCTCCCGGCCTGCCATCGCCGTCTGCGTCTCGCCACCCCTGGTGTAGACGATGCCGCGGGCGCGGCCGTTTTCGATGAGGATGCGGTCGACCCGCGCGCCGGTGATGATCTGCAGCCGCTCGTCCTTTGCCAGGGGATCGAGGAATGCCTTCTTGGCGTCGGAGCGCTCGGTACGCCGGCCCCATTTGGCGAATGTGTGCTGCATGATGCCGACGCCGTTCTGGCGCTCGCCATTGAAATCCGGATTGTAGGAATGGCCGAGCCCCTGGGCGGCCCGGATGAAATCCTCGGTCGTATCCGAAATATGCTTCGGCTCGGAAACGCGAAGCTCACCCGATATGCCGTGATAGGCGTTGTTGAAGCGGCTATTGGCCTCGATGCCGGTAAAGTGTGGCAGCATGTCTGCGTAGGACCACTCGCTGCCATTGCCGAGATAGCGCGCCCAGCCGTCATAGTCTTCCTTCTGGCCCCGCATGTAGACCATCGCATTGACCGCGCTGCCGCCACCGAGTGCCTTGGCGACAGGCACGATCGGCCCGCGGCCGCCAAGCTGCGGCTGGGGAACGGTATGATGCATTTCAAGAAAATCGTCGCGGGCGAGGTATTTCATGTAGCCCGCCGGAAAGGACATCAGCTTCGCCGTCTGGCTTGGGCCACGCTCGACGATCAGGACCGAAAAGCCGAAATCGCGCACCAGCCGCACGGCCGCCACCGATGCCGCCGATCCGCCGCCGGCGATGATGAAATCGAATTCGCGCGCCATCTGTCCTCCCGGTGGGCCTGCCCGTCTTGTCTCTTCAGATCGCGGTGAAGCCGTTGTCGACGAAGAGGTGGACGCCGTTGACGAAATTGGAGTCGTCGCTGGCCAGATAGAGTGCAGCACGCGCCACGTCTTCGGGCTCACCGATGCGCCCCTGCTGGGCGGCGATTGCCTCGTCCGACACATCGACGCCGAGCGCCTGCAGTTCCTTGACCTCGCGCAACCCATGCGGCGTGCGGATGAAGCCCGGGCAGACGGCATTGCAGCGGATGTTGCGGTCGCGGAACTCGACGGCAATGGCCCGGGCAAACATGTGCACGGCGCCCTTGGTCGTGTCGTAGAGTACTTCCATCGGCGTTGCCGCGACGGCGGAGATCGACGAGGTGCAGACGATCGAGCCGCCGCCTGCTGCGATCATCTTCGGCAGGACCGCCTTGGTCATCAGGAACATCGAGCGCACGTTGACGCCGTGCAGCCACTCCCATTCCTCGAGCGTGGTTTCGAGGAACGGCTTGATGACGATCGTTCCGGCATGATTGAAGAGGACGGTGACGGCGCCGAACTTGTCTTCCACACCTCTGACGGCATCGTTGACGGCCGTCTCATTGGAGACGTCGGCCACCCAGTAGTCGGCGACACCGCCGGCGTCGCGGATCGCCTTTGCGGTTTCTGCGGCTGCCTCCTCGTTCCGGTCGATGATCGCCACCTTGGCGCCCTCGGCGGCAAAGAGTTTCGAGGCTGCTCCGCCCATGCCTGTCGCCCCGCCGGAAATGATCGCAATCTTGCCTGCCAGTCTTCCAGCCATGGTGAGGTCTCCTCGATGGGGTGTGAATAACGGTTGGGGATCAGTTTGCCGTGGAAATTCCCGATGAGCGCAGGTCACGGCGGAAATCGGATGGCGACATGCCGGCGATGTGACGGAAGGATTTGTTAAAGGCGCTGATCGAGCCAAAGCCGCTATCCATGGCCACCTGCAGCACGTTCGCCTCCTCGCTCATCAGCATCGCCTGGGCGCGCGAGAGCCGCAGCAGGTTGACGTATTTGCTGAGCGTCATGCCGGTCGACTTCTTGAAGAGGTTCATCGCATATTTCGGATGGAGATCGGCGGCGCGGGCGATGTCGATCGTGTCGATGTCTTCCATGAAATTGGCGGCGATGAAATCGCACATGCGCGCCACGTTGCGCGACGACTGGGCGTAGGGCGGATCGTTTTCGGCCAGCTGCGTGCTGAGCCCGATCATCGAATAGGGTTCCAGCAGGATGCGCTCGATGCGCAGCAGCAGTTCGTCCACCGCATGCTGCGACTTTGCCGCATCGCCTGATGTCGCATAGCGGTGCCAGCGCGCGAAATTCTCGCTGTCGGCGGCGTCTGTCGCCGAGGTCAGCATGGTGGCGCCGCGCATCAGCTGGCTGGAAATGGTGACCGGCAGGCGCATGCGGAAGAAATAGACGAGCGGCAGGTGGGCGCCCGCATAAATCGAATCATCGGACGATTCGTCCATCTGATGCGGCTGGCCGCCCCAGAACAGGCACATCTCGCCGGCGTTGAGCGAAAATTCGTGGTCGTTCATGCGATAATGCACGCTGCCATGCATCACGAAATTGACCTCGACCTGCGCGTGCCAGTGCGGCATGGCCATGACGGGCGGATGGGCGTGGAACATTTGAAGCGCGGTGGGCAGCCCCTCGATGCTGCTCGCACCGGGCTGATAGATGGCTCTTTGCGCAACCTTACTTTCCGCCAAATCCATATTCCCTTTTTAGGAGACAGCCGGTGCCTTCCGGTTAGTGTAGGCACGTTCGCTAAGGGACGGCAATTGAAAAGGGAGGATTTTCAATGCGCTTCAATCTTATCGGTGCGACGGCTGCTGTCGCGCTGCTTGCTTCCGGCTCCGCATATGCAGAGCAGGGCACGCTCACCATCTGGAGCTGGAACGTCGCCGCATCGGCGCTGAAATCCACTGTGGAAGGCTTCAACAAGAAATACCCTGACGTCAAAGTCGATGTGCAGGATCTCGGCAACCAGCAGGTCTTCGACAAGATGCTGGCAGCCTGCGCCGCCGGAGGAGACGGCCTGCCTGACATCGTCACGGTCGAGAATTTCGAAGCGGAAATCTTCTGGAACCGCTTCCCCGACTGCTTCACCAACCTGAAGGACCTCGGCTACAACGCCGACATCCAAGCCAAATTCCCCGACTTCAAGCGTACCGAACTCGAAGTGGGCGATGTGGCCTATGCCATGCCGTGGGACTCCGGCCCGGTTGCGGTGTTCTACCGCCGCGACTTCTATGAAAAGGCTGGCGTCGATCCGACGACGATCAAGACATGGGACGATTTCATCGCCGCCGGCAAGAAGATCTCGGCCGCCAATCCTGGCGTCGTCATGGCGCAGGCCGACTTCAACGGCGACAGCGAATGGTTCCGGATGATTTCCAACGAGCAGGGCTGCGGCTACTTCTCCGAGGATGGTCAATCGATCACCATCAACAAGCCTGCCTGCGTCGCGACTTTGGACAAGGTCAAGCAGATGAAGGATGCCGGCACGCTGACGGCCGCCATCTGGGACGAAAAGATCCAGGCGAATACCGCTGGCAAGGTGGCCAGCCAGATGTATGGCGGCTGGTATGAAGGCACGATCCGCTCCGGCTCGCCCGATCTGTCCGGCAAGTGGGGCGTCTACATGATGCCGAGCCTGACGGCGGACGGCCCGCATGCGGCCAATCTCGGCGGTTCGTCGCTCGCGATCGCCGCCAATTCCGAAAACAAGGAAGCGGCCTGGAACTACATCAACTACTCGCTTGGCACCAATGAGGGCCAGGTGACGATGCTGAAGTCCTTCGGCCTCGTACCGTCGCTTCTCTCGGCCGTGCAGGATCCGTTCGTCAACGAACCGCAGCCCTATTGGGGCGGTCAGAAGGTCTGGGCCGATATTCTCTCGACCCTGCCGAAGATCGTGCCGAGCCGCGGCACGCAGTACCAGACGGATGCGGATGCCATCTACAAGGCAGCGCAGACCAAATACTTCGCCGGTGGTTTCCCGGATGCCAAGGCGGCGCTTGACGACGCTGCCAAGCAGATCGCCACCGCGACGGGTCTTCCGATCGCAGAATAAGTGACGAAGCCGGGCGCTTTGCGGCGCCCGGTTCTCCATCCCCCGGGATGGCTCGTTGCGTCTGTGAGGAGGAAAACATGCCGATCCGCAACCGGAGCGCTTATGCGTTCCTCGCGCCCTATCTCATCGTCTTCGCCACCTTCTGGGTGTGGCCGATCATCAGTTCGTTTCTGATCTCGTTTCAGAACACGCGCGTCAATCCGTGGAAATTCAGCCTCTCGGCCAATTGGGGGCGCCTGTTCGGCGACCCGGCTTTCTACAACGCGCTCTACAACACGCTGATCATCCTGGTCATCCAGGTGCCGGTGATGATCGCGATCGCCACCGTCATGGCGGTGCTCCTGAATTCGCCGCTCCTGAAGCTGCGGCCGCTCTTCCGTTTTGCTTTCTTTGCGCCCGTCGTCGTCGGCGAAGTCGCCTATGCGGCGGTCTTCCGGCTGATGTTCAGCATCGATTTCGGCATCGTCAACAAGCTGATCACCTCGGTCGGCCTGCCGGCGGTCTCCTGGTTCGACAATGCCAATGCCGCGATGGCGCTCGTCATCATCGCCGTGACCTGGCGCTGGGCAGGCTATAACGCCATCATCATTCTCGCCGGGCTACAATCGATCCCTGAGGATGTCTACGAGGCTGCGACGCTCGACCGGGTCAGCAAGACGCAGCAGTTCTTCCACATCACACTGCCGCTCTTGAAGCCGATCATTCTGTTCTGCGTCGTTCTCTCGGTCATCGGCACGATGCAGCTCTTCACCGAACCGTTCTTGATCACCAATCGCGGCGGTCCGGGTGGCGGCACCGAGACACTCGGCCTGCTGCTCTACCGCCAGGGATTCCTGTCGCTGAATTTCGGTTATGCGTCAGCCGTGGCTTACACAATAGCGGCACTGGCGGTTGCGATCTCGTTGCTCAACCTGTGGGTCGGGAGGGAAGCGAAATGAAATCCAAGTCGCAATCGCTGCTGTTGAGGCGGATCGCGCTGCATGCGGTGCTGACACCGCTGGCGATCATCTGGCTGTTCCCGCTGTGGATGATGTTCATCTTCTCGACCATGCCCGACTACGGCATCTTCAGCCCCGAGATCGTGCTGCTTCCGTCGACGAACTTCATTGCCAACTTCCAGGATCTGGAAGCGCAGACCGGCTTCACCCGGGCGATGTTCACCTCGATCTCGGTGGCTATCATCTACACCATTCTGTCGGTGCTGCTGACCTCGATGGCGGGCTGGGCGCTGGCGCGCTACCGCTTCGCCGGGCGTTCCGTCGTCGTCGCCATCATTCTCGGCACCATCACGCTGCCCTTCGCGGTCGTGGTCATTCCGCAGTTCATCATGGTGGCGCGAGAGTTCAAGCTGGCGAATACCTGGGTGGCGCTGATCGTTCCGCCGCTCTTTAACTCGCTCGGCGTGCTCTTCATGCGCCAGTCTTTCTCGATGATGCCGAACGAGCTTTTCGATGCGGCACGCGTCGAAGGCGTCAAGGAATGGCAGATCTTCCTGCGCATTGCCCTGCCGCTGGCGCGGCCGACCATGGCGGCGCTGTCGATCATCCTCTTCCTGGTCTCGTGGAACAATTATCTCTGGCCGCTGCTGATCAACTCCAGGCCGGCGATGATGACCGCACCCGTGGCGCTCGGCACGCTGATCGGCCTGACCAAGGTCTCCTGGGGCGGCATCATGGCGGGGGCAACGATGCTCACCGCGCCGATCCTCGTCATCTTCGTGCTCCTGCAGCGCCACTTCATCGCTGGCATTGCTGCCGGCGCAATCAAATAATCGGGGAGCCGCATGGCAGAGCTTTCACTCAGAAACGTCGTCAAACGCTATGGTGCGCTGGAGATCATCCATGGCGCCAATCTGGAGGTCAAGGACGGCGAGTTTGTCGTCTTCGTCGGACCATCGGGCTGCGGCAAGTCCACGCTGTTGCGCATGATCGCCGGGCTGGAGGACATCTCCGGTGGCGAGATCGATATCGGCGGCAAGGTGGTCAATGACGTCGAGCCCGCCGACCGCGGCATCGCCATGGTCTTCCAGTCCTACGCGCTCTATCCGCATATGACGGTGGCCGAAAACCTCTCCTTCGGCCTGCGGATGAATGGCAATCCGAAGGAAGATACCGAGAAACGCGTCCGCCACGCAGCCGGGATCCTGCAGATCAACGAGCTGATGCAGCGCCGCCCCAAGCAGCTTTCCGGCGGCCAGCGCCAGCGCGTGGCGATCGGCCGGGCGATCGTGCGAGAGCCCAAGGTATTCCTGTTCGACGAGCCACTGTCCAACCTCGATGCCGAGCTGCGTGTGCAGATGCGCGTCGAGATTTCGAGGCTGCACAAGCAGCTCGGCACGACGATGATCTACGTCACACACGACCAGACCGAAGCGATGACACTGGCCGACAAGATCGTCGTGCTCAGGGCTGGCAATATCGAGCAGGTCGGCGCGCCGCTCGATCTCTACGACGATCCGGCAAACCAGTTCGTCGCCGGTTTCGTCGGCTCCCCGAAGATGAACTTTTTGAAGGCCATCGTGACGGGCAGGGACGCCGCGGGACTGACCATCGCGCTTGCCGCAGACCGGACCGTCCGTTTGACCTTGCCGCTGACTGCGGCGCTATCTGACGGAACCGACGTGACGCTCGGCGTCCGCCCCGAGCATTTCGGTGATTCCGGCAAGGGTGACGCCGATATGACCGTCAGCGTCGATGTCGCCGAGCATCTCGGCAATACCAGCTACATTTACGCGACGCTCGGCGGCGAGCAGCTGATCATCGAGCGGCCGGAATCCCGCACCACCGGCAATCGCGACAGCCTGGCCGTCTCGTTGTCGGCCAAACGCACATTTCTGTTCGACAGCGCGGGCCAACGTCTGCGCTGACATTGCAATCCCAAGACGACCACATCGAAAGAGGAATAGTCATGAGTTCAGAGCAAACGATCCGCTGGGGCATCATCGGCCCCGGCACCATCGCCCGTACCTTTGCGGATGGCATCGCGCATTCGCGGACCGGCAAGCTTGTGGCGATCGCGACGCGCAATCCCGACAAGCCGGGCCTCGGCGACGGCTTCCCGGGCGCGCGTATCGTCAAGGGCTATGACGCGCTGCTCACCGATCCCGAGATTGATGCGATCTATATCGCCACGCCGCATACCGGCCATGCCGAGTGGGCGATCAAGGCGATCCGCGCGGGCAAGCACGTGCTCGTTGAAAAGCCGATCGCGCTCTCCGCTTACGATGCGGACGCGATCTATCACGAGGCGAAGAAGGCCGGCGTCTTTGCCGGTGAAGCCTTCATGTACCGCGTCCATCCGCAGACGGCGAAGATCGTCGAGCTGGTGAAGAGCGGCGTCATCGGCACGGTCCGCATCATCCGCTCCAGCTTCGGTTTCAACATGGGAAGCTTCAAGCCCGAGCACCGGCTGTTTTCCAACGATACCGCAGGCGGCGGCATTCTCGATGTCGGCGGATATCCGGTCTCCATGGCGCGGCTGATTGCCGGTGCTGCCGAAGGCAAGCCGTTCCTTGAGCCCGAGAAGGTCTCGGGCGTCGCCCATCTCGGCCAGTCCGGTGTCGATGAGTGGGCCTCGGCGGTGCTGAAATTCCCGAACTCGATCATCGCCGAAGTGTCCTGCTCGATCATGGCGAACCAGGACAACACGCTGCGCATTATCGGCTCGGACGGCCGTATCGAGGTCAAGGATTTCTGGTTCGCGTCTGGCCACAAGGGCGGCACCGGCAAGATCGAGATCTTCAAGGGCAACGAGCAGGAGACGATCGAGGTCAAGGAAGACCGCTGGCTCTATTCGTTCGAGGTGGATGCCGCCGGCGATGCGATCCGCGCTGGACAGCATGAGTTCACCTCGCCGGGCATGAGCTGGGCGGATTCCGTCGGCAATCTCCGGGTTCTTGATCAGTGGCGCGCGTCGGTCGGCCTGGAATACGGGGTCGAGAAGGCAACGAAGCGGACGCTCAATCTCGCAGGCGCTCCGGTCAAGCTCGGCAACAGCATTCCGAAGCGCGAAATCCCGGGCATCCTGAAACCGGCTTCGGTGGTGACGCTCGGCTTCGAGTTCTTCCCGAACTTCGCTTCGGCATCGCTGACGCTGGACGCCTTCTACGAGGCAGGCGGCAATGCGTTCGATACGGCTTACGTTTATGGCGGCGGCAAGACCGAAAGCATTTTCGGCGACTGGCACACCAGCCGCGATGTATCGCGCGACGAGATCGTGCTGATCGGCAAGGGCGCGCACTCGCCGCTTTGCTATCCAGATATGATCGCCAAGCAGCTCGACCAGTCGCTCGATCGTCTCAAGACAGACTATGTCGACATCTACTTCATGCATCGCGACAACACCGCCGTTCCGGTCGGCGAGTTCGTCGATGCGATGGATGCCGAGGTGAAGCGTGGCCGCATCCGCGGCATTTTCGGCGGATCGAACTGGACGCGCGCCCGCATGGAAGAGGCGATCGCCTATGCCGACAAGAACCGCAAGACGGCACCGGCTGCTCTTTCCAACAACTTCTCGCTGGCCGAGATGCTGGATCCGATCTGGGCCGGTTGTGTTACGTCTTCCGACGACGAGTGGAAGGCGTGGCTGAACAAGAAGCAGATCCCGAACTTCGCCTGGTCGAGCCAGGGCCGCGGCTTCTTCACCGACCGTGCGGGACGCGACAAGCATGACGACGAGGAAATCGTCCGTTGCTGGTATTCGGACCGCAATTTCGAGCGCCGCGACCGGGCAATCGAGCTTGCAAACAAGCTTGGCCGCAGCCCGATCCACATCGCGCTCGCCTATGTCATCGCCCAGCCATTCCCGGTCATTCCGCTGATCGGGCCGCGGACGATCGCCGAGCTGGAGGACAGCCTCTCCGCGCTCGATATCAAGTTGACGCCAGAGCAGGTGAAGTGGCTGGAAGGCTGATCTGAGTTGGCGAGGCGCGCTATAATGGCGCGCCCCGCAATTTTCCAAACTACTCCTCGCGGAACGCCCGGTTGAACTGATCCGTCAGTGGCTTGGCGAGGAAAGACATTGCCGTGCGCTCTTCAGTCGAGACGAAGACTTCGACAGGCATGCCCGGCAAAAGCCTGTTGGCACCGAGCTTTGCCATTTCTGCCGGAGGCACGGCAACATCGGCGAGATAGAAGATCTGACCCGTGGCAGGATCGGTGCTGGTTGCCGCCGAGACATAGGCGATGTTACCCTTCAACTCCGGCGTTGCGCGCTGATTGAAGGCGGAGAAACGCATTCTCGCGTCCTGGCCGACCGAAATCTGATCGATATCGGTGGGCGCAAGTCTCGCCTGTATCTTAAGCGCCGCGTCGGCGGGCACCAGGGTCAGAAGCTTTTCTGCCGGGGTGATGACGCCGCCGATCGTGTGGACGAAAAGCTCGTTGACGGTTCCCGAGAGCGGTGCGCGGATATCGGTCCTCGACAGCCGATCCTCGACGGCGACCCGACGCTCCCTCAATTCCGACAGCTTCGGCTCGACGACGCTCAGTTCGCGCTGCGCCTCTGTCCGGGCCGCCTCGTCGATGGCGATGATCTGCACCTGGATCTCGCTCATGCGTGCCCGCGACCGGGCGATATTGGCCTGAATCTCCCCGCTCTCGCCAGTCAGTTTCGCGAGTTCACGGTCGATGAAATATTTGCGGGATGTATCGATCAGCTTCTTGTCGGCGAGGCCCTTGATCTTGGTGTGTTCGGTTTTCACCAGTTCGAGCTCGCCGGTCTTGGCGTCATGCTGGGCGACCAGGCCTTTCAACTCCTCCTCGAGTTGCGAAATGCCATACTGAAGCTGCTGCTTCTGGTTCTGCCGGTTCTTGCGGTTACCATCGAAGAGACGGCGTTCGCCCGCCGCAATGGCAGGAAACTCCGTCCCGAAATCGGCCGGGAAGGTGATGGCCTCCTCATTGTCGCGCTCGCCGATCAGCCGCGCCTGGCGCGCCGTCAGTTCGATCAGCTGCGCCTTGACGATCGAGAGCTCCGCGCGAGTCTGGGCGTCATCGAGGCGCAGCATGATCTGTCCCTTGGTAACGACATCGCCCTCCTTGATGGCAATTTCGCTGACGATGCCGCCATCGCGATGCTGGATCGACTTCAGGTTCCGGTCCACCATGATGACGCCCGGGGCGATGATCGCGCCCCTGAGCTGCGTCGTCGCCGCCCATCCTCCAGCCCCGGCAAACAGCAGCACGCCAAGCGCCATGCCGGCGAGAACGCGGGCAGTCACAGGAAATGTATTGTTGTCCTCAGGTGAAAGTGCGGCCTGGGATCTTTGCTGGTTTCTAGACATGTCTTACCTTCCTAGGCCGCGGGATTTTCAACGATGACAAGCAGATGATGCCCCGTCAGGTTGATCGTCATTTCGTAGTGCTCGTCCTTGTCCATATCGACCTCGATGAAGGTCCGGCTCATCTCGTCGGTCCCCTCGTGGCGGACGCGGATCGGCAGCGGCTCGTCATCCGCCTTGTCGCCATAGATCTCCTCGAAACGATCCTCGAGGCCGTCCAGAACCTCCTCGAAGATCTTGTATTTGGAGATGTCGATGCGGTCCCCGACCATGAAATCAAGGATCTGGTGGACGACATCGGCACTGCTTTCACCAGCGGGCACAGTGAATTCGAACGTGTCTTCGCCCGCACCACCCTCGATGACGACAGCCAGCGGTCCGGCGCGGACCGTGTCGTCTCCCGCGCCGCCGATGACCTTTTCGAAACCCTCGATTACGTCGTGGCCGACATCAAAGCCGGTAGCGGTGCCGGTGTTCAGGTCAATCAGCACGCCGTGCGCTGCCTGCGAATAATCGATCGTGTCGAACCCGCCTTCACCGCGATACTCGTCATCGGATGCACCGGCTGCCGCGACCACGATATCGTCGCCGTCTCCGGTGCAGAGAAGATCGGCGCCCTCATTATCATTCAGGGTGTCATCGCCGTCCCCGGTCTTGATGATCTCGAAATTGCTGATGCTGTCGTTGCCGATCTCTTCACCCGTCGCATCAGCGGCCGCGAGATCGACGACGATCGACATGACCGCTGCGGAATAGTCGAGCGTGTCGATGCCGCTTCCGCCATCGTAGCGGTCGGCCACGGCATCGATGTCGCCTTCGACAACATCATCGCCGTCACCGCCTTCGACCAAGTCGGTTCCGCCGCCGCCGCTCAGATAGTCGTCGCCGGCATTGCCGTGTATCGCTTCGTCGGCAAGGCTGCCGGTCACCTCGTCGTCATTCGCCCCGGCGCGGACGATCTCGAAATTCGAGACGGCGTCATTGCCGATCTCCACTCCGGTGGCGGTGCCATCGGCGAGGTCGATCTCGACCGCCTCGGCCAGCGCCGAATAGTCGAGGGTATCGATCCCGGCGCCGCCATCGTAGATGTCGTCGGCCCCGTCGGCGTCTCCTGCGACCGTATCGCCGCCATCTTCGCCCTTCGCCGTGTCCCGGCCGCTGCCGCCGCTCAGGAAATCGTTGCCAGTGCCGCCCTTCAGTGTGTCGGTGCCCGCCTGTCCGAAGAGAACATCGTCGCCGTCGCCTCCATCAAGGTCGTCATCACCATCTTCACCGTCCAGGACGTCGTTGCCGGCATCGCCGCTCATTCTGTCGTGACCGTCGCCGCCACGAAGGATATCGGCATCCGCGCCGCCACTGATGAGATCGTCGCCTTCCTCACCGTAGATCGTGTCGCGGCCTTCCTCGCCATAGAGGCGGTCATTGCCACGGCCACCCCATATGTGATCGTCGCCAAGACCGCCGAGAACGATATCATTGCCGTCGCCTGCGCGGATCGTATCGTTGCCGCTGCCGCCAACGATATTGTCGTCTCCATCACCGCCGTCCACGGTGTCGTTGCCGTCTCTGGCGTCGATATTATCGTTTCCGGCCAGCCCGCCGATCTCGTCGGCGCATTGCGTCCCCGAAAGCAGATCGTCTCCAGCCGTGCCGATGACGGGTGCTGCCTTGACCACCGAGAAATGTGCGGTCTGCAACACGGAGGCGGTGCCGTCGCTAATCTGGTAGGTGATGGTCACCGGACCGAGACCCGCTGCATCGTAGCTCCACCCGCCCGCCGTCTGCACCAGCTTGCCCGATGAGACCGTCAGATCCCGCACGGACAAGGCATCGCCATCGGGATCGAGCGCGCCGCGCAACAGGTCGGCAAGGCCGATCAAGGCAATGGCGCAACCGGAGACGTCAGCGAGGGTGACCGGGCTGGTGATACGCGGGGCGCGGTTTTGCGGTTTTTCGTTTCCTGTTTGAGGGGCGGGTGAGGAGACTCTCTCGTTGCTGCTGCCGGTGCCGGTGCTCGTTTGCGGCCCCGCCACGGATGCTTTCGAAGCCTTCCATGCATTGTCGTTCGAGGCGTGGAAGGAAACCGAAATCCCGCCTGAGCTTTTCAACAGCGCGAGGCTGGGCAGATTGAGCCTGTTGAATTCGATCGCCGGAGAATCGGTCAGCGCGTAGCTCACGCTGTTCTTGTGGTTCGAGAGCGTCACGCCCGAGGCCTTCTTTCCGGCCAGCGCGGCTTCGTCCTCCTCGTCCTCGATCCCTGCCGCCGCAAGAGCCGTGACAGCGTCGGCCGCCGGCAATGGTTCTTCGCCGTCCAGCGCCGGCCGGGCGTCTGCTTCTTCAGCGGGCGGGTTTGGCTGCTGATGAGATAGCGCTGTCTTCAGATAGAGAGCGAAACCTGTGAGAAACAACGTCATGAACATCGGCACTTTCGACTGCTTGTCCTCGTTCTTCAGGACATAGCGATCGTGCGGGTCTTCTTCCGTCTTTGCGGTTTTGGTTCCTTTGACCTCGATCATTCTGACATCCTCGCTGTGATGCGTGATCCGATCTGTGCCGCTGCTGCCGGCCGGCTGACCGGTTCGGCTGCCGTTGGCTTCAGGATCTCGTCCTTGGGTCCGAAGGCGACCATCTTTCCGTTCTGAATGACGGCAACCATATCGACGGCTGCAAGCGCACTTGGCCGGTGCGCGATGACGACGGCGATGCCGCCGCGGGCGCGTACCGCTTTGATCGTCTGCGTCAGCGCCATTTCACCCTCGCCATCGAGGTTGGAATTCGGCTCATCCATGATGACGATGAAGGGGTTACGGTAAAGCGCCCGTGCAAGGCCAATGCGCTGCCGCTGTCCGGCCGAAAGCGAGACGCCCTGCGGGCCGAGTGCCGTGCGGTAGCCATCCGGCATCCGCACGATCATTTCGTGGATGCCTGTCGTCTGCGCTGCATCGACGATCGCCCGGGCGTCGACCTGCGGCTCCAGCCGCGCGATGTTCTCCTCGATCGTCGCATCGAGCAGCGCCACATCCTGTGGCAGATAGCCGACATGCTGGCCGAGGTCGTCATCCGACCATTGCGTCAGTTCGGCGTCGTCGAGACGAACACTGCCGCGAAGGGTCGGCCAGACCCCGGTCAGGGCGCGCGCCAGCGTGGTCTTGCCGCCGCCGCTCGGGCCGATGATGCCGAGCGCCTGGCCGGCGGCGATCTCAAAGCTCACTTCGCTGAGAAGCACCCGTCCGGAACCCGGAGCAGCGACCGTTATCTTCTCGACCTTCAGCGTGCGGGCCGGTGCCGGCAGCGCCATCGGCGGCACGGCGCCGGCAAGTGCGATGACCGTCTCCTTCAGCCGAATGAAGGCGGTTCGGGCGGCGACAAAGCCCTTCCAGTTGCCGATCGCCAGATCGACGGGCGCAAGTGCCCGGGCCGAGGCGACCGAGGCGGCAATGATGGCGCCTGCCGACAATTCTCCCTGGATCGTCAGCCATGCCCCAAGACCGAGGACGGCCGACTGCAGGATCATGCGCAGCACGCGCGAGATCGCCCCAAACGTGCCGCTGATGTCGTTGGTGCGGGTCTGCAGTTCCAGGTGATCCTGGTTGGCGCGGTTGAAGCGGTCCACCGCGCGCCCGGCAAAACCCATGGCCTTCAGGATATCGGCATTGCGCGCGTTGGAATCCGCGATCGCATTGCGCTCGATGCCCGATTTGTGCGTGGCACTGGCGAGCCGCCGCGTCATCAGCTCGGTCGCGATGGTCAGCATCGACAGCACGAAGGCGCCGGCGAAAGTCAGCGCGCCGAGATAGGGATGCAGCATATAGACGAAGACGAGGTAGAGCGGCACCCACGGCAGGTCGAACAGGGCAACAGGACCCTGACTGCCGAGAAAGCTGCGAACGGTATCGACATCGCGCCCGCGCTCGAGCGCCTCTGCGGTTGAGAACCCGAACCGCGGCATGTCGATTGCCACCTGATGGGCCATGGGCGCGATCCGGCTGTCGAGCCGGGCGCCCATCCGCACCAGGATTTGCGAGCGGATGATGTCGAAGAAACCCTGGAACAGGTAGAGGCCGATCGCCAGGGCCGAAAGCCCGAGCAGTGTCGGAACGCTGCCGCTGGTCAGGGCGCGATCATAGATCTGCAGCATGTAGAAGGAGCCGGTCAGTGCCAGAATATTGATGACCCCTGATGTAAAGAACAGGAAGACGAATATTCCGCGCAGTCCGTGAGTCAGTTTCTCGACCTGCTTGCGCTTGTTACCGGTCAATGGAGTCTTGGGGCGCATGTCTTTCACCACTTCGTTCTGTTGTTGGGCTGTCAGGCGTGCCGGGAAAGTCGGCACGCCTGATGTCGCGGGTTACAGGTTGAAGTCGGAAGCGGTGAGGTTGTGGTTCCCCTTGATGTTGAGCCGGAGTTCGGCCGTGCTGTCGGCATCGACGCTGCCTTGGACGACCGTGTAGTCGCCATCGGCCCGGACCTCATGCGTGACGATCAGCTGGGCGGCACCTGTCAGCGCCGAACCGTTGACCAGCGTGAAGGCCTGGTTGCCGGCAACGCCGCCATTGGCGTCGGTGCCGCTGAGATCGATCTTGTCGCCCGGCTGGAAGCCGATGATCGTGTCGCCGTCGGCATCCTTTTCGGAGAGGAAGACGAACTTGTCGTTTCCGGCCCCGCCATCGATGATATTGACGGCAGCATTGGCGGTGATCGTGTCGGCCCCGGAACCGGTGACGACATTCTCGATACCCCACAGCGTATCGTTGCCCGAGAGGCTGCTCGATGCACTTCCTCGGCCCATGAAGCCGCTGCCGAGATCGACGGTCAGGTTTGCAGTGATCGCCGCCATATCCAGCGTGTCGCTACCGTCATCCCCATAGTAGGTGTCGTCGCCATCGCTTGCTTCGGCGACGAACATGTCGTTGCCGCTGCCGCCATGGGCGGTGTCGTTGCCGGCACCGGTGCGGATCATGTCGTCGCCGGCATCGCCGAAGACGCGGTCGGATCCGGCATCGCCATAGAGCATGTCGTTGCCTTCGCCACCCAGCAGGTCGTCATTTCCGGCGCCGCCGAAGACCATGTCGTTTCCGCCTTCCCCATTGAGGAAGTCGTCGCCGTCATCGCCGCGGATGATGTCGGCCCCGGCGCCGCCGGTTGCCACGTCATTGCCGGCAAAGCCGACGATCGTTTCACCACTGGCCGTACCAAGAAGCACGTCGGCGGCTGCAGTGCCTGCTATCGTCGCCCCTGCCGTTGCGGCTGGTGGCGTCGGGGCAGGCGGGTTCGGTGCCGGCGTATCTTCTTCCTCGGCCGTGGTGCCATCGCCATTGAACTGCGGCAGCCCGCCTTCGCTGGTGAACTGGATGCTGTGCTCGCCGTTGGTCATCGTCGTCACGCCGTTGGCACCGGTCGTGATCTCATAGTCGTCGACTGTGGTGCCTTCGGCCAGTTCGATGACGTCCTGCGGCCGCAACGTGCCGATGATCGTGTCGTTGCCGCCATTGGAGCGGAAGACGATACGGTGCGCAGAGCCGAGCGCCGAGATATCGATCGTGTCATTTCCGGCATCGCCGTCGATGGTGATCGTGTTGAGGCGCAGGCTGGTGGTCGAGAAGTCGCCGACGATGCTGAAGTTGTCATTCCCGGCCATTCCCGCCCCCGAAGGATCGACACCGTTGAGGCGGATTTCCTCGATCTCGTTGAGCTCCGCGATGACGGACGCATTGTTGCTGCCGTTGCGGGTGACGACGATTTCGGTCGCGGCATTGAGGTTCGCCGCGACGTTACCGGTGATCGCCAGCCAGGCTGCCCTGGTGTAGATCGTGTAGGCTTCGGCCGCGGCGTTGCCATTGATCACGAAGGTGTCGCCAGCGGCCCCTTCCGTGCCGCCATTGACGATGTCGCGGCCATCGGTGGCGCCGGAGGCATTGGCATTCCAGATAACAGTATCGTCACCGGCATCGCCATTGATGGTGTCGACACCGAAGTTACCCGTCGCATTGATCGTAAGGCTTTCGATGTTGACGCTTTCGTTGAGTTCGAGGCTGGTCGTCACGAAGCGAATGGCGGCGTTCGCGGTAAACGGTCCGGTGCCAAACAGGCTGAGATCGATGTTGCGGGGAAGGGTGTTCGCGGCGGTGTTGATCACGTCGACCTGCACGAAGTTCGTGCCGTCCCGAGAAAAGAGCACCGTTACCGCGTCGTTATCCGTTCCCGCGTCCAGTCCAGTGGCGACGAACGAGTAGCTGAGGGCGGCAGTGGTGGCCCCCGCGAGATCGACACTGCGCTGGATTTGCGCTCCGTTGAAATCGTTGCCATTGCCACCGAGAAATTGGAGGACGTTGTTGTTGCCAGCGTCGATGCGGATTTGACCCGTAGCGACAGCACCGCTGTCCCCACTCTCGATCCAATCGGGATCCCAAGTGGTCGTGCCGTTGGAGTTGCCCTGGTTCTGCGTGTCGAAACTGTCGACATAGTTCAGATTGGTGATCCCTAGGCCGCCGCTAAGTGTGTCGTTGCCGTCGCCACCATTGAGGGTATCCGCACCCGAACCACCGTTGACTACGTCGTTGCCGCCGTTTGCGTTGACGGTGTCATTGCCGCCAAGCGCGTTGATCGTCTCGGATGTGGTCCCCACTCCGTTGAGGGTGTTAGCGGCTTCGGTCCCTGTGATCGTGCTGGTCGGGGCTGCTGCCGCCAGTGTGAAGTCGGTGGCGTCGATGGCCCCCGTGTTGCTGCCATTGATCAGGATCGTACCTTGGATAGTCGAAGACGCTCCGTTTTCCCGGATAGTAATGAGCGTGTTGGCGCCTGAGCCGGATTCGAAGACGCGGTTGGCGAAGTTTGCCGCCGTGATCCCGAGCCCGCTGAGGTCGATCTTGTCCTGGTTGGCTGCTGTTCCTCCGGCGCTGTCGAAGCTGTTGATGGTGTCCTCGCCGAAGCCGGGCGCGTTGTAGACAATGGTATTGAAGCCACCGCCGACATCGATGGTGTCGTTGCCGGCCCCGCCAATGATCGTATCGTTGTCGTCGCCTCCGCTGATCGTGTCGTTACCATCGCCGCCATCGAGCAGGTCGTTGCCGTCGTCACCATTGAGCGTATCGTTGCCCCCCGCGCCGAACAGCTGGTTGGTCCCACCATTGCCGTTGATGACATTGTTGAGGGTGTTGCCGGTGCCCCTGACAGCGGCGCCGTTGAGGTCCAGATTCTCGAGATTTGCGCCGAGCGTGTAGTCGATGTCGGATTCGACGCGATCGGTACCGCCGATGAGGGCATCTGCCGAGGTTTCGGTCACAAGGTCACCAGCCTCATCGACCTCGTAGACGTCATTGCCGTCACCGCCGATCATGGTGTCAGCACCGAGCCCGCCTTGCAGCGTATCGTTGCCGCCAAGGCCGCTCAGGGTATCGGCGAGATCGCCACCGGAGATAACGTTGTTGCCCGCATTGCCGGTGCCGACGAACTGGCTGGCATCGGCGCCGAGGAAGGCGAGGTTTTCGACATTGGCCATGGCCACGATCGACAGGTCGGCGAGGAAGGTCTCGACCGTATCCGTGCCTTCGCCCGCAACTTCCACCACGACGTCAAGCAGATCGTCGACGCCGTAGGTGTCGTTGCCTGCGCCGCCGACCATGGTGTCGGCGCCGATCGCGCCTTCGAAGTCGTCGAGAGCTGCGTTGAGACGGTTGTCGAGGTCGTCATTGCCCGCGCCGCCGACCAGGAGGTCGTCGCCGAGGCCGCCGACGAGATCGTCGTTGTCACCGCCGCCGAAGATCAAGTCGTTGCCGCTGCCGCCGGTGATTGCGTCATTGTCGCCATCTTCGCCGGCGATCAGGTTGTTGATAGCCGAGGCCGCCAGATTGACGGTACGCGTACCGCCCGCCGGGTCTGCCCGGCTGATGGCATAGTCGCCGACCAGCTGGTAGCCGTTGAAGAAGGCGCCGTTGAAGTTGATTAGCTCGACGCCGGTTTCTGCAACGTTGCCGGTGTAGTGACCGTTCACGGTGATGGACTGCTGCACGCCTGTCGGCAGCGTATAGTTGATCACCAGGTTGCCGTTCTCAGTGCCCGTATTACTGTCGAAGGCATTGAGGGCGTTGATGGTCAGGATCGGCAGGCCATCTACATCGACGCCCGTGCTCGGGGCTAGGATCGAGATCTTGTCTGCCGTTCCCGCGCCCGCGCCACCGGCTTCGATGATGACGTCGTTGCCGTCGCCAAGGCTGAAGGAGTAGGTGTCGTTGCCGAGGCCACCATTGAGCGTGTCGCCGGCAACCGCACCAGTGCCGACCGTGGTGCGGGTAATAGCAAGGGTGTCTATCGAGACAAACTCGCCCCCTTCCAGCGCGCTGGTGACAAAGCGGATCGCAGCATTCGCCGTGAAGGGACCCGCAAGGTTGATATTGCGCGCCGCTGTTGACGATGTGCTGTTGATGGTGTCGACCAAGACGAAGTCGGCCTCAGAACCGCTCCGCGAGAAATAAACCCTGACGGCGTCGTCGTCTGGTGCGGCGTCAAGGCTGTTGTTGCCGGTGCTGCGGCCAACGGTGTAAGCCAGAGTGGCAGCAGTTGCATCGGCGAGGTTCACAGTGCGCTGGATCTGGCCGCCATCCCCGGCATTGAACCGTAGATTGTCCTGACCATTATCGAGGCGAATCTGGCCCGTCGTTGGACTGCCTGTCGCTGGGTCGCCGGGTGTGCTGTCGCCAGTTTCTGTCCAGGGCGTCGTCCACGCGGGATTGCCGTTGGGTCCGTTGGAGTTGGTAAAACTGCTGGTGTTGAAGTTATCCTGGAAGGTCACAGTCGTCAGAGCCGCGACGGCCCCATCGGCGCCGCCAACCAGGATGTCGTTGCCGCCATTGCCGTTGAGCACATCGGAGCCGGCAAGGCCGAGGATCAGGTCGTCCGTTGCCGTGCCGTTCAGTACCGGCTGGTTGAGCGGAGCCGCCCCCTGTGGGGCAAGGCCATTGTCGCTGTAAGGCGTGCCGACGATGATGTTGAGCGCACCACCTCCGGCAAACTCCACCTTCTCGATGTTGCGCAGGCGGTCGCTGCCATCGATTGCGTCTTCGACAGCATGGGTGACGATGACCTGCCCGTCCGTGGTGGCCGAGAAGGCGTATTCGCCGCGGTCGCCGCGGAAGACGGCGGTGTCGGTATCGGCGATGTTGTCCGCACCAGCCGTGGTGATTTCACGAATGATCTGTAGCTGGCCGGGGTTGATCCGGCCTTCGAACATCCAGGCCGCGAGCGTCTTGGTAACAGAGGCGCCGTTGACGACAAGCGTGACGAGGCTCGTCATGCTCTTGATATTCGGATTGCCGGCAATTTCCGTGCCGGTGGGACCGTTATCATCGAACCCGCTCATGATGCCAATGCGGACGTTCAGCCACTTGTCGCCATCGATGATGTCGTCGCCGCCGTTACCCTGGATGCGGTCGTCACCATCGCCGCCGAGGATGATGTCGCCGCCGGCAAAGGAGGTGACACCCGCGCCGAGTACAGCCTGCAGGCCGGCGATCAGGGCGATGCCCTGCGCGTCGAGCGTGCTGCCGAGATAGCCGCTCGTGCCGCCATTGGCGAGGCTGGCGCGGTCGGCCGCCACGTCTTCGGTGCCGCCAAGCACGTCAGCGAAGCGGGTGCCGGAGAGGCCTTCCATCGACTCATACTCGTCGAGTGCCGCGTTCTGCGGTAGGGTCGGGGCCTCGTCGAAGACAATCGGGCGGGAGAGGTCGGCATTCACGCCAAGCGTATTGTCTTTGTAGGTCGCCCAGTCAAAGCCGGACATGCCGGCCATCTTGCCGCGGCCGGCGCTGCCGACCATGATGTCGTCGCCGCCTTCGCCGATGAACTCGTCGAAGCCGCCATCGCCGAGGAACACGTCGTTTCCGTCGATGCCGTCATGGGCGAAGATTTCGTCGAAGTTGTCGCCGGGCGCGCCGTCAAAGGTACCGGTCTCGATCCAGTCGTCACCCTCGTTGCCGAGAATGCGTTCGGCATTCTTGTTGCCGTAGATGAAGTCGTTGCCGGTGCCGGCGAAGACTTCCGAGCCCATGTCTGTGCCGAGGAAGATGAAGTCCTGGCCGTCATTGCCCATGACGAGGTCGAGGCCGGGGCCTGCATGTACGACGTCATGGCCCTTGCCGGCCTTGATGTTGTCGTCGCCGCCGCTGTCGACGATGATATCGTTGCCGTCGCCGCCATTGATGATGTCGTTGCCGAAGCCGCCTTCCAGCCGGTCGTTGCCGCCGTCGCCGAAGAGCGTGTCGTCGCCGATGCCGGCGATCAGGGTGTCGTTGCCCCCGGTGCCGCCGAGGACGACGTGGTCGCCACCGGTGTAGCGGAGATAGTTGGTATCAGGGCCCGCTGTGGCCGGGTTGTCGCGAATGACGAGCGGTGTCAGCAGGCTGGTACCGAGAGGATCGATGCCGCGGTTGTCGGCGCTTTCATTGATCACCGTATTCGGATCGTCCTCCAGGATGCCGTCGGCGCCGGCATCCTCGCCCAGGCCGGGATTGTATTGCTTGGTGCGGTCGATCTCCAGGATGAGGCCGGGCGTCGAGAAGACGTCGGACGGCAGATGCGTGGCGTCGGTGTTGCGCATGATCATCGCGGCGAAGGAGTTGTTCTCCATCTCGCCGAAGAGGTGAAGACCGTCGAGGCGCTGCAGATAGTAGAAGCGGTCGCCGTTCTGCAGCTTTTCCATCTGCACTTCGAAGACGAAGTTGAAGGTCGAGCCCAGCATACCGCCGAAGGGCATGATCTGTTCGGCAAGGCCGCCGATCCAGAGATCGACGTTTTCGAGGCCACCGAGCAACGCTGCATAGGTGCCGGTGCCGTTCAGGAAGTCGAAACGATCAGTATAGTTCACGCCGCCAATGGTTACTCCATCGACATCGTTGCCGTCGCCAATGATGAGGGCCAGGGCCGCGTCGCGCTTGCCTACAAGTGTGGTCGCGGTGGTGATCGCAGCATGTGTGCCGTAAGCCGCGATGAAGTTGATGATCGACGCTTCATGCTTGAGGTGACCGGCGAAATCGACCCAGCTCTCGTAGGGCTTGAGCAGCGCGTCCTCGTTGGTGGCCTCGTAGAAGGTCCGCCGCGCCTCGTTCAGTGATGGCACGCCGGTGTCGCGGCCGCGGGCGAGGTTAATCGTCGCGAGGTCGAGCGGCAGGCCGAGCAGATTGTTGCGCAGCGCCGTCGTCACGAACTCGTCGATCTCGTTGCCGACCTGCCGGGTCATGCCGCGGATGATCGCACCCGCCGCAACGTCGTCGCCGATCGAATGGGCAACGCCGGTATCGCCGCCATCGAAGGCGAGCGGATTGAGGAAGCCCTCGATCAGGCCGATATGGTCTTCGTTGAATGACGGGTCGAAGCGGTCGATCGACTCGGTCAGCATCGAGTGGCCGAAGCGATAGACCACATGGGCGAATTCGGCGACGATCGACGGGTCGATGGTCGTGTCGAAGCCATCAGGCACCAGGAACACGTTGATATTCGGCTGGATCTTGCGGGCGAATTCTTCGAAGACGAGATGCTGGTACTGCATCTCGGTGCCGAATTTGGCCGCCTGGAAGAGGCGCTCGCCATCCCAGACCAGCGATGCGATCTGCCCGGCCGTCGGCAGAGCAACCAGATCGACTTCCAGCCACTCGTTGATGAAGGTGAGGTCGTTGCTTGCGAGCACCGTGTCCTTCGTATGCTGCACAAGCCGGTTATGCTCGGCATGGAAGACGTGGTGGACGGCGGTCAGGCCGATATTCTCGTTGACGCGGCCGTCGCCGGCAATGAAGTGCGCGTCCAGCAGTTCGTTGTCATATTCCGTATCGCCGTTGCCCGGGTTGCCGAGACCGATGGTGATGTCACCATCGGCGATCTTGCCGATCGGCACGGCCTCATGGGCGATGTCGGCGAGGAACGCGCTGGCGGTGCGGATAGCGCCGGTCGTCGAGGCGCCCAGCCCCCCATTGGCGGTCGGGTCGCCTTCCCGCACAATGTCGTCGGCCGTGTTGGGGATACCGTCCGCGCCGATCCCGAGGATGATCTGCGGGAAGCCGTTCGCGCCGGGTATGAAGTTGCCGTAGGGGTCAGTACGCAGCAGCGGGACGGCGCCGACGTCGGCATCCGTCAGGTTGATGCCGAGCAGTGTCTTCGCCTGAGCCTTGACCTCGCCCCAGGTCGCCATGCCGCCGTTGCCGCCTTCGATCAGCTTGCCCGTTGCAACCGGATCGCCTGCCGTATTGAGCTGATACTGGCGCAGGAAGACCTGGTGCGACGCATGCGAGGCGTAGGTCTGATTCTGGTCGACATAGGAGGTTGTCGTGTTAACGGGGCGGACGTCGTCAGTGGTGCCCATGATACCATCTGCGCCAGCCGAAACCGTCGCACGGGTCAGCACCATGAAGTTCGTATGGCTGCCTGGGACATAGAGCGGATCGTCCTCCGCCAGGGGGATGAACACCGTTCCGCTGCCACCCTTGTTGATCAGATCGAGGCCGTGATCGAAGAACTGGCCGAACAGGGTGAACCAGGAATTGAACGGCGCCGAAAGACCTTCATCCGGTGCGACGGCAGGAAGATAGACGTTGTCGCCCTGCATGGTGATGCCGAAGGGCTCAAGCGCCGCATCGCGCACCTCGCGCGCAGCTTCCAGATCGGTCACTGTCGCGGCATGCGCTGCCGTGGCATTCGCCAATGTATCGAGCGCGGTCTGTTCCGCAGGCGTCGGCGGCGTGTTGGGATCGCCATCACCAAGCGCATCGGCTGCGGTCTTGGCGTTCTGCATGACGACGCGTGCCTGGTACTCGGCGTCTGAAGCCGGCTTGAATGTCTGGTAGATCGCCGTGACTGCGGGAAGATCGGTCATCGGGCTTGCCGCGCCGGCTCGCTCAAGTGCGGTCAGGATAGCGGCCGGATTGCCGAGCGTCTGATCGACGAGCAGATTCGAGATGGTGCGGAGGCTTGAATCGAAAACGAGGGAACCGGGATTGTTCGACGGGTTGTAGTTGGGAGCCGTCGGCATTGCAGGCGCTCCGCCCGGACCATCTGGATCGAAGAGCGTGCCATCGGCGGGCCGGTAGATCGGAGACATCAGCTCGGGAAACTCTGCGCCGGCGGCGCCCCACATTTCCTGGCCGGGCAGGAGGTGGTTGTAGGATCCATCGACCGTCCGCAACCCCCAGGCCACGTTGTAAGCGGGGATCAGGCCACCTGGTCCATAAAGCGGCGTTCCAGCAGCATGCGCCTCTGCAATCTTGATCTGCGCCAGGATGAAATCGAGATCCGAACGGATATAGGTGACCATGGTACTCTCCCCTCTGATTGCACGGGAAACGATTATCGTTTCGGCAATGCTTGCTCCCCACAAAGAATTCGCAGGATCGAGCCGGGCGGCGGGATTTTTTACTCGGAGCGCAAAGTTGCGCCCCGAAAGAATCCAGTAGAAACCGATCGGCATTATCTGCGATGATCGGATGATGTCTCGGGGGGAGGCCACGGAATAGTTCCATAGGTCCGGGGACATCTAGAGACTTTGGTCTTTGAGGGGGGCGGGACTTTTGACCCGCAAATAAATGTGACTTACGTCCCTGGCAGTAAGAATGCCGAAGGCGGAGGGCCGGGCATGTCCGGCATCTGGCAAGGCCTTGATGTCACCCGGCAATTTCTCATTGTTGCGGGTATCGTCGTCTGTGGTTCGATGGCGCTGCTGGGGGAATGGCTGAGTGGACAGATCGCCGCCAACCAGCTGAGGAGCCGGGCCGAATCCGGCGCCCTCTACATGGAGGGTTTTCTGGCTCGCCATATCGAGGGAAATGCCGATGATCCTCAGGTGTCTCCGGCCCGCCAGGAGGAATTGGATGAGTTGCTGATCGGCACGGATCTCGCACGGCGCGTCGAAGGCTTCCGGATATGGCGCCACGATGGTCTCGTCATCTACAGCACCAACAAATCGCTGATTGGAAAGACTTTTCCCTCGCAGGATATCGAGCACGCTTTCAAGGGGCGGGTCGTCGCCCAGCTTGAGGATAGCCACGACGACGGAGAGGACGATGGTCCCGCGGCAACCCACCGGCCGCTCATCGAAATCTATGCCCCGATCTACCGGCCGGGCACGCGGGATATCATCGCCGTCGGAGAGCTTTATGAGGAGGCGGGCGAATTTGTCGTTCAGCGCAACAGGGTGCAGCGCCATACATGGGTGATTGTCGGAGCCACCTCGCTGGCGATCATGGCGCTCTTGTTTCTGATCGTCCGGCGGGCCAGCAGGACGATTGCCGGTCAGCGGGCGGTATTGAAGACGCAGCTCGCTCAGGCGCGGGCACTGGCGGAGCAGAATACGGAGCTTCGAAAGGCGGCGGACCGGTCCCGCATGGATGCCACCCAATCGAACGAGCAGCTTCTCAACCGGATTGGCGCCGATCTGCACGATGGTCCGGTTCAGCTGCTCAGTCTGCTGATCCTCAAGCTGAGCGGATCTGCGGCAAGCGCCAATTTGCCGAAGGTGGCGCTTGAACGCGTGCCGGAGATCAAGGGGGGCGAGCTCGCACCCGTTCATATTGCGCGTCTGGTGTTGACCGAATTGCGGGAGCTATCGACCGATCTTGTCGTGCCCGAGATCGAGCACATGCCGCTGGAGGCCGCCTTGCAGATGGCGGTCGAGCAGCATGAGTATGCGACGGGATCAAAGGTCTTATCGGCCTACGGGAAACTTCCCGAGCGCGTCGCGCATCCGCTGAAAATCTGTCTTTATCGCGTGGTGCAGGAAGGGCTCAACAACGCATTCCGACACGGCGGCGGCCGAGGTCAGCGCGTGTCTGCATCATCCGATATGTCCGAGATCGTCGTGACCATTGCCGATGAAGGTCCAGGGATTGCGCCAGAGAGCAGCATAGATCGGCACCGTCCGCTCGGCCTCCAGGGCATTCGCAACCGTGTCGCTGCATTCAGGGGGCACGTCGATATCCGGCCGGGGCCGGTTTCCGGCACGGAGCTTCGGGTGACGGTGCCGATGGAGGGCAACAGTCTCTAGTGCCGCGGAATGGAATCGCCGGCACCCTCCAGCTTTTGTGCGGCGATCAGCACTTCCAGCCGGTTTCGGGCATTCAGCTTCTGCATCAGGATCGTCATGTAATTCTTGACGGTCTTCTCGCCGATCTTGAGGCCGATTGCGATCTGCCGGTTGGTGAAGCCCCGCAGAAGCATGCCGATGATTTGCCCCTCGCGGATGCTGAGCTTCAAATCCGCTCCGGCCTTTTTGCGCAGCGAAGCGATCTTGAGTTCTTCGATGACCTTGCAGGCAAAGGCCGGCGTGATGAACATGTCGCCGCGATGCACGGCGCTGATTGCCTGGACGAGCTCCTGAATGCTGCTGCCTTTGAGAACATAGCCGCTCGCGCCGGCATTGAGCGCACGCACCGCGTAATCGCTGCCCGTGTTCGCTGTAAAAACCAGTATTTTGGTGCGGATTTTTTCGACCAGTTTCGTGATCACGTCGAAGATGTTGCCGGGCATCATCAGATCGACGACAAACACATCCGGCGCCAGTCTTAGGCCGATATCCAATGCATCGTCGGCGCATGTGCCAGTCGCTGCGATAGTAAATTCCGGATTCTTTCCAAGAATTTCCGTCAGTCCGGCCACCATTAACGGGTGGTCGTCAATAACTACTACCGAGATCGGACTCATGATACGCGTCCTGTTCATAGTATCTGTGCAATTAGTATTCGTAAAATAATTCTATGTCCATCTAAGTCATTCTGACTATTTCCATAGTCGTAGCTAATTTGGATTAATCATCCGATTTATTATTCAAGTAAATAAGGTTGTATTTGTAGAATTTTAGGAAATATTGAACGTATTGCTGTCGGCTGTAGGACATCGGTGACGTGTGTGGGCGTCGTCTCGCGCGTTGCAGCCGTGGAAAACGATCATGTCGAGGCGGACGGCCCGGAGCGATGCTGCGCGCGAAACCGTTGGAATAGATCAACTTGCCCGGGCAGGTGTCCGGGCAAGTATTCTATCCCATTCAGCCGATGGTCATCAGGCTGGCGTTACCGCCGGCGGCGGCCGTGTTGATCGAGGTCGAGACCTCTTCGATTAGCCAGTTCAGGCAATAAGCTTCGATATCGCTCTCGATTTCGGCGGCCGTCGCCGATTGCACCAGGACAAGCGGTCCATCGAGTGCGGCGATCGCCTTGTTGAGCGTCCGGATGCGCTCTGCGCGGCCCTCCAAAAGGGCTGCGGCAAAGGGACCGTCCTTGTTCCAGTCCGAAGTCCAGGAGACGCGCGCCGCGACGCTTGCGGGAATGTCCTTCAGTGCGGCGCGAAGGCCGGTGGCTTCGTCGATAACGGCCTGGTTTCCGGTGGCGAGCGCAGCGGCCAGCTGGCGATAGAGGCCACGTTCGCTCTCGGGAGCGAGCAGAACCCGTCCGCGCGGATGAAGCGCATAGATGTTGCGCTCGCCGACAGGACCGGCAAGTTCCTTCTCAAGGCCAACGGCGGAGAGGCTTCCGAGCTCGCGTGCGGCCTCGGCGTCGTCAGCCCGTCCCTTGCCCGATAGCCAGACTGCGAAGTCGGCAAGAGCCGGGTCGGTGTGAACGGAGCTGTGCTGCGGCGGCACCGGTGCCTTCTGGACCAGGCGGCCGATATAGAGCGGACCGCCCGCCTTCGGGCCGGTGCCCGACAGGCCACGGCCGCCGAACGGCTGGACGCCGACGACCGCGCCGATGATGTTGCGGTTGACATAGAGATTACCCGCCTGGATGCGGCTGGTGACGTGAGCGATCGTCTCGTCGAGACGCGTGTGAAGCCCGAATGTCAGGCCGTAGCCGGAGCCGTTGATATCATCGATCAGGCGATCGAGATCTTCGCGGCGGTAGCGGATAACGTGAAGAACCGGCCCGAAGATTTCCTTTTCCAGATCGGACAGCTTCTTGAGTTCGATGATGGTCGGCGGCACGAAGGTGCCGAGGCCCGCAGTCTCAGGCAGAGGCAGCTGCTCGACCTTGCAGCCGAGCGCCTTCATCTTCTCGATATGGGCGTCGATATCGCCTTTTGCGGTCGCCGTGATGACCGGGCCGACATCGATGCTGAGGCGATCGGTACGGCCGATCGTCAGCTCCTGGAGGGCGCCCTTCAGCATCGTCAGGGTGCGGTCAGCGACGTCCTGCTGCAGGCAGAGCACGCGCAATGCCGAGCAGCGCTGACCGGCGCTGTCGAAAGCCGAAGCGATGACATCGCCGACGACCTGTTCGGCAAGTGCGGAGGAATCGACGATCATGCCGTTCTGGCCGCCTGTCTCGGCGATCAGCGGGATCGGTTTGCCCAACGCCGAGAGACGGTTGGCAAGCTGTGCCTGAATCATCCGGGCGACGCCGGTGGAACCCGTAAACATCACGCCGGCCGTCTCTTCCGCGTCGATCAGCGCGGCGCCGAGGCGGCCGCTGCCCGGGGTGAACTGAAGCGCTGCGCGCGGAACGCCGGCCTCATGCAGGATCCTGACGCTTTCGAAGGCGATGATCGGGGTGACGCCCGCAGGCTTGGCAATAACTGGGTTGCCCGCCACCAGCGCTGCGGCGACCTGTCCGGTGAAGATCGCCAGCGGGAAGTTCCAGGGGCTGATGCAGACGATCGGGCCGAGAGGCACATGCGACGGGCCGAGTGTGCGGCGAGCCTGTTCCGCATAGTAGCGCAGGAAGTCGATTGCCTCGCGTACCTCGCCAATGGCGTTGGCGGCGGATTTGCCGGCCTCGCGGATGATGATGCCCATCAGCGGCTCGATCCGCGACTGCATGATATCGGCGGCGCGATCGAGGCAGGCTGCCCTGTCTGCCGGCGGGACTGCCGCCCATTGCTTGGCGCCGTCAGCCGCGAACCTGGCGATCCTGGCGGCGGCGTCGATCTCCACTTCGGTCACCTGACCGACAACGTCTCCATGATCGGCCGGATTGAGAACCGGGCTTGTCGTGCCATCCACCGAGCCGTCTGCCATAAGCGGCGTGGCATGCCAGCATTTCGTGGTTGTCTGAAGCAGGTTGCCGGCAAGGCGGGCCAGTTCCATTTCGTTCGAAAGGTCGATGCCCGAGGAATTGTTGCGTTCGGCGCCATAGAGGTTCTGCGGCAGGGAGATGAGATCGTGCGGCTTGCCGATGGGCGTGGCGGCTTCGACGAGATCGACCGGATCGGTGGTCAGGTCATCCACCGAAACCTTGGGGTCCGAGATGCGGTTGACGAAGGAGGAGTTCGCGCCATTCTCGAGCAGGCGGCGGACGAGATAGGCGAGCAGCGTTTCATGCGTGCCGACGGGCGCGTAGATGCGGCAGGGCCGGTCGAGATTCTGCTTGCCGACGACCTCGTCATAAAGAGGCTCGCCCATACCATGCAAGCACTGGAACTCGTACTTGCCGATCTGGAAGTCCGGGCCTGCGAGCTGATAGATGGTCGCCAGCGTCTGGGCATTATGCGTTGCGAATTGCGGGAACACGGCGTCAGTGGCGGCCAGCAGCTTGCGGGCGCAGGCGACATAGGCAACGTCGGTGTGGATCTTGCGCGTATAGACGGGGAAGTCAGGCAGGCCGTCGAGCTGGGCGCGCTTGATCTCGGCGTCCCAATAGGCGCCCTTGACGAGGCGCACCATCATCCGGCGGCCGGAGCGGCGGGCGAGATCGATGATGTAGTCGAGCACGAAGGGGCAGCGCTTGCCATAGGCCTGAACGACGAAGCCGAGACCGTTCCAGCCTTTCAGCCCGGCGTCGAGGCTGAGTTCTTCGAGGAGGTCGAGCGACAGTTCGAGGCGATCGGCTTCCTCGGCGTCGATATTGAGGCCGATGTCATATGTGCGGGCAAGCAGTGCCAGTTCGCGAACGCGGGGCAGAAGCTCGGTCATCACCCGTTTCGACTGGGCGCGGACATAGCGGGGGTGAAGAGCCGACAGCTTGATCGAGATGCCCGGCCCGGCATAGACGCCGCGGCCATCCGATGCCTTGCCGATCGCGTGGATCGCCTTCTCGTAGTCGCGGTAGTAGCGGTCGGCATCCTTTGCCGTCGTCGCTGCCTCGCCCAGCATGTCGTAGGAGTAACCAAAGCCGCGTGCTTCGAGCGGACGGGCGCGCTTCAGCGCCTCGTCGATCGTCTCACCGGTGACGAACTGCTCGCCCATCATGCGCATCGCCATATCGACGCCGCGACGGATCACCGGTTCGCCGCAGCGGGCAATCAGCCGGGTCAGCGCGGCGGCAAGGCTGCGGTCGTTGACGGTCGATGTCAGCTTGCCGGTGACCACAAGTCCCCAGGTCGCCGCGTTGACGAACAGCGAGCGTCCGCCACCGACGTGCGACTTCCAGTCACCCTCGGAAATCTTGTCGCGGATCAGCGCATCGCGCGTGGCCGTATCGGGGATACGCAGCAGCGCTTCGGCGAGGCACATGAGCGCAACGCCTTCCTGGCTCGACAGTGAATATTCCTGCACCAGGCCCTCGACGCCGGTTCCCTTGTGCTTGGCACGCAGCGCCTCGATCAGCTTGCGCGCGGTATCGCGGGCGGCGGCCTTCATATCCGCAGGCACGCGGGCTGCTTCCACGAGGGGCGGCAGGCATTCCGTTTCCGGGCGCCGGTAGGCGGCGGTGATGGCCTTGCGCAGGTCCGATTGCTCGCGGATCGGCGGCGCAAACTCGGCAAATGGCGAATTGGAATCCGGACCTGGTGCGTTATCGGCGGCGTTGAGCATTGCGGGATCCTAGCAGCGGGACTTGTTTGAACGGCAACTGCCGGCGTCTGTTCGATACGCAAGGCGCATGCGCCCATGCCCCAAACCACCGGCAGCGGCAATCTAGCATAAATGTGCCTGGTCGATCCAACTTGATTGAGGGCGATTTCAATGGCAATTATCTATAGATATCGCGATTGGGATGCTAATATGCCTAAAGAGACCGCCTTGTTTAGTGAACTCGACCAACTGGACAGGAAGATACTGGAGGCCCTGTCGGAAGATGGGCGGATCTCCATTACAGACCTGGCAGCGCGCGTCGGCCTGTCGAATACTCCATGCCAGATCCGCTTCAAGCGGCTGATCGCCGAAGGCTATATCGAGGGTTTCCGGGCGGTGCTCAATCCGGCGAAGATGGAACTCGATCATATCGCCTTCGTCGAGGTCAAGCTCTCGAACACGACCGAGGGCGCGCTGAAGAGCTTCAACGATGCGGTCAAGAAGATCAAGGAGGTCGAACAGTGCCACATGATCGCCGGGCGCTTCGACTATTTGCTGAAGGTTCGCACCCGCGACATCGCCAAATACCGCCGTGTTCTCGGCGAGAAGATTTCGACGCTGCCGCATGTCTCGAGCACATCGACCAATCCGGCGATGGAAACGGTCAAGGAAGGCTGGGACAAGTTCAATCCCAGCCTTTGAAACTGCGGCCCGATCGGCCGCAGTTCGATTTCTGAGGGCTGGTTCAGCTGGCTGCCTTGAGGCGCGCGGCTTCGGGGCTGTAGAACTGGCCGAAGCGGTTGTCGAGGAAGTCGGCAAGAGCGATTTCTTCCTGTCGTACGAAGCCCTTGGTCGGAAGCTTGCCGTTGGCAAGAAGATCGAGCACGCCGGTGATGCCTGCCGCGGTGGTGATCTGGATCGCGCTCATCTTGCGGCCGGCAACGACGCCGGAATACACCTTGTTGGCGTAGGTTTCCTGCAGGTAGTGATCGTCCTTCCAGCCGCAGACGGTCACGAAGACGATGACCACGTCCTGCATGGTGGCGGGCAACGCATGCTCGAACAGGTCCTTCAGCACGTCGCGGCGGTTTTTCAGGTTGAGATCGTTCAGGAGTGCCTTGATGATCGCCTGATGGCCGGGATAGCGGATCGTGCGGTAGTTCATCGTCCGCACGCGGCCTTCCAGCGACTTGGCAAGCGTGCCCAGTCCGCCAGAGGTGTTGAACGCCTCATAGGTTACGCCGTCGAGCGAGAACTCTTCGCGTTCTTCCATCGCCGGAACGGTGATGAACTTGCCTTCGACGATCGCCTCGCAGGGCTCGATATATTCGTTGATCAGGCCGTCGGTGCTCCAGGTGAGGTTATAGTTCAGAGCGTTGGACGGATATTGCGGCAGCGCGCCGACACGCATCCGCACGCTGTCGAGCTTGTCGAAGCGCTTGGCCAGATCGTTGGCGACGATCGAGATGAAGCCCGGCGCCAGGCCGCACTGGGGAATGAAGGCGCTTTCGGCATTCTCTGCCAGCGCTTCGACCTTCTTGGTCGTCGCAACGTCTTCCGTGAGGTCGAGATAGTGCACGCCGGCGGCAAGGGCCGCCTCGGCGATCAGGCCGGTCAGATTGAACGGCGCTGCCGACAGGACGGCGAACTTGCCCTTGAGCGTGGCCACCAGATCCGCATGGCTGGAAATATCAAGCACGGCGGTCGAAATCGCCGGATGCCGCTCGACCCGTTCGGTCTGTTCAGCGCTGCGGTCCAAGACCAGCACCTTGTACGCGCCCGTATCGGCCAGCATCAAGGCGATGGCGCCACCGATCTTGCCTGCGCCTGCAACAACAACTTCTTTCATATCAGCCCTCGATGACGTTTATAGGATTTTTATAAGCCTAGCAGTGGACTTCACATAAAATAGCGGCAGAATGCGCAAAACGACGGACATATTAAATCAGTTTGCTGATCAATCTTTGCGGAGTGTAGAGCGATGGATCTGAGCGTGAAAGACCGGGAGCTGTTGGCGCTGCTCGGCGAAAATGCCCGTCTGCCGGTTGCCACCTTGGCCAAGAAACTGTCGCTATCGCGAACGACGGTGCAGGCGAGGCTGGAACGGCTCGAGCGCGAGGGCGTGATCGCCGGATATGGCGTCAGGCTGTCGGATGCCTATGCCTCGGGGCTGATCCGGGCGCATATCCTGATCACCATCGCGCCCAAGGCGCTGGCGCAGGTGACATCGGCCCTCGACAAGATGCAGACGGTGACGGCGCTGCATTCCGTCAGCGGATCGTTTGACCTGATCGCGCTGATCGCTGCGCCGTCGATATCGGAGCTCGACCAGGTGATCGACAGGATCGGGGCGATCGATGGCGTCGACCGCACGCTGTCCTCGATCATTCTCTCGACACGGTTTGCCCGGTGAGAAACACCGCCGCGTGGCGGCGGCAGAGATTGCCTCGCAATTGCTATTTCACATTTGCAAAGTTCGGCTAGTGTCCGTCAATGACACCGGTCGAGCGCCATCGCGCTGCCCGCGCCTGAGCTACCAACGGCATTGGAGAACACATGAATAACCACCTGAAATTCTTCATCGACGGCGCCTGGGTCGATCCTGTGATGCCGAAGACGATCGAGGTGATCGATCCATCGACCGAAGAAACCTATACCTCGATCTCCGGTGGCTCTGCAGCCGATGTTGACAAGGCTGTTGCAGCTGCGAAGCAGGCGTTCGAAACGTTCTCGCTGACCTCGAAAGAGGAGCGTCTGGCGCTGCTGAAGCGGATTCTCGAATGCTATAATGAGCGCTTCGAAGATATCGCCCAGGCCGTCAGCCAGGAAATGGGTGCGCCGCTGCCATTCGCCCGCGATTCGCAGGCCGGGGTGGGGCGCGCTCACATGGAAGCGACGATCGCCGCGTTCGAGGAATACACATTCAGCGAAAAGCGCGGCACGACCACCGTCGTCAAGGAGCCGATCGGCGTCTGCGCGCTGATCACCCCCTGGAACTGGCCGCTGAACCAGATCGTCTGCAAGGTGGCTCCGGCGATCGCCGCAGGCTGCACGGTCGTTCTCAAGCCATCGGAAATCGCGCCGATCAGCGGCATCATCTTCGCCGAGGTGATGGCGGCCGCGGGAACGCCGAAGGGCGTGTTCAATCTGGTGAATGGCACCGGTCCCGATGTCGGCCAGGTCATGGCCGGACATGCTGATGTCGATATGGTCTCGTTCACCGGTTCGACGCGGGCCGGGATCATCGTTGCGAAGACCGCCGCCGATACGGTCAAGCGCGTGGCGCAGGAGCTCGGCGGCAAGTCGGCAAACATCATTCTCGACGACGCTGATTTCGAAACGGCCGTCGCCAAGGGTGTCGAGGGCTGCTTCGGCAACTCTGGCCAGTCCTGCGATGCGCCGACCCGGATGCTGGTACCGGCAGGCCGCCACGACGAGGTGCTTGCCATCGCCAAAAAGGCGGCCGAAGCCTTCAAGACCGGCGATCCGCGCGCCGAAGGCGTCGATCTCGGCCCCGTCGTCAGCCAGATCCAATATGACAAGATCCAGCGCCTGATCGAGAGCGGCATCAGCGAAGGTGCGACGCTGGTCACCGGCGGTCCCGGCAGGCCGGAGGGGCTGAACCGCGGCTATTATATCCGTCCGACAGTCTTCGGCCATGTCACGCCCGGCATGACGATTGCGCGCGAGGAGATCTTCGGGCCGGTTCTCTCGATCATCTCCTACGAGAACGACGAGGATGCCGTTCGCATCGCCAACGATACGGTCTACGGTCTCGCCGCCTATATCCAGTCGACCGATATCGAGCATGCCCGCGCCGTGGCCAAGCGCATGCGCGCCGGTTCGGTCTATCTCAACTATCCGGACTGGGACACATTCGCACCCTTCGGCGGCTACAAGCAGTCCGGCAACGGCCGCGAGTACGCCGATTGGGCGATCCATGATTTCCTTGAAATCAAGGGTGTTGTCGGCTGGGGTGAATAATCCGGCGTCTTTTGTCTGCAAGGAAAATCGCCACACGAACGGATGCCGTAATGCTCGACAAGCTCACCGGGGACGACCGCGTCCTGATCCTCTCGCCGCACCTCGACGACGCGGTTCTCAGTGCCGGCGGGCTAATGGACAGGGCGGTGAAAGATGGTGCCCATGTCGTCGCGGCGACGATTTTTACCGGCGATGCCGATCTGCAGGGTGAGCCGTCACCGCTGGTTCGCGAGCTGCATGAATGGTGGGGGCTCGGCGCAAATCCGTATGCCGTCAGGCGCGAGGAGGATATCGCCTCGATCGCGCGCCTCGGCGCCGATTACATTCATGGCGGCATGACGGATTCAATCTATCGCAAAGACCGCGATGGCATCCCCCTTTACGCGACCCGGGAGGCGGTCTTCTCGCCGCCATCGGATCGGGATCCGGCCTGGGCGCCGCTGGAGGATTTGCTGGCGGAATGGTTCGCCGCGGTGCGCCCGACGATCGTCCTCTGCCCAATGGCGGTCGGCCGCCATCTGGATCATGTCGTGACCACCGAGACTTTCCGCAAATGCAGTGCTGCCTGGAACGCCGATATTTATCTCTATGAGGACATTCCCTATGCCGCCGGCTTCTTCCCGCCCGGCCATCCGGACAGCGTGCCGGCTGCACTGGAGCGGACCAATTGGACGGTCAGGGATCATGTTGATATCGACGTCGACTTCGAGCGCAAGTTCGCGGCGATCTTGAAATATGAATCGCAGATCGCCGAAATCTTCCCCGGCCTCGATGCCGAGAGAGAGCTAAGGAATTACATGAGGGACGCGTCCGGAACCGGATTCAGGGAACGGTTCTGGCGGGCGGAAAACTGACGGCCTTCCGCTGCAGCGAACTACATCAGGCAGCCGTCGCGCCGCTGGACCTGGCATCCCGTTTGCGGGTTCTGGCAGCCAGCGCATCCATCAGCGCCGACTTGACCTTGTCGAGGTGATGCGGCTTGGTGACGACGCCGACGGCGCCCTCGAAGCCCGCGACAATTTCGGGATTGCCAGTCATGAAGACGACCTCGATGCCATAGAGATCGATCAGCGTGCGGGCGATCTGCGGACCGGTCGGGCCGTCCGCCAGCTGTACGTCGACGAGCGCGATATCGGCTCGCCGTGCCAGCGAGAGCGCCTCAATTTCCGTCCTTGCGAGTCCCGCAACCTCGAACCCGTTGTCGAGCACCATGCTTTCGAGGTCCCAGGCAATGATGCCCTCGTCCTCAACGATCAATACCTTCATGTCATTCCCAACTTCTTCGCCCGAGTTGCGAAGTAGGGAAGCAGTCACGAAGGTCAAGAGACGGGCGGCCGACTTCGCTCACGAGACCGTGAGGACCGCCGCCAGCTCACGGAGGCAAGAGCCTGAAATCGCTTCCCTCAGGCAGAAGCTGCCCGCCATCGACGACGATCGTCGTGCCGGTGATGTAGCTTGCATCGTCGGAGGCGAGAAACAGGAAGGCATTGGCGACATCGCGCGGGCTGCCGAGCCTGCCGAGCGGAATGGCATCCTCCATGTTTTTGATGAAGGCCGGGCCACGGTGAAGCTGCATCGCCTCGGTCATGATGTTGCCCGGCTCGACGCCGTTGACGGTGATGCCATAGGAGGAGAATTCGAGCGCTGCGGCGCGGATGAAGCCGTTGATCCCGGCCTTGGTCGCCGAATAATGGCCGTGGCCCGGGCTGGTGACACGCGGCCCCGTGATAGACGAGGTGAAGAGGATGCGTCCATAGCCTTGCTTCCGCATCGGGTCGAGTGCTGCGCGCGCCGCGTTGAAGGAGCCGCGCAGATTGACGGCGATGACGTTGTCCCAGTCCTCGGGGCTGGTATCCTCGATCAGCTGCCAGGGATAGACGCCGGCATTCTGGACGATGATATCGATCCTGCCATAGGTCTCGACTGCGAAGGCGATGACAGCCTTGGCGTCCTCCATCTTCGAGATATCGGTCTTGAAGAAGGTGACGCCGAGATCCGCGGCGGCGGCGCGGCCGCCTTCCTCTTCGTAGTCGGCGAGGACGATCGTGGCGCCTTCTTCCTGAAAGCGCTTGGCCGTCGCCTTGCCGATGCCGCGGGCGGCGCCGATGACAACCGCTATTTTTCCGTCCAGTCTTCCAGTCATGCGAGCCTCTGACGCAGTTTTTGCTTGAATGTATCGAGAAGGACCGCCGCCAGCACCAGGAAGCCGTGGATAACCTGGGTGAAATTGGCGGGCAGGCCCATGAGATTGATGGCGGTGTTGATCGACGACAGCAGCAGCACGCCAGCATAGACGCCGGGCAGGGCGCCGACGCCGCCCTTCAGGCTGACGCCGCCGATGACGACGGCCGCAAAGGCGTTGAACAGCAGGCCGACGCCAAGATTGGCTGTCGCGCCCGAGGTGCGGATGGCGAGTAGCCAGCCGGCGAGACCGGCGATCGCGCCTGCCATGACGAAGGCGATGATCAGGTTGCGCTGGACGGGAATGCCGGCGCGGAACGTTGCCGTCTCATTGCCGCCGATCATCGTCAGATGACGGCCGAACGGGGTCTTGGCCATGATCACCGAAAACAGCACGAAGCAGAAGATGGCGATCCAGGCCGTCAGTGGCAGGCCGATCAGTCTCTGAATACCGAACCAGCGGATGGCGGGTGCCAGATCCTGCGCGGAGCGGCCGCCCGAGACGGCAAGCACGATGCCGCGCACCCAGATATAGGAGGCCAGCGTGATGATGAAGGCATTCATCTTCACCTTGACGATCAGGAAGCCGTTGAGCAGCCCGATCAGGCCGCCGACGGCAAGGGCGATCAGCAGCGAGACCGGCACCATCAGCCATTCCGGGCTGAGCGTGAAGCCGATGCCGATGCCGGCCGAGCAGAACAGGATGCCGACTGCCATGGCCGACAGCGCCGCGACTGACTCCACCGAAAGGTCCATATGCCCGGCGATGATTACCAGCGACAGGCCGATCGACATGACGCCGAGGACGCTGGAGGCTTCGATGATATTGGCGAAGATGCCAAGCTGGAAATAGTTCGGGACGAACGCCGAAAAGACGGCGAGCACGAAGATGAGCATGAACCAGACGAGATTATCGAGGACGAGCTCAAAGAATTGACGCGTGCGAGGTGTCATCAGGCCGTTCCGGTTGCTGGGGAGGGAGCCCGGGCTGTGAAGCCCGGGCGCTTGGATGTCGCTCATTCGACCGATTTGACCTGTGCGGTCGGTGCTTTCTGGTTGCCCCAGAAGGCCGGATCGTCGACATTCTCCTTGGTGATGGCAGCGCCGGGGATCTTGATGTTCGGACCCCATGCTTCCTTGGTGACGACGCCCTTCAGGCCGAGCACGTCATATTCGCCGGGCTTGATCTCTTCCTTCTTGGCGATCTTGTCCATGAAGATGGCGACGGCCGCGGCCTGCGCATAAAGCGGCTGCTCGACTTCGACGTTCAGCCAGCCCTTGCGGATCAGGTCGAGACCGACAGGAGCGCCGTTGGAGCTCATCAGCATGACATCACCCGGCTTCTTGCCTGCGGCTTCGAGCGAAGCGACGGCGGCGACCGAGAGATGCGCGGCATGACTGAAGATCAGGTCGATATCAGGGTTGGCAAGCATCTGGTCGGACACGATCGTTCCGGCGTTGCTGGCTTCCCACTGCATGGCAGGCACCGAGATGATCTTCACGCCCGGGAAGGCCTTCATCTTCTCTTCGAAGCCCTTCTGGATGTCGAGCGTGTAGGGATCGCCGGGATCGCCCAGAACCTGGAGAACCTTGCCCTTCACGTCGCCATTCTTTGCCTTCAGCAGCTTTTCTGCCTGTTCGGCCGCCACATAGCCGATCTCGATCGTTCCGGCGACCGATGTGAAGTCCGACTGCGTCGAGGTGATCTGCCGGTCGAACTCGACGACCGGGATACCGGCGGCGCGTGCGGCCTCGATCGATGGTTTCAGCGCGTTGAAATCGACGGCGGCCAGAATGATCGCCGAGGGCTTCAAGGCAATGACATCGTTCATCTGCGACTGCTGCGCATCCGTCTTGTTGTCGGCGTTCAGCGTCTTCATTTCGTAGCCGGTCTGCTTGAGAAACATCTCAAGCGCGCTGACCGAGCCGGTCTGGAATTCATCGAGCAAGGTCGGGACGAGGTAATAGACCGTTCCCTTCGATTGCGCGAAGGCGGTCGTCATCAATGAGATGCCGAGCGCCAGAACGGTCAGCGCGGCTAAGGCTATTCGCTTCATGTCGTTCTCTCCTTTTGTGCCGGACCCTCAATTTTTATGGTCTCACCGGTCCGGCACCGGCGAGGCTTTGTCCGGTGATCATTTCAATCACCGCGTCTGCATTTGTCTTTGATGTCTCGACGTCGCCCGCGACGACGCCCTGGCGGATCACCACGATCCGGTCGGCGACCTGGAAGGCCTGCTGCATGATGTGGGTAATGATGACGACGCCGATGCCCTGGTTGGCCACATGGCGGATCATCTCGAGGCCGCGGCGCGTCTGCTCGACACCGAGCGCTGCAAAGGGTTCGTCGAGCAGCACCAGCTTGCCGCCCCAATGGACGAAGCGGTTGAGCTCGATCGCCTGGCGCTGGCCGCCGGAGAGATGCTCGACCTTGGTGCGGAGCGACGGGATGCGGGTGCCGGCATTGGCAAGCGCATCTCCGACGACCTTTTCCATCGCCCGCTCGTCGAGGAAGGGAATGCCGAGCACCTTGCGGGTGATTTCGCGGCCCATGAAGAAATTGGCGACGACATCGACATTGGTGGCGAGAGACAGGTCCTGATAGACCGTCTCGACACCGGCGGCCTTCGCCTCGGCCGGGGTCTTGGCCACATAGTCGCGACCTTCGAAGAGCATCCGGCCGGACGATGGTTCCAGCCCGCCGGAAATGATCTTCACCAACGTCGACTTGCCGGCGCCATTATCGCCCAGCAGTGCCACGACCTCGCCCTTGCCGATCGAGAAGCTGACCCCCTTCAGCGCTTCGATAGCGCCGAAATTCTTGCGGATATTGTCGAGCACCAGCAGCGGTTCGCTCATGCGGCGATCCCTTTCTCGTCGGGGGTGGAAAACATCTGGCCGAAGCGCGGCGACAGCAGGCTGGAGACGGCAAGCGCTGCCGCGCCGCGGAGCACCGAGTTCTGGCAATCGCTCGCCATGACCAGCCGCGGATGCTTTCGATCCTTGCGGGCGGCGACGGAATTCGGCAGGCCGGCCGAGGCCACCAGCTTTTCGATGAGGTCGGGTGGCGCCAGCCCGCCGAGCACGATCGTCTGCGGGTCGAGCAGGTTCTCGATGGTGCGGACGGCGTTGTGGAAGATCGGCCGGATTTCCTCGGCCCACATTTGCTGCGACACGCCGCGGCGATTGAAGGCGTCGAGAGAAAGATAGCGTTCCAGGCAGCCGCTGTTGCCGCAGGGGCAGGGCTCGCCATCCGGTACCGCCGGGATATGGCCGATTTCGCCGGCATTGCCCCAGCCGCCGCGCATCACTGCGCCGTCGTGAACCATGGCGCCGCCGAGGCCGACGCCGAAATAGAGATAGTAGTAGTTGGAGAATTGCGAGCCAATTCCGTAGAGCTGTTCGCCGAGTGCCGCGCAGGCCATGTCCGTGTCGATGAAAGCAGGCAGATCGGCGGCTTCCGCCAGCCGCTCCTTGAGCGGCACGTCCTTCCAGCCTGCCATTGTCGTCGCACCGATGAAGCTCATGGAATCGATGCCGAAGGGACCCGGCAGCGCCATGCCGGCTCCCAGGATGCGCTTGCTGCCACCGGCGCGAAGTTCTGAGACCAGTTCGCCGATCAGCTGGAACGCAAGATCGGGCGCTACATTCGGCGCGGTGCGATAGGCGCTCTCGACGATATTGCCGTTGAGATCGACCAGTGCCGCGTCGATACCGAGCGGGGTTAGGTGGATGCCCGCGACATAGCCGCCCTGCGGATTGATCGTCAGCACCGATGGCGGAATACCGCGCCCCCTCGGCTCTTCTCGGACCGAGAGGATGTAGCCCTGCTCTTCGAGTTCGCGAACGATGGTCGAGACTGTCTGCACCGTCAGGCTGACGCGCTTGGCGATGTCTGCGCGCGTCACCGGACCGTTCAACCGGATCGCTTCGAGAACGATACGCCGGTTATACGGACGCCCTGATTCCTGATTGGTACCACGCAATGTCATGCCACAGCCCTCAGAATGTCATCAGCTTGGCACCGAGTTTTTATTTAGTCAAATGGTTTTCATAAATAGCTCCCGCATGCTGTTTTGGTCCTGTCGAGATGCTATTCCCGCCGTTCGAATTGATGGGTTTTGATCAAGAATCTGACCGCGATTTTCCGGCCGATCGCCTAGGTTCTGATCAAACGCGATGAATTCGGGAGGATCGGATGAGCAACTGGGTGAAGGCCTGCGAGATCGATGATGTCGAGAACGAGGACGTGATCCGTTTTGATCACGGCGGAAAGACCTTCGCCGTCTACCGCAGCCCCGATGACAGCTTTTATGCGACGGATGGGATGTGCACCCACGAGAAGGTTCATCTCGCCGATGGTCTGGTCATGGACCACATCGTCGAATGTCCGAAACACAACGGACGCTTCGACTATCGCACCGGCGAGGCAAGGGGCGCGCCCGTCTGCGTCAACCTCCGGATCTATCCCGTCAAGGTCGAAGACGGCGCTGTGTTTCTCGGACTGGAATGACGCCGATGCAGCATTTCGTCATCATCGGCGGCGGCCAGTGCGGCGCGCGCGCTGCCTTCGCGCTACGCGATCAGGGCTTCGATGGATCGATCACGCTTATTGGCGACGAGCGGCATCTGCCCTACGAACGGCCACCGCTTTCCAAGCAGCATATGCTGGCGCCCGATGGCGCTGAGCCGCCGTTTATCGCAGGGCGGTCGCAATATGACGAACACGGAATCGTGGTCATCGCCGGCGATGCCGCCACTGCGATCGATCGCGAGCGCCGCGCCGTCGAATTGGCAAGCGGCCGGCGAATCCCCTACGACAGGCTGCTGATCGCAACCGGTGCGGCCCCGCGGCGCCTGCCCGCGGCCGAGGGGCTCGAGCATGTTTTCTATCTGCGAACCCACGACGATGCGGCGGGCCTTGCTGCGCGGCTGTCGGCGGGCGGCCACGTCGCGATCATCGGCGCGGGCTTTATCGGCCTCGAACTAGCGGCGGCTGCCCGCCAGCGCGGGCTTGAGGTCACTGTCATCGAGGCATTGCCGCGCATTCTGATGCGGGGCGTGCCTGTGGAGATCGCCGCAAAGGTCCAGGCGCTTCACGAAGGCAATGGCGTGCGGATCGTGTGCGGCGCCGGTATCGAGCGGCTATCCGGTGACAGCGATGGTGTCGTCCTGGCCCTCATCACCGGTGAAATCCTGAAAGCCGGTACGCTGGTGGTGGGCATCGGCGCTCAACCTCGCTCCGAACTGGCTGTGAAGGCCGGTCTCACCGTCGAGAACGGCATTGCCGTCGATACCAGCCTGCAAACCTCGGATCCGGCAATTTTTGCGGCTGGAGACTGCTGTTCATTTCCCTATGACGCGAGGCGAATCCGGCTGGAGGCCTGGCGGAATGCGCAGGATCAGGGCGCGCATGCGGCCGCCGGCATGCTGGGTGCTGTCAGCCCCTACGAGGCCGTCCCGTGGTTCTGGTCGGATCAATATGATTGCACGCTGCAGATCGCCGGTCTCGCCGACGGCGCGGTTACGAGCGTGCGCCGGGAAATCGAGCCCGGGACATTCATTCTCTTCCACCTCGGCGAAGACGGGCGCCTGCTTGCCGCCAGCGGCTTTGGACCCGGCAATCGCATCGCCAAGGATATCCGCCTCGCCGAAATGCTGATCGCCAAGCGGGCAAAACCCGATGCCACAGACCTTTCGCAGGTGTCGGTGAACTTGAAATCGCTGTTGCCGCGCGCTTAGCTTGAATTCCCTAAAGCGGAATCCCGAAAGGAACATCGATGACAGAGGTCAGGATAGGCATCATCGGCACCGGCGTGATGGGGAGTGACCATGCGGCGATCCTTGCTGAAGGTGTAGCCAATGCGCGGCTCACCGCTGTTCAGGATTTCAGCCGGGAGCGCGCGATCGCAGTTGGCGAGGCCTCAGGTGCCCGTGTCTTTGCCGGTGCGGATGAGCTGATCGCCGACCCGGATGTCGACGCCGTCATGGTTTGCTCGCCCGATGAAACGCATGCTGCGCTGGCGCTGAAGGCGATTGCCACCGGTAAGCCGGTCCTGGTGGAAAAGCCGCTTGCGGCTGGCATCGAGGATGCCGAGGCGATCATCAGTGCCGAAACCAATGCCAGGCGCCGTCTGGTGCAGGTCGGTTTCATGCGCCGCTTCGATCCCGGCTATCGCGAGATGAAGCATACGCTGCAATCGGGCGAACTCGGCCGTGCGCTGTTTCTCCACTGCATTCACCGCAACGCAGTGGCGCCCGATTATCTGACCTCGGATCTGGTGATTGCCAATTCGGCAGGCCACGAATTCGATATTGCCCGCTTCCTGCTGGACGAAGAGATTGCCTCGGCCTTCGTCACCAGCCCGCCGCCGACGCGGAATGCGCCGAACCGCCAGCCGCAATTCATCCTGCTGCAGACCGCATCGGGCGTCGTCATCGACATCGAGGTCTTCACTGACGCCCAATACGGATATGACGTGCGCGCCGAGCTCGTCTGCGAGGACGGAACCGTATCGCTGGATCCGTCCCCGCATACGATGCTTCGCGCAAAGGGCCATGACGGTTTCCGCACCCCGCCCGATTGGCGGCCGCGGTTCCGGCAGGCCTACCGGGCACAGCTGGAAGCCTGGACGTCCGGGATACTCACCGGGCAGCCAACCGGCGCCAGCGCCTGGGATGGCTTCATGGCGATGCAGGTCACCAAGGCCTGCCTTCAGGCCTGGAAGTCGGGCGAGCGGGTGGCGGTCCCGCAACACGAAAAGCCCGATTTCTACTGATCACGCGGCAGTCCGGGCCCAGAGCGCCCGGATCTCGTCCTTCAGAAACAGCGCCTCCTGCCAGCGGTCGGTGCTGTCTTCGCCGTCGCGGCCGGTTATGGCATAGGGTTTCGGGCCGAGCTCGCAGGTGAAGGCGAGGGTGTCGCTGGCGCCTGCCCGCTGCCGCCAGCTGCGGAAACCGTAGTCCCACCAGCCCATGAACAGATCGACCCACGGCCGGTGATGCGGGAAGGAGATCTCGATCTGCACCTGCTCGCGCGAGGCAACGCGGCCATGAAAGGCCCAGGAGCTGTCGAGAACGCGCTGCATCATTTCGTGGTTCTCATCGGAGACCGGCCAGGCGAACTCGCGGCCAACGAGAAAATGCGAGAGATCGCCGAGCAGTTTCAGATCCGGAAGCCGGTCCATCAGGTCGAGGGTGAAGAACAGGTCGGTGGTCATCCGGTCGCGATGTGTCTCGATAAAGACCGGAATGCCGGCCTCTTCTGAAAGCCGATGCCAACCCTCCAGCAGCGGCAGGCAATCCTCGATCCGGCGCAGCCGGACGTCCGGCTGCAGGCAAAGATGGGCGACGCCAAATTCTGCGGCATTTTCCAGCGCCGGTTTCAGCTCGTCGATCGTCTTCGGAAAGCATTGCCCCTCCGCCTTCAAGCCGTGGTCCTTCAGCAAAGCGGCAAGTGGCCGGACATAGGCGCGGTCATACCAATGCGCGCTCACGCCGTCGAAACCGGCCTCGGATATCAGGCCGATATTCTCCTCGAGCGCGCGCTCCGGGGTGAGTGCGCTTCGAAGCTCCATGGCCCAAAGGGATTGGAAGACGGTGAGGGATTGCATTGCTGGCCTCGTCGTTAGTTAGAGGTTCTGGGCGCTGACGGTCATGAAGCGCACCGGATCGGTGATGACCTCGGTGCGGATGATGTCGAGCTTGCGCAGGATGAGATCGACGGAGCGCCGCGCCTGCACTTCGGGCGCCTGGTCGAGACAGATGTCCAGCAGGCCGGTTTCCAGATAGCGCTTCTTCTTCTCGGTCAGCTCGTGTCCGACCCAGAAGATATCACGCTGCCTGGCCCATTGCTGCAGGACGATGGCGACACCTTCGTCGCCGCCGCCGGCCGAATAGACGCCGATGATTTCAGGATCGCGGCGGAGCGCCTCGCCGAGCAGTTCGGCGCATTGCAGATCATCGTCGCGTCCCATCATCACCAGCGATACCGCGTGGCCATTGGCACCCTTCTCGGTGAGGTAATCGGAAAAGCCCTGGATGCGCTGGCGATGGTTCGAATAGGCCCCGCTATGACAGATCGCGGCGAAGTTTCCGCGCCGGGCAGCCAGCATGCCGGACATGTAATAGGCGGCGCTGCGCCCGGCGGCATAATTGTCGATGCCGAGATAGGGAACCTCGGGGTCGTCGCAGCGGGTGACGACCTGGGCGACCTCGACGCCAGCGGCGCGCACACGCCGCAGGCTCTCGATGACCTTCGGGTGATCCTGCGCGCAGATGATCAGCCCGGAGCGGCGAAAGCTCGGATTGGCGATGTGATGGGCCATGCCGATCGGATCGCTTTCCTTGATGAAGGTGCGATGCAGGATGACGGCGCGGTCGAGCGATGCGGCAATGCGCTCGAAGGCCTGGTTCAAGCGGGCGAAGAAGCTGGTTTCAGGGCGCACCAGAATGACCTCGATGCGGATGGCGCCGCGATGCGTTTCCGTCGAGCGCTCGCCGTAGCCAAGTTTCTTGGCCGCACGGATCACCTTTTCTGCCGTCTTCTCGGTGACGCCGCCGCGGCCGTTGATGACGCGCTCGACGGTGGCGATGCCAAGCCGGGCCTCTGTGGCGACATCCTGCAGTGTCGTCTTTTTCATCAAAACCTCCCCAAAACTCCGCTCGACAGTCAAGCATTGCAGCGCCTCTGGCGAAATCGCTCAGTTGATCAAAACACATCAAGACAGCGATGGGAAACGGCACTATTGCTGCGGTAATTTTCCGGCACGAGTTGGAGGATATCAGATGGACGACACACTTTACGGGAAGCGCAACAAACGCGGCGACTGGGCGCCTTCCAAGCTTATTCAGTATCCGCCTGTGTTCATCTGGCCAGTGCAGCCGCTCCGTTTCCTGAAATGGGTGTTCGGCTATCCGGGCTATCTGATGCCGTGGAACGTGCTTTATGCGGCGATCGGCACGCTGCTCTGGCTCTATGCAACGCCGTCGCTCGAGACGGCAAAGACCTTCTCGATCGGCTGGATTGCCTATCTGCTGGTGCGCAACGCCGCAATCGTCTTCGTCTTCTTCGGCGCGTTCCACCTGCGCCTCTACATGCAGAAGAAGCAGGGAACGAGCTTCAAGTTCAATGCCAAATGGCCCTCCGTCGGCAATGATGCCTTTCTGTTCGGCAATCAGACGGTCGATAATGTCATCTGGACTTTCGCCAGCGCCGTGCCGCTCTGGACGGCTTTCGAAGTGCTCACATTGTGGGCCTTTGCCAATGGCATCATTCCCTATGTCTCATTCGCCGAGCAACCGGTCTATTGCGCCGTGGTCATGCTCTTGATCCCGACATTCCGCGACCTGCATTTCTATCTGGTCCACCGGCTGATCCACTGGCCGCCGCTCTATCATGCCGTCCACAAGCTGCATCATAACAACGTCAATCCCGGCCCCTGGTCAGGTCTTGCCATGCACCCGATCGAGCACCTGCTGTATTTCTCCGGCGTGCTGATCCATTGGATCGTTCCGTCGAACCCGGTTCATGCGATCTTTCATCTGGCGCATGCCGGCCTTGCACCGGCGCCCGGCCATGCCGGTTTCGACAAGATCGTCGTCGGCGAGGAAAGCGCCATCGATACGCACAGCTACGACCACTACCTTCACCACAAGTATTTCGAGTGCAACTACGCCGATGGCGTGATCCCGCTCGACAAGTGGTTCGGCACATTCCACGATGGTTCATCCGAAGCGCAGGAGCGCATGGACAAGCGGTTCATGGAGCAGGCCAGGCGCCGCGCAGAAAAGAAGGCGCGCCGCGAACAGCAGGCTGGCTGATCCTCCCAGGTGAACGACCCGCAGGCCCGGCTTCTCCGCCGGGCCTTTTGCTGTCCGGATCCCTGCAAATGAGGGATTTTCATCAATTTTTCCGCGGACCGCGCGATCTTCCCCGGCTAACGTTTTCCTGCGGCCGGCTGGCGCCGCCTTATCTCTGGGAGGAGAGAAAATGCTGAAATTGCTGACCACCAGCGCGGTTGCCCTGGTGCTTGCTGGGCAGGCGCACGCGGCCGATCGTATCGGTGTTTCGATGGGGACGCTCACCAACAATTTTCAGACGCTGATCGTCAACGGCATGCAGGATTATGCCAAGTCCGTCGGTGTCGAGCTGCAGATCGAGGATGCGACGACGGACGTCAACAAGCAGCTCGACCAGGTCAAGAATTTCGCTGCCGGCGGCGTCTCGGCCATCATCGTCGATCCCGTCGATTCAGATGGCACGCCGGCTCTCAGCAAGGTTGCCGAGGATGCCGGCATCCCGCTGATCTACGTCAACGTTCAGCCGACCGATCTTTCGACACTCGGCAAGCAACAGGCTTTCGTCGGTTCAAACGAGGCCGAATCCGGCACGCTGCAGACCAAGGAAGTCTGTCGCATTCTGGGCGGCAAAGGCAATGTCGTCATCATGATCGGCGACCTGACGAGCCAGGCCGCGCGTCAGCGCACTCAGGACGTCCATGACGTCATCGCGACGCCTGAATGCAGCGGCCTGAAGGTCGCTCAGGAGCAGGTCGGTAACTGGAGCCGCGTCAACGGCGCCGATCTGGTCTCCAACTGGCTGACATCGGGCTTGGAGTTCGATGCCGTTCTTGCCAACAACGACGAGATGGCGCTCGGCGCCATCGCCGCATTGAAGAATGGCGGCGCATCCACGGAGAAGATCATCGTCGCCGGTATCGACGCCACGCCGGAAGCCCTGCAGGCGATGAAGGCGGGCGACCTGAAGGTCACGGTCTTCCAGGATGCCAAGGGTCAGGGCAAGGGTTCGATCGATGCGGCTTTGAAGGCGATCAAGGGCGAAAAGATCGACCGCGAGGTCTGGATCCCGTTCCAACTGGTGACGGAGAAGAACATGGCGGACTTCGAACATCTGAACTGAGGCGCGGCTCGCCTCACGGGCCGCGTCATGAAGGCCACGCAGCGCTGACCCGCTCGTGGCCTTTTCACGCGCTCTCAGGTGGCAGGAAGCGGTTCGCTGATGACGACGAAATTGGCGCAGGAATGCTCGACATTGGCAATGCGGATGCGCAACTCGCGCCGCGATGTCAGCAGGAAGAGAAACACCTTCTTGGCGCGCTGTGCCCGCCGCAGGATCTCTTCGCCGCCAAACAGCAGGCCGTCACGCTCACCGAGTTCGAAGGCCACGTGCTCGCTGTAATTCTCGTCCGTAATGGTGATTGTCCCGAGACCCGACAGCATTGTGAGCATTCCTCATCATGAGGAATGACTTTTGTCGAAGTCCTAATTTAGTGCAACACGGTGTTCCGGTTTTCCACGGGGATGTTGGAACACCTAGAGCGGACTTTTGGAAAACGGCTAGCTTCGCGTCACGCCGTGTGAAGGCGTGCCGTCCGCGATCGCGCATTTCATTCCGTCTCCTCAGAACTTGACGCCGACGCCGATCATGATCGTGTTCTGGTTCAGATCGAAATCACCGCCCGCCGCACCGCCGAAGTTGCCGCTGCCGTAGTCGGTATAGCGATACTCGCCGCGGGCAAAGATGTTCTGGGTGAAGGCGTAGTCGATACCTGCGCCGATCGTCCAGCCGTTCAGCGTGTCGGAAACATCTGAAGCCCCGGTCGGATGACCTTCTGCCCGTGCGATCGCCCAGCCGGCGGTTCCGTAGAGCAGGGCGTTGTCGAAGGCATAGCCGACGCGGGCGCGGACCGAGCCCTGCCATGTCGTCTCGACGGAGCCAAAGGCCGTGTCCTCTTCGTTCCAGTTATGGAGGACATCGCCTTCGACGCCGATCACCCAGTTATTGTCGAACTGGTAGTTGTAGCCGGCAAAGCCGCCCAGGATCCCGCCGTTGGCGTCGACATTGGATGCACCGTCAGGATCGAACGTCGTCCAGCTATAGCCACCCTCGGCACCGATATAAGGGCCCGACCAGGTGAAAACCGGCGTTATTGCCTCCGGTTCAACCGGCGCAGGCGGTGGTGTCAGGTCCGCGGCCTGGGCTGATATTCCCGCCAGCGAAGCAGCAAGAACGGTGAGAATAGCGAATTTCATATTCGGTCTCCCTAAATTGCATGACACTTAGATAGGTAGCCCTGGGCCAAAAGTCTCTAGCCCTTTCGATCACAAATGCCTGGGCGCTGCGCAGGCGGCGGATCCACCATTGACAGTCCTTTGAAAACGCGACAGTTTCCCGCCCATTCCGAGGGGAGCATCTGACGATGCTGAGATGGCGCTGAGCCGGACCCTTGAACCTGATCCGGGTCATGCCGGCGTAGGAACGGAACAAGATGCCGCCGGTATCTCCCTTCGTCTTCGCTTTGCCTGGATCTCCATTGCCGTCTGGAGATCGCTTCGCAATGTCTGTTCTGCTGCGCTCACGCCCCTCAGTTTCCACTGACACCTGAACGATGCGCCCTCTCAACGCTCTCTATGGTGCAGTTTTGCTGCTTGCGATCTGGCAGGTGGTCATCTGGCTGTTTGCGCCGGCGCATTTCATCCTGCCTTCACCGCTGTCGGTCGCTTCGGTCTTTGTGCGGCAGCCGCTGTTCCTGCTGGAGCAGAGCCTGACGACGGCGCTTGAGATCGTGCTGGGATACGTCTGCGGAGCAATCTCAGGTGCGGCGGCGGCCTTCGTGCTGTCGGCCTTTCCGGCCGCCGGGGCGCTGGTCTGGCCGCTGGTGCTGATCCTGCAGGCCTTCCCGGTCTTTGTGCTGGCGCCGATCCTGGTCATTTGGCTCGGCTTCGGCATGGCTTCCAAGGTCGCCATGGCAACGATCATCATCTTTTTTCCCGTCGCTTCGGCTTTTGCCGACGGGCTGCGCAGGACCGAGCGCGATATCCTCGATGCCGTATCGCTGACAAATGCCAGCCACTGGCAGACGCTGGTCCGCATCCGGATGCCGCTTGCCGTTCCGGCACTCGTTTCAGGTCTGAGGATCGCTGCGCCGCTGGCGCCGCTCGGCGCCGTGATCGGCGAATGGGTCGGCGCGTCGGCAGGCCTCGGCTTCGTCATGGTCCAGGCCAATGCGCGCATGCAGACCGACATGGTCTTTGCCGCCATGGCGGTGCTGGCGGCGATGACGCTGATCTGCCGGGTGGTGGTCGACAGGCTCACCTCCGGCTGGACGCCGTGGGCAACCACGCGCTGAACGATTTTCAAACTGCACATTCATGGAGCAAACATGCTGCGTCTGATATCCGCCACCTTCCTTGCCCTTGTGGCGCTCGCTTCGCCGTCGCTTGCCAACCACAAGCTGACAGTGATGCTGGAATGGTTCGTCAACCCCGACCACGCACCGCTGGTCATCGCCGGGCAGAAGGGCCTGTTTGCCGCGCAAGGGCTGGATGTCGAGCTCATCCCGCCTGCCGATCCCTCGGCGGTGCCGCGGCTGATTTCCGCCAAGCAGGCTGATATCGGCATCCATTACCAGCCCAACCTCTACCTCGACCACGAAGCCGGACTGCCGCTGGTGCGGGTCGGCACGCTGGTCGAGACGCCGCTCAACACCGTCACCGTGCTTGCCGATGGACCGATCAAGAGTCTTGCCGATCTGAAGGGCAAGAAGGTCGGCTTTTCCGTCACCGGCTTTGAAGACGCGATGCTGAAGCGGATGCTGGAAAACGCCGGTCTCACGAAAGAAGACGTAGAGCTGGTCAACGTCAATTTCGCCCTGTCGCCATCGCTGATCGCAGGCAAGGTCGATGCCAATGTCGGCGGCTTCCGCAATTTCGAGCTGACGCAGATGAAGCTCGAAGGACATGAGGGCAAGGCGTTCTTTCCAGAAGAAAACGGCGTGCCGCCCTATGACGAGCTGATCTTCGTCACCCATCGCGATTCGATCGCCGATCCGCGGCTGCCACGTTTCCTCGCGGCCGTCGAACAGGCCTCGATCTTCATCACCAACCACCCCAAGGAAGCCTGGCAGCTGTTCGTCAAGGCCTACCCCAATCTCGACGACGAGCTGAACCGCACAGCATTCTTCGACACGCTGCCGCGCTTCGCCAAGCGTCCTGCGGCGCTCGATACCGGCCGCTACCAGCGGTTCGGGACCTTCATGCAGGAGATGGGTCTGGTGAAGACCGCGCCCGATGTTGCGGACCTTGCCGTCGAGGTAAAATAGCCCTGTGGCGGCCCTGCCACGGCGCCGTGCAAATGTCCCCGGCCGTTAACTGAACGTTGTGGCCGGGGCCACGCGTTAACTATTTGTTAACCACGAAGCAGGTACACCGAAGCAATCAAAAATTAACCAAGATTGCTAATGTGTTAACCGACGCGCGCTCCATCCGTATCAAAGGCCGTTCGTTCCTGGCGGTCGTTTTGACGCCCGATCTGCCCTTCGATGAATGGCTGGTCCGGCTCGACGATCTGGCCAAGCGTTCGGCAGGCTTTTTCCTGGGAAGGCCGGTTGTCCTCGATGTCGCCGACCTCCAGGCGGACCGGGCTCAGCTGAAGTCGATGATCGCTTCGCTTGGCGAACGCGGCGTCCGGATCATGGGCATCGAAGGCGCGCGGCCATCGCAGCTCGACGCTACCATGCCGCCGGGCATGAGCGGCGGCCGCCCGGCACCGGATGTCGATGTCGCCGACGTGCCGCAGGCGAAGGAGCCGGCGCCGAAGGCTGAGACGCAGGTGCAGGCCACTGCGCCCGTTCAGGTAACGCGCGCCACATTGTCGTCGATGGTTCTGCACGAGCCGGTGCGCTCGGGCCAGTCGATCATCTTCCCGGAAGGCGACGTGACGATCATCGGATCGGTCGCTTCGGGCGCCGAGATTATCGCCGGCGGCTCCATCCACATCTACGGCGCGCTTCGCGGCCGGGCGCTGGCAGGTTCGGTCGGCAACTCGTCGGCCCGGATTTTCTGCCGCAAGCTGGAAGCAGAATTGCTGGCGATCGACGGCATCTACAAGACGGCAGACGATCTGCCTGCCGAACTGCGCGGCCAGCCTGCGCAGCTCTGGCTCGAAAACGACGCGATCCTCGCATCGCGGCTGATTTAACGGACGAATGGTTTAGGACAGGAGAGGGGATATGGGTAAAGTCATAGTTGTTACCTCGGGCAAGGGTGGCGTTGGCAAGACGACCTCTACGGCCGCACTCGGCGCCGCTCTGGCGCAGCGCAACGAAAAGGTCGTCGTCGTCGATTTCGACGTCGGCCTGCGCAATCTCGATCTCGTCATGGGTGCCGAACGCCGGGTCGTCTACGATCTGGTCAACGTCATCCAGGGCGATGCCAAGCTCTCGCAGGCGCTGATCCGCGACAAGCGGCTGGAAACGCTGTTCCTGCTGCCGGCCTCGCAGACGCGCGACAAGGATTGCCTGACCGCCGAGGGCGTCGAGCAGGTCATCAACGATCTGAAGCGCAATTTCGACTGGATCATCTGCGACAGCCCGGCCGGCATCGAACGCGGCGCGACGCTCGCCATGCGCCATGCCGATATCGCCGTCGTCGTCACCAACCCCGAGGTCTCCTCGGTTCGCGACTCCGACCGCATCATCGGCCTGCTCGACTCCAAAACGGCCAAGGCCGAAAACGGCGAGCGGATCGAAAAGCACTTGCTGCTCACCCGCTACGACGTGACGCGCGCCGAGCGTGGCGACATGCTGAAGGTCGATGACGTGCTGGAAATCCTCTCGATTCCGCTGCTCGGCATCATTCCGGAGAGCATGGACGTCCTGCGCGCGTCCAATATCGGTGCACCGGTGACGCTCGCCGATCAGAACACGGCGCCGGCCAAGGCCTACTTCGAGGCTGCCCGCCGCCTGGCAGGCGAAGTGGTGCCGGTTACGGTACCTGGCGAGAAGCGCGGCCTGTTCGGCAAGATTTTCGGACGGAGGGCAGCATGAACGTGTTCAACTTCTTCCAGAAGAAAAAGTCCGCGCCTGTTGCCCGCGAGCGGCTGCAGCTTCTGCTCGCCCATGAGCGCATCACGCCCGGGGCCGACCTGGTCTCGATCCTGCGGGAGGAAATCCTCGCCGTGATCGCCAGGCACGTGGAAATCGACGGCGACCGGCTGCAGGTGAAAATCGACCGCGGCGAGCATGTCTCGGTGCTGGAGATCGACGTCGAAATTCCGGCGAAGGCAGCGCAGGCGGCTTAAGCCCGCAAGATGCTCGGCCTTGGTGCCTCGAAAGTCCTGCGCCCGCGTTTGCATCCAAAGATGACGCGGGCGTTTTCGCGGATCGCCTGTTCCCGGTCTATGCAATCGATCAGGATGATATCGGCAGGCGAGCCGACCTCGATCGGCTGCTCATCCCTGCCCATGATCCGCGCTGCCGAGGTGCTGATCATCTCGAAGGCCAGTTGCATGTCGCTGCGCCGCGAAAGCTGCGCGACATTGGCATAGAGATTGGCCATTCTCAGCAGCGATGCATCGCCATACGGCGTGAAGGGATTGAGGATATTGTTGCTGGCGATCGAGGTCAGCACCCCTTCGAATGCCAGCAGATGGGCTGGTGCCACGCCGCGCGGCACCAGCCGGTCATGATCGCGGCCATTCAGGAACAGATCAGTGGAGGGCAGTGTCGTGACGGCGATGCCCGCCGCTTTCAACTGACGTGCGAGCGACTGAACTTCGTCCGGCGCCATCGCGGAGAGGCTGGTCATGTGGCCGAGCGAGACGCGGTCCTGATGGCGGCGGCGCACCGTCTCCTCGATGACCGCAGGCAGATTGGTCTTCTCCGGCGAAAGATCGAAATCGAGATGGAAATCGATGGCGGTGCCATGCTTCTCCGCCAGATCGAAGATCATCCGGATCTGGCCCCGCGGATCGAGATCGATATAGGGCGCTCCGCCGACGAGGTTGGCTCCATCCGCGAGCGCCGCGTCGAGCATTTCAAACGTCTGCGGCTCGTTTGTCAGTCCGTCCTGTGCGAAGGCGCAGATCTCGATATCGATCGCGAAGGCATAGTCTTGGCGGATCTGCTTGATCGCCTCGAAGGAGCGCATGCCGGCGCGCGGATCGATCTCGACGAAGGTGCGCATGCGCATTGTGCCGTTGACGATCGCTTTTTCGACGACGCGCGCCGCGCGGGCATAGACGTCCTGCTCGGTGAAATCGGCCTTGGCTTTCGCCGTCTCACTGATGGCCTCGGCCAGCGTTCCCTCGCATATGCTGCAACGATCGAGGATGCAGGCCTTGTCGAGATGAACGTGGCTGTCGGTAAAACCACGGCTGGCAAAGGCGCCCTGAGCATCCGTCGTCTCGATGGCCTCGCAGACGAGGTTCGCACCGATCGCCGCGATGCGCTCTCCGGCGATGCCGATATCGACAGGCCCATCGAAAGGCTCGAGGCGCGCATCGCGGATCAGCAGATCGAAAACCGGCGTGCTCATCATCAGAGACCGATCGCCCCGCCATCGCTGCGCGGATCGTGGGCGCCGGTGATCGCCTTGTCATCACCGATGCAGATGATCCCGGCCTGGCCGCCGAGCTGGCTGAAGGCATCGATGCTGCTGACCTGATGGCCGAACGCCCCCAAGCCTTCCAGCACCGAAGCGCCGGCATTGGCTTCGATCTTCAGACTGTCCCTGGTGTCCGAGAAGGTTCGCCCGAGCAGGAAGCGCGGCTGCGACAGGGCAGCCAGCGGGTCGAGCCCGTGGTCGATGAGCAGCGAAAGCAGCAGCGCCAACGTCTGCGGCTGGCCGTCGGCGCCTTGCGTGCCATAAAGCAGATGCGGGCGCCCATTTTTCAACGCCATGCCGGGGTTCAGCGTATAGAATGGCCGCTTGCCGGGTCTCACATGGTTCGGGCTTGCCGGATCGAGGCTGAAAGCCGCACCGCGGTTCTGCCAGAGAATCCCGGTGTCACCGGCAACCACGCCGCTTCCCCAATCGAAATAGATACTCTGCAGCATCGAAACGCTGCGCCCTTCGGCATCGACGGCAGCCAGGAACGCCGTGTCGCCATGCTTGTATGGGTGCGGCCATGGCATCGCATGGCCGGGGTTGATCGTCCGGGCTTTTGCCGACAGCCGCCCGGGCGCCAGCAGCCGTTGCGTGTCGATGGCGGCGAAGAGCGGATCGGCAATCGCTGGCCGGTCGAGGAAGGCCTGTTTCACCGCCTCGACGAGATGATGATAGAAACCGGCCTCCCGATAATCGAAGCCGGCCATCGCGAACTCGCCAAGCACGCCCATGATGCCGAGCGTCGTGACACCTTGCGTCGGCGGTGGCGGGGCGAGAAGCGTCAGGCCGCGGTAGGGGAGAGACAGAGGCTCCCCGGCGATCGTCCGGGTCCTGGCGAGATCGCTGGCTCTTACCGGCGACCCCGCTTCGGCGAGGCCCAAGGCGATACGGCGGGCGAGGGCGCCTTCATAGAACTCGCGTGGACCGTTCTCTGCGATGGCGCGCAGCGTTGCCGCCAGGGCCGGTTGGCGCTGGATGCCGTCATCAGCAAAGAGCGCCGAAAATCCGGGCCACGACGCCAGTTCGCCCTTGCGGAATTGGTGCCAGAAGCGCTGTGAAGCGCTGACCGGAAAGCCGTTCTCGGCGAGCGCGATGGCATCGTCCAGAAGCGCGGCAAGCGTTTCGTGCCCGCCCCATGCCGCATTCGAATGAGCGAGCAGGTGTCCCCAGCTGTCGACCAGGCAGGCGCTGGTCAGCGCCGACAACGGACCGCGGAGCGGCATATCGGTCAGCGCCGGCAGATGTTCGGCCGCCTGCCCGATGCCAAGAAAGGTCGTGGCCTTGCCCGAGGCGTCGGCGATCATCCAGATCGCATCGCCGCCAAGGCCGCAGAAATGCGGATAGACGACGGACAGCGCAGCGCCTGCGGCGATGATCGCCTCGATCGCGTTGCCGCCGCGCTTCAGAACCTTTTCTCCCGCCTCCGCCGCAAGCCAGTGCGGTGCCGTCACCATCGCCGTCTGCGATGTGGCGTTGAAGCTCTGGCTCTGGCGGCGTCCGGCGGCTGACATCAGCGGATCACCGCCCCGCCCTGGGCCACCAGCCGGCCCGCCTTGAACACCTTGCGGTTCTTCGGCACGCTAACGACGGCTTGCGGTATGTGTGGCGTGTCCAACGTCACGAAATCTGCTTTGGCGCCGATCTCAAGCCCGTAGCCTTCAAGGCGGAGCGCCTTGGCACCCGCTGCGGTGACGACGTCGAAGGCCGCGGCGAGTTCGTCGTCGGTGTAGAAGCCGGACCGGTAACCGATGATCTCGGCACGGCGCAGCATGTCGCCATCGCCATAGGGCCACCAGCTGTCGCGGATGTTGTCGCTGCCGCTGAAAACCGTCACGCCAGCCTTGCGCAGCAGCGCGACCGGCGGAAAATTGTGATTGCCCGGCGCATTGGTCATGATCGAGACGCCGCTTGCGGCAATCAGATCGGCAGCCTTGTTCGCGGCGTCCTGCTGCAGGTCGCCGAGCCCATAAGCGTGGCTGACAGTCACGTGGCCGCCCATGCCGAGCGCCCTCGTGCGGGCGCAGATTTCCTCGATTGTGAAAAGTCCGAGCGTGCCGGCGTCATGCAGATGGATATCGATATCAACGCCGCGTTTCTCGGCAATGCCGAAGACGACGGCGAGGTGGGCGGTGACGTCGCGGTCGAAGCTTGCCGGATCGAGGCCTCCGATCAGGTCGGCGCCGAGGCCGATCGCGGCATCGAGCAGCTCGGGGGTCCCAGGGCTTTTCAGGATGCCGCTCTGCGGGAAGGCGACGAGCTGGATATCGATCAGATCGCGGTACTCCTCGCGAACCTTCAGAATGGTCTCCAGCGACCTCAGGCCGACCGAGCCATCGACCATGACATGGCTGCGCATCGCCGTCGCGCCATTGGCGATGCAGAGATCGAGCTGGTTGCGCGCCCGCTCCGCCATCGGCGCGGCCTGCGCCATGTTTTCGGCCTGAAAGGCGACACGCTGGTGGACATCGAAGCCATTGGTGCAGGGCTTGTGCGGGATCCAGGCATCGCCATAGAAGCTGGTATCGAGATGGATATGGCCTTCGACAAAGCCGGGCACGACGAGGGCGCCTTCGAGATCGACAGCCTCCACCGGTCCGGCCGCCTTTCCGGCAGGCTCCAGTGAAACGATCCTGCCGGCGGCGACGCCAATGTTCTTCAGCGAACCGTCCGGCAGCCGGGCGTTGGTAAAGACGGTTTCGATATCAGCCATCGCGTTCTTCCTTGAATCTTGAGCGCCGCATCATTCCTTGCAAGCCGAGTGCCAGATGCAGCGAGCATGCGAATGACGCGGCTTCGCAGGGCGTGGCCTGCATTAGGTCCTGGATGCAGCCTCTACAGCATGTCTACAGAAAAGGCAAAATCATGTATACATGACTGCAAAATAGGCAGTGGCCTAAGGGCTGGTATCGCCGCTGTAGCGCGCGAGAATGCTGCCGAGATCCGGGCGGTCGTCGCTCTCGTCCGCAATCAGCGCCCGGGTCTCGACCGAGATCAGATGCTCGTCCATCAGGCGTTCGGCGGCCGTCGCATCGCCGGTCTTCAGCGCGGCGATCAGGGCGGAATGTTCGCTGATGGCGCATTCGCTGGAATGCGGGCGGCTGTACATCGCCAGGATCAGCGAACAGCGCGAGACGAGTTCGAACAGGTAGCGTTCGAGAAGAGCGTTGCCGGAAAGCGTGGCGAGCTTCAGGTGAAATTCGCCAGCAAGCCGGGTGGAAAGGCGGGCGTCGCCCTTGGCATGCGCCTCTTCCTCCTCGCTCACATGGCTTCTGAGCGCTTTCTCGATGGCCGGAGACCAGCGCTTGATGACCGCCTTCATCGCCTCGCGCTCGAGCGCCCGGCGCACGGCAAACACATCGCGAGCCTCTTCAAGGCTGGGCTGGGCAACGGTCGCGGTGCGCTTGTGATAGGTATCGACAAGCCCCTGCGTCTGCAGCTTCGCCAGCACCGCACGAACCAGCGTCCGGCTCATCGAAAAGTGCCTGCCGATCTCATCTTCCGGCAGCTTGGTACCGGCTTTCAGCGCCTGTTCGACGATGGCACGGCGCAGCGCAAGAGTGGCGGTTTCGACGCGATCGGAATTGGAAGACATGAGGGCCTGCTGGTTGCGGATTCCTGTATACATTACTGCGCCTCTACGGATACGGCAATCGGCTGAACGGGCCGATGCCGAAACGCAAAACCCGCCGCGTCATGAGACACGGCGGGTTCGGATGTCTGCCTGAAAATGCGCCGTTGTTAGCTGCGCGGCTTCAGATTTTCGGCGTCGTAGAGCGGCTTGTAGCCGACGCCAGCCACTTCGACCGGATAGGTTTCGGCGAAATATTCGACATTCAGCTTGCGCCCGACCTGGCAATATTCCCAGGGCAGGTAGGCGAGCGCAATGTTCTTGCCGATCGTCGGGCCGAAGGCGACCGAGGTCGTGTAGGAGCGGCGGCCGAGTTCGTCGATCAGCACGGCACCGGTTTCCGGATCCATGACCGGCATGGAACCGACCGGATAGCGCTTGACGCCCGACTTGTCGGTATTTTCGGTCATGACAAGGGTGCAGAGCATCGCCGGCTGGTGTTCGCGGGCCTTGTATTCCAGGTGCTTGGCCTTGCCGCGGAAATCGGCTTCCTTGACCTTCGGACGCGCCAGATCGCTTTCGATCAGGTTGTACTGGGTCAGAAGGTCGGCATTCTGCAGGCGCAGGCTCTTTTCCATGCGGCGTGAGTTTGCATAGGTTTCGACGCCGAAGGCCATGACGCCCGTCGAGCGCAGGGCATCCCAGACGGCGAGGCCGTCCTCGTATTTCATGTGCAGTTCCCAGCCCTGTTCGCCGACATAGGAGATGCGGAATGCGGTCACCGTCTTGCCGGCGATTTCGATCGGCTTGATGGCGGCGAAGGCGAAGTTTTCGGCATCGAGGCCCGAGGGATCGGCAACCACCTTCTTCAGCGTCTCGCGGGCATTCGGGCCCCAGATGCCGACGGTGATGTACTTCTCCGCGACGTCGGTGATGGTGACATCGAGGCCGCGGTCCTGCGCAACGCGCTTCATGTAGTGGAAGTCGCGCGGGCCGGCATCGGCGCCGTTGATCAGACGGCAGCGGTCGGCCATGCGGATGACGGTGAAGTCGGCGCGAACCATGCCCTCGTCGTCGAGGAAGTGGGTGTAGATGCCCTTGCCGATATTGGCGTCGCCACCGATCTTGGCGGCGCAGAGCCATTCGAGGAGCTCGACATGATCAGGCCCTTCGATGTCGACCATGTGAAAATGGCTGAGATTGACGATGCCGCAATCCTCGCTCATCGCCAGATGCTCGGCATTCGAGACGCGCCAGAAGTGGCGGTTGTCCCATTCGTTTTCGCGAACCGGCACGCGGTCGGCGTATTTTTCCAGGAGGTGTTCGTTGGCGGCGTAGCCATGGGCGCGCTCCCAGCCGCCGAGCTCCATGAAGTAGCCGCCGAGTTCCTTTTCGCGCTCGTAGAAGGGTGAGCGCTTGGCGTTGCGGCCGGATGCATAGGGTTCGCGGGTATGAACGGCCGGGAAGTAGATCTTCTGGGCGGCTTCGTAGCAGCGTCCCTCGATGAACTCTTCCGTCAGTTGATGCGGATAGAAGCGCGCGTAATCGATCGAGTTGTGGTCGATCTCGGTGCGGCCGTCGGTCATCCAGTCGGCGATCAGCTTGCCGTAGCCCGGGCCGTCCTTGACCCAGATGGCGACGCAATACCAAAGACCGCGAACCTTCTGGCTCTCGCCGCAGGAGGCGCCGCCGCCGGCCGAAACCTGTAGCAGACCGTTGAAGGAGTGGCCTTCGTTGTAGCCGAGTTCGCCCAGGATCGGCGTCAGTTCCATGGCGCGCTCGAGCGGCTCGATGATCTGTTCCATTTCCAGGTCGCGCTGCGAGGGCGAGAGGCGTGCTTCGTGCTTTTCGAGCAGGTCGCGCGGATGGCACATGCGCGGATTGGTGGTCTCGTAATAGCCCCACTCGATCTGGCCGCCTTCGGTGGTCGCCGGGTCGCCGGTGTCGCGCATATAGGCGGAGTTGCCCTGGTCGCGCAGCAGCGGGAAGCCGATTTCCTTGCCGGTGCCTTCGAATTCGTTATAGGGGCCGAAAAAGGTCAGCGGGTGATCGACCGGCATCACCGGCAGGTCTTCGCCGACCATTTCTGCGATCAGGCGGCCCCAGAGGCCGGCGCAGACGATGACGTGATCGGCCATGATGGTGCCGCGATGGGTGACAACGCCCTTGATGCGGCCGCCTTCAACGATCAGCGACTTCGCCGGCGTATTGCCGAACATCTTCAGCTTGCCGGACTTTTCGGCCGCATCGACCAGCTTGCCGGCAACCGTCTGCGAGCGCGGGATGACGAGGCCGGCATCGGGGTCGAACATGCCGCCCTGAACCTGATCTTCCTCGATCAGCGGGAACATTTCCTTGATCTCGGAGGGCGAGACGTAGCGGGCGTTGGTGCCGAAGGCCTTGGCGGAGCTCAGCTTGCGCTTGATCTCTTCCATCCAGGTGTCGTCGCCAGTGCGGGCAACTTCCAGACCGCCGATACGGGCGTAGTGGCCCATCTTCTCGTAGAAATCGATCGAATACTGCGTCGTCCAGACGCTGAGATAGTCGTGGCTGGTGGTGTAACAGAAGTCGGAGGCGTGCGCCGTCGATCCGATATCGGTCGGGATCCCCGATTTGTCGATGCCGACAATGTCGTCCCAGCCGCGCTCGATCAGGTGATGAGCGATCGAGGCGCCGACGATGCCGCCGAGACCGATGATTACGACTTTAGCCTTGCTTGGAAATTCCGCCATCACTTGAACCCTTGAATCTTGGTGCGCCGAATCTAGTACAGGCCGAAACGGCACTACAGTCGATCCACGACAATAAGATGTAGCGATCCGCCAAGGGGCTTGTCTATTCGAGACGCGAACCCGCTGGCTCTTTTGCGACATCTCTGCACGATGCAATGGCATTTGTTTCGAAGAGCGATATGTTGAACGAAGCGCCGCCCGGCGGGCGGCGCGTGATGCATGAGTTCAGGCAGGGAGGAGCCCTTCTCATGAAATCCGATGATCCGGTCGTCGTCGTCAGCATGGCGCGCACGCCGATGGGTGCCTTTCAGGGCGACTTCAAAGATGTCAGTGCAAGCGAGCTTGGCTCGGCGGCCATCCGTGCCGCGATCGCGCGCGGCGGCGTACAGCCAGACGGTATCGGCGAGGCGCTGATGGGCTGTGTGCTACCTGCCGGGCAGGGGCAGGCGCCGGCGCGTCAGGCCGCACTTGGCGCCGGTCTGCCCTATGCCTGTGGCGCGGTGACTGTCAACAAGGTCTGCGGCTCGGGCATGAAGGCGGCGATGATCGGCCACGATGAGATTGTCTCCGGGAGCCAGAGCGTCGTCATCGCGGGCGGCATGGAGAGCATGACCAATGCTCCCTATCTGCTGAAGCGCGCCAGAAGCGGCTATCGCATGGGGCACGGCACGATCCTCGACCACATGTTTCTCGATGGGCTCGAGGACGCCTACGACAAGGGCCGGTCGATGGGCACCTTTGCCGAGGAATGTGCCGAGGCCTATCAATTCACCCGCGCGGCGCAGGACGCCTACGCCGTTTCCTCGCTCGACAAGGCGAAGCGGGCCGTCGATGGCGGGCTCTTCGATGCCGAGACGGTGACGGTGGAGGTGAAGTCAGGAAAGGTGAGCCGCGACGTCCATCGCGACGAACAACCGGGCAAGGCCGATCCGGCGCGTATTCCCTCTCTGAAGCCCGCTTTTCGCGACGACGGAACGGTGACCGCGGCAAGCTCGGCCTCGATCTCGGATGGCGCCGCCGCATTGCTGCTGATGCGCCGCTCGGAAGCCGAACGGCGCGGGCTTTCGCCGATTGCCGTGATTGCGGGGCACGCAACGCATTCGCAGGCACCGCGCCTGTTTACCACCGCACCTGTCGGCGCGCTGCAACAGCTTTCGGAGCGGACCGGCTGGGCGCTCTCCAGCGTCGATCTCTTCGAGATCAACGAAGCCTTCGCCGTCGTGCCGATGGCGGCCATGCACGATCTCGAATTGCCGGCTGAAAAGATCAATATCCATGGCGGCGCCTGCGCGCTCGGTCATCCGATCGGCGCCTCCGGCGCGCGCATCATCGTCACGCTGTTGGCAGCGATGCAGCGCCACGATCTGAAGCGCGGCATGGCCTCTCTCTGTCTCGGCGGTGGCGAGGCGACAGCCATGGCTTTCGAGCGGATCTGAGGGAGAAGCCCATGCTGCTCAACGAGACACAGATCCAGATCCGCGACATGGCGCGTGCCTTCGCGCAGGAGCGGCTGGCGCCGGGCGCTGCCCGCCGCGACAAGGAGCATCTTTTCCCTCGTGATGAACTGCGCGAGATGGGCGAGCTCGGTCTGCTCGGCATGCTGGTTTCCGAGGACTATGGCGGTTCGGATACCGGTGCGGTGGCCTATGCGCTGGCGATCGAGGAAATCGCTGCCGCCGATGGCGCCTGTTCGACGATCACAAGCGTGCACAGTTCAGTCGGCTGCGTCCCGATCCTGCGGTTTGGCAGCGATGCGCAGAAGCGTGCCTTCCTGCCGACGCTCGCATCGGGCGAATGGATCGGCGGATTCGCGCTGACCGAGCCACAGGCGGGCACCGATGCCGCAAACCTGAGAACAAAGGCGGTGCGCGATGGAGACTTCTATGTTCTCGACGGCACCAAGCAGTTCATCACCTCAGGCAAGAATGGCAATCTGATCATCGTCTTCGCGGTCACCGATCCTTCGGCGGGAAAGAAGGGCATCACTGCCTTCATCGTGCCGACGGATACGCCGGGATACGAAGTGGTGCGCGTCGAGGAAAAGCTCGGGCTGCATGCCTCCGATACCTGCCAGATCGCCTTTACCGGCATGCGGGTACCAGCGGACCAGCGACTGGGTGAGGAAGGCGAGGGATACCGGATCGCGCTTGCCAATCTCGAAGGCGGACGGATCGGCATTGCCGCCCAGGCCGTCGGCATGGCGCGCGCGGCGCTCGAAGCGGCACAGGCCTATGCCCGCGAACGCATCACCTTTGGCAAGCCGATCGCCGAGCATCAGGCCATTGCCTTCCGGCTGGCGGAAATGGCGACCAAGATCGAAGCGGCGCGTCAGCTGGTGCTGCATGCCGCAGCGCTCAAGGAAGCCGGCGAGCCCTGTCTCTCCGAAGCGTCGATGGCCAAGCTCTTTGCATCCGAGATGGCTGAGAGCGTCTGCTCCGCGGCGCTGCAGATCCATGGTGGCTATGGCTATATGTCCGACTATCCGGTCGAGCGGATCTATCGCGATGTCCGCATCTGCCAGATCTACGAGGGGACCAGCGACGTGCAGAAGATGGTGATCGCCAGAAACCTGTGACGGCTGCTGCCGCGCAAGCTAAGCCTGGCCGCCGTCGTCGAGCTTCAGGACTGCGCGGCCGCGGGTCAGATTGGTGACCAGCAGGATGGCTTCGGCGGCGTGTATTTCTGGGATTTCGAGTAGCAGCAGGCATCCCTCGTGATCGAACTGCTCGCCTGTAATCCGCGCCATGACCTGCGACGTCAGTTTCGAGCGAACCATCTCCAATTCCTGGAAATTCAGGTGCACGGTGCCGGTGACGGCAGGAATTGTCTCTTCCAACGCCGCTTCTCTGAGGCAGGCTGCGGCCGTGCCGCCATAGGCGCGCACCAGACCGCCGGCGCCAAGCAGCACGCCGCCGAACCAGCGGGTGACGATGACGAGCGTCCTGTCGAGCTGGCGCCCTTCCATCACCTGGAAGATCGGCTTTCCGGCGGTGCCCGAGGGCTCGCCGTCGTCGCTGAAGCGATAGACGTTGCCGATCCGCCAGGCGTAGCAATTGTGGTTTGCCGAGGGATCGGAATGTTCGGTGAGTGCAGCCTTGACGGCGGCTTCGCTATCGACAGGAATGGCGACAGCGCGAAACCGGCTCTTCTTGACCACCTGCTCGGTGGCGATCTGGTCTTTCAGGACGAACATGCTGGCTGCCGGATCTGGTGCGTTGGACAGTCCGCCTCATAGCGCAAATGCGTTGCCGTCTCCAGCGTTGCGCAGCTTGCGGTTGGCGAAGCGGCGCGGCTGTGCCACAAGGGCTGACGGTGGCTGATAATCCAGGGGAATCAACGTGACGATCGGGCTCGCTCATGCCGAACTCATGGCCGTGGTGACGGCTGTGACAAAGGACGAGCCGCGCGTCATGACCGTGCGCGCCGGCGAGGCGTTGCCGTCCGGCCCTTTCGAGCTCGGACACCGGACGCTCCAAAGCGGCCTGCGCGAATGGATCCAAGAGCAAACCGGCCACCCGATCGGCTATCTGGAGCAGCTTTATACATTTGCGGATCGTGACCGGAACAACGAGATCCTTGGCGGTCGGACGATATCGATCAGCTATCTCGGCCTGGTGCGCGAACAGGACGCGCCGGGTGGGGGACGTCCGGCCTGGCATGGATGGTACGAATATCTTCCCTGGGAGGACCATCGCCAGGGGCGGCCGGAGGTGCTGGCCGAGGTGATGCAGAAGCTGCGGCTGTGGGCCGATGCCGATCCGATCAGACGCGATCAGCGCCACAAGCGGGCCGACTTCACCTTCGGGCTCGATGGCGGCGGCTGGAACGAGGATCTGACGCTGCAGCGCTACGAGCTGCTCTACGAAGCCGGCTTGCTGGCCGAGGCCGGTGTCGAAGGGGTGAATTTCGGGCGCCCGATGTTTGCTGATCACCGGCGGATTCTGGCGACCGGCATTGCCCGGTTGCGCGCCAAGATCAAATACCGTCCTGTCGTCTTCGAGCTGATGCCCGAAAGCTTCACGCTGCTTCAGCTGCAGCGCACCGTCGAGGCGCTGGCCGGGCTAGGTCTTCACAAACAGAATTTCCGCCGGTTGATCGAACAGCAGGAACTGGTCGAGGAAACCGGCGAAATGACCAGCGAAACCGGTGGACGTCCGGCCAAGCTCTTCCGCTTCCGTCCGACCGTCGTCGAAGAACGCGCTCTCTCCGGAACGAAACTGCCTCTCTCCCGCAATTGACATATGCTCAGTATGAGAATATCTATTTGCTCCGTTAATGCTCAATTTGAGCATAAAGGAGACCGCCATGAACCGTCCCGTATCAGCCGCGTCCCTCTATGATCGCGTCAGTCGCGTCATTCCCAAAGCCGAATGGATGTCGTTCGAAGACGATGTCGAGGCCATCCTCGAACTCAAGCGCAAGCGCAATGCCGTCATCCTGGCGCATAACTACCAGACGCCGGAGATCTTTCACGGCGTTGCCGATATCGTCGGCGACAGTCTGGCGCTGGCGCGCAAGGCCATCGATGTGGATGCCGACGTCATCGTTCTGGCCGGGGTGCATTTCATGGCGGAGACGGCGAAGCTGCTCAATCCGGCAAAAACTGTGCTCATCCCCGACATGGCGGCAGGCTGCTCGCTGGCGGATTCGATCTCGCCTGAAGACATCGCCCTGCTGCGTCAGGCCCATCCTGGCGTCCCCGTCATCACCTATGTGAACACCTCAGCCGCGGTGAAGGCGGCGTCCGATATCTGCTGCACGTCGGGCAACGCCAAGCAGGTGGTGGAGTCGCTTGGCGTCCCCCGGGTGCTGATGATCCCCGACGAATACCTGGCGCGCAACGTCGCCCGGGAAACCAATGTCGAGATCATCGCCTGGCACGGGCATTGCGAAGTGCACGAGCTGTTTTCGGCCGATGACGTCAGGCAGTTGCGCGAAAATCATCCTGGCGTCACCGTCCTTGCGCATCCCGAATGCCCGCCCGATGTGGTGGCGGAAGCGGATTTTGCCGGATCGACGGCGGTGATGTCCGACTACGTCAGCGCAAAGAAGCCGACGCGCGTGGTTCTGCTAACAGAATGCTCGATGAGCGACAACGTCGCGGTGCATCATCCCGATGTCGAATTCATCCGCCCCTGCAATCTCTGCCCGCATATGAAGCGGATCACGCTCTCCAATATCCGCACCGCGCTGGAAGAAAACCGCCATGAGGTGATCGTGGATGCCGGCGTTGCCGTCGCGGCGCGGCGGGCGGTGGAGAGGATGCTGGCGATATGATCGAGATCCTCGACCATCTCTCTGGCCGTCCCGTGATCGTCGGCAGCGGTCTTGCCGGGCTGATCGCCGCCTTAACGCTGTCGCCGGAGCCCTCCGTTCTCGTCACCCGCAGTATGCTGGGGGCCGAAACATCGAGCGCCTGGGCGCAGGGCGGCATTGCCGCCAGCGTCGGCGCCGATGACAGCCCGAGCCTGCATCTTGCCGATACGCTGGCTGCCGGTGACGGTCTGTGTGACGCCGAGGCCGCTGCGGACATTCTCGGCGACGCATCCGAGGTCATCCGGGTTCTGCAACGCCTTGGCGTCGTCTTCGACAGGAACGGCGATGGTGCGCTTTCCCTTGGCCTGGAGGCTGCCCATTCCCGCCGCCGCATCGTCCATGCCGGTGGCGACGGATCGGGAGCGGCGATCATCCGCGCACTCACGGCTGCCGTCCGCGCCGATCCGGCAATCACGGTGATCGAAGGCGCCGAAGCGCGCCGGGTTCTCACAGAAGACGGAGTCGTCTGCGGCCTCCTTTGTGCGGGACCGGCTGGCGGCATTGTCCTGTCCTCGTCGCGCGTCCTGCTGTCGACCGGCGGGATCGGCGGGCTTTACGAGGCGACCACCAATCCGACCGGAAACTTTGGCCAGGGCGTTGCGCTTGCGGCGCGCGCCGGGGCGGTTCTTGCCGATATGGAATTCGTGCAGTTCCATCCGACGGCGCTCGACAGCCGCCGCCGCCCGCTGGCGCTCGTCAGCGAAGCTGTGCGCGGCGAGGGGGCCGAGCTTGTCAACGAGCGCGGTGAGCGGTTCATGGCCAGCGTGCCGGGTGCCGAGCTGGCGCCGCGCGATGTCGTCGCCCGCGCCATCAGCGCCGAGATCGCCCGCGGCGGACGCGTGTTCCTCGATGCCCGCCGAGCGCTCGGAACGCGGTTCGGCGCGCGCTTTCCCGCGATCGCCGCCCTTTGCCACGAAGCAGGTATCGATCCGGGCAGCGCGCCGATCCCGGTTCGTCCGGCAGTTCACTATCATATGGGCGGCATTGCCACTGATCGCGGCGGCCGCACCAGCGTGCCCGGACTTTGGGTGGCAGGCGAGGCTGCATCGACAGGCCTTCACGGCGCCAACCGGCTGGCAAGCAACTCGCTGCTCGAAGCGGCGGTGATGGGCATGCGTGCCGCCCGCGATATGGCTTCATCGGCAATCAAGGCGAGCCTCGGGGCGGTTCCCGCCTTGCCGCCGGGCCCCGAAACAAGCTTCGTCCGGCCGATCGTCTCTCGCCATCTCGGCGTGCTGCGCAATGCTGGCGCCATCCATGGTGCGATCTCTGCGCTCTTGCCGCTGGCAGAAAGCGAAGGTCCGGCCTCCGATCCCGCGATCGTGGCGCTTTCCATTTCCGTCTTTGCCAGCCTGCGCCAGGAATCACGCGGGGCGCATGCGCGGACCGATTTCCCGCTGCGTCAGGGCGTTGCACGCAGGCGGATGATGACGCTTGCCGAGGTGCTGGAGATTGCCCGCGCCGCCGCCTCTCAAGATTTTGCAAGGAGTGCCTGATATGAGCCTTGTTCCCCTGTCGCGCCTTGTGATCGAGCCTCTTGTCCGGGCAGCCCTTGCCGAAGATCTCGGTCTTGCCGGTGATATCACCTCGGCTGCCGTCATTCCCGCGGACCACCGCTCCACGGTCGTCATGGCTGCGCGGCAGCCGGGTATCATTGCCGGTCTGGATGCGGCCGAGCTTTCCTTTCAGCTCGTCGATCCCGCGATCGTCATGGAGCGGCACCTGCAGGACGGCATGGCGGTCAAGTCCGGTGACGTGATCGCAACGATATCAGGCCCGTCGCGGGGACTTTTGACCGGCGAGCGCACGGCGCTGAATTTTCTCTCGCATCTCTCGGGGATCGCCACGGTAACCGCTTCGATTGCTGAGGCGATCTCCGGAACGAAGGCGTCGGTTGCCTGCACGCGCAAGACGACTCCGGGGCTTCGGGCGCTGGAAAAATATGCGGTGAGGGCAGGCGGCGGCATGAACCATCGCTTCGCGCTCTATGATGCCGTGCTGATCAAGGACAACCATATTGCCATCGCAGGCAGCATCCGCGAGGCGTTGCGCCGAGCCAAATCTGCTGCCGGGCACATGGTCAAGATCGAGATCGAGGTGGATACGCTCGATCAGCTCCGGGAGGTGATGGACGAGGGCGTGGATGCCGTGCTTCTCGACAACATGCACCCGGTCATGCTGCGCCAGGCCGTCGATATCGTTGCCGGCCGGGCGATCACCGAAGCCTCGGGGCGCATTACGCCTACGACCGCGCCTGACATCGCTGCATCCGGCGTCGATCTGATCTCCGTCGGCTGGATAACGCATAGCGCGCCGATCCTCGATATCGGTCTCGATTTCAAAAGCGCGAACTGACCGCCAGGCCGCATCCCGTCTCGATTGACCCGCCCAGAGAGCTGCCCGGCCAGCCTCGCTGCCGTTCGCGAAATCCAACCTTGATGTCTTCGCAGTCATCCGGGATGATGGCGCCGCGCGCGGGTAGGGACATTCGTTTGCGCGACATTTTCAGCTGCCATAACTCCATTTCGCTTGCCCTTTCGACAATCAACCCCGAACGACAGAGGACGACCGATCATGACCAATCATTTCGTCACGACCAAAGACGGCGTGCAGATTTTCTACAAGGACTGGGGTCCGAAGGATGCCCAGCCGATCGTGTTCCATCACGGCTGGCCGCTTTCGGCCGATGACTGGGACAACCAGATGCTGTTCTTCCTTCATCACGGCTATCGCGTCATCGCCCATGACCGGCGCGGCCACGGCCGCTCCGCGCAGGTGAGCGAAGGTCACGACATGGACCACTACGCGGCCGACGCGTCCGCCGTGGTCGAACATCTCGATCTGAAGAATTCCGTTCATATCGGCCATTCCACCGGAGGCGGACAGGTCGCGCGCTATGTCGCCAAGTTCGGCGAGCCGCAGGGCCGCGTCGCCAAGGCGGTGCTTGTCAGCGCCGTCCCGCCGCTGATGCTGAAAACGGACGCCAATCCGGGCGGCCTGCCGATCGATGCGTTTGACGGTTTGCGCAAGGCGCTTGCCGACAACCGCGCCCAGTTCTTCCTCGACGTTCCGGCTGGCCCGTTCTACGGGTACAACCGTCCGGGCGCGACGGTTTCGGATGGCGTGATCCGCAACTGGTGGCGTCAGGGCATGATGGGCAGCGCCAAGGCGCATTACGAAGGTATCAAGGCCTTCTCGGAAACGGACCAGACCGAAGACCTGAAAAACATTTCGGTGCCGACTTTGGTGCTGCATGGCGACGACGACCAGATCGTGCCGATCGGCGCATCCGCGTATGAATCGATCAAGCTTCTGAAGAACGGCACCCTGAAAGTCTACAAGGGCTTTCCGCATGGCATGCTGACAACCCATGCCGACATCCTGAATGCCGATCTGCTGGCCTTCATCAAAGGCTGATCGCTGAAAAACCATAGCCGCTGCGGCCGCTTTTGTGCCGCAGCGGTCTTTCCGCGGTGGGTGCCGATGCTCTGCCCGGTCGCTGGCCCGCCTTGCAATGCGGCGCCTCTCACCCTATCTTTCGGCCATCACTCACATAACAAACCGCGCATGACCGGCTCGAAAGCCGGTCGCCCGGCGTTTTTGCCGGGCTGTGCCGGCCGCCAAGAGGCGGCAAAGGATTTCATTTGAACAAGACGAATACCGCGATTGCGCCTGCCGCGGCAGCGCCGCGCAAGCGCGAAGAGGCCGTGAAACGGCCCACCAAGAATTGGAAGCCCGATCCCTGCCTGCTGACGCGGCGGGAACTGAAGGCGATCATCGCCAGGCAGCTGGGCTGAGACATCACAAACGAAGAAGGAGAAGACCATGCAGGTTCTGGTCAGAGACAACAATGTCGAGCAGGCGCTTCGTGTGCTGAAGAAGAAATTGCAGAAGGAAGGCGTCTTTCGCGAGATGAAGGAACGCCGCGCCTATGAAAAGCCCTCGGAACGACGGGTTCGCGAGCACGCGCAGGCCGTGTCCCGCCATCGCAAGGCTGCCCGCAAGCAGCTGCAGCGCGAAGGCCTCCTGCCTGCTGCAAAACGCAAAGTATCGGCACGGTAACGATCGCGCCGCCGGACTGCGGTCCGGCGGACGGGACATGAAAGGGTTGTGCGATGGAAGAACTTTACAGCTTGAATGTTTCGGACGAGAGGCTTGAGGATTGCCGCGATGTGATCGAACCGGATCTCCAGGATTTGATCCGCGCGGCGATCGCCTCGGGGTTCACGGCGGAAGAGGTGCTGATTTCGATCAGCGAACTCGTGGCGGAAGACTTCGCCTTTGCAGTCAGGACACCAAGTGTTCATTAATTGCCCGCAAGATGGGCAAGCTATGCACTCTGCGCAATGCTGTCCAGATGTCTTAGCGCTGCAAATCCCGGCTGGCTTAGATTATATATTTCTCATCGAAGCGAACGGAGCGCCGATTGGGGCAGCAGGGTTCGCAAAGCCCACGGAAGGGGACCGAGATGAACGTAGCACGCTCTTTCAATAACTGGCGCAAGTACCGTCAGACCGTTGCAGAACTGGGTCGCATGACGAACCGCGAACTGTACGACCTCGGCATCGACCGCGGTGATATCCGCTCGGTCGCACGCTCTGCAGCCGGCCGCTAATCGGCCCGCGAAGTCTTCAGAATTTCTATCGGAAACGCCGGTTCATTCGAGCCGGCGTTTTTGTTTTTACGTTTTTCCAGCGTCCCGCCTCATGCATGGCAGATCTGCGATTGCTGCCAATGCTCATAACAGAGGCATGATGCGAGGCGCGCCGGAAGCGACACTCTGTTCAATGGGGCGCGGCTATATTCCGGCGCGGCGGCGTGGCAAGACAGCGGCAACGAAACCTTGCGGATGACAGCATCATGAAAAAGATCGGTTTTCTCTCGTTCGGGCACTGGACGCCCTCCCCGCAATCGCAAACCCGCACGGCGGGCGACACGTTGCTGCAGTCGATCGACCTGGCGGTGGCCGCCGAGGAGCTCGGCGCCGACGGCGCCTATTTCCGCGTACACCACTTTGCCCGCCAGCTGGCATCGCCATTTCCGCTTCTGGCGGCAGTCGGCGCGAAGACCAGGCGGATCGAGATCGGTACCGCGGTCATCGACATGCGCTACGAAAACCCGCTCTACATGGCCGAAGATGCCGGAGCGGCGGACCTGATCTCCGGCGGCCGCCTGCAGCTCGGCATCAGCCGTGGTTCGCCGGAGCAGGTCATCGATGGCTACCGCTATTTCGGCTACGCCCCAGCCGACGGTGAGAGCGATGCCGATATGGGCCGCCGCCACACAGAGGTGTTTCTGGACGTGCTGCGCGGAGAGGGCTTTGCCGAGCCCAATCCGCGGCCGATGTTTCCGAACCCGCCGGGCCTGCTGCGCCTCGAACCGCATTCCGAGGGCCTGCGTGAGCGTATCTGGTGGGGATCGAGCTCCAATGCGACCTCCATCTGGGCTGCCAAGCTCGGCATGAACCTGCAGAGCTCGACGCTGAAGACCGACGAGAGCGGCAAGCCGTTCCATATCCAGCAGGCCGAACAGATACGTATCTATCGCGAGGCCTGGAAGGAAGCCGGGCATGCGCGCGAGCCGCGGGTCTCCGTCAGCCGCAGCATCTTCGCGCTTATGAACGATATGGACCGCGCCTATTTCGGCGCCAGCGGCAACAGCCAGGACCAGATCGGCAACATCGATCCGCAGACGCAGGCGATTTTCGGTCGTTCCTATGCAGCAGAACCCGACCGGCTGATTGCTCAGCTGAAGCAGGACGAGGCGATCGCCGAGGCCGACACGCTGCTGCTGACCGTGCCGAACCAGCTGGGTGTCGACTACAACGCGCATGTGATCGAGAGCATCCTCAAGCACGTCGCCCCGGCGCTCGGCTGGCGGTAAACGCCCCAGAAGGGCATCCCCGTATCTGCGGGGATGCCAAAGCTTCCCTGGAATCCGATGTTGCGACAATGTTTCCGCGTGACAGAAACTCGATGCAACAATATACAGTCAATGCGGGAGCTACTTCCCGCGTTGGCCCGGTATCGACGGATCACAGATGAAAGACTGGCACCCAGATCTCAACCGCTCTTCCAGCCCACGCTATATGGCGATTGCCGATCTGATCGAGATGGATCTCAGAAGCGGTGTGCTTGCTGCCGGCGACCGGTTGCCGCCGCAGCGCGAGCTCGCCAAACGCCTCAATATCGATTTCACCACGGTCGCCCGTGGCTATGTTGAGGCGCGCAAGCGCGGGCTTGTCGGCTCGCATGTCGGCCGTGGCACCTTCGTAACCGGTGGTCAGGAAAAAGAGCGCCGAGGGTTTGCTGCCGAAGCCGTTGCCGATCCGCGGCGCGAAGCCGTCGCCGATTTCTCGATGAACCTTCCGCCCGAGCCCGATGGCGTCGAGCTTCTGGAGCGAATGCGCGATGGCATGGCAACCGTCGCCGCCAATCTGATCCCGCTGCTGCGCTATCAGGGATTTGGCGGTTCGGCGATGGACAAGGAGGCGGCCGGCGTCTGGCTTGGCCGCCGTGGTCTGGCGCCGTCGCAGGAGCGCATCTTCGTCACGCCCGGCGCGCATCCGGCGCTGCTGGCTATTTTCGGCATGCTGGCGCGGCCGGGCGATGCCGTTCTCTCCGAAAACATCACCTATCCCGGCATGCGCTCGATCGCTGCTCAGCTGCGGCTCAATCTGTCGGGGCTCCCGATGGATGAAGAGGGTATTCTCCCGGATGCGCTGGCCGATGCCTGCGAAAGGCTGAAGCCGAAGGCGCTCTATCTCAACCCGACCCTGCAGAACCCGCTGACGCTGACCATTCCGCTTCAGCGCCGCGAAGCGATCGCGGCGGTCGCCCGCAAATACAATCTGCCCGTCGTCGAAGACGATGCCTATGGCTTCATTCCTGCCGATGGCCCCCCGCCGCTGGCGGCGATTGCGCCGGAGCTCACCTGGCATATCGGCGGTCTGGCGAAATGCATCGGCGCCGGCTTGCGGCTGGCCTTCGTCGTGGCGCCCGATACCAAGGCGATCTGGCCGTTTATCAGCGCCATGCGCACTGGCAATGTCATGGCCTCGCCGCTCAATCTGGCGCTGGCGACCCAGTGGATCGAAGACGGTACCGCCGATTCCATCCTCCACTTCATCCGCACCGAGGCAGCGGCCCGCCAAGAGATGGTGGCAAGGATCCTGCCTGCGGGCAGCTATAACGCGGATGCGATCAGCTTCAATATCTGGCTGCCGCTGACGAATGGCTGGACCCGATCGACCTTCAGCAGCCATATGCGCAGTTCGGGTATCGGTGTCGTCGCAAGCGATGCCTTCACCGTCGATGGCCAGGCGCCGGAGGCTGTGCGCGTCTGCATTGGCGGGCCGATTACGAGAGAGCGTCTGCAGGGCGCGCTGGATTTCATGGCGCATGCACTGGAAGGCTCGCCCGAGATGACGGCGTCGTTTTTCTGATCCCGTCCAGTCTTTGCCGCGCTGGCGGAAGCGGCGCGTGACGGCGCTGGAGATGGCTTCTTAACTTTACGATCAAGTCACTGCGGCATTGTGCCTAATAGACTGGCAATTCGCCTTCAATGTAATTATATTGTATGCATACATTCAGAGGCATTGAATGCATATAAAAATGCCTCGCAACCTGAAAAGCGAGATAACCGTGGATACCGAATATCCTCCTCTTCCTCCCATGCAGACCGGCATTCGCGGCCGTTGTCCGCGATGCGGGCAGGGGCACATGTTCAAGGGCTTCTTGACGCTTCGGACGGAGTGCGAGGCTTGCGGACTGGATTACTCCTTCGCCGATCCGGCCGACGGCCCGGCCTTCTTCGTCATCTGCTTTGCCTGCGTCCCGAGCGTGCTGCTCGGCGTGTGGCTGGAGGTCGCCTTCTCGGCGCCGCTCTGGGTGCAGTTCCTGGTGACAGGTCCGTTCATGCTGGCGACCTGTATTCCGCCGCTGAGGCCGCTGAAAGGCTGGCTCGTCGCCAGCCAGTATTTCTACAAGGCCGAGGAAGGCAAACTTGCGCGGCGGGAGATCAGTCCCGCAAGCTGATTGATTTTCGTCCATATGGCCCGGCCATTCTCCTGTCGGAGGATGGCCGGGTTTTGCATCTTGCGGTTCGCGTCAGACCGACGACGGGCCGGTTGACGGCTCGGTAAACCAGTTGGCGCCGGTCTCCGACATGTAGATATGGTCTTCCAGGCGAACCCCGAACTGGCCGGGAAAGACGATCATAGGCTCGTTGGAAAAGCACATGCCAGGCGCCAGAGGCGTCTTGTTGCCGCGGACGATGAACGGTCCTTCGTGGATTTCGAGCCCCAGTCCGTGGCCCGCGCGGTGCGGCAAACCGGGCAGCTGATAGTCCGGGCCTAGCCCATGGTTGGCAAAAGTCTTGCGGGCTGCTGCATCCAGCGTCTCGCAGGCAGCACCAAGCGTTGCCGCACCGAAAACCGCCAGCTGTCCCTCGCGCTCGATCGACCAGGCGCGCTCGAATTCGCTGGTGGGATCAAGCATATAGGTCCGGGTCAGATCGGAATGGTAGCCGTCGATCCGGCAACCCGTATCGACGAGAATGACGTCGCCATCCTGAAGGATCTGCTCGCCATCGGCGCCATGCGGCAGCGCCGTGGCGGTGCCGAAAGAGACGATGCAGAAGCTCGAGCCGTTGTCAGCGTCTGCCGCACGGTGCTGCTGATCGATGAACCGGACCACTTCCGATGCGGCGATGCCGGGCTTGATCATCTCGCGGACCTTGCCGTGAATGCCGAGCGTCAGCTTCATCGCATATTGAATGATGGCGATCTCGGCTGGCGATTTGGTGAGGCGCAACGCATTGATCATCGGCCCGGCATCGACGAGCCTTGCGGCGCCGATCTTTTCGGCGAAGGCATGGTAGAAGGCGAGCGGCAACGCATCGTCGAGCGCCAGCTTGCCTGAGGCGCCTGCAAGCTGCGCGACGATGGCCGAGGGGCTTTCCTCTTCCTGCCAGACCAGCAGATCGCCCGGAAGATGCGGCAGAGTCTCGACGCGGCTAAGCTCGAAACCCGGCACGATATAGGTGAGCCTGTCTTCGGTGACGACAGCGCCGAGCAGGCGCTCGCTCAGATGCCAGACGAGACCGGTGAAGTAGCGCAGGCTTTCCGTCGGACCGAGAAGCGTGGCGGCAATGCCGCGTTCCCGCATGCTCTGGCGAAGCCGGTCCAGGCGGGCGGCCCGCTCGTTTTCAGTGATGGCGGCTACGGGGTGGTTCCATGCCTGCTGCGTCATGCTCATATCCACTTTTGATCATAGATCCCGCCGTCATACCGCCGGGTGGGCGAAGACATGCATCCGATCGGCGCCGAAGGAAAGTGGTATTTTTTATCATTGCCCGGCGTTCTACCGGCAAAAATGCAGCGCGACCCGCATGCCCTCGGCTTCGTGTACCGGCATCGCGTAGCCGAAGACGGCTTCCAGCACATCGGTCTTCAGGACCTCTTCAGGCGCGCCGGCGGCGATGATCCGCCCGTCCTTCATGGCAACGATCCGGTCGGCATAGGCGGCCGCCTGGTTGATGTCGTGGATAACGATGACGATGGTGCGGCCGTTCTCGTCGGCGATCCGGCGCAGTGTCTGCATCAGCTGGCGGGCGTAGAACATGTCGAGATTGTTCAGCGGCTCGTCGAGCAGCAGGTAGTCGGTGCCCTGACAGAACGTCATCGCCACCATGGCGCGTTGTCTTTGGCCACCGGAAAGCGTGTCGATGAATCGGCTTGCGAGATCGTTGAGATCGAAACCCGCCAACGCCTCGTCGATCAGCTTCTCGTCCGCGGCCGTCAGGCGGCCGCGGTGGTGGGGGAAGCGGCCGAAGCCGACCAGTTCGCGCACCCTGAGCCTGCTTGCCGTTGCCGTGTCCTGGCGCAGGATCGCCAGCACCTTGGCAAGCTCCCGGCCGCTGGTGGTGCCGACGGGAAGCCCGTCAACGGAGATCGAGCCATGCTGCAGCGGCTGGAGCCGCGCGATCAGCGACAGAAGCGTGGACTTGCCGGCGCCATTCGGCCCGACGAGTGCCGTGATGCCGCCCTTGGGGATCGTCAGCTCGACGGATTTGAGGATTTCTGCCTTGGCGATTGACAGCGAGACATTTTCGATACGGATCATTTTCTGCTCCCGGTAATCAGCATCAGAAGGAAGACAAGGCCGCCGGCGAATTCGATGACGATGCCGAGCGTGGAGGCGCTGCCCAACAGATGCTGCAGCAGGGTCTGGCCGCCGACGAGAAGGATGATGGCGACCACTATGGCGGTGGGGATCAGCGCGCCGTGTCTGCTGCTCCCGCCGATCTTTTCCGCAAGGGCCGTGACAAGCAGGCCGAGAAAGGCAACGGGGCCGACAAGGGCGGTCGAGACCGAGACCAGGGCCGAGACCAGCAGAAGAATGGCGGCCACCGTCTTCAGCCAGTCGATGCCGAGGCCGGTGGCGCTCTCGCGCCCGAGCAGCAGAACGTCGAGCACATGCCGCAGGCGCCAGGCGGCGATGACGGCGGCAAGCGTCAGGACCGCCGCGATCCCGAGCAGACCTGTTTCAACGTTGCTGAAATTGGCGAAGCTCACCGTCTGCGCGACGGCAAACTCGTTTGGGTCGATGAGGCGAGCGAGGAGCGAGGTGAGGCTGCGGAAGAGAATGCCGGCAACGACGCCTGCCAGCAGCATCAGCCCGATATCCGTCCGAGTCTTCAGCATCGGAAAGAGCAGCGCGCAGGACATCAGCATCAGAAGCAGCACTTCCATGCCGAACTTCGCTTCCGCATTCAGCGCGGAGAATCCGGCGCCGCCGACGGCGAAGACCAGCGCGATCTGGCCGAAGACGTAGAGGGCATCGAGGCCCATGATCGATGGCGTCAGGATGCGATTGCCGGTGACGGTCTGAAACAGCACCGTCGAGACGGCGATGGATGCTGCCACGACTATGAGGGCCGCGAGCCTTACAGCGCGCAGCTCCAGTGCAAAGGCGATGTTGCCGCGAAGGCCGATCGACATGAAGGCGATAAGGCTGGCGACCGCGAGAGCGGCGAGGATGAGCAGGCGCGTCTTATGCATCTCTTCGCCGCCCGAATAGCAGCACAAGGAAAAGCAGTGCGCCTGTAACCCCCATGACGGTTCCGACGGGTATTTCATAGGGGTAACGGATGAGGCGGCCGATAATATCGCAGCCGAGCACCAGGATTGCGCCGCCTGCGGCCACCCATCCGATCGAGCTGCGGATATTGTCGCCGAGCAGACGGGAGGCGACATTCGGCACGACAAGCCCGGCGAAGGGGATCATGCCGACGACGGTGACCGTCAGCGCCGTGATGACCGAGACGATGACCAGCCCGGCCTGCAGCATCCGCCCATAGCTGATGCCAAGCCCGATCGAGGCATCGCGCCCGAGCGTCATGATCGTCAGCCGGTCGGCAATCCACCAGGCGGCGCCGACCAGCGGTACGGCGAGCCACAGCAGTTCGTAGCGCCCGCGCAGGATGCCGGAGAACTCGCCGTTCATCCAGATTTCCACATATTGCAGCAGATCGGTCTGCCATGCGGCGAAGGTCACCGCCGCGCCGATCACCCCGCCATAGACGAGGCCGAACAGCGGCACCAGATAGGGCTGCTCCGGCGGCAGGCGATGGGCCGTCGCCAGGAAGACCGTGGTTCCGGCAAGGGAGGTCGCGGTGGCGACCAGCGTCTTTAGGGCAAGCGAGGCTGTCGGATAGAAGATGGTGGCGATGAGGATGCCGAGCGCCGCGCTCTGCGCCGCTCCGGCCGTCGCCGGTTCGACGAAGCGGTTTCTGGCGATGGTCTGCATGATCAGGCCGGCGATGGCGAGGCCCGCACCCGCCAGAACGGCGGCAAGCGTGCGCGGCAGGCGGCTGACGAACAGCAGCTGCTGCGCCGCCGGATCGAACGGCCCGGTCCCCGTGCTGCCAGCGCCGACACACAGGCTGACGGCAAAAAGCGCCGCGAGCAAAGGCGGCGCAATCCACTTGCAGGACAGGCGACAGTTCATCGCTTCGCGGCGGCAAAAGCGGTGGTGATCTGGTCCAGGACGCGAAGCGTCGATTGAACCCCGCCCGCGGCAATGTAGAAGTCGGCGGCGGGCAGGTAGATCACCTGTCCCTTTTTCCAGGCGGCCGTCTCGGCGACAAGGGCGTTGTCGAGCGTCGCCTTGGCGTTCTGGTCGCTGGAGCCGATTGCCACTGCCCGGTCGAGCACCAACAGCCAGTCGGGATTGGCCTCTCGGATGAATTCGAAGGAAACAGCCTCGCCATGCGTCGCGGCGGTGACGTCCTTTACAGCGGATGGAAGCGCCAGCGCGTTATGCACCCAGCCGAAGCGGGAACCGGCGCCATAGGCCGAGATCTTCGGGCCATTGGTCATGACGATCAGCGCCTTGCCCTTGCCGGCGATCGCTTGGCGGGCCTTTTCCACGGCCTGGTCGAGTTCCGCAGACGCGGCCTGCGCCTCCGCCACTTTGCCGAACAATGCGCCGTAAGCCGAGAGCCGTTGCTTCGCCTGCAGCAGCAGATCGTCGCCATCCATCGTCATGTCGATCGACGGAGCGACCTTCGAGACGGACGAGAGCTTTGGCGAGGAACGGCCGCCGACGATGATGAGATCGGGGGAAAGCGCACTCAACGCTTCAAGATCGGGCTCGAAAATATCGCCGACCGGCTTGGCCGTCCCGTTCAGGCGATCGAGTTCGGGGACGTAGAGTTTCGACGGCAGGCCGTCGATCCTGACGCCGAGCTTGTCGAGCGTATCGACCGCCGCGATGTCGTAAACCGCAACAGTTTTCGGCGCCGCATCGATGGTCACGACGCCTTGCGCCGTCTCGATCTCCAGCGCCTGCGCGGCAACGCCCGGGACCAGCAGAAAGAGGGTGGTGAGAAATGTCTTGAACACATGCATGGTCGATATCCGAAGTTAGAAATTGGCCGAGCGTTGAAGCGGGACCGTGTTGTCGAGTGTGTCGGCAAGACGTCCGCGGTCGTTTTTCAACACCTCGAAGCAGTCGGAGCCGAACCATTCCAGCGATGCATCGGCGCTAAGCTCGCCGGAAAGCTCCGACAGGAAGCGATCATAGTCGAAGGCACCGGCAAAAAGCGGCGTCATCGCATCGCGCCGGCCGGCGGCTGAATAGACATTCGCCGGTTCGAAAATATCGAGATCATCGCGCGAGGCGACGTTCTTCAGGTGGTAGTGTCGGATATGCGGGCGCAAAGCGCGGTGCATGGCGACGGGATCGTCGCCGCCTTCCCAGACATGCAGAACATCGAAGTTGATCTTGAAGGCCGGGTGGCGAACTTCGTCGATCAGCCGGAGCGTCGAAGGGCCGGTGTCGGCGAGGGTATTCGGATGGGTTTCTACCAGTAGCAGCAGGCCATGCGCTTCGGCAATCACCGCGATCTCCCGCAGCCGCGCGATGATCCGGCGCCGGTCTTCGATCGAGGTCGCGGCACTGGCACGACTGCCTGCAAAGATGCGGATCTTCCGCGCGCCCCAGCGGTTCGCGTGACCGCAGAGCTCCAGCGCCAGCCGCCGAAGCGTGGCGGCTTCCGCTTCAAGCGGCAGATAGTGACTGATCATCGGCACGCCGAGCCCGAAGCCCGCGAGCCAGCTGCCATCCAGCTCCGGCCTGGCGGCAAGATTGCGCGCATGCGCCCCCCAGAGTTCGATCCCCTGAAAGCCGTTGCAGCGCGCCCAGTTGGCGATGTCTTCGATCGACAGAAGATGGTGGCGGAAGGTGATGGTGCAGAGAGAGACCTTCATCGTGATACTCCTCTCGCCAACGGCGCAGCGGAAGCGGCAATGCCGCGGCTTTCGCACCAGAGGCCGAAGACCTCCTGCAACTTGTTCTTGATCCTGCCCTCAATGCGTTCGGCGTTGTCGAGGCGTTTGAAGACGTCGGCTGCGAAGTTGTGGTCGCGCGTCTGGCTGAGTTTCATGCAGGCGTAATGCAGCGACTTGAGCTCCTGGAATAGAGCCTCGATCTCGTCGCACCAGATGTCGAATTCCGCCGATGGCAGCTTGAGGGCGCGCCAGAAGAACGCGAAGCCGTGCTCATAGGCATACTTGCGGATCGAGATCACCGGGAGTTCGCGCACCGCCGAAGCCAGCGCCGGGAGCTGCAGGCGCGGCGGGCCGTCGAGATGCGCCGCAACGATCCTGCGGACCGCATCGACGAGCGGATTGCCGCGTGGATGGAAGCTGGCGTGGAAATAGTCGCGCAGGTCTTCGTCAACAGGCGCACGCGCTTCGGAGCGGTCGAAAACGTAACCGCCTGCGACGCTGGGCTGCATCATCGCATTGATGATCTTGGCGCGCTCGATCTGGCCCTGCCAGCGGTAGTCGGGGTCGAGAACATTCCAGATCTCGGGATCGCCGCTCGTCTCGATCATCAGGTAGTGCGGGAAGGGGTTCTGGTTGAACTTGTTTTCCCGTTCCGGCAGGTGGAAAAGATCGACCATCACCATGACATAGCCGGTTTCGCCGCGGCGCTCGATCAGATCGAGCATCGTCGAAAGGTTCTCTTCCTTAGACCTGCCGTGGTCGTACCACTCTCGCACTTCGGCGCCGTAGAGCGTTTCGAACCACGAGCGGAAGAATTCCTGGCTGATTGCAGGCGTGTGATAGAGCAGTTCGAACTGCTCGCTGACAGCGAAATCGGCGTCCCATACGCCGAAATAGAAGGGCCGGTGGTCAAGCCCCGCCTTCTTCAGGCCCTCGCAGACGCAGCTGACGAAGCAGTGAACCTTGATGTCGTAATAAGCTTCGCCGTGCACGCCATCGCCTTCAGGCACAGCAGCAGGAGATATTGGCTCTGCCGGCGCATCGGCAAAGAGACCGGCGAGATCCTCGACCGTGACGATATCCTGGCGGTTGATGATCTCATCGACGGCGGGAAGCCCGTATTCCAGTTCGAGGTTGAGGAAGATCTGCAGGATCAGCACGGAATCCAGATAGAGATCCTCGTTGAGCCGCGCCGTCGGCGCAAAGGCGCCGGCATGTGGAAGCTGCATCGTATCGCGCAGGATCGAGCCGATGGCGGAGATGATCTCGCCGCGGTTCATTGTGCCGCCTCCATGGCTGGGGCCGCGAAGGCACCGGCCTGGTGCATTTCGGCCACCTGCCTCCGGCTGATCTTGCCATTTGCCTGCCGCGGCACGGCGCCGACCTGCAGGATCTCCATCGGCAGCTGATGGCTGGCAAGATTGCGGCTGCACCATTCGCGGACGGAGAGCGGGTTGATCGCCTCTGCAGCGCTGAAAATCAGCGTCACGCGCTCGCCGGCAAAACGATCCGGCTTGCGAAACGCGACGGCATCGGAAATGCCGGGCATCAGCATCACTGCGTCCTCGACATCCTTCGGATAAACGTTGAGACCCGAGACGTTGATCGTGTCGTCCATGCGCGAGACGAAGACCAGCATGCCGTCCTCGCGCAGATAGCCGAGATCCTGGGTGCGAACGGCCGTAGTCGCATTGCTGACGACGATTTCACCGGGAGCGGTGGCGCCTTGCCCGGCTTCGGCACGATGGTGCGGCAGGACATAGCCCATATCGGCGGCGCTGCGGACATCCGGGTTGATGGCGATGCATCCGGCTTCGGAGCAGCCATATTGCTGGAACATGTGCTCCGCCCTGGTCCGGATATCGGCAAACCAGGGCTCTGGCAGAACGGTTCCCGATGTCATGACAGCATGGATCTTTTCGCCTGAAGGCAGAAGCCTTGCCAGCGTGTGGAGAATCGCCGGCGACGAATAGAGCAACGGGCGGTCGATCTCCTTAAGCTTTCGCAGCAGGTATTTCGGATTGGCGGTGTTGAGGATCACCGGCGTCTGGCCGCGGCGAAGCGCAACGAGAATGCCGCAGATCAGCCCGTAGGAATGGGTCGTGGGGCAGGCGACAACAGGGGTCATTGCCTCAGGGGCGCGAAACGCCGTGACATAGCTTTCGATCTCGCGATCGATCTCGCTCCAGTTCCGCGCGATGCATTTCGGCGTTCCCGTCGTGCCGGAGCTCATCTGCAGCAGCTGTCCTTCGCCGGCGGCGGCTTCCTGTTCCGAGAGCAATTCCGCCTGTAGGCTGTTGTAGAAGAGCGTGCCGCAACCGGCGCTGACCGCAAGACGGCGGGCAGCGGGATAGGGCGTGCCCGGAAAAATCGGCAGGACGTTGGCCCCGATCGAGCGGATGGCGAAGAACAGCTCCAGCCAGTCGACGGTGTTGGCAAAGCAGACCGCATAGCGGGCGGGCTGGCGCCGGTCGAGCCCGGATTCCTTTATGCATCGCTCTGTGGCGCTGTCGAAATGGGCCCGGTCGTAAAGCGTATCGTCTATGGTGATCATCGGGTTATCCTCTGTTCAGCCGGTGACGGCAAAGATGTTGGGGATGAGGTGATGATATTCCGGCTGGGCTGCGAGCAGCTTCCGGGTCATCAGGGATTCGGTGAGGATCGACGGAGCGCTGTGGCCGAGCGCGGCCTGCCTCTCTCCGAGATCATGCCGTTTCGCGTAAGCCGCGAGGCAGGCTGTGGTCTTCTGCCAGAAGGCGGTTTCGCTGTAGCCGTAATGTTCTTCGAGAAGATGCGAAACCTCAGTGAGATTGTAGATGAACAGCGTGTCCATCACCAATTCCCGCAGCGAATCCAGCGAGTCCGTCGAATAGAAATCGCCGGGCCTGGCATCCCGGTAGACGGCGTCCAGTTGCGCGAAATCGGGCGCGTTTTGGCGGTCGGCGAGGAAATCCGTGGAGAATTCGATACTCTCATGGAAATCGCGCAGCATGATCCTGACCGGCCAGCCGTCCTTGTGGACGAGAACCATGTTCTGCCCATGTGCCTCGACGGCGATGCCGTGGGCCACAAGCAGATGCCAGACGGGCAGCACGGCGATGTCGAGAAGCCGGTCCATCCAGGCGTCAAGGCCATAGCGCCGAACGAAAGGATCGATGAATGGCGCGCCGTCCGCCTCGATCATCATCAGGGCGTTGAACGGGATCGCCGCTTCGCCGGCACCAAGGCTGGCTTCAGGGCTCTCCCGCCAGATGGCACCGAGATGGCCGGAAAGCTCTGTCGAGCGGCCGGCGATCATGCCCGCATATTCGCGCAGGATCGTCAGTGGGTAGCGGGTGGCAAACAGGCTGTCCGAGCGCACGACGCTATCAATCCACGCCGAGATGATGGGGGCGGTGCAGACAGAATGCGGCTCCAATATTCGCTCGGCCGAGGTGTTGACCATCGCCAGCGGCAGTTTGAGATGGGCGCGGCGGGGTTCTTCCGCGTCGAGCAGCGTTCGGACGGACTGGCTGGCCGTATAGAACGGGCCGGCGGTGCCAAGGCAATGTACGAGCCCTTCCGTGATCCAGTTTTTCAGGCGATCCTGGCTCAGGGTGCGCCATTGCCAGGGATGAACAGGCAGCAGCGCGAAATCCTCACCAAGGCCGGGTGCATCCCGGCGCCCCGACAGCTCGTCGTAAACGTCGGTTCCGAGCTCATGCTGCCAGAACTCGTCTTCGCCGCAGGGCAGCCGCTGTTCCAGCAGCGAGCGGGAGACGGCAAGCCAGATGAGCTGAAAGCGGCGTCCGGCCTCAGGTCCATAGCTGGCGTGATCGGCTTCGGAAAATCCGGTCCGCGCCTTGTAGCAGGGATGATAGGGATGCCCCTCGTCCAGCAGCGCTTCCAGCGATGCGTAGGCCGACGAACGGCGGCAGCGCCGATCAAGGTTGGCAGCGTTCCAGCGCGACAGCGTCACCGTCTGCTCCATCTCGTTGAGCAGTCTGGCGCGGTTGCGCGCATTGCCGGGCAGATGCGGCACCACTGCGGCGAGCGTCGCCTCGCACCATTGCCCATCGTGAGTCATTTCGATCGAGCCGGGCACGATCCTCACCCGGCCAAATGCGCCTCTTGTCGCACTGCAGCGGAACTCAACCGCTCCGAGGCTCCACAGCGTCTGGCCGGAGGCCGCGATCTCGTGAGGCACGATGCCTTCGAAGAGCAGCGCTGCAATGAGCTGGCGCAGGACACGCTCTTCGGGCCGTCCGTGAAGCTCAAGAGGCAATGGCATGATTGCCCTCCCGGAAGCCCGAGGCCGCGACCGCGAATAGCGGGTTGGGCAGGTCGCTATACAGCGAGACGCCGCCTTCCGACTGAAGCTCGTCGATGTCGAGAAGCCGGGCCATCAGGTTTGTCTTCGTGGCGATGACGGGCCGGTCGAGCAGATGCCGCGCAAAGTCGCGGCCTGCGCCGCTCAAAGTGGCCGCGAGCTGCTCGAGGCGGTTTCGCAGCACCAGGAGCAGGGCACTTTCATCCTGCAGCCCGTCGTGGCCCATGCGGCTGATCAGCGAGAAGATCTGATTGACCGTCAGATAATAGGCGAAGCGGTTGCGGATTTCCGCATCGTCGAAATAGAGCGAGGCGATCCCTGCCGTCTCCGGCACATGCCGCATCAAGAGCGGCCGGTAGCGATTGGAGAGATAGAAGCCCTGATTGTCGCGATAGTAGAAGCCGCCGGGATAGCCTGCCGAGACGTCGAGAATGCTGTTTTGCTGATGCGCCTCGAGCGCGATGCCGAACTCGTCGTAGAGTTTGACGAGCGGAACGAGCGCGTGATCGAGATAGCGCTCGAACCAGGTGAGAGCCACGCAGGAGCGCGCCTTGCCGCTACGCGTGGCAAGACCGGTGATGATCCGGTCGAGTCGAGAGGGCTGCCCGGGAAGCGGATCGGCGGTGAGCGCAGCGACTGTCACCATGCCTTCGTCGTGCCCCTCGACGAACGGGTTTTCCCGGAGGATGACTTCGAATCCGCTTTCGCTGAGGCCCGGGATATCGAGCGTAATGTAAGCCGGGTCGTGAATGATCCGGAAATTTGGGTAGCGTTCCGAAATGCCGGTCCTGTCGAACAGTTTTGCAATGGCGATCCCGGCATCCAGCTCATGGCGCCGGTTGCGGCGCAAGGAGTTGGTTATCTGTACCGGCAACGAGAATTTCAGCATCCAGGGCTGGCTGCGGCTATAGACCGTGCGTACCGACGAGGTTGCGGTGAATGGTGCATCGCGGGCACCGAGATCGCGAAGCAGGCCGCTGCGCAGCATCGACTGCACATCGGCGTCGAGCCTGAGAGCCTCGGCCTGTAGCGGATGCATGGGTATCAGCGTCTCGCCGTCGCGCAGGAGCCCCGCAGCCTCCCTTGCCATGCTCTCGATGATCTCGACGGCGCTTTCGGCACGTGCCGAGGCATGCCTGACACAATCGGTGCGAGCCGCGAAGAAATGCAGCTGGAACTCGCCGGCGAATTCGGGTGCATAGCTTGGCTGCTGCCAGGCGGACATGCCCTGCAGGCTCTTCGGCGTCGGGTGCATCCAGTGACCGAAGACCAGCGATTGCTCGGCATCGATGAAACGGTCGCTCGACGTCCGCGCCTCGCCCCCGGCATCCAGATAGCTCATCGTCTGGCGGTAGCTCTGCAGCACGCGCAGAAGGAGCTCGAGTTCCAGGCCTTGCAGGGTATCGGCAGGCAGGTCATGACCGCGCCTGTACATTTCATGGACGAGGAACTGCAGCGCGGTGACGAGCGCGACCGGCCGCCAGGCGATTTCGGATGTGCCCTTGCACCAGGCGCGGCCGAAGCGGTGCGGACCGCAGAGCGACCGCGAAGTTATTTCAGCGCGCAGAAAGAGATGCTGGCTGGGCAGCGCCCATTCGATGCAATCGACACCGGAAGCACCGCCATGTCTTGCAGACAGACCGGCATCGATTTCACGCATGTAGCAGTTTACAAAGCTCTGGAACGTAGCCCGTTCGGCAATCTGACGGGAAGACTGGCTCATGGTTCACCTTTATCGACGGCAGGAAGTGCCGCGCGAAAACGCGCAGCGCTCCCGTGTCTCAATGCTGTGCTCACGCGTCCTGGTGCTGCTTCGTCCAGAGCAGTGGCTCCGGTTTCTCCTTGAAGGCGAAGCGAAGGAGATGGTCCTCCATCACCGCCCGGGTCTCGGCAAATTCCGCTTCGCTTTCGGCGCTGACCCTGAGAAGCAGGGCGTCTCGCCCCGCCTCCAGTTTGCCGATGCCGCAGGAGAAGCGGTATTCGGCATGCCCGTCCGCCTCGATGACCTCGACCTTATGGGCAAAGTGCTTGCACATCTGCTCGAGATATTTCTGGCCGTTTCCCGTTTCGAACCTGGCTGTCGCCTCGATCATCGGATCAATTCCCTGCTTTGCGCATGTTCATCGGCCGGCGTTCTCAGAACGTCGCCTTGGCGGTGATCATGAAGGCGCGGCCTTCCTGGTGGAGCGGCTTCACGGTGCCGAATTCCTGTCCGTAAGACGCCCTTTCGGCATAGGTTTCGTCGAAGAGATTTTTGACGTCGGCGCGGAAGGTCAGATTGGAGTGGCTCGGCGGCTTGTACTCGGCGAAGACATTGACGACTTCGTAGGCCTTGTAGGCAGGAGCTCCGGACGCCACCCGGTCATATTCCGGCGCAATCTCAACATCCCCGCCGATTGTCAGGCCCCATTCGCTAAACGTGTGGGCGGCGGTGATCGTGATGATATCGCCAACAGGAGCTGCGAGATAATTGCCGGTATCAGAATCGGCTGGCTTGCCGTCCACATCGACATCGATATGGGCGTACTTGACCTTGATGAAGCCGTCGAGCCACTCGTAACCCGCGCCGATTTCAAAGCCACGCGATTGCATGTCGTGCGCCAGCAGCGCGCCCGTTGCGGTCGCGTATCTGGCGACGCGCGCATCGTAGATATCGGTCCCGAAGACGGTGCCTTCGAGTGTAAAACCGTTATGGTGTGCTTCGAGGCCAAACGTGAAGTTGTTGGACGTGACCGGCTCCGGACCGTCGCCATAGTTCCAGATCGGATTCATGATGAAGCTCTCGGCCAGCGGGATGCCTGCCCAGACATGCGAGAAACCGGTTTTGGCCGTGAGGAAATCCGTCAGGTCGTATTCGAGCGACACGTTGCCGCTCAGGCCTGCATTGTCCCACTTGTCGCCGCTGGTGCCGGTAAACCATTGCTGGTCGGCTCTGCCGCCGAACGACAGGCGGGTATGGTCCCAGGGCTCCAGCCGCGCCTGCGCGTAAAGGCCCACATTGGTTGCCTTTTCGCGCGAGGAGTCCGAGAAGCCAAGCAACGTGCTGGCGGCGTCGAGATCGACCTTGTCATTGTAAAAATCGAGACCGGCAGTGATGTCGCCAATTCCGACGTCGAAGCGGTTTTCGAATTTGCCGTTGAAGCTGGTGGTCTCGCCGATCGTCGGGAAGGTCGTCGGGATCGTGCAGCCTCGACCAGGGCAGGCGTAGCCCAGGGTGCCGACCTCGTTCTTGGCATAAGCCAGAACAAAGGTCGGATCCCACAGGCCTTCGGGCGTTTCGTCCGTGTAGGTGAATACCGTATTCTGGCGGGTCAGCGTGTAGTCGCGAACCTTTGGCTCCCAAGGGCGCGCGTTGGTGATGAGCTCCATGTTCGCGCGGAACGGCCGGGGCGCATCATCCCTGACGCTCTCATGGCTGAGCTCGACGCGATCGCCGCTGTCGAACTCATAGGCGACCTTGCCGATGCCGCTGATGATGTTGGTGCTCGTGCCGAGCACCTCGTCGCCGTTGCCGGCCGTGAATTCGTCGCCGCGGCCGTAGTTGAGGTAACCGAGAAATTCCAGCCCGTCCTTCATGCCGTAGCCGGACACGCCGTTGGTGAAGGTGTTGCTGTTGAAATTATAGGACGAGGTGACGAAGGCGCCGACGCCATCGCCCTGCAGGAGGTCGCGGGCATCCTTGGTTTCGTAGGCGATCGCGCCGGCAAGTGCGCCCGGACCTGCATCGGCGGGCGCGATACCGGCGTCAACGTCAACGAGCTTCAGGAGGCCCGGGTCGATCAGGGTCGTTGCGTTGTGATGGAACACCTTGTTGCCCTGGCGGCCGCCGTCGATGGTGACCGCGAGATTGGTTTCCTCGACGCCGTGGACATAGACCTTCTGCGACATCGGCAGCGAGCTGCCGACCTGGATGCCCGGTTCGCCGCGGAAGACGTCGGCAAGGCTCGTCGGGTTGTTGCGCTCGATCTCCCGCTCGCCGATGATGATCTCACCTGCGCCGCCGCGTCCGCCTGCAACACCCTGGACCTGGATCGGTTGCAGCACGGTCGAACCGTCGGCGGCCGCCGCGCCGCCGGCGGTTCCTGCCGTGGTTGCCGTGCCTACAACGACGGTGCCGTTCTGGATGCGGTAGGAAATGCCGGTGCCGGACAGCAGGCGGGCGAGCGCCTGTTCAGGCGTCATCTCGCCGGTCACGCTTGCTGAGCTGACGCCGCGCGACGTTTCGGATGCCAGCGTCACCTGCAGGCCGGCTTGTCTGCCGAAGACATTGAGGGCGCCGGAGAGCGGCTGGGACGGGATGTTGAATTCTTTTACGGCAGCCGCAGCGGTGTTCTGCGCAAATGCGGGCGTGGTCACTGCCGGTGCCAGCGCGCTGATTGCGACCACAGCCACTGTTGCCCGCAGCCATGCTGCACGATTCAGTCTAAGCCCCCGCCCGGTACGGCACGCCACTACGCTCATCTCGACTCTGTCTCCGTTCTGACGCAGAGCCCCCCGGCCTACGTTTCAGCAGCAAAGACGATCGACCTTCCGGGTTTTTTCAGCAGCGATGACGATTTTTGAAAATAAATCGCATTTGCATCTGGCTAGAGAAGCGAGAGGACACGGAGATAGGGAGAGAGGCGGTGCACCTTGCCGCCGAACGGCTCGACCAGCGCTTCGAGCGCATGATCTGGATCCTTGAGATCATAGAGACCGGTGACGCGCTGCGACGCAAGCGTGCCGCTCGGTATCCGGATCCAGGCCGGGTGATAGCGCTGCAGGGTCGCGACCACGGAGGCGATGGTGGCGTCGTTGACGAAGAGCTTTCCGTCCCGCCATGCGCCGATTTCGGCGATGTCGATGCTATCGACGGTCAGCGTGCCGCTGGCGCGGTCTGCCCGGGCAATCTGGCCGGGCGAAAGCTCGGTGTCGGCTTTTCCGCCTGTGGCGGAGACATCGACGATGCCGCGGGCGAGCGCCACGGAGGCGTGCTCGCTGGTCATCGACACGTCGAAGGCGGTGCCGATGACGCCGACCTTCATGCCGCCGGCATCAACGATGAAGGGGCGTTTGGCGTCATGTGCAACATCGAAAAACGCCTGGCCCGCGAGAAGCGTCACATGGCGGGTGGCGCCCTCCATCTCTGTCTTGATGGCACTGCGCGCTGCCATCTCAACGATACTGCCATCGTCAAGCGTCAGGGTCATCGTCTGCGCCGTGCCGGTCGTGTAGTCGGCGGTGAACAGGATCAGCAGCGAGGGCGCGAACAGCGCCAGGATGATGCAGGCGGCGGCGAGAAGCGTGCCGGTGGCCCAAAGCCGCAAGGATGTACGGCGCTTCCGCGAGCGCGCAGTGGCGAAATCGATGATATCGGGTGTGGTGGCACCGGCCTGCTGACGCGGCATCGCTTCCCCGAGCAGAGCCCAGCTGCGGCAGGCGGCATCCCAGGCCTTGGCATGTTCCGGCGAACAGTGCAGCCATTGCTGGAAAGCGGCATCGGTGGCCGGATCCGCGCTGCTTTCCCGAAGGCGCAGAAACCAGTCCATGGCCTCTTCGAGAATGTCTTCGGATCGATTGCTATGCTGTGTCAAATGTCGCCCCAGTGGGATACGGCCTCTCCGGCTCGTTATCCGCTTTTCCCTTTCGATCCTATAGACGATCGAACGGGCCGATTTTTTCACGCCAGTTGTGCGTCATGACACGGGTGCGTCAAGGGCGAGCGCAATTTTCATCATCGCACTTTTGACGTGGCGGTGCACGGTGGCAACCGAGACGTCGAGATGCCGGGCGACCTCTTCCAGCGTGTGGCCGCCAAACCGGTACATTTCCACCGCCGTCCGCGCATCGTCGGGCAGGCTCGCCAGCGCCTCGGAGGCGACGCGAACCTGGTCACAGAACATCAGCGCCTGTTCCGGATTTTCGGTCTCGACCGGGATCGTCCAGTGCAGCGGCTCGCCCTCCTGCTGTCTCGCCTCCACCTTGCGACGCTTGAGCACGTCGAAGGACAGGTTGCGAACGACGCGATAGAGATAGGCAACGGTCTGGCGGGGTGAGCCGATCGGCGACTGGCCGGGCGTGAAACGCAGATAAGCGTCCTGCACGATGTCTTCGGCCGCCTCCCGCGAACCGAGAATTCGCGCGGCATAGTCGATCAAAGCCGTCCGGTGCTCGATATACAGGCCATGCCGGATTTCCGCTTCTGTCGTCATCCAAAACTACCGATGAAATTGTAGAACCGTCGAGCGCTGCGGCTTCCGGTTAGACGAAAAGAAACGTGGTGTCAAAAAAACTTGTTAAAAGCACTCATGTTTTATGGCCGAAGAATATACATCGGGCTGCGGTGCGATGTCTGGTCCACCGGTCAGGTGCTTCCGCGCATCTCAACATGCGGCTCGACGAGGATATGCCGGGCTTCCTGGCGCCCCTCGATCCTGCTCAGCAGCATCTCCGCTGCCGTCCGGCGCCGACACCGTCGTCCCTCTCGACGTGGCCGAACTACAGACGCAGTTCGCCTCTCCGGTTCCATCCAAGGAGCACCGGTTTTCCTGATCCTGGCTACGCGGACGCCCGGCAGATGCTGCGCAGCGAGCCGATGATCGCCTGGTCGAGCGGCGGATCGACAGGCAGGGTTTGCGATGACAGCTTGACGACGACGGTTTTCGTTTCCGGATGGATCCATATCCACTGGCCGTGGATTCCGATCGCTGCGAGTTCCCCGTGCCCGGTCTCGTACCAGTAGTTCCGGTAACTCCCTTGCGGAAACAGCTCCCGCTGATCGCCGCTCTCCCAGGCGGCGCGGCGCTTTCGCGACCAGAGGTCCGCCACGAATTCCGGTTCGACAAGACCGGCGCCGTGCGCCCTGATAACCTCGCCAACGAGGCCAAGATCGCGCGCCGTCGCCGAAATGCCGCCGGCGGCGCGTGCCGTACCGATGCGGTCAACCGTCACCATCGCGTCCGCACCGGCGCTCAGCGGTTTCCAGATGTGGTCACTCATCAAGGATGCGAAACGCGCGCCGGCCGCCCGCTCCAGAACAATGCCGGCAAGATCGGTGTTCGGCGAGCGGTAGGCGTGATGTTCGCCGTGCTCCTGCCCACCTTTCGCGATGCTGCAGATGAAGCTCCTGAGATCGGGAGCCGGGGCCTCGGGCCTGTCTGGATTCCAGCCGGTGGCGCGCCTGTAGCGCTCGAAGCCACCCGACGTGTCGAGATAGTCCTCGATGAAGGCAACGCTGATCTCCATATCGAACAGCTGCTGCACCGTCGCATCCGCATAAGCGGAGCCTGCGGTCTCGGGCACGTAGTCGATGATCGGCCTGTCGAGCGTAAGGAAACCCTTACCGGCCAGTATCCCGGCAAGCAGCCCGGTCAGCGATTTGGAGACGGAGAATATGATGTGCGGGCGTGCCGGATCGGAATGCGGTGCCGACCATTCGGCAACAATCTGCCCGTCGCGCATCACCAGCAGCTCGTCGGTCTGGCTCGCCGTCAGAAAGCTTTCGAGCGGCATCCGTGTCCCGTCGGAAGCGGCAACGTCGAGCTTTGCGAACGAGCCGAGGGGCTTGCGACCCTGTGGTGCCCTGCCGCCTCCGGCGGAAATGACGGCAGATGGGACGATCTCGCTGACATTCTGAAACGACCAGCGGCTATAGGGTGCGGTCCGCCAGTTGGAGAGCGAAACGTCGGCGCGGGAAAATTCCGTCATGGGCGTTGAGTTCCGTCGGCTGTTGCGAGTGTGCCGTAAAGGTCCGGGCGCCGATCGCGAAACAGACCCCAGGCGGCGCGGTTGGCGGCAAGGGCCGAGCGGTCGAAGCTGGCGATCAGCACCTGTTCCTGGTCTCGTGACGCGCTGGCAACGAGCTGGCCGTCGGGTCCCGAGATGAAGGAGGAGCCGTAGTAGGATTGAGATAGCCCGGCGATTGTTTCCGAACCGATGCGATTGGCTGCCGCAACCGGAACCATATTGGCGGCAGCGTGCCCGCGCATGACCATCCGCCAGTGCTCCATCGTGTCGAGGGCGGGATTGGCGGGTTCCGAGCCGATTGCCGTGGGGTAAAGGATGAGCTCGGCGCCCATCAAGGCCATGGCGCGGGCGGCCTCGGGAAACCATTGGTCCCAGCAGATGCCGACGCCGATGGTTCCGAAACGCGTGTGCCAGACCTTGAAGCCGGTATCGCCGGGGCGGAAGTAGAATTTCTCGCTATAGCCCGGACCATCCGGAATGTGCGATTTGCGATAGACACCGAGAATGCCGCCGCTATCGTCGATCATCGCCATGCTGTTGTAGAAGGCCTGGTTCTTCCGCTCGAAGAAGGAGACGGGCAAGACGATGCCGAGGTCGCGGGCGAGCGCGCGCATCGGCTCGATAACCGGGTGTTCTTCGACAGGATGGGCGCGGGCGAAGTGAACCGGATCCTGCGTCTGGCAGAAATACAGACCCTCGAACAGCTCCTGAACCAGCACGATATTCGCGCCGCCGGCGGCCGCCTCCCGGATCAGCCGTGAGGCCGTTGCGATATTCTCCGCAATATCATCCGAGCAGGCGAACTGGACGACGCCGAGCGTGATGGTCGATCCTGCCGTTATCATGATCAGGCGCCTTCGAAACCGGTGAGAACGCTGACGGCGTTTACGCCAATTTCAGCGACCGCATAGCCGCCCTCCATCACGAACAGGGTCGGCAGGCCGAGTGCGGCGATCTTCTCGCCGATCTTCGGAAAGTCTTCGGTCTTCAGTTTGAATTTGCTGATCGGGTCTTTCTCGAACGTATCGACGCCGAGAGAGACGACCACAACGTCAGGCGCGTAGGCGAGCAGCTTGGCGCAGGCGTCATCGAGCGATTGGCTCCAGCGGTCCCAGGCCGTTCCGAAACGCATGGGGTAATTGAGATTGAAACCCTCGCCATCGCCCGCGCCGCGCTCGTCGGCATGACCGAGAAAATAGGGATATTCCTGCATCGGGTCGGCGTGCAGATTGATGACCTGCACGTCGGCGCGCGCATAGAAGATTTCCTGCGTGCCGTTGCCATGGTGATAGTCGACATCGAGGATCGACACGCGTTTTGCGCCGCCGTCGCGCAGCGACTGTGCCGCAACAGCAGCGTTGTTGATGTAGCAATAGCCGCCCATGAAGCCCGCGCCCGCGTGGTGGCCGGGCGGACGGCAGAGCGCGAAGGCGGAGCGCGCGCCGCCTTGCACCATCGCGGCGGCGGTGAGCGCCGTATCATGCGAAGACTTGATCGCATCCCAGGATCCTTCGACGATACCGCAGCCGGCATCGAAGGAATAATAGCCGAGCAGGCCGTCGATGAATTCGGGTCTGACGTCGCCGCGCAACCCCCGGGTCGGCCAGGTGAATGGCAGAGCAGTGCCCGAGCGGCCCTCGGCGGTCCAGCGGTCCCAGATCGTCGGCAGGAAATCCAGGTAGTCCTGATGATGAATGCGGGCCGCCGTCGTGAGGTCATGTTCGGTTGGCTCGAGGATCTCGCCCAGCCCGACTGCCTTGATGCGCGCCGCGACATATTCGGCGCGCGATGTCAGCTCGAAGCCGGGCACGATGGCGCCTGCGACAAGTTCCAATTGCTCGGCATGCCCGCGATGGCGGGGCGAAAAAACGGTCTTCATGAAAAGCGTCCATCAACGGCAAGGTCAACAGCACCCCGCCGTTTCGGGCGGGGCGCGATGAGATGGGAGGGTCTACTTCTGGAGTTCGGTCCAGATCTTCGTGTAGAGCGCCTGAACCTCCGGCGGGCAGGTCATCGAGGGCACGCCGACCGAGGCGAATTCGGCCGGAATGTTGATTTCAGGCGCACCCTTCATGTCGGCAGGCATGTATTTGTCGGAACCGGCGATGCCGTTCGCATAGCGATGGAAGCCCGAGTTCATGCCGGCGTTTTCAGGATCCATCATGAAGTTCTGGAAGAGCTTTGCGTTCTCGACATTCTTGGCGTCTTTCAGCACCGAGAGATTGTCGCTCCAGTTGACAAAGCCTTCCTTCGGATAGCCGAACTTGATGGCCGGGTTCTTCAGGCGCTGGCGGAATGCGGAGCCGTTCCAGTCGCTGGAGGCGGCGAAGTCGCCTGAGCCCATCTTCTCGATCGTGCCGTATTCCATCGCCACCCAGTTGGGCTTCGCCTTCAGCAGCGTGTCGCGCACCTTCTTGAGGATCGTCAGGTCGCCGGTGCATTTCTTGCCGCCGTTGTAGAGGACGGCCGCGTCGATGACATCGGTCATTTCCGGGACGACGTTTACCTTCCCCTTCAGCTCGTCCGGCGTATCGAAGATGATGCCCCAGGTGTTGATGTCACCCTTGTAGACATCGGTGTTGACCACCGTGCCGACGATGCCCATCGCCCACGGCACGGTGTATTTGCGGCCGGGGTCGAAATCGGGATTGGCCCATTCCTTGGCGACGTTCTTGAAGTTCTCCATCTTGCCCGGATCGGTTTCAAGAAGCAGGCCTTCGGAGATCCAGATCGGGATGTAGTTCTGCGACGGCACGACCATGTCGAAACCGGAGCCGCCCTGGCGAACCTTGGCCAGCGCCGTATCGTTGGAATCGTAGTCGGTGATGGTCACCTTGACCTTGTACTTGTCCTCGAACTTCTTGATCATCTCGGGGCTGGTATAGTTGCCCCAGTTGTAGATGTTCAGCACGCCTTCCGCCCGGGCAAGGCCGGTGGACGCAAGAAGCGCTGCCGTCATGGCAATGGTCGCAGTCATCCGTTTCATGCTTATGTTCCCTCTCTTGTTGTTCAGGCACGATTTCGATTGACGATGAAGAACACGGTGACGACGCAGATCGACAGGCCGAGAAACAGCGTCGAAATCGCGTTCATTTCAGGGGTGATGGAACGGCGGATCTGTCCGAGCATGTAGGTCGGCAGCGTATCCTGGCCGGCCGATTTGACGAATTCGGTGATCACCACGTCATCGAGCGAAATGACGAAAGCCAGCATGAAACCGGCGAGGATACCCGGCCAGAGCAGCGGCAGCGTCACATATCTGAAGGCATTCCAGGGTGTCGCATAAAGATCCGCCGCGGCTTTCTCCAGCGTCAGATCCATATTCTCCAGCCTGGCGCGGATCGGCAGATAGGCGAAGGGAATACAGAAGGCGGTGTGGGCGGCGATCAGGTAGCCAAGCCCGGAATAGCCGGTCCAGATCTTGATGCGCGCAAAGAAAATGAGCAGCGCGACGGCCGTCACGATTTCCGGAATCATCAGCGGCTGGTTGATGAAGGCGTATTTCACCGTCAGGCCGCGATAGGGTTCGGTCCGGGTGGTCGCCAATGCCGCCATGGTTGCGGCGATCGTCGCGACGACTGCGGCAACGCTGGCGATCTGCAGGGAGCGTATCGAGGCATCGATGACCTGCTGGTTCTCGAAGGCTTTCGCAAACCAGCGAAGCGACAGGCCGTCGAAGGAGGCGAGCGATTCACCCGCGTTGAACGAATAGAAGACCAGCACCGCGATCGGCAGATAGAGCGCGGCGAAGCAAAGCAGCGCGATGGTCGTGAAGCCACGCTGGCGGCGGACGGAAAAGCTAGCCATGCCTCGTCTCCTGCGAGCCTGCATTGCGGACGTAAAACAGCAAGGCGACCATGACGATCAGCATCAGCGAGATCGACAGGGCGGAGCCGAGCGGCCAGTTCCGGCCCTGCCCGAATTGCAGTTCGATGAGATTGCCGAGCATCAGGTTCTTGCCGCCGCCGAGGATGCTCGGCGTCACATAGGCGCCGAGCGCCGGAATGAAGACGAGGATCGAGCCCGCGATGATGCCGGGCTTGACGAGAGGAATGATGATGCGGCGGAGAACCTTGAAAGGCGTCGCATAGAGATCGTAGCCGGCCTCGACCAGGCGGAAGTCCAGCTTTTCCATACTGGCATAGAGTGGCAAAACCATCAGCGGCAGGTAGACATAGACCATGCCGGTCAGGATGGCGCCATCCGTGAACAGCATCTGGATCGGCTTGGCGATCAGGTCGAATTTCAGCAGCAGGCCGTTGATCAGGCCGTCGTTGCGAATGATTTCGAGGATGGCGAAGGTGCGGATCAGAAGATTGGTCCAGAAGGGAATGGTGATCAGCAGCAGCCAGAGTTCACGTGTCGACTGCGGCCGTGTGGCAATGAAATAGGCCGTCGGAAAGCCGACGAGCAGCGTCAGGACCGTGGTGACGAGCGACAGCACGGTGGAGCGCAGAAAGATCGAGATATGCGCGTCGGCAAGCGACAGCGTGTCGTCGAAGATATCCTTCTGCAGCACCACATTGATCCAGCCATCGATGGACGGCGTCCAGACGACATCGCCGTAAGGACCGGGCGTCAGGAAGGAATAGACGACGACGATAAGAAGCGGGCCGGTGGCGGCGATCAGGATGATCAGCAGGGCTGGGAGCGAGAGAAGCCAGCGTTTCCGGATGTCCCGGCTCTTTTCCGCTTCGATCGTTCCAACCGCGTCTGCCATATCAGTTCCTCAAGATCCTGGCTGCGTTGGGCTCGATCGCAATGCCGACCCTGTCACCCTCGGCAAACCTGGCGCCCTGCAACGGTTTGTTCTGCTCGCGCAGGGTGAACACGGTCTCATGGTCTGCGAGCCGCACGTGGTAATGCGTATCGGTTCCGAAATAGACGACGTTCTCGAGCGTGCCCATCATCTGGCAGTCCGGGCGTTCGGCAGGCGCGCAGAGCACTGCATGCTCGGGCCTGAGCACCAGCGTCACATCGCCGTCCGCGTGGAAATCCTTGGGCATCGTTGCAGAGATGCGCCCGGCCGCAGGTGTCTCGACTTCGGCTATTCCAGCGGTGACTGAGCGGATACGCCCCTTCAGGAAATTGGTCTCGCCGATAAAGTCGGCGACGAAACGGTCGGCGGGTGCGTCGTAGATTTCGCGCGGGCCGCCGACCTGCAAGATCTTGCCCGCCGACATCACGGCGATGCGGTCAGACATGGTCAGGGCTTCTTCCTGGTCATGGGTGACGAAGATGAAGGTGATGCCGGTTTCCGATTGCAGGCGCTTGAGCTCGATCTGCATGTCCTTGCGCAGCTTGTAATCGAGTGCAGAAAGGGGCTCGTCGAGCAGGAGCACCTTCGGCTGCGGCGCCAATGCGCGTGCGAGCGCCACACGCTGTTGCTGGCCGCCGGATATCTGGCTCGTCCGCCGGGCTGCCAATGCCTCCATGCGCACCAGCTTCAGCATCGTCGAGACGCGGTCCTTGATCTCCTGCTTGGGTCTGCCGAGCATGGTCAGGCCAAAGCCGATATTCTCGGCGACAGTCATGTGCGGAAAGAGGGCGTAGCTCTGGAACACGGTGTTGATCGGCCGTTTGAAGGGCGGCATCGCGGCGATGTCTTCGCCGTTCAGCATGATCTCGCCGGAGGTTGGAAATTCGAAGCCGGCGATCAGCCGCAGCAGCGTCGTCTTTCCGCATCCCGACGGGCCGAGAAGCGTGAAGAATTCGTTTTGCCGGATGGAAACCGATGCGTTGTCGACTGCGGAAAAGGCGAACTCGCCAAACCCGAATACCTTGGAAACACTGCGAATTTCAATCGCGTTCAATTCCGCCATATGCGGCACACTCACCGTTGCAAAGCTGCTGTTCCCCGCCTTTTTAGGCTTTTGTTAAGGTGATCACACGGCCCGCGCGTTGACAACCGCTTTCTCTTTCCGAAGTGGAAAATATTTATCATACGGAAAAACTTATGTGTCCGCCGCAGATCGTTGTGATGGGCCTGACGCTGTCCAGATGCTCGGGATCGACGGTTTCGATATCGCGGTCGAGGATGACGACGTCGGCGACATAGCCGCTCTTCAGCATGCCTTTCCTGTCTTCCTTGAACTCGGCAAACGCACCCTCGACGCAATAGGCCGAAAGTGCCTCGATCAGCGAGAAGGACTGGTCGGGATCGCTTTCGCTCCAGCGTTTGCGGGTCACCGCCGCCTTCAGGCCGACAAGCGGATCGATTGGCGAGACCGGCCAATCCGAAGCGAAGCAGATGTGTGCGCCGGCATTCTTCAGCGTGCGCCAGGCATAGCTGACCGGCCAGCGATCGCGGCCGATGCGCGAGATCGTCGGTTCCAGCGGCAGACCTGCACAACCCGGCGGGTGCGGTGGCTGCATCGACGCGATGACGCCGAGTTCGGCAAAGCGGGCGATATCGTCGGGGTGGACCACTTCGATATGTTCGATGCGGTGGCGGCTGTCGCGGGCGCCATTCTCCCGCCGCGCCGCTTCGTATCCGTCGAGCACGGCGCGCACGGCGCCGTCGCCGATTGCATGCACCGCGATCTGCAGCCCGCGCCGGTCTGCCTCGACCGCGACAGCGCGAAAGCTCTCGGGCGTGAATAGGCCTTCGCCGCGATCGCCCGGCTTGTCGGCATAGGGCTCGACCATAACAGCCGTGCCGCTCTCTATCACGCCGTCATAGAAGAGCTTGACGATGCCCGACGACAGCCAGTCGCTGTTGAACCGGGCGGCAAGGCTGGAGGCCTTTTCCAGCATCTCGAGCTGCATGAAGTTCTTGAAATGGAAGGGGATCTGCACGCGGCAGGGCAGGTGGCCATCTTCCTGTTCGATGGCTTGAAGCAATTGCAGCTGGTAGAGATTCCCATCCATGTTCTGGACGGTGGTGATGCCATGGCGGGCGCAATAGGCGAGGCCGCGGCGCATGACGGCGATATCCTGCGCCCACTGCGCTGCATCGGGATAGGGATCGGGTTCGCCGCCGGTCGAAAGGCCGAGACGATAGCGATCGAAGCCCCCGGCAGCCTGCAACGGGCTAAAGGCTTCCATTTCCCTGAGCTCGCCGGTCGCCAGCCCGTCTGCGCCCATCACCACCTCGTTGCCGGGGCCAAGGTTCGCGCCGTGCAGGATGCCGACCAGCTCGAGCGCGCTGGTGTTGGCCCATGCGGTGTGATGATCCGGGGCGAAGACGACAAGGGGCTGATCGGGCAGGATCTCATCGAGATGCCGGCGGGTCAGCCCCTCGCCATGGCCGAGGATCTCATAGTCGGTGCCCTGTCCGAACAGCACTTTCTGCGTCTTGCGGCTGGCAGCATAGGTGCGAACCGTCTCGGTCAGGGCGGCAAGGCCCTTCACGCCGGTCAGCTGCAGATGGTCCAGTTCCGCAGCCCCCGAAAAGAGATGCATGTGATTTTCGGAAAAGCCCGGCAGGACGGAGCCGTTCTGCGCGTCGATCACGCGGGTGTGCGGGCCGCGCAGGCGCTGGATGTCAGCGTTCGATCCGGCGGCGATGATCTTGCCACCAGAGAGAGCCACGGCCTCGGCCGGCGGAGCGTCCGGGTCCAAAGTCAGAACCCGTCCGTTGCTGATGATGATGTCGGCCGTCTCTGTCATCTGATGCTCACCGGTTGCGCTTCGATACGCGCAACGTAAGCCGGTATGGGCAGCAAATTCAATCGGTAAGACGCGATCCGATCGCGTCACGGATGACGTCAGGGATTGAGCCCGGCGCAGCGCGCGGTGTTTAGCACATGGTTTTCCATTTCCTGCCGGGCGCGGGCTGCATCGTTGTCGCGAAGGGCGGCGATGATGCGGCGGTGTTCCGAAATCGAGGCTTTCATGCGGGCCGGTTCGGTGATCGGGATCGGCTGGCGCTGGGTCTCGGTCAGCTGTTCGCGCACGACCTGATAGAGCGCCCGCATCATCGTGTTGCTGCAGGCCGATGCGATGATGCCGTGGAATTCGAGATCGGCCTCGACATTGGCCAGAAGATCCTGCTTTGCCCAGCAATCCTCCATCTGCTTGGTCGCGGCTTCCATCGCCTGAAGCTGGTTCCCCGTCAGCCGGCCGGCGGCCAGACCGGCAATGTTGCCCTCCAGCATGATGCGTGTCTGGAAGACGTCGAACACCGAGTAGCTGTCGGAGTAGCGCCATGGCGCCATGCCGGTATTTGCGGCGCTGCCGCGCTCGGCGACGAAGGTGCCACGCCCGGCCTCGGTCTTGATGAGGCCCAGCGTCTCCAGGGTCAGCAGTGCCTCACGCAAGGAGGCGCGGCTGATGCCGAGTTTCGTCGAAAAGTCGCGTTGAGACGGAATTTTCTGGCCGGCGGCAAGTTCGCCGCTCTGGATCATGTCCTGTATCAGGCGCGCTGCGGATTGCGGTACCAAGGTCCTGTTCAGCATTCTTTCCATTCTCTTGGCGCGCCGGTTCGGCGCTTACATTGCCCGTAACATTTAAATCCATCAGTCGCTTGCAAATGACAAGAGACCATGCTTGATTTGGCCTGACTGGTCAGACCGGTTAGACCAATAGCAAAAATGCGCACCATAAAACAAGGGGAACCTAAATGCGTCGTTTTTCAATTCTGAAAACAGCCTTGCTCTCGGGCGTTCTGGCATTCGCCGGAGTGGCCGCCCATGCAGCCGATCTCGCCGTCGGCGCCAATATCGGCAACGTCCCGTGGGAGTTCCAGGACGAGACCGGCAAGACAGTCGGTTTCGAGGTTGATCTCGTCACCGAGGTTGCCAAGCGCCTCAACAAGTCAGTCGAATTCGTCAACATCCCGTTCAACGGTCTGTTTTCGGCCGTACAGTCCGGCCGTATCAACATGGCCGTCTCGTCGATCACCATCACTGAAAAGCGCCTGGAATCCGTCAGCTTCGCCCAGCCCTATTATGATAGCGACCAGTCGCTGACCGTGATGGCCGCAAGTGGCATCAAGGACCTGAAGGGCATGAGCGGCAAGATCGTCGGCGTCGATACCGGCTCGACCGGCGACATGTGGGCCACCAACAACACGGCCAAATACGGTCTCGGCGAAATCCGCCGCTTCGAGGGCCTGCAGCCTGCCATGCTCGATCTGGCCGCCGGCCGCATCGACGGCTATATCAGCGATATCCCGGCGCTGCAGTATTACGTCAAGGACAAGCCGGAGATCAAAGTCGTCGAGCGCATTCCGACCGGCGAAAAATACTCGATCATGTTCAACAAGGGCGATCCGCTTGCCAAGCAGGTCAACGACGTGATCACCACGCTGAAGGGCGAAGGCTTCATCGCCAAGCTGCATGAGACCTGGTTCGGCGCCAAGGCCGAGGACACGACCTCGACCGTCAAGGTCGCCGACATGCCTGCCGCAAAATAAGACCGGATGGTCCAGGTTACGGATGGCGGGTTCGCCCGTCATCCGCCCCGTAACGACTGACCGGTGCCTCAATGGATATATTCACGACCTTCTTCAATCTGGCGGTGCTGGAGCGATCGTTTCCGCTTCTGCTGTCAGGCCTCTGGATCACGCTTGAACTCGGCGTCGTCAGCATCGTCGGCGGCCTGATCGGCGGCCTCGTCCTTGCGCTGCTGCGGCTCTACGGCCATCCGGTGGTGCAGGCGATTGCCAAGATCTATATCGACATCTTCCGTTCGATCCCGCTGCTCGTTCTCTTGATCGTCATCTACTATGCCCTGCCATTCGTCGGCATCCGGCTTTCGCCGTTCCTTTCCGCGGTCAGCGCGCTGACGCTGGTCTCGACCGCCTATACGGCCGAGATCTTTCGTGCCGGGATCGAGGCCATCCCGCGCGGGCAGTTCGAGGCTTCGGAAGCACTTGGCCTCTCCTATCGGCACATGATGGCGGAGATCATCCTGCCGCAGGCGATCAAGATCGTCATTCCGCCGCTCACCAACAATTGCATCAACGTCATGAAGGATACGGCGCTCGCATCCGTCGTGGCGATGCCCGATCTTCTCAAGCAGGCGACCCAGGCCCAGGCGCTGACCGCCAACCCGTCGCCGCTGATCGGCGCTGCCATCATCTACGTCGCCTTCCTGTGGCCGATGGTCGTCATCGTTGCCCGTCTCGAAAAACGCTTCAGTGCGGGGAGGCGCAGATGAAAACCATCGTCAGCATCCAGAATCTCAACAAGTCCTATGGCGACTTCCAGGTGCTGCACGGCATCGACCTGGCGATTGCCGAAGGGGAAGTGGTCTGCGTCATCGGCCCGTCCGGTTCCGGCAAATCCACGCTGATCCGCTGCATCAATCACCTCGAGAGCTTCCCCAGCGAAAGCCGTATCGAAGTGGATGGCATCAAGGTCGAGCGCGGCAGGAACCTGGCGCAGGTGCGGGCCGAAGTCGGCATGGTCTTCCAGTCGTTCAATCTGTTTCCGCATCTGAGCGTGCTGAAGAACATCATGATCGCGCCAATGCGGGTGCGCGGCACGCCGCAGGGCGAAGCCGCACGAAAGGCGAAAGAGCTTCTGGCCCGCGTCGGTATCACCGAACAGGCCGAAAAATATCCCGAGCAGCTGTCCGGCGGCCAGCAGCAGCGCGTGGCGATCGCCCGGGCACTGGCCATGGAACCGCGCGTGCTGCTCTTCGACGAACCGACATCGGCGCTCGACCCGGAAATGGTCGGCGAAGTTCTGGATGTCATGCGCAAGCTCGCCGGCACCGGCGTGACGATGATCGTCGTCACCCATGAGATGGGCTTTGCCCGCCAGGTCGCCGACCGCGTCATCTTCATGGACAGCGGCCGCATCGTAGAAGCCGGAACGCCAGCCGAGATTTTCGACAACCCGCAGGAAGAACGTACCAGGAGCTTCCTGCGCGCCGTTCTCAATCACTGACAAGAAAGACAAGGTTCCGGAGGACCCCATGGAAACGCAACGCCAACTCGACATCGATTTCGTCCGGAGCCAATTCCCGGGACTGGATCACGGCTGGGTGTTTTTCGACAATGCCGGCGGCTCGCAGATCCTGACGCGCACGGTCGATCGGATCACCACGTTCCTTTATGATAAGAACGTGCAGATCGGCGGCAGCTATGATGTCTCGCAACAGGCGGCCAAGGCGCTGATGGACAGCCGTATTGCGGCGACGCATCTCGTCAATGCGGCGCGGCCGGAAGAGATCATTTTCGGCAGCTCGACCACCGTTTTGCTGCAAAACCTCGCCCGCGCCATGCGCAGCCAGCTATCGGCGGGCGACGAGATCATCGTGACGATCTCGGATCACGAATCGAATATCGGACCCTGGGACGGTCTGCGCGACATGGGCATCGTCATCAAGTTCTGGCCGCTGGATACGACGACCTATGAACTCGATATCGCCGAGCTAAAGCCGCTTCTGACGGAGAAGACCAAGCTCGTCTGCGTCACCCATGTGTCGAATATTCTGGGCGCCATCAATCCGATCGCCGAGATCGCAGCCGTTGCGCATGCGCATGGCGCGCGCATTTGTGTCGATGCCGTCGCCTATGCGCCGCACCGTGCCGTCGATGTTCAGGCCATGGATGTCGATTACTACGTCTTCAGCTTCTACAAGACTTACGGCCCGCATTACGCGATGATGTACGGGAAATACGATCACCTTCTGGAGCTCGATCCGCTTTACCATTTCTTCTATGGCCGCGATAAGGTTCCGGGAAAGCTGGAACCCGGCAATCCGAACTATGAACTTGCCTATTCGGTGACCGGGATCGTCGATTACCTCTGCGAACTCGGCACCAGGTCGGGCGGATCAGGTTCGCCGCGCGAGCTGATCCTTGCGGCCTTCGAGGCGATCACCATCCAGGAAAATGCCCTGACCGAGCGCCTGCTTTCCTATCTGCGCAGCCGCAACGATTGCCGCATCATCGGCGAGACCGCGAACCGCAACGGCCGCCGTATTCCGACGATCAGCTTCGTCTTCGAGGGGCAGAATTCAGAGGATATCTGCAAGGCGATGGACGCTTACAAGATCGCCATCCGTTTCGGCGATTTCCATGCGCGCCGGCTGGGTGATCATGTCGGCCTGCCGCAATATAACGGCGCCGTCCGCGTCTCGATGGTCCATTACAACACGATCGAGGAAGTCGATCGCCTGACCGCTGCGCTCGACCAGATACTCGGCAGCAACGGTGCGCTTCAAAACAGGGGTGCCGCCTAGATGCAGTTCGACACGATCATCAAGAACGGCACGGTCGTCACGGCCAGCGACACGTTTCGAAGCGATGTCGGTATCCGCAATGGCAAGATTGCGGCGCTCGCTGACGATCTTGGTGATGCTGGCGAGATCATCGATGCCACCGGCCTCTATGTCATGCCCGGCGGTATCGACAGCCATGTCCATCTCGCCCAGCCGTCCGGCGACAGTATCGTCATGGCCGACGATTTCGCCAGCGGCACGCTGTCTGCAGCCTTTGGCGGCAACACGACCGTGCTGACCTTCTGCATGCAGGAGAAGGGAACGACGCTGCGCGAATCCCTGAAGGACTACCATGCAAAGGCCGACGGCGAGTGCTATGTCGACGTGTCCTTCCATCTGGTGGTCACCGACCCGACTTCCTACGTGCTCGGCCAGGAGCTGCCGGCACTGGTAGAGGACGGCTACACCTCCATCAAGGTCTTCATGACCTACGAGAACCTGCGTCTTCGCGACGACCAGATTCTCGATACGCTGGACAGTGCCCGGCGTTCGGGCGCGATCGTCATGGTTCACTGCGAGAATGAAGACGCGATCCGCTATCTGATCGGCAGGCACGAGGAGAAAGGCGAGCTTGCACCGAAATTCCATGCGCTGAGCAGGCCGGTCGCGGCCGAGCGGGAAGCGACGCATCGGGCGCTATCGCTTGCCGAAATCACCGATACGCCTGTGGTCATCGTCCACGTTTCGAACCGTCAGGCGATGGAAGAGATCGAGCGCGCCCGCAAGCGCGGCAGCAAGGTGGCGGGCGAAACCTGCCCGCAATACCTGCTGCTGACAGCCGACGATCTCGATGCCGCCGAACTTGAGGGCGCGAAATTCGTCTGCTCGCCGCCGCCAAGGGATAAGGAGAGCCAGATTGCCTGTTGGGAAGGCTTGCAGAACGGCACGTTCGAGCTGTTCTCGTCCGACCACTGCCCATTCCGCTATGATGACGACAGCGGCAAGCTGAACGAGAGGGGAAAGCGGAATTTCCGCTGGATCCCGAACGGGATACCCGGCGTCGAGACGCGGCTTCCGATCCTGTTTTCCGAAGGTGTCAGCAAGAAAAGGATCGACATCAACCGCTTCGTCGCGCTGTCATCGACCAATCATGCCAAGCAGTATGGGCTCTATCCGCAGAAGGGGACGATCGCCATCGGTTCGGACGCCGATATCGCGCTCTGGGATCCGCAGAAGACGATGACGATCACCAACGACATCCTGCATCACGGCGCCGACTACACGCCCTATGAGGGGCTTGATGTCACCGGCTGGCCGGTGCGCGTTCTGCTGCGCGGAAAGACCATCGTCGATGGCGCTGCAACAACGGGTAAAATGGGCCAGGGCAATTATCTCAGGCGCAAATCGCTGGTCTGACCAGCGCTGTCCTAGATATAGCCCGCGTGATCGCCGAAGGGCACATCCTCATCCAGATTGCCGGTGCCTATGCGCTCGCTCTCGCCGGAAAGACGTTCCTCATCGGACTCATCACCTGTGGCGCTTTGCTCTGTCGCGTGAAGATCCAGGTGGCGGCTGGCGTTGCCGCCATCCTCTTCCGTCTCTTCGGCGGGCGAGGGCCGGTGGCCGCCGGATCCATGGCGGCGATGCAGCGCCTCGTCGATTGCCGCCTGGCGATCGGCGGCCCAGGCGACATCGGGCTCCGCGACGGAAGTACTGTGCTGGATCTGTGTTGCCGCGGTCGCTGCCGTCGCTGAAACCCTGGAAATCTTGTCGACCACGTTTCCGCTCCCTGCTGCTGATGAATATGTAGGAAAGCGCGGCCCACAAAGCCATAGTCCGCGAAGCATCGGCGCCTGCGTCTTGAGATATTCATCGATCGCGGCTATTCGCTCGATCGCGATCTCCCCGTCTAGAAAGACCTTGAAGTGAAAATTGAATTTCTGGTGACCCATTCCGGCGGCTTCCATGCCGATGAGCTGCTGTCGAGCGTGGTGCTAACGCAGCTATTTCCCGCTGCCAAGCTGATCCGGACGCGAGATGCCGAATGGATAGCGCCGGCTGCGGGCCGCATCATCTATGACGTCGGTGGACGCTACGAACCCGAAAACACCATCTTCGACCATCACCAGCGCGGCGCGCCGGTGCGTGAAGACGGTCGGCCCTACAGCTCCTTCGGACTGATCTGGAAGCACTACGGCGCCGATTATCTGGCGGCGGCCGGTGTGCCGGAGGCGCATGTCGCGCGGGTGCATGCGGCCTTCGACAAGAAGTTCGTGCTGCCTGTGGATCTGGTCGATAACGGCGCGCTCGACCCGTCCGTTGCCGGAGAGTTGGCCGGGCTGACGCTTCCGGCACTGCTGGAAACGCTGAAGCCGCCGTTCGACGCGAAGGGTGCCGATGCCACCGATCAGGCGTTCCATTCGGCGCTGGCGATCGCCCGCCGCTTCGTCGAGGCGGGCATCGCCGTGCAGGATGCCAAGCTGCGGGCTGAGGCCATGGTTCTCGACGCGATCGTTGCGGCCGGTGATAACAAGGTGCTGGAGCTGCCGATGGGCATGCCGTTCCGGCCGGCGATCGTGAAGGCGAAGGCCGAGCATCTGCTGTTCGTCGTCCATCCGCGCGACAATGACTGGTGCGTTACGGGCATTCGCCGAGGCGATGAAGGATTTGAACTGCGGGCCGATCTGCCGCTGGAATGGGCGGGCCTGAGCGGCGGCGATCTGGAACGCGCCTCCGGTGTGGCGGGCGCAAGCTTCTGCCACAAAGGCCGTTTCATCGCCGCTGCAGCAACCCGCGAAGCGGCGCTGGAACTGGCGCGGATCGCTGTTGCAGCGGTTGCAGCGGAGTAACATTCAAGCCGTGGCCAAAAAAATGGGCCATCAACCGATGGCCCAAATTTGGAGAGTTCAAAAAACCTCCAGAGGGGAACCGCCGACGAAAGACCGGGAGGACTGGCCTTCATGTTCATCGGCAACACCATAATCGCCCGATCGCGCAATTATTGAAAATGCTTTCAGCCCAATCGAGCGGTCAGACGAGGTATATTCTCTTGCTGAATGCGGTGATCGTGGAACGGTGTGCTATGGAGGTCTAACCCTCCTCTCTGACGTCACGGAGCTGCTTTGAAAATCGATCGTTGGGCCGCATTGCTCTGGGCCGCATTGGTTTCTGCCGCGGGAAGTGCCGCGGCGCAGCCTGCGCCTGCACAAGTTTGCGAGCGGAAGGTCTTTGAAAATTCAGGCTATATCGTCTGCTCTGTCACGCCGGGAAAAGATGACCTCAGGCTATTCTGGAGGGGCGCCGACGGGCAGCCGTTTCGAACATTCTCGAATCTGGCGGATGCGCTGAAGGAGGACGGGCAGGTCCTTGTCTTCGCGATGAATGCCGGCATGTACCGAGACGATTTCACGCCGATTGGTCTTTATATCGAGCACGGCGCGGAACTCCGTCCTGCCGACACCACCGAGATCAAGGGCTCTCCGGGCAAGGTGCCGAATTTCTACAAGAAGCCCAACGGTGTCTTCCTGCTTGGCGATAACGGTGCAGAGATCCTGACGACCGACGAATTTCTGAAACGCCGCCTCAAGGCGGCATTCGCGACGCAATCCGGACCGATGCTGGTCATCGAAGGCAAGCTGCATCCTGCATTGATTCCCGGATCGACGGACCGGACGCGGCGGAGCGGGGTGGGGGTCTGCGGCAGCGGGATCGTTCGCTTCGCCATCAGCGATGGCGACGTCAATTTCCACGATTTCGCCCGTCTGTTTCGCGACGAGTTGGGGTGCCCGAATGCGTTATTCCTGGATGGCGGTCATGGCACCGGCATCTATCAGCCGGCGCTCGGGATGAACGACTTCTCGTGGCATGGCGGGTTTGGCCCGATCGTGGGCCTCGTGCAGAGCGGCGGATGACGCCGTATCGCTATGCGGATGCTGAGAGGCTGTTGGCTTGCAGCATGCCGGCGATCTCGGCTGCCGGTAGCGGCTTGGCGAAAAGATAGCCCTGGAACATCTCGCATCCCGTCTCCGCCAGGAAGCGCGCCTGCTCTTCGGTCTCGACGCCCTCGGCAATCACTTCCAGATCGAGCGTCTGCCCGAGCGCGACGATCGCCGCGGTGATCGCCATGTCGCCCGACTGGCCGGGAATATCGGCGATGAAAGACCGGTCGATCTTCAGCCGGGATAACGGGAATAGCTTCAGCGTGCTGAGGCTGGAATAGCCGGTGCCGAAATCGTCGATGGAAAGACTGACGCCGAGTGCCTTCAGCTCCAGCATGCGCGATATCGCACCTTCGACATCCTCCATGATCAGGCTCTCGGTGACCTCAAGTTCGAGCAGCGCGGGGTCGAGCCCCGCAGCCGAGAGGGCGGCCGAAACCTTGTCACAGAGCGACGGCTCGCGGAACTGCCGCGCCGAGACATTCACCGCAACACGAATGGCCGGAATGCCCTGGTCGAGCCAGGCGCGCATCTGCCTGCAGGCTTTGCCGAGCACCACTTCGCCGAGTTCGACGATGAGCCCGGTTTCTTCAGCAAGCGGGATGAACTCCGCCGGCGCAAGCAGGCCCGCCTGTGGATGCTGCCATCGGACCAAAGCCTCGACGCCGGAAATTCTTCCGGTCGCGATGTCCTTCTGCGGCTGGAAATGCAGCACGAATTCGTCCTGTGCCAGCGCCCGGCGAAGCTCCTCGATCCGCAGCAGCTTGTGGCGGGCTTCCTCGGCCATCGACGGGGTAAACATCTGTATGCCGTTGCGGCCGGCTGCCTTGACGCGATAGAGCGCCATGTCGGCATTGGCGATCAGTTCTCCGGCGATCGAACCATGGGCCTGCGAGGAGGCGACGCCGACGCTGCAGGTCACCTGCATATCGACGCCGTCGATACTGCAGGGGCGGGCGATATGCGCCGAGATTGCCTGCAGACGGTTCAGCGCGTCGTCGATCCCGGCCTCAAGCACGATGATGAACTCATCGCCGCCGATCCGCGAGACGATGCCGCTTTCGCCGATTTCACTGAGGATGCGCGAAGCCACGACCTTGAGAAGCTCGTCGCCGGCGGCATGGCCGAGGCTGTCATTGACGAGCTTGAAATGATCGAGGTCGAGAAAGGCAACCGCCACCGCGCGGGTCCTGGCAGCCAATAGCGTGCCGAGTTTGCGGTCGAGCAGCGTCCGGTTCGGAAGGCCGGTCAGCGCGTCGTGTTCGGCCAGATAGGCGATCCGGGCGATGTCGCGGTTCCGGTCGATCGCGATGCCGATGGTCTGCGCCACGCCTGTCAGGAATTCGGCAAGCCCGGCATCGATCTCGCCCGGCTGCAGCGACACGGCAAGCGCGCCCTGCCGGCTGCCGTCGCGGCAGTTGATCGAAAAGTCCTTCCGCGGCGCTTCGATGTGGCTTCGCGCCGGGCCGTCCAGGTCGAAGCCGGCGGCGCGGCCGGGCAGAAGCCGTTCGAGGATTTGCCCGGCATCCTTCAGAAGCGAATTGAGTTCAACGCCGCGGGCGACATCGTGGAGCAGCTTCGTCTGCGCTGCCATCAGCTCTTCTGCGCGCTTGCGCGCGGTGATGTCGCGTGAGGCGCCGACGACGCCGATCACCGCGCCGGTCCGGTCGCGCAACGCGACGCGTGACATCATCAGCCAGCCTTCGCCCTTCAAGCGAGGCTCCTCGACTCCGAGATCGGGCCGGCCGGTTTCCATGACCCGCTGTTCCGTTTCGTCGATGCCATGCGCATCAGCTTCGAGATGGATCTCGCCATCCGTCAGGCCGATGAGGTCGTCGACCTTGGCGAAGCCGTTGTTGGCGACTACCGCCCGGTTGGCGAACAGAAAGCGGCCCTGCAGATCCTTCGCGTAGATGAAATCGGGCACATGATTGATCATCGCCTCCAGCCACTCGTAGCGTTCGGCGAGATTGGCGTGCTGGACGCGCAGGAGATCGATCATTTTTTGAAGGTCGCGCGCGTCATCAGAGGGGATGACGATCTCTGCCGGAGAGGGTGCCGCTTGCTCTGTCATTGCCGTGTTCTCGCTCATTTTGCGGGAACAATATCCGCAACCTCTTATGCAACCATGAAGGAAAAACGGGCTTTTTCGCGCGCATGAACGCGCCGCGTGCAAAGCCTGCTTGCGATTGCCGCCGGTGGTCGAGACGTCAGGTCAATATGGGGATAAGCGGCGTCTAAAGCCTGTCCTATTCCGCCGCCCTTTGCTTTTCCGCGTCCATGGCGATGCGTTTCGGGGCAAGCGCCCGGGTGGAGAAGAGAGCCGCAAGGATGATCGGCAGGCAGACGAGATAGGACATGCGGATACCGGCATGCTCAGCCACGAAACCAAGCAGTGGCGGTGCCAGGAAGAAGACGACGAAAGACATCTGGGCGAGGGCGGCCACGTTGACATGCGCACTGCGGTCATCACGCTGCGCGGCGGCGGAAACCGCCAGCGGATAGACTGCGCTGCATCCTGCGCCCATCATGGCAAAACCGGCAAGCGCGATCTCCGGGACCGGCGCCAGCCAGACGCAGGCGATGCCGATCGCCGCAAGAGCAAGCGAGACCAGCGCCACGATCCGCGAGCCATAGCGGTCGACGAAGCGGTCGGCGAAAAGCCGGACCAGCGCCATGAAGAATGCAAAGAGCGTGAGACCCATTCCGCCGACGAAAGGCTCGACCGCAAAGACGTCGCGCATATAGATCGCCGACCAGTCGATCCCGGCACCTTCGACGAGGAAGGCGCCGACGCCGATGACACAAAGCGGCAGCATCCCCAATGTCGGCAACGCCATATGGGCGCCTTCCGTCTGAGAAGGCGCGGGGGCGGAGGCATTCTGCATTCCCCTGATGGCGATCGTTCCGGCCACCACGACGATGGCGAAGGTTACGGCCAGATGCAGTTGGATTGAGATGCCCGCCTGCCGGATGAATGACGATGCCAGCGCCGTGACGAAAAAGCCGAGGCTCCAGAAGCCATGAGCGCGATTCATCACGCCGCGGCCGAGCTGCGCCTCGATACGGTCGATCTCGACGTTCAGGTTGATTTCAAGCGCACCGGCGAGCAGTCCCTCGCAAAACAGCACACAGAACACCAGTGGCGCATAGCCGAGCCAGGGAACGAGCGCGATCATCAGAGAGGTTCCGAGAACGGTGGCGAAGGCGGTATTCCGGGCGCCGAGCTTCATGATCAGCGGCGACGAGAAGGTCAGCGAGATCAGCGCGCCGACGGCTGCGCCGATCAGTGTCAGCCCAAGCTCGGATTTGTTGATCCCGAGCGACACCTGGAGATCGGGAAGCCGCGACAGTAGCGCGCCCATCGATACCGCAAATAGAAAGAAGCATATGTAAATGCGCTGTTGCGGCTCTATGCGCATCTCTGATCCCCCAACCTTATGCTGCTTGTCTCATGCGTTCGGCTGGGTTGGTTGCACGACCCGGCGGGGGATAGCAAGGAACCGTTGTACCCGGATGGCCCTGGCGCCGCTTCAATCCCATCCGGTGTCTCTAATCAGCCACGGCGGCCCGCTATCCTGACGATAGCAGGTTGTTGAAATAGATCGACAAAAGCTGCGTCTGCGAGGAGATGCCGAGCTTGCGGTAGACGTTGCGGCGGTGGACCTTCACGGTGCCGGTCGAAATGTTGAGCTTCAGCCCGATCGACTCGGACGAATGGCCCTGCAGCACCAAATCGACGATCGCGGTTTCGCGACCCGTCAGGTTGAGGTCCCGCCAGACAGTGTCGGCGGCGGGAAGATTGCCGCTCTGGCCCTGCTTCCGGCGGCTTTTGCTGCCGGCGGTCAATTGCGCGTCGAAACGCGGCGCCAGCCCGGCCCAATAGTGGCGGACCATGCTGGCCACCAGCGGCTCGACCTTCTTCAGCGTGGCGAATTCGGCCGCCGGAAACGGTCCGGTCTTTTCCCTCCGCATCAGCGAAAGAACGACGGTGATCTCTTCATCGGTGTTGATGAAAAAGCCCACCTCTTCCGCAAGCCCGGTCTGAACGTAGTAGGTGCGGTAATATTCGCTGGAGAAGAACCGGTCGGGCGCCAGTTCCCGCATTCGGAGCACGCCTTCGCGGCGCTCGCGGGCGGTATGATAGAACGGGTCGAGCAGGTATGGTCCCGCCTGGTAGAGAGTGACGAAGACGACGTTCTCTTCCGGGTCGAAGGTGCTGTAGAGGTCGATCGGCCGTTCCTTGCCGCGATAGGCGAAAACGACCACGTAGTCGAAGCGCACCAGCGCCGCCATCATCTGACGGAAGGTCTCGCCGAATTCGGCATCAGTCATCTTCGGACAGCCGATCGTGGCGTTGAATGCACCAAACAGCGCTTCCAGGTCGGTGCTCATCTGACGGGCTCCCTCTTCCGCCCCACGCCATTCCGCGTGGCCCTATATACACCTTCCACGAAGCATCGTGCGCTAAAATACCTCTCTCGGGGTATATACCGTGCGGGAAGCTCAGGCTTACTCTTTCCTTAACGACGGTGGCAATAAGGCGGCGATAGACTGCCAATTCCAAACCAACCGCAGGGAACAGACGTGGCATCCGCTTCGACGAACGATATCGAATTCCGTTCGGTCACCAAGAATTATGGCGCGGTGACCGCCGTGACGGACATCAATCTCAATGTGCCCAAGGGCGCGTTTCTGGCGCTGCTCGGCCCTTCGGGCTGTGGCAAGACCACATGCCTGCGCATGATCGGCGGCTTCGAGCAGCCGAGCGAGGGCACGGTGCTGATCGACGGGTGCGAGATGAACGGCGTTCCCGCCTATCGCCGCCCCGTCAACATGGTGTTCCAGCACTACGCGCTGTTTCCGCATTTCAACGTCGAGCAGAATGTCGCCTACGGCCTGCGGCAGATGCGCCCGAAAATCGGCGCTGCAGAAATCAACCGGCGAGCCGCCGAGGCGCTGGAAATGGTTCGTCTGGACGGTTTCGCCAAACGGCGGATCCATGAAATGTCGGGCGGCCAGCAGCAGCGCGTGGCGCTGGCGCGCGCCATCGTCAATCGACCATCCGTCCTGCTGCTGGATGAGCCGCTGGCGGCGCTCGACAAGAAACTGCGCTCGGCTATGCAGATCGAGCTGCAAACGCTGCAGCGCGAACTCGGCATCACCTTCGTGCTCGTCACCCATGACCAGGAAGAGGCGCTGTCGATGGCCGATGCCGTCTGCGTCATGAGTGCCGGGCGTATCCGCCAGCTCGGAACGCCGCAGGAGGTCTATGACCGCCCGGCCGATCTCTTCGTCGCCGATTTCGTCGGCAAGACGAACCGGATTGCTGCGACCATGGAAGCCGACGGGGTGACGCTTCGCCTGGCAGATGGTTCCGCCGTTTCGTCGAGCAAGCGGCTGTCGCCGGGAGAGGTGATTGCCGCCCTGCGCCCGGAAGCGATCCGCATGACACGCAGCCAGCCGGCTTCGGGTTCATCGTTCAAGGGCACGGTCACGCATCGCATCTTCCTGGGCTCGTCGGCGGAATATGCGGTGAACGTGCCGGGCCTCGGCGATTTCCTGATCACCGCCGACCGCCGCAGCATGAGCGAGAGTGATCTGGTCGAGCCTGGCGAAGCGGTTTTCCTCTGCTTCGACCCGTCAGCAATACATGTCTTTCCAGCATCGAATGCATAAACCAAAACAAGGGAACAGCATCATGAGCAAGGATTACAAGGACAATCTCCCCATCTCCGCCGAAGGCTTCATGGACGAATTCATGCGCCTGAAGCGCGGCTCCGTCAGCCGCCGCCATTTCCTCGGCATCACCGGCCTCGGTCTGGCAACGGCGGTGATGTCGCGCTTCCCGGGCGCGCTGTCGACGCCCGCCTATGCCGCCGAGGATCTGGGCACGCAGATGTCGATCGCCACTTGGCCGAACTACCATGATCCTGCGACCTTCGAAAACTTCAAGGCCGCGACCGGCGTCGCCGTCGAAGTCAACGTCTTCGGCTCGAACGAAGAGATGCTCGCCAAGCTGCAGGCCGGCGCTTCCGGCTGGTCGCTGTTCGTGCCGACCAATTATACGATCTCGACCCATCACAAGCTCGGCCTGATCGACGAGCTGGATCTCTCGAAGATCCCGAATTTCAGCCAGGCGACTGAAAGCCCGCGCTTCACCAAGGAAGGCCAGATCGACGGCAAGACATATGCTGTGCCGAAGAACTGGGGCACGACCGGCTTCTCGGTCAACACCTCGAAGATCAAGACGAAGCTCTCGAGCTGGAAGGATTTCTTCGAGATCGCCCAGACCGAAGGCGACGGCCGCACCATGGTGCACGACTACCAGCTGACGACGATCGGCAGCGCGCTCGTCTCGCTCGGCTACGGCTTCAATTCGATCAAGCCCGATGAACTTGCCAAGGCCGAGGAACTGCTGATCAAGGTCAAGCCGCATCTCTTCGCCATCAATTCCGACTACCAGCCGTCGATGCGCTCCACCGATGCGTGGCTGACGATGTGCTGGACGAATGACGGCGCGCAGCTGAACCGCGATATGCCGGAGCTTGCCTATGTGCTCGGCACCGATGGCGGCGAGATCTGGACCGACTATTACGCGATCCCGAAGGATGCGCCGAACAAGGCTGCCGGCTACGCGCTGCTCAACTACCTGATGGATCCGCAGAATGCGGTGAAGGAGCATATCGCCAACGGCGCGCCGACCACCGACAGCCGCGTTATCGCGCTGCTGCCGAAGGAAGTCACCTCGAACAAGATCGTCTATCCGGATGAAGCCGCACTGACACCGCTCGAATTCGGCGCCGCCGTGACGCTGACCGATCCGGGCCGTGCCGAGCTGATGGCACGCTTCAAGTCTGCCTAACCTGCCGTCATGCAATTCCGGTCCCGGCTGCCTCGGCAGTCAGGGACCGGTCTAGTGCTCAGAACCGCCGGATAAAGAACGTTTCGATGCCCCTGACCCTTGCCACAAAACGGCGCCTTGTCACTGCCGCCCTTGTCGGGCCGGCCAGCATCTGGCTGTTCGTGTTTCTGGTGCTGCCCTTCATCGCCATCATCGTCTTCGCCTTCGGCGAGCGGGCACCCGAAGGCGGCTATCAGGCGGCGTTCACCTTCGCGCAGTTCGCCAATTTGGGCTCGCGATCGGCGGCCTTCGTCAACACGCTGATCCTGGCGCCGATTGGTGCGGCGGCCTGCCTGCTGGTTGCCTATCCGGTCGCCTATTATCTCGCCGTGAAGGCCAGCCCGAAACGCCGGCTGCTGCTGGTTTCGCTCGTCGTCGTTCCCTTCTGGACGAGCCTGCTGGTGCGCACCTATGCTTGGATGTATCTGCTGGGTGCCCGCGGTATTCCGCATTTGCTCGAAATCTTCGGCATCGAGAATGTCAGGCTGATCAACACCCCCGGCGCTGTGCTGCTCGGTATCGTCTATGGCTATCTGCCGCTGATGATCATGCCGATCTATGTCAGCCTCGAAAAGCTCGACCGGCGGCTTCTCGAAGCCTCCGCCGATCTGGGCGCCAAGCCGGTCTCGACCTTCTTCGGCATTACCCTGCCGCTGTCTCTTCCGGGTGTGATGACCGGTGTCGCGCTGGTAACGATCCTGCTGCTTGGCGAATACCTGATCCCCCAGCTTCTCGGCGGCGGCAAGGTGTTCTTCATCGGCAATGCGCTTGTCGATCTCTTCCTGCAATCGCGCAACTGGCCGTTCGGCTCGGCGATCGCCGTGACGCTGGTCGCCGTCGTCGTCGTCATTCTGCTGGTCGCCATGCGCATCGCCTGGCGTGTCGCCGGCACCCGTCAGGTGGATCTCGTCTGATGCGCGCGCTCGTCACTTTCGTTTACCTGTTTCTCTACACGCCGATCGCGCTGGTCGTGCTGTTCTCCTTCAACTCCGGCCGCAATGCCAGCGAGTTCGTCGGCTTCTCGACCGAGTGGTATGGCCGGGCGCTCTCCAACACCTTCCTGATGGAAGCGTTGCAAAACAGCCTGATCATCGCCTTCACCAGCGCTGCGCTGGCGGCGATTTTCGGGACGATGGCGGCAATGGGCATGGAGCGGCTCGGGCCGCGGGCGCGCGCTGTCTTCGACGGCCTGTTCGCCGCGGCGATCGTCGTTCCCGGCGTCGTCATCGGCATTGCCACGCTGGTCGCACTGGTCGAGGTCTTCGGCTTCATCAATCCGGTGATCGCGGCAATCTGGCCGGGCGCTCAGCCGCCGAAGCTGGCACTCGGCTACGGCTCGATCATCGCCGCACATGGGCTTTTCACCATGGCGCTGGTGACGATGATCGTGAAGGCGCGCATCGCCAGCCTTGGCCGCGACATTGTCGAGGCATCGAGCGATCTCTACGCAACGCCGCTGACGACCTTCCGGCAGATCGTGCTGCCACAGATCATGCCGTCGGTGCTGGCAGGTTTCCTGCTCGCCTTCACCTTCTCCTTCGACGATTTCATCATCGCCTTCTTCGTCGCCGGCTCGAACACGACGCTGCCGATCTATGTCTTCGCCTCGATCCGCCGTGGCGTGACGCCTGAAATCAATGCGATCGCGACGATTGTATTGATCGCCTCGCTCATTCTCATCCTGATCGCGCGCTTCCTGATGCGCGAAAAGGCAACAACAAACTGACCGGGGAAATGTCATGATACTCAAGGATCGCGTTGCAATCGTCACCGGCGCGGGCTCCGGCATCGGCCGGGCGGGAGCGCTGATCATGGCGCGCGAGGGCGCCCATGTCGTCGTCGCCGACATCGATTTCATCAATGCCGAAGAGACCGTCACCCAGATCGCTGACGCCGGTGGAAGCGCGGAAAGCCTGGTTGTCGACGTTACCGACGACCGGGCGCTGGAAACCGGCATCTCGGCGATCGCCGCCCGTCACGGGCGGATCGACATTCTCCACAATCATGCCGGCGCGCAGGTGGCGGGCGATCTGGAAGAGGTTGCTGTCGAGGGCTTCGACAAATCCTGGAGCCTCAATGTCCGGGCGCATTTCATGGCAGCGCGTTTTGTGATGCCCGTCATGAAACAGGCGGGTAAAGGCGTGATCCTCAACACCTCGTCCTCATCGGGCGTGCTCTACGACCGCGAAATGATCGCCTACACAACCACGAAACACGCCGTCATCGCCATGACCCGGCAGATGGCGGGCGACTACGCCAGATCGGGCGTTCGTGTCAACGCGCTCTGCCCGGGCTGGGTCGATACGCCCTTCAACGAGCCCTTCATCGCCCAGATGGGCGGCCGCGGCGCGATCGAAAGCTACATCGCCGACAAGGTGCCGCTCGGCCGCTGGGCGGATGTCTCCGAAATCGCCGAACCGATCCTCTTTCTGGTCTCCGACCGGTCATCCTACATGACCGGCCAGATCCTCGTCGTCGATGGCGGCGAGACGGTCGTCTAGAGCTACAGCGTCCAGTCGATCGTCCGTTCCTGATCGCTGTCCGGCTGAGCCGAGGCGTCGGCCAGCTGATAGGCTCTGATATAGTCGATCGACATCTGCGATCCGTTCTTGAGGCCGTCCTTGGGCGAACCGGCGGCGCCGCCGATGGCAAGATTGGTCAGCATGTACATCGGGCTGTGCATATCGGCGGGCGTTGCCTTCTGGGCAACGGCAACGTCGTCGAAATACCAGGTGATATGATCCTCGTCCCACTTCATGCCGTAGGTGTGGAAACCTTCCGTGCTGGCGACCTTCACCGGTGTCGTGTCGATCAGGTGGGAGCCGCCGTGATCGCTGTGGACGGTGACATTGACGGTGTTGGGATCCTGTCCGCGCATCTCGACGACATCGAGTTCGGGCGGCCACGAGCCGTCTTCGGGCAGAAGCCAGAATGCCGGCCACGCCCCTTGCTCCGACGGCATGTCGGCGCGGATCTCGAAGTAGCCGTAGGTCTGGGAGAAGGACGAATGCGTGTTGAGCAGGCCCGACGTATAGTCGTAACCGTCGATCTGCTGCTGAAGCGCTGCCGGGGCCGGCTTGGCCGTTATCGTCAGAACCCCATTCTTGACCGAAAACGGATTGGCTGACGCCGTCGGCCCGTAGGACGGGTTGACATACCATTGCTGCTCGCCGTTGCCGGTCAGCGGACTGCCGCGATCAGCCGCCCACCAGAATTTCGCATCCCAGGTTCCCTTATCGCCATTGCGCAGCGACAGCGTGTCGAAATTGTCCTCGAAGGTGAGGGCGAGTTGTGATCGATCGAGGGTCAGCTGGAACTGGTTCGCCTTCAGTGCCGACATCTGGGTATTGGCGAACACCAGGCTCTCACCGCCGCCGATGTCGAGCCGGACATTGCTGCCGTCCTGTGTGGCGTGCGACAGCAGCTGGGCAAACGACGAGAAACTGTCCAGGCGGACGACATCGTCGGAACCGAAGTCGGTGATCAGATCGCTGCCATTGCCGCGATCGATGACGAACGTGTCGGCGCCGCCGCCGCCGATCAGCACATCGTTGCCGGCATCCCCGTTGATCGTCTGGCTGCCGGACGCGCCTGAAATGATGTTGTCCTGATTGTTGCCGAAGGCGTAGCGGCCGTTGCCGGTGACCGTCAGGTTCTCGAAATTATCCGGCAGTGTGTAGTCCATCCAGGTGTTGATGGTGTCGGTGCCGGCATTTGCCCCCTCGGCGGCGCGATTGATGTTCGAATAGAGATAGTAGACATCGTCGCCGGTTCCGCCCTTCATCGTGACGTTGACGGCGCTGTCGCCCCACATCGAGTCGTTTCCGGCAGTCCCCGTCTGCACCGGACCGGACTTGGTGGCGGAAAACCATGCGGTGGAGGTACCACTGTAAGCAAGCGGCCTGCCGACGGCGTTGTTGATCGCGTTTATCATGTCGGTTCCCTTCGACTGGAGGAGGAATGGTTCAATCAGCGCGAGCACAATCTCGGTATCGAAGATGCGGCAATTTCGCGGATGACGCGACCGGAAGATCGCCGGGCAAGATCAGGGCCGCTTTGACTGACCAGCAAGGCGTTAAGCCGCGAGGCGCCGCATGATTGCGCCGGGAACCGACTGTAAGGATCTCAGACAGGCTATGTCTGGTTCTCAATATCGCTGCGGAAAAGGAAGTCTTGCTCTGGAACGTCTGCAGCATTCCGAGACGGGCAGCCGGGTGCAGATGAATTATTCGGTCTGAATCCGATATTATGAGTTGATGCTCAATTAGAGTAGAGTGGAAATATAGCGATATCGGCTTTGGGGAGAGTAGATGTTCAATATTGGTGAAAAGTATTCCTTCGTCCTGATCGAGGGGACGTCTGACGGGTGGGGCGAACTCAGCTTCACGGATAATGTCGTTGATATTGACGGACCGCTCCTGAAGCTTGAAAGCGGGCGGATCATCAATTCGCACTCATCGCTGTTTGTCCGTGCGGCCCCTGCCGTGATGCTGGCTTCGGCCAGCGCCCTGTCTGCTGACGAGGCTGCTGAACCGCTTATCGCATAGAGGCGGCATCGCTTGGCCCATCGGCCTCCGGCAGCGATGCGAATGCATAGGAATGTTCAGAATTCACTCGGCACCATCAGAGCCGGCACGCTAAGCTTGCGGGCCATGGCGAATCGGCGCAGCGAAACGGACAGCTGGGCCGGTCTCCTTCCGGTGTGCCGCGGAAGGCGCGCGCACTGCCTTGGAAATTGTGATTGCCAGTCCGTTCATAACGGGAGGATGACTATTGACAGAGACGATCGCCGATATTGCCGGCCAGCTTGTTGCCGAACATCGCAGCAGCACGAAGTTTCACAGGATCGACGGGATAAACGACCTCGAAGATGCCTATCGGGTGCAGGACGCCTATATCGCGGCGATCCGTGGTGGCGAAGAGACTGCGGGCTACAAGATCGGCCTGACATCGAAGCGCATGCAGGCGATGTGCGGTATCGATCAGCCGATCCAGGGCACCATCTTCTCCAGCCGCGTCAGATCGACGGGAGCGCAGCTGAAGCTTTCCGACTATCACCATCTCGGCCTTGAGTTCGAAATCTGCGTACGGCTCGGCCAGGACTTGCTGCCGGGCGCCACGCCGTTCACGCCCGAGAGCGCCGGCGCTGCTGTCGATGCGGTTGCGGCTGCGATCGAGCTGGTGGAAGACCGCCATGCCGATTATAGCGTGCTGCATTGCGGAACGCTGATCGCTGACAATTCCTGGAACGCCGGGATCGTGGTTGGTACATTCACCCCGCCGCCTGAAGGTCTCGATGGCGCAGAAGGCATCGCCTATCATAACGGCGAAGAGATTGCCCGCGGCATGGGTGCCGATGTTCTCGGACATCCCTATGTGCCCTTGGCGTGGCTCGCCAATCATCTTGCCGCCAGCGGCAGGATCTTGCGCAAGGGTGATCTGGTAATGACCGGCAGCATCGTCACGACGCGGTTCCCGTCGGGACCATTCAGCTACCGGTTCGACGTTTCCGGTATCGGTAGCGTCGAAGTCAGCGGCAGGTGACCCCCGGCAACCGTGCTTCGATTTTGAATGACGTAATAGGAAGGCTGTAAAATGGATTTTGGTTTGAGCGGCAAGTCTGCCCTCGTCATGGGCGCTTCCAAAGGGCTCGGATTTGCGATTGCCAGGGAACTCGTTGCCGAAGGTGCAAAGGTTGCCATCTGCGCCCGCGATGCAGCCCGGCTGGATGACGCAGCAGAGCGTCTCGGGGTCGTCGCCCTGCCCGCCGATCTGCGGCAGCCCGCGGCCGGACGGCAGGTGGTCGAGCAGGCTGCGGCCAAGCTCGGAAAGGTCGATATTCTCGTGGTCAATACCGGCGGTCCGCCGACCATGCCCTTCGAAAACATCGGTTCGGACGACTGGCGCAACGCCTTCGAGGGCTTGTTCGTCAGCGCAACCGACGCCATCGCTGCGGCGATGCCGGGCATGCGCGAGCGCCAATGGGGCCGCATCCTTCTGGTGACATCGATCGCCGCCAAGGAGCCGATCAACAACTTCACGATCTCGAACGCGCTGCGCGCCGGGTTGCATGGTCTGACGAAGACGCTGAGCCGTGAATTCGCCGCAAGCGGCATCACCGTCAATGCGCTGATGCCGGGTTACACGATGACGGAGCGGCTGGCCGAGGCGAAGCTCGACCTTGAAAAGGTCAGCAAGATGATCCCGATGGGCCGCATCGGCCGCCCGGAAGAATTCGCCGCCCTCGCGACCTTCCTCGCCTCCGATCGTGCAAGCTACATCACCGGCCAGGCGGTTGCCTGCGACGGTGGCGCTCTCTGGTCGATCTGAATGAAATGCAGAAGGCCGCAATCCTGCGATTGCGGCCTTCTGCCGTTCAGCCGGTGAGAGCGTCGATAATCGCCAGCGGATGGGGGATCGACTTGGTGTCGATGGCTTTGACCTGGGAGCGGCAGGAATATCCGGTCGCCATCGTCACCGTTTCGGAAGACGTGCCGGCAATGTGGCTGCTCCAGCTCATGGCATAGAGCGCTTCGGACGTGGCACGGTTGCGGACCTCGTGGCCGAATGTGCCGGCCATGCCGCAGCAGCCGGTACTGGCAATTTCAAGGGGGATGCCAAGCGCCTTGAAGACAGTCTTCCACTGAGCCGTCGCCGACGGTGCATTGCTGCGCTCGGTGCAGTGGGGGAGCAGGCTGTAGACGGGTGAGGCCGATTTTTGGGGTTGGGCTGAGAGCCTGTCGAGATTGGCAGCTAACCATTCCTGCGGCAGCAGTACCGTTGCCTCCACGCCGTTGCCCCATAATCCCTTGTATTCGCTGCGATAGACAAGCGTCATCGACGGGTCGAGGCCCACCAGTGTGGCGCCGGCGGCAGCGAGGTCTTGCAGATATCGGGCTGTCTTTGTTGCATTCGCCTCGAAGCGGCCGAGATATCCGTGGACATGCATCGCCTTGCCGTTCTGCTTGCCTTCGGCGAGATAGGGGATCAGCCCCATTTTTCGCGCCAGACTGATTGCCGAAAGCGCAACGCCCGGATCGAAATGGGCTGTGAATGCGTCGGCGACGAAGACCACGGCGCGCTTCTTCTCCTGCTCCGGCAGGCCTTCGATCAGCTCTTGCGTGGCAACGGCTACGCCGAGCCTTCGGGCTTCGGCTTTGAGCGGCCGAGGCGGCAGCAGCGGCAGCGCCGTCAAACCGGAAAGCCGCATCACGTGTCTGCCTGCTTCGGTGCCTGCCATCAGATTGTAGAGCGGCCGCGCCTGCGCCATCCAGGGCAGTGACGTCTCGATCGCGGCCACAAGCAGGTCCTTCAGCGGGCGCGCATACCTGCTGTAGTAGAGTTCGAGGAATTTCGAGCGGAAGGCCGGCACGCTGACCTTGACCGGACACTGCCCGGTGCAGGCCTTGCAGGCGAGGCAGGTATCCATGGCTTCGCGGACTTCGTGCGAAAAGTCGTCGCGGTTGCGCGGATCGAGCGAGTTGAAGATCCGCTTCGGCAGGGTTGCGAGCGAACTGCCGCGGCGCAGACGTTTTGCCTCGGCGCGCGGGTCGATGCTCTTGTCCGCCAGCAGCCTCAGCCACTCGCGCATCAGCGCCGCCCGGCCCTTCGGCGAAAAACGCCGGTCACGCGTCGCCTTGTAGGAGGGGCACATGGGGCTCGTTTCGTCGAAATCGAAACAGGCGCCGTTCCCGTTGCAATAGGCGGCATTGTCGAAGGCGGCTCTGATCTCGTTGCCAATGGCACGATCGACGCCGCCGCGCAGGGGCACGCCGTCGATCTTCAGGAGGGGCTCGACTGACGGCGCGGCGATCTTGCCGGGATTCAGCTTGTTCTGAGGATCGAAGGCCCGCTTGATTTGCTGCAGGCAAGGATAGAGATCGCCGAAGAATTCGGGAACATATTCCGACCGCACGCCCTTGCCGTGCTCGCCCCAGAGAACGCCGCCATATTTCTTCGTCAGGGCGACGACGGCATCGCTGATCTCCCGGACGAGCGGGGTGTGATCATCGCGTGTGAGGTCGAGCGCCGGGCGTACATGCAGAACGCCTGCATCGACATGGCCGAACATCCCGTAGGACAGCCCGGCGCTATCAAGCAGCGCGCGAAATTCGCGGATATAGGCGGCCAGATTCTCCGGCGGAACGGCGGTGTCTTCGACGAACGGAACCGGGCGCACCGGCCCGTCAACATTGCCGAGCAGGCCGACGGCGCGTTTACGCATCGTCCAGATTGCCTCGATGTCGCGATGCTGGCGTGCGATCGTGTGGCCGAGGCGATCCGGGTTGGCGTTGCCGAACGCGGCGGTCACCTCGCCAAGCTTCCGCTCCAGTTCGGTTTCGTCATCCGCCAGGATCTCGACGATGTTGATACCGTTGGCAGGGGAGGCCGCGTCATCGGGAAAGAACTGGCCGATGTCGTTCCAGACGATATCCGTCTTCGCGAGCCCGAGCACCTTCTCGTCGACGGTTTCGACGGACGCGACCTTCAGCGCCGTCAGCGTCCGGGCATCTTCCAGCGCCGCATTGAAATCGTTGTAGCGGATATTGATCAATGCGGCATGGGCGGGGAGCGGCAGCAGATTGAGCTCTGCCTCTGCGATCATCGCCAGCGTGCCTTCGGACCCGCAGAGGATGGCATTCAGATCGAAGCGGCCGTCCGGCTGGCGGATATGGGCCAGATCGTAGCCGGTCATGTAGCGGTTGAGCTTCGGAAAGACAGTCTCGATCCGCTCACGCTTTTCTCGCGCGATGCCATCGACGGTCCGGTGGATCTCGCCGATCCTGTCCTGGCGTTGAAGAATCTCGGCAAGCGCCGTTTCGCTGAGCGCGCGCGACCACCATTCGGAACCGTCGGCCAGCACGATGCGCAGGCCGACAACGTGGTTGGAGGTCTTGCCATAAAGGCAGGAGCCTTGTCCGCAGGCATCGGTAGAGACCATGCCGCCGATCGTTGCCCGGTTGGAGGTTGAGAGTTCCGGAGCGAAGAACAGGCCGTAAGGCTTCAGGGCGCGGTTCAGCTGGTCCTTGACGACACCGGACTGGACACGTGCGATGCGCCTGACCGGGTCGATCTCCAGGATCTTGTTCATGTGCCGTGAGCAATCGACCACGAGGCCCGAGGTAAGCGACTGACCATTGGTGCCGGTGCCGCCGCCGCGCGGGGTGATGGTCATGCCGCTGAAAGCCGGCTCGCTAAGCACCTTCGCGAGGATCTTCAGATCATCGGCACCCCTCGGAAACAGGATGCCCGCCGGTTCCAGCTGGTAGATCGAATTGTCGGTCGCATAGACCGTGCGGGCGCCCGCACGGCTCTCGGCGTCGCCACTGAAACCGGCTTCGACGAGACGCTCGAAGAAGCCGGCTGGAGATGCGGGAGCAAGGTGCGATGTGAGGCGCGGGATCATGCGTGCCGGTCCAAGGTCGCTAGACCGCTTCCATCAGGGCTTCAAAGCCGCGCATGCCCGTTCGATGCGGTCGAGTGCCTCGGCAAGCTCGGCTTCCGATGTCGCATAGGATATCCGGAAGAACGGCGACAGACCGAAGGCCGAACCCGGAACGACTGCGACATGCGCATCCTCGAGGAGGTAGTCGGTGAAGTCGTGATCGGCTTCGATCCGCTTGCCTTTCGGCGTCGTCCTGCCGAGGATGCCTGCACATCCCGAGAAGGTGTAGAAGGCGCCTTCCGGTGTGCGGCATTCCAGGCCATCGATCGTGTTCAGCCGGCCGACGACCAGATCGCGGCGGCGCTGGAAGCTTTCCTGACGTTCTTTCAGAAATGTCTGCGGGCCGTTCAGGGCTTCGACGGCGGCTGCCTGGCTGACGGAGCTTGGGCAGGAGGTTGCTTGGCTCTGGATCACGGCCATGGCCTTGATCAGCGGCTTCGGCCCGCCGGCATAGCCGATGCGCCAGCCAGTCATGGCATAGGCTTTCGACACGCCGTTGATCGTCAGCGTACGTTCCTTGAGGCGCGGCTCAAGGGCAACGGGGGTGACGAAGTCGAAACCGTCATAGACGATGTGTTCGTACATGTCGTCGACCATCAGCCAGACATGCGGATGGCGCAACAGAACGTCGATCAGCGGCCGATAGTCGGCTGCGGCATAGGCCGCGCCCGATGGGTTCGAGGGTGAGTTCAGCAGCACCCAGCGGGTCTTCGGCGTGATCGCCGCTTCCAGCTGCGCCGCCTGAAGGCGGAATCCGGCCGCCGCATCGCAGGGAACCAGAACCGGCACGCCGCCGCAGACTTCGACGATATCCGAATACGAGGTCCAGTAGGGCGTCGGGATGATGACCTCGTCGCCGGGATCGAGTGTCGCCATGAAGGCATTGAAGAGAATCTGCTTGGCGCCGGTGGCCACCGTCACTTCGTCGACGGCGTAATCGACGCCGTTTTCGCGGCGGAATTTTTCGGCGACGGCCTTTTTCAAGGCGGGTGTGCCGTCAAGCGCGGTGTATTTCGTGTCGCCTGCATCGATCGCGGCCTTGGCCGCCTGCTTGACGTTATCTGGCGTGTCGAAATCCGGCTCGCCGGCGCCGAGAATGATGACCGGCAGGCCGTCGCGCTTCATCGCCGCCGCCTTGGCGCCGATCTGCAGGATCTTCGAAACGCCAACGGTGGCGATGCGCGAGGCCGGGCGGAACCCAGCCTCCTTGATCTCGGTGGTGACGGTCATTTTCTCAGAGCCCTATTCGATGTCGAAGGAGACGCCCTGTGCCAGCGGCAGGGCCTTCGAGTAGTTCACCGTGTTGGTGGCGCGGCGCATATAGGCTCTCCAGGCATCCGACCCGGACTCGCGCCCGCCGCCGGTTTCCTTCTCACCGCCGAACGCGCCGCCGATTTCCGCACCGGATGTGCCGATGTTGACATTGGCGATACCACAATCGGAGCCTTCGACAGAAAGGAAACGCTCTGCCTCGCGCATGTCAAGCGTGAAGATCGATGAGGAAAGACCAGCGCCGACAGCGTTGTGATCGGCGATGACGGCGTCGAGATCGCTGTATTTCATCACGTAGAGGATCGGCGCGAAGGTTTCCTCGAGGACCGGTCCCTCATGCTTCGGCATTTCGACCAGCGCCGGCTTCACGTAGTAGGCGTTCTCGCTGCCGGTATCGACCCGCTGGCCGCCATGAACCGCCCCGCCATGCTTGGCAGCTTCGCCGAGCGCCTTCTGCATGCCGTCGAAGGCTGCCTTATCCACCAGCGGGCCGACAAGGGCTGCGCCATCCAGCGGATTGCCGACCGAGACGCTCGCATAGGCCTTCTTGAGGCGCGGCACGAGCTGATCGTAGACGCTGTCGTGGACGAAGAGGCGGCGCAGTGTGGTACAGCGCTGACCGGCCGTGCCCATGGAGCCGAAGGCGATGGCGCGCAGCGCCATGTCGAGATCGGCCGACGGGCAGACAATGCCGCCATTGTTGCCGCCGAGTTCGAGGATGGAGCGCGCGAAGCGCTTGGCAAGGCGCGGTCCGACTTCGCGACCCATGCGGGTCGAGCCGGTTGCGGAGACGAGAGCGACCTTCGAATGGTCGACCAGCGCTTCGCCGATCGTGCGGTCGCCAATGAGCACCTGCGACAGGTCCTCAGGCGCATCGCCGAAGCGCTTCAGGGCCCGTTCCAGGATTGCCTGCGATGCCAGCGCCGTCAGCGGCGTCTTTTCGGACGGCTTCCAGACGATGCTGTTGCCGCAGACGAGCGCCAACGCAGCATTCCAGGCCCAGACGGCGACCGGGAAATTGAAGGCGGAGATGATGCCGATAACGCCGAGCGGATGCCAGGTTTCCATCATCCGGTGGCCGGGACGCTCGGTAGCGATGGTGAGACCATAGAGCTGGCGGGAAAGACCGACGGCGAAATCGCAGATGTCGATCATTTCCTGCACTTCGCCGAGGCCTTCGGACGGGATCTTGCCGGCTTCGATTGAAACCAGACGGCCGAGATCGGCCTTGGCTGCGCGCAGTTCCTCACCGAGCAGACGAACGAGTTCCCCACGCTTCGGCGCCGGAACGAGGCGCCACTTCTGGAATGCCACATGGGCGCGGTCGATGGCCTCGACGGCCTTCGCCGGTGAGACTGTTTTCAGCTGGCCGGTGCGCTCGCCGGTGACGGGCGAGAAGGCGTCCATGTCGCCGCCTGTGTAGGCGGACTTGGCGACACCCAGGCGATCGAGGATGGTCACGGCTTCTTCGGCGACGGACACGGATTTGACGGCAATATTCATCTGATGGAACTCCAGTTCGGAAACGTCTCGGATCGGTGGCCGGAATTTACTCGGCGGCCGGGCGTCTGGTCAGTGCATTGAGGCAGGCGTCGAGGGACGACTGTTCGATGCCTGCATAATGGTCGAATTCGTTGAGCACCTTGGCGCCGAGATTGCTTTCGAAGCGCTGCTGGTTCGGGCTCGCCACGAAGTCCTGCTGTGCACCATCGCCGAGGTTCGACTGGAAGATGCCGGCGGCGCTGACGGGCAGGAAGTCCTCATAGACGATCGGATCGAACTGGATCAGGCCGTCGGCGATAAGCGCATCGACATCGGAACCAGCAGGGATGGACGTCTTGCTTCCCTTTTCGGTCAGCGAATAGCTGAAATAGCCGAGACCTTCGGCGCGGATCGTCTTCCAGTCATCCGGGAACGCCTGGAAGGTTTCGATCAGTGCTGTCTCGTAGGCCTTGGCGTTGGATCCGTCGGCGGCCGGGCGAACCACCTTGCGGGAAGCGTCGAGAAGCGTGTCGTAGAGGCCGCGGCCCTTCGGCGTCAGCGCGATGCCGCGCTGTTCGATCTCGCCGAAGCGGGCCGTATGCGATCCGGTCTGCCAGCCGCCCTTGCCGTCTTCGAAGGCGACTGCTTCCTCCAATGCCTTGAACGACGTCTGGCGCAGCAGGATCGCGCATCTACGGGCCGGGGGGCCCTCGACGATTGCCTTGGGCGCGATGTCGTAGTCAGGCATCAGGGCCTGGACACGGTCGATATCGAGCGTGCGCGGCGTCAGGTGGTTGATATGCGGGCCCTTGAAGGAGACGACATCGGCAATGAGCCGGTGGGCGTCGTGCAGGCGGTGATACATCTCGCCATCGACGATCGCCTTGTCGTGCCAGCGGAAGGTTTCCAACACTTCGGCGACGAAGCGATCGGCATCGTCTTTCGACAGGCCGCCGTCTTTTTCGGCCTTCTCTGTCAGTTCGACCGCGCCCGCCGTGAAAATCCGGCGCGTTTCGAGAATGCGGGCGGCGTCTTTGCGCAGTTCCTGATCGGCGATCAGATCGAGGCGCAGCAGCGAGGTGAAAACGCGGAACGGATTGCGCTTCAGCGCTTCATCGCCGACCGGGCGGAAGGCGGTGGAGTGAACCGGAACGCCCGCGGTCGACAGATCGTAATAGCCGACCGGATACATGCCCATGACGGCGAAGACGCGCCGCATCATCGCCAGTTCGCCGGCAGTGCCGAGACGGATGGCGCCGTGGCGCTCTTCGGAAATGCGATCGAGATTGTCGGTTGCTTCCAGGCGTGCCTTGAGATCGGGCTCGTTTGCGAGCGCCTCTGCGTTGACGCGGGCAACGAGGTCCATCAGCGTGCCATAGGCCGGCACTTCGTTGCGATACATGGCTGACATGGCGGCGGAAAAGGCTGACCGGATGTCGCTCGATGTGACGTGTTTTGTCATGTGCGTGGCCCTAAATGGATTTGTCACTTGATGCTGAAAGTGGGATATACTCCTCCCATCGATGTCAATGTTGTGACTTATGCGTTTAACTTGATGCGGAAACGGAATAGCCATGCGCCGAAGCCTCGTTCCTGACATCGTCACGCTGCAGGCCTTCGAATGCGCCGCGCGTCACGAGAATTTCTCGCGCGCGGCCGAAGAGCTCAGTCTGACGCAAAGCGCCATCAGCCGGCAGATCGCCGATCTGGAGCTGCAGACTGGTCTTAAGCTTTTCGAGCGCGTCCGCCAGCGGGTCATCCTCTCGGAGGCCGGGCAGCGGTTACTTCCAGAGGTGAGAGACCTGCTGTTGCGCTCCGAACGGCTGATGATCGAAGCGGCGGCGGCCGGGCGGATGCGCGCGTCATTGAAGATCGCGACGCTTCCGACCTTCGGCGCCAGATGGCTGGTGCCACGCCTTGGGCGATTTCTCGCCGATCATCAGGATGTGGCGCTGACCATCGAATCGCGCTCGAAGCCCTTTAGTTTCAGCGAGGACAGTTTCGATCTCGCGATTCACTTCGGCCAGCCGGTCTGGGCAGGCGGCGTTCCCACCTTCCTGTGCCATGAAACGGTGTTGCCGGTGGCGAGCCGAAGCCTTGCCGGACAATTGAAGATCAGTGCGGCGAAAGACCTGTCGCAAGCGCCATTGCTGCATCTGACCACCAGGCCGAAGCTCTGGGCAGACTGGTTTCAGATGCAGCAGGCGTCGGTCGAGAATGCCTATCTCGGCCTTCGTCTCGACCAGTTCTCGATGATCGTTACGGCTGTGGCGGCAGGCCTCGGCGTCGCGCTTCTGCCAACCTACCTGATCGAAGACGAGCTCAAGTCGGGAGCGCTCGTCACGCTGCTGGATATCACGATGCCGACGGAGAACGCCTATTACGTCGTTCGCCCCGAAAACAAGCAAAGCCACCCGGCCGCCGACCAGTTTCAGACATGGCTGCTATCGGAGGTGTCGCCAACACTGTCGTGACGCCCGGTCCTATGCCGGGCGCTTGGAGCGCAGTCCGCTTTCGAAAGTCTGGTTGTCTTCGCCGACGCCATAGGACCGTTCGCCCTTGACGCCGATGAGCGGAAACAGCAGCTCGGCAACATTGAAGGCTTCCTCGAGATGCGGATAGCCGGAGCCGATGATCGTCTCGATACCGATCTCCTGATATTCACGCAGCCGCACTGCGATGTTTTCCGGGCTGCCGACGAGAGCCGTGCCGGCGCCGCCACGCACCAGCCCGTGGCCGGCCCAGAGGTTTGGTCCAACGACAAGCTTGTCGCGGCGCCCCTGATGCAGCGCGGACATACGCTTCTGGCCGACGGACTGCGAGACGTTGAGGAATTCATTCTGCGCGGCGGCGACCTGTTCGTCGGTCACCCTGCTGATCAGATCGTCGGCTGCCGCCCAGGCCTTCTCCTCGGTCTCGCGAACGATGAAATGGATGCGCAGACCGAAGCGGATTTTGCGCCCTTCGGCCAGTGCCCGCTCCTTGACCCTGATGATTTTCTCGGTGAGCAGATCGGCGGGCTCTCCCCAGCTCAGATAGACGTCCGCATGTTTGGCGGCGACGGCGATACCTGAGTCTGATGATCCGCCGAACCAGATCGGCGGATGCGGCGTCTGGACCGGCGGGAATGACAGGCCGCGGCCGTGGGAGGACAGGTACTTGCCTTCGAAATCGGCGTCCTCACCGGATAGGATCCGTCGCCAGATCGTCAGGAACTCGTCGGTCTGTTCATAGCGTTCGCCATGGCCGAGCTTGTTGCCGTCGCCCGCCAGATCGGCGGGGTCGGCGCCCGTCACGACGTTGAACAACGCTCTGCCGCCCGAGACGCGGTCGAGCGCTGCGGCATGGCGGGCAAACATCGCCGGCGTCCCGCTACCCGGGCGAAGCGCGACCAGAAAGCGCAGGCGCTCGGTCAGGGGTACCAGCGCGGCGGCGGTGATCCAGGCATCCTCGCAATAGGTGCCGGTCGGCAGCAGCACGCCCTCGAAGCCGAGCCGGTCTGCGGCTTGGGCGATATCGCGCATGTAGCCAAATGTCGGCGGACGGTGGCGTTCCTCGCTTCCGAGATAGGGGCCGTCGCCATGCGTCGGCAGGTACCAGAACATCTTCAGAGGCGGGTTTGCATTCTTGCTCATATCGATCGGTCCGGTGTCAGAGTTTGCCCTTCCAGGGCACAAGCTGCTTTTCGAGAAAGCGCATTGCGGCCGTGAAGGCGAAGGCGAAGATGGCGATGACGATCAGGCCCACGAAGACGACGTCCGTCGCCAGGAAGTTGGCAGCCGACATGATCATGTAACCGACGCCCGACTGCGCAGCGATCAGTTCGGCCGCCACCAGTGTCGACAGCGTGGCGCCGATTGCGATGCGCAGGCCGGTCAGGATTTCCGGAAGGGCCGAAGGAAGCACGATCGTCGTGAACAGCTGGAAGGTGTTGGCGCCGAGCGACTGCGCGGCATTGATGCGCTCCTGCGGGACCGAGCGGACACCGGCCTGTGCGGCGTAACAGATCGGGGCGAAGGCTGAGAGGCTGAGGAGCAGGATCTTCGAGGACTCGCCGATGCCGAGCCAGATGATCAACAGCGGCAGATAGGCAAGCGGCGGCAGGCCCCAGTAGATGTCGATCGGAACGCTGAGCACGCCCTTGGCCCAGCGGTTAAGCCCCATGATCAGACCGATCGGGACGCCAAGGACAATGCCGAAGGCGAGCGATACGCTGATGCGTCCAAGGCTTGCCAGAATGTGTTCCGTCAGCGTGCCGTTCGCATAGCCGTCAGAGGCGATTGCCTGAAACTGCACGAGGACTTCGCTTGGCGACGGTAGGAAGAGCGGCGAGGCGAGATGATAGCGGGTGGCGATCACCCAGCCGAGGACGAGCGCCAGCAGGGTGCCGGCGCTGATGGCGAATGTGCCGGTCGCGGGAGTGCGGCTGCGCGGTTTGCGCGGCGAGGCGACTTCACCCTCTATTGCCGTCGAGTGCTCTGCCAATACGCTCATGGGGTAATTCCTTGGTGCCTGTCTTCGCTGTCATGCGCCAGCCGTCAGGCGGCGCGGCGGTCATGTGCGGGTTTGTGAATGATCGAGCGGATCTCTTCGCGGAGCGTCACGAACCGGGGATCGGCGAGGATCGGGCCGATGTCACCGGTGCTGGCAAACTGGCGAACGAAGCCGGCTTCATAACGTGCCACGACGCGGCCGGGGCGCGGCGACATGACGAGGATATGGGTTCCGAGCGTCAGGGCCTCTTCGATCGAATGGGTGATGAAGAACACCTGCTTCCTGGTTTCCGACCAGACCGAAGCCAGCAATTGCTGCATGGTTTCGCGGGTCAGGCTGTCGAGCGCGCCAAACGGTTCGTCCATCAGAAGCACCTTCGGATCAGTCGCCAGTGCCCGGGCGATGCCGACGCGCTGGCGCATGCCGCCGGAGAGCTCGTAGGGAGGCTTGGATTCGAAGTCAGAGAGACCGACCAGCTTGAGAAGTTCACGCGCGCGTTGATATCGCTCTCTCTTTCCCACGCCCTGATAGCGCAGCCCGAGAGCCACATTGTCGAGAACGCTCGACCAGGGAAGCAGGGTGTCCTTCTGGAACACCACGCCGCGGTCGCCGCCTGGGCGCGACACGGGCGCGCCGTCGATCAGGATCTCGCCTTCCGTCAGCGGCTGGAAGCCGGCAATGGCGTTTAGCAGGGTGGATTTTCCGCAGCCGGATGCGCCGAGCGCGACAACGATGGAGTCCTGCGGGATATTGAAGGAGACGTTGTCGAGCGCATGGACGGAGGTTCCGTCGGCTGCGTCGAACTTCACGGTCGCGTTTCTGACTTCGAGCATGGGGAGAGTCCTGACAAGGAGATATGGCGGCCCATCGGGCCGCCATTTGTGTCTGAGAATGATCTCAGTTCGAAGCGAGAGCCGCTGCCGCGAACTGCGGATCCACGAAGCCGGCGTAGCTGTCCTTCACCGCCGTGATCTTCTTCTGCTCCTTGAGGAACTGCGCGGTGTCCTTCAGCGTCTTGGCGACGCTGCCCTTGTCGCCTTCGCCGAGCCAGGCCGCTGTGACCTGTTCCTGGAGGGGGACGACCACGGTCGTGTTCAGCCAGCCGGCATTTTCTTCAGGCGTGCCACCCTGAAGCTTGGCAATCGCCTTGATGTTCTCGGAGGACGGACCCCAGTTTTTCGGGTTCTTTGCGAAGTCGACATAGTACTTGTCGAGCTGGCCGACATACTTCGTCAGAAACTCGGGGTTCTTCTTGGCGAACTCGCCGGTGACAACGAGGGCGCTGAACACAGGCGCGCCGCGCTTGGAAACTTCACCCGAGGTCACCAGAACCTTGCCGTCCTTCTTCAGTTCGCTCAGAGCCGGGTCCCAGACGAAGGCGCCGTCAATATCGCCGCGCTTCCAGGCGGCAACGATCTGCGGCTGCGGCATTGCGATAACCTGCGAATCCTTCTCGGTGAGGCCTTCCTGCTTCAGGTAGGCGAGCAGCTGGTAGTGATCGGTCGAAACCGGGGCTGCGGAGAACTTCTTGCCCTTGAGATCGGCAGAGGACTTGATGTCGTTGCGCACGACCAGGGCTTCGCTGTCGCCAGCGCCAGCGGTGATGTAGATGCCCTTGACGTCGAGATCCTTGCTGACCGAGGCAGCATAGGGGCTCGAGCCGACGTCGCCGAGCTGGACGTCGCCGGATGCGATCGCCGCGAAGATGTCGGCGCCGGAGTTGAAGCGACGGAATTCTATATCCCAGCCGGTCTGCTTGGCGAGTTCGCCATTGGCGATGCCGACCAGATACGGCACAGCGCCGGTCTGATAGGCGATAACAACCTTCTTGGCTTCATCCGCATGTGCGGCGGTCATAAAGGACGCGACCAGACCGATCGTTCCAAGCAATGTTTTGATGCGCATGTGCCACCCTCAATGTTCATCGTCGGCCACAGCGGCGACGTCCAAATCAGATTTCCACAATGTATATTTATTTTATAGATTATATTTTCTAAGTTTTCGGAGGAAGGGAGAAGACTAGTCCGCGCAGGGCACAGGCAGGCAGCAGAGACTTACCTTGAGAGCGGCGGGTGTCTGTCCGGTGCAGCTGGAAGCCGGTGCTAGCGCTGACAAGCTCGCCTGCGGCAGAAGGCGCGGGACGGCCACCCCGCACAGGATTGCGCCGTTACATTTGCGGAATGAGCGGCGGCACCTGAATGACGACAGGCTTGCTGACGCCCGATTCGATGACTTCGAACACCTTTTTCAGCATCTCAGGCACATCCTGCCGCACCATCTCTATCTCGTTTCCGAGCAGCGAGACGAAGGGATCCCAGTCGAAACAGCCGAGAACGAGACTGTCGTCGTTGAGGTGCCCGGACCGCCGCACCCAGCGCATGACGCCTTCGAGCGAAATGGTCGAGTTGACGAACATGCCGCCGACATTGGCATCGCCCTTGAGCGCTAGATCGTCCAGCGCCTTCTCGGCTTTCTCCGGTGCGTAGCCGCAGGCAAGGATATGTTCCTCGGCAACGGCGAGGCCGAGATCGGAGTGGGCAGCACGAAAGCCCCGGATGCGTTCTGCCGTATTGTGATCGCTGCCGCGGCCGCCGATGAAGAGCAGCGGGCCCTTCTTTCCGAGCCGCCGTTCGCAGTTCACCAGAATGCGCCGGGTCAGTTCGCGGGCGCCGGCAAAATTGTCAGAAATAATCGAGGGGGCGAGCGCCCCGGGCAGGTCGAGGTTGAGGCTGCGGACGCCGGCTGCGGCGCACATCTCCGTGATCCTGTCCGGGTCGGTGGCGCCCGTCGCGATCAGGCATTCGACCTGGTAGGAAAGCATCGTGCGGGCGGCCTCGATCTCAAGTTCGGGGTCGCGGCGGGTACAGGTGATGATCGGAAAAAGCCCGCGCGCGCGGGCCATGTCCTCGAAAAGCTCGACGATCGAGCCGAAGTAGCGGTTGTCATATTTCGGAACGATCATGCCGATGATGTGGGACTTTTCGCGCCTCAGCAGGCTCGCCTGCATATTGAGCGCATAGCCCTGTTCCTCGGCTATCTTCATGATCTTTTCGGCGAGCTGGCTGCTGATCCTGCGCTTCTTCCAATTGCCGTTGAGGACGGCGCTGACGGCGCTGGCGGATGTGCCGGCAAGCTCCGCCAGATCGTAAATCGTTGTCCTCTTGGCCTGCTTTACGTGATTCAAAATTGGTTTCTCCATTTTCGCTAACTTGACATCAAACTGAAGAAGTGGCAATTCTTGCTTCATCGATTGAGCAAGCTTGCGTAATCGATGTTACAAGCTGGCTTCGTGCCGGTGCAGGGAGGTATTTTCTAAGAATCTGCGGATAGCCCGGTCTTTGCGGGGCGCGTCGCATGCCGTCTTGATGGCATCGATGGGCAGTGGCGAGGAGAGGGCGGCTGCGGTGACCGGCGGTAATGCCTGGGCCTGTCTTTGAACACACCAAGGAGGAGAGAATGAAATATCGCAATTTGCTTATGGCGTCGGCGACCATCGCGATGGGATTTGCCGGTACGGCCTTTGCCCAGGAAGCCTCGACCGTCGCTTTCCTGATGCCTGACCAGGCGTCGACGCGCTACGAGCAGCACGACTTCCCAGGCTTCAAGGCCGAGATGGAAAAGCTTTGCGCCAAGTGCACGGTCGTCTATCAGAACGCCAATGCCGATGCCTCGCTGCAGCAGCAGCAGTTCAATTCGGTGATCGCCCAGGGCGCCAAGGTAATCGTGCTCGATCCGGTTGATTCCGCCGCCGCTGCTGGTCTCGTCGAGATCGCCCAGTCGCAGGGCGTCAAGGTTATCGCCTATGACCGTCCGATCCCCGACAAGCCGGCCGATTTCTACGTCTCCTTCGACAACGAGGGTATCGGCTACGCGATCGCCAAGTCGCTGGTCGAACACCTGAAGAAGGAAGGTGTGGCCGATGGCGCCGGCGTTCTGCAGATCAACGGTTCGCCGACAGACGCCGCAGCAGGCCTCATTCGTGATGGCGTCCATCGTGGCCTGAAGGAATCTGCCTACAAGACGCTTGCCGAATACGATACGCCGGAATGGGCGCCGCCGAAGGCTCAGGAATGGGCTGCAGGCCAGATCACCCGCTTCGGCGCTGACATCAAGGGCGTCGTTGCCGCCAACGACGGCACCGGCGGCGGCGCGATTGCCGCCTTCAAGGCCGCTGGCGTGAAGCCCGTTCCGCCGGTGACGGGCAACGATGCGACGATCGCAGCGCTACAGCTCGTCATCTCCGGTGACCAGTACAACACGATCTCGAAGCCATCGGAAGTGGTTGCCGCGGCTGCTGCCAAGGTTGCCGTGCAGATGCTGAAGGGTGAAACGCCTGAAGCCAAGACGACGCTCTACAAGACGCCGTCCGAATTGTTTGTTCCGGCTGTCGTCACAGCCGAGAACATCAAGGCTGAAATCTTCGACAAGAAGATCCAGACGGCTGAGCAGATCTGCACCGGCGAATATGCCGACGGCTGCAAGAAGCTCGGCATCACCAACTAAATCTGCCTATATTCTCCGGCCGCGTTGATGGCGGCCGGAGGTTTCCCGGGCAAGAAGGGCTTCAGCCATGGTTACCGATAAGGGCATGCCGGAGAAGGGACAAACGATCCTCCGGTTGAGCAATGTTTCCAAGAATTTCGGCGCGGTCTCGGCGCTGACCGACATCGAACTTGAGGTCAAGGCCGGTGAGGTCGTGGCGCTGGTCGGCGATAACGGCGCGGGCAAGTCGACACTGGTGAAGGTTCTGGCCGGCGTGCATCAGCCGTCATCCGGAACGATAGAATTCTGCGGCCAGACCGTGACGCTGGACAGCCCGGGCCGAGCCCTTGAGCTCGGTATCGCAACTGTCTTCCAGGACCTGGCGCTCTGCGAAAACCTCGACGTCGTCGCCAATCTTTTCCTCGGCCACGAGCTGTCGCCCTGGAGCCTCGACGAGGTGGCGATGGAAGTGCGTGCCTGGACGCTGCTGCGCGAACTTGCAGCCCGCATTCCCTCGGTCCGGGAGCCCATCGCTTCATTGTCGGGCGGCCAGCGCCAGACGGTGGCGATTGCCCGCTCGCTGCTGCTCGATCCGAAGATCATCATGCTCGACGAGCCGACCGCCGCACTCGGCGTCGCACAGACGGCCGAGGTTCTCAACCTGATCGAGCGCGTCCGCGAGCGTGGCCTCGGCGTCATCATCATCAGCCACAATATGGAAGACGTGCGTGCGGTTGCCGACCGGATCGTCGTGCTTCGCCTCGGGCGCAACAACGGCGTCTTCACGCCTGATGCTTCCAACCAGGAACTCGTCGCCTCGATCACGGGTGCGACCGAAAATTCCGTATCCCGGCGGCTCGAACGAAAGAGCAGCACAGCCCAGGAAAACAGCGGGAGCCCGGCATGAGCCAGAAACCATCCAATACACTTGCGCCGGCTGCCACACTTGATCGCAGCGACGAGCGTGTGCGGCACGACGACAGCATCGGCGCGATGATCAAGGCATTCTTCGACCGCGTGCGCTCCGGCGATCTCGGCATGCTGCCGGTCGCCGTCGGCCTGATCGTCATCTCGACGGTGTTCTCGATCCTCAACCCGATCTTCCTGGCGCCGAACAATCTTGTCAATCTGCTGTTCGACTGTGCGACGGTCGGCGTCATTTCGCTCGGCATCGTCTGCGTGCTGATGCTCGGCGAAATCGATCTCTCCGTGGGATCGATGAGCGGCCTTTCGTCGGCAATCCTCGGCGTCCTCTGGGTCAATACCGGCTGGCCGCTGCCTTTGGCGATCATCGTTGCCATTATCGCCGGCATGGTCGTCGGTGCGCTCTATGCGGTTCTCTATAACAGGCTCGGCATGCCGAGCTTCGTTGCGACGCTGGCCGGGTTGCTCGCGCTTCTCGGTATGCAGCTCTATATCCTCGGGCCGACAGGCAGTATCAATCTGCCCTTCGCCTCGCCGCTGGTCCGCTTCGGCCAGATCCTCGTCATGCCCTTCTGGCTCTCGCATCTGCTGGCGCTTCTGCCCGGTCTGGTGCTGATCGTGAACGGTATGCGCAAACGCCAGCAGCGTCAGTCGGTCAATCTCTCCCAGCAGCCGCTCGGCGCGCTGGTGATCAAGGCCGCCGTGCTGACCGCCGCTCTCGAATTTGCCGCCTACTATCTCAATCTCGGCCGCGGCGTGCCGTGGATGTTCGGCCTCTTCGTCCTGATTGCCGTCGTGCTGAACTACGCGCTGACGCGGACGCAGTGGGGACGCTCGATGTTCGCCGTCGGCGGCAACCGGGAAGCGGCGCGCCGCGCCGGCATCAATGTCCGCCGTATCTATCTCAGCGCCTTCATGCTCTGCTCGACGCTGGCGACGATCGGCGGCATCCTTTCGGCCTCGCGGCTGGCCTCTTCCAGCCAGCAGGCCGGCACTGGCGACGTCAACCTCAACGCCATCGCTGCAGCCGTCATCGGCGGTACCAGCCTCTTCGGCGGACGCGGCAGCGCCTATTCCGCTCTGCTCGGCATCATCGTGATCCAGGCGATTTCCAACGGATTGACGCTTCTCAATCTCAGCTCGTCGCTGCGCTACATGATAACAGGGGCCGTTCTTGCGATCGCCGTCATCGTCGATTCGCTCGCCCGCCGCTCCCGTGTCAGCCATGGACGCGCCTGATCCGCATTTTATGAAGGAGTATTTCCATGACTGAACTCATGAAGGGCAAGGTTGCTGCCATCACCGGCGCTGCGTCGGGCATCGGGCTCGAATGTGCCCGTACGCTTCATGCAGAAGGCGCAACCGTCGTGCTCGTCGATCGCGCCGCGGACAAGCTTGAGGCGCTGTGCAAGGAGATCGGTGAGGGCGCCCTGCCGCTCGTCGTCGATCTTCTCGACGGCAAGCAGGTTTCCGGCATGCTGCCGCGGATCCTGGAGATCGCCGGAGGTCTCGATATCTTCCACGCCAATGCCGGCGCCTATATCGGCGGCCCGGTGGCGGAAGGCGATCCCGATGCGTGGGACCGGATGCTGAACCTCAACATCAACGCGGCTTTCCGCTCGGTTCATGCCGTGCTGCCGCACATGATTGCCCAAAAGTCCGGCGACATCCTGTTCACCAGTTCCATCGCCGGCGTCGTGCCTGTGGTCTGGGAGCCGATCTACACCGCTTCGAAATTCGCCGTTCAGGCCTTCGTCCATTCCACCCGCCGCCAGGTGGCGCCGCACGGCGTTCGCGTCGGCGCCGTTTTGCCGGGGCCGGTGGTCACCGCTCTGCTCGACGACTGGCCGAAGGCGAAGCTCGACGATGCGCTGGCCAATGGCAGCTTGATGCAGCCGAAGGAAGTGGCCGATGCCGTGCTCTTCATGCTGTCGCGTCCGCGCAACGTAACGATCCGTGATCTGGTGATCTTGCCGAACAGCGTCGATCTCTGAGATTGACGACGCCGTCCCGATTGCCCCTGTTCCTGCCAGATTGAAACGAGAGACCATGAGCGACACATCTCACACGCCGCAAGCGGGTGGCAAACATGTCATTGGCGTCGATGTCGGCACCGGCAGCGCCCGCGCCGGCATTTTCGACCTCACCGGCCGGATGCTGGCATCGGCCAAGCGGGACATCACGCTGTTCCATGCGCCGGGTTCGATCGTCGAGCAGTCGAGCACGGAAATATGGGCCGCAGTCTGCGCGGCCGTGCGCGAAGCCGTTTCCATTGCAGGTATCGATGCCGCGACCGTCGCCGGTCTCGGCTTCGATGCGACCTGTTCGCTGGTGGTGCTTGGTGAGGGCGGAAGGCCGCTGCCGGTCGGGCCGTCGGAAGATCCGGATCGCAACATCATCGTCTGGATGGATCACCGGGCCGTTCCTCAGGCGGAGCGCATCAACGCGCTCGGCCACGATGTGCTCCGCTATGTCGGCGGGCGCATTTCGCCCGAGATGGAAACGCCGAAGCTGCTCTGGCTCAAGGAAAACCGCCCGCAGGTCTTCGACGCGGCATGGCAGTTTTTCGACCTCGCCGATTTCCTCACCTGGCGGTCGACAGGCGATATCGCGCGCTCGACCTGCACGGTCACCTGCAAATGGACCTATCTGGCCCATGAGCAGCGCTGGGACGCCGGATATTTCGAGCAGGTCGGTCTTGGCGAGCTGGCCGCGGAAGGCTTTGCCCGTATCGGCCAGACGATCGTCGAGCCCGGCTCGGCGCTGGGTCAAGGCTTGACGGCTGCAGCTGCAGAGGAGCTTGGGCTACTCGCCGGGACGCCGGTTGCGGCCGGTCTTATCGATGCGCATGCCGGCGGGATCGGCACTGTCGGGATCGGTGGCGGGCCGCAGACCAATCTCGCCTATGTCTTCGGCACATCCTCTTGCACGATGACATCGACATCGGAGCCTGCCTTCGTGCCGGGCGTCTGGGGTCCCTACTATTCCGCGATGGTTCCCGGGCTCTGGTTGAACGAGGGCGGCCAGAGTGCTGCGGGCGCGGCAATCGACCAGCTGCTCGCCTTTCATCCGGCCGCCGGCGAGGCAAAGGATATTGCTAAGCGCGCCGGTATTCCGCTGCCGGTGCTGCTGGCCGATATGGCAGCCGAAAGGGCGGGCAGTGCTTCCGGTGCCGTCACGCTTGCCACTGGTCTGCATGTCGTTCCGGAATTTCTCGGAAATCGCGCGCCCTTCGCCGATCCGCATGCCCGTGCCGTCATTGCCGGTCTCGGCATGGAGCGGGATATCGATAGTCTCGTTGCTCTCTACGTCGCAGGCCTCTGCGGCATCGGCTACGGGCTGCGGCAGATCGTCGACACACAGGCCGATGCGGGCGTCACCGTCGACAACATCGTCGTCAGCGGCGGCGCCGGCCAGCACGATTTCGTTCGCCAGTTGCTGGCCGATGCGAGCGGCAAACCGGTCGTGGCCACGAAAGCCGGGGAGCCGGTGCTGCTTGGCGCTGCCATTCTCGCTGCCGTGGCCGGTGGTCAGTTTGCCGATGTGGCGGAGGCAATGACCAGCCTCTCCTCCGTCGAGCAGACATTCGCACCGGCGGGTGGCGACATCGCCGGGCTGCATCTGAAACGCTATGACGGCTTCAAAGAGTTGCAGACGCTCTCGCGCAAACTGCGGGATTCCTGACGTCCCGGCCCGTGGGCAGCACGATTACGCCGAATTTTTCGGAAAAATGCCGGTGACGTGTCGGATCGTTGAAGGCATGTTCGTCCTTGGGATGTCCATTCCATCAGCAAGGAGGAGAACACCATGCCGAGCACCATCCGTCTGCACCGTGTCCTGGCGACCAGTCCCGACAAGATCTACCGCGCCTTCATCGAGGCCGACGCGCTTGCCAAGTGGCTGCCGCCGAACGGCTTCGCCTGCACGGTCGATCATCTGGAAGCGTCTGTCGGCGGTACGTTCAGAATGTCATTCCGCAACTTCACGACAGGCGACAGCCATGCCTTCGGCGGCGAATATCGCGAGCTCGTGCCCGGCGAACGTGTTCGCTACACCGATGTTTTCGACGATCCCAACCTGCCCGGTGAAATGGAAGTCACCGTCATCCTGAAAAAGGTTTCTGTTGGTACCGAGGTCGATATCACTCAGGCGGGCGTTCCCGATCTCATCCCGGCCGAAGCCTGCTATCTCGGCTGGCAGGAATCGCTGAAGAACCTCGCCCGGCTGGTCGAGCCCGATATCCGGAACTGACGGATCCGGCCCAAAGCATCAGCCTGCGGCAACCGTTCCATCGACGAGGATGAAGGGGTGGCCGCGGGAGCATGTCTCGATCCGCGCTTCGACCTTGTAGACGTCCTTCAGCATGTTTGAGGTTATGACGTCGCGGGTCGGACCGCTCGTCGCCATCGCGCCATTGGCGATCACGATCGTGTTGTGGCAATAGCGCAGCGCATGATTGAGATCGTGCAGGGCGATCAGCACGATCATCCCCGTCCGGCTTGCCAGACCTTCGACGAAAGCCAGAACCTCGATCTGGCGATGCAGATCGAGTGCCGAGGTCGGCTCGTCCATCAAGAGAACTTCGGGTTTGCGGACCAGCGCCTGCGCCAGCGATACCAGCTGGCGCTGGCCGCCGGAAAGTTCGCCAAGTCCCCGGAAGGCAAGGTCATCGATCCTCAGGGCCTTCAGGATCGCGTCGATCTCATCGAGTTCTCCGTCCTGGACGCGCCATCCGCCGCCCTGCTTTGCCGAAAGCAGCACTGACTCGTAGACGGTCAGCACGGCGTTCGCGCCGGTATCCTGCGGCATGTAGCAGACAGCCCGGTCTCCGCGTTCGGTGCCAGACAGCTCGACCACGCCGGGCCCCGATATCAATCCGGCAATGCGCTTGAAGAGCGTTGACTTGCCCGCCGCATTCGGGCCGATGACGGCCGTCAGGCTGCCGCTTTCGAGCGTACCAATGCCGATTTTCGACAGAACGGTGACGCGGCCATAATTGGCGCCGACGTCTCTGAGTGCCAGCTCTACCAAGACCGTCTCCTGTTGCTGAAGATGAGCGCGAAGAAGAAGGGAACGCCGACCACCGCCGTGATCACGCCGATCGGCAGGATCGCTCCCGGAATGAGCATCTTGCTGACGACCGATGTCGCCGACAGCAGCAGCGCGCCGCAGATCACCGAGCCAGGCAGGAAGAAGCGTTGGTCCTCGCCGACGACCATGCGGGCGATATGTGGACCGACGAGACCGATGAAGCCGATCGTGCCGACGAAGGAGACCGGAATGGCGGCAAGCAGGCTGACGGTCAGCATCGTTCGCAGACGCAGGCGGCGGACATTGACGCCCATGCTGGCCGCCTTGTCGTCGCCGAGCCGCAATGCGGTCAGCGCCCAGGCATCGCGCATGAAGAGCGGCACTGTCACGACGAGCACGGCAGCCGTGACGTAGACCTTTGCCCATGTCGCCTTCGTCAGGCTGCCCATCGTCCAGAAGACCACCGCTGCCAGAGCCTGTTCCGAGGCGAGATATTCCAGCAGTGACAAGGCGGCGTTGAAGGAGAATACCAGCGCGATGCCGAGCAGCACGATGGTTTCGACGCTGACGCCGCGCATTGTTGATGCGAAATAGATGAAGAGCGATGCCAGCATCGCCATCAGGAAGGCGTTGATCGGAACCATATACTGGACGGCCGCCGGAAAGACGGCGACACCTGTTACCAGCGCCAGTGCTGCGCCGAAGCTTGCCGCCGCGGAAATCCCGAGCGTGAAGGGGCTGGCCAGCGGGTTCGACAGGATGGTCTGCATCTGCGCGCCGGCAACGGAAAGGGCCGCACCCACGGTGACCGCCATCAAGGCGATCGGCATGCGGATATCCCAGATGACGACCCTTAGCTGGTTGCCGGCGACTTCCGGGTTGAACAGGGCCAGAAGAACCTGGCGGATTTCGTAATTCGCCGGACCGAGTGCCATGTCGGCGGCGACGCTGACGCAGAGTGCTGCCGTCAATAGAACGAGGATGACGATCCGGCGGAAGGCGAGAGCGCGATAGCGCTCCCGCCCTGCGATGTCAGCGGTAAGAGCCGTCCCGGCCATCGGTTACTCGCCCTTCAGGGAGACGAAGTAGCCGGGCTTGTAGTCGAGCGGCAGGAAGCGCGCATGCAACTCCTTGAAGGTCGCTTCGGGATCGAGGTCCTTGAAGAGATCCGGATGCAGCCACTTGGCGATCTCCTGGATGGCGACGAACTGGTAGGGGTTGTTGTAGAACTGGTGCCAGATCGCATGGACATTTCCGTCTTCGACGGCCTTGACGCCGGTAAAGGCCGGGCGCTTGGTCAGGGCCTCGAGCTTGCGCTTGGCTTCTGTCAGATCGGCGCCGTAACCGACGCCAACCCAGGCGCCGCCAGGAACGAAGGCTTCCCACATGCCGCCGGTGACGATGATCTGATCCGGGTTCGAAGCGACGATCTGCTCCGGGTTTACCGTGCCGAAGGTTCCGGGAATGATATCCTTCGCCATGTTGGTGCCGCCGGCGATCTCGACCATCATGCCGAAATTCTCGTTTCCGAACGACATGCAGCAATCGTCGGAGTAGCCGCCTGCACGCTCGACGAAGACAACGGGGCGGGCGGGCTTGGCCGCTTCCAGCTTGTCGGTCACGACCTTGATGGAGTCAGCGCGGAACTTGATGAAGTCCTCTGCCAGCTGCTCCTTGCCCATCAGCTTGCCCATGACGCGCATGCTCGGCTCGGTGTTTTCCATCGGCTTTTCGCGGAAGTCGACATAGACGAGCGGAATGCCGACCTTGGCGAGCTTTTCGATATAGCCCGCTTCCTCGGTCGCCGTCTTGGCGTCGACATTCATCAGGATGACATCGGGCTTCAGGGTGACGGCTTGTTCGATGTCGAAGGTGCCGTCCTTCATGCCGCCGAAGGTCGGCAGCTTGGCGATATCAGGGTACTTGGCAAGATAGGCCCTGTAGGTCTCGGGATCGGCCTTGGGCAGATCGTCGCGCCAGCCGACGACGTGTTCGAATGGATTGGTCTTGTCGAGCGCCGCCAGGAAGTAGATCTGCCGTCCTTCGCCGAGAATGACGTGCTTGACGGGAACCTCGACCTCGACGTCGCGGCCGGTTACGTCCTTCAACGAAATCTTTTCGGCAAGTGCCGGCCAGACGGTGGCAAGCAGCAGTGCTGCAGAGAGGCCTGCGGCTTTGAATTGAATGTGCATTGAGTGGTCCCCCGTGAAAATCTAGGGGGCTCTATTATTTTATGATTGCAATAGTCAAGTTTTATCTTTTAGAGCAATTCAAGACTGAGAACGGATGAGCGGCAGAACCGGAATGAGCGCAGTGAACGGCACCAACTATCACCTGAAGGAGGAGATCAAGGCCTACTGGTCGGCGCGGGCCGCCACCTTCGATGCCTCTCCAGGGCATGAGATTTTTTCCGAGGACGAGCGCCGCGCCTGGCGCGATCTGATCGCCAAGCATCTCGGTCCCGGCGATGGCCGCGGCGCGCTCGACCTTGCCAGCGGTACCGCGGTGATCTCGCATCTGATGGACGACGCCGGTTACAAGGTAACGGGTCTCGACTGGTCGGAAGCCATGCTGGAGCGGGCGCGCGCCAAGGCCCGGCAGCGCGGCCGCGACATCCGTTTTCGCATCGCCGATGCCGAGCACACGATGGAGCCGGATGCCGCCTATGATGTGGTCATCACGCGCCATCTCGTCTGGACGCTGATCGATCCGGAGAGCTGTTTTCGCGAGTGGCTGCGGGTGCTGAAGCCCGGCGGCCGCCTGCTGATCGTCGATGGCGATTTCGTCAATACGGGACGGGCCGAACGCCTGCTCAAGAAGCTAGCAGGCATATTGGAGAAGGTGGGGCTCTTGCGGACCGACCCGAAGCACGCGCCGCCGGAGCTGACCGGAAAGCACGAAGAGATTCTCCGGCAGGTCTATTTCTCAGGCGGTGCGAGAGCCGATGAGGTCGCGGCCTTGCTCGCGGCCGCCGGCTTTCAGCGTATCGAGATCGACCGGGATCTGCGGCAGGTACACAAGGCGCAGGCCGCCAACTGGAATATCCTGAAAGCGGCCGCACGCGGGCTGCAGCATCGCTATGCCATCTGCTGCGAAAAGCCTTTCTGAGCAGACGTCCGGTTACCGGCCCTCGATACGGGCAAAGACCCGGTCGAGTGCTGCAGTCAAAGCGGTCTTGCCGCCATCGGCGTCGAAGTCGCGGAGAACCTGTTCATTCAATCCACCTCTGGTGGCAAATTCTTCGCTCAAGGCGTTGAAATCGCCGGCATGCGGGCCGTTGGCGCGCCGCGCCAGGCTCTCGAACAGCGGCGCGAGGTAGGCGCGGGCCTTCGTCCGCTCCAGTCCGTTGGTTTCCAGCCATCCGGTGGTGAATTCCATGATGCCGAAATAGGTCGACATCAACGCGCTTGCCGCAGCGAGGAGATCATATTCCTTGCGGGATTCGCACTGGACGGCCTTGCCAAGCGCGTCGAACATGGCAGCGACGGCGGGGTCCGGAGGATAGATGGCGGTCACGCCCTGGCGCTCGGCAACGAAGGGCAGGGGAATGGCCTGCACCAGATGGATATCGGTGCCGATCCATTTCAGCAGGACTTCGCGCTCGGTGGCGGCGATGATGCTGACCACCGACTGCCCCGGCTTGAACGTCAGTTCGCCGATGACGGCTTCGGCAACCTGCGGGCGGATCGCGAGGACCACGAGGTCGCTGCGATCGACGGCGGTCTGATTATCGGGCGCAACGCTGACGGCCGCGAACTCGCTGAACAGCCTTGCGGCAATCTCTGCATTCCGGGGCGAGAGATGGACTTCGGTGGGATAGGCGGGTTCGCTGAGCAGACCTCTGACCATCGCCTCCGTGATCGCGCCGGTACCGACGAAGCCTATGCTTTTCGCTTTCATGTCACACTCCGCAGCCTTTGATAGCGAGATCATAGGGGCAGCGCTTTGATCGCAAAAGGGCCGATGGCGGCCCTGTCCGAGAATAGTCCTCATTTTTCAGATATTTGTGTGAGTGACGTCGAGGCCTCGTCAGTCGATGACGCCCTGCCGCAAAGCGGCGGCCACCAGCGCAGTGTCCTTGTAGACCGCGAAATTCGTCTTCAGCGCCTCGATATGGGTGCGGACGGTGTGCACCGAACATCCGAGGATGAGGGCGATTTCCTGCGCCGTCTTTCCCGCGCACATCAGCGTGAGAATTTCCTTTTCCCGTTTGGTAACCTGAGCCGTCATCCCCTTTACATGGGATTTCGTCTCCCGGATTGCAGCCTTCTGCATCGAAATCCTGATGCATTCGCGATCGGTGAAAAACATCGTGATCCCGCTTGAAAACGTCTTTGGCAGAGCAATTTCTTCGTGACGCGAGGAGATAGATTCATGAACGTCTTGATTGTCGAAGATGAAGGGTTCATCGCCCTGGAACTGGAAAGAATTGCCGTCGAGGCTGGTCATCGCGCGCTTGGCCCGGCCTCGACGATCGAGCAGGCATTGGCTTTCGCGCCTCGGGCTGATGCCGCACTTGTCGATGTCGGGCTGTCGGACGGGACAAGCGGAACGCAACTCGCCCGGCGGCTGATCGACCGTTTCGGGATCAGCGTGATCTTCGTGACCGGCTCTCCGCAGGCGGTCTCGCAGGGTTTCGATGGCGCCTTCGCGGTGGTCGGCAAGCCGTTTACCGACGAGCGGATCCAGTCGGCGTTGCAAGCAGCGGACGATTGGCGGCGCGGGCATGTGATCCGCGCGGCGGCATTGTGATAGAACTGCGGGCGGGCGCCATCAATAGCGTCCGCCCGCTTGTAACATTAGTACTGCATCGCGTTGAGATCGGAGATTAGCGACGGTCCGGTCGGACGCCATCCGAGCACGGCCTGCGTCTTGGCGCTCGATGCCGGGAAGTCGATCGTGGTGAAGATCGACAGCCATCCGAAATGCGCTGCGGCTTCCTCACGGGAGATCGATCTGACCGGCAGCTTGAGGCCCCGGCCGATCGCCTCGGCGATCTCGCGTGCCTCTACGCCCTCTTCGGCGACGGCGTTGTAGCGCGCGCCACTTTCGGCTCGCTCGATCGCCAGACGGTAGAGACGGGCGACATCCGACAGATGCCCGGCCGGCCAGCGATTGCGTCCTTCGCCGACATAGGCCGCGAGGCCCTTCTGGCGGGTGATTTCGATCAGCGGCGTGATGAGCCCCTGCTTGAACGTGTCGTGCACCTGTGGAAGCCGGACGACGGAAAGATTGATGCCTTCATCCAGCAGCGTCTGCCCTGCAAGCTCGGACGCGACACGCGGGTTGGGGTGGCTGGTGTTGAACACGTCCTCGCTTCCCAATTCACCGAACTCGGTATTGCCCATGCCGGTGCCCGAGGTGATGATCAGCGGCCTGTCCGACCCGGCAAGTGCCGCACCCAACGCGGCGATCGCCCGGGCATCCTTCTGGCAATTTTCGGCGAACCGCGAGAAATCGTGGTCGAAGGCGGTGTGGATCACGCCATCTGCTTCCAGCGCGCCCTTGCGAAGGCTTTCGGGATCCTCGAGCGTCCCGCGATAGACCTTAGCGCCTGCGGCTTCGAGCGCGCGCGCGCCTTCGTCCGATCGAGTCATGCCGATGACCTCGTGGCCCGCGCCAATGAGTTCCGGCACCAGCGCCGAGCCGATAAAGCCGGTTGCTCCAGTCAAAAAAATGCGCACAGCAATGTCTCCTTGCGTGTTTTACTCCGAAGAGAATATCGGCTAGAGTTCATCCTGTTAAAGTAGTGACTTTATCCTATTATAATAGCTAACAGGATCACCATGCCGATCAACACGCCGGGCACGCTTGCAGCCTTCCTGAAAGACCGCCGTGTGAAACTCGATCCGTCCGCTTTCGGCCTGTCGGGCCGGCGGCGGACGCCCGGCTTGCGCCGTGAAGAAGTGGCGCAGCGGGCCAATATCAGCCCGACCTGGTACACCTGGCTGGAGCAGGGCCGCGGCGGGGCGCCGTCTGCGGATGTTCTCAACCGGATCGCCAACGGGCTGATGCTGACAGAGCCGGAGCGCGAGCACCTCTTCATGCTCGGGCTGGGGCGGCCTCCCGAAGTGCGCTACAGGCCGGCGGAAGGCGTGACCCCGCGGCTGCAACGTCTGCTGGATTCGCTTGAGGCAAGTCCTGCGCTGATCAAGACCGCGATGTGGGATGTGGTCGCATGGAACCGCGCTGCCGCCGTCGTGCTGACCGACTACGGCACGATTGCGCCGGAGAAACGCAATATCCTCAGACTGATATTCTCCAACCCGGCGATCCGCGCCAAGCAGCATGATTGGGAAACGCTTGCCCGCTTCGTGGTTGCCGCTTTCCGGGCGGATGTCGCGCGGGCCGGCGCCGGGTCTGAAGTCAGCAAGCTGGTCGAGGAACTGAGTGCCGTCAGCCCGGATTTCGAACGGCTCTGGCAGGAAAACGACGTCCGCGTGCATGGCGATGGCGTCAAGCGCCTAAAACATCCGAAATTGGGAACGATCGATCTCGAATATTCCGCCTTTGCCGTCGATGGCAGGCCGGATCTGGGGCTGGTGATTTACAATCCGGTCGATCCTGCGACCGCGGCCGAGATCCGCAAGCTTGCAAGTGAGAAGGAATAGCCGATCCGCTTTCGCCGGTTTTTGAAGCCAACGCCTCGAACAAATCCACGGGCGAGCAGCTTGGCGTCCCGTAATGCCGGGCAGACAGCGCCTTTGCGGTCGAGCCAAAGCTGCTAGAGCAATTTGTAAGTGCTGCCCGCGGCGGGCGCCATAGAATTTCCGGTGTGCGTCCCGAAAATAGAATACTAATTCTATATACTAAATTTATATGCCGCTACCGTTGTCACCATTAGTTATTGAGGGACAACAGATGAGCTTTACGGCAACGATTAAGACCCTGCTTCTTGCGAGCACCCTGTCCGTGTCGTTTACGGCACTGGCGGCTGCGGCAGACGAGGCTGCCAAACCGGTTCAGGGCGGCACGCTGATCTATCTTGAGCAGCAGCCGCATACCAATCTCTATCCGCCGGCCGGCGGCTTCTATCCGAACGGTGGCGTGCTCAATCAGATTACCGACAAGCTCACCTATCAGAATCCGAAGACACTTGAGATCGAGCCATGGATTGCCGAATCCTGGACCGTCAACGCCGAGGCCACCGAATATACGTTCAAGCTTCGCAAGGGCGTAACCTTCTCTGACGGCACGCCGCTCGACGCGGCCGCAGTTGCCAAGAACTACGATACGTTCGGTCTCGGCAACAAGGAGCTGAAGCAGCCGGTCTCGGAAGTCATCAACAATTACGACCGTTCCGAGGTCGTCGATCCTCTGACCGTCAAGTTCTATTTCAAGAAGCCGTCCCCAGGCTTCCTGCAGGGTACGTCGGTGATCGGCTCCGGCCTGGTATCGCTGAAGACGCTGGCGCTGCCTTTCGACCAGCTGGGTGACGCGACGAAGATCGTCGGTTCCGGCCCGTTCGTCGTTGACAGCGAGACACTCGGCAAGGAGCTGAACCTCAAGGTCCGCGGCGACTACGATTGGGGTCCGGCAAAGCAGGAGCATCAGGGCCGCGCCTATCTCGACGGCATCAAGTATATCATCACCGGCGAAGACAGCGTGCGTATCGGTGCGCTGCTCTCTGGCCAGGCGGATTTCATTCGCCAGGTACAGGCCTATGATGAAGAACAGGTCGAGAGCCAAGGCTACAAGATTTATGCAGCACCGACGCGCGGCGTGAACAACAGCGTCGTCTTCCGCCCTGACAATCCACTGGTGTCCGATGTCCGCGTCCGTCAGGCGCTGCTTCACGGTACCAACAGCGCGGAAATCATATCGACGCTGTTCTCGGCCAACTATCCGCAAGCCAAGTCGATCATCGCATCGACGGCGCAGGGCTATCTCGATCTGTCGCCGAAGCTGACCTACGATGCAGCCAAGGCCACCGAGCTGCTGGATCAAGCTGGCTGGAAGGTCGGCGCCAATGGCGTCCGCGAGAAGGATGGAAAGCAGCTGGTGCTGACCGCCTATGAATCTCCGCCGCAGCCGCAGAACAAGGCAACGCTGCAGCTTGTCGCGCAGCAATGGGCAAAGCTCGGCGTTACGCTGAATGTGCTGGCGGGTGATGCCGGCAGCAAGACCGTCGACGATCTCGATCCGGCCAAGACGCCGGTGTCGCCGGCAATGGTTGGCCGGGCCGATCCTGACGTCATCAAGAGCCAGTATTATCCGAAGAACCGCGACGTGCTGCGCCAGAAGGGCGGTCCGAGCGACAAGGTGAAATCCTTCGTCGATGACAAGCTGAACGGTCTTCTCGAGCAGCTTTCCTCGCAGCCCGATCGCGAAAAGCGTCTCGCCATCGCCGGCGAGGTCCAGAACTACGTGATCGATCAGGCCTATGCGATCCCGATCTTCGAGGAGCCGCAGGCCTTTGCCGGTGCGCCTTATGTGCAGGGCGTCGGTTTCGAAGCTGTCGGTCGCCCGAGCTTCTACAACACCTGGCTTGCTGAACACTGAAGGCCATGGCCCGGCGCAAGCCGGGCCACCCGTCACCTGAAAGGATCGGCATGACCCGCTACATCATATCCCGCATAGGACAGGCGCTGCTCGTTCTCTGGGCCGCCTTCACGATCTCCTTCGTGCTGCTGCAGGCGATGCCCGGTGATGCCGTTCTTATCAAATTCCAGAATCCGGAATACGGCCTCAGTCCCGAACAGATCGCTGATATCCGCGCCGCCTATGCGGCCGACGGGAGCGTGGTCAGCCAATATCTGCACACAGCCGGAAAATTCCTGATCGGTGACTTCGGTTATTCGCTGCAGGCAGGCGTTGCCGTCAGTGCGCAGCTCTCTGCCAGCCTGCCGCCGACGATCCGGCTGGCCGGCTTCGGCTTCATCGTCGCGGCGCTGATCGCGGTGCTGCTGGCGATCCTGTCCAACATCCATGGCTTCGGAAGATTGCGTAATGTCGTCCAATCCGTGCCTTCGCTCTTCGTTTCGGTGCCGACCTTCTGGCTCGGCATCATGCTGATCCAGATATTCTCGTTCCGGCTGCGTCTGGTGCCCGTCATCAATCCCGGCCCCTGGGAGGGCCTGATTCTGCCGGTTCTGACTGTAGCCATTCCGATCTCGGCGCCGCTGGCGCAGATCCTGCTGCGCAACATCGATCACGTTCAGACGCGGCCCTTCGTTGCCGTCGCCCGAGCAAAGGGTGCCTCGCATGCATGGGTGCTGTGGCGGCATGTGGCGAAGAACGCATTCCTGCCGGTTCTGACGGTTGCCGGTGTTCTGTTCGGCGAGCTTCTGGCGGGCGCCGTGATCACCGAGACGGTCTTCGGCTTGAACGGGCTCGGCAGTCTTACCGAACAGGCGGTCAATTTTCAGGACGTCGCCGTCCTGCAGGCCATCGTCGTTCTCTCGGCGGCGGCGTTCGTCACCATCAATCTCGCGATCGATCTTCTTTATCCGATCATCGATCCGCGGCTCAAAACAAGGCCGGAGACCGCTCGATGACCAGCCTCGATGTCGCTGAACGCCATCTCGACCTGGAGACGGCAGAGACCAACGATTGGCTGCCGAGCCAAACCGCCGAAGATGCCACGCCGCGCCGAAGCAGCCGGAAGATCGATATCAGCCTTCTGCTGGCAGGCGCGGTGCTGGTCATCGTGCTTCTCTTCGCGGTCGCACCCCAGCTGTTCACCGCCTACGATCCGATCAAGGGTCTGCCAGGGCAGCAGCTGAAACCGCCGAGCGCCGCGCATCTGCTGGGAACCGATTCACTTGGCCGCGATCTTTATGCGCGCCTGGTGTACGGCGCGGTCCACTCTCTGTCGGGCGCGCTTGCAGCCGTCGGTATCGGGCTTTTCGCCGGTACAGCGCTCGGTGTTCTCGCAGGCTCGATCGGCGGGCGCACGGACACGGCCATCATGCGTCTTGCCGACGTTCTGCTGTCGATACCGGCGCTGCTGCTCTCCCTGAGCATCATTATTCTCTTGGGTTTCGGGACGATCAACGCGGCGATCGCCGTTGGTATCACTTCGGTCGCGAGCTTTGCCCGTATCGTGCGTTCCGAAGTCATCACTGTTCGCCGCAGCGAATATGTCGAAGCGGCCTTCGGCAGCGGCGGTACCTTCCTCAGCGTGCTGATCCGCCACGTGCTTCCCAACTCCCTGACCTCGGTCATCGCCTTTGCAGCACTGCAGGTCGGCTGGGCAATCCTGCAGCTCTCGACCCTTGGCTTCCTCGGTTACGGCGCACCGCCGCCGACGCCGGAATGGGGGCTGCTGATCGCCGAGGGCCGCAATTATATCGCAACCGCCTGGTGGCTGACGGCTGCCCCTGGCATCGCCGTGGTTCTGGTGGTGCTCTCCGTCAATCGCATCAGCCAGGCATTTGGAAGGATAGAGAGATGACGATACAGCCTGTCGACCTGCCGAAAGCAGCTGTCCCACCGTCTCCTGTTCTCGCCGTCTCCGGCCTGACTGTCAGCTACAGCGACAGGAACGGCGCGCGCACCGCTGTCCATGGCATCGATTTCCACGTCAACCCGGGAGAAGTCGTCGCGCTGGTGGGCGAATCCGGTTCGGGCAAAAGCTCGACGGCGCAGGCGATCATCGGGCTGCTGCCGGAAAACGGGAAACTTGAGAGCGGCAGCATCCGCCTGAACGATCAGGAGATCGCAGGCTGGCCGCAGCGGCGGCTGGACGGTATTCGCGGTTCGGTGATCAGCCTGATCCCTCAAGACCCCGGCAATTCGCTCAATCCGGTCAAGACGATCGGCAAGCAGGTGGCGGAAATTCTCGCCATTCATGGCGAAGCCTCCGGCCCTGTTGCCTATACGCAGGCGATCGCGCTTCTCGAACGCGTCGGGCTTAGCGAGCCGAAGCTGAGGGCGCAGCAATATCCACACGAACTTTCCGGTGGCATGAAGCAGCGGGTGCTGATCGCCATCGCCATCGCGTTGAAGCCGTCGCTCATCATCGCGGACGAGCCGACAAGCGCGCTTGATGTCACGGTACAGAAGCACATCCTCGACCTGATCGACGAGCTTCGCCGCGAGTATGGCACGGCAGTGCTTCTCGTTACCCACGATCTCGGTGTCGCCACCGATCGTTCCGACCGGCTGATCGTCCTCAAGCATGGCCGCATCCAGGAACAGGGCCGCACCCAGGATGTCATCGGCAATCCTCAGAATGCCTATACGCGCCAGCTGTTGTCGGATGCGCCGTCGCTGAATATCCGGCCGCGTCCGGCCACCGTGGCAAAGGAAACTCCCGCGACGGAAAGCGACGACATCATCGTCGTCGAAAACCTCGTCAAGGACTTCGGCCTTGGCGGCTATTCGCGCTTTTGCGCCGTCGACGATGTTTCCTTTCGCGTCCGGCGCGGGACGACGCATGCGCTGGTCGGCGAATCCGGTTCCGGCAAGACGACGAGCATCCGCATCGTCTCGGCATTCGAAAAGCCGAGCTCGGGCAGGGTCATCGTCGATGGGCTCGACCTTTCTACCTTGCGCGGGGAAACGCTGCGGCTGTTTCGCAGGAAGATTCAGCTCGTCTACCAGAACCCGTTCGGTTCGCTCGATCCGCGCCAGTCGATTGCCAGGATCGTCGAAGAGCCATTGCTGAATTTCGAGCCGGTTCCGCGCGCCGAGCGGACGGAGCGTGTCGCGGCGATCATCGAGAAAGTCGGCCTTCCGCCGGATGTCCTCGGCCGCCGCCCGCATGCCCTGTCGGGCGGGCAAAGACAGCGTGTCGCCATTGCCCGCGCGCTCATTCTGAACCCGCAGATCCTGGTGCTCGATGAGGCCGTGTCGGCGCTCGATGTCACCGTGCAGGCGCAGATTCTGGCGCTTCTCAGCAAACTGCAGCGCGAGCTCGGCCTGACCTATCTCTTCGTATCGCATGATCTGGCTGTCGTGCGGCAGATCGCCGATACCGTCTCGGTCTTGAGCGGCGGCAAGCTCGTGGACAGCGGCGCGGTCGGCGATGTCTTCGGCAACCCGGCGAGCGCCTATACCCGCGAACTCATCGAGGCGATCCCCGGAAAGAAGCACCGGCTGCCAGCAAAGCCATTTCCCCTGATCAGCACAGGAACACAGCAATGACGCCATCAACCGCACCGAAACGCCTGGGTTTCTTCAGCCGTATCCTCGATCAGGCCGATGCTGCGACCCGCTACCGGCTGGCCGCCGAGCAGGTCATTCATGCCGAGAAATTCGGGTTCGATACGGCATGGGTGGCACAGCACCATTTCAATGGAGATGAGGGCGGTCTTCCTGCGCCATTGATCTTTCTGGCGGAACTCTCCGCCCGAACCTCGCGCATCCGGCTTGGAACCGGTGTGATCACATTGCCGATGGAAAGTGCCGTCCGCGTCGCGGAGGACACGGCAGTGCTTGATATACTCTCGAACGGCCGCCTCGAAGTCGGCTTCGGTACTGGCGGAACTCCAGCTGCCTTCCTCCCCTTCGGGCTGGAAACGGGCGATCGCGCCGCCGTCTATGCGAAAAGCCTCGCAACGGTGCGAGATGCTTGGGCCGGGCGGGAGCTGACGGGCGGCAATCATCTTTATCCGGCAGCCCCGCATCTTCTCGAGCGCGTGTGGCAGGCAACGTTCTCGGTTGGCGGCGGAATCCGGGCCGGCCAGGATGGTGACGGATTGATGCTGTCGCGCACCCAGCCCCGGCCGGCAGAGGCGCCGGATGCAACGCTCTGGGAGCTGCAGAATCCGATCATCGACGCCTATCTTAAGGCGCTGCCGAAGGAACGGCAGCCGCGCATTCTCGGTTCGCGCAGCCTGTTCGTTGCCGACGATCGCAAGGAGGCTTTGCATCTGGCGGAAATCGGCCTGCAGCGCAGCGTCGAGCGCTTCATTGCCAGCGGTCATAAGATCGCAAGCACCAGGACAGAGGATCTCATCAGGGCCTTCGACGTGCATGTCGGTACGCCCGACGATGTGATCGCGTCGTTGAAGGCTGACACCGCGTTGGAACGCGTCACTGACCTCGTCTTCCAGGTCCATTCGGTCGATCCGCCACACGCCTACATCCTGCGCTCGCTGGAATTGATAGCCAGCGAGGTCGCTCCCGCGCTCGGCTGGGTTCGACGCGGACCCGCCGCCCACGAGCGGCGCCTCGCTACAGCATAATCACCGCCAGAAAAGGTATGAATCCATGAGTTCTTCCACACCCGATATCATTGATCTGCTAGCCGGTATCAAGCCGGGGTCTTTTCTCGACCGTCTCCGTGCCGAACGTCCGGAGACGCGGCTGAATGCGCAGAAAAGCTATCTCGCGCTCTTCGAGCCGGTGTCCGACGATCACGTAACGCGTGCCGAGCGGCTCGCGATCGCCGCATTCGTCAGCGGCCTGCACCGCTCCGGGACGGCGTCGGCCTTCTACGCCGGCGGTTTGTCCGAGCTGCAGGGCGGCGCGTCGCTCGCAGCTGCGATCCAGACGGAGATTGAAAAAGGCGCGGCAGATGGCCCTTACGGCCGCTATCCGGCCGGTCCGCTGTCGGCGGAAGATGCTCCAGGCCTGACCTATGCCGTCTCGGATTTCAGCCGCGCCGTGATCGGCGCCAAGCTGTCGGCGGCTCTCGAACACACGCATCTGCTGGTCTTCCGTCCGCGCGAAGCAAGCCCGGATGCGCTGCAGAAGCTGATTGATGCAGGCTGGACCACGACCGGTATCGTCACCCTGTCGCAGATCGTCGCGTTCCTGTCGTTTCAGATTCGCGTTGCTGCCGGCCTTTCCGCGCTCGGCGCGGCGGGCGAGGGCAGCGTCACGCGTGCGGCAGCGGAATAAGGAGAAACGTCATGACCGATACCGTCAATCATCCTGAGATCGACAATCGCCCCAACGCATTTACCCAATCCGAGATTGGCTGGACACCGTGGCTGACGCCGCTGGAAGAAAGCGAACTCACCGAGCGGCACTGGGCGGGTCTCGTCGATGCCTCGCGCTCCAAGTCTCCCTATTTCATGCTGCTGGCCCGCGATCCGGAAATTCTCGAAGCGAGGACGAAGACCGATAAGGATATCTTCTACAATACGCGCGCCGGCTTGCCGCGGGCCGATCGGGAGCTTTCGGCCGCCGCCGCATCCCGCAGCAACGGCTGCATCTTCTGCGCCTCGGTGCATTCGCGGTTCGCGTCCCATCATTCGAAACGCACGGCCGACGTTCAGCGACTGCTCGACGAAGGCGTCGAGGCCGAGCTCGGCAGCCGCCGCTGGAACGCCGTCGCCGAGGTTTCGGCGGCCTTGACGGCCACGCCTTCGCGCTTTGGCCCGGCGGAGATTGCCCGCCTGCGTGAAGAGGGCTTCGATGATCTGGAGATTGCCGACGCCATTCACGGCACCGCCTTTTTCAACTGGGCGAACCGCCTGATGCTGTCGCTCGGCGAGCCGACCCCGGCGGCTGCATAAACTGCGCCGGACCCGGCCGGGTAAGCCTGGCCGGGCTCTACCGCTCCATCTGGCACCAGGCGGCCAGCAGGGGCCGCGAGGTGCAGCGCATCGCCACGGTGTGTCCGGCCTCGTTGTAGAAGGCCGACCCCGGCGAAGCCTGCTGCCAGCCTTTTTCGTCGCAGAGGAATTCGCAGTCCGACAGCGCCAGGAAAACCCGGGCACGGTATTGGACATGATCGGGGAAGCGGCTGTAGGGCTCCATGATCGTCAGCCCGAGCGTGACATCGTCGCGCTCTTCGAGGCCCGCCGCTCCGGCGATGACGGCATGGGCGTGTGCCTTTTCGATATTCATGCTGGCGAAGGGACCGGTCGAGCTCGACGACCAATCGAGGCTCTTGGCCAGATCGTTGATCGCGGCGGCAACTTCCGCGAAAGCCCGGCCTTTCTGCGTCAGCTGGCGCAGGGCGAACTGCAGCTGCGGCCCAAGCCGCAGATGTGAGGCGGGCCGGCTGGAAACGGCGCCGGGATACTGCAGCTGATGAAAGATCTTGCCGGCAACGAATTTCTCCATCATCGGCGTATCGCCCGAAAGCATCAGATTGCCGATCGCACCGATGAGACGCTGAACCTCGACCGGCCTGCGGGAGCGGCTGACCGGGTAGGCGCCTTCGACCCGCGAACCACGATGCAGCAGGAGGTCGGCGTCCCGCCTCAGATTGGATTTCGACATGCGAGAAGTGTCCCCACGCGGCGCGGCTCTTTTCGGCCCGGTCCGTTCGCTCGGCTCAGATATTCGAACCCTTGCATCAACACGAATGCCGGCTATCGGTCAAGCGCGCGCTACGGCGATGGTCACTCGCCGAAGGCTACGCCGCCAGAGGCGTCCCTGGCGGCGTGTTTTTTCTCTAGGACACGACCTTGATGTGCCCCTTCATGTTGGGATGGAAGCGGCAGAAATATTCCACCGTGTCACCGGCGGTGACCAGGTGCGTCGCTTTCTGGCCGGCGGGGATGGTCACCTCCCAGCCGCCGTTGACGGTGGCGGTATGATCGAACGGATCCTTATTCTTCCATTCGATGGTCTCGCCGACTTTCGCCTCGGTGTCTGCAGGCGAGAAGCCGAGATTTTCGACCGTCACATGTATCTTGCCGTTATGGGCGCGCGCCAGCGATGCGCCGGCCGCAACGACTACTCCCGTCAGCAGGAAGCTTCTGCACTTCATCGGCACTGAGATCATTTCAGCTCCATGGCAACATGCTCGGCATGCTGCTCATGCCCCTGGAACAGCTTCAGCCCGGTTTCGAGCAGGCTTTTGAGGTCCTTGTTCTCTGCCGATGGGATAAGGACGGTTTCCAGCGCGCCGTTGACCTGCTTGTGATAGGCAACCTCGTTGTCGATGTAGGCCTTGTCGAAGGCGGCGCCGTCCAGCTTGCTGAGTTCGGTCTGCTTTTCCTTGGCGGCCTTTGCAAGCGCCTGGCTCGTCGGGTTGTCTTCAGGCGTGACCTTCAGCTTTTTGACGAGCGCGAGCGCCTTTTCGTTGACCGCTTCATGGTCCTTTTTCATCGATTGCGCGAATGCCTCGACGTCCTTGTTCTTGGTCTTCGAAAGGGCAAGCTTGGCGGCGTCCACGTCGATCGCGCCTGCCGTATAGGCGATATGGGCGATCTGCGGATCGGTCGGCTTGTCGGCTGCGAGCGATTGGCCGGCGGCGAGGAGAAGGCAGCTCGTAGCGATGGCGGAAATGAAGGTTTTAATCGGGATCTCCTTGGCGCGGCGGGATCGCCGGCGCCTGTTTCAACGTACGCAGCATTGGATGCCGCGCCGCCGGAGAGGTTCCCGTCAGTTCTTCAGCCCGAGTTTGGCGATCACGGCTTCGGTCAACCGCTCGCAGCGCCTGCCGGCGAAGGGGAAGGCGTCCATCAGGATCGGCCCGATCTGCTCTTCCAGCTGCTTGCGAATGAGTTTGCGGGCGCGGTGAAGCCGCGTCTTGACCGTTGCCGCGGGAATATCGAGCAGCGTGGCCGTCTCTCCGATATCCAGCCCCTCGATGACGCGGGCAACGAACACGATGCGAAAGTCCTCCGGAAGGGCATCGGTTGCCTGCTCTACGAGCTGAAGAAGCTGTCGCTGCGCCATGCCGCGCTCCGGGTCGATGGTGGATGATGAAGGGTGGAGCGCGATGATCTCGGCTTGCGGCTGGCCAGACGGAGGGATCGAGCGTTTGAGCCGCTTTTCGGCGCGCAACCGCATGAAGGCAGTATTCAGTGCGATACGCGAAAGCCAGGTCGAGAGCGACGCCGCGCCGTCGAAATCGGAAAGCTTTGAAAAGGCCTGGAGATAGGTGTCCTGCAGCGCTTCCTCTGCTTCCGCATTGCTGTGAAGAACCGCCCGGACAAGCCGGTAGAGCCGCTGATTGTGAAACCGGATGATCTTGCGGATCGCCTGCGCGTCGCCTGTGGACGCCCGGCGGACAAGTATTGCTTCGTCGGTGGCGAAGGATAGTCGCGGTGAATTCTCGAACGCCTGCATCTGGCTTCTCGTTGTGGAAGCTTATTTGATGCTGGGCCGCGTGCAAGGTTTCCGCGAGTGCCGATTTTACAAGGCGACGCCTCTGTCGCCTCATGGACCGGCTCCCAATCTCCGATTATCCAATCGCCGCGCGGGCCAGAAAGACTGCACCCTCGACCGGTGAGACGTCGAGCACATGCACAGCAAGCCGCGGATGCTGCTTGCCGAGTGCGCGCTTGAACGCGTCGAGCAGACGCGCCTGTTTAACGATCACGCTGCCCGCCACGACGACGTCATCGCCTGTCGCCCCCCGATTTTTGAGCTGGGCGACAAGCGCCGCAAGATAGCCGGCGCCCTCCGAGATGACGTTCACCGCCAGTTGCGATCCGCCGTCTGCGGCATCGAAAATGGCAGTGCAATGCGGTGCCCAGTTCTCGGCCGTCGGGTCGTCGTTGACCTTGCGGGTCAGCCGCTCGGCATCCTCGACGCCGAAATCGGCAATCAATGCCGAGAGCAATCCGTCATCTGGCTTGCCTTCGTCATTTGCTCTCAGCGCAGCCCGGGCTGCCTCGCGCACCAATGCGGCCGCACCACCTTCGTCGCCAATCACGCATCCCCATCCGCCCGCCGAAATCGGTTGCCCCGAGCCATCCGTTCCAACGGCGATGGCGCCGGTACCCGCTATGACGCCGATACCCTGACGGAGCCCGGCAGCAGGCACGATGAGTGCCGCATCGTTGACTGCTCGAACGCGATATCCCCGATCGAGCAACGCCGCTTCAAGATCCCGCCCGATCGAGGGATTGTTGATTCCCTGCGCACCGAAGGCAATGGAGGCGATCGAAAGACCAGCGGGCAGGGTGGCGCGCAGGCGCGAAGCCAGCCAATCGGCGCCGTGAGACGCGGGCTCCGCGTCCCAATCCTGACTGGAGATGACCGTGTCCAGAATACGCGCACCGGCCAGCGTTTCCACGACCAGATGCGTCTTCGTCCCACCGACATCAAGCGCCACAAGACATTCACTGCTATCCATCGTCAGGCTACCTTGGTGTCGTTGTGGTGGAAGACGAAGGCATCGGGATCGAGCCCGCGGGCAAGCGCGGTTTCAACCGCAATGGTCTGCATGATGACGGCCTCGAGGATTGGCCGCTGGGTGATGCTGACGCGCGGTAGCGGTATATAGGTCAGCCAATCGCTGGCTGCGGCTTGCACGGGGCCGGCAAGGATCGTGTGATGACCGGCTTTTGCCAGGGTCGATGCCAATTCCGCCTCCCGCTCGTCGCCAAAGAGAATATGCACGCCCTTGCCGGCCGATTCCATCGCGCCATGCAGATATTGCCTGGTCGACATGCCGGTCGAAGGGATGCGGGCGATCTCGCGTAGCAGCAGCGCGCCGACTTCAGCCGAACCGGCTGAAGGGGCAATCCCGGCGCAATCGACATATACCGCGTCCGTCATGCGTGCGAGAATCTCGCCGGTCTGCGTCTTGAGCTTCTGCTCGACGGTGCGGAAGGCAGTGGGGAGATCAGACCAGGACGTATCGATTGCGCCGCCATCCCAGGCCTCGGCGATCATGCCAAGAGCTGCGATCGTTGCCGTATAGCCAATCGTCGATGCGTAGCTGTCTGGGATTGCGCCGAGCGAAATATTGGCCGACGAGGCGGCCGCGACGGGGGAATCCTTGGCGTTGACCACCGATATGCGCAGGCTGCGCTCGATCGAGTTCAGCACGGCAAGCGTCTCGGTGCTCTTGCCGCTTTGCGAGACGGCGATCACCGGATGGCTGGATGCGGGGAAGGGGATCGGATATTCGCCGCCATTGAGGCGCCACGAATGCACACCGCGGGACCGCAAGGCCCAGACGGCAGCCGAACTCGCTGCAAAGCTTGCGCCGATACCCATGAAGATCGGGCCCGCGCCTTTCAGCGCGCTGGAAGCATTGCGAACTTCGCTGCCAATTGCAGCAATCGCGGTTTCCAGCGCATTGGCCTGGGAGGCGCGCGCGTCAGCCAGCGAAATATAACCTTTGACCATTGCGGTCTTCTCCTTGGTCCTGAAATGATGTGCGGCCGCGGCTTTGGCCAGCGCGTGCCGGATGGACGGACGGCGTCACCCGCCGGTCTTCGCAGTGCGTGAAAAAGATGTCCGCAGGCGGTAGCGGTCGCCTGCGTAGCGGATCGTCGATGCCATGACCGGCCGCCCGCTGCTGTCTTCGACAAGCTGGCGCATGGCGAGGATCGGCATGCCCTGCTCGATGCCGAGATGGCGGGCAAGCGTCTTGTCTGCGGCGTGCGCCTCGATCGTCGATTCGGCGCGCGCCAGGTCAAAGCCGGCACCGGTCAGCAGCTTGAAAAGCGAAGCCGTCTTGAAATCGACACCCGACATATCGAGCCCGCGGATCATCGGGAAGAACGACGTATCGACGGCAACCGGCACGCCATCCAGCCGACGTATGCGGTCGAGATGAAAGACCGGCGCGCCGGGCGCAATGCCGAGCTCTTCTGCCTCATCGAGGCTTGCGGGCGCCCCTTCGGCACGCAGCACGTCCGAGGATGGCGCGAGGCCGAGGCGGGCAGCGGTTTCGCTGAAGGATTCAAGCGTCTGGGGAAATTCCTGATGCGCTTCCGTTGCCACGTACCAGCCACGGCCGTGCGAAGACACCAGCACGCCGTCAGTCACCAGGCTCTGCAGCGCGCGGCGCAGCGTTACGCGACTGATCGATAGCCGGGTCAGCAAATCGCGTTCCGGCGGCAGACGGTTTCCCGACGCCAGCTTGCCGGCTGCAATCTCTTTCATGATCGCCTTTGCGGCCTGCTGCCACAGGGGCTCGGGAGAATCCGACTGCAAAGGTCCCGGCTGGCCTTCATTTCCGATCATCAGTTCACCGCTACCTTTTCCCACTGCCTGGTTTTCATGGACCGGTAGCATGCATCGATGATCCTGTTGACGATAACCCCGTCTTCGTAGGTTTCGGACGGAGCCTTGCCGGCTGCGAAGCAATCGACGAAATGGCGCATCTGCTGCGAGAAGCCATAGGCGCGCGTCTCTTCCGGTACGGGATACACCCAGCCGGTCTCGGCATCCGCCTTCTCGACAGTATAGCCGACAGGCTTGCCGACGAAGCCCCAGACGGGACCGACAGAACTGTCGGTGACGATGCGCCCCTCGGAGCCGACGAGCTCATGACGCAGCTGCATGCCGCCCTTTTCGATCCAGGAAGATTCGATGGTCGCCAGCTCGCCACCGGCAAATTTCAGAAGTGCGATCGCGGCATCCTCACCGGTCGTCTTGTCGCCATGCACCATCGTCGAACCCCAGGCCATCACCTCGGTCACGGGATTGTCCTTTCCGAAGAAATGCCGTGCTGATTCTACGGTGTGGCAGCCCATGTCAAGCAAAGCGCCCCCGCCCGCCGTCTCCGCATCCCAGAAGTGCGGCGCATGCGGACCCGAATGGGCCTCGCGAGCACGCATCGTCAGCAGCTTGCCGATGCCGCCGGCCTTCAGCATTTCGTAAGCCTTGGCTGTGTTCGGGGAGAAGACCGAACTCTCTGCATATCCGTGCCAGACGCCTGCCTCGGTTACCAGCTTGAGCATCTCTGCGGCCTCGGCTTCGGTGCGGGCAAGCGGCTTGGTGCAGACCACGGCCTTCTTGTGTTTTGCGGCAATTCTTGTCGCCTCGAGATGCACCTCGTTCGGGAGGGCGATGATGACAAGATCAACGGAAGGGTCGGCGCAAAGGGCATCCATCGTGGCATGGGTCTTGATCCGCCACTTGGCCGCAAATTCCTCGGCCCGCTTGCCGCTGCGAGAATAGCAGCTGCGCAACTCCGCATTGCGGACGTCAAGCAGTGCATCGGCATAGCATTCGCCAATGAAACCCGATCCCAGCAACCCGACGCCGATCATTTCCACCCCTCCAAGCTCTGTGGCAACAGTCCTTATTCCTTTCAATCGAATACCACATAAGACAAAAATGGGAAACAAAAAATATAACTTGTCACAACTGGTATTGAGAGGTATCGTCGCCTCAACAATCGCCGGACTGAGATTAAAAGAACCGGCATGGGAGCAGTTTTGAGTCACAAGAATGGGAGATTATGAAATGCTTTCAAAGCACGCATTGCTGAACGGTGCCGTTGTCTCACTGGTTGCGATGGTCGCTGCCGGCAGCGCTTTCGCCGAAGATGTCACCATCAAGCTCGGAAGCTGGCGGACCGAAGATATCGCAGTGTGGCAGGACAAGATCATTCCGGCCTTCGAAGCCAAGAATCCCGGCATCAAGGTGGAGTTCTCTCCGGTCAATACCAATGAGTATAATGCAGCGATGCAATCCCAAATTGAAGCTGGCGCGGGACCTGATCTCCTGACCTGCCGCCCCTTCGACGTCAATCGCGAGTGGATCAGCCGCAAGTATTTTGACTCCCTGGCGGACTTTGGCGCCATCAAGAATTTCGACGACACGTCGAAGGCCGCCTGGACCGACGCCAAAGGCACGCCCTATTGCTTGCCGATCGCCGCCGTGCTCGCTGGCTTCTATTACAATGTCGATATCTTCAAGGAGCTCGGGCTCGAAGTTCCGAAGACTGCTGACGAGTTCGTCAAGGTACTGCAAAAGATCAAGGATAGCGGCAAATACGAGCCGCTTGCCTATGGGTCGGCAGAATCCTGGCAGCTCGCCTATAACGGTCTTTACAACATCGGTCCGTCCTACTGGAACGGCGAAGAGGGCCGCCAGGGCCTGATCGACGGCACCAAGAAGCTCACGGATCCGGAATTCGTCGAGGCCTTCAAAGCCTTCGCAGCCTGGAAGCCGTTCCTGCCTAATGGGCAGGCAAGCCTGCAATATGCCGACATGACCCAGCTTTTCACCATCGGCCGCGCGGCAATCCTGCCGGACGGTTCCTGGGATATCAATCAGGTGACCTCAACGGGTCTCAACGTCGGTGTCTTCGGTCCGCCGGCTGCCAAGGAGGGCGGTCAGCGCTACCTGCAGGAAATGCCTGACATGGCGATCGGCATCAATGCCGCAAGCAGGAACAAGGATGCCGCAAAGACCTTCCTCACCTGGCTGGCATCTCCGGAATTCCAGGAACTTTACGTCAATGCCGCCCCAGGCTTCTTCGCCATGAGCAGCACGCCGGTAACCTATAACAACGCGCTGGCGCAGAAATTCGCCGACCTGAAGAAGGACGCCAAACTGACGCCGCGCCTGGCGCTGGACCGGCTGAGCGCCGGCAATCCGCCGCTCGACGACGAAATCTGGCGCGTGCTGCAGACGATGATGATCGGAGACGATGTCACCCCTGAAAAGGCGACTGCAGAACTCCAGGCCGGTCTTGCATCCTGGTACGCACCGCAGAAAAAGTAACAAGAGCGCCCCGCGCACCACACCGGTGCGCGAGGCTCCCGATGCCCGCCGGCATCAGCTGGCGACCAGACTACGGAGATACCGGGTGACACGTCCTGCGACGGCTCGCTGGAGCCTTTTCCTTTTTGTGCTGCCAGCGCTCGCAATCTATCTCGCTTTCGCCGTCCTGCCGCTCATCGCCTCGATCGTCATGAGCTTCTTCGATACGGATGGTCAGGCCGGGCGCGTCTTCGTCGGGCTGGAAAACTATTATTACCTCTTCACCCATCCGGTCACGAGCGCGCGTTTCTGGAACGCGCTGCTGAACAATTTCGAATATTTCATCATCCATCTGGTGGTCGAAGTGCCGATCGGCCTTTTGATGGCGGGTTTGCTCACCTCCGGTCTGCTGAACCGTTCCGAAGGCGTCTACCGCACGCTGCTCTTTATCCCCGCGACGCTCTCCGTCGTCATCGTCGGCTTCATCTGGCGCCTGATCATCAATCCGCTTTGGGGACTGGTCGGCTTTCCGCTACTCGGCAACGAACTGACGGCACTGCCGACGATCTCTCTGATGTCGGTCTGGCAATATGTCGGCATTCCGATGCTGTTCCTCTACAGCGCGCTGCTTGCTGTTCCGGAGGATGTCGTCGAGGCGGCGCGGATCGATGGTGCCGGAAACTGGCGAATCTTCTGGGCGATCAAGTTCCCGCTGATTGCGCCGCAATTCGGTCTGATCGTCATCCTCACCTATATCTGGACTTTCAACGGCTTTGATCTGGTCTTCGCGCTGAATGGCGCAGCACCAGGCCCGAACTACAGCACGGATATTCTCGGGACGCTGTTCTACCGCACCTTTTTCGGGTCCAGTGGCCAGGTGGCCGATCTGGATCTCGGAGCGACCGTCGCAACGGTGATCTTCGTCATCATTCTTCTCGTCACTGCCGCCTATTTCTGGCTGGTCCAGCGACGGCTGCAAGCGCACCAAGTCTGAGGAACAGCAGAGATGTCATCGTCAGCCAAACTCAGTGCCAGCTTCTACGGCTCCAGCCGCCAGCGCATGGTGCTCGATCGCATCGTCGTCCACGGATTGCTGATCTTCTTCGTGCTCCTGGCCCTCGGCCCGATCTTCATCGTCATCCTGAATTCCTTCAAGACGACACCGGCGATCTTTGGCGGCCCCTTCGATCTGCCGACCGTCAAGACTTTCAGCGTCGACGGCTATATCCGGGTCTTCACCCGCGGCAATTTTTTCTTGAACTACCGTAACAGCCTTGTCGTCACCGTCTCGACGATCGTACTGACGGTGGTTTTTTCGGCGCTGGCTGCCTACGGCCTGGTGGAATACCGCCTGAAGATCACGCCCGTGATCGCCGGGCTTTTCGTGGTCGGCATCATGCTGCCGATCCGCCTCGGCACCGTTCCGATCCTCGAGATCATGATCGCATGGCGGCTGGTCGATACGCTGACGGCACTGGTCCTGGTCTATACCGCAATGAGCGTGCCGATCGCGGTGACGCTGATGATGGCGTATTTCCGCACGGTGCCGACCGAGATAAAGGAAGCGGCACGCATGGACGGGGCAGGGGAATTCCGGACATTCCTGATCGTCCTGCCGGTGGTGAAGCCCGGCCTTGCAGCTGTTGCCACGCTGACGATGCTGCCCGTCTGGAACGACCTCTGGTTCCCGCTGATCCTGTCGCCCGGCCGCAGCAACCAGACAGTGACGCTTGGCGTCCAGCAGTTCGTCGGGCAATTTCTCAGCGACTATCCGGCACTGCTTGCTGCACTCACACTCGGGATTCTGCCTCTCGTCGTTCTCTACGTAGTGTTCTCACGACAATTCGTCCGTGGCCTGAGCCAAGGGGTCGGCAAGTGACGAGAAGAGCGGCGAGGATGCTGCCGCCCTTCTCCAGCTACTGAAGAGCGCGCTGAGCATCAGCCCGCAAGCTTGCCGCCATCGACGGCAAGCGAGTGGCCGGTCAGGAAAGAGGCCTGCGGCGACGCCAGGAAGACAATCGCCGCCGCCACTTCTTCCGAATGGCCGAGACGGCGCATCGGCACATATGACTTCAGGTAATCGAGACGGTCATCCGATCCGCCCGTCAAGCGGTCAAGGAAGCCGGTCTGGATAGGGCCGGGTGCCACGGCATTGACGCGAATGGCCGTGGTTGCGACCTCGAGGGCCGCCGATTTCGTCAGCCCTTCCACCGCGTGCTTGCTGGCGACATAGACGGATCCGTTCGGTGTTCCAACCTTGCCCAGCACAGAGGACACGTTGATGATGCTGCCGGTTCCCTGCTCCTTCATCACACGCAACTCATGCTTCATGCTGAGCAGGGTGCCCAGCACATTGGTGTCGAAGGTCGCCGCGTAAGTTTCGGCAGTCTGCGCCGTTACCGGCCCGAACGCACCTTCGGTGCCGGCATTGTTGACGGCGACGTCGAGACGGCCGAAGCGGGCCACTGTCTGGTCGATGAGCGACTCGACTTCTTGGTCATGGCGGACATCGGCACGAACAAATTCGGCCTCGGCGCCCATGGCGCGGAGTTGCTCGACAAGCTCGCGGCCCAGTTCGTCGCGGCGGCCGGAAACCACAAGGCGGGCGCCATCGCGGCCAAAAGCAATCGCCGTCGCGCGGCCTATACCGGTAAGCGCACCGGTGATCAAAACAACAGGAGCAGACATTGGAAAACCCTTTCAAGCCTCGGCGGAAATCGCGCAAGGTGAATAATATGTACGTACGTACATTTATGGGTGTCAACAAAAATGTACGATCGTACACTATGCTTCTGTGCGGAGATGGTCAGTGGAGCGGGCGCAGCACGATCGAGAAGAGCACCGTTTCAAGCCGTTCGATCGGCTCCGGGCTGCGCTGAGATTTGCTAAGCAGCACCGCTCCCTGATGCGAGGAGACGATGAACCCGGCGACCTGCCGGCAATCGATATCCGGGGCCACTTCTCCGGCCTTGACGGCCGCCTCGATGCAATAGGCGACTGCATCGGTGAGGCCAGCGACGATCTCGTTGACGCGCTGACGTATGGCATCGCCAGCCACGCCGGTTTCGGCAATGAAGTTGCCGAGCAGGCCCCCGAGAGGGCCGCCGCAGCTTCCCTTCGAACGGCTGCCGGCAATGTATTCCCGAAGCCGCATCAATGGCGGCTTCGCATCGTTGCGCAGCGTATCGAGCACGACATTCTGGCTGTTGGCGAAATAGAGCTCGACGATCTCGAGCCCGAACGCTTCCTTGGAAACGAAATGATTGGTGAAGGAGCCCAGGGGCACGCCAGCTGCGCTGACAATGCTGCGCACCGAGGCGGACGAGAAGCCGACCTCGTCGACGACCTTAAGGCCTTCCCTCAGAATTTTTTCGCGGTTCGACAGCTTCGCCATCGCTGCAATATGATGAGACCGGCGCAGCTCGTCAATGAGCGGCGGCAAGGGCTGCGCTGGGAGCCATTGGGTCTCGCGCCTCAATGACGGCAATGCGCCTTGGCCTAGGCTACCGCATGGAGCTCGGCGCAGGCATCGTCAATCCGCTCCGCCGTCGTCATCGGTGCTGAATTCGGAAGCGAGTTCGCTCCTGATAAAGTCGGCGAAGGTTCTCGCTTTGCTACTCGCCGTGCGTCCGCTCGGGAAGACCGCCCAGAGATCGATGGGCGGAAGATCCCAGTCCTGGAGGACGCGCCGGACCTTGCCGGAGGCCAGTTCGGGCGCGAACATCCATTCAGAGGCGACGGCCAGTCCCATTCCGGCAAAGACCGCTTCGCGAACACCCTCGGCTGCGGTCAACCGGATGCGCTCCTTGATGGTCACGGCGCTTTGAACCGGCCCCTGGCTGAAGTTCCAGACAGTGCCGCCGCTGCGCAGATCGTAGACGACGGCTTGATGTGCCCCCAGTTCCGCAGGAGAGGTGGGCTCACCGTGGCTTTCAAAATACTCCGGTGAGGCGACCACGACGCGCGGGCTCTGTCCGACCTTGCGGGCGGTCAGCGATGAATCCTGCAGATCTCCCATTCGCAGAGCGATGTCGATACCGGCTTCGACAAGATCGACGTTGCGATCGTCCATGAATACTTCGATATCGAGATCGGGGTGCATGGCCAGGAATTTTGGCAAGTGGGGAACCACGTGGAGCCGCATGAATGTCACCGCGCCGCTGATCCGCAGCCGGCCGTTGAGAGCGGCACCTGAGCCCCGCGCCTTGGCCTCGGCCTCGTCGGCCTCTTCGACAGCGCGCTTGGCGTGTTCATAAAAATTCTCGCCCGCCTCCGTGGGCATCAGGCCTTGCGTCGTCCGCAACAGCAGCCTGGTGCCGACGCGTTCTTCCAGTTGAGCGATCATTTTGGAAATTGCCGGCTGCCCGACACGCAACTGCCGCGCGGCACCGGTGAATGATCCGGTATCGACGACGCGCACAAAGGCGTCCATGGCAGCGAGCCGGTTCATGGGCCATTCCTCCTTGGAATGATGCATATGTCTCCATCGCGGCTTCCCCCGTCAAGTCCACGCGCGCAAATAATGCGCGGTGCTCGATGCGGCAGCATCCCCATCAATTCTCCAGAGTGGAAACCACGATGATCGAAGTCTATGCCTTTGCGACGCCCAACAGTGTTCGCGTGCCTATCGCCCTTGAAGAGCTCGGGCTTGCTTATGAGCTCAAGCCTATCAACGTCCGCAAGGGCGAGCAGAAACTGCCGGACTACCTGGCCATCAACCCCAATGGCAAGGTTCCTCTGTTGATCGATAGCGATGGCCCCGATGGGGAGCCCATCACCGTCAGTGAATCCGGGGCGATCCTCGTCTATCTTGCTGAAAAGACGGGAAGGCTGCTTCCGGGCGATGGCGCAGGCCGCGCCCGTGTCTTCGAACAGATTTTCTTTCATCTGACCGGAATTGGCCCAGCCTTTGGGCAACTCGGCTTCTTCAAGCGGCAAGCCGCCGAGCAGATCCCATTGGCGATCGCAAGGTTCCAGACAGAGGCTGAACGCGTCCTCGCCGTGCTCGAAGGCGTGCTTCACGAGCGCAAATTTGTTGCCGGAGACCAGTTCACGATCGCCGACATCGTGCATTTCGGATGGCTATGGCGCCGCGAATTTGCAGGCATTGACTTCGAGAGGACACCAAACATCGCGCGCTGGTACGGCGAGATTGATGCCCGTCCTGCGGTCAAACGCGCGATCGAGAAAGTCACGGCATTGGTTCCTGCGACATGATTGCTTCGAAAGCAGATCGGGCCGGTCTTTCCTAGTCAGGATCGTCCTTGACTGACGGTTTGCAATCAAAGAACACAAGGCGCGTGCCCGGCGACGGCGCGCGCCTTTTGGCGTATTGAGAGATCGTCCTGCGAAGGTGCAGAGAGTTCAGGCGCATTCCATTATGGAATAATCTATAGTCGAGTTTGGCGTCTACAACGCAGCTTTTGCTGAATTTATCTGATTGGCAGGCACCCGCCGGGTGCCATCCCGCGTGAAAGACTGAACAGTCGGCAAGCGCGGGTCCAGCAGATCATAATTCCATGAGCAAGAAGTTGGATGGCAAGGTTGCCGTTGTGACCGGCGGCAGCGCCGGCATCGGGCTGGGCATCGCAAAGCAGTTCGCTGCGGAAGGTGCACTTGTCTACATCACCGGCCGCCGTCAAAGCGAACTGGACAAGGCTGTCGCGGTGATTGGCCACGGCGCCATCGCGGTGCAAGCCGACGCGTCGAAGCTCGGCGATCTCGATAAGCTCTACGAGATCGTGAAGAAGAATAGCGGCCAGATCGACACTCTCGTCCTCAATGCCGGCTTCTACGAGTTCATGAAGTTCGGCGACATCACCGAAGAGCATTTCGACAAGACCTACAATACCAACGTGCGCGGTCTTCTCTTCGCTTTCCAGAAGGCCTTGCCGGTCTTGCGCGACGGTGCGTCCGTAATCCTGACGGGATCCATTGCGGCATCGAAGGGCATCCCGAACATGTCGGTCTATTCTTCGACCAAGGCGGCCATCCGCAGTCTCGTTCGCGGCTGGATCATCGACACGAAGGAGCGCGGTTTCCGCATCAACGTCTTGAGCCCGGGTCATACCGTGACGCCTGGTCTTTCGGGGTTGATCCCGGCCGAGGCTTACGAGGGAATCACCGCGACGATCCCGCTCGGTCGCATGGGCACGCCCGACGATATGGGCAAGACGGCCGTGTTCCTCGCATCCGACGACAGCGCGTTCATCACCGGCGTCCAACTCGACGTCGATGGCGGTGTCGCCCAGTACTAAGCATGATGCGGGCGGGCCAATGGTCCGCCCGCTTTTCTGGCGCTTCCGATCTATGAGGTCTCGGTTTTGAGGCGCTCACAAGCGGCGCAGTTGCCCGGCAACCTGCCTCGCTCGCAAGCCGATGCCATCCCCTGTGGAAAAGTTCATCGGAAAAAATCAAATAAAATCATTTGCATAATTTGCTTCTGGCTATGCGGTGGATTTCCGGCTGCGGTCAATTTCTCAACAGACATCATGGCGAACAGCTTCTGCCCTTGACGGCGAAAGTTTCTTGGGAAATGCTAAGATGTCAGACCAATTTAAGGTCGACTGCCTGACAAGAAAAATGGGGAACCATGAAGGCAAATGTGAGCGACAGGCCGGTGATCCGGCCGCTTCCGGCGATCGACCGTGCGCGTCAGGTGACTGAGGCGCTGGCGCATTATGTCGAGGATGCGAAGCTGAAGGCGGGCGACCGCCTGCCGGCCGAGCGCGAGCTTATGTCTGCCCTGGCCGTTGGCCGTTCCACCATCCGCGAAGCCATCCGCCACTTCCAGGCGCTCGGCGTCATCGAAACCCGCAAGGGCAGCGGTACCTACCTGCTGAAACCGGTTTCGAAGGCGACCATTCATGTTCCGCTCTCCTTCGAGGGCGCCAATCTGCGCGATGCGCTGCTGCAGACGCTGGAGGTTCGCCGCGGCATCGAATGCGAGGCGGCGATGGTGGCGGCCCGCAAGCGCACGGCCAGTGACCTCGTGAATATCGAAGAGAAACTGAACGAGATGGAGCGCGTCCATATCGCCAAGGGCACGTCGGGTCCGGAGGATCTGGCATTCCACATGGCGGTCTATGACGCGACGCATAATCCGATGTTCGGCCAGCTTCTGGAGCAGATGCGCGAGACCTTCGTCCGTTTCTGGACCCATCCATTCGACCGGCAGGACTTCGCCCGCCGGTCCTTTCCGTTCCACCGCACGCTTTTCAACGCGATCGCCGCACAGGACCCCCAGGCGGCGCGCGAGGAAACACTGAAGATTCTCGACGTTGTCGAGGAAGACATCAAGGAAATGTCCAAATGAGCAACTCGCTCGATCCGATCGAACTCGCTTCGCTGATCACCGCCCATGACGACGGCAATTTTGCCGAAGCAGTGGTGCCGCCGATTTTTCAGACATCGCTTTTCACCTTCTCCGATTACGACGACATGATCGCCTCCTATCGCGGCGAGAAGGTGCGGCCGATCTATACGCGCGGCTTGAACCCGACAGTGCGCATGTTCGAGGAGATGCTGGCAAAGCTCGAGGGCGCAGAAGATGCGCTCGGTTTTGCAAGCGGCATGGCGGCGATCTCGTCGGCGGTGCTCTCCTTCGTCGAGCCGGGCGACCGCATCGTCGCCGTCAAGCATGTCTATCCCGATGCCTTCCGCCTGTTCGGCACCATCTTGAAGCGGATGAAGGTCGAGGTGACCTATGTCGATGGCCGCGACGAGGAAGAAGTCGCCAAGGCGCTCCCGGGCGCCAAGGTCTTCTACATGGAAAGCCCGACCAGCTGGGTGATGGAAGCCCATGATGTCGGCGCGCTGGCGGCGCTTGCGAAAAAGCACGGCGTCGTCACCATGATCGACAACAGCTGGGCAAGCCCGATCTTCCAGCGGCCGATCACCCTGGGTGTCGATCTCGTCATCCATTCGGCCTCGAAATATCTCGGCGGTCACAGCGACGTGGTCGCCGGTGTCGTCGCGGGCTCCAAGGACATGATCGCCCGCATCAAGGCTGAGGCCTATCCCTATCTCGGCGGCAAGCTGTCGCCCTTCGATGCCTGGCTGTTGATCCGCGGGTTGCGCACGCTGCCGATCCGCATGAAAGCGCACGAGACTGCGGCGATGACCATTGCTCAGCGGCTGCAGGCGCTCGACGTTGTCGAGCAGGTCTGCCATCCGGGCCTCGCGAACCGCCTGCCGGCTGGCCTCAACGGCACGTCGGGCCTGTTCTCCTTCATCTTCCGCGAAGGCGTCGATATCCGCGCCTTCGCCGATCACCTCAAGCTCTTCAAACTGGGCGTGAGCTGGGGTGGACACGAAAGCCTGATCGTACCGGGCGAGGTGGTGCTTCAGCAGAAAGCGCAACCGAACTCCGCGCATACCTTTGGCATTCATGCGCGGTCCGTACGTCTCCATGTCGGCCTCGAAGGGACCGAGGCGCTGTGGAGAGACATCGAAGAGGCGCTCGCCGCCGCTTCGTGACGACAATAGTGAGAGAAACACCTTCAACAAAAGGGGAACTGAGCATGAAAAGACTGATAACCGCAACGCTCTTCGCCACCATGATGGCAGGAACGGCCTTCGCCGACACGACGCTGAAACTCGTCGAGGTCATCACCAGCCCGGAACGTACCGAAACGCTGAAGTCGATCGTCGGCAAGTTCGAAGCCGCCAATCCGGGCACCAAGGTCGAGATCATCTCGCTGCCCTGGAACGAAGCCTTCCAGAAATTCGCGACTATGGTATCGGCAGGCGATACGCCTGACGTCATGGAAATGCCGGATACCTGGCTGTCGCTCTATGGCAATAACGGCATGCTCGAAAGCCTCGAGCCCTATCTCGCCAAGTGGGAGCACACAAAGGACCTGACCCCGCGCGCGCTCGAGCTCGGCCGCGACGTCAAGAAGACCGCATACATGCTGCCCTACGGCTTCTATCTGCGCGCCATGTTCTATAACAAGAAGCTGCTTGCCGAAGCTGGTGTGAAAGAACCGCCGAAGACGATGGAGGAGTTCACCAAGGCTTCCGAAGCCGTCTCCAAGATTTCGGGCAAGTACGGCTACTGCATGCGCGGCGGCCCGGGCGGTCTGAACGGCTGGATGATCTTCGCCGCTTCGATGGCCGGATCCAACAAGTATTTCAACGACGACGGCACCTCGACCATGAACAGCGAAGGCTGGGCAAAGGGTCTGGAATGGATGGTCGATCTCTACAAGAAGGGCTACGCGCCGAAGGATAGCGTCAACTGGGGCTTCAACGAAGTCGTCGCCGGCTTCTACTCCGGCACCTGCGCATTCCTCGATCAGGATCCGGACGCTCTGATCGCCATTGCCGAGCGCATGAAGGCCGAAGACTTCGGCGTCATGCCGCTGCCGAAGGGCCCCGATGGCAAGTCGTTCCCGACCATCGGCTATGCCGGCTGGTCGATGTTCACGACGAGCCAGAACAAGGACCTTTCCTGGAAGCTGATCGAAACTCTCGAAAGCCCTGACGGCAACATCGAGTGGAACAAGAAGATCGGCGCTCTGCCGGCCTATACGGCAGCCGAAAAGGATCCGTTCTACGCCGGTGATCAGTTCAAGGGCTGGTTCCAGGAACTCGCCGACAAGGATACTGTCCCGACGGTGATGCCGACTTACCTCGAAGAATTCGCCTTCTTCAAGGATTCGCTGGCGATCAAGACCTCGCAGCAGGCCCTCCTCGGCGATATCTCGCCGAAGGATCTGGCTGACCAGTGGGCTGATTACCTGACCAAGGCTCAGCAGAAGTTCCTGGCGAAGAAGTAAGTAAAGGCGGGCTCCTTACCCGGAGCCCCTCATCCGCCTGCCGGCACCTTCTCCCCGCTGGGGAGAAGGGAAGTATGCGGTGACCTCTCGTTCCCTTCTCCCTCCTGAGTTTATCGAAGGGGGGGAGAAGGTGGCCCATTCGGGCCGGATGAGGGGGCCGCGCATGCCGCAGGTCAATGGTATAAACACACGGAAAGCCGACCACCGATGACCATGACCGCCGATACGCACAGGCGCCGCGACCGCAGGCCGTGGCTGAAGCGTCTCGCCGATGCCTCCGAGCCATATCTTTACAGCGCGCCTTCGCTGATCCTCATTATCGGGGTCATGATGGTGCCGCTCGTGATCGGCATCTCCTATGCGTTTCGCGATATCCAGCTGCTGAACCCGTTCTCGGGCGGCTTCATCGGCATCGAGCATTTCCGCGAACTCTCCAAGGATGCCGCCTTCTACGGCGCGCTGAAGAATACCCTGTGGTGGACCGGGGCTTCCGTCATCCTGCAATTTGCCTTCGGCCTCATCCTGGCGCTGCTGCTCGACAAACCGTTCTGGGGCAGGGGCATCGTCCAGGCGCTGGTCTTCCTGCCCTGGGCAGTGCCGTCCTTCCTAGCCGGCCTCAACTGGGCGTGGCTCTTCAATCCTGTCATCGGCCCGATCCCGCATTGGCTTTACGCAATGGGTCTTATGAGCGAGCCGGGCAATATCCTCTCCGATCCGCAATATGCGATGTGGGGCCCGATCATCGCCAATGTCTGGTGGGGCATTCCGTTCTTTGCGATCACGCTGCTTGCTGCCCTGCAGGCGATCCCGCGCGATCTTTACGAGGCGGCTTCCATCGACGGAGCCGGCTGGTTCCAGCGCTTCGGCTCGATCACCCTGCCGTTCCTGGCGCCGACCATCGCCATTACCGTGCTTCTCCGCACAGTCTGGATCTCCAATTTCGCCGATCTGATCGTCGTCATGACCGGCGGCGGCCCGGCCGATCGCACGCAGATCGTCGCCAGCTACATCTTCACCCAGGCCTTCAAGCGACTGGATTTCGGCTATGCCTCGGCGATCGCGCTGGTGCTGCTGGCCCTGCTGCTTGCCTATTCTATGCTGATCATCCTGCTGCGGCAGACGCTGCTGAACAAGGATTGAGACCATGAAGCGATCCATCATCCCCACCGTCGCGCATCGTCTGGCGATCCTCTGCTACATCGCCTTCGCGCTGTTCCCGCTCTACTGGCTGCTGAAGGTCTCTGTCACGCCGAACGATCTTCTCTATTCGGAAGGCGTGCGCATGTGGCCATCGCGCACGACCTGGGAGCACTATTCCTTCGTGTTGCAGCACAGTGCCTTCCCGACCTTCTTCAAGAACAGCCTGATCGTCTCGGGTTCGACGGCGATCACCGTGACGATCTGCGCCTCGCTGTCGGGCTATGCCCTATCGCGCTTCAATTTCCGCGCCAAATACTGGATCGTGGCGCTGATGCTTTTGACCCAGATGTTCCCGCTCGTCATGCTGGTCGCACCGATCTTCAAGATCCTGACGCCGCTGCATCTGACCAACAGCCTGACGGGTCTCGTCATCGTCTACACCGCCTTCAACGTGCCCTTCGCCACCTTCCTGATGCAGTCCTTCTTCGACGGCATTCCGAAGGATCTCGAAGAAGCGGCGATGATCGACGGCGCCACCCAGTTCACGGCGTTCCGGCAGATCATCCTGCCGCTGACGCTGCCGGGGATCGCGGCGACGCTCGGCTTCGTCTTCACCGCGGCCTGGAGCGAGCTGCTCTTCGCGCTGATGCTGATCAACGGCAACGACGCGGCGACCTTCCCGGTCGGGCTTCTCACCTTCGTCTCGAAATTCTCCGTGGATTTCGGGCAGATGATGGCGGCGGGCGTTATGGCGCTCATTCCGGCCGGCCTCTTCTTCCTGCTCATCCAACGTTATCTCGTGCAGGGCCTGACGGCCGGCGCGGTCAAGGGTTAGGCACATGGCATCGATCGATATCAAGAACGTCAAGAAAGCTTACGGCCATGTGCAGGTGCTGCACGACGTCGACCTCGAGATCAAGGACGGCGAATTCGTCGTCCTCGTCGGCCCGTCCGGCTGCGGCAAGTCCACGCTGTTGCGCATGATCGCCGGCCTGGAAGAGGTTACCGGCGGCGAGATCCGCATTGCCGGAAACCGCGTCAACGAGCTGCATCCGAAGGACCGCGACATCGCCATGGTGTTCCAGTCCTACGCGCTCTATCCGCACATGAATGTCGCGGGCAACATGAGCTACAGCCTGAAGCTCAGGAAGACGGCCAAGGAAAAGATTGCCAGCGCCGTCGGCTCCGCCGCCTCGAAGCTCGGCCTCGACCCGCTGCTGGAACGCCGCCCGAAGGCTCTCTCTGGCGGCCAGCGCCAGCGCGTCGCCATGGGCCGCGCCATCGTCCGCCAGCCGAAGGCCTTCCTGTTCGACGAGCCGCTGTCGAACCTCGACGCCCGCCTCCGCGAACAGATGCGCGCTGAAATCAAGAAACTGCACGGTGATCTGAAGGCGACCTCGATCTACGTCACCCATGACCAGATCGAAGCAATGACGCTCGCCGACCGCATCGTCGCCATGCATGGCGGCGTCGTCCAGCAGGTCGGCAGCCCGCTCGAACTCTACGATCGCCCGGCCAATCTCTTCGTCGCCGGCTTCATCGGCTCGCCCGGCATGAATTTCCTGGAGGCAAGCTACGAGAATGGTGGCGCAAAGCTGAAGGATGGCACGGTCGTCCCGCTGCTTTCGCCGCTGTCGCTTGCCAATGGCTCGAAGATCACCCTCGGCATCCGCCCGGAACACGTCGTCATGTCCTCAGGCGGCGCCGGCATGAGCGCCGATGTCGAACTCATCGAACCCACAGGCTTCGGTATCATCCTGCACCTGTCGCTGCACGGCCTGCCATTCAAGGTCTTCACGCTCAACCGCGAAGCGCTGACTGCAGGACCGAAGGTCAACGTGACCTTCCCGGCAGAGCATCTGCATATCTTCGATGAGGCAGGCAACCGGGCGAGCTGAGGCCGCTCGCTGCTCTTGCAGTTGCAGCTCCGAGACGCATGTTGCACTCTCCGATTTTGAGTAATCGGAGAGTTCGATGCTTTTGGCGCAGATATCCGACATCCATGCGACTCCGGGTTCTGAAGGCCTCGACCGGCTGGCCAAGGTTGCCGAGTGGCTCCACGGTCTGCGACCAGATCTCCTCGTCATCACGGGGGATCTCGTCGATGATGATTGGCAGGAGGGCTACAAGACGATCGGCGCTATTTTGCGGACCATGAGTTGCCCCGTGCATGTCATCCCCGGAAACAGCGATTGCCGGGACATGATGCATCAAGAATTGGTGGAGTTCTGTGCCGCCAGCCAGCCGATGCATTTTAGCCGTGATCTGGCAGGTCTGACATGCCTGGGGCTCGATGTCACCGTGCCCGGGGCTAGCCACGGAGACGCAGCTCCGCACTGCGATTGGCTGCAGCGCGCGCTGGAGCCAGGGCGTCCGTCCGTCATCTTCATGCATCAACCACCCATCGAGACGGGTATCGTGCCGTTGGACGCGGTGATGTGCCGAAATTCGGATGCGTTTGCAGAGGTTCTCGAAAACGCGGGCTCGGGTGTGCTGGCGGTAGTCTGCGGCCACGTCCATCGGCCGATTTCTGGCAGAATTGGCAGAACACCGGTCTATATCTGTGGTTCTCTTTGCGAGCCCAATCCGCTTGTGCTTGGCAGCCGGTCAGCGCCTCTGCTGACCGACGCCCCTTCTTTCGCGGTTTGCGAGATCGATCGGGGACATTTTCGCCACCATACGATCTCGCTCAGCGTCCGGACTTAGCTCCGCAGCCCCGGCGCTTCCTGGCCGGTGCGCTCGACATATTCGGTATAGCCGCCGCTATACTGGTGGATGCCGTCCGGCGTCAGTTCCAGCACCCGATTGGAGAGTGCTGCCAGGAAATGGCGGTCGTGCGAGACGAAGAGCATGGTGCCTTCGTAATCGGCGAGCGCCTTGATCAGCATTTCCTTGGTGTCGAGGTCGAGGTGGTTGGTCGGCTCGTCGAGAACCAAGAGGTTCGGCGGGTCGAACAGCATCTTGGCCATGACCAGACGCGCTTTTTCGCCGCCGGAGAGAACGCGGCACTTCTTCTCGACATCGTCGCCCGAGAAACCGAAGCAGCCGGCGAGCGCGCGCAGCGGCGCCTGGCCCGCGAGCGGGAAGGAATCTTCAAGCCATTCGAGAACCGTGCGCTCGCCGTCGAGGATATCCATGGCGTGCTGGGCGAAATAGCCGAGTTTGACGCTGGCGCCGAGCGCCACGCTGCCCTGATCCGGTTCGGTTGAGCCGGTGACCAGCTTCAGCAGCGTTGATTTTCCGGCGCCGTTGACGCCCATGATGCACCAGCGCTCCTTGCGGCGGACCATGAAGTCCAGGCCTTCATAGATGCTGCGGCTGCCGTATTTCTTGTGCACGTTCTTGATGTTGATGACATCTTCGCCCGAGCGCGGCGCCGGCAGGAATTCGAAGGCGACGGTCTGGCGGCGGCGCGGCGGCTCGACGCGTTCGATCTTGTCGAGCTTCTTCACGCGGCTCTGCACCTGTGCGGCATGCGAGGCGCGGGCCTTGAAGCGCTCGATGAACTTGATTTCCTTGGCAAGCATCGCCTGCTGGCGTTCGAACTGCGCCAGCTGCTGCTTTTCGTTCTGCGCCCGCTGGTTCTCGTAGAAACCGTAGTCGCCGGAATAGGTGTTCAGCGAACCGGCGTCGATCTCGATGATCTTAGTGACGATGCGGTTGAGGAATTCGCGGTCGTGCGAGGTCATCAGCAGCGCGCCGTCATAATTCTTCAGGAAGTCCTCGAGCCAGATCAGGCTTTCGAGATCGAGATGGTTCGACGGTTCGTCGAGCAGCATCACGTCGGGGCGCATCAAGAGGATGCGGCCGAGCGCCACGCGCATCTTCCAGCCGCCCGAAAGCGCGCCGACATCGCCGTCCATCATTTCCTGCGTGAAGCTCAGGCCATCGAGCACTTCGCGAGCACGGCCTTCAAGCGCGTAGCCGTCAAGCTCCTCGTAGCGAGCCTGCACTTCGCCATAACGCTCGATGATGGCATCCATCTCGTCCATGCGGTCGGGGTCGGACATCGCCGCCTCGAGATCGCGCAGCTCGGCAGCGACTTCGCTGACCGGGCCGGCACCTTCCATAACTTCGGCAACGGCGCTGCGGCCGGACATCTCGCCGACATCCTGGTTGAAATAACCAACGGTCATGCCCTTTTCGACAGAGATCTGCCCTTCGTCGGGGATTTCCTCGCCGGTGATCATCCGGAACAGCGTCGTCTTGCCGGCGCCGTTCGGGCCGACGAGACCGATCTTCTCGCCCTTGTTCAGGGCGGCTGACGCCTCGATGTAGAGAATGCGGTGGCTGTTCTGCTTGCTGATATTTTCGATGCGGATCATGGAGGAGCGGGTACCTGAAAAGTTGTTGCGGCGCGCTTATCATGCGCCGCAGCATTTGTCGCGATTTTCCTTCCGCCAAGGTCTCAGAAGACCTGACGGAGGATGACGAAGAGCACGAAGGCGATGGCGATCGAGGCGGGCAGGGTGAGCACCCAGGCCATCAGCATGTTGCGCACGGTCGACCACTGAAGGCCCGAGCCGTTCGCCGCCATGGTTCCGGCAACGCCCGACGACAGAACGTGTGTCGTCGAGACCGGCAGACCGAAATGATCGGCCGCGCCGATCGTCACCATGGCGACGACTTCGGCAGCGGCACCCTGTCCATAGGTCAGGTGCGTCTTGCCGATCTTCTCGCCGACGGTGACGACGATGCGCTTCCAGCCGACCATGGTGCCGAGCCCGAGTGCGATGGCGACCGCGATCTTCACCCAGAGCGGGATGAACTTCGTCGCATTGTCGACGGCCTTGTGATAGCCGGTCACCGCCTGCAGGTCGGCATCATCCATCGGCAGCAGCTTCTGTTTGTCGATCAGCTTCAGCGCTTCACCGATCAGATAAATGTCGTTGCGCACGTTGCCGACGAGATTGGTCGGAACCGCTTCCAGCGTCGGGAAGGCGGCGACTTCGGCGCTTGTCTGGTGGATATATTGCTGCAGGGCAGGGGTCGTCGCATCCGTCCAGGTCTTGGTCTTCACGGCATTGCTGACCTCGGCCTTGTAGTCGGTGACGATGACGCCGGGCTTCACATATTTGCCGAGCGCCGTTTCCACCTGTGCGGAGGCCTGCTTGTAGGCTTCCAGGTAGTTGACATCAGGCGTGCGGTTCAGCGCGAAGGCCGTCGGCACCAGGCCGATCAGGATCAGCATGATGAGACCCATGCCCTTCTGACCGTCGTTCGACCCGTGGGCGAAGCTGACGCCGGTGCAGGTGAAGATCAGGATGGCGCGGATCCAGAGCGGCGGCGGCCGGTTGCCCTTCGGCTCCTCGTAAAGCTCTTTCTTGCGAACGAGAAACTTCATGACGACGAGCAGGATCGCCGAGAGGCCGAAGCCGATCAGCGGCGAGATCAGCAGCGACAGGCCGATATTGGTCGCCTGCGACCAGTCGACACCGCTGGTGGCGCTGCCTGCCGGGGCCAGGAACTGGTTGGCAAGGCCGACGCCGATGATCGAGCCGACAAGCGTGTGCGAGCTTGAGGACGGCAGGCCGAGATACCAGGTGCCGAGGTTCCAGACGATGGCGGCGATCAGCAGGGCGAAGACCATCGCCAGACCGGAGCCGGAGCCGACCTGCAGGATGAGCTCGACCGGCAGAAGCGCCAGGATACCGAAGGCAACAGCGCCCGACGAAGTCAGCACGCCGAGGAAGTTGAAGAAGCCGGACCAGATGACCGCCAGTTCGGCGGGCATCGAACGGGTGTAGATCACGGTCGCCACGGCATTTGCCGTGTCGTGGAAGCCGTTGACGAACTCGAAACCGAGCGCGATCAGCAGCGCCAGTCCGAGCAGGATCCACGGAACGGCGGCGGCGGCTTCCGTCAGGTCGCGGCCGAGCGCATAGGCCACGTATCCGAGGCCGACGAGAAGAATGAGCAGAAAGACCGGTATGAACCATTTGCCCGCACTCGACGAGTGCAGCGGATGGCTACCGGACTGAGGCATTGGGTGATCGGGGGCGATATCAGCCATGTCCTTGTCCTTTCATGGAAAAGCAGCCAAGGCTACGTCCCGCCCATGAAGCTTGCATGACACAACTTTTCGGTAACGCGGCCCTGCGGCCTCGCGCATCTGCGATTGTCACATTACTGTCGTCAAACCCTGTTGATGTGGCGCCGATCAAAGGGACAGGACCATGACTCAGGAAGAAATCGACCAGCTCCGCCGCATCAAGGACGAGATTGCAGACAGTTTCGACGAGGAACTGGAAATGCAGATGGAGGAAGACCGGCTTGACGACCTCGTTGCCGAGAACCTTCCAGGCGGCATCGAAGACGTGTTGGAGCGGAAAACCTATTTCCGCGAACTCTTCCGCCTCCAGCATGAGCTGGTGAAGCTGCAGGACTGGGTGCAGCACAAGAAGCTCAAGGTCGTCGTGCTGTTCGAAGGCCGCGATTCCGCCGGCAAGGGCGGGGCGATCAAGCGCGTCACGCAGCGCCTCAATCCGCGCGTCTGCCGCGTCGTCGCTCTTCCTGCGCCGACCGAGCGCGAGCGGAACCAGTGGTATTTCCAGCGCTATACGCCGCATCTTCCGTCAGCCGGCGAAATGGTGCTGTTCGACCGCAGCTGGTATAACCGTGCCGGCGTCGAGCGCGTCATGGGCTTCTGCACCAAGGACGAGCTGGAAGAATTCTTCCGCTCGGTACCGGAATTCGAGCGCATGCTTGTTCGCTCAGGGATCATTCTCGTCAAATACTGGTTCTCGATCACCGACGAGGAGCAGGAATTCCGCTTCCGCATGCGTATCCAGGATCCGCTGAAGCAGTGGAAGCTGTCGCCGATGGATCTCGAAAGCCGCGTGCACTGGGAAGAATACACCAAGGCCAAGGAGGAGATGCTCGACCGGACCCATATTCCGGAAGCGCCATGGTGGGTGGTCCAGGCCGTCGACAAGAAGCGGGCGCGCCTCAACATGATCGCCCATCTTCTGCAGCATATCCCCTACGCGGATGTGCCGAAGGACAATATCGTCCTGCCGCCGCGCGTGCGCCACGACGACTATTCGCGCATACCGGTTCCGCCTGAGATGTACGTGCCGGAAATCTATTGAATGTGCCTGAGCGGGCGGTCGCACCGCCCGCAGCCGTCATCCTCGGCGCTGTGCCGAGGATCCAACGATCCCCTACGTCAGCCGTTGCAGATGCTCGGGACAAGCCCGAGCATGACGAAGTGAGGGTCAGCCCTTCCTGAACAGTTTCCAGCGCGTCGGCCGGAAGGCGATGTGCTTGCTGTCGAGGACTTCGGTCTGCGACGGCGGAACTTCCAGCTCGATATGCTGGTGCCCCTTGCCGATATCGATTTCGATATGCCTTGTTCCCGCAACGCGGCGGCTGGAGGCGAGCGTGCCGGGGATTCCGCCGCGGTTCGCGTCCAGCAGTTCGATATCGTGCGGGCGGAAATAAAGCTGCGCCTCGCCATCCGGCTCGCCATCTGCCTTCAGGCCGAGCGTCCGGCCCTCGAACAGGATGTCGCCGCCGACGATCTTGACGTTCAAACAGTTCGACTGGCCGACGAAACCGAAGACGAAGGGCGAATTCGGACGGTCGTAGACCTCATCCGGCGTGCCGACCTGCTCGATCGCACCCTGGCTCATGACGACGACGCGGTCTGCCAGCTCCATCGCTTCGTCCTGATCGTGGGTGACGAAGACGGTGGTGTGGCCAGTGCGGTCGTGGATTTCCCGCAGCCACTTGCGCAGATCCTTGCGCACCTGGGCGTCGAGCGCGCCGAACGGCTCGTCGAGCAAAAGCACGTTCGGTTCGACCGCCATGGCGCGGGCGAGCGCCACGCGCTGACGCTGGCCGCCGGAAAGTTGGGCCGGATAGCGCTTTTCGAGGCCTGAGAGCTGCACGAGATCCAGCAATTCGAGCGCCCTCTTGCGGATTTCGGCCTTCGGCGGACGGCGGGCGCCGTCACGCACCTTGAGGCCGAAGGCGACGTTGTCGAGCACCGTCATGTGGCGGAACAAGGCATAGTGCTGGAACACGAAACCGATATTGCGTTCCTGCACCGTCTTCTTCGAAGCATCCTCGTCGCCGAAGAAAACCTTCCCCTCGGTCGGGCTTTCGAGGCCGGCGATCAGGCGAAGGAGTGTCGTCTTGCCGGAACCGGAAGGGCCGAGCAGCGCGATCAGTTCGCCCGAGCGGATATCGAGCGAAACGTCGTGCAGGGCCGGGAACCGGTCGAATTCCTTGCGTATGTTTTGAACGCGTACTTCCATTCTCAATCCTTCAGTGCCGCCGGCTGGCAGCGATTTCCGCGCTGTATCGCATTTCGAGCAGCGTTTTCAAAACAAGAGTCACAAGGGCAAGCAGTGCAAGCAGTGTCGCGACGGCAAAGGCGCCGGTGAAATTATACTCGTTGTAGAGAATTTCCACCTGCAGCGGCATCGTGTTTGTCTGGCCGCGGATATGGCCGGAGACAACGGAGACGGCGCCGAATTCACCCATGGCGCGGGCGTTGCAGAGCAGCACGCCGTAGAGCAGGCCCCACTTGATGTTCGGCAACGTCACGTACCAGAAGGTCTGCCAGCCGCTGGCGCCGAGCGACAGTGCCGCTTCTTCATCGGCCGTTCCCTGTTCCTGCATCAGCGGGATCAGTTCGCGGGCGACGAAGGGGAAGGTAACGAACATCGTGGCCAGGATCAGGCCCGGCACGGCAAACAGGATCTTGATGCTATGCGCATCGAGCCATTTCCCAAGATAGGTGTTGGCCCCAAACAGAAGCACGAAGACAAGACCCGAGATCACCGGCGACACCGAGAAGGGCAGGTCGATCAGCGTCGTCAGAAACGCCTTGCCCTTGAACTCGAACTTGGCGATCGCCCAGGCAGCGGCAACGCCGAAGACGACGTTCAGCGGCACGCTGATGCCGGCGACGATCAGGGTGAGGCGGATCGCCGAGAAGGTTTCTGCATCCTGCAGCGCCTGGAAGAACGGCGGGACGCCCTTGCGGAAGGCTTCGACAAAGACGGCAGCCAGCGGCAGGAACAGGATCAGCAGCAGGAAGACCAGCGACAGCAGGATCAGCGCCCAGCGCGCCAGCCTGCTTTCCGTCACGACGGAGGCAACCTTCGGAGAGGCGGAGACAGTATCAAGCGCCATGTCCGTACCTCCGTCTGCGCCAGCTCTGAATGAGATTGATGACCAGCAGCATGATGAACGAGATGATGAGCATGACGGCCGCAATGCCGGTGGCGGCGGCGTAATTATACTCTTCGAGCTTGATGACGATCAGCAGCGGCGCGATCTCCGATTTGAACGGCAGGTTGCCGGCAATGAAGATGACCGATCCGTATTCGCCGACGCCGCGGGCGAAGGCGAGCGCAAAGCCCGTCAGTACGGCAGGCGCAAGGCCCGGCAGCAGGACGCGGGTGATCGTCTGGAAGCGGTTGGCGCCGAGCGTCGCCGCGGCCTCTTCCACTTCCTTGTCGATCTCCTCCATCACCGGCTGAACCGTACGCACCACGAAGGGCAGGCCCACGAAGATCAGGGCGACGACGATACCGGCCGGTGTGAAGGCGATCTTGATGCCGAGTGGCGCCAGAAACTGGCCGACCCAGCCGTTCGGCGCGTAGAGCGTCGTCAGCGCAATACCGGCAACGGCTGTAGGCAGTGCGAAGGGGAGATCGACCATGGCGTCGATGATGCGCTTGCCGGGGAAGCGGTAGCGCACCAGCACCCAGGCGAGGATGACACCGAAGACGGCATTGATGCAGGCGGCAATGAAGGCGCCGCCGAAGCTGATGCGCAGGGCATTCACAGTGCGCGGATCGAGCGCAATCGACAGGAACTTCTCCCAGCCGAGTTCGCTCGAACGCCATGCGAGCCCCGACAAGGGGATCAGGATCAGAAGGGTGAGCCAGGTCAAGGTTAAGCCGAGCGCCAATCCGAAACCCGGAATGACACTCGGCCGCTTCAACCGCCACCGTGAGGGGCTATGTGCGTTCATGAACTCTATTATTGGGCCGGCTTGTAGATCTGGTCAAATACCCCGCCGTCGCCGAAGAATTTCGGCTGGGCTTCCTTCCATCCACCGAAATCATCGATGGTGGCAAGCGTCAACTTCGGGAAGCGGGCGATATCTGCCGGATCGGCAGCTTCAGGCTTGATCGGGCGGTAGAAGTGCTTGGCAGCGATCTTCTGGCCTTCGTCCGAATAGAGGTAGTTCAGATAGGCTTCGGCAACCTTGCGGGTGCCCTTCTTGTCGACATTGCCGTCGACGATCGCAACCGGCGGGTCGGCACGGATGGAGAAGGCCGGGGTCACGATCTCGAACTGGTCGGGGCCGAGTTCTTCAAGCGAGAGATAGGCTTCGTTTTCCCAGGCGAGCAGAACGTCGCCGAGACCGCGCTGGACGAAGGTGGTGGTCGCTCCGCGTGCGCCGGTATCGAGAACCGGAACGTGCTGCAGAAGCTTGGTCACATAGTCCTGCGCCTTGGCTTCGTCGCCGCCATTTGCCTGCTTGGCCCATGCCCAGGCTGCCAGGAAGTTCCAGCGGGCGCCGCCCGAGGTCTTCGGGTTTGGGGTGATGACCTGGACGTCATCCTTGACGAGATCGGCCCAGTCCTTGATGCCCTTCGGGTTGCCCTTGCGGACTAGGAAGACGATCGTGGAGGTGTAGGGGGTTGAGTTATTCGGGAACTTAGTTTTCCAGTCGGTCGGGATCTTGCCGGTCGCCTTGGCGATCGCATCGATGTCGCCTTCCAGCGCCAGCGTCACGACGTCAGCTTCGAGACCATCGATGACCGAGCGGGCCTGCGCGCCGGAGCCACCATGGGAGGCCTGGATCGTGACCGCTTCACCGGTATCCTTCTGCCACTTGGCAGCGAAGGCGGCATTGAAGTCCTTATACAATTCGCGCGTCGGGTCGTAGGACACGTTGAGAAGCTGCTGATCGGCAAAAGCCGGAGCAACGGCGCCGATGGCAACGCTACCGGCGAAGACCGCAGCGGCGAGAAGCCTTGTGATCCGAGTTGACTGCATGAAAAACCTCCTTCGTTTCTGCAGTAAACTCTATCAACTTGGTCGTATAATGAAACGAACGTTCTTCCGGTTGGAACGTCGCTTTCTGGAATGTCATTTCATTTGCAAGAGGTTTCTGAAACGGACTTACCGGACAAGCCTTTGAACCACTGCCAATTCAATTGCAGAATAGATCGCAGGAATGGTTGTTCAAGGCCTGTCAGCTCCGGGAGTCGGCGATGAAATCGGAATAGAGCTCGTCGGCGCTGCGCGCCTTCCGCATCGATGCCAGCACCCCCTCGGACTGCAGGCGCCTCGCGATCGCCGCCAGCACGTTCAGATATTCGCCGCGATTGTTCTCGCCGAAGAGAAGCATGAAGGCGATATCGGTGGGCACATCGTCGATCGCCTCGAAATCGAGCGGTTGGGCGAAGCGGACCAGAAGGCCACGGGGGCTGGTCATGCCGGGGATCGATGCATGCGGAACGGCGATGCCGTTGCCGATGCCTGTCGAACCCAGGTTTTCGCGGGTTTCGAGCGCCCGGATGATCGCCTGCTCCTCGACGCCGAAGGCCTTTCCGGCCTTTTCCGCCATATTCTGGAGCGCGCGCCATTTCGTCGAGACCGAAACGCCGATAAAGGTGTGTTCCGGCAAGATGATGTCTGCAAGATTCATGTGATTTCCATTTGTCTTCGAAGAAGGCCTGCGGCCGCTCAGTCGGGCTCGCGAAGACGGTAACCGACCCCGGTCTCCGTGGTTATATAGTGCGGCTGATCGGGAACCTGCTCGACCTTTTGACGCAGCTGTCGGACATAGACCCTGAGATACTGCACATCGGCCGCCGGCCCCCAGACCTGTTTCAGCAGGAACTGGTGGGTGAGCACCTTTCCGGCGTGCTGGGCGAGCACGCGCAGGATGTCGTATTCCTTCGGCGACAGCTTGATCTCCCTGCCGTCAACCTTGACGATCCGCTTGACGATGTCGATCGACAGACCGCCGGTCTGGAAGATCGCCTTCTCGCCCTGCTGCTGCAGGCGATGTCGGAGTGCCACGCGGATGCGGGCGCCGAGTTCGGCAATGCCGAACGGCTTGGTGACATAATCATCGGCGCCGGTCTCCAGCGCCTTGACGATACCGGCCTCGTCGGTGCGGCTGGAGAGGATGACGACAGGCATGGTCAGCCCGTCGTCCCGCCACTCTTGCAGCAGGTCGTGCCCCGGCGTATCCGGGAGGCCGAGATCGAGAACGACGAGATCGGGCAGATCATCGACCACCGATTGCCGGGCGGCCAGCGCATTGGCGGCCTCGTGGACTTCGTAGCCCTGTGCTGTCAGTCCGACGCGCAGCAGCTTGCGGATAGGGGGCTCGTCATCGACGACGAGAATTTTGACGGGCGAACCGCTCATTTGAGTTCATCCAGTTTGAGAGTGTCATTGGGTCTGGGAAGCCGGATGGTGAAGACCGCGCCTGGGCGATCCTTCCGGTTTCCTGCCGTGATGGTGCCGCCCATGGCCTCGATGAAGCCGCGGCAGATGGAAAGCCCGAGCCCGGTGCCGGCGCGAACCTGATCGCCCTTGCGGACACGGTAGAAGGTGTCGAAGATGCGGTCGAGATCACCCTCGGGAATGCCGGGGCCTTCATCGGAGACCTCGAGCGCAACGCTGAAAGCGTCGGAGAAGCCGCGGATGCGGATCGTCGATGCTTCCGGCGCGTATTTGGCGGCATTGTCGAGCAGGTTGAACAGCACCTGCTCGAAAAGCACCGGATCGACCTTCACCATCGGCAGGTCTTCGGGAATGCTCATTTCCGTCCTGTGCCCGTCGAGGATCTTGGCGGCGCGGCGCAGTGCGCTTCCGGCAATGTCGCCTGCATAATGCAGCGCATAGTTCGGCTCCATGGCGCCGGATTCGATCTTGGTCATGTCGAGCAGGTTAGCGATGAAGCGGTTGAGACGCTCGGATTCATCGACGACGGTCGACAGGAGATCGTTGCGATCCTCCTCGGTCATCGAGCTCAGATAGTCGCGGAGCGTTCCCGCCGCACCAAGGATCGCCGCGAGCGGGGTTTTCAAGTCATGCGAGATCGAGGTGAGCAGCGCCGAGCGCAGGCGATCGGCTTCCGCCGCGAGCTTGGCGCGGTCGACATCGGCGACGAGCTGGACGCGTTCGATCGCAAGGGCCGCCTGATCCGCCAGCGCATCGAGCAGTCGCTGCTGCTCCGGTGTCAGCAACGGTCCGTCGCGCCGGTCGCTATCGAGGCCGATGACGCCGACGGCGGTGCGGCCGGTGCGTAGCGGCACATAGAGGCGCTTTGCGCCGGGCAACGTATCGGCGCCGCGGCCGGCGGCATGATTGTGCTCCCAGGCCCAGCGGGCGGCGGCGATATCGGCATCATCCAGCGTGTCATCGGGCGGATAACCGGCCTTCACGGCAATGCCCCCATCCTCGGGAAGCAGCAGCACGACGCGGACCTTCAGCATCGAGGCGATCTGGAACGCCGTCGCCCAGAGCACGTCATCCAGCGTGCCGGTTCCGGCGAGCTTCTTGGAGAAGAGGTAGAGATCTTCTGTCGTTCTGGCGCGCTGCCGTGCGGCCGCGGCCTGCCGCTGCACCGTTGCCGTCAGGTTGGAGGCGATGATCGCTACGCCGAGGAAGAAGAAAAGTGCGAGGACGCTCTCGGGGTCGCTGATCGTCAGCGTGTAGCGCGGCGGCAGGAAGAAGAAGTTGAAGGTCAGGGCACTGATGATGCAGGTATAGAGCGCTGGGCGCAGGCCGTGGATGACGGCCGAGGTCAGCACCGCCATCAGAAACACCAGTGCCAGATTGCGGACATCGAGCACCTGATCGAGCACGATGCCTGCGGCAAGCGCCACGACCACATAGCCCGTCGCCAGAATATAGGCGCGGATATCGAAGGCCGTGGCGGCGGAAGCAGCCTTCACACCGCTCTTGGCCGCCGTGTCCTTCTCGCTTCCCGAGATGACGTGGACGCTGATATCGCCAGCCCGGCGGATCAATTGGTCCGTCGCCGAAGGCTGCAGCCATTCCCGCCATGTCGGCTTCTTCGGCGAGCCGATGACGATATGGGTGACGTTGTTGGCGCCGGCATGGCGCAGCAGCTCTTCCGAGACCTCGCGGCCCGGCAGCGTCAACGCCTCGCCGCCGAGCTGTTCGGCCAGCCGCAGCGTCGCGGCAATCGTGTCGCGCTCGCCTTCCGTCAAATTGATCGAGCGATTGGTCTCGATATAGACGGCCGACCAGGGTGCGCGAAGCCGTGCTGCCATCCGCGAGGCGTAGCGGACCAGTGAGGCCGAGCGCGCGTGGTGATCGACGGAAACGAGCACGCGTTCGCCTGCCGCCCAGGGGCCGGAAATGGCGTGTGCCTGCATATGGGTCAGCAGCTGGTCGTCGACGCGCTGGGCAGTCTTTCGCAGTGCCAGTTCGCGCAGCGCCGTCAGGTTGCCGGGCGTGAAATAGTTGGTCAGCGCCCGCTCGGCCGTGCGCGCCACATAGACCTTGCCGTCATGCAGCCGCTTGATCAGGTCGTCGGGCGTCAGGTCGATGATCTCGATGTCGTCGGCAACGTCGATGACCGAGTCCGGCACCGTCTCGCGTACTCGGATGCGGGTGATCTGCGAGACGACATCGTTGAGGCTTTCGACATGCTGGATATTGAGCGTCGTATAGACATCGATGCCGCGATCGAGCAGTTCCCGGACGTCGAGATAGCGCTTCGGATGACGGCTGCCCTGAGCATTGGTATGGGCAAGCTCATCGACCAGCACCAGATCGGGCCTGCGGGCGAGGATCCCGTCGAGGTCCATTTCCTCGAGCGAATGGCCTTTGTAGGCGACCGCGACGCGCGGGATGATCTCGAAACCGGCCAGCAGCGCCTCGGTTTCCTTGCGCCCGTGGGTCTCGACCACGCCGATCACCACATCCAGTCCATCGGCAATTTTGGCACGGCCGGACACCAGCATCTCGTAGGTCTTGCCGACGCCGGGCGCGGCGCCGAGAAAGATCTTCAGACGGCCGCGTGTTTCACGCTCGGCGCGCTCAAGAAGGGCGTCGGGGGATGGCCGTGGATCGGTATCGCGACTGCTATCGGGCATGCGTGGTGGTCTTTCTCTGCGGTCCGCGCAAGCAGCCCTCTCATCCGACCCTTCGGGCCACCTTCTCCCCGAGGGGGAGAAGGTGAAGTGCCGCGTCGTTGCCACTCCTCCTCTCCCCTTGGGGAGAGGGTGGCCGAGCGCAGCGGAGGCCGGGTGAGGGGGCTATTCGCGCTGACATTCAACGCGTCATAGGTGCATCAAGTGCCATGTTCAACGCAAGCACATTGACCACAGGCTCACCCAGGAACCCAAGCTCACGCGCCTCGACGGCGGCATCCACCAGCGCCTTGACCTTCGCCTCGTCGAGACCACGGGCCTTGGCGACGCGGGCGACCTGGAAATAGGCGGCATCGGGGGTGATGTGGGGATCAAGCCCGCTGCCCGAGGCGGTGACGAGGTCGATCGGTACGTCGGCGCCAGGGTTGGTGGCCTTGGCCGCCTCGTAGTCGGTTTTGACGCGGTCGATCAGCTTCTGGCTGGTCGGGCCGAGGTTCGAGCCAGAGGACGAGGCGGCGTTGTAGCCGTCGCCCGCGGCCGACGGGCGGCCGTGGAAATACTTGTCGCTGGTGAAGGCCTGGCCGATCAGCGTCGAGCCGATGACGGTTCCGTCCTTCTCGATCAGGCTGCCGTTCGCCTGCTTGGGGAAGAGGGCCTGGGCCGCACCGGTCATCGCGATGGGGTAGAGCAGGCCGGTGATGGCGGTGGTGGCAACGATCATGACGATTGCCGGACGAAGTTCTTTCAACATTGCATGTGCTCCTTAGGCGAGACCGAGGGCCGTGATGGCCATATCGATCGCCTTGATGCCGATGAACGGGACGACGATGCCGCCGAGACCGTAGATGACGAGGTTGCGGGACAGCAGAGCGCCGGCGCCGATGGCGCGGTATTTCACGCCCTTGAGCGACAGCGGGATCAGCGCCACGATGATCAGCGCATTGAAGATGATCGCCGACATGATGGCGCTCTGCGGCGTGGCGAGGCCCATGATATTCAGCACGCCGAGCTGCGGGTAGAAGGTCAGGAACATCGCCGGGATGATGGCGAAATACTTGGCGATGTCGTTGGCGATCGAGAAGGTCGTCAGCGCGCCGCGGGTCATCAGCAGCTGCTTGCCGATCTCGACGATCTCGATCAGCTTCGTCGGGTCGCTGTCGAGGTCCACCATGTTGCCGGCCTCGCGGGCGGCCACCGTCCCGGTGTTCATGGCGACGCCGACATCGGCCTGGGCAAGCGCCGGGGCGTCGTTAGTGCCGTCGCCGCACATGGCGACGAGCTTGCCCTTGGCCTGTTCCTCGCGGATCAGCGACAGCTTGTTTTCAGGGGTCGCCTGGGCCAGGAAGTCATCGACCCCGGCTTCGGCGGCGATCGCGGCTGCGGTCATCGGGTTGTCGCCGGTGATCATCACGGTGCGGATGCCCATGCGGCGCAGTTCGGAGAAGCGCTCGCGGATGCCGCCTTTGACGATGTCCTTCAGTTGGATGACGCCGAGCAGCTTGCCGTCGCGGGCAACCGCAAGCGGCGTGCCGCCGGCCTTGGCGATCTCGTCGGCAATAGCCTGGAGTTCGCGCACGACATCGGTCTCGGGACGGAGAGCGATCGCAGCATTGCCGTTGGACGGCGCATTGTTGGCGCCGACATAGGTCAGCACGGCTTCGACCGCACCCTTGCGGATCGAAGAGCCGCCGATATCGACACCGCTCATGCGGGTCTGGGCGGTGAAGGGAACGAAGGTCGCCTGCAGGCTGGCCATATCGCGGCCGCGGATCGCATATTTCTCCTTTGCCAGTACGACAATGGAACGGCCTTCAGGTGTCTCGTCGGCGAGCGAAGCGAGCTGCGCCGCATCGGCCAGTTCCTGTTCGGTGACGCCGCGGACCGGGCGGAAGCTCGTGGCCTGACGGTTGCCGAGCGTGATCGTGCCGGTCTTGTCGAGCAGCAGCGTATCGACGTCACCAGCGGCTTCGACGGCGCGGCCGGACATGGCCAGCACGTTGAAGCGGACGAGACGGTCCATGCCGGCAATGCCGATGGCCGAAAGCAGCGCGCCGATCGTGGTCGGGATCAGCGTCACGAAGAGCGCAACCAGCGTGATGATCGGGATCGAGCCGCCGGCATAGGCGGCAAAGCTCGGGATCGTCGCGGTGGCGAGGACGAAAATCAGAGTCATGCCTGCGAGCAGGATATTGAGCGCGATTTCGTTCGGGGTCTTCTGGCGCTCCGCGCCTTCGACGAGCGAGATCATCCGGTCGAGGAAGGTCGAGCCGGCGGCTGCTGTGATGCGGACACGGATGACGTCCGACAGAACCTGCGTGCCGCCTGTGACGGCCGAGCGGTCGCCGCCGGACTCACGGATGACAGGGGCGGATTCACCGGTGATCGCTGCTTCGTTGACCGAGGCGACGCCCTCGACGACTTCGCCGTCGGACGGGATGATGTCGCCGGCCTCGACCAGAACGAGATCGCCGACCTTGAGGCTCGTGCCCGGCACCATGCGGTAGCCGGAGCCGTTATTGGCGGTCAGAAGCTTGGCCTGCGTTTCGGTGCGCGCCTTGCGCAGCGAATCCGCCTGTGCCTTGCCGCGGCCCTCGGCAACGGCTTCGGCGAAGTTGGCAAATAGCACGGTGAACCAGAGCCAGAGATTGATCTGGAACGAGAAACCGAGATTGCCGCCGCCGGTGGCGATATCGCGGATGAAGAGGATGGTGGTCAGCGCCGAGACCGTTGCCACGACGAACATGACCGGATTGCGGGCCAGCGTGCGCGGGTTGAGCTTTTTGAAAGCGGCGCCGACAGCCGGAATGAGGATGCGACTATTCAGGATACTCGCGGATTTTGCCTGGCTCATAAGAGACTCCAGCTTGAAAGAGTGAGGCGGAACCGGCCGGGCCGGTCAGCCATGAAAAAGTCTGAGAACGGCGGCCGCGACGAGCAGGCCAGCCAGCATCAGCAGGATTGCGTCGGTCCCGCGCAGGCCGGGCCTTGCCCCACGCCCCGGCGAACCGTGGCGTGGGTGGATCGATTTGCGGAATGCGTGACGGATGATCATCGGCGTCACCTCAGAACGTCTGCCCTGCGATCATCACCAGGTGCTCGACGACAGGGCCGAGGGCCAGCGCCGGGAAGAAGGTGAGGCCGCCGACGATCAGGATCGTGCCGACGAGCAGGCCGACGAAGAGCGGGCCGTCGGTCGGGAACGTGCCTGCGGAGGCCGGTACCGTCTTCTTGCTGATCAGCGAGCCAGCGATCGCAAGCGCCGGCACGATGACCAGGAAGCGGCCCATCAGCATGCCGATGCCGAGCGTGATGTTGTACCAGGGCGTATTGGCCGTCAGGCCGCCAAAGGCGGAACCATTGTTGGCCGCAGCCGAGGTATAGGCATAGAGGATTTCCGAGAAGCCGTGCGGACCAGCCGTGCCGACCGAGGCGACGGCAGACGGCAGGACGCTGGCGATTGCCGTAAAGACCAGCATGGCGAGTGGCAGGCAGAGGATAGCGAGAACGGCCATCTTCATTTCCTTCGCCTCGATCTTCTTGCCGAGATACTCAGGCGTACGGCCAACCATCAGGCCGGCTACGAAGACGGCGACGATGATGAACAGCACGATGCCGTAGAAGCCCGCGCCGACGCCACCGACGATGACTTCGCCAAGCTGCATGTTGATGAGCGGGATCAGGCCGCCGAGTGCGGTGAACGAGCCGTGCATAGCATTGACCGCGCCGCAGGAGGCCGCCGTGGTGATGACAGCGAAGAGCGAGGACATGGCGACGCCGAAGCGGACTTCCTTGCCTTCCATGTTGCCGCCTGCAAGCCCGAGCTGATGCATCAGCGGGTTGCCCGCGGCTTCCGCCCAATAGGTGATGCCAACGCCCGCGAGGAACAGGATGCCCATCGAGGCGAGGATCGCCCAGCCCTGACGCTGGTTTCCGACCATGCGGCCGAAGACGTTGGTGAAGGCCGCGCCGATCGCGAAGATCGACAGCATCTGGATCATGTTCGAGATGTTGTCGGGGTTTTCGAACGGATGGGCCGAGTTGGCGTTGAAGAAGCCGCCGCCGTTGGTGCCGAGCATCTTGATGGCAAGCTGCGAAGCAACAGGGCCGAGCGCGATCGTCTGCTTGGCGCCTTCGAGCGTCGTCGCATCGACATAGGGGCCGAGCGTCTGCGGCACACCGAGCCAGACATAGACAAGCGTCAGCACGATGCAGGCAGGCAGGAGCACGTAGAGCGTGGCGCGGATCATATCGACCCAGAAATTGCCGATCGCCTTGCCCGAGGCGCGCGAGAAGGCGCGGATCAGGCCGATGGCGATCGCCATGCCGGTTGCGGCAGAAACAAAGTTCTGCACGGTCAGGCCGGCCATCTGCGACAGATAGGACATGGTGCTTTCGCCGCCATAGCTCTGCCAGTTGGTGTTGGCGACGAAGCTGGTGGCGGTGTTGAAGGAGAGCTCCGGCCCGACCGCGGTCATCCCGGCCGGGTTATAGGGCAGGATGTCCTGGAAGCGCAGCAGCAGATAGAGGACCAGCGTGCCGAGCAGGTTGAACATCAGCAGCGAGAACGCATAGGAGGTCCAATGCTGCTCCTCGCGGTCGCTGGTGCCGGCAAGCGCATAAAGTCCCCGTTCCACCGGAACGAGGACGGGGGAGAGCAGCGTGCGCTCTCCGCTGAAGACGCGCGTCATGTAACCGCCGAGCGGTTTGACGAGCGCAATGAGGATCCCGCAGAAGACGAGGATCTGTAGCCATCCGTTGAGGGTCATGGGAGGAAACTTTCGGGTATCCGGCCGGCGCTATCAGAAGCGCTCGGGGCGGATGAGGGCGTAGGTGAGGTAAACGGTGAGGAAAACGGTCACGGCGCCGCTCAGGATATAATCGAGGGTCATCGTCGCTCTCCTTCAGAGCCTGTCGCAGGCGCGGGTATAGGCAAAGCAAAGTCCGAAAAAGACTATCGCGGTGCCCAGTAGAATGATATCCATCATGATCTTGACTCCTGGTGTTCTTGTTGGAGTCAGACAAGACAAGGGCGCCGTTCCCTTGGGATCGGCACCTTTATGCTTTCTGGCGTGGAGATAATCGGTTTGATCTCTCGGGCATTAATATGCGGCCGAAGCGCATTAAGGTTCGAGACGCGCCAGGTGGCGCCAATATAAAAATCTTATAAATGCCTTTATGCACCAAGGTGAGCATTTCGTCGCGCTGTGAGCAAAAGCTGAAATACCGCGATTGAATTTCGCCTGCGGGCGGTTCTATAGTCTGGACCAACGGCGCAGTTGAATCGTAAGCGCCACAGGGAAGGAAACCGCCATGACCAAAGTCCGTGCTCTCGTTCTGGAGCGTCAGCATGAGCTCGCGCTTCGCGACATCGATCTGCCGATGGATACGGGCCCCGGCCAAGTGAAGATCAAGATCCATACGGTCGGCGTCTGCGGTTCGGATGTGCATTATTACACCCACGGCAAGATCGGCCCCTTCGTCGTCAACGAGCCGATGGTGCTCGGCCACGAGGCAGCGGGAACGGTGATCGAGGTCGGCGAGGGCGTCACGCATCTGAAGATCGGCGACCGCGTCTGCATGGAGCCCGGCATTCCCGATCCGAATTCCAAGGCGAGCCGCCTCGGCATGTACAATGTCGATCCGGCCGTGACCTTCTGGGCGACACCGCCCATTCATGGCGTTCTGACAGCCGAGGTCGTTCATCCCGCCAATTACACGTTCAAGCTGCCTGACAATGTCAGCTTTGCCGAGGGCGCGATGGTCGAGCCCTTTGCCGTTGGCATGCAGGCGGCGTCGAAGGCGAAGATTGCGCCTGGCGATACCGCCGTGGTGCTCGGCGCCGGTCCGATCGGCACGATGGTCGCGATCGCTGCCCTTGCCGGCGGCTGCTCGCGTGCCATCGTCGCCGATCTGGCGCAGCCGAAGCTCGATATCGCCGCCCAGTATCAGGGCGTCATTCCGGTCAATATCCGTGAGAAGAGCCTTGCCGAAGAGGTATCGCGGCTGACGGATGGATGGGGCGCCGACGTGATCTTCGAATGCTCCGGTTCGCCGAAGGCATGGGAGACGATCATGCAGCTGCCGCGTCCGGGCGGCGTCATCGTCGCTGTCGGTCTGCCGGTCAATCCGGTTGGTTTCGACGTCTCGACTGCCTCGACCAAGGAAATCCGTATCGAGACCGTGTTCCGCTACGCGCATCAATACGAGCGGTCGATCGCGCTCCTCGGTTCCGGGCGTGTCGATCTCAAGCCACTGATTTCCGAGACCTTTGCCTTCGAGGATTCGATCAAGGCTTTCGATCGCGCCGTTGAAGCGCGCCCGGATGATGTGAAGCTACAGATTGTCCTGTGATCGTACAAATCTCGTATAGGCTGCTTTAGATTAGAAAGATCTAATGCACGTGAGAACAACCAAAGAACGAATCCTGTACGTTTCCGTCAACTATCCCTATTATTAGGGATGGTTCACAAGGCGTATGGCTACGAGTATGAATTCCTCACGTTAGGTTGTTGGATGCCATTGGTAATGCCCGCGCAAGATTCATTAGCAATTATTGATATATGTATCTGAGCGGGGAAATTCATGATGCGCAATTCTCATCTTGCCGACCATCTCGACATCGCCATCAAACTTACCAGGGCCGAGGGTTCAGAGCTCCTGGCCTATCTTCTGCAGATGGCCAAGGAAGAAATCCGCGTCAAACGCAGCATGCCGTCGCATGCGCGAATGGGTACCATCAGGGCAGGCCGACGCGCTCCACGGAATAGGGCGCAAGTCTGATCAGACCCTGTCCACCGCCTGCGGGATAGAAGCTTCCGAGAGCGGCTTCCTGAACACGCGACGTGATGTTGACGAGGCACAGCGACTGCACGCTAGCGTCCTGCACCAGCAATGCCAGAACATCTGACGGCACTGCCGACCGGCATTCGCGCCAGCTGTAGCCGGCCATGCCGGCCAAGGCTTTGACCGTGTTGAAGAGTGGTCGCGGCGAACCGGGTGGTGACGGCTCGCCGTCTCCGGCAATCAGACCGAAAGGTCCCGTCAGCGCCGAAAGCGTCAGACATTCCAGGCCAGCATCGGCCACCTGAATCCCGTAGGCAAAAGCGAAGGCTTCGGCGAAACGGCCATTCTGGCGCGGATCGCTGTTGGCCATCGGAATGCGGGCATGGCCTGGGTTGTCCATCGTCCGGCTGCCATAGGGGTTCTGGCGCATGGGAATGGTGGAAGGGCCGATCCGGTACGGCTTGCTGCCATAGATCGCCCGCACCGAGCGGGTGATGAAAGGCAATGCCTCCAACGTCTGCATGACGCTCAGGTCGTCCGCCGCATGCACGATCGGGTTGGTGCAATGGGTGACGAAATCCAGGTGCCAGGCCGGCACGCGTTTGCGGTTGAGCTCGGTGAAATAGCTGAGCATGCCGCCGCCGAGGCTCACCTCGCCGAATGCGGCACGTGCCGCCGCATAGACTTCTTCCAGCGGCGGGCATTCCGGCCACTTGCTGCCCGGCGGCGTCGATTGGCGATCGACGGAGGGGGAGACGACGATCGCGTCGGGTGAGAAATGTGCCGCCTTCATCAGCGCCGCGATGTCGCGTGCTTCTTCCGCCGGTGACCTGACGCAGGGCAAGGCGATTTCGATCGTCGCCGAGCCCCGATGGCCTCTCGCGATTGCCGCGAAGTCGTCGAGCACCGCGCGTCCATGCCCGGCAAGCGGATCGAAATGAAAGAGCAGGTGCTGCGGCGCGATCTCGTCCAGCATCTCTTTCGCCGCCAATGTGGCGCGCGCTTCCTCGGGTGTCACGACGATGCCGATCGGCGGCATCGTGCCTGACCGGTCGCCCTTCCTGATCTCGACCACACGCTGCGCCGTTTTCGCCGATGCAAAGCCCTTGCGGCGGTCGTCGATCGACAGCACGATGCGCTGGCGCACCGGTTCGCCGGCGCCGATCCTGTAAGGCCAGGGAAGCGCCAGCGGGCGCACGTAGGTCTTATAGGAAGCGTCGGACCAGTTGCGCTGGTCCTCCATTTCGAACGTGTCGCCCTCCATCAGGCATTTTGCCAGGATGCCTTCGGCAACGGCATGCGTGATGGATCGCATATCCTTGAAGGGCTGCCAGGGATCGATCAGGTCGGGGAAGACCGTGTCGGCCACGTGGCCATCGACATCCTCGACCCTGACTGGAGCTCCGGCCACGCCGACGATCGGATGCAGGATGCAGAAGCCGCAACGGTTGGTTTCGAAGCCGGTCGCCGAAAGCGCATCGGCCTCGAATGTCAGTTCGGTTTCCGTGGCGGCAATTCGCACGGCGATGGCGAGCGTGCTTCCATCAGGGCCGACGCAATGGGCGGTATACCGAACGGCAAAGCGGCCATCGCCCTGTTCTACGGTCAGATCGTCGATGCGCGGGCTGTAGGTACCCCAGTCGCGATCGCGCACGAGATAGGAAACGGCCCGCAGCACCTCGATACCATTGTATCTGATCGTTCGCAGATTGCCGTTGGCGAGATCGGCGGAAAGCCGCCCGGCAGAAAGCGTCACCGGCTGCTCTTCGGCCTCGTGCGTACCATAGAGGGCGAAGGTTTCCGATGTCATCCGAGCATCGCCTCGATATCGACAGTCTTGCCGGAGGCCGCACTTTCATAGGCCGCTTCGACAAGCGCGAAAGTCTTCAGGTTATCGGCGCCGGAGGTGGCGGGCTCGCCGCCGTTCCTGAGACGCTCGACCCAGTGTTCCTGGATCGCATAGACGCTTTCCTGGATATTGTGCCAAGGGCGCGACGCCCAGGAGAGCAGCTGCGGCGAAGCATCGGAGACGACGGTGCCAGCCGCGTTGGTGACTTCGAGGCGGTACCCGGATGACAGGCGGATGGTGCCATCGGTGCCGTCGAGTTCGATCAGGGTCTCCGGGAAATTCTCGGTACCGAGCTTCGTTGCATAGCTGACATCGACGACCGAGGTCGCGCCACTTTCGTGATCGAGCAGGATCGTCGCGACGTCCTCGCCCTTGATGTCAGGGTTGACCCGCTTGGTGCGCGCCGTCAGCGTCTTGACGTCGCCGAGAATGAAGCGGGCGATATCGAGCGTGTGGATGCCGAGATCTTCGATGATGAAACGCTCGCCTTCGGCCAGATAGGGCTGGCCCGAGAAGACGTCGTAGCCCGAGCGGAAGGAGAAGCGGCCCCAGAAGGGCGTGCCGATCGCCTTGGCGTCGAGCAGCCGGCGCACCGCCTGGATCGGCGTCTGCCAGCGGAAATTCTCATGCACCATCAGCGGAATGCCGGCCTCGCGGCAGGCCGTCACCATTGCCTTGGCATCCGCCAGCGACAGCGCGAATGGCTTCTGGCAGATGACCGGAACCTTATGCCTGGCCGCCATCTCGACCAGCGGTCGGTGGCTCGGAACGGTCGTTGCGATATCGACGAAATCGAAGCCGCCAGCAGCGAAGAGTTCGGCCGCATCCGCGTAGCGCCGTTCGATGCCGAACTGGTCGCCGACAGCCTTCAGGCGGGCCGGATCGCGGTCGCAGATCGCCACGATCTCAGCGCCCTCGACGTCGCGCCAGGCATGCATCTGGTTGACCGCGAAGAAGCCGCAACCGATCAGAGCACCTTTCAATTCCGTCATTTCAACCTGCCTTTGCCATCTGCATGAGGGTAACGCGCTGCTGCAGGCGGCGCTGTGCCTGGTCGACGACGACGGCGATGATGATGACGAGGCCCTTGATGACCATTTGCCAGAAGGACGATACGCCCATCATCACCAGTCCGTCCGACAGAATGCCGATGACGAACGCGCCGATGATCGTGCCGCCGATCGTGCCGCGGCCGCCCGACATCGAGGTGCCGCCGAGAACGGCTGCCGCAATCGCGTTCAGTTCGAAGCTTTCGCCGGTTGCCGGATGCGCTGCCATCAGTTCGGAGGAGATGACGACCCCGACGATCGCGGCGCACAGACCGGAGAACATGTAGACGAAGATCTTGACTAGATCGACCCGGATGCCGGACATGCGCGCCGCCCGCTCATTGCCGCCGACGGCGAAGATGTGGCGGCCGATCGGCGTGGAGCGCGCCACATAGGCGGCAACGAGCGCCAGCACGATCAGGATCCAGATCGACACCGGCAGGCCGAGGATGCGGCCGGCACCGAAGAAGTCGAAGCCGGTCGTCGCGTATTCCGGGCGGCCGACGAGGTTCGGGAAGGTCTGGCCGTCGGAGGAGAGCAGCGCCAGGCCGCGGGCGATATAGAGCGTGCCGAGCGTCGCGATGAAGGGCGCGACGTTGAGCTTGGTGATCAGCAGCCCGTTGATCAGGCCGATGGCGAGGCCGACGGCAAGCGTGATCAGCACGATCTCGAAGAGATTGAAGAAGATCGTATAGCCGATCGGCAGTTCGATCCCGTAGAGGATCAGGCCACCGGCGACCATGCCGCAGAGGCCGACGATCGAGCCGACCGAGAGGTCGATGCCGCCGGTGATGATGACGAAGGTCATGCCCATGGCGAGAAAGGCGTTGAGCGCCACATGCTTCGACATCAGGATCATGTTCGCCGTCGAGGTGAAGTTCGGCGCGAAGATCGCAAAGAAGATGATGACGGCAAACAGCGCGATGAAGGTTCTGAGCTTCATCAGCGTCAGAAGTGCGGAGCCGTTGGCGCTCTTCGGCGCTGTGGTAGTCGTGGTAGCCGCCGTCATGACGCGAGTTTCCCTGTCTGCTGTCCGTGTCCCTTGGCCGAAGCCGCGATGATGGCATCTTCCGTCGCTTCGCTGCGATCGAAGACGGCGATCAGCCGTCCGTTGCTCAGGACCGCGATGCGATCGGAAAGCGCCATGACCTCTTCGAGGTCAGAAGTCGAAAACAAGATGGCAAGCCCGTTGGCCGCCAGCCGCCGCATGGTGCGGAAGACGTCGGCCTTGGCGCCGACATCGATGCCGCGGCTCGGCTCGTCCATCAGGAGTACTTTCGGATTGGTCATCAGCGCCTTGCCGATGACCACCTTCTGCTGGTTACCGCCCGACATCGAGGTGACCTCAAAATCCGGGTTGGGCGCCTTGATCGAGAGGTCCTTGATGGCTTCGCGGATCGCATTCTTCTCCGCCGATGCGCTGATATGGAAGAAGCGGGCGAAGCGGCCGAGGCTTGCCAGCGTCAGATTGCTGGCGATCGACAGAACCTGCACCAGACCCTCGCGCTGGCGATCCTCAGGGATCAGCGCCAGGCCGCGGCGGATGCGCCGGGTTGTGTCGCGGGCGCGGACTTCCTGGCCGTCGATGAAGATCTTGCCGGTGGAATGCATGTGGCGGCCGATGACGCATTCGAAGAACTCGCTGCGTCCGGCGCCCATCAGGCCATAGATGCCGAGAATTTCGCCCGACTTGACCGAGAGCGAGACGTGATCGACGGCAAGCCCGCCGGTCGGGCGCGGCAGCGAGATATCCTCGGCGCGGAACATTTCGCCACCGAGAGCGTGATTGTCTGCCTTGGCGAAATCCTTGGCATCCGAACCGATCATCGAGCGGACGATCCAGCGGGTGTCGATATCTTTCACCATCGCCTGGCCAGTGATCTGGCCGTCGCGCAGCACGGTGATGTAGTCGCCGATCCGCATCAGCTCTTCGAGACGATGCGAGATATAGACAATCGCCACACCCTGCGCCTTGAGCTCACCGATGACCTTGAAGAGGATTTCGACTTCGGCCGCAGAAAGCGCCGAGGTCGGTTCGTCCATGATCAGGATGCGGGCATCAAGGGACATGGCCTTGGCGATCTCGACCAGCTGCTGCTGGCCGATCGGCAGGTCTTCGACCATGGTTTCGGCGTCGATCCCTGCGTCGAGGCGCTTCAGGAAGCCGTTGGCCTTTTCCACCTGCGCCTTGTGGTCGATACCCAGCACGCCGCGGGTGATCTCGCGGGTGGCGAAGATGTTTTCGGCCACCGTCATGTTGGCGAAGAGGTTGAGTTCCTGGAAGATCATGCCGATGCCGTGCGCCTGCGCATCGGCCGGGCTGTCGAAGGAGACCTGTTTGCCATCGAGAATGATCTTGCCAAGCGTCGGGCGCTCCACGCCGGCGATGATCTTCATCAGCGTCGACTTGCCGGCACCGTTCTCGCCGACGAGAACGTTGACCGCGCCGCGGCGCAGCTCAAGATTGGCGCGCTTGACGGCAACGATGCCCGAATAGACCTTCGAGACATCGTCGAGGCGCAGGATGATATCGTCCTTGGCGGCGTCTTCAGTCATGGCGCCACCGTCAGCTCAGAAGGGGTGACCAGCGGCAGATCGCTCCCCGATGGCAGCGGGAAGGCGCCCACGACTGTGACCGTCTTGCCGGTTATACCGTCACGCGGCACGGCCGACAGGAAAGCGGTGTTGGCCTTCTCGTTGAAGGCCTTGCCGAACTGGGCCCATTCGATCTGGTTCTTGAATTCGTTGAAATTGACGAAGTCGAGCGTGTCGCGCAGCGCCGTGCCGCGCAGGGCCGGGCCGATCTGTACCTTGGCATCCGCCTTGCCGTCGCCATCGGCATCGACGTCGAGCGTTGCGGCGCGCGATTGCGTGTCCGCAGCCACGACCTTGCCGGTGAATTTCACCGCATAGGTCCAGGGCGCGCTCGCCTGCTTTCTCGGATTGCCGTATTTCTCACCTGCCTGATCGGGCCCCGCGGCAACAGCGGCCACGACGTCCTTCAATTCGCCGGCGCGCTTTTGATAATAGGGAACAGCCTGCGACTGCCAGATGGCCTCGACCTTGGCATTCGGATCGAATGCGGTCTTTGCGGCCGCCGCTGCCTTTTCCTCGGCAGTCGGCGTCTTGATGATCTTGCAGCCTGGCAATGCCGCCGCCACGAGAGCGGCGATCAGGGCGCCCCTGATCCTCAACATGCTGTGAACCTCGAATTTCGTGAAATAGGCCGCAGAGGGCGCGGTTTCCCGGACCCTCTGCGGTGTGTTTTATGCCGGTTACTTCGAAATCGCGAAGGTTTCGAGCTTGGAGGCGTTGTCGGCGTTGATCAGAACGCAATCCATCAGCTGCTTTTCTTCCTTCGGCAGCGTCTTGTTCTTGATGTAGGCGTCAGCCTGCTCGACGGCCATCTGGGCCTGGGCGTATGCCGGCTGCAGAACGGTGGCCTTGATGCCGCCCGCCTTGATCGAGTCGCGAACGTCGTTGGAGCCGTCGAAACCGACGACGATCACGTCCTTGCGGCCGGCAGCCTGGAGAGCGGCGATCGCGCCCATGGCCATCGTGTCGTTGCCGGAGATGACGCCCTTGATGTCAGGGTTTGCCTGGAGAATGGTTTCCATCTTGGCGTAGGCTTCGGTCTGGCTCCAGTTGGCCGACTGCTTGGCAACGCTCTTCAGATCCGGATAGTCGTCGATGACGTCATGATAGCCCTGCGAGCGGATGCCGGCATTGGTGTCGGATTCCTTGCCGACGAGCTCGACATAGTTGCCCTTCTCGCCCATCAGCTTGACGAATTCCTGCGCGCCGAGCTGTGCACCCTGGTAGTTGTTGGAAACGATCTGGGCGACGGCAACACCGGTCGCATTGATTTCGCGGTCAATCAGGAAGGAGGGGATGCCCGCATCCTTGGCCTTCTTGACGGCGGCGACCGAGGCGTCGGCGCCGGCGTTGTCGAGGATGATGGCCTTGGCGCCGCGGCCGATGGCCGTGTCGATCATTTCCGACTGCTTGTTGGCGTCGTCGTCATGGGTCATGACGAGCGCTTCGTAGCCGAGTTCCTTGGCCTTTGCTTCGGCGCCGACGGCTTCAGCCTTGAAGAACGGGTTGTCATGGGCCGGCGTGATGATGGCGATCAGATCAGCCGAAAATGCCGGCATGGCAACGCCGAGCGAAAGGGCGCCCGCGAAGGCCGCAAGGGTCAGTCTGCGTGTAAAAGTCATGGTTTCTCCTCCCGAGTTTGACGCATGGGCCGGGCCACCCCGGCCCAACCAGAATTCATGCGATATTCATTGCCGGACCGTCTCTTGGACTCCCCACCGGGCCGGCGATGCGGCAGGGCGTAAACCCCGCCGCGGCATTGTCAGGTGATGCGCCGGATGCTTTCGGCGATCTCCTGAGGTTCGAAGACCTTCTTCCAGTCGTCGCGCATCAGCGCGGGGATGCCGAACTCGATCGCCTTGTTGCAGGCATCCGAGAACACGCCGTCGACTTCCTTGAAGATGACGGCGCCGAGCACGTTCATATGGCCGAGCAGGAAGTCGCGGGCGGCTTCCGCAGGCACGCCGCGGGCAACGCATTCGTCCATGGCCTGGCGCATGACGACGAGCAGCGAGGCGCAAACGGTTTCAGACAGACCCGGCTCCAGCATCGCCATCTGATCGACGGTGACGCGGTGCGAGCGCATGACCGGCGCCCAGATAACCTTGGCGATTTCTTCGCCGAGATCGTAGGCGGCTTCCGGACCCTGCATCAGAGCAGAGACGATATGCTGCTTGGCGAAGAGGCCGCCGAAGTGATCCTTCTTCGCCTGCATGTCGGTCTCGTCGTTGAAGATCGGCGGATGGCAGGGGTGCGTTACGAAATAGGTGAGATCGGCGCGCTCAGGCAGATGTCCGGCGAAGGGTGCAGCGGCGTCGAGCGCGACGACCATCGTGCCCGGCTTCAGCTTGCCGACGATACCGGTTGCGACCTTGCCGATCGCCGTATCGGGAACAGCGAGAATGACGACGTCAGCACCGGCAAGACCTTCATCCGCACCGACGCAATCGATGCCGAGATCGTTCTTGAGGCGCGCCTTGCCGGCATCGCTGACCTCGACATGACGGACATCGAAGCGCGAGCCTTTGAGGTTTTTGGCAAGCCGGTAGCCCATTTTGCCACCAGCGCCGAAGAGGGCAATTGCAGTCATGTTTCCTCGCCTTTCGATTTTTTCAATCAGGTATCGCAACTGGTATGATGAGTCAATCACTACATCAGTTGCTATCAACAATTTGATCCGTCAGGATCGACGTCCATCGCGTATTTGCGCGAAATAGCCGTCGGATCCGACCTGACCGCCCTTCAGCGCGATCTGCAGTCCGTTCGTCGGCGCGTATGAACCGTGGGCGGTGCAAAGCGGCGAGCCCGGCGTCTGAGGCAGAGGCAGCAACGTTGTCAGCGCCTCGACGCGCAGCTCGCTCAATGCATGACTGGACGTATCGCCACCGGCGATGACGGCGCGGGGCAGCTTCTCCGCTTCGACCAGCCGCCGCAGGATGACACCGAGGCGGATGCCGAGCTGGTGGCGCGCTTCTGGAATGCGGTCGATCTCCGTGCCGCGGTCTGCGGAGGGGCCGAGCGCCGTGTGCAGGATGACACTGCGGCCGGATTTCAAGGCTGAAAGACCTGCGGTGACGGCGCCGTCGATTGCGGCGTCGCCGCTTTCGCCGACCAGCGCCAGCGGATCGACGGGAATGGTATCGAAGCCACTCTCGGCCGCGGTGCGGATCTGCCGCTCCGTCGTCGGCGAGACGCTGCCGGAGACAACGGCAAGGCGCTCCACCGCGCCGGGTAGCGCGAACTCAACCTTGCCGGAGGTTAGCCCCTCGTGCTGCCAGGCATGCAGCAGCGCATATTGAATGCCGGAGGAGCCTGCAACGAACAGGCCGCCATTGCCGCGCAGGCGCCAGACCTGTTCGCCCGCAATCGCCTGCGACGCCGGACCATCGACATCGACGAGCAGGATGCCGGGCTTCCCGGCAAGCAGTGTATCGATACCCGCTGAGGCATCGGCCGCCGTCATCGCCAGATCGGCAAGGCGGATCGGCAGGCTGGTCTGGGCGGCAAGATGTACGGTCAGGTCAGCCTCGGCCATCGGCGTCACCGGATGGCGGCTCATGACCGGGTGACGGTCGATGCGGTAGACCGTGCCCTGATAGGCGGCGAAGAGATTGCCGAAGGCGGTGTAGCGCTTCAGCTGCGGCGCGCCGACGATCACGGGCACGCAATCCTGCGCGAAAACCTCGCGGCCGATCTCGATCGCTTTGCCGATATTGCCGATCGCAGGGCTGGAATCGAAGGTCGAGCAGACCTTGTAGTGGCAGACCGCGGCGTCGAGCGCTTTCAGCCAGGCAAAAGCAGGCGACAGGTTTGCCGTCATCCATTCCGGTGTCTGACTGCGGCTGGTACCGGCAATGCCGATCGCCTGGCAATCCGCGAACTTGGCAAGCGTTTCGGCGCTGGGAATGCCGAGGAACAGAGCGGTCTTCACGCCGTTGGAAGCGAGCGCCTCCATCACATCGGTCGAGCCGGTGAAGTCATCGCCATAGTAGCTGAGCAGCAGCTTGCTCATGGCAATCACGCACCCTTGCCGTCGGCGAACTTGGCGATAGAGGCCGCCAGTTCAGGATGATCCTTGGCATAGGTCTCAAGCGGGATATCGGCAACCGCCGCCTGCCATGCCTGCTGCACCGCGCGCACGCCTGCCGCCGGGCCGCCCGGATGGCTGACGATGCCGCCGCCGCAGAGATAGAGGAGGTCGGTGGTCCGGCCGGTGCGCTGATAGGATTCCGGTGCCTGGCCGCCCCACTGGCCGGAACCGGCTACTGGAAGCGGGCAATCCGCCTTGTCGAACAGCGGTGTGCTGACCGCCTTGAAGGATTCGACGAAGCTTTCATCCGGCTCCCAGTATTTGACGCGGATGCCGTTGATCTGGAACTGGTCGACGCCGAGCAGGCGCCAGAATTGCTGATAGACCTTGAAATCGAGGCCGGTCGCCGGGTTGCGGGTCAGGATATCCCAGCCGTTGCGGTGGGCGTGGAGCACCAGTCCGGAGCGCTTGCGCAAAAAGCTCATGCCGCCGAAGCCGATCGAATTGATATTGACGACGGCGCAATTGCCGCCCGCCTTGAGGACCAGATCATGGTTACGCATCATCTCGTCCGGATCTGCATGCGAGATGCCGAAGGCATACATCACCTTCTTGCCGGTCTTCTGCTCGTGATCGAGGATCAGCGGCATGATCGCGGCGACGCGGTCCTTGAGCGGCGAATAGGCCGGGCTCATCAGTTTCTCGTCGTCCTTGATGAAATCGACGCCGGATGCGATCAGTTCGCCGACGAGTTCCGCCGTTTCATGCGGACGCAGGCCCAGCGCCGGTTTGACGATGGTGCCGATGATCGGGCGACCCTCGACGCCGGTCAGCTTGCGGCTGCCAGCAACGCCGAACTGCGGCCCGGGATGGGCGCCCTTGAATTCCGGCGGCAGCTTCAGATCGACGATGCGAATGCCGGTCATGCCCTTGATCGAATAGACGCCGCCGATTGCAATCGTCATCAGCGCCGAAAGATCCGTGCCGATGGCATCGAGCGGGAAGGCGATATCGACATCGGCGCGCTTGAGCGGTCCGTGACCTTCGGCAACTTCCGGCCAGCCGGGCGTCTTCGCATCCTCGAGAGGGCGGATCGCCAGCACGCGGGCAGCGACACGCGCCTTCAGCTCTTCGGTTTCGCCGGGAACCGGAACGAAGGTGCCCGTCGACTGATCCGATGCGATCTTGTCGGCCATGGCTTCGACGCTGCCCGCAGTTTCAATGCGGTAGGTAAGGGTGATCATACTCACGTCTTTAATGCTCCTCAGGCCAAGCCCAGCATCTTGGCAATCATTGCCTAACTGGTATAATGAGTATTCCAATTTCGCAAATGGAAAATTTCCTGAGCGCTGCCGAATGATTGTATCGCGGCCTTTGTCGCCGCCGCGCAAAATGCTAATGGGGAGGGAATTCTGAGCCAGCGAGACATCATGACCCAACCAATCGAGCAGATCGTTCGCCGGAAGCTCTCCGACGAGGTTTTCGACAGGCTCGAACGCATGATCACCTCGGGCGAACTGAAGCCCGGTGATGAAATGCCCTCCGAGCGCGTGCTGATGGAACGTTTCGGGGTCGGCCGTCCGGCGATCCGCGAGGCGATGCAGTCGCTGGCTGGTATGGGCCTCGTCAACATTTCCCATGGCGAGCGCGCCAAGGTGCTGAAGCTGACGGCGCAGTCGATCTTCCGGCAGGTGGACCTGACGGCGAAGATCATGCTGTCGCAGTCCAATGACAGTCTCGAAAACCTGAAGAGCGCCCGTATCTTCTTCGAGCGCGGCATGGCGCGCGAAGCGGCGCAGCGCGCGACGTCAGCCGATATCGAGGCGCTGAAGACGATCATCAGCCGCCAGCGCGAGTCGCTTGGAAACGCTGAAGATTTCATCTCCGCCGACATGCAGTTTCACACCCGCATCGCGCAGATTTCCGGCAACCCGATCTTTGCCGCGGTCAGCGAGGCAATGCTGGCGTGGCTGCGCGAATATCACACGGAGATGCTGATCTGGACCGGCAAGGAAAAATTCACGCTGGTCGAGCACGAAGAGATCGTCGAGCGCCTTGCGGCACGCGATGCCGATGGTGCAGAATCGGCGGTGCTGAAGCATCTCGAGCGCTCACGGGCGCTCTACACGAAATAGGCAGGCCTGCCGCCTGGGAAGAGGGGCGGCTGCATGCATCGAAGGAGGATCGATGACGGTCAAGAAAATCATCAACAACGGCGCGGATGCCGTCGACGAAATGCTGGCGGGTATGCTGGCCGCCCATCCCAATCACCTGAAACTGATCGAGGGCACCACCCGCTCGGTGGTCGCGGTCGATGGTCCGCGCAAGGGCAAGGTCGGCCTGGTGATCGGCGGCGGCTCCGGTCATGAGCCGAGCTTCGTCGGTTTCGTCGGGCGCGGTTTGGCAGACGCTGCGGCGATCGGCAATGTCTTCGCCTCGCCGCCGCCGGACCCGATCCTCGAATGTGCCAAGGCCGTCGATGGCGGCGCGGGCGTGCTTTTCATGTATGGCAACTATGCCGGCGACGTGATGAATTTCGACATGGCGGCCGAAATGGCGGCGATGGAAGACATCGAGGTGCGCACGGTGCTGACCACCGACGACGTCGCCTCGGCACCGCGCGACCGGCGTACGGATCGCCGCGGCGTGGCCGGCAATGTCTTCGTCTTCAAGATCGCCGGTGCTGCCAGCGACCGGATGATGGATCTCGATGCCTGCGAGGCCGTCGCCCGCAAGGCCAATGACCGGACCTTCACCATGGGCGTGGCGCTCGGCCCTTGTTCCCTGCCGCAGACGCGCAAGCCGAATTTCGAGCTCGGCCCCGACGAGATGGAAATCGGCATGGGCATCCATGGCGAACCGGGCGTCGAGCGCGGCCCGCTGAAAAGCGCCAATGCGATTACCGACGATCTGCTCGACAAGATCCTGCCCGAGATGAAAGCCGACCGCGGTGACCGCGTTGCCGTTCTGGTCAACGGCCTCGGTGCCACGCCGCTAATGGAGCTCTACATCATGATGGCCCGCGTCAAGCAGCGGCTTGATGGCGAGGGCCTTGTCATCCACTCGACGCTCGTCGGCAATTATTGCAGCTCGCTCGACATGATGGGCGCCTCGGTGACCCTCATGCATCTCGACGATGAGCTGCAATCGCTGCTCGACCACCCCTGCGATTGCGCCATGTTCAGGAGCGGCCACTGATGGCTGAGATCACTGCACAGGACCTGCGCGCCCTGTTCTCGGCGATCGCCGCGACCATTACGGAAAACCGCGACCGCCTCAGTGAACTCGACGGCGTCATCGGCGATGCCGACCATGGTATCACCATGGAGCTCGGTTTTTCGACGGTGAAGACAAGCCTCGCGGCCAATGCGGCAGAGAGTGATCTCGGCGCCATCTTCAACCTCGCCGCCAAGTCATTCCTGAACGCCGTCGGCGCCTCATCGGGACCGCTCTATGCGACGGCCTTCATGCGCGCCGGTGCGGCGCTGAAGGGCAAGGCATCCGCCGGCGACGAGGACATGGTGAGGGCGTTTGCCGCCATGGCCAAGGGGATCGAGGACCGCGGCAAGGCAGTACCGGGCGAAAAGACGATGGTCGATGCCTGGCGCCCGGCCGCCGATGCGGCTGAGGCAGCGTTTGCCAACGGCTCTTCGCTTGCCGTCTGCCTGAAGGCGGCTGTGGATGCGGCAAATGCCGGGGCGGAAGCGACCAAGGCGATGCTCGCGACCAAGGGCCGGGCATCACGGTTGGGCGAGCGTGTGCTTGGCCATGCCGATCCGGGGGCGGTTTCGGCGGCGTTGATTATCGGGACGATGGCGGCGAGTTTCGGGTGAGGTGATCTTCGCTAGCGAGACCCTGTGAAATGGCAGTCTCGGTGTCCTGCGATGTTGCCTACTCGCTGCCCTCATTCCTGTGCTTGTCACAGGAATCCAGCCACGGCGCGTCTGCGCCGTGAATGATTCTTGAGTAAACGTAAAAATCTCCCGCCGCGCGGACGCGCGGCTGCTGGAGCCCTGTGACAAGCACAGGGATGAGGGAGAACTACGGGTGTAGCCCCCTCATCCGGCCCTTTGGGCCACCTTCTCCCCGCTGGTGAGAAGGGAAAGCTGCGGCGGCCTCTCGCTCTGACTTCCCCCCTCTCCCCTCGGGGAGAGGGTAGGGTGAGGGGGCTCCAGGCACGCCAGAGCGTTTCAAATCCCGCATGGAAGCAGGCGACGGAGCGGGCATGGTATCACGTGCGTACAAACACGAGGAGCGCCTCATGATGAAGGCACCCACCCAACTCACCGAACGTTATACTTCGCGTCCAGCTCGTCCATCGCCTTCACATTCCCAGCAGACCGGCCGTTCTCGTCGAACGTCTGCGCCAGAAACGCATCGGCGATCGACTTCGCCAGTTCGGTGCCGATAACGCGGGCGCCCATGGTGATGATTTGGGCGTTGTTGGAGAGCGCTGCGCGTTCGGCCGAATAGGTGTCGTGGGTCAGCGCGGCGCGGATGCCGGGGACCTTGTTGGCCGAGATGCAGACGCCGATGCCGGTGCCGCAGACGAGGATCGCCTTGTCGTAGGTGCCGTCGATGACGCCGGAGGCGACGCGGTCGGAGAGGTTGGCGTAGAAGGGATCGGCGCCTTCGTTGGTGCGCGAGACTTCGTGCACCTCGAAACGATCCTTCAGATGATCGGCCAGAACCTTGGCGAGACCTTCGCCGGCGCTGTCTCCTGCAATGGCAAGCTTCATTGTCGTTCTCCTTAGAGTTTGGCGGCGCATTTGGCGAGAATGTCGAGGTAGCCCTCGACGTTCCAGGCCGAACGGCCGATGAAGAGCCCGTCGATATGGGGGCTCGAGATCAGTTCTTCGCAGTTTCCAGGGTTGACCGAGCCGCCGTAGAGGCAAGGGATCTTGCGGCCGAGCACCTCTTCGGCAACCGCAATGATTTCGGCCTGGCGGGCGTCGGCATAATCGGCGCTCGCCGGAATGCCGTTTTCGCCAATTGCCCAGACGGGCTCATAGGCGAGCAGGATCTCGGCCGATTTCTGTGCTGCCGAGAGCTTCGAAAGGGCGCCGCGCACCTGCGTGGCCAGAATCTCCGCGGCCCTGCCGCTTTCGCGGTCGGCAAGCGTCTCGCCAATGCAGATCAGCGGGATCAGGCCGTGGCGGACGGCCGCTTCGGTCTTCAGGCCGACCGTCTCGTCGGTTTCGCCGAAATGCTCGCGGCGCTCGGAATGGCCGAGCTCGACGATATCCAGATTGCAGTCCTTCAGCATCACCGGCGAGACCTCGCCGGTCCAGGCGCCCTGATCGGCCCAGTGCATGTTCTGCGCGCCGACCTTGACGGATGTCTTGGCCAGCATCGCCTTGACTTCGCGCACGGCGGTGAAGGGCGGGATGACGAAGCGCTGGATACGCGGATCGCGCGCCGCATCGGCAGCTTCGAGGCCGCGGGCGAAAGCTTGCGCTTCGGCAAGTGTCTTGTTCATCTTCCAGCTGGTGCCGATCCAGAAGCGCGGCTTTTCGGTCATGTCGGATCCTGTTCTGATGCGATGGTGAGCGCGATGCCCGCCTGTTCGAATTCGTCGAGGGCGGGCTTTTCGGGCGCCTTGTCGGTGATGACGGCGTCGAAGCCGGCCAGATCGGCCATCACGTGCAGGGCGGTGTGGCCGATGCGCTCGTGGTTGACCAGGAGGCAGCTCCTCGATGCCGAAGCGATCATCGCCCGCTTGGTACGGACCGCATTGTCGTCCATGTGATAGGCGAGCCTGCCGCTGACGGCGGGAGTCGAGATGAAGGCGATATCGGCCCTGAGCTTCGACAGCGCTTCCTCGGTGACGACGCCGAGATAGGCGTTGAATTTGGCGGAATAGATGCCGCCGAGCGCGATCAGCGTGATGCCGTTTTCGCTCTTCAGCCGCTCCATGATCGCGGCGTTGTTGGTGATCACGGTCAGTGGCCGCTTCTGCAGCAGCATTTCGCCAAGCACCGCCGCCATCGACCCGTCATTGACCATCACGGTCATCCCGGGCTCGACCAGCTCCAATGCCTTCTGCGCCATGGCGATCTTGGCTTCGCCGCCCTGGCGCTCGCGGATGCGGAAATCGCTTTCGAACTGGGTTCCGGCGTCGATCGTCGCGCCGCCGCGGACCTTGCGCAGCACGCCGGCCTGCTCAAGGTCGTCGAGATCGCGGTGAACAGTCATCTTCGACACGGTGAAGCGATCGGCAAGGTCGTCGAGATCGACGGTCTTGTTTTCGACGAGCAGATTGACGATCAGCTGCTGCCGCTCTTCCCGCTTCATTCCGGTCTCCACCCAAGTCTATGGTGTTAAGGTAACGGATATTTCGTGATAAGCAACATATATGATGTGATTTTGCGATCAAATAATGTTGCTTTGGTGGCTATTGCAACAGCGTCTGTGCGGTCTTCTCATCGGTGATGAGGCCGAAAAGGCGGCGGCTGTTGAGGATGGCGCGGATCGCCGCGACCTTCGACTGGCCGCCGGCGAGCGCGACGAGACGTTCGGTCTTCGACTTCGGGAAGGAGGCCGAAAGCGTGCGGGCGGTCAGCGCCGTGTCCAGCACCTGGCCATCGGCATCGAAGAAATGGCCGAGAATTTCGCCGACGCCACCGGCCGCGGCGATATCCTGGATTTCGCTGGGCTCGACCATGCCCGAGAGCACCAGCTGCGCTTCGGCATCGACGGTTCCAAGGCCGACGAGCTTGAGATCCGCATTGTTGGCGAGGTCGAAGACTTCCTTCACGGCGCGTTGCGCCTTCAGCACCTTACGGTCCTCGCCGGTATTGGCGAAGAAGGGGACGGGCATCACATAGGCATGCGTCCCGGTCTTTTCGGCGATCCGGTGCATCACGTCGTAAGGATTGGCGCCGTAGTTCCGCGTCAAACCGCCAAGCAGCGAGACGAAACGCAGGTCCTTGGCGTTGATGCGCGGCATGTACTGGACGGCCGCCGACAGTGTGCGCCCATGACCGAGGCCGATCACCTTGTTGTCGCCCCGCTCGATCTCGCGCTTCAGATATCCGGCGCCGGCATGGCCGAGCGCGCGCAGCGGCAGGCCTTCCTCGCCGAGATCGGGTGCCACTTCGCAATATTGCAGCCCGAAACGCTCCGAAAGGCGGGATTCGAGCTCGACGCATTCGACGATATCGCCGTCGATCGTGACTTTCACCACGCCATCGGCGACGGCGCGCGCGATCAGCCGGTGCGCCTTGACCGAGGGCACACCGAGGCGCCGGGCGACCTCCGACTGGGTCAATCCACCGGCGTAATGCAGCCATGCGGCACGTACGGCAAGCGTATCATCGGCATCCGTCACAGCCGCTTCCTTTCGAATGTCCTGCGTGGCGATTCCGCCGCGTCGTGGTGCTGCCTTTTAAAATTCTCCATCTCAGATGTTCAAGTCGTCGATGCCGGTGTCGATATACGGCGACCAGAACGCGATGCTTTCGGCGATCTGCGGGATGACCTCGCGATCGTTCGGCTCACGCTCCTTGAAAGAGAGTTCGAGGCAGATCTCGTTGTTGACAGCACCGCCATCGGCAAAGGCCTTCAGCAGCGGCGCCGGCTGAATGCGGCCCCTGGCGTTGAAATCAGCGGTGAAGGGACGGTGGCCACCCTTGTCCATCAGGCTCTGCTTGATGTGGATGATCGGCGACACCGGCGGCACGGCGCGCGCCCAGGCATAGGGATCGAAATCGTCGGGGTTGGCGGAGGTGACGTCACCATGGTCAATATCGGCCATCATCCACATCGGGATCGCCATTTTCGCCGCCGTCAGCCGCTCCTGCAGCGAGAGGCAGGCGGCGATCGTCTCGCCGAACTCGCGGCCGACGCTCATCGGCTCCCAGAAAACATAGGAAAGACCGGCGGCACGGCCGTGCTCGGCGACCTCGGCCCAGCTGTCGATGGCGATCTTGATCAGTTCCTCACGGCGAACGGGGTCGTCGAAATCCTTGTAGGTGAAGATCGCAAACTGCGTGCCGACGGAATCGCCGCCGAGATCGGCGGTGATATCGGCAAAGGTCTTGAACCAGTCGATATAGTAGCGCCTGACCTCGGCATCCGGATGGCCGAAATGGTTGAGACGGCCGTAGGGGCCGGTCATGCCCGAGGTGACGCGAACGCCGGTGCGCCGCAGCGCCGTGTTCATGCTCCGCGTCAGGCGGCGGATCACGGGCGCCTGCCAGCTCGGATTGATGAATTCATGGGTCAACTGCAGGTCTCGGATCTTCAGGTCGCTCGCCACCGTGTCGATCAGATCGTCGGGCTCCGCGAAGCGGTTTACCAGCGGATTGGTGTTCAACGAAAGCGTCAGCGTCATCGAAACCTCCTTCAGGCGGCAAGGCGGGAGGAGGCCAACCAGTCGGCAAAGGCAGCACGCTCGGCCTCGCTCATGTGCAGGTAGTGCTTGGTGCGGCGGTAGAGGATGTCCTCTGCCGTTTCCGCCCATTCGGTGGCGACGAGATAGCGCGCCTCCGCCTCGTAGAACTGCCCGCCGAAATGGCGGCCGAGCGCCTCGATGCTGGTTGCTCCTGAAACGATATTCTTGGTGCGGGCGCCATAGAGGCGGCCATAGTGATGCACGAGCTTGCGCGGCATCCAGGGATAGGTATCGCGCAGACTGTTGGCGAAGGTCTCATAGTCGGCATTGGGGATTTCGCCGCCGGGCAGGGGCGCCGTCTGCGTCCAGTCATCGCCCATGCCGGGGAAGATGTGCTTGAGGCGGTGCAGGCCGCGCTCGGCAAGCTCGCGGAAGGTGGTGATCTTGCCGCCGAAGACATTGAGCAGCGGCGCGCCGCCGGTTTCGTCGAGATCGAAGACATAGTCGCGGGTCACGGCGGACGGATTGCCCTTGCCGTCGTCGAAGAGCGGGCGCACGCCGGAGAAGCTGTGCAGCACATCCTGGCGGCGGAGCTTTTCCTTGAAATAGCGGTTCACGGCCTTCAGCAGGTAATCGATTTCGCTCTCGTCGGCAGAGACATCCTCGGCGCGGCCTTCATAGGCGATATCGGTGGTGCCGATCAGCGCCTTGTCGCCCTCATAAGGGTTGATGAAGATGACGCGCTTGTCGTGGTTCTGGACGAGATAGGCATTCGAGCCCGCCCAGAATTTCGGGACGATGATGTGGCTGCCCTTGACCAGGCGCACATTGCGGGCCGAGTTCGATCCGGCCACGCGGTTGATGATGTCGGTCACCCAGGGGCCGGCGCAATTCACCAGACATTTGGCCCTGAAAGTGCGGGTCTCGCCTGTCGTGCTGTTCTTGGTGACGACGGTCCATGCGCCATTCTCGCGCCGGGCGGAGACGGCAGGCGAACGGGTCAGGACGATCGCGCCTTTTTCGGCGGCGCTGACGGCGTTCAGAACGACGAGGCGGGCATCATCGACCCAGCAGTCGGAATATTCGAAGCCGCGCTTGTATTGATCGAGGATCGGCGTGCCCTCGGGGTCGCGCAGCAGGTTGAGCGTGCGGGTGCCGGGAAGCTTCTTGCGGCCGCCGAGATGGTCGTAGAGGAAGAGGCCGAGGCGGACCAGCCAGGCCGGACGGTCCTCAGGGCTGTGCGGCAGCACGAAGCGCATCGGCCAGATAATGTGCGGGGCGGCATTGAGCAGCACTTCGCGTTCGATCAGCGCTTCGCGCACCAGGCGGAATTCGTAATATTCGAGATAACGCAGCCCGCCATGCACCAGTTTGCCCGACCGCGACGAGGTTCCCTGCGCCAGATCATCCTTTTCGCACAGCGCCACCTTGAGCCCACGGCCAGCGGCATCGCGTGCGATACCGGCGCCGTTGATGCCGCCGCCGATGACGAAGAGGTCCAGGGTTTCGGGTTCGGTCATGTCATGCTCCTTCGATGCCAGCGCATCAGAACTTGAGTTATGCGCCTGGTGTCGCCGTCGCGGTCGAGGCGAGCTTGTCCCAGGCGGGCGCCATTGCCTGGCGGATGTCGGTATAGGCTGCGAAAAGCGTTTCGAACCGCGCCGCCTCGGCGGCATCGGGAACCTCGGGTTCGCCAAGCAGCGGCGAGACCCAGTCGGCAATGCAATCATCCATCGTCGGATAAACGCCGACCGCGACCGCAGCCATCATCGCGGCACCGGCAGCCCCGGTCTCCTCGCGCTGCGACTGGCGGATCGGGGCGTTGACGGCTGCTGACAGCGAGCGGCGCAGGCTTGGCGAACGCGTGGCGCCGCCAGTGATGCGCAGCTCTTCCGGCATCGCCCCCATTGCCGCATAGCAATCGCGGGTCGCGAGGCCCAGACCTTCGACGACGCCTCTCACCAGATCGGGGAAACGGTGGCGCGTGGACAGTCCGGCAAAGCCGGCACGCGCATTGGCGTTGACGAACGGGCCGCGCTCGCCGGCTTCGGAAATATAGGGGTGATAGAGCACGGAGCCCGGCTTGCTATCGGCAAACCAGCCATCGATGCGCGCGATCAGTTCCGCATGCGAAACCGTCTTGCCGGCGTCTGCCATCAGCGAGGCGGCGATATCGAGGATCCAGTCGATATTGATCGTCGATCCCATATTCGTCTGGACCTGGGTGACGATGCCGGGGATCGGCAGGGCGATCACATAGCCGGTGCCCTCGCTGTTAAGGTGGACATCGCCGACGGCCTTGGCGCGAAGGTGGACGCCGGTCGAGCCGATCGTCGAGCAGGCGGCGTTGCGCCCGCCGCTGCGGACGCCTGCGCCGAGCGCGGTCATCACCATATCGACATAGCCGAGGCAGACGGGCGTTCCCGCCAGCAGCCCGCAGGCCTTGGCAGCATCCGATGTCAGCGGATGGCTGACTTCGGTCCCGTCGATGATGTCAGGCAACAGATTGCGCCGGTGTTCGAGGCCAAGCGCATCGATGACGGCGTCGTCATATTGCCGGGTGCGGAAATTGCCGAAGGTGAAACTCGCCTCCGACGGATCGGTCGCGCGAATGCCTGTGAGGTTGAGATAGAGCCAATCCTTGCAGTGCAGCGCCGTTTCGGCGCGATCAAGGAGATCGGTCGCGAAACGGTCCATATGCGCGAGCTGGGTGCCCTGCTGGCAGGTGTTGAGGCCGGTGCCGGTCGCCTCGAAGCGGGCGCGGTTGTTCGGCTTGGATGCAAGCGAGACCACCGTCGATGCGGCGCGCGCATCGAGCCACAGCCAGGCATCGCCGACCGGTGCATTCTCGCGGCCGACGAGCCACGTGCCGTCACCTTGTCCGGTGACGGAAACGGTGGCGGTGCGCGCCGCAAGACCGGGCACTTTTTCACCGAGGCCGCATAACGCGCTGGCGCAATCTGCCCATGTCTGCGCAAGCGGCTGCGTCGCCGAGCCGTCGTCGCCGGTAGTGTATCTGTTGCGTACGGATGCGGCGGCGATCTGGCGTCCGGAAAGATCGAAGGCGACCGCCTTGATCACGGATGTGCCGGCGTCGATGCCGATGACGATATTCTGTGTCGATGTCATCGCAGGGTTATCCCGCCAATGCCGGGAACGCTGCGGCGGGCAATACGCGCGTCCAATTCATCATGCAGTCCTCCCGATCGGCCGAATTCCATCGCTCTGCTTCGGCCGCATGATCGATTCCATGGTGACGGGCCGCAAGCGTGTGCCTGCCGCCGGAAATGAATCGAATATCTGCCGAAACCTCCCATAGGCCTCACCGATAAACATAACACAAAGATATCACAAGGCCAGCAAGATTTTTCTAGTCATGAAAATTTTTTCAGCTAAAATAATAGGCGTCAGCTTGATGAGTGGCGGCCGCCTCTATTTGCGCAAGACTGCAGTCGCCGCTTTTGCCGCGAATATCTCATATCTTTAATTAATATTAAATATCAATGCGTTGTCTGAGTTTTCCAAATTCTTTGACAGGTATTTATTTGTGCATTTGCTGCCTTCCTATGTTGCGCCGCAACGCGATAAACAAGCTGTGAAGCGCCGCATTGATACGCAGGTTCTCATAAAAGTGCCGTTGACAGCATTATGAAATTATAACATTGTTTCCGGCATAAGTAACACAGTTCTATCACGGAAGCCTGCTTCCGGATGGGTGATTGCAGGATCAGGCGGTCGGAGGAGACTGGCGCCGGGTCCTGAGGAGGAGGCTTCCAATGTGGATTTTCGTCCAGAGTTGCGCTTTCGCGGGCTGCCTGCCGGGTTCTGATCCGGCGCGATGCCATGCCGTGGCGCGTCTGCGATCGTAATCGCAGCCAGCCCCTTCGCTTTATCGTCTCCCAGTCAAAGGCCGTCCCGACATGAGCACACAGTCCGATTACGCAGCACCGAAGCCGAGCAGCGGCAATCTGAAGCTCATCGTGGGCGTGGCGTTCGTTGTTGCCGTCGTCGGCGCCATCGCGCTTGACACGACGGTGGTCAAGATCGGTTCCGAAAACGACGTCAGGCAGCAGGTCTTCTCGCCTGAAACCTTTGGCGCCGAGCAGTTCCCGAAGATATTGGCGAATGTGCAGGAGCGCGCCGTACCGGCTGCCGATCTTGCCGCCGCCATCGCCGCCGACAAGAAGGCCGCCGCCGAGAAATACGGCACCGCGACGAGCACCGGACCGGTCATTCCCGTCACGCTGACAGGCACGTTCGGCGCCCGCAAATCGAACACCAACGAACTCAAAGTCGATGGATTGCCTCCCGAGACGGTGGTCCGTGTCCAGACCGGTCCTGCGGTCAACGGCACGGACCTCCGCGATGCCACCGGCACCATCGAATTCGGCCAGTTCACCAACCAGATCCAGTATCAGGACGCCGGATCGGCCATCAACAACGAGATGAAAAAGTCGGTCTTTACCGGCCTCGATCCGGAAACGCTGGATGGGAAATCCGCGACCGTGGTCGGCGTGTTCAAGCTGATCAATCCGAAAAACTGGCTGGTCACGCCCGTCAAGGTCGAAGTCAAATGAGCCAGCCGCTGCGCAGTAACGGAGTGCAGGGCGAGGTCGTTCTCGCCGCCCGCAACATCGCCAAGTCCTATGGCAATGTTCATGCCCTCAAGGGCGTGAATTTCGACATCCATCGCGGTCAGGTGACCACGCTGTTCGGAGAGAACGGCGCTGGCAAATCGACCTTGATGAAGATCCTTTCCGGTGTCGTGCAGCCAAGCTCGGGTGAGATCATCCTCGATGGCTCGCCGATCAGCTTCACCTCGTCGACCCATGCACGTGAACACGGCATCTCGATCATTCACCAGGAACTCAGCCTAGCGCCCAATCTCAGCGTCCGCGACAACATCTTCATGGGCCGCGAGATCATCACCGGCGGCATGGTCGATTTCGCCGAGGAAGAGCGCCAGACACGCGAGCTTCTGGAGGAGCTCGAGGAAGACATCGATCCGCTGACGCGCGTCGAGGACCTGCGCCTCGGCCAGCAGCAGATCGTCGAGATCGCCCGCGCGCTCTCGGTCAATTCGCGCATCCTGATCATGGACGAACCGACCTCGGCGCTGAGCGCCACCGAAGTCGAAGTTCTGTTCAAGGTCATCCACGACCTGACGAGCCGCGGCGTTTCGATCGTCTATATCTCGCATCATCTCGAAGAGGCGCTGCAGATCACCAATCACGCCGTCGTCCTGCGCGACGGCACAATGACTGCCTATGCCGAGCGCAAGGACATCGATCTCGAGTGGATCGTCCGCAACATGGTCGGCGACAATTTCGATCTCGGCAGCCCGCCGGACGGCCATCAGTTCGGCCAAGTGGCGCTGTCGATCGACAATCTCAGCGTGCCCGGTCCGTCGGGCGCTGCCTATAACGCCGTCGACCGGTTGTCGCTGAAGGTTCGTGCCGGCGAAGTCGTCTGCATCTACGGCCTGATGGGCGCCGGGCGTACCGAGCTTCTGGAATGCGTCGCCGGGCGTTTGCGCTCGAGCGGCGGCCAAGTCCTGCTTGAGGGCCGCGATGTCGGCGGCCTCAGCATTGCAGGGCGTATCGAAAGCGGCCTCGTTCTCGTTCCTGAAGATCGCCAGCGCGATGGCCTGGTGCAGACGATGACTGTCGGCACCAATCTATCGCTTGCCAGCATCGGCGCCTTCACCAAGGGTCTCTTCACCTCGGGCCGGCGCGAACGGGAGCTGGTCAACGATGCGATCCGCCGTGTCCACGTCAAGACAGATGGCGGCGAGGCGTCGATCGGCTCGCTCTCCGGCGGCAACCAGCAGAAGGTCGTTATCGGCAAGATGCTGGCCACGCAGCCGAAGGTCATCCTGCTCGACGAACCGAGCCGCGGCATCGATATCGGCGCCAAGGCTGAGGTTTTCAAGCTGCTTGCCGAGCGCGCCAAGCAGGGGCTCGCGGTCGTCTATTCGACCTCCGAAGTCAACGAATGCCTGAGCATCGCGCATCGCATCATCGTCATGCATCGCGGCCGGATCTCGGCCGAGTTCAGCTCTGACGTCACCAAGGAAAAGATCATGGCCGCCTCCGGCGAAGCCATGGTCGCGCACTAGCCCGGAATTATGGAGCACTGATTATGTCAGTCACAAATATCACCCAGAAGAAGACAGTTCCGAACGGGCAGAAGCGCAACACCAATATCGTGCGTCTGATCCTTGAGGGCAGGGCGTTCTTCGCGCTGATCGTCATCATCGCAGTCTTCTCGTTCCTGTCGCCCTATTATTTCAGCCTCAACAACTTCCTGATCATGGCCTCGCATGTCGCCATCTTCGGCATTCTGGCGATCGGCATGCTGCTGGTCATCCTGAACGGCGGCATCGATCTCTCGGTCGGCTCGACGCTGGGGCTCGCGGGCTGCATCGCCGGCTTCCTGATGCAGGGCGTGACGCTCAGCTATTTCGGCGTCATCCTCTATCCGCCAGTCTGGGCGGTCGTGGTGCTGACTTGCGCGCTCGGCGCCCTGGTCGGTGCGGTCAACGGCGTGCTGGTCGCGTATCTTAAGGTGCCGGCCTTCGTCGCCTCGCTCGGCGTTCTCTATGTGGCCCGCGGCATCGCGCTGCTGATGACCAACGGTCTCACCTACAATAATCTCGGCGGCCGTCCGGAGCTTGGCAATACCGGCTTCGACTGGCTCGGCTTCAACCGCCTCGGCGGCGTTCCGATCGGCGTCATCGTCCTTGCCGTGCTCGCCGTCGTCTGCGGCATCGTTCTCAGCCGCACGGCCTTCGGCCGCTGGCTCTATGCGTCGGGCGGCAACGAGCGTGCGGCCGACCTCTCCGGCGTTCCGGTCAAGCGCGTCAAGATCATCGTCTATGTGCTCTCAGGTGTCTGCGCGGCCATCGCCGGCCTGGTGCTTTCCTCGCAGCTGACCTCGGCAGGCCCGACAGCGGGTACCACCTACGAACTGACCGCGATCGCAGCCGTCGTCATCGGCGGCGCAGCCCTCACGGGTGGCCGCGGCACGGTGCGCGGCACCATGCTCGGCGCCTTCGTCATCGGCTTTCTGTCCGATGGTCTCGTGATCATCGGCGTCTCCGCCTACTGGCAGACGGTCTTTACCGGTGCGGTCATCGTCCTCGCCGTCTTGATGAACAGCATCCAATACGGCCGCCGGGTTAAATCGTCCTGACGGCTGCGACTGAAACTTATCCACGACGGCAGGCTGGGGTTCCAAGAAGGCCGATTGGGGAAAGCAACGCCGGTTCCCGGCACAACTGAGCTCACTAATGGGAGAGAGACTATGTTTAAAAAAGGCATGCGCATTCTTCTCGCCGCCGCGGCTGTCGCACCGCTCCTCGCAACGTCCGCCTGGGCAGCTGGCGCGATGACGATCATCGTCAACGATCCGTCGAACCCCTACTGGCTGACGGAAGGCAATGTTGCCAAGGCAACCGCTGAAAAGCTCGGCTACACGGCTTCGGTCAGCGCCCACAAGGGTGACACCAACACCGAGAGCAACCTGATCGACACGGCGATCACCAACAAGTCGGTCGCGATCATTCTCGACCCGGCCAATGCTGACGGTTCGGTCGGTGCGGTGAAGAAGGCTGTCGCCGCCGGTATCCCGGTCATCCTCGTCAACGCTGAAATCAACCAGGAAGGCCTGGCGAAGGCGCAGCTCGTTTCCAACAACGCCCAGGGTGCCGCCCTCGGTGCGCAGCAGTGGGTCGAAGCTGTCGGCGACAAGGGCAACTATGCCGAACTCTTCGGCGCTCCTTCCGATAACAACGCTGCAACCCGCTCCAACGGCTACGAAACCGTGCTGTCGCAGTACCCGGACCTGAAGAAGGTTGCCAAGGAAGTTGCCGATTGGGACCGCACCAAGGGTCACAACAAGATGCAGTCCATGCTGCAGGCAAATCCTGACATCGTCGGCGTGATCTCCGGCAATGACGAAATGGCCCTCGGCGCGATCGCAGCGCTCAAGGAAGCCGGCAAGCTCGCCAACATCAAGGTCGGCGGCTTCGACGGTTCTCCGGACGCTGTTGCGGCGATCAAGGCCGGCGAACTGCAGTACACCGTTCTCCAGCCCGTTGCCGTCTTCTCTGAAGAAGCCGTCAAGCAGGCCGATAATGTCATCAAGAATGGCAGCACCGGCGCCAAGAGCGAAAAGCAGCTCTTCGATTGCCTGCTGATCACCAAGGACAATGTCGACAAGTACACCGGCCCGTTCGTCCTTTCGCAGTAACATCGAAGGAGCGCTCGTGAGAGCGCGCCTTAGAGCCGGGCGGCATCCACCCGCCCGGCTTCCGCAATGCCTGAAATGGTGCCCGCGGCAGCAACCGCCCGTTCCGTTTCACCTTTTTGCCTTGGCGTGGCAATCACTGTACGAAGCTGGGATCCAGAATTCAGCGACAAGGGTGACCCCGTGACACAGAAGACGAGCCAGGGCGAAGATCTGTTGGAAGAGCTGACAAGCGACAGCCGGCAGACGCGCCAGATCGCGCGCCGCCGCATGATCGCGGAGGCCGTGATGAATGAAGGCTCGATGCGGATCGAAGACCTGACGGATCGTTTCGGGATCAGCCTGATGACGGCCCATCGCGATGTCGATGAACTCGTCAGCCGCGGGCTTTTCCGCAAGACGCGCGGCATCGTGACCGCCGCGGCGACGAACCTGATCGAATCGAGCGACGTCTATCGCTCGAACCGGCAGGCAACGGAGAAGAAGCTGATTGCCGAGGCAGCGATGCAATTCGTCGAGCCCGGGCAGGCGATCTTCTTCGACGATTCGACGACGGTTCTGCAGATGGCGGCGCACCTGCCGTCGAAGGTGCCTGTCACCGCGATCACCAATTCGCTGACGCTGATGAACGCGCTGACTGGCATGCATGACGTGACGCTGCTGGCACTCGGCGGCCAGTATTACAACTGGTGCAACGCCTTCATGGGCCGGATGACGATCAGCGAGATCAAGGGGCTGCGGGCGGATATCGCCTTCATCTCCATGTCGGCGATCAGCGACGGCACGGTCCTGCACCAGTCGCCGGAGACCGTCGATACCAAGCGCGCCATGTTCGACTGTTCCGTCAAACGCATCCTGCTTGCCGATCACACCAAGTTCGAACGGCGGGCACTCCATAGTTTCGCAGCACTGGACGAGTTCGACGTCGTCATCGTCGACGACAAGACCGACGCCGTGCACATCGACCGCATGCGGTCCAAGGATATCAACGTGGTGGTCGCCAAGAGCGCCGGAGGGCGCTTGTAACCCGGCCACCGGTTGCTGATAGTGAGGAAGGCGAATGCCGAGTCTGCTCGGGATCGATAGTGGCCTGACGGTCACCAAGGCCGTCATTTTCGACATTGACGGCACGCCGCTCGCAGTCAGCAGGCGCCGCGTCACGCAGTTCATTCCCAAGGCGCGCCATATCGAGCGCGACATGGGCGAATTGTGGAGCGCGACGGCCGATGCTATCCGCGAGGCGATCGCGCTCAGCAAGCGCCCCGCAAGCGATATCCAGGGTATAGCCGCCACCGCGCATGGCGACGGTATCTATCTGCTCGACGGGGATCAGCAGCCGCTCGGCCGCGCCATCCTGTCGCTCGACAGCCGGGCAGGCCCAATCGTCAACGAATGGACGGACAGTGATGTCGCCGAGCGCGCCATCGAACTGACCGGCCAGATCCCGCACGTCTCCGCACCCTCGGCGCTGCTCGCCTGGATCCGCGAAATGGAGCCCGAGCGCTACAAGCGCATCGGCCATTTCATCAGCTGCAAGGACTGGCTGCGTTTCTGCCTGACAGGCATCATCGGCACCGATCGCACCGAGGCCAGCACCTCTTTCACCGACGTGAAGACACAGGATTACAGCCAGGATGCGCTGCGGCTCTTCGGTTTGCAGAAGCTCGTTCACGCCTTGCCGCCGGCTTCACGTTCCGACCAGATCGTCGGCCGGGTGACGCGCGAGGCCGCAAATCTGACCGGCCTCACCGAAGGCACGCCCGTCATGGCGGGTCTGCATGATGTCACCGCCTCGGCGCTCGGAGCCGGGGGATATGGCAAAGGCGTCGTCGCCATCATCGCCGGCACCTACTCGATCAACGAGACGCTATCGTCCGAACCGCGCGTCGACAGGCGCTGGTTCTGCCGCAACGGCATTGCGCCCGGCATCTGGAACAGCATGTCGATCTCGCCGGCATCGACGGCGAATTACGACTGGTTTCTCGACAAGCTCTGCGCCGCCGAGCGGGCTGAGGGCGAGACGAGCGGCCGCTCTGTTCATGCCCTGCTTGGCCCGGAGATCGATGCGGCATTCAAGCGGCCCTCGACCGCGCTGTTCCATCCCTATCTCTTCGGCTCGCCCTATGGCGCGGAGGCGAGCGCCGGGTTCTTTGGGCTCGGCGGCTGGCATGATCGCGGCGACATGCTGCGGGCCGTGCTTGAGGGTATTGCCTTCAATCACCGTATCCATGTCGATGCTCTGCGCGACGGGTTCTCATTCGACCGGGCGCGTCTGGCGGGCGGCATCTCGCGCAATCCCGCTGTCGTGCAGATGTTTGCCGATATCCTCGGCATGCCGGTCACCGTGACCGAAACCGACGAAGCAGCGGCCTGGGGCGCGGCGCTCTGCGCCGGGTCTGGTGCCGGGATCTATGCCGATCCGCAGAGCGATCCACGCGATACCGAAAGCATCGAGAAAACCTGCCAGCCGGACCCGGCACGCAGCGCCGACTATGAGACGCGCTACCAGCTGTTTCGCGAAATCGCCGATGCCATGACGCCGCTCTGGCCGAAGATCGCGGCGCTGGCGCCCGATCAGGCCGTGAACTGAAATGAATGATGCCTGCTGCGGCGGGCGATTTAGGACGATGACATCATGACAGCCGATCTGCAGCAGCGCTTCTCCGATCTCGGCGGGGGCGACATCGACGTCCTCATCATCGGCGCGGGCATTAACGGCGCCGGGTTGTTTCGCGATCTCTCGGTGCAGGGCGTCAATTGCTTGATCGTCGACAAGGCGGATTTCGGTTCCGGTACGAGCGCTGCGCCCTCGCGGCTCATCCATGGCGGGCTGAAATATCTCGAGACCGGCGAATTCGGCCTCGTGGCGCAATCGACGCTGGAGCGCAATCTCCTGCTCAAGAACGCCCCGCATTGCGTCGAGCCGCTGCCGACCTTTATCCCGGTCTTTTCCTGGACGCGCGGCATCTGGGCGGCGATCCGCACACTCTTCGGCTCCAAGACGGCACCGCGCAGCCGCGGTGCGGTGCTGATCAAGATCGGCCTGCGGCTCTACGACTTCTTCGGCTCGCGCGATCGGGTGATGCCGAAACACCGGCTGATCCTGAAGAAGCAGGCCCGCAAGGAAATGCCGCATGTGACCCCAGCGATCGTCGCCGGCGGCATCTATTATGACGCCAAGATCAGCCGGCCGGAGCGGCTGGTCTATGAACTCGTGCGCGATGGCCTCGATGCCAATCCGAAAAGTCTGGCTGCCAATTTCACCACGATGGAAACGGTCTCAGGCGGATCGCTGACATTCCGGCAGGCCGATGGCCGCGAGTTCGCGGTGAAGCCGAAGCTGGTCGTCAACGCCGCCGGTCCCTGGATCGATCATGTCAACGCCGCACTCGGCGCCCCCTCGAAGATGATCGGCGGCACCAAGGGATCGCATATCCTGCTCGATCATCCTGAACTGGTACGCAGCCTGAACGGCCACATGATCTATTTCGAAGCCGACGATGGCCGCATCTGCCTGGTCTACAGCTATCTCGGCCTGGCGCTGGTCGGCTCGACCGATATTCCAGCCGATAATCCAGATGACGTTCGCTGCGAGGAACCGGAAACCGACTATTTCCTCGAGAGCGTCCGTTCGCTGCTGCCGACGCTGCGCTTCGACCGCGATCAGATCGTTTACAGCTATAGCGGCATCCGTCCGCTCCCGGCATCGGATGCGACGGCACCCGGGCTCATCAGCCGGGACCATTCCGCGCCGGTAAAGGAACCCAAGGGCAACCGCCCGTTCCCGATCGTCTCACTGGTCGGCGGCAAGTGGACGACATTCCGCGGGTTCGCCGAGGAGGTTGCCGATACCGTTCTCTCGCGCCTACAGCGGAACCGCAATGAATCGACCCGCTACCTTGCAATCGGCGGCGGCAAGGGCTTTCCCGCCGATGGCGAGAAGCGCGGTCACTGGATCAAGGATCTGGCAGCGAAGGCAAGCATAACGATCGAGCGGGCCGACGAATTGCTGGGCCGGTACGGCACGACGGCCGCGGCGATCCTCGCATCCGCTTCGGTACATTCCGACGATACGAGACTGACCGGCGCGCCGCAGCACAGCTTCAAGGAAATCGACTGGATCACTCGCAACGAACTCGTCGTTCATCTCGCCGATATCGTGCTACGCCGCACGACGCTGGCGATCGAGGGGCGCCTGACGATCGAGGGGTTGCGGGAAATCGCCGGCATCGCCGCCGCAGCTTTGGGCTGGGACGCGGCGCGTGCCGAGCGCGAAATCGCCGACGTCACCGGTCAGCTCAGCCGTTTTCACGGCCAGGTGCTGACAAGCACTGCACCGGCTGCGGAACGCGGCAAGGCGCACCGTTTTACGGCGAAGTGATCAATGCGCCGGGCTGATTTCCCGGCGCATTGTCCTGTCCTACCGATCAGAGTGCAGCGACGGCGAGATTGCTGCGGGCCTCAAGGATGGCGCGGCAGGCATTGGCCGCTTCCTGGCCCTTGATGACGAAGTGGTTCATGAAGAACTCGATATGCGCTTCGCTTTCCTGGAAGTGGTGCGGCGTCAGCACCGCAGACAGCACCGGCACATTGGTATCGAGCTGTACGCGCATCAGGCCATCGAGAACCGTTCCGGCGACGAAGTCGTGCCGGTAGATGCCGCCGTCGACGACGAAGGCGCAGCCGAGGATTGCCGCATATTTGCCCGTCCGGGCCAGTGTCTGCGCATGGAGCGGGATTTCAAGCGCGCCCGGCACGTCGAAAATCTCGACCTCTGCCGCGTTGGCGCCCTGCGCCTTCCATGTCGAGATAAAGGAATTCACGCATTGATCGACGATACCGGCGTGCCAGCGGGCACGCACGATGGCGATCCGGTGACCCTGTGGTTTGGTTGCGATTGTCATGTCTCTGCCTTTCAAGGGTGCCATCTCTGGCTGTTGCTTCGAGCCGCCGCGGCGGCCCAATTCTCCCTTGGGCGAACAGCATCAGTCACCTCTCCCTGGAGAGGTTCTGCCTGCATGCTCTCTTCCATCCGGACTATACCGTCGGCTCCGGCATCTCACCGGATCTGCTGACCTTCCATTGCTGGAAGCGCTCGCGGGCTCCGGGCGTAAACCCGATACCGCCGGTGGGGAATTGCACCCCGCCCTGAGAACAGTGCGAGGTAAATCCAAAATCGGAAAGAATGCAAGTCCGGAAGCGGCGTCAGATGGCCTGTCTGATCAAACCGGCTTGAGATCGCCGATGATGGTCGGAATGAGTTCCGAGACCGTCGGATGGATTGGCACCGACCATTGCAGCACCGGATAGCGGGTTCCGGCATTCATCGCATCGATGATACCGTGGATCGCCTCGTCGCCCTCGATGCCCAGGAAGGCGGCGCCGAGGATTTCCTTGGTCTCCGCATCGGCGACGATCTTCATGAAGCCCTTGGTCTCGCCGCGTTCGTTAGCGCGGCCGACCCGGCTCATCGGCCGTTTGGAGACCATGACCTTGCGGCCCGAGGCGCGGGCCTGCTTCTCGGTGATGCCGGCGCGGCCGAGCGGCGGGTCGATATAGAGCGCGTAGGCCGGAATGCGGCTGGAGACCTTGCGGTCGCCGCCATCCAGCAGGTTGGCGGCGGCGATCTCGAAGTCGTTATAGGATGTATGCGTGAACGCGCCATGGCCGTTGCAGTCACCGAGCGCATAGATGCCGTCGACATTGGTCATCAGCCGGTCATCGACGGTGATGAAGCCGCGCTTGTCGGTCGCGACGCCAGCCGCTTCGAGGCTGAGATCGCCGGTATTCGGCGTGCGGCCGGTGGCGACGAGCACATGGCTTGCCTGGATATCCGGCTTGCCGGAAATCGAGACAGCGACACCGTCAGCCGCGTTCGCGAAAGCGATGTTCTCCGCGCCGGTGTGAACCGTGATGCCTTCGGAAACGATGATCTCCTCGATCGCATCCGAAACATCCTCGTCCTCGCGGGAGGCGAGCTTCGGGCCGCGTTCGATAACCGTCACCTCGGCGCCGAAGCGGCGGTACATCTGCGCGAATTCAAGGCCGATATAGCTGCCGCCGATCACCACGAGATGGCGGGGCAGGGTGTCGAGCTGGATGATCGAGGTGCTGGTGAGGTAATCGATATCGGCAAGGCCGGGAAAATCAGGAATGGCCGGGCGGGCGCCGACATTCAGGAAGATCAACGGTGCGGTCAGCGTCTCGCCGTTCACCTCAACGGTCTTCTGGCCGGCGAATTTCGCATGGCCGTAGATGACCTCCATGGTCTTCATGCCCGAGAACCAGCCGATCAGGCCGTTGCGGGCGTTCATGGTCACCGTCTCGGCGCGTTTGCGCACCGTCTTCATGTCGATCTCGATCGCGCCCGAAATCCTGACACCGTAGTCGCCGCCGGTCCGGGCCACATGGGCGGCGCGAGCGCTGGCGACCAGCGTTTTCGTCGGCATGCAGCCTGCATTGACGCAAGTGCCGCCGAGATACTTGCGCTCGATCAGCGCCACCTTCATGCCCTTCTCGGCCATGCGGGCGGCGAGAAAGGGGCCTGCCTGACCGGCCCCGATGAAGATGGCGTCATAGGTCTTCATGCGACAGCCGATACGATCAGGAGCGCGCCGACGATGGCGATCGCGTCCTCGATGAGGGCGGCGGGCGTATCCTTGCCGAAAGCGGCTGCGAGCTTGCCGCGGACGGCAGCCCCGCCGAGCGTCCCAACGATGGCGCCAACCACACCGGCGATCAGGCCAGCCACCAGCGAGCCGCCGGATGCGCCGATCGTGGCGCCTGTCAACGCACCCATGATGATGCGGGCGCCGAACTGCATCGGCACCTTGCGGCTGGGCGTTGTCGGCAGCTGGTCAGTGATCAGCTCAACGGCGGCCAGCACCGTGAAGATCCACGGCGTCCATTTGTAACCCATGAAGGCAAGCGGCGTCTGCGACACGTCGAACCAGCCGAGGGCTGCCCCCCAGGCGACTGCGGCCGGTGCGGTCATGGCCCGAAGGCCGGCAATGATCCCGATCAAAAATGCAAGAAATAGAAGCATGCGAGGGGTCCCCTTCCTCTGCGAATGCCGAAACGGCACGGCCAGCGTGGCACAAAGCTCTACCGGTTGCAATTGGGGGTGCGGCTCTACCGGCCGAGCGCCTGCAGCGCTTCTTCGGCGGCCCGAAGCCCGCTTTCGTAGGCTCCATGCGCGGTCGAAAAATCTGTGCGGTTGGTCGCTTCGCCGGCGAAGAAGATCCGGTTGTCGAACGGCCTTGCCAGAGCCTGACGCGCCGCCGCATGGCCGGGCAGGGCATGACTGTAGCCACCGCGGATCGAGGGGGTGTTGGTCCACTCGGACGCCGCAAGCGGGCGAAGTTCCCTGTGAATGCAGGAGCCGAACAGGGCCGAAAGCTCCTCCATCGCACGCGGGAAAGCCGCTTGCGGGTTTTCGGCCACGGCGCGGGCGCCGCTTCCGCCGAGGAAGACCTCGATGACGGGCTTGCCGAACGGACGGATATAATAGCTTGCCGTCTTCGGATCGCGGGGATTGCCGATCACGTGGCTTTCGTCATCGAAACTGTGGCCGCCGGTGATTTCGAAATAGAGCTTTTCGTTGTTGCCGAGCGGCAGCTTGGCTGCGGCCTCGCACCATGGGTCGAGCGATGACGGCATGCGGATGACGCCGCCGGCGAGCACATTGGTGGAGATGGTGACGATCACTACTCGCGGTCTGACGGTGCCGCGCTCCGTCTGCAGCATCACGCGACTGCCATCGACAGAAATCGACTGGATGGGCGTTGCGATATGCAGTTCGGCCGAGGCCGGCATGGTGGCTGCGACAAGCGCACCGTAGCCTGTCTCGAGACGCCAGTTGTTTTCCGTCGAGGCCTCGTCATAGGCGGCATAATCCTCCGCGGAGATGCGCTCCAGCTCGTCGCCGCTGATATAGCCGCTCAGCGCCTGAAGATAGGCAAGCCAGGGCTCGCCCGGCTCGACAGCGTCGATGGCACAGTCGCTTGGCGGTGGCGCCTCGGCAACGCGCTCGGCCCAGCGGCCAAAGGCAGCGCGGGCGGCATCGCGCTCGGCGCGCGGAAAACCGAAATCGCGATCCTGCCGATGCCAGGCGCTCGGTTTTCGGTCGACCGTTACGCCCGCTTCTTCGGCAATTCGGGTCCACGGATTGCGGTCGCCCGAATGCAGCCAGCCACAACCGAGATCGATCGCGGCAACAGGCGTGTTCAATGTCCAGGCGCGGCCGCCGATCCGGGGCAGAGCTTCGAAGACCGAAACGGAAAGGCCGCTCTTTGCAAGCCGACGCGCTGCGCCGACGCCTGCGGCGCCCGCTCCGATGATGGCAATGTCAGGTTCTGAATTCATGGGGCAAATGGACTCGAAAAGACGGCGCATCATGGACCCTGCCTCAGGCCGCACGCAAGCCGCTTCGCGGCCCCGCCGGTACGCCAGGCTTTCGCAGGGCTGCCGAGGCGCTCAGCCGCCTCTGCGGACGGCCGATATTGCGAAGGGCGGAATGAAGCGTGCATCCGGCCAGGTAACGGCTTCGCGCAAGAAATCGATGACGGCCCGCACGCGCGGCGCCTGCTTCTGGTCCTGGTGGCAGGTGATCCAGTAGCTGCGGTTCAGATCCACCTCGTCAGGCAATACGCGTTCGAGCTCGGGATAGCGGCTGGCGAAGAAATAGGGGAGCACGCAGAGCCCAAGCCCGTTTCGCGTCGCCGTCAACTGCGCGAAGATGCTGGAGCTCTGGAACTGCGGCTTGATGCGCGGATGAACGTCACCGAGATAATCCAGCCCCGGCGCAAAGATCATCTCCTCGATATAGCTGATGAAGGGATGCGAGAGCAGATCCTCGCGGCTGACGACCGGGGCGTTGGCGGCCAGATAGTCTCGCGAGCCATAGACCTGCAGATGATAGTCGGTGAGTTTCTCGGCATAATAGGGGCCGCCCTTCGGCTCGTCGAGGACAACGCTGATATCCGCCTCCTTGCGCGACAGTGACATGATCTGCTGGATCGTCACCAGCTCCAGCGACAGATGCGGGTGGCGTTCGGCAAATTGCGGCAGCACCGTCGCAAAGAAGAAATTCGCGAACCCTTCGGGAGCACTCAGCCGCACCACGCCGCGCTGCGCCATGGCACCTGTCGCAAGATCGGCCCGCAACCGCTCCGTCTCCTGCTCCATCTTCTCGGCCGTATCAACGAAGCGGTTGCCCATCGCCGTCAGCACATAGCCGCGCGGATTCCGCTCGAAGAGCTTGACCTTCAGCGCGAATTCCAGCCGGTCGATCCGCCGCGAAACGGTGGCATGACTGCTCCGGAGCTGCCGCGCCGCAGTCGACAGCTGCCCGGTTCTGGCCACGGCTAGAAAAAACTGCAGATCGTCCCAAGTAAACTGCGAGGAGTTGGTCATCGAAGGTCCGTGCTTATCTTAGTCTTTGGTCTAATGCAGCTTCGCGTGATGCGCAGCAGAGAGGCCGGAAATGGCGCTTTCGGTACGGATCTGTGCAAAAATGAACAGATACTGTTTGGAATTAATTGTAAACGTCTGGTTGCCTCACGGTGGAAATTCCGTGATCGTGGGCGTTGAGTGGTCGCCTTGAGGAGGGTGGCTCATCAAATTTGAACAGATCGCGATCTGCCAATCTCTGGGAGGAGAGACTTATGCGAAAGAGCTTCATTGCGTCACTTGCATTTCTTCTGGCAAGCAGCACGGCCGTTTTCGCCCAAAGCGGCGCGGTGTCCGACGGTAAGGTCAAGATCGGCATTCTGAACGATCAGTCCGGCGTCTATGCCGATTTCGGCGGCAAGTCTTCGGTCGAGGCCGCCAAGATGGCGGTCGAGGATTTCGGTGGCAAGGTGCTCGATATGCCGATCGAGATTGTCGATGCCGACCACCAGAACAAGCCCGACGTCGCCTCCAACATTGCCCGCCAGTGGTATGACACCGAGCAGGTGGATGCGATCATGGAGCTGACGACATCCTCGGTGGCGCTCGCCGTCCAGGCCGTCGCCAAGGAAAAGAAGAAGATCGATATCGTCACCGGTGCGGCGACCACCGATCTGACCGGCAAGGCCTGCAGCCCCTACGGCTTCCACTGGGCCTACGATACGCATGCACTCGCGGTCGGCACCGGTGGCGCCCTCGTCAAGCAGGGCGGCGACAGCTGGTTCTTCCTGACGGCCGACTATGCCTTCGGCTACTCGCTGGAGCAGCAGACCGGCGACTTCGTCAAGGCAAACGGCGGCACGATCGTCGGCTCAGTCCGTCATCCCCTGTCCAGCCAGGACTTCTCGTCCTTCCTGCTGCAGGCGCAGTCCTCAGGCGCCAAGGTTATCGGCCTGGCGAATGCCGGTCTCGACACCGCGAATGCCATCAAGCAGGCCGCCGAATTCGGCATCGTCCAGGGTGGCCAACGTTTGGCCGCGCTGCTCTTCACGCTCGCCGAAGTGCACGGCCTCGGCCTCGAAGCGGCCCAGGGCCTGACGCTGACCGAAGGCTTCTATTGGAACCGCGACGATGAAAGCCGTGCGTTCGGCAAGAAGTTTTTCGACCGCACCGGCAAGATGCCGAACATGATTCACACGGGCACCTATTCCGCCGTTCTCCAGTATCTGAAAGCCGTCCAGAAGGCCGGCACGGATGAGACGGAAGCGGTGGCCAAGCAACTGCATGAAATGCCCGTCGATGACGTCTTCGGCCGCGGCGGCACTGTTGGCGCCAACGGCCGGATGATCCATGACATGTACCTGCTGCAGGTGAAGAAGCCCGATGAAAGCAAGGAGCCGTGGGACTACTTCAACGTGCTCGCCACAATCCCCGGCAAGGAAGCCTATATCGACCCCGCCAAGAGCGGCTGCGATCTGGTGAAGTGATCGATGGCGGTTTCCGCACCAGTCAATGATACGAAGCCGCGGGTGGTTCTCTCCGCCCGCGGTCTCAGGCGGGATTTCGGCGGCTTCACCGCGGTGAAGAACGTCGATCTCGATGTCCATGATGCCAGCGTCCATGCGCTGATCGGCCCGAACGGGGCAGGCAAGACCACGGTCTTCAACCTGCTGACCAAGTTCCTACAGCCGACGGCGGGCACGATCATGCTGATGGGCACCGATATCACCAGGACGCCGCCCGACCGGGTGGCGCGCATGGGTCTCGTCCGCTCCTTCCAGATTTCGGCGGTCTTTCCGCACCTCACCGTGCTCGACAATGTCCGCGTCGCTCTGCAGCGGCCCAACAATCTCTCGACGCAGTTCTGGCGGCCGCTTTCGGCGCTCGACCAGCTGACGGGCAGAGCCGAGCAGCTGCTCGCCAGCGTCGGCCTATCCAAGGAACGCGATGCGATGGCCGCCGATCTTTCCTACGGCCGCAAGCGGGTGCTGGAGATCGCCACGACACTGGCGCTCGATCCCAAGGTATTGCTGCTCGACGAGCCGATGGCCGGCATGGGGCAGGAGGATGTCAGTGTCGTCTCCGCCATCATCCGCGACGTCGCCCGCGATCGCGCGGTGCTGATGGTCGAGCACAATCTCTCCGTCGTCGCCAATATCTGCCAGCAGGTGACCGTGCTCCAGCGCGGCGAAATCCTGGCCGAGGGCGATTACGCCACCGTCAGCCAGGATCCGCGTGTGCGCCAAGCCTATATGGGCGTAGAGGAGGACTGATGGCGGCACTGCTCGAAATCCAGGGCCTCAATGCCTGGTACGGCGAAAGCCATATCCTGCACGGCATCGACATGACCGTCGGCGAGGGCGAGACGATCACCATCCTCGGCCGCAACGGGGTCGGTAAGACGACGACGCTGCGCACCATCACCGGCATCGTGCGGGCGCGGAAGGGCAGGATCAGCTTTGCCGGAACCGACATGATGCAGGTGCCGCTGCACAAGACGGCGCATAAGGGCATCGGCTTCGTGCCCGAGGAACGCGGCATCTTCTCGACGCTGACGGTTTCGGAAAACCTGCTGCTGCCACCCGTTGTGGCGCCGGGCGGCATGACCATCGATGAAATCTACGAACTCTTCCCGAATCTCTACGAACGGCGCGCCAGCTCCGGCACCAAACTCTCGGGCGGCGAGCAGCAGATGCTGGCGATTGCCCGGGTGCTGCGCACTGGCGTGAAGATGCTGCTGCTCGATGAGCCGACGGAAGGGCTTGCGCCTGTTATTGTCCAACGCATCGGTGAGGTGCTGAAAAAGCTCAAAGAGCGCGGCATGACGATCCTGCTGGTGGAGCAGAACTTCCGCTTTGCGAGCCGCATTGCCGATCGGTTTTACTTGATGGATCACGGGCAAGTCGTGTCGGAATTCCCGGTTGGGGAACTGCCGCAGCGGATGGATACGCTGCACAAGGTTTTGGGGGTTTAGGGTATGGTCGCCAACCTGAATGAAACCTCCATATCCGCCAGCAATACATCCCTCATCCCTGTGCTTGTCACAGGGATCCAGCAGCGCCGCGTCTGCGGCGCGGAGGACTCTTTTCACGCGAAAGACTTCGCGTGGCTGGATTCCTGTGACAAGCACAGGAATGAGGGATGCAGGGAGGGCGCCGTGACGCCTTTCGCCTACCTCGAGCGGGGCGCCCTATGACCATGATCTTCGGCATTCCCGTCCAGGCGCTTCTCGGCCAGCTCTTGATCGGCCTGATCAACGGCTCCTTCTACGCCCTGCTGAGCCTCGGCCTCGCGATCATCTTCGGCCTGCTGCGCGTCATCAACTTCGCCCACGGCGCGCAATATATGCTCGGCGCTTTCGTCGCCTACCTGATGCTCGACTATGGCGGCATCGGCTATTGGCCGGCGCTGATTCTGGCGCCCGTGGTCGTCGGTCTGTTCGGCGCAGTCGTTGAGCGGCTGTTTCTGCGGCGGCTCTATGATCTCGATCCGCTCTACGGCCTGCTCTTCACCTTCGGGATGGCGCTGGCGATCGAGGGGACGTTTCGCTACCTCTACGGCTCCTCCGGCCAGCCCTATGCGACGCCCGCAGCACTTGCCGGCGGCACTAATCTCGGCTTCATGTTCCTGCCGATCTATCGCGGCTGGGTGGTCATCGTCTCGCTGGTCGTCTGCATCGGGACATGGCTGCTGATCGAGAAGACCAAGCTCGGCGCCTATCTGCGCGCCGCGACCGAAAACACCACGCTGGTGCAGGTTTTCGGCGTCAACGTTCCGCTGCTGCTGACGCTGACCTACGCGTTGGGAGCCGGACTTGCTGCTTTCGCCGGAGTGCTGGCCGCGCCGATCTATCAGGTCTCGCCGCTGATGGGCTCGAACATCATCATCGTCGTCTTCGCCGTCGTGGTCGTCGGCGGCATGGGCTCGATCATGGGTGCCATCGTCACTGGCTATGTGCTCGGTATCGCCGAAGGCCTGACGAAGGTTTTCTATCCTGAGGCCTCGAACATCGTGATCTTCGTGATCATGGCGATCGTGCTTCTCATCAGGCCCGCGGGCCTCTTCGGCCGGGATGCGTGACATGACAGAGATCACCGAAACCATCCGCCCGGAAAAGAGCCGTACCGCGCTGTCGGTCCAGGCGGCATTTCTCGTCATCGGCCTGCTGCTGCTGGTGCTCGCGCCGTTCTTCTTCTACCCGATCTTCCTGATGAAGCTGCTCTGCTTCGCGCTCTTTGCCTGCGCCTTCAATCTGCTGCTCGGCTATACCGGGCTGCTGTCATTCGGCCATGCGACCTTCTTCGGTGGCGCCGCCTATTTCACCGCCTATACCGTGAAGTCCTGGGGCTTCCCACCCGAACTCGGCATCCTCACCGGTGTCGCCGGCGCAGCGCTTCTCGGGCTGGTGATGGGCTATCTGGCGATCCGGCGGCAGGGGATCTATTTCGCGATGGTGACGCTGGCGCTGTCGCAGATGTTCTTCTTCTTCTGCCTGCAGGCAAAGTTCACCGAGGGCGAGGACGGTATCCAGTCGGTTCCGCGCGGCCATCTCTTCGGCTTCATCGATCTGAACGATTCCACCAACATGTATTTCTTCGTGCTGGCGGTGTTCTTGATCGGCATGCTGCTGATATGGCGCTTCATCAATTCGCCTTTCGGCATGATCCTGAAGTCGATCCGCGAAAACGAGCAGCGGGCGATCTCGCTCGGCTATTCCGTTGCCCGATACAAGCTCGGCGCCTTTGTGATGTCGGCAGCGCTGGCCGGGCTCGCGGGCGCCGTCAAATCGCTGGTTTTCCAGTTCGCGACGCTGACCGATGTTGCCTGGCAGATGTCGGGCGAGGTGATCCTGATGACGCTGCTCGGCGGTATCGGTACGCTGATCGGGCCAATCTTCGGCGCCGGGCTTGTCGTCACCCTGCAGAACTATCTGGCGACCTCGGAATTTCCGGTGACGATCATCACAGGCATCGTTTTCATGGTCTGCGTCCTGATCTTCCGCCGTGGTATCGTCGGCGAGTTCTATGCGTCGCGGATCGGCCGCATGTTGGGCTTTGTCTATCGCCGTTGAGCGGCTGGTGCTGAAGATGGATCGCTACGACTATATCATCATCGGCGCAGGCAGCGCAGGCTGCGTGCTGGCCAACAGGCTGTCCGAAGACCGCAACAACCGGGTGCTTCTGCTGGAAGCCGGTGGCAACGACAACTACCACTGGATCCACATTCCTGTCGGTTATCTCTACTGCATCAACAACCCGCGCACCGACTGGTGCTTCACGACGGCGCCGGAGGATGGCCTGAACGGCCGTGCGTTGAATTACCCGCGCGGAAAAGTGCTCGGCGGCTGCTCGTCGATCAATGGCATGATCTATATGCGCGGCCAGGCCCGCGACTACGATCTCTGGCGGCAGATGGGCTGCACCGGCTGGAGCTGGGACGACATTCTGCCGTTCTTCCGCAAGTCGGAAGATCACTATCGCGGCACGGACGAGATGCATGGCGCCGGCGGCGAGTGGCGGGTGGAGAAGGCGCGCGTCAAATGGGCGGTGCTCGACGCCTTCCAGCAGGCAGCCAAGGAAGCGGGCATCCCCGTCACCGAGGATTTCAACCGCGGCACCAATGAAGGCTCCGGCTATTTCGACGTGAACCAGCGATCCGGCATTCGCTGGAATGCCACCAAAGCTTTTCTCCGCCCGGCAATGAAGCGCGGCAATCTCAAGGTTCTGACCAAGGCGCAGGTGCGACGGTTGCTGATCGAGGAGGGCGCTGTCACCGGCGTCGAATTCCAGCATGGCGGCATGGCGAAACGCGCCTATGCCTCGAAGGAAACGATCCTTTCGGCCGGTTCGATCGGCTCGCCGCATATTCTGGAGCTCTCGGGGATCGGCCGCGGAGACGTGCTGCAGAATGCCGGGATCGATGTGGTCAGCGAGGTCAGGGGCGTCGGCGAGAACCTGCAGGACCATCTGCAGCTGCGCCTCGCCTACAAGGTGACCGGTGTTCCGACGCTGAACGAGAAGGCGACGAAGCTGATCGGCAAGGCGGCGATCGGGCTGGAATATCTGCTGCGCCGCTCGGGACCGATGGCGATGGCGCCGAGCCAGCTCGGCATCTTCACCCGCTCGGGGCCGGACAAGGAAACGCCCGATCTGCAATATCACGTCCAGCCGGTATCGCTCGACAAGTTCGGCGACCCCGTGCATGCCTTTCCGGCGATCACGGCCAGCGTCTGCAATCTGAGGCCCGAGAGCCGTGGTTCGGTGCATGTCTCGAGCCCGGATTTTGCCGCGCAGCCCATCATTGCGCCAAGATACCTCTCGACGGAACGCGATCGCGACATAGCTGTCAGATCGATAAAGCTGACACGGCGGATCGTCGCCCAGCCGTCCTTCGCCCGTTTCAATCCCGAGGAGTTCAAGCCCGGTCCTGCCTATCGAAATGATGAGGAGCTGGCGCAGGCGGCGGGCGATATCGGCACGACGATCTTTCATCCCGTCGGCACCTGCCGGATGGGCGGTGACCGCGACAGTGTCGTCGATCCGCGGTTGAGGTTTCGGGCGCTCGCCAGGCTCAGGATCGCGGACGCCTCGGTCATGCCGTCGATCACCTCGGGCAACACCAATTCGCCTGTCATCATGATTGCCGAGAAGGCAGCCAGCATGATCCTCGAAGACAACAGATAGGAGACGTCAATGGCACGGATCGCGTTTATCGGCCTCGGCAACATGGGTGGTCCGATGGCCGCTAATCTGGTGAAGGCGGGTCACGATGTGACCGGGTTCGATCTCGCTTCGACGGTGTTGAAGGCGGCGGCGGAGAGTGGCGTGAAACCTGCCAGCCATGCGAGCCAGGCGGTCAAGGGCGCCGAGATCATCCTCACTATGCTGCCGCAGGGCAAGCATGTGCTGACCGCCTGGGCCGACATCTTGCAGTCGGCAGACAAGGGCACGCTTGTCATCGACTGCTCAACGATCGATGTCGAGAGTTCACGCAAGGCGCATGAGCTGGCGCGTGGCGCCGGTTGCCTGTCCCTCGACGCGCCGGTCTCTGGCGGGACGGGCGGGGCGACGGCGGGAACGCTGACCTTCATCGCAGGCGGATCGGACGAGAGCTTTGCCAAGGCAAAGCCCATCCTCGAGGCGATGGGCAAGAAGATCGTCCATTGCGGCGAGGCGGGCGCCGGGCAGGCGGCGAAGATCTGCAACAACATGATCCTGGGCATTTCGATGATCGGTGTCTGCGAGGCCTTCGTGCTTGCGGAGAAGCTTGGTCTCGAACATCAAGCACTGTTCGACGTCGCCTCGACATCGTCGGGCCAATGCTGGTCGATCAACAGCTATTGCCCGGTTCCGGGGCCGGTTCCCGCGTCGCCCGCCAACAACGACTACAAGCCAGGCTTTGCGGCGGCATTGATGCTGAAAGATCTGCGGCTGTCGCAGGAGGCGGCGCTTGCCAGCGGCGCCTCGACACCGCTGGGTGCCGAAGCTGCACAGCTCTACGCTCTGTTCGAAAAGCTCGGCAATGGCGGAAAGGACTTTTCCGCCATCATCGAGATGTTTCGCAACAGGGAGTGATTACCGCACCAGCGCCAGCTGCATCCTCGCATCGCCGAGCGTCACATCGAGTTCGCCGGCTGTTGCGACCTCGATCGCACCGCAGAGCGAGCCTGTCGTGATCACTGCGCCTGCGCGCAGCGAGCTGTCCGGACGGAACGTGTCATTGGCATAATCGACCAGCCAGGTGAGAACGTCGACCTTCACATGCTTGGCGGCCGCATCGTAGATCGGCTGGCCGTTCAACATCACCTTTAAGGGCGTACCGGTGCAGGTATCAAGGATCGATCGCGGCATCACCGGGCCGAGCACGTAGCCGAGATTGGCAAGGCGGTCGGCGAGGAACAGTAGCGGGGAAATCTTGCTGCCTTCGGCAACGGCCGTCCAGGACATCTCGACACCGAGATAGGCGTCCGCAATGGCATCGGCGACTTCGGCGCGCGTGTACTTGCCGCTGGAGCGGATCGGCAGATCCTTGCCGAGGCGCACGGCGATCTCGGCTTCGAACTTCGTACCGGCGACCCAGGGCAGCTTCGCGCCGGAAACGGCTTCGAAATAGGGATGCAGCGGCGCGGTGACCGGCTGATTGTCGGCCGGCATCGAGACCTTCCAGGCGTTGCTGCGAATGCCTTCTTCAGCCGCGAGGAAGTTCTGCGCGTCCATGGCCTGGCGGTGGTCGCCGGGCAACGGGAATTCCGCGGTGGAAGCCTGCTTGCCCGCGTGGCGAAGGCCTGCAAGCTTGGCCGCGAGGGCGCGCGGATCGAAGGTCGAATCTGTCATGGTTTATCCTCCACCTGATGTGTGCGCGCAAACTAGCCGCTCGGGTTAGATGGGGTAAAGGGCGAGCTTGGAAAGACTGTTATTCCGTCAGCGCATACCAGGCGGCGCGATAGGCCTCCAAACCGTCGACAGCAAAGGGCTCGAAGCGTGTTTCCTGTGTTGCCGCCGGCTTGACGCCGGTTAGAAGCGAGGCACCCTGGCTGGTGCCGGTGGAGCCGGGAAGGGCGATCACTGTCCGCTGCGCCAGCGCCGCAAGAAGGATGAGATAGGTGCTGTTTGCGGCAAACGGTCCCTCGACGATCACTGGCCCCTTGGCGCCGATCAGGCCGAGGCACGCCTCGCTCATCAGCGCCAGATAGAGGCAGGCAGCAGTATAGCGTTCAGCCGTGCTGGCATCGCCGGCGTTCAGCCATTGCTTTTCGCGTCCGGGGAAGGGGCCGGAGCCCGGCGCGACATTCGGCAACAGCATGATCTTGCGGGCGATCACGGCAGGTAGCGCGGCAAGCGCCTCGTTCGCAGGCACTGTACCGATCTCGGCAGAGAGAATTTCGAATTCGCGGCCGCCCATGAAACGCGAGGAGGGCACGGCGCGGCCATAGGCATCGACATTGGCGAGCGCATCGCGCCGCGGATCGAGATGTTCGAGATCGCCACCGACGCCGAAATTGATCACCCAGGTGCCGGTCGAGACGACGGCGAAGGGGGCTTCCCGCGAAACCAGATGCGGCAGCAGGGATGCATTGGAATCGTGAATGCCGCAATAAACGGGCACCGATACGCCGATCTCCATGGCTATCTCCGGCCGGACCGGGCCGAGCGCGTCGAAGGCGGAGCGGATCGGCGCCATGAGGCTGCGGATACCGAGCGTATCGACCAGAGAGGAGTATTCGCCGTTTCCAGGGTTCCAGAGGTCGGTGTGGCAGCCGAGCGATGTCGCCTCGTTGGCGGCAACACCGGTCAGCCGCGCGGCCCAATATTGCGGATAGGTGACGATGGTGGCGACCTTCGCGAAGTCATCCGGGAAAGCCGTCTTCTGATAATGCAGCTGGGCGCCGATGTTCAGGCCCATCGTCTGGTGCGGGGAGTAGGTCTCGCTGAAGGGCGGACGGAGCGCAGCATAGGCGTCGCGGATCGGTTGCGGATATTCGTGTTCGTAATCGAGCACCGGCATGGCGAGATTACCAGCGGCATCAAGAAGTGCGGCCGATGCGCCGTGCGTTGTGATCGAGATCGCCTCGAAACCCGGCGCCTTGGCGAAGCGCTTGAAGGCGTCGAGCATAAAGGACCAGAGGGCCTCGATATCGTAATGTGGATAGAGGCCGTCCTTCAGGACGGTATTCGCCATTTTGGCGACGGCGATTTCCTCGCCGGTCGCCGCGTCGAGCACGACGACCTTGGCGTTGGTCTTGCCGATATCGAGAACGGCGATGCGGCGGTAGTCGCTCATGGCATATGGAAGACGCTGACGAGATCGCTCTGGACGGGGGAATTGTCGGGATTGGTGGCCATGATATCGGCCATGTGCGCCCACCATTTCTTCATGACCGGGTGTTCCGGCAGGCTTGCCATCGTGTGATCGGCCGGCCGCGTCAGCACGGCAAACAGCGTACTGGTTTCCCGATCGAGATAGATCCAGTAGTCGCTGGCACCGGATTTTCTCAGTAGATCAACAAGTTCCGGCCAGATCTCGTCATGGCGCTTGATGTATTCGGCTTCCATGCCCGGGTTGAGCTTCATCTTGAAGGCGTGTTTCTGGAGGGTCATTTGGAACTCATCAGCTTGAGGCGGCGGACAATGATCGGGATGGCGATGGTGATGATCAGCAGCAGGCCGATGAAGATCGACATGACGATGCCGGGCACGTTGAGAAGGCCGAGTCCGAAAGTCACGAGACCCATCACGAAGGCGGCAATGACGACGCCGCCGATCGTGCCGGAGCCGCCGAGGATCGACACGCCGCCGAGCACGACCATGGTCACCACTTCGAGTTCCCAGCCCTGCGCGATCGAGGGACGGGTGGAGCCGAGACGCGAGGTCAGGCAGACGGCGGCAATACCGCTCATCACGCCGGTCAGCATGAAGAGGATGAATTTGACGCGCTCGACCGGAATGCCGGAGAAGCGGGCGGCAAAATCGTTGTTGCCGATCGTATAGACCTGACGGCCGAAATTCGTGGCGTGCAGCAGGATGGCAAAGAGGATGGCCAGCACGATGAACAGCACGAATTCGAAGGAAAAGACCCAGAAGACATAGCCCTGGCCGAAATAGGCGAAATCGGCGGGGTATTTTCCATAGGCCTGGTCGCCAAGCACGATATAGGAAATGCCGCGGAAGAGGCTCATCGTGCCGATGGTGACGACGATCGACGGCAGTTTCAGCGCCGAGACGAGGAAGCCATTGAAGAGACCGCAGGCGAGGCCCGTGCCGATGCCGATGGCAACGAGACCGGGCGTTCCGACGCCTGCCTGGGCTGCGGCGCCCATGGCCGTCGAGGCAAGCGCGATGATGGCAGCCACGGACAGATCGATTTCGCCGGCGATGACCAGCAGCGCCATAGCAAAGGCAATCATCGCCTTTTCGGTGAAGTTGAACGTGGCGTCCGAGAGGTTCCAGGCATCGAGAAAATAGGGCGAGGCCACGGAATTAAAGATGAAGATCAGCACCGCGACGCCGAACAGCAGCACTTCCCAGCTCGACATAATGCGGCGGAACGGCGTGCCCAGACGGTCGGGAATGACGCGTTTTTCAGGTGCGGCGGAAACGGTGCTCATGCTGCCACCTCGATTGGCGTTTCGGCTGCGGCCTTGTCACGCAGGATGATGCGGCCGCGGTTGCGCTCGCGTCTGGCGTTGAAGACGACGGCGAGGATGATGACGGTCCCTGAGATCGCCATCTGCGTGAAGGGCGAGATGCCGATGACGGGCAGGGCGTTCTTGATGACGCCGAGGAAAAGCGCGCCAAGCACCGTGCCGACCACCGATCCGACGCCGCCGGCAATCGAGATGCCACCGATAACGCAGGCCGCGACGCTGTCGAGCTCGAAGCCGTTGGCGATATCTACATAGGCGACAGCATAACGCGACACCCAGAGATAGCTGGCCAGACCGGCCAGCGCACCAGAGAGCACGAAAGCCAGGAACTTCGTCCAGCCGGTGTCGATGCCGGCATAGACGGCCGCCGTCGGATTGCCGCCGGTCGCATAGGCGGAGCGGCCGAACTGGGTGTATTTCAGGACGACATACATGATCAGCACGATGACGATCCCGACCCAGCCGAGAACCGGAAGCCCGAGGATCGGCGTGCGCGGAACGGAAAGGAAGGTCGGCGTCATTTGGTGGGCGTTGACCCAGGCGCCGCCCGAGAGCACGAAAGCCATGCCGCGATAGATGGTGAGCGTGCCCAAGGTCACGACGATCGGCGGTATCTCCAGCGCCCAGACCAGAAAGCCGTTGATCGCGCCCAGGCAGGCGCCGATGGCGATGGCTGCAATGATCAGCACTGCCAGCGGCAGATCGGGATAGGCGGCGTTCATCATTGCGATCGCCATGCCGGTGAAGGCCAGATTGGCGGCCACCGACAGGTCGATCGACTTCGTCAGGATCACCGTCATCTGCGCCAGCGCCAGGATGATGAGGATCGAGGTGTCGTTGAAGATGCCGGCGAGATTGTCGGGCGTTGCGAAATCGGCGGCACGCGTCGAGAAGACGCCGATCATCACGACGATGATGAGGAAAAGCAGGGTTTCCCGTTTTCTGATCAGTCTTGCCATGCTTTTCCCTCACGCATTTCCGGTCGCCGCGCGCACCAGCGCCTCTGGCGAAAGCTTGTCGCGGTCGTAGAGGCCGGCCGAAAGGCCTTCCTTCATGACCAGAACACGGTCTGACATCCCGATGATTTCAGGCAGTTCGGACGAGATCATGATGATCGACAGGCCCTCGGCGGCGAGCTCGCTGATGAAGCCGTGGACGGCGGCCTTGGAGCCGATGTCGATGCCCTTGGTCGGCTCGTCGAGGATGATGACCTTCGGCATGGTGGCGAGCCACTTGCCGATGACGACCTTCTGCTGATTGCCGCCCGACAGCGTGCCGACGGGAACGGAGAGCGCCGCGGCGCGCAGATCCAGCCGCTCGGCATATTTGCGGGCGAGCGCGAATTCGTTGGCGGCCTTCAGGAAGCCCTTGCGCGAGGTGCGCGTCAACGATGGCAGCGTCATGTTCTGGTAGATCGGCATCGGCAGGGCCAGGCCATGGCGGCCGCGCTCCTCCGGCACGTAGACGATACCGGCGCGGATCGCATCGAGCGGCGAGCTGATCGAAATCTCCTGCCCCTCCAGCGTCAGCTTGCCCGACAGAGGCTTGGTGATGCCGAAGAGGGACTGGCAGAGTTCGGAGCGCCCGGCGCCGATCAGGCCGTAGATCCCTAGGATTTCGCCTTTGCGGAGCGTGAAGGTGATATCGCGGAATTCCGTGCGGTGACAGTATCTCTCCACAGCGAGAACCGGAGCGCCGATCGCCACGTCGATCTTCGGAAAGGCGTTCTCGACATCGCGGCCGACCATCAGCTTGACGATCGCATCCTGCGGCGTTTCCTTCAGGCGCCCGGCGCCGACGGCCTTGCCGTCGCGGAAGACCACGAAATTGTCGGCGATCTCATAGACCTCGTCGAACTTGTGGCTGATGAAGAGGATCGCCTTGCCCTTGGCCTTCAGGCCCTGGACGATACGGAAGAGGTCGTCGATTTCCTTGCGGGAAAGCGCGGCCGTCGGCTCGTCCATGATGACGATGCGGGCCTCGATCGACAATGCGCGGGCGATCGCCACGAGATGGCGCTGCGCGATCGAGAGGTCCTTCAGGCGGATCGTCGGATCGATATTGCTTTCCAGCGAAATGAGCAGCTCGCGCGAGCGCTCGTTCATCGCCTTCCAGTCGATGGTGCGGAAGCGGGTCTTCGGCGCATGGCCGAGAAAAATGTTTTCGGCGACCGTCAGCTCGTCGAAGAGCACAGTCTCCTGATGAATGGCGGTGACGCCCGCGTCGATCGCGGCCTGCGCGCTCGTAAAGCTGACGGCCTGCCCATCGACGATGATTTCGCCCTCGTTGGGACGGTAGATGCCGGTGAGGATCTTGACCAGCGTCGACTTGCCCGCGCCGTTTTCGCCGATCAGGGCTGTGACCTTGCCGGGATAGAGCGCGATGCTGACGTTATCGAGCGCTTTGACACCCGGAAAGATCTGCGAGATGCCGCGCATTTCCAGAATGGCGGGCGCGTCCTTGGGCTCGGCAGCCGCGACGGGTTCTTGAAGGGCAGTGGTCATCAGCAAAACCATGAAGAAAGAGAAGCCCGGCGGCACGAAGCCGCCGGGTGTTCATGCGTGTTTCGAAGATCAGAAGACCTTGGAGAACTGGTCGATGTTCGAAGCGTTGTAGACGAACGGATCGGACATGGCGGCTTCGCCCTTGTCGTCGATCTTGATCTTGCCCATGCGGCCGGCTTCGATTTCCGTGCCCGGCTTGCCATCGGCATCACCCTTGACGAGGTGATAGGCGATCTGCGTTGCCGAGTAGCCGAGGTCGATCGGGTTCCAGATGGCGAATTCCTTCGTCGCACCCGACTTGATCGCGCCGGCCATTTCGGAAGGCAGGCCGAGACCGGTTACGTAGACCTTGCCGACCAGACCCTTGTCTTCGACAACCTTCGAAGCGGCCAGAACACCAACCGTCGTCGGAGCGACGATGACCTTGACGTTCGGGTTGGACTTCAGAAGGCCTTCAGCTTCGCGGTAGGACTTGTCCGAGAGGTCGTCGCCGTAAACGGTGGTGACGAGGTTCAGGCCGGCGAAGTCCTTGAGCTGCTTCTTCATCTGGTCGATCCAGATGTTCTGGTTCGTCGAGGTCGTCGTTGCCGACAGGATGGCGAAGTCGCCCTTGCCGCCTTCGAGGTGATCCTTGACGAGCGTCAGGCACATCTTGCCGATCAGCTCGTTGGAGGACGGGTTGAGCTGCAGGATGCGGCCTTCAGGCGCAACACCCGAATCCCAGGAGATGACCTTGATGCCGCGCTGAGCAGCCTTCTTGAGTGCCGGAACGACGGCGTCCGGGTCGTTCGCCGAAATCGCGATGGCATCGACGCCCTGTGCGATCAGCGAGTTGATGACTTCGATCTGGCCTTCAGCCGTCGTCGAGGTCGGGCCGGTATAGATCACTTCTACGCCGCCGAGTTCCTTGGCTGCTTCCTGCGCGCCCTTGTTGGCGGCATCGAAGAAGCCGTTGCCCAGCGACTTGACGACGAGACCGATCTTGATGTCCTTGGCGCTGGCCGAACCGGCCATCATGGCGACGGCAAATGCCACTCCAATTGCAAGTTTCTTTGCGAGTTTCATGCTTTCATCCTCCCACGTTGATTAAGTCTAACGACATCCGGCCGGCGCCCCTCAGGCGACCGACGAGGAATCCTCCCTTGCGGCCTGCGCCGCGGCGCTCGCAATAACGAGCTTGATACCTGCATCTTCGATCATCCGGACGGATTCCTCCGGAATTCCATCGTCGGTAATGATCGTCGAAACGCGCTCGAGCGGGCACAGAATGAGGCTCGAGCGGCGGCGGAACTTGCTGGAATCGACCATGACGACGAGCTCGTCGGCCTGGTGCATCAGCTTCTGTTCGCTCTGAATGATCTGCGCATCGGCTTCCATGATGCCGTGCGGGCCGACGCCCTGGGCGCCGAAGAAGAACCGGCGCGCATAGAAATGGCGTATCGCGTCATTATCGAACGGCGAGAGAATGAGGCTCTGCTCGCGATAGATGACGCCACCGGGCACGGTGACGGTGTTCTTCGAATGCTTCACCAGATGCTCGGCAATGGCGAAGGAATTGGTCATCACCTGCATCCGGTGGCCGGACATGAAGTGGACCATCTGGAATGTCGTGGTGCCGCCATTGATGATGATGGCATCGCCGGGATCGCAGAGATCGACGGCGGCGCGGGCGATTGCGCGCTTCTTGTCGATATTGACTGATTCTGAAACCCGGAACGGGCGGCCTGCCAGATTGCCGAGCTGCGGCGGATGAACGGCCTCGGCGCCGCCGCGGACGCGGCGGATCTTGCCCTGTACGTGAAGAGCCGCAATGTCACGACGGATCGTGGCCTCGGAAGCCTCGGTCAGTTCAGCGATATCCTGTATCGTGACGACCGACTTTTCCTGTACCGCGCTCATGATGATGCGATGGCGTTCGCGTTCGTGCATTGGTTCCTCCGTGTCACATTTATTTCGTATCGGTTAAAAGCTGTCAATCAAAAACGATCAAGAATTTTCATATTGCGCTGCACAATAATTGTTTTTGATCGTTTTCGATTGACAACGCGCATTTTCATGAGCGATATCGGTCACGACAAGGGCGTGGATTGCTCCGCGCAAAAGAACTCATATGGGAGGATGACATGGCGGCCAACGTCCGGCTTCTTGATAACCGTTGGGATGACAGCTACGCGGCAAAGCTCGATGAGCCCGGCAAGCTGCTCTACCGCTCCAACCTCCTCGGCGCCGACAAGCGCATCACCAATTACGGCGGTGGCAACACCTCCGCGAAGGTGATGGAAACCGATCCGCTGAACGGCGAAAAGGTCAAGGTTCTCTGGGTCAAGGGCTCCGGCGGCGACGTCGGAACCATCAAGCTCGATGGCTTCGCCACGCTTTACCAGGACAAGCTGGATTCGCTGAAGGGCATCTACAAGGGCACAGCGGACGAAGACCGCATGGTCAGCTTCCTGCCGCATTGCACCTTCAACCTGAACTCGCGTGCCGCCTCGATCGATACGCCGCTGCATGGCTTCGTGCCGTTCACGCATGTCGACCACATGCATCCCGACGCGATCATTGCCATTGCCGCTTCCAAGAATTCCAGGGAATTGACGCAGCAGATCTTCGGCGCCGATATCGGCTGGCTGCCCTGGCGCCGCCCGGGCTTCCAGCTCGGTCTTGATCTCGAAGCCTTCGTCAAGGCCAACCCGAATTCCAAGGGCGTCGTGCTCGAAAGCCACGGCCTCTTCACCTGGGCGAACGACGCCAAGGCCTGCTACGAGCTGACACTCGACATCATCAACAAGGCGATCGTCTGGTTTGCCGAAAAGACCGAGGGAAAGACGATCTTCAGCGGCGCTGCGGCGCAGAGCCTGCCGGTCGCCGAACGCCGCGCGATTGCAGCGCGCCTGATGCCGGAAATTCGCGGCCGCATCGGCAAGCAGGAGCGCAAGCTCGGCCATTTCGACGATCAGGATGCCGTGCTCGAGTTTGTCAATTCGAAGAGCCTTCGCCCGCTCGGCGCGCTCGGCACCAGCTGCCCGGATCATTTCCTGCGCACCAAGATTCGCCCGCTGATCGTCGATTTCGATCCGGCAAAGCCTGATGTCGATGCGATCATTGCTGGTCTGGACGCGGCGCTGGAAGCATATCGCGCCGACTACGCACGCTATTACAATGACTGCAAGCATGACAATTCGCCCGCCATGCGCGATGCGAACCCGGTGATCTTCCTGGTGCCCGGCGTCGGCATGCTGTCCTTTGCTCGCGACAAGGCAACCGCCCGTATCGCCAGCGAGTTCTACGTCAACGCCATCAACGTCATGCGTGGCGCCTCGACGGTCTCGGAATATCAGGGGCTTCCGGAACAGGAAGCCTTCGACATCGAATACTGGCTGCTCGAGGAAGCCAAGCTGCAGCGCATGCCGAAGCCGAAGAGCCTAGCCGGCAAGGTCGCCTTCGTCACCGGCGGCGCCGGCGGTATCGGCCGCGCGACGGCGGCACGTCTGGTGGGCGAGGGCGCCTGCGTCGTGCTTGCCGATATCGATCAGGCCGCGCTCGAAGCGACGGAAGCCGATTTCAAGGCCAAGTTCGGTGCTGACGCCGTTCGCAGCGTCAAGCTCGACGTGACCAAGGAAGATGCCGTCATCTCGACCTTCGCCGAATCCTGCGTCGAGTTCGGCGGTGTCGACATCCTGGTTTCGAATGCCGGTATCGCTTCGTCTGCACCGATCGAAAGCACCGAGCTTTCGATGTGGAACAAGAATATCGACATTCTGGCGACCGGCTACTTTCTGGTGTCGCGCGAAGCCTTCCGGCTGTTCCGCAAGCAGAACCTTGGCGGTAACGTGGTCTTCGTCGCTTCGAAGAACGGTTTGGCGTCGTCGCCGAACGCGGCTGCCTATTGCACCGCCAAGGCTGCCGAAATCCATCTGGCCCGCTGCCTGGCGCTCGAAGGGGCAGAAGCCGGTATCCGCGTCAACACGGTCAACCCGGATGCAGTTCTGCGCGGCTCGAAGATCTGGAACGGCGAATGGCGAGAACAGCGCGCGGCGTCCTCGAAGATCGAGGTGGATGATCTCGAGGAACATTACCGCAAGCGTTCGATGCTGAAGCTCAATGTCTTCCCTGAGGATATCGCCGAGGCAATCTACTTCCTGGCGTCGGATCTCTCGGCGAAGTCCACCGGCAACATCATCAATGTCGATGCCGGTAACGCCCAGAGCTTCCCGCGCTGAGGGGCGTAGTTTCGGAATGATGCGGGGGCCTTGCTCTCCTCCCTCATTCCTGTGCTTGTCACAGGAATCCAGTGCGCCCAAGTCCTTGGGCGCGGGAGACTAGAGGCTTCAGCGATTGGTCAGTTATTCACGGCGCAGACGCGCCGTGGCTGGATTCCTGTGACAAGCACAGGAATGAGGGATAGAGCCGCGGACCTCTCCAGGCCGCGATGCAGATCGGGAGGAAATCATGGCCGAGTTCAAGATCGCGCAGGATGTGATCGCGCAGGAAAACGACAAGCGTGCAGCGGCGCTCAAGGAAGACTATGACGCGCTGGGCGCGACGCTGTCCCGCCGCGGCATCGACATTGAAACAGTCACGCGCCGCGTTTCGGAATTCTTCGTCGCCGTCCCTTCCTGGGGCGTCGGCACCGGCGGCACGCGCTTTGCCCGCTTTCCGGGAACCGGCGAGCCGCGCGGCATCTTCGACAAGCTCGAAGATTGCTCCGTGATCAACGAATTGACGCGGGCGACGCCCAATGTTTCTCTGCACATTCCGTGGGACAAGATGGATGCCAAGGAGCTGAAGGCAAAGGGTGATTCACTCGGCCTCGGCTTCGACGCGATGAATTCCAACACCTTTTCCGATGCGCCCGGCCAGAAGCATTCCTATAAATATGGCTCGCTGAGCCACACCGATGCGGCAACGCGGGCGCAGGCCGTCGAGCACAATCTCGAATGCATCGAAATCGGCAAGGCGATCGGCTCCAAGGCGCTGACGGTCTGGATCGGCGACGGTTCGAACTTCCCGGGCCAGAGCAATTTCACCCGGGCCTTCGAGCGCTATCTCGCCTCCATGGCCGACATCTACAAGGCTCTGCCTGACGACTGGAAGCTGTTCTCCGAGCACAAGATGTACGAGCCGGCCTTCTATTCGACCATCGTGCAGGACTGGGGCACAAACTACCTGATAGCCCAGACGCTCGGCCCCAAGGCACAGTGCCTCGTCGACCTTGGCCACCACGCGCCGAACACCAATATCGAGATGATCGTCGCCCGTCTGGTGCAGTTCGGAAAGCTCGGCGGCTTCCATTTCAACGACTCGAAATATGGCGACGACGATCTCGACGCCGGCTCGATCGAGCCTTACCGCCTGTTCCTCGTCTTCAACGAGCTTGTCGATGCCGAGCAGCGTGGCGTCAATGACTTCAACCCGGCACACATGATCGATCAGTCGCATAACGTGACGGACCCGATCGAAAGCCTGATCAACAGCGCCAACGAAATCCGCCGCGCCTATGCGCAGGCGCTGCTCGTCGATCGCAAGGCGCTGGCTGGTTACCAGGATGGAAACGATGCACTGATGGCGACCGAAACGCTGAAGCGCGCCTACCGTGCCGATGTCGAGCCGATCCTCGCCGAAGCCCGGCGCCGCGCCGGCGGCGCCATCGATCCGGTCGCGACCTATCGCGCCAGCGGCTACCGCAACAAGGTCTCGGCCGAGCGTCCGGCCTCAGCTGCCGGTGGCGGCGGGATAATTTAAGCTTTGCAAGGCTTCGGGCCGCCGTTGTCCTCAACAGCGGCCCTTTGCGTTCAGGGCTTCCATTCACCGGCGATCTGCCGGGTGGCGACGTTCAGCCGGTTCCAGACATTGATATTGGCAATGGCGATGACGAGAGCTGCAATGCTCTTGCCGTCGAAATGACGGGTGGCCTCGTCCCAGATTTCGTCCGGCACAGGGTCTGCCCGGTCGCTGAGCCGTGTGACGGCTTCGGTAAGTGCCAGAGCTGCGCGTTCCTGATGGGAGAAATACGGCGCTTCGCGCCAGGCCGCGACGGCGAAGAGCCTCTCGTCCGTTTCTCCGAGCTTTCGGGCGATGCGCGGATGGCCGTCTACGCAGACGCCGCAACCATTGATCTGGCTGGCGCGCAGATTGACCAGTTCCAGCAGCTTCGGCGACAGCCCGACTTTTTGCGGGACGCTGCTCAGCGCCATCAGCGCCTGCATGGCTTCAGGAAGAACAACGGCCGGATTTCCCATTCTTGATTGCATGTTATGTCTCCTTGTCGATTTCGTGGTTTGAACGATTACGCTGCCATCCGTTGTCACATCGGCCGGCAGCCGTTCGTCATGGTGTTGACGGAACACGCGAGGAGGATGTGACAGATGGACGAGAAGAAATTTCTGGCAGACCAGTTCGAGACCAACCGGACGCATCTGAAGGCAGTGGCCTACCGTATGCTCGGCTCGAGCACCGAGGCGGATGACGCCGTCCAGGAGGCGTGGCTGAGGCTTTCCCGCTCGGATGCCGGGGAGGTGGCGAATATCGGCGGCTGGCTTCGCACCGTGGTTGCCCGCATCTGCCTGGACATGCTGCGCTCGAAGAAGACGCGGCGTGAAGAGCCGCTCGATCTTCCGGTCCACGAAACGATAGCAGACACCAAGGCATCCGCGGATCCGGAGCGCGAGGCACTGGTTGCCGATTCGGTCGGCGTTGCCATGCTGGTTGTCCTCGATCAGCTCGGCCCGGCAGAACGCGTCGCTTTCGTGCTGCACGATATGTTCGACATTCCCTTCGACGATATCGCGCCAATCATCGGCCGGACATCCGAGGCGGCGCGGCAGCTTGCGAGCCGGGCGCGGCGGCGGATTCAGGGGAAGCCGGAGATACCTGCTGCGGATATCGAGCGGCGAAAGACGCTGGTGACGGCATTCCTGGCGGCATCACGCAACGGTGACTTCCAGGCGCTGCTGTCGCTTCTGCATCCCGACGTTGCCTTCGTGCCGGATGCTGCGGCCTTGCGGCTCGGCGATACGGGTGAGCTACACGGCGCGCATGCCGTGGCAACCACCTTCAACGGGCGCGCGCGCGGCGCCCAGGGTGCCTTCATCGACGATGGGTTTGGCTTCATCGTTCATATCCAGGGCGAGCTGCGCATTGCGGCACTCATCGCCTTCGATGGAGACCGAATCTCGCGCATCGAGGCCATTGCCGATGCAGATCATCTTCAGCGCCTCGAATACACGCCGTTCCATCATTAGGCATATGGTCTTCCGCAGGCGATGGCGTGCGCAGTCTCTGCGCATGCCTTTTCATTTCTGCTCATAGAGCCACTTTACCGGTTGACAGGACCACTTCCGCCGATATTCTATTATTAAGCCTGACATAACATAATAGTGGAACAATTCACCGGGAGCATGCAAATGAAGACTCTAGTCGCATTCCTTCTTGGCACCGCGCTGGTCGCACTGCCGACGACATTGATGGCTCAGGAAAAGGGTGGCGTCATCAACGTCGCCACGATCGGCGAACCGCCGACGCTTGATCCGATGTCCTCCACCGCCGATCTCGTCGGCATCGTCACGCAACACATTTTCGAGACGCTCTACACCTTCGACAAGAAGTGGAACGTTACGCCGCTTCTGGCCGAAAGCCTGCCGGAGATCAGCGCCGACGGTAAGACCTACACGATCAAGCTGCGCACCGGCATCAAGTTCCACGACAATACCGACATGACGTCCGACGACGTCGTCGCCTCGCTCAATCGCTGGACGAAGATCGCTTCGCGCGGCAAGCAGGTCGTCGGCTTCATCGATTCGATCACTGCCGTCGATCCGGCGACCGTGAAGATCGTGCTCAAGCAGCCCTATGCGCCGCTGACCTCGCTGCTCGCCTTCAACAATTCCGCCGCGATCATCATTCCGTCCGAAAAGCAGGACGAGCCGATGAAGGAATTCATCGGTACCGGCCCCTACATGCTCAAGGAGCGCAAGGCCGACCAGTATATCCAGCTCGTGCGCTTCGACGGCTACAAGTCGCGCGATGGCGAGAGCGACGGTTATGGTGGTGCGCGCCACCAGTATCTCGACGAAATCCGCTTCGTGCCGGTTCCCGATGCCAATACCCGCGTCGAGGCTGCGGTCTCCGGCCAGTATGATTATGTCGATTCCATCCCGGTCGAATCCTTCGACAAGCTGAAGGCATCGAGCGCCTCGCAGCCGGTCATCCTGAAGCCCTTCGGCTATCCGGTCTTCGTCTTCAACACCAAGGAGGGCGTTGCCAAGAATGTCGAGGTCCGCAAGGCGATCCGTCAGGCGCTCAGCATGGAAGACATGCTGGCGGCAGCCTTCGGCAGCACGGATTTCTACACGCTCGACGGCGATATCTACCCGAAGCCGTTTGCCTGGAACACCGATGCCGGCGTCGAGGGCAATTATAACGTCGCGGATCCCGAAGGCGCTGCAACGGCTGCGAAAAAGGCTGGCTACAATGGTGAGCCGATCCGCATCCTCACCAGCCGCCAGTACGAATTCCACTACAAGATGGCGCAGGTCGCCGCCGAGTATCTGAAGCTTGCCGGCTTCACCGTCGACCTGCAGGTCGTCGATTGGGCAACGCTGACGCAGCGCCGCACGGACTCCAAGCTTTGGGACATCTACATCACCCATAGCCCGTTCTTGCCGGAACCCGCGCTGATCGGTTCGCTGTCGCCGAGCTCGCCCGGCTGGTGGGATACGCCGGCGCGCAAGACGACCGTCGATGCCTTCACCTCGGAAGTCGATCCGCAGAAGCGCATCGCGCTCTGGGCCGATGTCCAGAAGGCGATGTATGACGAGCTTCCCTACATGAAGATCGGCGACTTCAACGCCGTCTCGGCGAAGTCGACCAAACTCGAAGGCGTCGATCCGGCTCCGTGGCCCTACTTCTGGAACGCGTCCGTCAAGAAGTAATCGCGGGCCTCTGATGATGGCGGCTGCTGCTCCCCACCCCCTCATCCCTGTGCTCGTCACAGGGATCCAGCCACGGCGCGTCTGCGCCGTGAATGACCTGAATTGCGTCACAGGGTCTTCTGCGCCCAAGGACTTGGGCGCGCTGGATTCCTTTGACGAGCACAGGAATGAGGGAGTGATTGTTGCCGCCGTCTACTTCCAACCGTGTGCGGGGTGCATGCCTCAATGATACGCTACATTCTCCAGCGCCTTGCGGGCATGATCGTCGTGATGTTTCTCGTCGTCACGATCGTCTTCGTCATCGTGCGCGTCACGCCGGGTGATCCGGCGGCCGTGATGCTCGGCCCCGATGCGACGCCGCAGGACATTGCCGATCTGCGCGCCAGCCTCGGCCTCGACCGGTCTCTCGTGGTGCAATACATCTATTATATCGGCCAGCTGTTGAAGGGCGATCTCGGCCAGTCGATCTTCCTCAACATGCCGGTCACATCGGCGCTGCTCGACCGTGCCGAACCGACCTTCTTCCTGACGATCTTCTCGCTCGCGATCGCCAGCCTGATCGCGCTGCCGATCGGCATCTACGCCGCCTACCGGCGCGGCTCGTTCGTCGACCAGGCGGCAACGACACTGGCGATGTTCGCCGCCAGCATTCCGAGCTTCTGGCTGGGCCTCATTCTGATGCAGGTTTTCGCTGTCCGCTTCGGGATGTTCCCGGTGTCGGGCTATGGCGGGCCCGGCTCGACATTTCTCGACCGCATGTATCACCTGACCCTGCCCGCTTTCGCGCTCGGCATCGTCTCGTCGGCGCTGATCCTTCGCTTCACCCGTGCCTCGATGCTCGACGTGCTGGGTGACGACTATATCCGCACGGCCCGCGCCAAGGGGTTGGTCGAGCGCAAGGTGATCCTCAAGCATGCGCTGAAGAATGCGCTGATTCCGATCCTGACGGTTCTCGGCCTGACCGCGGCTGTGCTGATCTCCGGCGCCGTTGTTACCGAGACAGTCTTTGGCCTTCCCGGTGTCGGCAATCTCGTCGTCTCGGCCGTTCTCCGCCGTGATTATCCGGTTATCCAGGGAGCGCTGCTGGTGATCGCGGCACTCTACGTCCTGATCAATTTTGCGATCGACATGCTCTATCTGCTCGTCGATCCGAGGGTGCGCTACTGATGACGGATATCGCAATCAAGCCCGCGGAAAGCGAAAACCGCAAGTTCATCCGCCGTCTGCTGAGACGCAAGACGGTTGCCTTCGGCCTCGTCATCCTCGTCATCTTCGTGCTGCTGGCAGTCCTGGCCCCTTGGGTCGCGCCTTACTCGCCGTCGAAGCTGTCGATCGTCAACCGGCTGAAGCCGCCGAGCGGAACCTACTTCTTCGGCACCGACGAGTTCGGCCGTGATGTGCTGTCGCGCACGATCTATGCCGGCAGGCTGTCGCTGCTGGTCGGTGTCGCGGTCGTGGCGCTGTCATCGGTGATCGGCGTGACGCTGGGCCTGCTTGCCGGCTTCTTCAAGAAGCTCGACACGCCGATTGCCCGCCTGATCGACGCGATGATGGCCTTTCCGGATATCCTGCTGGCGATCGCGCTCGTCGCCGCGCTCGGTCCGTCTCTGACGACAGTGATCATCGCGTTGTCGATCGTCTATGCACCGCGTCTTGCCCGTATCGTTCGCGCCTCGACGCTTGTCATCCGCGAGCTGCCTTATGTCGAGGCGGCGCAAGCGCTCGGCATTTCGACCTTCCACATCATGACCCGCCATGTGCTGCGCAACCTGCTGTCGCCGATCATGGTACAGGCGACCTTCCTGTTTGCCAGCGCCATGCTGGCCGAAGCCGGTCTCTCCTTCCTCGGCCTCGGCGTCAGCCCTGAAATTCCGACCTGGGGCACGATGATCGCCGCTGGCCGCCAGTATATTGGCCAGGCCGACTGGATGACGCTGTTTCCGGGTGTCGCCATCATTCTCTCCGTGCTCTCGCTCCAGATGGTCGGTGACGGTCTGCGCGACATGCTTGATCCAAAACTTCGAAAGGACCTGTAAATGACCGGTGAAAAAGCGGGCAAGCCGCTCCTCCTCACCAATGTGAAGCCGATGGCTTTCGGTGCCGGAACGCCTGCAGGCGCCGTCGATATCCTCGTCGATGCCGACGGCAAGATTGCCAAGATCGGCCCTCAGCTCGCTGTCTCCGAGGACGTGACGCGCGTCGATGGCAAGGGCGCCTGGATCTCTCCCGGCTGGGTGGACCTGCACGTCCATATCTGGCACGGCGGCACCGATATCTCGATCCGCCCATCCGAATGCGGCGCCGAGCGTGGCGTCACGACGCTTGTCGATGCAGGATCCGCCGGTGAAGCCAACTTCCACGGCTTCCGCGAATATATCATCGAGCCGTCGAAAGAGCGGATCAAGGCCTTCCTGAATCTCGGCTCGATCGGTCTCGTCGCCTGTAACCGCGTTGCGGAGCTGCGTGATATCAGGGATATCGATCTCGATCGCATTCTCGAGTGCTATGCCGAAAACAGCGAACACATCGTCGGCCTTAAGGTGCGTGCCAGCCACGTCATCACCGGCTCCTGGGGTGTGACCCCGGTCAAGCTCGGCAAGAAGATCTCCAAAATCCTGAAGATCCCGATGATGGTGCATGTCGGCGAGCCGCCGGCACTCTATGACGAAGTGCTAGAAATCCTCGGTCCTGGCGACGTCGTCACCCACTGCTTCAACGGCAAGGCGGGCTCCAGCATCATGGAAGACGAGGATCTCTTCAATCTCGCGGAACGTTGCGCAGGCGAGGGCATCCGCCTCGACATCGGCCATGGTGGCGCCTCCTTCTCCTTCAAGGTGGCGGAAGCGGCGATCAATCGCGGGCTGCTGCCGTTTTCGATCTCGACCGACCTGCATGGCCATTCGATGAACTTCCCGGTCTGGGATCTGGCGACGACGATGTCGAAGCTGCTGTCGGTCGGCATGCCGTTCGACAAGGTCGTGGAAGCCGTCACCCATGCCCCGGCCTCGGTCATCAAGCTGTCGATGGAAGATCGCCTGGCTGTCGGCCAGCGCGCCGACTTCACCATCTTCGACCTGATCGATTCCGATATCGAAGCGACCGATTCCAACGGCGACGTATCGGTACTCAACAAACTTTTCGAGCCTCGCTACGCCGTCATCGGCAGCGAGGCGATCACGGCGAGCCGCTATATCCCGCGTGCCCGCAAGCTCGTGCGTCACAGCCACGGCTATTCCTACCGGTAAGAAAGAAGATAGAAATCGCATGACAGGAGCTTACGTGAACACGTCTCCAACCACCGCCAAACTATCCGGTTCGCCTCAGGAGAGGCTGGCGGCGCTTGGCATCACCCTGCCGCCGGCGCCGCCGCCGATCGCCAATTTCGTGACGCATGTCATCGAAGGCAATATTCTCTACCTGTCCGGCCAGGGGCCGCGGGAGGCCGATGGCTTCCTGCATTCCGGCAAGGTCGGCGCCTCCGTCAGCGTCGAGGATGCCTACAAGCATGCACGGCTGACCGGCATCAACCTGCTGTCCGTCATGCAGGATGCACTCGGCGATCTGTCGCGCGTCAAGCGCGTCGTCAAGCTGCTCGGCATGGTCAATGCGGTGCCTGATTTCCTTGATCATCCGAGTGTCATCAACGGCTGCTCCGATCTCTTCATCGATGTCTTCGGCGAAGAGCGCGGACAGCACGCCCGCTCGGCGGTGGGTTTCGGCTCGTTGCCGGGAAACATCACCGTCGAGATCGAAGCGATCGTCGCCTTGCGCGACTAGAGGAGAATGTCAGTGGTTGCGCCAGCCCATAATCTTTTCGATGCGTTCCGCCGACGCGCGCACATGCGCCGTGTAGCGGTTCTCGTCCGAAAAGGCCTTCTGCTCGGGAAGGACGATGGAGATGGTGGCAACGCACTGGCCGTCGCGATCGCAGATCGGCGAGGCGATGCAGGCGACCGCATAGTCGGATTCGCCAGCCTGGATCGAAAGGCGCGACTGGAAAGCTGCGCCTGCCGAACTCGACAGCACCTCGGCGTCCATTTCCGCCCGGCCGGTCGGCGAGGTCTTGGCGCATCGTTTGAACAGATCGACGCGTTCCGGCTCCGGCAGGTGCCCGACGAGCAGGCGGCCGGAGGCCGTCCAGTTCAATGGCACGCGGGTTCCGACGCGGGACGCGACCTGGAAATGGCTCGGACCATCGGCCATGGCAAGCACCAGCATATAGTCGCCGTCGCGGCCGCAGACCTGAACGGTCTCGTCCGCCTCGCGGCAGAGGTCGTGCATTTCATGGGTGGCGACGCTCATGAAATCCAACGAGCGGGCATAGGCAAGACCATAGTGGTAAAGCCGGGAGCCGAGCCAGACCGAGCCGTCCGTATTGCGCGACAGCATGTTCTTCTCGACCAGATCATCGACGATCACATAGACGGTGGAGAGCGGCGCCTTGACGGCCTTCGCGATCGCGTAGACACCGGCTGGAGACCCGGTTTCGTAAAGATAATCAATGACCTGCAGAGCACGGTCGATACCGCTTACGCGCGAACGGCGCGCAGTCTTGCCGCCGTCCGCCTCTTCCACAGAGACGCCGTCTTCGGAGTAAACTGCCGATGATGTCTTGCCGTCCAATTGCACGCTCCTCGTCTGAATATGCGAGTTTATTACATTACTATGGCATAGCCGTCACTGAGGCAAATCGCAACACCCCTCACGCAGCGGCCACCGAAATTGGAGATACAAATGTCTGATGACATCCGCACGTCGATCGGCCTTCGCCCGGTCATCAATGTTTCCGGCACCATGACCAGCCTCGGCGCGTCGATCGTCGTTCCCGAGGCAATTGCCGCCATGTCGGCGATCCTGCCGCAGTTCGTCGAGGTCAACGACCTGCAGCGCAAGGCAAGCGCCGTCATCGCCCGGCTGACGGGCGGCGAGGCGGGCTTCGTCACTGCATCCTGCTCGGCAGGTATCTCGCTGGCTGTCGCAGGCACCATCACCGGAAACAATCTGCTGGCGATCGAGAAGCTGCCTGAGGTGACGACGGAAAAGAACGAAGTGCTCGTGCAGATGGGCCACGTCGTCAGCTATGGCGCGCCTGTCGATCAGGCGATCCGTCTTGCCGGCGGCAAGGTCGTGTTCGTGGGACAGGCGACCTCGACGCATCGCTTCCATATGGAAAATGCGATCACCGAAAAGACAGCCGCCGCCGTCTATGTCGTCTCGCACCACGTCGTCGATTACGGTCTGCTGAACCTAAAGGAATTCGTCGAGATCGCTCACGCCAAGGGCGTGCCCGTCATCGTCGACGCGGCCTCGGAATATGACCTGAAGATCTTCCTTGAGCAGGGGGCAGATATTGCGCTCTATTCCGGCCACAAGTTCCTGGGCGGCCCGACCTCGGGCATCGTCGCCGGAAAGAAGGAGCTGGTCCGCAACGCCTTCCTGCAGAACATGGGCATCGGCCGCGGCATGAAGGTCGGCAAGGAAAGCATCTTCGGCGTCATGGCGGCCTTGGAAGCCTGGGAAAAGCGCGATCACGCCGGCATTCGCGAGCGGGAAACCAGCTATCTCAATCTCTGGAAGGAGAAGCTGGAGGGACGTCCGGGCGTGACCGCGCTGATCGAGCCTGATCCGACCAACAATCCGCTCGACCGCATGCGCGTGATCGTCAAGGCCGACGAGGCGCACATCACCGCCTGGGATCTGGCTGACGCGCTCGCCCGCGGCACGCCGCCGATCATCGTGCGCGATCACGAAGTCGAGCATCACTATTTCTATCTCGATCCGTGCAACCTGCATCCGGGCCAGGAAAAGATCGTCGCCAGCCGTCTGGGCGAGGAACTCGACAAGGCGCGTGGCTCCAACGAGATCATCGCGACGCCGATCGAAAACCGCAGCAAGCACCGCTTCGACGGCGCGCTTCGCTGGCCTGACTAAGGGCCGATTGCCCAGAGAATGAAGCAGTGCGTGAAGCCCTCCCCCTTGTGGGGAGGGGTTGGGGAGGGGATCTTACACAAACCCCTCCCGCCTGCCGTAACCCTCCCCACAAGGGGGAGGGTTACGGCTGCCGCAGCGCCGAGCACTGCCGGACGCAACTGAAACGAAGGGGACGACCATGATCGCGGAAGCTCAGAAAAGACAGGCCATTGATCCGGTCCTCTCCGTCCGTAACCTGACGACATCGTTTCTGGTCGATGGCGCCTGGAAGCCCGTGGTTCGCGAGGTTTCCTTCGATGTCGCGCCCGGCGAGACGGTGGCTATCGTCGGCGAAAGCGGTTCCGGCAAGAGCGTTACCTCGCTGTCGATCATGCGGTTGCTGCAGGCGGATTCGAGCCGTATCGAAGGCAAGATCATGCTTGGCGGGCGTGATCTCCTTGCTCTTCCCGAAGAGGATATGCGCAAGGTTCGCGGCAATGACGTCGCGATGATCTTCCAAGAGCCGATGACGAGCCTCAACCCGCTCTTCACCATCGGCGACCAGATTTCCGAGGCGCTGCTCTGCCACAGGTCGATGTCGAAGGCGGATGCCCGCGCCGAGACGATACGTCTTCTGGAGAAAGTGCGCATTCCCTCCGCGGCCTCGCGTTTCGACGAATATCCGCACCGGTTCTCCGGCGGCATGCGCCAGCGCGTGATGATCGCCATGGCGCTCGCCTCGCGGCCGAAGCTCTTGATCGCCGACGAGCCGACGACAGCACTCGACGTGACAATCCAGGGCCAGATCCTCGACCTGATCAAGATGCTGCAGGAAGAGCAGGGGACGTCGGTCCTCTTCATCACCCACGACATGGGCGTCGTCGCCGAAATCGCCGACCGGACCGTCGTCATGTATCGGGGCGAGCAGGTGGAAACCGGCGAGACCGCCGATATTTTCCACCGCGGCAAGCATCCCTATACGCGGGCGCTCCTATCGGCTGTGCCGGTGCTTGGCTCGATGCAGAACTATGAGCGGCCGCTGCGCTTTCCGGTCGTCAACACGGCGACCGGCGAGTCCGATATTCCGGTGCAGACCGCAGATACGGTCGCTGCCACGGCGCGTCCGGTTCTGGAGGTCAAGAACCTCACCAAGCGCTTCGACATTCACTCCGGTCTTTTCGGCAAGCTGACCGGCCGCGTTCACGCCGTTGAAAACGTCTCCTTCGATCTTCATGCCGGCGAGACGCTGTCGCTGGTTGGCGAATCCGGTTGCGGAAAATCGACCACCGGCCGCGCGATCATGCGGTTGATCGAAGCGCAGAGTGGTTCCGTCATCGCCGACGGCAAGGATGTGCTGGCGCTCGACAAGTCGGGTATGCGCGAGATGCGAAAGATCGTGCAGATGATCTTCCAGGACCCCTTCGCCAGCCTCAACCCGCGCATCCGTGTCGGCGATGCGATTGCCGAACCTTATCTCGAACACAAGATGGGAACGGCAAAGCAGGCAAAGGAGCGCGTCGCCGATCTCCTGACCAAGGTCGGGTTGACGCCCGACATGGCCTCGCGGTTCCCGCATGAATTCTCCGGCGGCCAGCGCCAGCGCATCTGCATTGCCCGGGCGCTTGCGCTGGAGCCAAAGGTGATCGTCGCCGACGAAAGCGTGTCGGCTCTCGACGTCTCGATCAAGGCGCAGGTCATCAACCTGATGCTCGATCTGCAGCAGAGCCTGAACCTCGCCTTCCTGTTCATCTCCCACGACATGGCCGTCGTCGAGCGCGTCAGCCATCGCGTCGCGGTCATGTATCTCGGTGAAATTGTCGAGATCGGCCCGCGCGCGGCGGTCTTCGGAAATCCGCAGCACGACTACACGAGAAAGCTGATGGCGGCAGTCCCCGTGCCCGATCCCGACAGAAGGAGCGAGAAACGGGCGGTGGCAAACGACGAGATCAAGAGCCCCATTCGGCCCGTCGATTACGCGATCAAGCCGCTGGAATACCGGGAAGTGTCACCCGGGCATCTAGTGGCGGTCTAGATCAGCCGCGCAGGGATTTCGAGTGCTGCGCCTGCATCCGCCAGGCGGCGGTCCAGCGTTACGAGTTGCGCGCGCGTTTCCTCGGCCAAAGCCAGGTGCAGTGCGTCGCCGGCCCCCAGGTCGACGTTTCGCTGGGCGGTAAGTTTCGCCGCAAGGGCAAAGTGGCGTCTTTCGACGGCAAACCAGCTCGAAGGTCTCGTGGACCAATCCCTCGAAGACCTGCTGGATCTCGGCCTGATATTGGCTGTTCAGCTGCCCGGCGCGGATTTTCAACGCGATTGCCGACGAAAACTCGGTCAGCGTCCAATCGCTGACAACCACGCGGCTCGTGTTCACCGCGTCCCACAAAAAAGCGCTGGCCCGCTCGCTTGAATCGTCGTTGACCAGCGCGGCGATAATGACGGACGTGTCGAGATAGAACATTCAGTACCGTTCGCTGTTGCGCATGCTGCGGATGAAAGTGCCGGAATCGACGCTCTGCTTCGGCTGCGCTTGGCGCAATGCCCGCAACGCTTCGAGGTCGATCGGTGTCTTGGGTTTCCTGATCGGAACGATTTCGGCCACCGGCTTGCCGTGTTTCAGAATTTGCACGGTTTCGCCTGCCTCGACGCGTTCGACGAGTTCGCTGAAATGCGCCTTCACGTCTTCAAGATTAACCTGCGTCATCGCCGCACCTTCATGGGTCTCGAGAGGGTCATATTACCGGAGAGAGGTGAGGGGCAAGCGCATAAAACAGCGAAAGCCGCCGCGTGGGGGATCGCGGCGGCTTTCGCACGGGGGCAGGGAAGGTCCCCGGATGTCAACCGAAGCAGCAAACCGTAGACGGATTTGCGGAGGCCCGGTTGGCGATGGCGTTGATGAAATTGCCGACCTTGGAGGTGTTCGGCTCGCGTTTACGTGCGGCCGTCTCCAGGAGTTGCTTGAAGTCTTCAAGCTTCACGCCGTCGGCGCGCATCACCATGGCGATCAGCGGGTCGCGAAGAGCTTCGGAAATGGTCAAATCTATGGCCTTTGTCATGGTAGTCCTCCTTTCGTGGGCGGTCGCCCGTGTTCCGCAGCCGCAGTCTGCCCTCTCGGCATTGACTCTCGCGATCGGCGGTGTTACCGGTAAGTAACAATGCATTTGTTACCGATCGGTCACATCGATGTCAAGGACTTCGTCCTCAAAAAAATCAGAAACTTCGACTGAAATCGCCCAAGGCATCACGGACGAAAAGATCCCTCCGCGGGAGCGTATCGTCTCGACGGCCTCGGAGCTTTTCCGCGAGCATGGCATCCGCGGCATCGGCGTCGATGCCATTGCCGATGCGGCTCTTACGAACAAGATGACGCTCTACAGGCATTTCGGCTCCAAGGATGAGCTGATCTGCGAAACGCTGCGGCGCGCCTCTGAAAAGGCGGAGCAGATCTGGCGTGATCTGGAAACCGCTCACCCGGGTAATCCGCGTGCCCAGCTCGATGCCTGGGTCGAAGGCCGCGCGCACTGTCTGAACGGCGAGCCGGCGGGCTGCGATCTTGCCAATGCGGCGATCGAGCTCAAGGGCGAGGGCCATCCGGCCTATGGCGTCATTGAGCGCCACAAGGCCGATCAGCGTCAGCGCCTCGTCGCGCTTTGCGCCGCAGCCGGCGCCAGCGAGCCGCAGCTTTTGGCCGATACGCTCACTCTGCTTCTCGAAGGTGCGCGCGTGACGCGTCAGTCGATGGGCAGCGATGGCTGCTGCAGCCATTTCGCCAAAGCGGCAAGTGCTGCCGTCGCCTCCTATTGCTGAAGCACACCGCCGTGGAACCTCCGCGGCGGCGAGGCGTTACCTTCCTGGTCAGGAAGAACCCGTGGCAGTGATATGAACTACACCTATCTCCATCGTCTCTATGCCAAGCGCGCCGAGCTTGAAGCCAAGCTTGAGTTGCACGAGGCACGCGACTGCTTCGGCGACGAGGAGATAGAAGACGGTACCGAAGCAGATCTGCGGCAGCGCCTCAGCGAAGTCACCCAGGAAATCGACAATCTGGAACATTCGCCGGGCGGCTAACTTGCAGCGTCCAGAAGCTCGACAGTCCGCCTGTCGAATTCTCCCTCGTAATATTTGTCGATCGCCCGGTGAAAGGGCGAGCCGTGGTCGCTGATCGCGGCAAACAGCGTGAGCGACGAGCGGAACTTCAGATCATCCGGCGACCCGAGAATGTCATGAGCGCTCCGGCCATCCACCGCCAGCATCGCATCGACGCAGCGAAGCAACCTGGTTCCAAGGATCGGATCGGCGAGATAGGCGGCAGCTTCCTCGGCAGAGCGGATGGCGTATTTCTCCGCCATCGATGAAGTTCCAAGTCCTGCGATCTGCGGAAAGATGAACCACATCCAGTGCGATCGCTTGCGGCCTGCCTTCAGCTCGGACAGAGCCTGGCCATAAATGCCGTTTTGTGCGTCGATGAAACGATCGAGATCGTAGTTCAGGTCACTGGACATGGGGCGCCTCCCTTGCGGGGAACATATGGGAGGCTGCGTGGATTTCCATCATGCTGCCGTCAGCAGCCCCTTTCGGCGTAGGGGCTATATTCGCGGCACGCATCCAGATGGTGGTGGGGGTGCGGAACAGCGGTGACGGGCGCGGCAATTGCCGAGGTCGTCACGGGATCGGTTGCGACAGGCGTGGTGAAGTGGCCGGTGAGGCCGACGATCGCAAGAAGCGCGATCGCTGATACGACTACGAGCCGCTCAATGCCTGAAAGCCTCTGGGCCTTCACATGTTCGGCATAATCCTGCTCGCCGTCGCCGGCGCTAAAACTGTCAAAATTGGTCATGGCATGAAACTCCGAGTATCGCCGCGAGACCTGCCATGAGCTAACCGCTCACAGCGGGTGGGAGCCCGCGTGCGCCACACATTTATGTAGCCGCCTCATTGAATTTAAGCCGTCGCTCAGCAAACGCTGTGTTCAGAAAATGGTATCAATAGACGTTATTGCCCAATCCGGTACTGGCGATGATCGGCGATCCGCGATAGTTCTTTGACCCAGCAGAGATTGCGGATTTTTTCCATGACCAAATCATATGGCGCGATGTCCATTGCGCAGCTTTCTGTCCTTATTCAAAGCGGTGAAGCGGATCCTGTCGCAGTGACGGAATCGATCCTTGCCGGTATCACATCCTATCCGGATCAGACGATTTTCCTCGAACTGACCGAGGATCGCGCCCTTTCGGAAGCCAAGGCATCGGCCGAGCGCCTGAGGCAGGGCCGGTCGCTCGGCGTGCTCGATGGCATACCGATTGCCTGGAAGGATCTCTTCGATATCGAGGGCATCCCGACGACGGCGGGCTCGACCGTTCTGTCCGATGCGCCGGCGGCAAAGAGTGATGCGGCTATCGTCACGGCGCTGAAGCAGGCCGGGATGATCGCCGTCGGCCGCACCAATATGAGCGAATTCGCTTTCTCTGGCCTCGGCATCAATCCGCACTACGGCACGCCGCACAACCCGCACGGCAAGGACCAGCCGCGCATTCCGGGCGGCTCGTCTTCGGGTGCGGGCGCTGCCGTCGCCGCGGGCCTCGTGCCGGTTGCCATGGGCACCGATACCGGTGGATCGGTGCGTATTCCGGCGGCGTTGAACGGCATCACCGGCTACAAGGCAACCCACGGCCGTCACGCCATGGGCGGGGTCTTCCCATTGTCCGGAAATCTGGATTCGCTTGGTCCGCTCTGTCGCACAGTGCAGGATGCCGTGTGGGTGGACGCAGCAATGCGCGGCCGGACTTCGTCCGAGATCACCCGGCGCCCGATCGAAGGTCTTGAAGTCGTCATTCCCGAGAATGTTGTATTCGACGGTGCCGAGCCCGGTGTTGTCGCCACCTTCGAAGCCACAGTCGAGCGGCTGAGCCGCAAGGGCGTCCGCTTTACGCGCATCAAGATGCCAGTCTTCGACGAGATTTTCGCGTTGATGGCAAGATACGGTGCGCTTGTCACCGCAGAAGCCTTTGCCCTGCACCGCGAGCGTCTGGCGGGGCCGGAAGCGGCGCGGATGGACCATCGCGTCGTCATGCGCACCCGGCTCGGCGAGCGCACGACCACTGCCGATTATATCGCCATTCTGGCTGAACGCCGCCGGATGATCGCCGAGAGCGAGGCGCTGATCGCTGGCCGGTTGCTCGCCTTCCCGGCAGTCGCCCACGTCGCGCCGCCGATCGCGCCGCTGGAAGCGGATGACGAGCTCTTCATCGCCGTCAACGGCAAGACCTTGCGCAACACGCTCATCGGCAATTTCCTCGACTGGTGCGGCGTCTCGATGCCCTGCGGCCGCGGCGATGCGGATATGCCGGTCGGCTTCCTGCTGTCAGCGCCTGCCAACTGCGACGAAGCGCTGCTTTCGGCGGCGCTCGCGATCGAGCCGGCGGTGCAGGAGGGGTTCTGAGCGGGCCCGAAAATTATCTGAAATCGGAGGAGTAAGATAATGACGTCACTGCCGAACGGCCGCTTCGCGGTCTCCACCTGGTCACTGCACCGCCTTTTGGGGCCGACCTATCCCTACAGCCCGGATCCGGCAAAGAGCGCTGCGCGCCAGGAGCCGTACGGGGCAGGCGGGGCATCGCTGATAGAACTGCCGAAGCAGCTTGCCGAGCGCGGCATCCATTGCATCGAAGTCTGCTCCTTCCATCTGCCGAGCCTCGATCCGGCCTACCTGGCCGAGTTTCGCGCGGCGATGAAGGCGTCGGGTATCCTGTTCCAGACGCTGCTCGTCGAAGACGGCGATCCGAGCCATCCTGAAAACAGCGAGCGCGATATCCGCTGGATGGCCGGCTGGATCGAAATCGCCAAGGCGCTCGGCGCCGAAAATATGCGCGTCATCGCCGGCAAGCAGAAGCCGTCGGAAGAAAACCTGCAGCGGGCGCTGACGAAACTGAAATGGCTGGCCGCGCAGGCTGACGGAAGCGGTGTTCGCATCGTTGTCGAGAATTGGTTCGACCTGCTGCCGGCACCCAAAGAGATGAACTGGCTGCTCGACGGTCTCGACGGCAAGATCGGGCTCAACGGCGACCTCGGCAACTGGGCGGCGCCTGCGAAATATGCCGGTCTCGCCGATATCATGGGCCGCGCCGAGCTTTGCCACGCCAAGGCCGATTACAATGCCTCCGGGCTCGACTCGGACGACTATCGCAAATGCCTGGAGGCCAGCCGATCGGCGGGTTACACCGGGCCGTTCACGCTGATCTATGACTCGCCCTTCTTCGCGGACGAGTGGGATGGCATCCTTTTGCAGAAGGCCTTCATCGAGGACTTCTTGGACACGCGCCAACGCGCAATCGCTTGAAATGCAAGGAGACATGACATGAGCGCCCCATCGGCTATCGACGGCTTCGCGGCGAGGATCAAAAAGGGCGGCCACGGCGGTCTGGTTTCAGCCTGGATCGGCATTCCCTCGCCGCTGATGGTCAATCATCTGGCGCAGGAGGATTTCGACACGCTGGTCCTCGATATGCAGCACGGCATGTGGGACCTCGGCACTGCGGCGGCGACCGTCTCGCAGATCAGGGCGGCTGGAAAGCCGGCGCTGGCGCGCATTCCGGTCGGCGATTTCGCGGCTGCCTCGCGCCTGCTCGATGCCGGTTTCTCCGGTATCATCGCGCCGATGGTGAACTCCAAGGCGGATGCCGAAGCACTGGTTAGCTTCACCAAATATCCGCCGCTCGGTGAGCGCAGCTGGGGACCGACACTGGCCCTGAATCACACGGGCATTTCGGCCGGCGATTATCTGAAGACCGCAAACGACCTGACCGTGACGATCGCCATGGTCGAGACCCGGGCAGCACTCGCTGCAGTCGACGATATTCTTGGCGTTGATGGTATCGACGGCATTTTCGTTGGCCCTTCGGATCTCTCGATCGCGCTGTCCAACGGTGCGAAGGTTGCGCCGGATACGCCCGAGATCGACAAGGAGCTGTCGCATGTGATCGCCCGCTGCCGGGCGCACAAGAAGTTCGTCTGTGCCTTTGGCAGCGACGGCGCGCGGGCCGGCGAAATGCTGACGCTCGGCTGCGATCTGGTGATCGCGGCAGGCGATTCCACGCAGTTGCGCAATGGCGCCGCCCGCGAGATTGCGGCCGCCCGGAAGGGCTTCAAGGCTTAACGGTTAGGCTTGACCGCCAGCCAGATAACGTGACGCGCGCCGCGGCCCTTCCCGGCGCGCGTACTCACCGCTTCGGTGGCAAAGCCGCCATCCTTGAGCCGGCGGGTAAAGCTGGTGTCCGGTCCCGACGACCAGACGGCCAGCACGCCGCCGGCGCGCAGTGCGGCCTTGGTCGCGCTTATGCCGCCGAAATCGTAGAGCCTGTCGTTGGACTTGCGGGTCAGCCCGTCCGGGCCATTGTCGACGTCGAGCAGGATCGCATCGAACCCAGCCTTTGCGGCGCGGATCGCTTCGCCGACATCACCCTCGAAGATCGTCACGCGCGGATCATCCAGGCATCCCTTGAACACCTCGGCCATAGGCCCGCGTGCCCAGGCAACGACTGCCGGAACCAGCTCGGCGACGACGACTTCGGCATCACCGGGGAGAACGGCGAGCGCCGCCCGCAGTGTGAAACCCATGCCGAGACCGCCGATCAGCACCTTCGGCCGCTTGTGGCTCTTGATGCGCTCGTAGGAGAGGGTGGCGAGGGCTTCTTCCGAGCCGCTGAGACGGCTGTTCATCAGCTCGTTGGCGCCGAGCATGATGGAAAATTCCGAGCCGCGCTGCTTGAGCCGCAGGTCGCCGCCGTCGCCGGGGATGGTTGCCTTGTCGAGTTCGATCCAGGGGAGCATGCCGTTTCGCCTTCCGTTCGGCCGCTCCCCTAGCACAAGCGATAAATGAAGTCACAGGCTGCGGGCAAAATGTCCCGGCGATGCCTCGATGATGGTGTCCTGGGTGGCGGCAGCCGCCTTGCGGATGCCATCGACCTCTTCCGGCTTCAGCTGCGTCTTCGGATCATCGAAGCGGACGTCCGGATCCGGTACCGCCGACAGCAGCAGCCGGGTATAGGGATGGATCGGGTTGTCGATCACCTCTGAAGTCGGTCCCCATTCGACGATCTGGCCGGAATACGTGACGGCGATATCCTCAGCGACGTAGCGGGCGGTCGCGATATCGTGGGTGATGTAGAGAAGGCCGAGATTCATCTGTTGCTTCATCTCGTTCAGCAGATTGAGGACGCCGAGGCGTACCGAGACGTCGAGCATCGAGGTCGGCTCGTCCGCCACGATGATCTCGGGCTTTGCAGCAAGCGCACGCGCAATGTTGACGCGCTGGCGCTGGCCGCCGGAGAGCTCGTGCGGATATTTCGGGGCGACGAGATCGGGGTCAAGGCGCACGCGCTCGAGCAGCTCGCGCACTGTTGCCTCGATCGCCGACGCCTTGATATCGGGGCGGTGCAGCTTGAGCGGCCGTGTCAGATGATAGGCAATCGTATGCGCCGGGTTCAGCGAAGCGAAGGGATCCTGAAAGATCATCTGCACCGAACGCCGGTAGTCGGCGATTTCAGCGCGGCCCGCAGCTTCGACCGGCCTGCCCTTGTAGAGGATCTGGCCCGAGGTCGGCGCATATTCGCGCATGGCCATGCGGGCGCAGGTCGTTTTGCCGCTACCGGATTCGCCGACCAGCGCCAGGGCGCGGCCGGGGTGGAGCGCAAACGAGATCGACCGCGCGGCATGCACTGTCGAGCTGCCGTGTCCGAACGTCTTATCGACCTTGTCGAGAGAGAGGATCGCTTCGCTCATGCGAGCACGCCTCCATGCAGTGAGGGGAAGGAGGCCCAGAGCTTCTTCGTATAGTCGTGCTGCGGGTTCTTGTAGATGTCTTCGGCGCTGTTCTGCTCGACGAGCTTGCCCGCCAGCATGATGCCGATGCGGTCGCAGAACTGCACCATCAGTCCGAGATCATGGGTGATGAACAGCACCGAGAAGCCGAACTGGCGGCGCAGCTCGTTGATGCGCTGCAGGATTTCGCGCTGGACGACGACGTCGAGTGCCGTCGTTGGCTCGTCCATGACGACGAGCTTCGGATCGAGCGCCATGCAGATGGCAATGACGATGCGCTGGCGCATGCCGCCGGAAAACTGATGCGGGTAGTTGCGCATCCGGTCCGGGGCGATATCGACGAGCTTCAGCATCTCGGCCGCCCGTTCGCGCGCCTGCGCCTTGGTCATTCCCTTGTGCTTCTTCAGCACGTCATAGAACTGGTCCTCGATGCGCAGAACCGGGTTCAGCGAATTCATGGCACTCTGAAAGACCATGGCGACTTCGCGCCAGCGGAAGGCTGCAAGGGCTTGCGGGTCGAGGTCGAGGACTTCGCGGCCGGCAAGCAGGATTTCGCTGCCCTTGCGGATCAGCGCCGGCGGCTTGTGCAGGCGGCTGATGGCAAAGGCGATCGTGCTCTTGCCGCAGCCGGATTCACCGGCAAGGCCGAAGACTTCGCCGGGCGCTACATCGAAGCTCACATTGTCGACAGCGCGGAAATCCTTTTCCTCGCCGATATAGTCGATGGTCAGGTTTTTGACCGACAGCAGTGGCTGGCTCACAGGCGGCCCTCCCCGGTGCGGATCAATGTCTTCCAGCGGCCGAGCTGTCCGCCGGTGCGAAGCCGCGGATTGGCAACCTCGTCGACGGCGAAATTCAGCAGCGACATGCCGATGCCGAGCAGCGCCAGTGCGAAGCAGGGTGTCAGGATATCCCACCAGGCGCCGACCGAGAGCGCGGATGCCTTCTGTGCGTTATAGAGCATGGCTCCCCATGAAACGGCCCGGGGATCGCCGAGACCGAGGAATTCCAGCGTCGCTTCGGTGATGATCGCAAAGATGACGCTGCCGATGAAATTGATGCCGACGATCGAGATGACGTTCGGGAAGATCTCGAACAGCATGATGCGCCATTGCGGCTCGCCCATCGTTTCTGCCGATTTGACGAAGTCCTTCTGCTTGACCGAAAGCGTCTCGGCGCGGGTGACGCGTGCGCCCCAGGCCCAGGAGGTTCCGCCAAGGATCAGGGCGATGACGAGGGGGCTCGCCTGGCCGATGAAGGCGGCGAGCACGAGCAGCAGCGGCAGGTTCGGAACGACGAGCACCATGTTGGTGAAGAAGCTGATGACCTCGTCGGTCTTGCCGCCGCGGTAGCCTGAGATGATCCCCAGCGCCGTGCCGACGATGGTGATCAGCAGGCCGGCGCCGAAGCCGACGGCGAGCGAGGTTCGGGCGCCGTAGATCAGCCGCGAAAACACGTCCTGGCCGATGCGCGTCGTGCCGAGCAGATGATCGAGCGACGGCGCCTGATGCGGACGGCCGGTGCGCGCCGTCGGATCATATTGCGTGATCAAAGGCGCGGCGATCGCCACGATGATGATGAAGAGAATGATGGCAACGCCGACGAGTGCCTTGCGGTTGCGCAGCAGGCCGGAAATGAGGGTCTTCATGTCACGCTCCCTTCAATCGCGGATCAAGCAGCACGTAGCTGACATCGACGATGAAATTAGCGACCAGCATGGTGGTGGTCATGATCAGGAGCTGTCCCTGGATAACGGGGTAATCGCGGGCTAGGATTGCCTGGTAGAGGATGTTGCCGAGGCCGGGATAATTATAGACCACCTCTGTGACCAGCGACCCGCCGAGGATGGTGCCGATGGCGATCGCCAGCGACGAGACGGTCGGCAGCAGCGCGTTGCGCGCGGCATACCAGATCATCACGTGCCGGTCGGAGAGACCCTTGGCGCGCGCCATGACGATATAGTCCTCGCCGAGCAGGTTGATCATGTTGTTGCGCATGGTGACGGCAAAGCCGCCGGTCATGACGGCGCAGAGCGTGATCATCGGCAAGACGGCGTGATAGAGCACGCTGCCGATATATTGCAGCGTGAAGGCCGGATCGAGCGACGGATCGGCGGCATAGCCGTTCGGAAACCAGCCGAGCGTGAAACCAAAGATGAAGACGACGATCAGCGAGGTGACGACGGCCGGAACCGAGGTCGCGAAGATCGCCACGACCGAGACGATGACGTCGAAAGCACTGCCACGGCGCCAGGCGGCGAGGATGCCGAGGAAGCTGCCGATGGTGAAGCTGATGACCGTCGCGGTGCCCATCAGGCCGACGGTCCAGACGAGGGCATGACCGAGAACCGAGGTGACCGGCAACGGGAAATACTTGACCGAGCGGCCGAGATCACCGGTGAAGATACTGCCGAGATAGGTCAGATATTGCTGCCACAGCGGCCCGTCCACGAAACCGAAAGTCAGCTTCAATGCCTGCAGGCTCTCCGGCGGCAGTTCGGCGCCGGCGCTCGAGAACATGATCTGCACCGGGTCACCCGGCATCAGGCGCGGCAGGAAGAAATTGATCGTTGCCGCCGCGATGAAGGCTGCCAAGTAGAAAGCCAGGCGGCGTAGCAGGAAAGCCATGGAAACTCCGTGAAACCGGGAGCGGCTGAGGGGAGCCGCTCCCGAGGGTCCGTGCTTACTTTACCGGCTCGAGAGCGAGCAGGTTCAGAAGGCGAGCGGGGTTGGTGCGCGAGATGGACGGATTGACGAAGGGGTTCTCCTTGGTCGACCAGCCGGTGAAGCGCTTGGTGTTGTACTGATACCAGTTCGGGTTGTTGAAGACCGGGATCATCGGCAGATTTTCGGCAACGATACGCTGAGCCTTGTTCATCGCTTCCTTCTGCTTGCCGAGATCGGCGGTCTGCGTGAACTGGGTGACGAGAGCCTCGACCTCGGGATTGAACCAGCGCTGCGCCGTGAAGCGTGTCTTGCCCTTGTCCGAAGCGCTGAAGGCGCGCTTGTAGGGATAGTAGGGCGACGACGAGGCCGGCAGGCTGTTGATCGCGGCGTCGAACTTGCCTTCGATCAAGTCAGAGGTCCAGACGGCTTCTTCCGGGGTCTCGATCTTGGCGTCGATGCCTACGGCCTGCATGCCTTCGATGGCGATGTTGACGGTGTCGATCCAGTCGGTCCAGGAATTCGGCACGATGATCGTGAAGGAAATCTTCGAACCGTCAGGATTGTCGCGGAAACCGTCGCCATCCTTGTCCTTGTAGCCGGCTTCGTCGAGAAGCGCCTTGGCGGCGTCGGCGTCATAGGCTGCCGACTTGCCGAAATCGGCCTTCACGGACGGGTCCGCCCAGCTCTTGTAGAGCTCGCCCATCAGGCCGGGATCTTCGTTCAGCGTCGGATAGCCGTAGCCTGCGACGTCGATCATCGTCTTGCGGTCCAGCGACATGGAGACCGCGCGGCGGAACTTGACGTCGTTGAAGGCCTTCTTGTTGCTCTCGTTGGCGGTTTCCTGGTTGAACAGGAAGGCCACCATGCTACTCGGCGAATACCAGTAGTGATAGTGATCAGGGTCCTTCGAGACATAGACATTGTCGATATCGGGAATGAAGGAAACGCCCCAGTCGAGCGTGCCGTCAGCGGTCGCCGTCAGGATCTGGTTGTTGTCGGCGAGCTGCGGGAAGCGCATGCAGTCGACCTTAAGGTGCTCGGCATCCCAATAGTTCGGGTTGCGGCACTGGTCATAGGTCTGGCCGGTGAAGCGCGGAACTTCGGTCAGCGGGCCGCTGCCGACAGGGGTTTCGTTGGCGAAGGTGACCGGATCGGCAACGTCCTTCCAGACGTGCTCGGGAACGATCGGCAGCTGCGACAGCTGTTCGGCGGCGAGCGAGCTCGGGTCCTTCAGCGTGAAGCGGACGGTCTGGCCATCGACGGCTTCGACGCCGGTGATGAAGCTCCAGATGCTGACGAAGTCGAGAGCCGGGAACTTCTTGAGATATTCGTAGGTGAACTTGACGTCGGCAGCCGTCAGCGGCTTGCCGTCCGACCACTTGAGGCCCGAGCGCAGCTTGAACTCGATCGTCTTCAGATCGTCGGACTGCTTGAAGCTTTCGGCCAGGCGGAAGACCGGCTTGTTGCTGTCGAAGCGGTTGAAGATCACCAGCGGCTCATAGATGAAGTCGAGCGTCGACTGGCGCGACGACGTCTGGTTGAACGGGTTGAAGTTGCGAACCCAGGTCGTCGCCGGTTCGATGTTGGCGGTCAAAACGGTTTGCGCCATGGCGGTGCCGGACAGCAGTGACAGAGCTGTTGCGGCGGCGAATATGTATTTTTTCACTTTATTCCCCTTGGTTGGTTGCTTCGCGAACCGGGCTGGTCAGGCGGCCAGCACGGTCTTGAACATGTCCTCGACTTCCGCATGTGCAGCGCGGACGTCGATCTTGAGATTGCCGAGGCGGGCTTTGCCGGCCTCGATACGGGCAAGTGCTGCAGCTGTGAGCGGGCGGGCGGCCTTGGCGGCTGCTTCGCTTTCCGGAATGTCGCCATGGCTGTGAAGCGCGATGTCGAAACCGGCGTCGAGCACCTGCTTGACGCGTTCCGGCATGGTGCCCTGCAGCGATTCCATGAAGATGCAGTCCGAGATCAGCACGCCCTCGTAGCCCATGTCCTTGCGGATCACGTTATGCATGACCGGCGAGATGGAGGCGGGCAGTTCCTTGTCGTAGGCGGTATAGACGACGTGGGCAACCATCGCCCAAGGCGTGTCCTTCAGCGCCACGAAGGGCTTGAAATCGGTGGCTTCGAGTGTCTCGCGCGATGCATCGACGACTGGGCGCTCCTTGTGGGAATCGAGCGTTGCGCGGCCGTGGCCCGGAATGTGCTTCATGACGGGCATGTTACCGGTTTCGAGCAGGCCATCGACGACCTCGCGGCCGAGGGCGGCGATGATGTCAGGATCGGCACCGAACGAGCGGGCGCCGATGACGGCGCTCGTGGTCGGGAAGACCAGGTCGAGAACCGGCGAGCAGCCGCTCGTCAAGCCGAGCTCGGTCATCATCGCGCCCATGGCCTGGGAGGAAAGGCGAAGTGCACGCTTGGCGAGTTCGAGATCACGCTGAGCGAGCTCGGCAAAGGCGCCGAAGCTGCGGAAGAGCGGCCATGGACCGGCATCCAGATGCTGGACGCGTCCGCCTTCTTGGTCGGTGAATACAGGCGCATCCTCACGGCCAACAGCCTCGCGGAAGCGTTCGATCAGCACCTTGACGTCGCCGGGGGTCTTCAGGTTGCGGCGGCCGACGAAGAGACCAAGCGGATTGGTTTCGCGAAACAGCGCGAACTCGTCGTCCGACAGGGTCGGATTGGGCATGCCGACGAAAAGGGCGAGGGGGGTCTTGGACACTCTTTATGCTCCGGTATCAGTTTAGGTCTTCGGCTTGCTTCTGAGCATGCCTTCGTAGGTGCCCTTGTCGGGCGCGGGGATGGGTACGGCGCCAGCGGTCTTGGCGTAGAAATCGACCGGGCCTGCGTCGCCGATGAAGGCATAGGCGTGGCCAAGCGTCTTCATCGTCTGTAGGCAGGCGGAAAAGAGGGCGAGGCCGATGCCCTTGCCGCGGGCTTCAGGTGCCACGCCAGTCGGGCCGAAGAAGCCGCGTGCCGTGGTGTCGTAACAGGCAAAGCCGAGAAGCTTGCCGCCATCGACGGCGATCAGGCACGCATTGGGCTGGCGGGAAAACGCGACGGTGACTTCGCTCGCCCAGTTCTCGCTGAAATGCTCGCGAACCCAGGCGGTAACGACATGCATTTCCGGCGGCAGGGCCGGACGGATGGTGACACCGGTTTCATCGGCCTTTAATCTCAGTCCGTCGAGCGTCTTCGAATATAGGTTTACCAGCAGGTCGGGCACCTGTCGTCCTCCAATATTCCGTTATTACGGAATGTATCCCCTTTTAATGACATAGACTTCGTCGTTTCGATCCTGGATGTCAACAGGGAATCTGGGGGAGGACAGAACGCCGCGCAGGGGGCGGCAAAACGCAAATAGCCCGGCTCTGCGCCGGGCTATCCAAGGCTCTTGCAAGATCAGTGATTTAGCGCGCTGCCCAGTTGGCTCCGCGGCGGAAGATGGTCTTCATTTCAGGCACGCCGAATTCCTTGGCCTGATGGCCGAGCGAGGAATAGAAGACGCGGCCCTTGCCATATTTGCGCTTCCAGACGACGGGCATGACCACGCCGTCGATCCAATAGGCATGGTCGCCGGTGAAGGTCGTCGTCGCCAGCACTTCGTTCGACGGATCGACATGCATGTAATATTGCTCCGACGTGTAGGGGAAATCGACGATCCCCTCCATGACAGGGTCATCGTGCCTGGTGATGTTGACTTTATAGTCGATGATATTGCCGGGGTGGGCGACCCACTGGCCGCCGATCATGAACTGGTATTCGACGCATTCGCGAAAGCTGTCGCCGGCGCCGCCGTGGTAACCGGCAATGCCGACGCCGTTTTCCACAGCCGCGGCCAGGTTCTTGATCTCTTCCTTTTCGATCTTCGACATGGTGACGATCGGTACGACGAGGCTGAGATCGTGCACGGAAGGGTCGGCGAAGGCTTCGGTACTATGCTCGACATAGACCTTGAAGCCGTCCTCCTCGAGCATGTCCTTGATGATGACGGCGCATTCCTGCGGCTCGTGGCCGCTCCATCCGCCCCAGACGATCAGTGCTTCACGCATGCATATTCCTCCTGAAAATTATTTGGCGAGCCGCCCGTCGACGAGCGATTCCGAGAGCGGCGCGGGCCGCTCGGTGGCCGTGGTGATGGTGACCGTGCGGCCGCTTTCCGAGGCCGTGTGGAACGCTTCCATGACCTCGAGCACATGCAGCGCCAGACTGCCATTGGCGCGATGCGGCCGGTTCGAGCGGATCGCATGGGCAAGGTCGGCGACACCGATCGAGCGGTAGTTGCCATCGGCATAAGGCGAGGTCAGTTCCTGCGTCTCGAAGCTGCCGCCCTTCTTGAAAAACTGCACTTCGCCGCCGAAATGGTTCGGATCGGGGACGATCAGCGTGCCCTCGGTACCGTAGACTTCAAGTGGCACATGCTTGTGGCCCGCAACATCGAAGCTCATGCCGATCTGCACGACCGCGCCATTGGCAAAGGCCATGACACCGGCCACATGGGTCGGCACGTGAACCGGGATCTTCTCGCCGTTGCGCGGTTCGCTGGTGATGACGCGCTCCTTGCGCGGTGCCACGGCGAAACCGGCAACCTGCGCGACCGGGCCGAAGAGATTGACGAGATCGGTGATGTAATAAGGCCCCATGTCGAGCATCGGTCCGCCGCCGACTTCATAATAGAAGGCCGGATTCGGGTGCCAGCGCTCATGGCCCGGGCACATGAAGGTCGCGGTGCCGCCAACCGGCTGGCCGATGACGCCGCTATCGACGAGAGTCCGCGCCGTCTGATGGCCGCCACCGAGGAATGTATCGGGCGCTGCGCCAATGCGAAGATTCTTCGCCTTGGCGGCTTCCGCCAATTTTTTCCCTTCCGCGAAATTAATGCCGAGCGGCTTTTCGGAATAGGTGTGCTTGCCTGCGTCCAGCGCCTGCAGGCCAACGGCGACATGGGCCTTCGGCACCGTCAGATTGACGATGATCTCGATCTTGGGATCGGCGAAAAGCTCGTCGATATTCTTTGCCGGGACATTGAATTCCGCCGCTTTCGCATCGGCCAGTGCGCGGTTGAGATCGGCCACGCCCCGGATGTCGAGGATCGGGAAGGAAGCCATCGCCTTCAGGTAGGCGCCCGAAATATTGCCGCATCCGATGATGCCGATACCGACTTTTTCCATAAGTTCCTCCCAGGATATGTATCTGTTTCAGCGCTATAGCGCTGGCCCCGTGGTGCTCCAGGGCGATTCATAGAGTTCGTAGAGCGCGACGGCGGCAGCACCCTGCGCCCAGAAATCGTCGCTGGAATCGTCGAAGACGAGTTCGGTGACGCCCTTCAGCGATGGCGGGATCGCCACCGCATAGGCATCGCGAAGGCTGTTCAGGAACGGCTCGCCGAGCGCCAGGCTGGATCCAACGAGGATGACGCGCGGTGGAGCGAAAAGGGTTACTATATTGGCGACCGTCAGGCCGACTGCCTCACCGGCGCGAATGGCCGAGGCGATCAGCGTATTGTCCTCGGCCTTGATCAGCGCCTGGGCGTGGGTCATGCCCCGGCCAAGCCGGATCGCTTCGGCAAAACGGCCGTCGGCCTGTTGATCGCCGAGGATGGCGCTTTCGCCCGCCTGAGTGGAGAGGCGTACCGTGCCCTGCGGCCCCATGCCGAGCACGAGGTCGCCGAGATTATGGCTGAGGCCGCCCGCGCCGCGGAACAGCTGGTTGCCGTGCAGCACCCCAAGGCCCAGCGTTTGTTCGAGCGAAATCAGCACCATGTCTTCCAGATCGCGCGCCTTGCCGAACCAGTGATGGGCAAGCGTGATGGCGTGCGCGTCACTCTCGACGATCGTCGATGTGCCGAGTCGCGCCGTCATCTCGGCGGCGAAATCGACATTCACCTCGCGGAAGATCGGGCTGCTGCGCACATGACCGGTGCGATGTTCGATGACGCCGGGAAGGCCGAGGCAGACGGTATCGACATCCTCGAGCGAGAGCCCGGCATCGACCACGCAGCGGCGCACGCCGTCTTCCACGAGATCGGCGATGACGGCGATCGGCTGCCGGTCGATGCGGATCGGAAGCGTCAGCTTTGACAACACGTCGCCACGAAAATCGGTGACGACGAAGATCATGCGGTTGGCGGCGATCTTCGCGCCGACGACGCGGGCGGCATCCGGGTTCAGCTCCAGCATCACCCGCGGTCTGCCGCGCGCCGCTTCGTTGCGGATGTCGCCTTCATGCCGCGGCAGGATGAGGCCGTCGTCGAGCAGCGAAGCGGTGATCGCGGAAACGGTCGTCGTCGACAGCTGGGTGCGTTCGCTGATCTCCACACGCGAGATCGGCCCGTGGCGGCGGATCGTATCCAGCACGTTCAAGCGATTGATCGCGCGCATCAATTCGGGATCTGCGGTCTTCATGAAATCTAGCCGGGCAATCGCTTGAATGGGGCCGTGGCCCAAATATTTTCGACGGGTTACAAATTAAATAACAGGCAGTAACAGGCCTCTGTCAAGCCGGAACGGCAAAAATTTGGGCAGTTGGGTTGACATTGTGCGCAAGCTCCGTTGAATTAATCCGCATAGGGGAAAAATTGTGAGGATGGAGCCCCTGGGAGGAAAAATCATGACGTATATGCACAAGGGCCTGGCCCTTCGCGGCAAGCGCATTGCATTTCTGGCAGCCGCTGCAGGGGTTTCGCTGATACTCGGCGCCAGTGCGGCTTCGGCGAAGACTGTCGTCAAATGGCTACATCTGGAGCTTGATCCGAAATTCGTGGCGAAGTGGGAAGAGATCGTCAAGAAATACGAAGAGCTGCATCCCGACGTCGATATCCAAATGCAGTTCCTGGAAAACGAGGCCTTCAAGGCCAAGCTGCCGACGCTTCTGCAATCCGACGACGTGCCCGATTTCTTCTACAGCTGGGGCGGGGGCGTCCTGAAGCAGCAGTCCGAAACCGGCGCGCTGCAGGAGGTCACGGCCGCGCTCGACGCTGATGGCGGCAAGCTGCGCAAGCAGTTCACGCCCGCTTCCGTTAACGGCATGTCCTTCGACGGCAAGGTCTGGGCCGTGCCCTACAAGGTCGGCCTCGTCAGCTTCTTCTACAACAAGGAGCTGTTTGCCAAGGCCGGCGTGAAAGCCGAAGACATCAAGAGCTGGGCCAATTTCCTCGATGCCGTGAAGAAGCTGAAGGATGGCGGCGTCGTGCCGATCGCCGGTGGCGGCGGTGAGAAGTGGCCGATCCACTTCTACTGGAGCTACCTCGTCATGCGCGAAGGCGGCCAGAAGGTGTTCGACGCTGCCAAGAAGGGTGAGGGCGAAGGCTTCCTCGATCCGGCGATCATCAAGGCCGGTGACGACCTCGCCGCGCTCGGCAAGCTTGAACCCTTCCAGCCTGGCTACCTTGGCGTGACATGGCCGCAGGCGCTCGGCGTCTTCGGCGACGGCAAGGCGGCGATGATCCTCGGCTTCGAGAACACCGAAGCCAACCAGCGCAAGAATGCCGGCGACGGCAAGGGTCTGGCGCCTGAGAATATCGGCCGTTTTGCCTTCCCGACAGTCGATGGCGGCGCGGGCAAAGCCACTGATACGCTCGGCGGTCTGAACGGCTGGGTGGTCACCAAGAAGGCGTCCAAGGAGGCGATCGACTTTCTCGCCTATCTGACGAATGCCGATAACGAGCGGGAAATGGCGAAGAACGCCATGTTGCTGCCGGTCGCTGTCGGCGCCGATGACGGTGTCGTCAACCCGCTGCTCGCCGAATCCGCCAAGCAGCTCGCCGGTTCCACCTGGCACCAGAACTTCTTCGACCAGGATCTCGGCGCCGCCGTCGGCCGCGTCGTCAATGACGTCTCGGTCGAAATCGTCTCGGGCCAGATGAGTTCGAAGGATGGCGCCCAGCAGATCCAGGACGCGTTCGAACTGGAGCAGTGATCCACTCCGCATTCTCTTCCCGGCGCCGCAAGGCGCCGGGACCTGATCAGGCGCATGCGAAAGCAGGACACATGGCTGACATTTCCGTTTCAACTGGCATCGGCGCGAAAGGCCTTTCCAAGAGCGCGCGAAAGAACCGCAGTTCGATCGCGCATGACCGCTGGGCCATCCTGCTGCTCTTCCTGCCGCCGGCGCTGATCCTTTTCACGCTCTTCGTCATCATGCCGATGGGCGAGGCGGCCTGGTACAGTTTCTACAAGTGGAACGGCTACGGCACGCCAACCGAATTCATCGCCTTCAAGAACTTCCAGGTGCTGTTCCGCAATGCCGCCTTCAGCCAGGCGCTCATCAACAACGGCCTGATCATCATCATCTCGATCGCCATCCAGGTGCCGCTGGCAATCTGGCTTTCGACCATGCTGGCGCACCGCATTCCGGGTGTCGTCACTTACAGGCTGATCTTCTTCCTGCCCTACGTCCTGGCAGATGTCGCGGCCGGTCTCATCTGGCGCTTCGTCTATGACGGCGACTATGGCCTGTTTGCCGCAACGGCCAATTTCTTCGGCTTTGCCAACCCCTATGTGCTGGCCGACAAGGACGTGGCGATCTATGCGGTGCTCGGCGTCGTCGTCTGGAAGTACTTCGGCTTCCACATGATGCTGTTCATCGCCGGCCTTCAATCCGTGGACAAGAACGTGCTCGAAGCAGCCGATATCGACGGCGCTTCCGGCTGGCAGAAATTCCGCTACATCACGCTGCCATTGCTCGGCTCGACGCTGCGCCTGTCGATCTTCTTTGCGGTCATCGGCTCCCTGCAGCTTTTCGACATGATCATGCCGCTGACCGGCGGCGGCCCATCGAACTCGACGCAGACGATGGTCACCTTCCTCTACACCTACGGCGTCATGCGCATGCAGGTGGGCCTCGGCAGCGCCGTCGGCGTCGTGCTGTTCATCATCTGCGTGACGCTCGCCTTCGGCTACAAAAGGATATTCATGCGCAATGACTGACACGACCGACACCATTCGCATGCAAACGGGGACGAAAGTCTATCTCTACGTCTCGCTGACGCTGATCGCCGCCCTCGTGCTCATTCCGCTGCTGACAACGGCGCTTGGCGGCTTCAAGACGCTGGGGGATTTGCGCGTCAATCCGTTCGGCCTGCCGGCCGCATGGCAATGGTCGAACTATACTGACATCCTTTTCGGCGAGCGCTACTGGCTGCAGATCTTCAATTCGCTGGTCATTGCGGTGCTGACAGTGTCGCTGACGCTGATCGTCTCGTCGATGGCAGCCTTCACCTTCGCGCATGTGCGCTTCTTCGGCTCGTCGTTCCTGCTGAACTATTTCCTGCTCGGGCTGATGTTCCCGGCCGCCACCGCCATTCTGCCGCTCTTCATCCGCATCCGCGATCTCGGATTGCTGGATACCTATTGGGGCGTGGTGCTGCCGCAGGTGGCCTTCGGCCTTGGTATGAGCATTCTCTTGTTTAGGAATTATTTTCGCAACCTTCCGGAAGAATTGTTCCAGGCGGCCTTCGTCGATGGCTGCGGCTATCTGCGCTTCTTCTGGTACATCTCTCTACCGCTATCGCGGCCGATCATCGCCACGGTTAGCATCATCTCCTTCGTCGGCAGCTGGAACAGCTATATCCTGCCGCTCATCATGCTCAATTCGGAATCGAAATATCCCTGGCCTCTCGGCATCATGGTCTATCGCGGCGAATTCGGCACCGAATGGCAGCTGGTGCTGGCCTTCATCACGTTGACGATCATGCCGACCATCATCGTCTTCTTCCTTGCCCAGAAACACATCATTGCCGGTCTGACGGCCGGAGCGGTCAAGTCCTGAGCGAGTTGAAGTTTGCGCCGTGGCCGCTACCATGGCCGGGCGCAGGCTTCACGGGGGATAAAGCGAATGGCTCCGATCGTCGTCGATCCGGACAAGGTGCATGAATTCAGCAATGCCGGGGAATTCTACGACTGGCTTTCGAAGTATCACGATAAAGAAAACGAGGTCTGGATCCGCATCTTCAAGGTGGCCTCGGGCCTGCCATCGATCACGCCCGTCGAGGCGATCGATGCCGTGCTCTGCTGGGGCTGGATCGATGCGGTGCGCAAGAGCCTCGATGAGAAGAGCTATTTGCAGCGCTACACCCGGCGCACGAAGAACGGAACATGGAGCCAGATCAACGTCGACAATGTCGCACGACTGATCAGTGAAGGCCGGATGACCGGTCACGGTCTGCGCGAGGTCGAGGCCGCCAAGGCCGACGGCCGCTGGGACCGTGCCTATGGCAGCGGCAAGAACATGAAGATCCCCGACGATCTGCAGGCGGCGATCGATGCCGAGCCGGAGGCGAGGGACATGCTGGCAAAGCTCAGCGAGCAGAACCGTTTCGCGCTGGCATTCCGCATGCACAAGATCAAGACCGAAGCCGGCCGGAGGCGGAATATCGAGAGCTTCGTCGCCATGCTCAAAAAGGGCGAGACGATCTATCCGCAGGGAAAAAAGCAGAAGGGTTGAGACCGGCGGCTTTTTCGCCGGTCCCGGTGTCTCACAGGTCCGGCTCGTTCCACAAGGCGTGAAAGTGATGGACGGGGCCGTGACCTGAGCCGACGCCGAGTTGACCTGCCGCCGCCACCGCATCGGCGAGGTATCGCTTGGCGATGGCAACGGCGGCTTCCGGCGATTTGCCCTTGGCGAGCTCTGCGGCAAGAGCGCTGGAAAGAGTGCATCCGGTACCATGGGTGTTCTTCGTCGGAACCCGCGGTGCCTCGAACCAGGTGATGTGATCGGCGCTCGCCAGCACATCGGGACTGTCGTTGCCGCCGAGATGGCCGCCCTTGAGGAGAACCATTCCAGGGCCGAGCGTCAGCAGCTTGCGCGCCTGATCCTGCATCTGCTCGCGGCTTTCGGCATGGCCTTCACCGAGCAGCGCTGCCGCCTCCGGCAAGTTCGGGGTCAGCATCGTTGCGAGCGGCAGGAGACGCGTGGTTAGCGCGCCGATCGCAGCAATGTCGAGGAGGGTGGCGCCGCCCTTGGCGATCATGACGGGATCGAGCACGATGGGAATACCGCGATGCGGCTGCAGGGCATCGGCGACCGCCTCGGCAATCGCGGCATTGGCGATCATGCCGATCTTGACGGCATCGACGCGCACATCGGCGAAAACCATGCGGATTTGCTCAGCGACAAACGCCGGAGAGACCGTCTGCACGGCAGAAACGCCCGTCGTGTTCTGTGCGGTCAGCGCCGTCAGCACGGCCATGCCATAGGTGCCACGCGCCGAGAAAGCCTTGAGATCGGTCTGGATGCCGGCGCCGCCCGAGGGGTCGGACCCGGCAATCGAGAGGACGTTACGGATCATGAGCGTGCCTTTCTGATGCTGGCTGCGATGGCTGCGGTCGCCGCCTGCGGATCGGGCTGGCCGCAGATCGCCGAGACGACCGCAAGGCCCTCGGCGCCGGTGGCAAGCACCGGGCCGACATGCTCGGCCTTCAGCCCGCCGATCGCTACGGAGCGAACCGGGCAGGCACGAACGAGATCGGCCAGACCTGTCAGGCCGATCGGTTGCTTATGGTCAGGCTTCGTCGCGGTGGCAAAGACCGGGCCGATTCCGGCATAATCGACGATGGCGGGATCCACCGCGGCGGCAAGCGCCGCCGTCTCGACCGACAGGCCGAGGATCATGTCCGGCCCGATCTTCCGGCGAGCTTCAATCGCGCCGAGATCATCTTGGCCGATATGCAATCCGTCGGCACCGAGCGCGATCGCCGCCTCGACATCGTCGTTGACGATGAGCAGCGCGTTGCTGCCCGTGAGCACATGCTGCAAAGCCCGGCCGGTTTCGATCATTTGCCGGGTGTCCGCCGTCTTGTCGCGCAGTTGCACGATGGTCGCCCCGCCGGCAACGGCGGCACGCGCGGTTTCGACAAGCCCGTATCCGGCACAGAGATGCGGATCGAGGACGAGATAGAGGGAAAGATCGAAGGTCTTCACGCCGGGCTGATCCTTGCCGCCTGGTCGAGGCCCGGACCGTCGAGTGCCGCGAGCGCATCAAGGAAACGCCAGGAGAAGGAGCCGGGGCCTTTCGCTTCCAGCGCTGCCTGTTCGCCGGCGACGGCAAACATTGCCAGCGCTGCGACTGTCGCATCGAAAGTCTCCTCGGGCGCAATCGCGGCAAAGGCGCCGGTCAGGCAGGTCAGCGAGCAGCCGAGCGCGGTGATCTGCGGCATGAGGGCCGAGCCGCCGGCGATCCTGACAGCACGCGCGCCATCGGTGACGAAATCGATCGGACCGGTGACCGCAACGGCAGCACCATACTGGGCGGCAATGCTGCGGGCGGCACCTTCCGCCTGCTCGACGGGATCGCGGCTGTCGACGCCCTGGCCGCGGCTTTCGCTGCCGGCAAGCGCGATGATCTCGGAAGCATTACCGCGGATGATTGCCGGATTGAGATCGAGCAGCGCCGCAACGCTCTCCCGGCGGTAGCCCGTCGCGTAATGGGCGACCGGATCCAGCACCCAGGGCTTGCCGTTGCGGGCAGCGGCCTTCGCCGCCTGTTTCATGCCGCTCACCCAGGCGGGCGACAGCGTGCCGATATTGATCGTCAATGCCCCGGATATCGCCGCGAATTCACCGGCTTCCTCTTCGGCATGCACCATGGCGGGCGAGGCGCCCGCGGCCAACACGACATTGGCGGCGATGTTCATCGCGACATAGTTGGTGATGCAGTGAACGAGCGGCGGCGCGGCGCGCAGCGCGGTCAGCAATTGTCCGGGTGATCTCGAAGTCGTCATCTTGCGTCCCTTGTGGGGCGGGGCAAGACGCCGGAGGCCGGACGAACGAAAGCGAAGGGCCTCGAGCGACTCCCTCCGCCAGCATTATCTGGTTCAGGTTCAAAGGGTACCTCTCAGCCCGCCTTCCGGCGAACGCCCCTGTCTCTCAACGCCTTCGTCATCGCAAATTATCGGCGGCTTGTCACGCCCTATCAGTTCAGCCGGGCCTCGCCGCTGACGATACGCTGCTCGCCTTCATCGAAGAGATGAACGGCATCATGAATGGGCGCAACCTTCAGGACATCGCCGGGCGCTGCTCTGATCCGCTCGCGGAAGACGCAGCTGATGGTCTGCGTACCGAGTCTGGCGATGACGAGGGTTTCCGATCCCGTCGGCTCAACGACGACAGTGGTGATCTCGATGCCACCGGGGTCGAGCCGGAGATGTTCGGGGCGGATGCCGTAGGTTACGGCATCGCCCGGACGGCGGTCGCTTGGGAGGATGATGCCGTCTTCGGTGCGGAAACCCACATCCGTCATGCTGCCCTTGATGAAGTTCATGGCGGGCGAGCCGATGAAGCCCGCGACGAACAGGTTGTTGGGCCGGTCGTAGAGATCGAGCGGAGAACCGGACTGCTCGATGCGGCCGTCCTTCATGACGACGATCTTGTCGGCCATGGTCATGGCCTCGATCTGGTCGTGGGTGACGTAGATCGTCGTCGTCTGCAGCCGCTGGTGCAGTTCCTTGATCTCCGAGCGCATCTGGACGCGCAGCTTGGCATCGAGATTGGAGAGCGGTTCGTCGAAGAGGAAGACGGCCGGGTCGCGCACGATTGCCCGGCCCATGGCAACACGCTGGCGCTGGCCGCCGGAGAGCTGTTTCGGATAGCGTTCGAGCAGGCTTTCGAGGCCGAGAATCTTGGCGGCATTGCCGACGCGCTTGTCTATCTCCTCTCGCGGCATACGCTTCAGCCGCAGCGAGAAGCTCATGTTCTTGGCAACCGTCATATGCGGATAGAGCGCATAGTTCTGGAACACCATGGCGATGTCCCGGTCCTTCGGTGCCAGCTCGTTGACGATGTGCTTGCCGATCTGGATCTCACCGCCGGTAATGCCCTCGAGGCCGGCGATCATCCTGAGCAGCGTCGATTTTCCGCAGCCGGACGGTCCGACGAGAACCACGAACTCGCCGTCGCGGATATCGACCGATACGCCCTTGATGGCCTTGAACGCGCCATAGTCCTTGCGGGCATTATTCACGGAAACATGAGCCATTGTCGTCCTCCCCAGGCCGCGATCAGAGCGTGTTCAAGGTGTTTCTGAGAAAGCCGAGGCCGACGCGCTCGCCCTCCTTGCGGGCCTCCAGGTCCTTGCCCGGCCAGCCGTAGGCGGCATCCTCATGCTCGATCGAGATCGTGCCGTCGAAACCGTAGCTCACGGCCTGGCGCAGGAATTTCGTCCAGTCAAGAAGGCCGAGGCCGGGCAGCTTGTATTGCCACCAGCCCTTGCCGTGATAGCCGACGGCCTGCTGTACGGCGGGATCGATCGCGGTGTCCTTGGCATGGAGGATGGCAATGCGGTCCTTGACGTCCTCGAGCGCCTTATAGGGATCGACGCCGATGCGCAGGAAGTGCGAGGGGTCGAATTCCAGCCCGAAGCGGCGGTCTGGAATGCGCTTGAACAGCTCGTCGTAGCCCCTCGGCGTCGTGCCGACGAAATTGTCCTTCGGCCCTGGCCAGTTTTCGATCGCGAAGATCAGGCCGCTCGATGCCGTCTCGGCAATCAGGCCGTTGGTGTAGGCGGCGAAGTCGTCATAATTGGCCTCGTCGCTGGCTTCATCGTTGCGTCCCGGGAAGATCACAAAGATCGGCACACCAGCCTCGCCGATCGCCTGGGCGAATTCCGAGGTGCGCGAGCGCAGATCCTTGCGCTTGGCATTGTCGGCGTCGAGCTGGTTGCCGAAATAGGTGATGGAGGAGACGTAGAGATTGCGCTCGCGAGCGAGTGCCACGGCAGAGCGGACCTTGTCGGGCGTCTTGATATGCCCGCCGACATCGATCTCGATGGCATCGAAACCGGCGGAGGCCGCGAAATCGACCACTTCTTCCAGCGGCCGGTCGTTGAACGTCGACGTATAGAAACCGATCTTCATCAAAATCCTCCCAGGCGCCGCCGCGGCGGCTGTTCTAGTTGTTCAGGCGATCCATGTATTTCAGGGGTGAACGCGTGCGTTGAACCTCATCTGACGACGCTAGCATCAGCGCTGCCGCCATTGGCATGGCCGCAGCACCGATCGCCGAAGCATCGTCGCCAAGCGAGGCGCGGTGAAGCGACGGCAAAGCGGCGTCGGCGGCATCGAGATGCTCATGTACATAGCGCAGCAGCTCGTCGATCATGCGGATCGGCAGCCGCCCGCCGACCAGGATGGCGTCGGGATCGATGATCATGCCGATATGCCGGACAGCGACGGCCAAATGGGCGCTCATCTCCCGCAGCCATTGCGAGACCAGCCGCTTTCCGCGCGTATCGAGCGTCAGTAGATCCTGCGGTACGCTGACCTTGATGCCGTGTTCCGCGAGGAACTCGTAAAGGCAGAACAGGGAAAAGATCTCGCCGAGCAGCCGCACCTTCTGCGCCCGCTCGTCCTTACCGTCGGCAATCGGCAGCCAGCCGATTTCGCCGCTAAGGCCCATGGCGCCGCGGTGGCCATTGCCATCCAGCACCAGTCCGCCGCCGGGGCAGGCATTTATGGCGATGTAGAGGAAGCTGCGGCTTTCGGCGCCGAGCCCATAGTCGAGTTCGGCCAGTGCCGCGGCATTGGTTTCGTTCTCGATGAAGACGGGGTGCTGCGTCAGGCCTTCGATCGCGGTGCGCACGTCGAATTCCAGCCATTCGGAATAGTCGGCCGGCTTGCCTGGAAAGGATATTTCGCCCAGCCAGTCCGGCATGGCGAGACCGATACCGGCCAGATGAGCGTCGTCGATCAGGCGGCTGCGCTGAAAATGTGATATCGCGTCGGCCGACAGCTGCATGAATTCGGCAGGCAGAATGTAGCGCTTTTCGTGATGCACGCGGGCACGCACATTGCCGACCGCGTCGACGGCAAGGATGGTCAGGTGATCGCGGTCGATATTGATGCCGATGGCGAAGAACGCGTCCGGATTGATCTCGAGCTCGATGGCGGGCTGTCCGCGCAAACCGTGGCGGCGCCGAGCCTCGATGATCAGGCCCTCGTCCAGCAGCCGGTCGACGATGCGGGCGATGGCCGGCTTGGTGAAGCCGGTCTGTCTTGCAATCTCCGCCCGCGAAATCGGGGCCTGCCGGTGGATGCAGCGCAGCACGACGGCGCGGTTATGCTCGCCTGCATCTTCGACATTTGCCCCCGATAGATCGGGGGAGAGCTTGACGCCCGCGGTCTGGTTCATGGTCGCGATCCTTCATCTTCCATCGGCATCAGACCGGTCTCATCCCTTGACTGCGCCGCTGGTCATCGCGCCGAGAATCAGTCTCTGGAGCGACAGGAAGGCCACGATCGCCGGTACGACGGAGATCAGGCAGGCGGCGGCAAGCAGCTGGATCGACGAGTCGGTCTGCATGCCGCGGAAGTTAAAGATACCGACGCCGATCGGCATCAGATTGTTTTGGGTCAGCAGCAGAAAAGGCACGAGGAATTGCGACCATCCGGCAATGACGGTGATAATAAAGACCGAGGCGATGCCCGGCGCCGAGAGCGGCAGGACGATACGCCAGAACACCGAGAAGCGATTGCAGCCATCGATCATCGCGGCCTCGTCAAGACTGCGCGGGATGCTATCGACTGTGCTCTTCAACAGCCAGGTCGCCAGCGGCACCCCGAGCGCGATATAGACCATGACGACGGCAAAATGCGTGTCGAGCAGGCCTAGCTTGTTCATGTAGCGATAGAGCGGCACCATGATCACAAGCGGCGAGATCATCTGGAAGAGCAGCAACCCCATCATCGACAGGCCCTTGCCGCGAAAGTGGAAGCGCGAGAAGGCATAGGCTGCAGGCAGCGCCACGATGAGAACGCCGAGACCGCTGAGCGCCGCAAGCTTCAGCCCGTTCCACAGATAAAGCGGGAAATAGCTGTTGTTGAGAACGGCGACGAAGTTTTCCATCGTCGGATTGTGTGGGATGTAGCGGGCGACGCCGCGATAGATCTCGCGCCGGTCGCGCATCGCCATCGACAGCAGATAGGAGAGGGGGCCGGCGAAGAAAACGAACATCGCCAGCATGAACAGATAGCTCAGAAAATCGCCAAACCGCGTGCCGGTGCGCCCGCTCATTGCTCTTCCTCCTTGGGCAGGAACGACGCATAGACGAAGGCGAGCCCGAGACTGATGATCAGCATCAGCACGGAGAGAACGCTGCCGCCCGACAGGTCGTAATTTCTGAAGACGATGTTGAAGACGTAAAGCGAGATCACTTCCGTCGCACGGCCGGGACCGCCACCTGTCAGCGTGATGATCGCGTCGAAGGTGTTCAGCGTCATGATGGTGATCAGGATCATGTTGACCAGGATCGCGGCGCGCAGCTGAGGAATGGTAACGAAGAAGAACTGCTGCGATCCGGTTGCGCCATCCACTTCCGCCGCCTCGTAGAGCGAGGGGTCGATCGCCTTCAGTGCCGCATACATGACGACCATCGAGAAAGCCGCACCGCGCCAGATGTTGGATATCAGCGCCGACCAGGGCGCGATCGACGGATCCGAGAGCCAGGCGACGGCGGGCAGGTGCATCATTCTGAGGATGCTGTTCAGCGCGCCATAAGGCGCTTCGGAAAACAGCATCTGCCAGATGATGCCGCCGGCGATACCCGGGACTACCCAGGCGACAAGCGCCGTGGTGCGCAGGATCGTCGTGCCGAACAGGCCGCGCTTTTCGCCTCGAACGACGACGACCGCGACGGCAAGTCCGAGGATCTGCTGGCCGATAACGCTCCCGCCGACGAAGATCAGCGTTGCCCACAGGATATCAGGCAGCTGCGGCGAGCTCAGCGCATTGGAGATCGAGCCGAGTGTATAATCCTGATTGTCGCCGATCAGCGTGGCATTGGTGAACGACAGGCGGAACACGTCGATGACGGGGTAGAGATAGAAGATGCCTATGACGATGATCACGGGCATGATCCAGGGCAAGGGTGCCCCGGCGAAACGGCGCATGAACGATCTGCTGTGAGGCGGGCTGACGGCCTCGATGGCGATAGGGCTCATTGGGCTTCTCTGTCCGGGTTTGGGAATGCCGGCGGCGCCCATTTCCGGGCGCCGCCACGATCACAATCTCTAGAGACGCTTGTAAGCCTCCATCGTCGCATTGAACGCGCCGTCCAGTGCTTCTTCCGGCTTCTTGGTGCCGGAGAGGACGTCACCCATCATGATCTGGATCTGGTTGGAGATCTCAGGATAGATCGGTGCACCCGGCCGCGCCTGACCGTTCACCAGGGCGTCGGCGAAGGTCTTGTTGGCTTCGGTCGAGAAGACATCATATTTCGTGAACAGCGACTTGCGCGTCGGAAGCTGCTGCTGCAGAGCGTTTGCCGGTCCCATATAGACCTCGCGGGCGAGGTTGGCGCACATCTCGACCTTGTCCTTGTCCTTGGCGAAGGATGCGATCGTCCAGCCGCCGGTTCCCGTTGAGCGCTGGTCGGCGGTCGGACCGGGGATCGGCGAGAAGGTCCAGTTCTTGAACTCTTCGTCGTCGAGCGTGGCCTTCAGCTGTGCATATTGCCAGTTGCCGCCGATGAAGAGGGCGGTGGTTCCGGCCGCAGCCGCCGCGTTCAGGTCGTCATAGTTACCGATCGTCGTCACGCGCTTCGGTGCGGCACCTGAATCGACGAGGTCCTTGTAATAGTTGAGCGCCTTGAGGAACTTCTCCTTGTTTTCACCTTCGCCAAAGATCGGCTTGCCTGTGTCGTCGACCAGTTTGCCGCCGAGTGCCCAATAGTTGGCGAGCCAGTCGAAGGTCGAGCCCTCATAACGGCCGGCGTTGAAGAGGATTCCCTCCATGCCTTCGCCGACAGATGCGATGCCGGCCTTCTTCAGGTCGTCCCAGGTCTGGGGCGCGTCGGCGACGATCGACTTGTTGCGATAGAGCACGCGCAAGTCGGTATCCCACCACCAGGCGCGGACGCTCTTGTCCTTGTCGGTGATGCCCTCGCGGATGAAGGGGAAGAGGTCGTCCACTTCTTCCTTCGAGAAGTATGGCGTGAAATCCGCCAGCACGTGATTGACCATGAACTGCGAGAGCACGAAGGAATCGACCGCGGCGCAATCCGGCGCGTTGCCGGCCTTGGCCTGCTCGAGCATCTTGGCCTGTTCGGTGCCGATATCGGCCGACATGAACTGCATCTGCAGCTTCCAGTCGGGATGCTTCTTGATGAAATCGACGAAGAGTTTCTGGTAGCCTTCGGCGATCTTTGCGTCGGCATTGTTGGGACTGTCGTTTGTCAGGCGAACGACGAGGGACTTCGGTGCATCGGCAAGGCCGATCCTGTCCTTCGTCGCCAGTTCTTGGGCAAATGCGGCAGGCACTGAAAATAACATTGTGCTCAGCGCCAATGCGCCGACGAACGCTCTCTTCATGATGGGTCTCCTCCCCATTTTCAACGGATACAGCCTGGTGGTCAGTTGACCTCTCCTCAATTCCATGCTGCATTAATTAGATTAAGTTACTTTGATTTGATGTCAAGCCGCACTTGGGAGGAATGAGATGCTGGCGACATTCAACACAAGTTAGGCGGGTTAAAACCCGGTTTCCCACGGATCGAACAGGCGTCTTGCGACCGTCGCAACACGCACAGGATGTGTTTTGCCCGGCTGCCGACGTGGTGGCCGAACGTGATATCTATGGAGGATAAGATGCGATTACTCATTCTCGGCACTGGCGGAATGGCGAACCAGCACGCTGCGCGGTTCAAGGAGATCGAAGGGGTCAGCGTTGTCGGCGGCGTCGATGTCGTGCCCGAGCGGCTGGCGGCTTTTTGCGCCGAACACGGCATAGCCAAGCAGTTCAGCACGCTTGAGGAGGCGCTGGCTTGGGGCGAATTCGATGCTGTCGCCAATGTCACCCCCGATCGAATCCATCATCCGACGACGCTGCAGGCGATCGCCGCTGGCAAGCATGTGTTCTGCGAAAAACCGCTCGCAACGGATGCCACCAAGGCGATGGAAATGACCGAAGCGATCGAGAAATCGGGCAAGGTCGGTATGGTGAATTTCACCTACCGCAATTCGCCGGCTCTCCAGAAGGGAAGGCAGATGGTGCTGGCTGGCGAGATCGGCGCTGTCAGGCATGTCGAGGCTTCGCATCTGCAGAGCTGGCTGGTCGGCCGCCACTGGGGCGACTGGAAGAGCGAGAGCAAATGGCTGTGGCGGCTTAGCAAGAAGCACGGCTCGAACGGCGCGCTCGGCGATATTGGCATCCACATCGTCGATTTCGCCTCTTATGGTTCGGGGCTCGACGTCGCCCATGTCTTTGCGAGGTTGAAGACTTTCAACAAGGCGCCGGGCGACAAGATCGGTGAGTATGATCTCGACGCCAATGACAGCTTCACGATGAATGTCGATTTCACCTCAGGGGCGATCGGCACCATCCAGGCGACACGAACGGCAGCGGGGCAGATGGACCAGCTGCGCCTTCGCGTCTATGGCGAGACCGGTTCGATCGAAATGATCTACGACACCGGAAAATCGACACTGCGCGCCTGCCTTGGCGAGGACGTGCACACCGCGACCTGGCGCGATATCGGCTTCGATCCCGTCGAGACCAACTACCAGCGTTTCGTCCAGGCGGTGCGTGCCGGGAAGACGCAGGAGCCGTCGTTCCGGCGGGCGGCCAATATCCAGAAGGTTCTGGACAAGGCGCTCGCTTCCGATCTCAGCCGTACGGACGAAGCGCTGGCATAGATCAGGCCGAAACCGGCGGCAGCAGGGTGTTGAGGAACGGCAGCAATGCCGCCCCGAGCGCAATGCCGCCGCCGCTGAAGCTGGCCGGTTTCATCGGCGAGATCCACGGCGTCAGGAACGGGCGCTTCGAGGTATCGCGGCGCTCCACCGACAACTGATGGATCAGCGCCTCGATGGTAGCCCGCGGCAGATCGCTGCCGATCATGATGACGCTCGGGGCGACGAAGCCGGCGATCGCGATGATCGGGTCGAGCAGATGGCTTGCGGCGTCGCGGATCCACTGCCCGAGTTCGTGCGGCGAGGCCTCACCATCTTCGAGAACGCGTGCAAAGGTCTCGCTGCCGACAGCCGCGCGCAGTGCTCCGAACCCGGCCACGCTGTTCAGCCTGACATTGTCGGGACCGGTCAGCATTTCGCCAATGCCGCCCGCCCTGCCATGAACGCCGGAATAGGGCGCGCCGCGGACGAGGAAGCCGGCCTGGACGTCCTCGTCGAGAATGATCATCGCAAGGCCGCCCACCGTTGCCGGGCTGCCGATCGTGCGCTCGGCCAGCAGGCTGGCGGTACATTCGTTTTCGACCTCGGGCTTCGGAAGTCCGGAGAGCGCAGCAAGCGCCTCGTTCTGCTCGTCCGTCCAGATATTCGAGCCGATGCCTGCACCGATGATCGGCAAGGCCGCGTGGCGGTCCATCATTTCCTTGATGGCGCTGTGGACGGACGTCACCATGGCAGCTGGATCTGGCTGGAAATAGGCGCGGTCATGCACCTGGCCGCTGAGATCGATCAGCACGGCTTCGCAGCGGCGTTCACGGATCCTGATGCCGATCGAAAAGGCCCCACCCGGGCGCAATGCGAATTCGGCAGCGGCCGCCCCGCCGCCCGCGCCATTGCGCCGGTTCGAGGTCACAAGGCCTTCTTCGCCGAGGCGGCGAAGGATGTTGGTGATCCCTGGGCCGGTCAGTCCGGAGTGCTGGCCTAGCTCCATCCGCGTCAGCGGCCCATGTCGGCGGATCGCCTCCAGGATGACGCGGATATTCCGGTCGGCGATCTCCCCGGATCGCAAACCAACCGTTTTGCCGCGCGCAACGCCCGGTTCCTGGGTCTGACGCCGCGGCCCTGATCGAAGATACCGCATGACCGTCTTTCTTGAGCACTGACTTGCTTTTGTATCACACCCGAAAGTCTCGCAACTGATTTCTCGCGCTTGACGTGAAAACAAAGTTACTTAATCTAAGAGGGCCGCGCGATCTGTTGGAGGAGACGGAGCCGTGCCGCTGGCGGCTCGTCCGCGCCATTCCACTCTCCCCGCCCGAGCATTCGACATCATTCGATAGGACACGCCATGTCTCTCACCATTGCCCAGCGTCTCGACAGCCTGAAAGCACGCACCGCCGAACTCGCCCATTGGCGCGACAGGCAGAGCGTGGAAATCGACGGCTGGACCTTCGACGGCGAGCCGATCGCCCATCACCAGGATTGGCCGCATCGCAAGGGCACGGTGCATTTTTCCGCTTCGGCAAAAGCGCCGGCCGACTGGCCGCTGGACAAGATCCGCCTGCAGCTCGATCTCGGTGGCGAAAGTCTGGTCACGCTTAACTACGGCGGTGAGGAAGCCGAGACGTTCGGGCTCGATCCCTATCATCAGGAGTTTCCTGTCAGGGGCCGCGAGTTTTCCATTTCGACGGAGAGCGTCGCGCGTTTCCCCTTCGGCGAGCCCAACCGTGCGCCGCGGCTGAACAAGGCGCGGCTGATCTGGCTGGACGAGCCGGTTCACCGGCTGCATCTGCTGCTGCGGCAGATCACCGAAGCTGTCGATGTGCTCGACGGGCACGAAGCTGTCGCGCATATGATCGAAGCGGCCGAACAGGCGCTCAGCAGTCTCGACTGGCCGTCGGATACGGCTGCCTATGTGTCCCGCACGTCGGGTGCGGTCATGCAGCAGAGGATCTGGGAATTGCCTGAGCTGCAGGATGATCCGGCCGGGCTCGACGACCAGCAGAGCGCCACGGCGCAGGCAGCTTTCGATGCGCTGACGATCAGGCTGAAGGAACTGCAGAAGCGCTTCCCGCCGAATGGCGAACTGCTTTTGACCGGCCACGCCCATATCGATCTCGCCTGGCTGTGGCCGTATAACGAGACCCGCCGGAAGATGCGCCGTACCTTCAATACCGCCCTGTCGCTGATGGAGCGCTCCGGCGATTTCCGCTTTAATCAGTCCACCGCCCATTATTATGCGCAGATGGAAGAGGATGATCCGGCGCTGTTGGAGAGGATCAAGGCTAAGGTCGCCGAAGGCAAATGGGAAACGGTCGGCGGCATGTGGGTCGAGCCCGATACCAATATGCCGACAGGCGAAAGCCTGGTCCGCCAGGTTCTCTATGGTCAGCGCTATTTTGAGAAAACTTTCGGCATCCGCCACAGCGTCTGCTGGCTGCCGGATTGCTTCGGTTTTTCGGGCGCCTTGCCGCAGATCCTCAAGCTTGGCGGCATCGACAGCTTCTTCACCATCAAGGTCAACTGGAGCGAGACCAACCATATTCCCTCCGATCTGTTCTGGTGGAAGGGCCTCGATGGCAGCCAGGTGCTGACCCATACATTCGACAATCCGATGCATGGCTATAACGGCTTCGTGCAGCCGGATTGCTTCGTGCCGACCTGGAAGAATTTCCGCGGAAAGACCCAGCACGAGACCTCGCTTCTGGCCGTCGGTTACGGCGATGGCGGTGGCGGCGTGACGCCTGAAATGGTCGAGCGCGAGCTGCAGCTGCGCGATTTCCCGGCGATCCCGCAGGCCCGCTGGGGCACGGTGAAAGGCTATTACGAACAGGCGCACAAGACCGCGGCGGAAAAGCAGCTGCCGGTCTGGGATGGGGAAATCTATCTCGAACTCCACCGCGCCACACTGACGACGCAGAGTGGGGTCAAGCGCAAGCATCGCCAGGCCGAGCGTGCGCTGATCACCGCTGAAACCATTGCCTCGCTCGCCCATATGCTGGGCGCGGAAAAGCCGCGGAGCCTCGAAAGCGATTGGCGCGTGGTGTTGAAGAATGAGTTCCACGACATCCTGCCGGGGTCAAGCATCCGCGAGGTCTATGCCGATGCCGAACACGAGCTCGACGGCGTGATCGGCAACGCCCGCCAGGAGCAGGCGGCAGGCCTGACCGCGCTCGCCTCTGTCCTGCCAAGGGGCGCGGCATCATCTGCGCTTCTGGTGGTCAATCCGTCGCTTGCAGCGCGGCCGCTGAACGCCACGCTGCCTGACGGAACGGCCATTTCGTCTGCCGATATCGTCGCGCCGCTTTCCGTCGCGGTTTTCGATCGCAGCGCTCTGAAGCCTGCCAGCGGCCTGAAGGCAGCCAGGCAGGTGCTGGAGAACGAGCATCTCTCCGTGACAATCGGCACGGATGGCTCGGTGACGAGCCTGATCCACAAGGCAAGCGGCCGTGAGGCGGTCGATGGCTCAGCCAACCAGCTCTGGGTCTATCCGGCCGACAAGCCGCGCAATTGGGATGCCTGGGATGTCGATGCCGACTATACCGCCAAGGCGATCCGCCTCGATACGCCTGATAGCATCGAGCTGATCGAGAGCGGTCCGTCGCGGGCGGCGATCCGCGTCGTGCACCGCTACCGGAATTCGCGCGTCACCAACACCTATGTTCTGACGGCCAATGCCAAGCGCCTCGATATCGAGACCGAGATCGACTGGCACGACCGCCGCACGATGCTGCGCACCCTGAACCCGGTCGCCATCAGCGCCCGGCAGGCAACGTTCGAATGCGCTTATGGCGTGGTCGAGCGCGCGACCCATACGAACACCTCTTGGGAACAGGCGATGTTCGAAGCCGCCGCCCACCGCTTCGTCGATATCAGCGAGCCGGGCTTCGGCGTGGCGCTGCTCAACAATGCCAAGTATGGCCACAGCGCCCGCGGCAATGTCATCGGCATGAGCATCGTGCGCGCGCCCGTCTATCCCGATCCGCTTGCCGATGAAGGCGCGCAGAAATTCACCTATGCGCTGATGCCGCACGAAGGCGCCTGGCATGAGGGCGGCGTTCTCGACGAGGCACTGGATCTCAACCAGCCGCTGATGACGGTCGAGGCAAGCGGACTGGCAACCGGAACGCTGTCGCCTGTCGGCGTTACGGGCACGCCTGTGGCCTTCTCGGGCCTGAAGCCTGCAGAGGAGGGCGAGGGGCTGGTGCTGCGCCTCTACGAACCGGCCGGGCGCCGCGGCAAGCTTTCGCTGTCGCTGCCCTCCGGATGGAAGGCATCCGGCGCGTTGAACATCCTTGAGGAACCGATGGAGCGGAAAGGTGCTGCCGACATCATGCCCTTCGAAATCCGGACCTGGAAACTGCAGAAGGGCTGATGCCGATCGGCAGGATAGCGCCCGCTAACGCGGGCGCGTCTGCCTTAAGACTGCGGCGGCGAGATCGGCCTGGCTATAGGGCTTGAGAAGAACAAGCGCGCTTTGATCTGCCTCGAAGCCTGCGACAGACGTATTGCCTGTCGCAAAGATCACGGGGAGCTGGGGATCGAGGGCGCGCGCCTTCTTCGCCAGCTCGGCGCCCGAGAGGCCGGGCAGGCCGACATCGGTCAGCAACAGGTCGAAACTGTCGGGTGACAGCTTCGCCAGCGCCTCTTCTGCGCTGCCTGCCTCGCTGACGCGGTGCCCGGATTGCTGCAGCATCTCGGCGGTATCCATGCGGATGAAATCGTCGTCCTCGACATAGAGGATCCGCAACGACGCCGCCGGGGCCGCAGCTGCGGCGCTCCGCCGTTCGCCCTGCGCGGCGCGCGCCAGATTGCGCTGGCGCTGATTGTTCAGAACGTGGCGGATCTTGCGGGCGAGGGCCTCGCGGCTATAGGGCTTGGACAGGAGATCGACGCCGGCATCCAGCCGCCCGCCGTGGACGATCGAGTTCTCCGTATAACCAGATGTGAACAGCACGGCGACATCGGGCAGGCGCTCTTTCGCCTTGCGCGCCAATTCCGCACTTTTCAGCGGTCCGGGCATGACGACGTCGGTGAACAGCAGATCGATCGGAATGCCGCTTTCGATGACCGTCAGTGCGCTGGCTGCGTCCTTGGCCTTCAGGATGCTGTAGCCGAGATCGGCAAGCATCTCGACAACGGTGGCACGAACTTCCTCGTCGTCCTCGGCAACAAGGATGGTCTCCTGGCCGCCGGTCGCCGGGCCATGGTCGCCTTCGGTCAGCAGATCCTCTTCTTCCAGAGTGCGCGGCAGATAGAGACGAACGGTGGTGCCTTGTCCGATCTCCGAATAGATCTTCACGTGGCCGCCGGATTGCTTGACGAAGCCGTAGACCATCGAAAGGCCGAGTCCGGTTCCCTTGCCGACAGGCTTGGTCGAAAAGAACGGTTCGAACACCTTGCCGATGACCTCGGGCGGCATGCCGGACCCGGTGTCGCTGACCGCCAGCATCACATATTGCCCGGCGCTGACATCGGCATGCCGGCGCGCGTAGTCGTCGTCGATAAAGGCGTTGCCGACCTCGATCGTCAGCTTGCCGCTTCCATCCATCGCATCGCGGGCATTGATCGCCAGATTGAGGATGGCGTTTTCGATCTGCACCGGATCGACGAAGGTGTTCCACAATCCTCCGGCGCGGATCGTCTCGATCTCGATGGCTTCGCCGATGGTCCGCCGCAGCATCTCGCCCATATTGGCGACGAAGCGCCCGACATTGACGACCTTCGGCTCAAGCGGCTGGCGCCGACCGAAGGCGAGTAGCTGGCTCGCAAGTTTCGAGCCACGATTGACGCCGGCAAGCGCGTGATCGATGCGCCTCTGCGCGCGCTCGTTGCCGACGACATCCTTGCTCAGAAGATAGAGATTACCGGCAACAACCTGTAGCAAGTTGTTGAAATCATGCGCAACGCCACCGGTCAGCTGGCCGATCGCTTCCATCTTCTGCGTTTGCCGGATCAGCTCTTCGGCTTCCTGTAGTGCCGCGGCCTGTTCTTTCTCGGCCGTGACGTCCCGCCCATAGGCATAGACCATCTCCTGCTCGAAGGAAAACCGCCAGGAAACAGTGCGTTGGCCGCCTTGCTTGTGGTTGAACCGCAGCTCGACACCCTGCAGCTCGCCGCCGGAAACGGCCTGCTTCAGGGCGGTGTCGAAGACCGTTGCGTCACCGGTCACCAGAAACTCACACATGCGGTGACCCGCCACTTCCTTCCGGCGGTGGCCGAGCAGCCCGGACCATGCCGGATTGATCGCCCGCACTTCGCCATCGGGCCGCATGACGACGAGAATGTCGCCCGCGTTGCGCCAGACGCGGTCGAGTTCAGCGCTGCGTTCCGCGACTTTCCTCTCCAGCGATGCGGCAAATTCCTGCAGCGCCTCTTCAGCGCGGCGGCGTTCGACGGCAGTGCGGGTGCGCTCGGCAAAATCACGGATGAAATCGAGCTCGACCTGCGGCCATTCGCGGGGCACCGCGTTGTTGAGGAAGAGAACGGCAGCAATCTGGCCATTCTCGCTCAAGGGAACCGTGACGGCGGAATGGACACCGATCGCCTTCAGCGCATGGGAGGTCGCAGCCGTGCGCGGATCCTCGTCGACATCGGCAAAGACCACCGTCTCGTTGCGCTTGAGGTCGTCGATATAGGTGCCGTATTCGCGAAAATGCAGCGTGCCTGCAATGCTCCGATTGCCGGCAACGTTCCAGTCCCGCTCGATCGTCACCGTTTCGGCAACCGGATCGATGATCCCGTAACCGGCCCGGGTGACGTGCATGGCCCGGCCGAGGATTTCGGCTGCGGCATAAGCAATTTCAGTCGGTTCGGTCGTTTGGCGGATGCAGTCTGCGAGATCGATCAGAGCGATGCGGCGCGCCTCCTCGTGCCGTGCGTCGGTGATATCGCTGTTGACGCCGATCATGCCGAGGAACTCGCCGCGAACGCCGAAGCGGGGCCGGGCGTCGGTGTGCAAGAGGCGGTACTCGCCTTCGTCGTTGCGATAGCGCGCCTCGACCGCAAAGGCCTCGCGCCTGGCGACGGCCTTTGTCACCTGGTCCATCAGCGGCGGGACATCGTCGGGATGGATCGTGGCGTTCCAGTCGAATGTCGAGATATCGCGCTCCGCCACACCCCAGAACTGCCGCATCGAGGCGTTGAGATAAAGGCAGTGCATCGCCTCGTCGCTCATCCAGAGCATGACCGGGGCATTTTCGGCGACCAGCCTGAAGCGCGATTCACTTTCGCGCGCAGCGTCCTCGGCTTCCTTGCGCTCGGTGACATCGTAGCCTTGGACGAAAATGCCGCCGATTTCGCCGTCATCGCCGGTCAGCGGCTGGTAGATGAAATCCAGGTAGCGGTCGATCAGTTCGGCATCCGGCCGTTGCTGCAGCTTCACCAGCTGTTCGCTGCCGATATAGGGGATGCCGGTGCGGCGCACCTGATCGAGCAGGGCCACAAACCCCTGCTCCTCGACCTCGGGCAGCGCTTCGCGGATCGTCTTGCCGATCACGTTGCGATGGCCGACAAGCTGCTGATACGCCGCATTGGCGATTTCGAACCTGTGATCCGCGCCGCTCATCGTCGCCACGAAGCCGGGCGCCTGTTCGAACATTTTCTGCAGCCGCGCCTTTTCGGCCCTGAGCTGACGTTCCGCCTTCACCTTGGCCGTTGTCTCGACGACGATCGCCATGACCGCGACCGGTTTTCCGGTCTCGTCGCAGATCGGCGAATAATCGAGCTTGGTCCACAGCCGCTCCGGCTCGCTGGTGCCACGGCGATAGAGCATCAGCTCCTGATCTTCATAGACAAGCGTCCCGCCAGCCAGCACGACCTTCATCACATGGTCGTTGAAGTCGGCGACTTCAGGCCAGCCCTCGCGAACCTTCGAGCCGAAGAGATTAGGATGACGGCGGCCGGCGAAATCGGAATAGGCGTCGTTGTAGATCATCACGCCGTCTTCGTTCCAGAGCGTCACGATCGGCACGGGGGAGTTCAGGATCAGGCTGCAAACGCTTCTCAGCGTCGGCGACCATCCGCTGATCGGCCCAAGCGAGGTTGCCGACCAGTCGAAGTTTGCAATGATCTCAGCGGCCTCGCTTCCTCTCTTCAGGAAGGAATGACCGTGTATGCTGGCTTGATGCATCTTGTCCGACCCGCGTTTCCATCGGGAAACTGCCCATGAATATCGCCATAACTATAGAGCGATCGCTAACCGGCAAGAGCCCAGGAAAATCGAGATTGCAAAACCAGTTAACGCCGGTTCTTAAGCCTTGTGGATCGGATCGACCCAGGCCACTTCCTCCGGCTTCTCGACCGGCTCGATATCGAGATTGACGACCACCGGATCCTGGCCGGAGCGGACGAGCACGCATTCCAGCGTCTCGTCGCGGCTGGCATTGATTTCCTGGTGCGGAACGTAGGGCGGGACGAAGATGAAATCGCCGGGGCCGGCCTCGGCGACGAATTCCAGGTTTTCGCCCCATCGCATTCTGGCCTTGCCCTCGACGACGTAGATGATGCTTTCGAGATCGCCGTGGTGATGAGCGCCGGTCTTGGCATTGGCATGGATCGTCACGGTGCCCGCCCAGATCTTCTCGGCGCCGGCGCGGGCATTGTCGATCGCCGTCGCCCTGTTCATGCCCGGCGTCTGGGCCGTGTTCGGATCGAGCGCATTACCCGGAATGACCTTCACGCCGTGTGCGCGCCAATCGATCGGGCCGTGCGTGTGATCTCCCGAATGGTCGTGATCATGGCTCATCGTAAATCTCCTCTTCGGCAATTGTGCCCGGGATAGCGCAGGCGAAGCAAGAGGTACTTGCCCGAGATCGGCGATGGAGTTTGAGAGCCCGGACTGCTATCTCCGTCGCGACGGAGAAACGAGAATGACGCCATGAGCCACATCCCGCAGATCGACTACGACACCGCATCCGACGATATCCGCCAGGCGCATGACGAGGAAGTCCGGGTGCGCGGCCGGATGACCAATATGAAGAGAACGCTGCTGCACTCGCCTGCCGCGCACCGCATCTATGCCGAATGGTTCACCCTGCGCGCCGAGCTCAATCCTGCCGTCAGCGACCGGGAGATCTGGATCTTCTCGCACGCGATCTCGAAATCCTGCAACTCGAAGATCGCCATCACCTTCTTCCGCCGCGCGCTTGTCAATGCCGGCTTCGATCCGGATGCGCTGGTTCTTTCAGACAGGGAACGCCTGCTTGCCGATTTCGGCACGGCGATCGTTGCCGACTCGAACGCGATCCCCGCGGCGATCTGGGAGCGGCTCAAGCAGCTCTATCCTGCCAAGGTGCTCGTCGATCTCGTCGCCTTTGCAGGCATCATGCTGGCGACGGCGGTCTTCAACAACGTCGTGGAGATCGATTTCGATCCGGAACTTGAGGCATTTGCCGAAGGTGCTGCGCATCCCGTTACGTCAGGTTGAACTCCGCGTGGCATTCTCCTGTGCGAAACCGGCGCATATCCCCAAAAAGTGGGATATCGCTGCGGCCTAAATGAGCACATAACCCGCCCTGGTTGAGCGGCAACGATTCGGTATCGTCGCTGCTTCCAAGGAGGAGTTGAGGATGATGTCTGATGTGATCGCGCAGATCGCCCGCGCAGCGGCGGAGCTGGAGGTGGAGCTTCGTTCTTTACTGCAGCTTGATCAGGATATGTCGCAGCCGTCTCAGGATGATGCCGAAACGTTGCCGCATCTTCTGGCCGAACGGTTTCCGCAGCTTTCCGGCGAACGTGCAGAACTTAGAGGCCTGCTGAAGATCGGCCGGGCGGCGCGGCGCAGCGAGCACCTGTCTCCGGCCGTTGCCTCCGCAGCGCTGGCAATGACGGCCGAATTCCGAACGATGATTGCAAGACTGGGCGCACGCGCGCAGCTCGTCTAGCCGCTCGCATGACCCGTATGCCGCTTTACGCGCAGCGGAAGCTCGCTTAGTTCTTCTGAACAGGGTTCAGGAGCGGATCGAGCGATATGGCCGGCAACATAGCTTCCACTGATATCTTGGCGCCGCTTGCTGCCATCTCGGAATTTTGCGAGCGGGTCCTGACCGCCTCGGGCGCCAGCCAGTCGACGGCAGAGGCCGCCACGAGAGCGATGATGCACGGAACCCGCCACGGCATCGACAGTCACGGCGTCCGGCTGCTGGCTCACTACGTGAAAGGACTGACCGAAGGGCGGCTCAATCCCAATCCGGCGCTGAAATTGGCAAGCGCCTTCGGCGCCATCGCCTCGCTGGACGCCGACAATGCCCATGGCGCGCTGGCGACCTATACCGCCATGGAGCATGCGACCCGTCTGGCGGGCGAGTTCGGCATCGGCGCCGTCGCGGTGCGTAACTCGTCGCATTTCGGCCCGGCCGGCGCCTATGCGATGGATGCGGCAAGCCGGGGCTTTATCGGTTTTACCTTCTGCAATTCCGACAGCTTTGTCCGTCTTCACGACGGCGCGATGCGTTTTCACGGCACCAACCCTATCGCCTGCGCCGTGCCGGTTCGGGGGCAAAATCCCTGGCTTTTCGATATGGCGACCAGCGCGGTTCCTTATAATCGCGTCCAGCTCTATCGCAGCCTCGGCCGCGACCTTCCATCCGGTGTTGCGTCGGACGAGCGCGGCCACGATACGACAAACCCCGATATCGCCGATATGCTGGCGCCGCTTGGCGGTGAATTCGGCTTCAAGGGCGCCGGGCTCGCCGGCATTTCCGAAATCCTCAGCGCCGTGCTCACGGGGATGAAGTTGAGTTTCGACGTCGCACCAATGCCAGGCCCCGATTTCTCGACGCCACGCGGACTTGGCGCCTTCGTCCTCGCGCTCAATCCGGCGGCGTTTCTCGACGTCGAAACTTTCGACGCCGCCATGACGCGCTATGTCGAGACGTTGCGCAATTCGCCGGCGCGCGATGGCTTCAATGTCATGGCACCCGGCGACCGGGAGTGGGCTGTGGCGGAGCGCCGGGAGCGCGAAGGCGTCACGATCGACCCGGTAACCGCGGCATCCTTCCGCAAGCTCGCCGCGGACTATGCTGTGAACTCGCCTATTTGACGTCATGCGGCGGATTGACGCACAACTTTGCCGATGGTACGTCTGATTCAATTGGTCAGGCCATTTGACCGATTGCGCGCTTGAGGAGGCGCGTCAGGGGGAGGCAGCCATGTTTTCGGCCGTGGAGTCACGCCGCCTTTACAGGCAGGTGGCGGATCAGATTCGTCTTATGATAATCCGCGGCGACCTTGCCGTCGGGCACCGGTTGCCGGCCGAGCGCGACCTTGCCGAACAGCTCTCGGTGTCGCGGCCGACGGTGCGCGAAGCGCTGATCGTTCTTGAGGTTGAAGGTCTCGTCAACATCCGCATGGGCTCTGGCATCTATGTCGTGCGCCAGCATGCCGTCGGCAGCACGGGTAGCGAGCGGGAGCCGGTCGAGGGACCCTTCGAGCTGCTGCAGGCACGCGCGATCATCGAATGCGCCATTGCCGAAGAGGCCGCCAGGACTGCAAAGCCCGAGGATATCGAGCGTCTCGATGAGACACTGCAGCGCATGAGCGGCGTGGTCAACGATGCCAGTGCGGTGCTTGCCGCCGACCGTGCGTTTCACACCGGCATCGCCGCAATCGTACAGAATTCCACGCTGATCCGGGTCACCGGCGAAATGTTCGACATGCGCCTGACGCCCTATTTCGAGAAGCTGGCTAGCCACTTCGAGGGGCCGGTCACCTGGCGCTCTGCGGTGGACGAGCACCGCGTCATTCGCGATGCGATCGCCGCTGGCGACGCAGCGGGCGCGAAGGCTGCGATGCGCGCACATCTGACCATGTCGCAGAAGAGATTTTCCGAAAGCTTCGGGGAGGAGTTTTCGGGGGAGGAGGGGCGCGGCCAGCAGGCCGGGCCGAAAAAGGGAATTGCAGTTACTTAAACAGAGCTCAGGAGGAGAGAGCGATGAAAATGAAATTGGCAACGATCGTCTGCACGGCTGCGGCGATCATGGCATCGACGGCAATTGCACATGCGCAGACGGTTCTGAAATGGGCCCATGTCTACGAAACCTCGGAACCCTTCCACACGGAATCGGTCTGGGCCGCCGGCGAGATCAACAAGCGTACCAATGGCCGCTACAAGATCGACGTTTTCCCGGCTTCGCAGCTCGGCAAGGAAGCCGACATCAATCAGGGCCTGAAGCTCGGCACCGTCGATATCATCATCTCCGGCTCAAGCTTCGCCGCCCGCGACTACAAGCCGATCGGCGTCACCTATTTCCCCTATATCTTCCGCAGCCCGGAACACCTGATCGCCTATACCAAGAGCGACGTCTTCAAACGCCTCGCCAAGGGCTACGAGGACAAGACCGGCAACCACATTGCCGCCGTCAGCTACTACGGCACCCGCCACACGACCTCCAACAAGCCGATTGCCAAATGCGCCGACATGGCGGGGTTGAAGATCCGCGTGCCCGATGTGCCGGCCTATCTTGCCATGCCGCGCGCCTGCGGCGCCAACACGACGCCGATCGCATTCGCGGAAGTTTATCTGGCGCTCCAGAACGGCACGGTCGAGGCCCAGGAGAACCCGCTGACGACGATCGAGGCGAAGAAGTTCTATGAGGTTCAGAAGAACATCATCCTGACCGGCCACATCGTCGACCACCTCAACACGGTGGTCTCGAAGACACTGTGGGCGAGCCTTTCGGACGAAGACAAGAAGATCTTCGGTGACGTCATGCAGGAAGCCGCCGAGCGCACCACCAAGACGATCGAAGGCAAGGAAAACAGCCTGATCGCTACCTTCAAGGAGAAGGGTCTGAACGTCGCCGAGATCGACAAGGCCGATTTCGAGAAGACGGTCATGGACAAGGTGAAGTTCGAGGACTTCGGCTACGACAAGGCCGATTGGGAAGCGATCCGCGCGATTCAGTAAAGCCCGCGGCGCGGCGTCTCCGGACGCCGCGTCCATTCTTTCCGCAGGGGATCAACGCCGCTCATGACGCAAGAAATTCACACGCAGGTGACCGCCGAAGAGATCGGTCAGGAATTCGAAGGCCACGCGCCGACCGCCAACATTTCCGACTATGCCATCGAAGACTGGATCACGCTGATCGTCTTCTGGCTGATGGCGGGCTGTGTCTTCCTGCAGTTCTTCACCCGCTATGTGCTGAACGACAGCTACGCCTGGACCGAGGAAATTGCCATCAACTGCCTGATTGGCGTCGTTTTCCTTGGCGCGATCATGTGCGTGCGCACCTCGCGCCACATTCAGGTGGACGTCTTCTATCACTATATGCCGGCACGCCTGGCCCGCGTCCTCGCGACTGTCGTCGATATCGTCCGCATCGGCTTCTTCGCTTACGCCTGCCACCTGATGTGGCGCTATGTGGACGTTGTCGCCGACGAGCAGATGGTCACCATCGATCTGCCCCGCAACATCGTCTTCTACAGCGTGCTCGTCGCCTTCGTGCTGATGCTGATCCGTGCGGTGATCGTCTTCATCGCCAACATGCGCCGCGGCTACTCGGTTCTCGAGCGCCCCGAAGAATTCCAGACCGTCGAGGGTTGATCCAATGCTGCTGCTTCTTGGCTCTTTTCTGGTGCTGATGCTGATCGGCGTGCCCGTTGCTATCGCGATGGCCGTCGCCTCGGTGCTTTACATTGTTCTCTACGGTGTTGCGCCCGATATCATCGTGGCGCAGCGGATGATCGCCGGCGTCGAAAGTTTCCCGCTGCTCGCCGTGCCCTTCTTCATCCTCGCCGGCAATCTGATGAACTCGGCAGGCGTGACCGGCCGCATTTATTCCTTCGCGGTGGCCCTCGTCGGCTGGATGAAGGGCGGTTTGGCGCAGGTCAATATCATCGGTTCGGTGATCTTTTCCGGCATGTCCGGCACTGCTCTCGCCGATGCCGCCGGTATCGGCACCATCGAGATCAAGGCGATGAAGGACCACGGCTACCCGGTTGAAGCTGCTGTCGGCGTCACAGCCGCCTCGGCGACGCTCGGCCCGATCTTCCCGCCGTCGCTTCCCTTCGTCATCTACGGCATGATGGCGAATGTTTCTATCGGCGCGCTGTTCATGGCCGGCATTCTGCCGGGCATCGTCATGACGCTGCTGATGATGGTCACCGTTGCCGGTTTCGCCTATGTCAAACGCTGGGGTTCGGACGCGCCGTTCGACGTCAAACAGCTGCTTTCGGCCGGTATGGAAATCGTCGTGGTTCTCTTGGTGCCGCTGTCGATCTATCTGATGATGCTTGCCGGACTATCGATGAATGCCGCTGCCGGTATCGCGCTCTCGACGCTGCTCGGGCTCGACTGGTATTTCGGCTTCTCCGCCGTCATGGCGCTGATGACCCCCGTCATCCTGATCGGCGGCATGACGATGGGCTGGTTCACGCCGACAGAAGCGGCCGTCGCGGCCGTTCTCTGGTCGCTTTTCCTCGGCCTGGTGCGCTACCGGACGATGACATTCTCGACACTGGCGAAGGCAAGCTTCGATACGATCGAGACCACGGCTTCGGTGCTCTTCATCGTCACGGCCGCCTCGGTCTTCGCCTGGCTTCTGACCGTCAGTCAGGCGGCGCAGCTGCTGTCGGACGCGATCCTGTCGATCACCGACAACAAGTGGGTGTTCCTGATCCTGGTCAACTTGCTGATGCTCTTCGTCGGCTGCTTCCTCGATACGATCGCGGCGATCACCATTCTGGTGCCGATCCTGCTGCCGATTGTTGCCAAGTTCGGGATCGATCCGGTGCAGTTTGGCCTGATCATGACGTTGAACTTGATGATCGGGCTGCTGCATCCGCCGCTCGGCATGGTGCTGTTCGTGCTCTCGCGCGTGGCCAAGCTCTCGGTGGAGCGGACGACGATCGCCATTCTGCCATGGCTGGTGCCGCTCTTCGTCGCATTGATCTTGATCACCTTTGTGCCGTCTATATCTCTCTGGCTGCCGCAGCAGCTTGGCCTGTTGCGCTAGGAGGATGGGAATGCAGACGCGTCTGGCACGGCTTTATGCCAAGGGTGACTTGAGGATCGAGGCGGCTGAGGTTCTTGAACCCGGACCGGGAGAGGTTTTGCTGAAGATGGCGGCCGCAGGTATCTGCGGCTCCGACTTGCATTATTATCAGGACGGTGGCTTCGGCCCCGTCAGGGTTCGCGAGCCGATCATTCCGGGACATGAAGCGGCGGGGATTGTCGAAAAGGCGGGCGAGGGTGTTCCCCTGAAGGCGGGTACGCTCGTCGCGGTCAATCCGAGCCAACCCTGCGGCCATTGCGAATATTGCCAGAAGGGCATGCCGATCCATTGCCTGGAAATGCGCTTCATGGGCAGTGCCATGCGGCTGCCGCACGAGCAGGGGATGTTCCGCGAGTGGCTGGTGGTTCCCGCCAAGCAGTGCTTCGAAGCCGGGCCGGAAACAAGTGCGGCGGAGGCTGCCTGCAGCGAACCCTTGTCTGTCTGCCTGCATGCCGCCTCGCGGGCGGGAGAGATCAGGGGCAAGCGGGTTCTGGTCACCGGCGCCGGGCCGATCGGCTCCTTGATGGTTGCCGTTGTCAAACATCATGGCGCGGCGGAGATCGTCGTCACCGACCTTGCGGATGCCGCGCTGGAGCGTGCTGTGGCGATGGGTGCAACGCGTGCGGTCAATGTCTCCCAGGGCGCCGGGGCACTCGCGGAATTCGAGGCCGGCAAGGGCTATTTCGATCTCGTCTTCGAATGCTCCGCGGCAGCCCCGGCGATCCGCGGCGCGATCGCGACGGTGAAGCCGCGCGGGACGATCGTGCAGGTGGGTGTATCGGGCGAAGTTCCGGTGCCGCTCAATGCCATCGTTGCCAAGGAGCTGCATATCCACGGAACGCAGCGGTTCCACGAGGAATTCGCGACCGCCGTCGCGCTGATCTCAAGCCGGGCGATCGATGTCCGCCCGATCATCAGCCACAGCCTGCCGCTTGCGCAGGCAGATGCTGCCTTCCTGCTGGCGGGCGACAGGAGCGCCGCCTGCAAGGTGCAGCTGACCTTTTAGACGGGTAGCGCAACACCCAGCCGTTCGGCATGAGGCTTCAGTGAGTCCATGATGCCCGGAAACAGCACGACGCCGTCCTCGAGCGCCTTGCGCTTGCGGGCAAGGCCATTCTCGCCGGGAAGGCGCACACGCGCCACGCCGGGGCGGGGCGGATTGCTGTGGCAGGCGTCAACGAGCCAACCGGTCTGGCGCAGGAAGGCGTCACGGCCGCCGAAGGCATCGGGATCGAAGACCTGAACGGTGACCGCCGCATTGGTGCCCTTCGGCTGATCGACGCGGCCATAGCCGGCGAGGCCCTGGGTAAAGGCTTCGACATGCAGCGCCATGCCATACCCCTTCTGGCCGTGGTCGAGACCGCCGGTTGGAAGAAGCGTGCCGCCGCGCTCGATGACACGTGGGTCACGGCTCGGATTGCCGTTCTCGTCGAGCAGCCAGTCGTGCTCGTATTGCCTGCCTTCGCGAACCAGGCGCTGGGCCATGTTCACCGTGGTGATCGAGGCGCTGATATCGATGAGAATGGGATCGCCGGGTGTCGGGATGCCGTGGGCGACCGGGTTCGGCGTATAGACGCCCTTGGTGCCGCCGAAGGGGGCGACTTGCGCGCCCGAAGGGCTGGAACTGGCGATGCTGACCATGTAGCCGCGGTCTGTGGCGAGCGTCAGGTAGGCGGCGAGGCAGCCGATATGATGGCTGTCGGCAATCGTCACGGTGGCCGTTCCATATTGCGCGGCGCGATTGCTGGCGAGCTTGACGGCTTCGGACGTCAGCCAGGCGCCGGGCAGGCGCTTGCCCTTCCAAGCAATGGCCGGACCGCGATCCGAGATGACATCGGGGGCGCCCGAAACCGTCATCACACCGTCGGCAACGCTCTGCAGATACCAGCCTGCAAGCGCCAGACCGTGTGTCGTATGGCCGAGCAGGTCGGCTTCGACAAGAAATCGCGAGACGGCGTCCGCCTTGTCATCCTCAAGACCAGCCGCCGAGAACAGCGACGTTGCGAAGGCGCGCAGTGCCTCCGCCGGATAGCGTTTGTCTGTCGTATCGGCCATGTCAGCCTCCGTTGGTGTTCAGCGGGCGAGGAAGCGCGGATGCAGGGTCTCGCCGCGCAAGGTCGCCAACACATGTTCGGCCGCGATGACCGACATGGCGCGCTTGGCGTCGAGCGTGACGCCGGCGACATGCGGCGTGACGATGGTGTTCGGCAGCGAGAAAAGCGGGTTGTCCTTATCCGGCGGCTCGACGGCAAAACTATCGAGTCCGGCTCCTGCGAGGTGGCCGCTTTTCAACGCCGCAATCAGTGCCGCTTCGTCGACGACTTCGCCGCGCGCCGTATTCACGAGGTAAGCGCCGCGCTTCATCAGGCCGAGCCGTCTGGAGTCGATCAGGTCGCGCGTCTCAGGCGTCAGAGGGCAGTGCAGGCTGACGATGTCGGCGTTTGCCAGCAGTTTGTCGAGATCGGTCTCGCGGGTGACGTCTTCGAAGGCTTCGGCAGGCGTATGCGGATCGAAGGCGGAAATTTCCATGCCGAGCGCCTTCGCCATCTTGCCCAGCGTCTGGCCGATAAAGCCGAAGCCGACGATGCCGAGGCGCTGGCCGCGCAGCTCGCGGCCCTGATACTGGCCCTTGTCCCAAGTGCCATCGCGGATCAGCGCATCCTGCCGGGAAAAATCCTTCACCAGCGCCATGATAAGCGCCAGCGCGTGCTCGGCGACAGAAATGCCATTGCTGCCTGTCGTCATCGAAACGGGAATGCCGAGCTCGGCGGCCGCCTTGACGTCGATATCGTTGGTGCCGACGCCGTGTTTGGCGATATGGCGGAGGTTGCCGCCTGATGTCATTTCTTCGGGGCCGAGGACATCGGCAAGCAGGCGGATGATGGCACCCTGGGGCTGGTGCTCCTTCATCAGGGCAATCACCGTAGCGCGGTCGATATAGGGCTTGGTCTGGACGACCTTGACGCCTTCCTTCTCCAGGACTTCGCGCCCTTCGGGCGCAAGTTCTCCTCCGAGAACGAGAACGGTTCTCTGCATGCCTGCCTCCTCATTTCCTCCCGGAAAGCGGCGCAGTCTGCGCCGCCGGGTGCTACGCCGCCTTGCGCGGCGAGCGCGCCATCAGCCGGGCATAAGCGATGGCCGAGAGCATGTTGACGTGATTGGCCTTGCCGGTTCCGGCAATGTCGAAGGCCGTGCCGTGATCGACCGAGACGCGGTCGATCGGCAGCCCGAGCGATACGTTGACGGCGGTCTCGAAGGCGACGAGCTTGATCGGGATATGGCCCTGATCGTGATACTGGGCGATGACCAGATCGAAAGCGCCGTTATAGGCGCGGGCGAATACGGTATCGGCCGAGATCGGGCCAACGACATCGATGCCCTTGGCCTGCGCCAGCTCGACCGCTGGGGCCAGGAATTCGCTGTCCTCGGTGCCGAAGAGGCCGTTTTCGCCGCAGTGCGGATTGATGCCGGCGACGGCGATCCGCGGCTTCATCCCGAGACGCATGAAGTGATTATGGCCAGCCTGGATCGTCGCCAGCACGCGCTCCGTCTTGGCGCGCTCGATGGCGCCGCGCAGCGAGACGTGGGTGGAGACGTGAATGGTGTTCAGCCGCTCTGAGGCGAGCAGCATGAAGGAGCTCTTCGAGCCCGTCAGATGCGCGAGCAGGCCGGTATGGCCATCGAAATGATGACCGGCAAGATTCATCGCTTCCTTGTTGATCGGCGCGGTGACGATGACGTCGGCTTCGCCCGACATGGCGAGATCGACGGCGCGGCTGATGTATTTCACCGAGGCATCGCCTGCAACCGGGCTGACCTTGCCGATTTCAGGCAGTGGCGCGCCAAGCTCCACTTCGTCGACGGCGATCGTCGAGCCGTCTTCCGAGGCAGTGGGTCCGAAGCGCAGGCTGGTGCCGGTGGCGCAGTCGGCGCGAACGAGCGCTTCCGTATTGCCGACGATGACGAAATCCTTACGCTCGCCAGCCGGCATTGCCGCCAGCGCCTTGACGATCACTTCAGGGCCAACACCAGCGGGATCACCGAGCGTTACCGCCACTTTTGCATTCTTCGTCATCGTCAAATTCCCTTAAAAAGCAGCCTGGTAGATGGCGCGGATATCGTCACGCGCGAGTTCGCGGGGATTATTGTCGAGCAGGCGGCGGATCGCAAAGGCATCGTCCGCCATGGCATCGAGATCATCGGAGGGAACGCCAAGGCCCGAGAGCTTCATCTCGATGCCGAGATCGGCGCAGAAGGCATAGGCCGCATCGAAGACCGAGCTGACGTCATCGGATGTCTGGTGGCCGAGGGCGGCCATCACGGCGCGGGTCTTTTCCGGAACGGAAGGCGTGTTGAAGGCCAGCACATGCGGGAAGATCAGCGCGTTGGCGGCGCCATGCGCCACATGCCAGCGGGTGCCGAGCGGATAGGCCAGTGCATGCCCACCGGCGGTATTGACCGGACCGAGGCAGAAGCCGCCATAGAGCGAGGCAAGCGACAGACCGGCACGCGCTTCGGCATCGGCACCATCCTTGACGGCGCGGGCAAGATACTTGCCGACGAGGCGGGCGCCTTCTATCGCATAAATATCGATCATCGGATGGGCCTTGCGATTGGTGAAGGCCTCAACGCAATGAGCCATGGCATCGACACCCGTTGCAGCCGTCGTGCGGGCGGGAACGGTAAAGGTCAGACCGGGATCGATGACCGCGATATCGGCCAGCATGTAAAGGCTTTCGACGGCAAGCTTCACCTGCGTCGCGGGATCGGTGACGAGGGCGCGGGTGCCAGCCTCGCTGCCGGTTCCGGATGTCGTCGGAACCTGCGCCAGCGCCACCTTGCGCGGGCCGGTCACTTTGTGGGGGCCGACGACCTCGCGCAGCGTTTGCGGCGAACCGGCGAGAACGGCGGCGAGCTTGGCAAGATCCATGGCGCTGCCACCGCCGAAACCGACGATCAGCTCGGCATTGGCCGCATTCGCGGCGGCCAGCACCTTGTCGAGATTGGCAATGTCGGGCTCGGGAGTGACATCGGCGAACACGGAGACGTGGCCCGGCAGTTCCAACACATCGACACGCGACGCGTTGAACGCATCGGAGATGACGAGCGTGCGCGTATAGCCCTTGCTTTCCGCCCACTTGCCGAGCTTGTCGGCGGTGCCGACGCCAAACTCGATGACTTCAGGCCTGACAACCGTGATGGGCGAATCCAGACTGACCATGAACACGGCTCCTCCATAAATGCGGCCAAAGCCGTTATTGATGTAAAGTTGTTATATCAACTTCACGTTTCTGGCAATAAGCGAGGCGATGGTTTTTCAGCAGTTTTGCGGAAACGTTCTGAAGCGCATCCGATAAAATCGAGAAAATAGCCTATAAATCAGGATGTTGATGGCTTTCATCTTGTGCCGTCAACTGTGATGTCGCAAATCCAAGCTATGCCCGGCAGCTGCGAAATCACTTGTAAATAGACGAGTCGATCCCGCGTCAAAGCGCGCGGAATCGGCCGACTTGATCCTTCATACGGCTACATCGCTTGGCAGGCGAACATATTTGATCGCCCGGCGATAATAGGTGTAGGCGATGTGCAATGCTCCATCCGGCCCCTCGGTGATCGACGGATAGGAGAATTCGCGGTTGAGCGAGTCCTTAGAGTTGTTGCTGAGGCAATAGCCGTCGCCGGTATCGAGATCGATATGGCTATCGAAGCTCTTGCCGCTATTGGTGGAGATTGCCAGGCTGAGCGGTGCGCGCGGAACACCCCACACGGCCTTTCGCCTTGTTTCTGCTGCGCTTTCTGTGGCTTTCGCCTCGCCCTTATCGCTTTCGATCTCGTCGTAGAGCGACTCGCGGCGCGCATCCGATGTCTCGGCATTGCTGTGGTTGTAAACCATCGCAATCCGCCCGTCCGCCAGCTTGGTTGCCTGGATCGACGAGTTGTTGTTCGGCAGGTTGACCGGCTTCGGCGCCGACCAGCTCTCGCCATTGTCATCCGATTCCGAGGAGAGAACATGTTCGGAAAAACGGTTGCGGAAGAAAGCGACCATTTTACTTCCGTTGAGCGGAATGATGTTCATGTGGACGGCGCCGAGGCTGTCGGGCACGTCGATCATCGTCCAGCTCTCGCCCTGATCGCGCGATACGAGAACGCCTGCCGTGTCTGCATCGCCGCTCCAGCGCTGGCCGGGCAGGCTCACACAGCGGAATGCCGGCAGAAGCCAGGTTCCCGCGGAGTTGACGATGACAGGCTGGCGAACGAAGGTGCCGGGCAGATCGCAGAGAACACGGACGGATCCGAACGTCTTGCAACCATCTTCGGAGATGCGGCACTTTACAATTGACCCATCCTGGTCACCAGATGTCTGTGACGTGTAAAGCAGCCAGACGTTTCCGTCGGGGGCCTTGAAAATCAGCGGATTCTGCTCGGATTTTGCCGGATCGTCGGAGAGCTTTTCGGCTTCCGACCATTGATCCGACCCCGGCGCGAGGCGCGACATGTAAACGGAAATGTCGCCCATTCCCTCCATCGTTCCGCCGAACCAGACGCAGGTCAGCGTGCCATCGGCCAGAAAGGCCAGGTTGGCGGCATGGTTCTGGATGCAGGGTGACGGCAGGTAGGCGTCGGCCCGGCCGGGCTGCGCCGGATTGGGGCCGATTTTCCCGTTCATCAGCGCCGGAACGGCTTCCGGCGGCAGCGCGGTAAAGCTCATGACATCCTCCTCACGGCAGCTGCGCGTAACCTTCGGAAAGGGCGGCATAGTCGGCGTCGCTGAGGGCGACGAGCGGCGGGCGGGTGCGCTTCCAGGCGGCATTGCCGGTCTTCAGGCCGACCATCGCCTTGATCGTCGGGATCTGGACGTAGGAGTTGGAGAGCGTACGGTAGGCATTGATGCGGGCCTGGGCCTTCTCGACCTTGTCTGCCTGCGCTTCGTCATGGACGTGATCGTAAACGGCGCGCAGCGAGTCGGCGACGAGGTTGGAGGTCGCCGTGATGCAGCCGGCGCCGCCGGCCTTGAGGAGCGGCAGCAGCAGCGGATCGGCGCCGCAGAGAACCGAAAAATCCGGATAGGCGGCGATGATCGCCTGCATGTTGTTGAAATCGCCTGCAGATTCCTTGATGCCGACGACCGTGTCAGGGAAAGCCTCGATCAGGCGGCCGATCAGCGGAACGGACAGCGGAATGCCGGAGACCTGCGGGATGTGATAAAGGATCACCTGCAGGCGGCTGTCGTTGATGCCTTCGAAAATCGCCGAATAGGCGTTGAAGAGACCGTCGTCGGTCACGCCCTTGTAGTAGAAGGGCGGCAGCATCACGACGTTGGTGACGCCAAGCGAAAGCGCATGCTTTGTCAGCTCGATCGTTTCGGGAATGGCGGCAACGCCGGTGCCCGGAAGGAGCTTGTCAGGCGAGATGCCGGCCTTCAGCGCGGCTTCGAGCAGCATCCGGCGCTCGGCAATCGAAAAGGAGTTCGCTTCGCCTGTCGTGCCGAGCAGGGCAACGCCGTGGCAGCCTTCATCAAGCAGGCGCTTGCAATGCTCGGTGAAGAGCGCAACGTCGGGGCTGCCGTCGGCGTTCAAGGGCGTGGTGGCGGCGCTGAAAACGCCGGTGATCTTGTGATTGCTCAAAGCATCCTCCTCTGCAGCGTGATGCTGCTCCTGGCACTTGCCGTGCGTGACTTTTCCTCGAAATGATAAGTTGTTGTCAATCTTACAAGCTGCGTCAGAATGACGTTGGTATTTTATCTATATGAAATTAAATGATAAAAATTTTTTGCGTGGATTTGAAAGTTGAAAACGGCAAATTTGGATTGACAGATTTACATTATCGCGCAAATCTCAGGGGCATTGTAAGGCGTCCGGCTCGGGGAGGGTTTTCGAGTACGCGCTGTTTTGCCCATGGGAGGAATGTATGACAGACCGCAATGACAAGAATGCTTCCACGGTTTCGCGCCGCGACGCGCTGAAGCTCGGTCTCGCCGCCGGCGTCGGCTTCACGCTGTTTGGCATGAGCGCCCGCATCGTCATGGCTGACGACGGCCAGGTGCTGAAGGCCATCAATCCGGCCTTCGATCAGGACTGGTCGCCGCTGCGCGGCGGTGGCCGTACGTTCCGCTGGAATTCATTCTGGTGGGCCTCGCCGATGTATTTCGACGCCGAAGGCAAGCTCAATCCCTACGTCTTCACCAGCTGGGAATCCCCGGACAAGAAGGTCTGGACCTTCAAGATCGATCCGAAGGCTGTGTTCTCCGACGGCAGCAAGATCACCGCGGCCGACGTCAAGGGCTCCTGGGAAGTCGCTTCCCGCCCGAACACCAAGAGCCAGCGCGCCGATCAGGTCATGGGCAAGGTTGACGGTTACAAGGACGTCGCCGGCGGTTCGGCCACCGAGATCTCGGGCGTTGCCACGCCTGACGAAGGTACCGTCGTCGTCACGCTGACGGAAGCCGACCCGATCTTCTTCATGCGCCTTGCCAACCACATCATCCCGATCACCAAGGCTTCGCAGTCCAAGGGCAGCGATGGCGAGGAAGTGGCTGACTGGTACAAGCCCGACAACAGCGCCGTCTATTCCGGCCCGTTCAAGCTGACCGCGCTCGATATCGACGCTGGCACGCTGACCTTCGAGCCGAACGAGAACTTCTTCGGCACCAAGCCGAAGCTTGCCCGCATCGAGATCGCCTCGATCGAAGACAACGTCACGGCAACGCAGCTCATCAAGTCGGGCGAATACAATGCCCATACCGAGCTGGTCACCTCGACCATCATCCAGGACCTCGGCCCGGAATTCTCCGCCGGCCCGATCATCCCGACCAGCCAGCACTTCTGGTTCAACGTCAAGCGCGCGCCGATGGACGATCCGAAGGTTCGCCAGGCGCTGATCATGGCGATCGACCGCGACGGTCTCTTCAAGGCATCCTATCCGGATGGCCCGCACAAGAAGGCCGATCAGATCCTGAACTCGGTCCCGGGTGCCGACAATTCCGGCTTCGAGCCCTATCCCTACGATCCTGAGGGCGCCAAGAAGCTGCTCGCCGAATCCAGCTACGGCGGTCCCGATCGCCTGCCGAAGATCATGTTCGTCGGCATCTCGGCTCCGGCCATTCAGGCAGCTGCCCAGTTCATTGCTGAGCAGTGGCGCCAGAACCTCGGCATCACCGCCGTCGATATGAAGCCGCAGCAGGACTCCTATGCCGGTCCGGACCAGAACTCGGTCCAGATCTTCCGCGACGACGTCGGCACCCGCGTTCCGGATGCCGTGTCCTATCTCTCGGGCTGCATCGCCTCCACGTCGTCCAACGCCCAGAACAAGCTCGGCGGTTACAAGAACGACAAGGTGGATGCGGCTCTCGCAGAAGCGGCCACCAAGGCTGCTGACGATCCTGATCGCATCAAGCTCGCCCAGGATGCCCAGAAGGCATTCCGTGACGATTGGGCGTTCATTCCGTGGTATTCTCAGGCCATGTCCCGCTGGGCAACCAAGGACGTCAAGGGCATGGAGAAGAACCTCGACTGGCAGGTCGTCGCTCCCTGGGACGTATCGGTTGGCTGATTGAGACGGCAAAGCCGGTCTCTCCAGCCCCCAAGCAACCGCGCGAAGGCCTCAGGGTCTTCGCGCAAGTTTCAAGAAAAGGTGCGGTCCGCGTCAGTTTGCGGAGAACGTTCCTGACAACAGGTGGGAGGTGGCCTTGCTTCGCTACGTGTTAACGCGATTTGCCATCTGGATTCCGTCGGTTCTCGTCGTCATGCTTGCCGTCTATGCGATGGCATTCTACGGCGCCGGCGATCCGATCAAGCTGATCTTTCTTCGTGCGCCAGGCGACGTCGCCTATAATCCGGAGCGCATCGAAGCCATCCGCGAAAGTGCTGGCCTCAACAAGCCCTTCATCGAGCAGTTCGGCTATTACATCTGGAACCTGCTGCATGGCCAGTTCGGCAATTCGCTGACCTCAGGCCGTTCGGTCTGGGCCATGGTCTCGGCTGCCGCGCCTGTGTCCTTCAAGCTGGCGCTCTGTTCCATCATCCTGACGGCGGTTGTTGCGATCCCGCTCGGGATGATCGCCGCGCTGAACCAGAATTCCCGCATCGACTACACGATCATCGGCTCGGCGCTGTTCCTCTGGGCGATCCCGGCCTATGTCGCCGGTCCGCTGCTGATGGTCGGCCTCATCGTGCTCCTGCCGATGATCAAGGTGCCCTATGGCTGGGGCGGCGTCTTCGACGTGCGCATCATCCTGCCGCTGATCGTCTTGTCCTTCCAGCCGATCGCGCTGATCGTGCGCCAGACACGCGCCGCCGTCATCGAGGTGCTGTCGGAAGATTTCGTCCGCACCGCCCGCGCCAAGGGCGTTCCTGAACTGGTCGTGGCGCTGAAGCATATTCTGCGGCCCGTCCTGACGCCCGTCGTCACCCAGCTCGGCCTCATCATGATCACCATCGTCAACGGCGCGATCTTCGTCGAGCTGGTCTTCGGTCTGCCCGGCCTTGGACGCCTGACCGTGCAGGCGCTGACCAACTCGGACTACCCCGTCATCCTCGCGATCACGCTGATCGGATCCTTCCTCGTCATGGTCTCGAACCTGCTTGTCGATGTGCTCTATCCGATGCTTGATCCGCGTGCCAACGACGCAAGAAGGAGCCGCTGACCATGTCCGCCATCCCTCTCTCGACAATCGAAACTGCCGATGAACCGCCGGTCAGCCTGTGGCGTGACGCCTGGTTCCGCCTGAAGCGCAACAAGCTTGCTGTTTTCGGCCTGGCTGTCGTCCTGATCCTGGCATTCGCCGCGATCTTCGGTCCCTATCTGACGCCTTACGACTACCTCAGCCAGGATCTGCAGGCGCGTAACGCCGCCCCGTCCATGGCGCATCTGTTCGGAACCGATGATCTCGGTCGCGATGTCTTCAGCCGCGTCGTCTTCGGCACGCGTACGGCGTTTCTCGTCGCCGTGGTCGTCACCTTCATCGCCGTGCTGATTGGCCTGACGCTCGGCGCGGTCGCGGGCTTCTTCGGCAATCCGTTCGACCGCGTCATCATGTGGCTGACTGATGTCACCATGTCGGTACCCAACCTGCTGCTCGTCGTCGTCATCAACGCATCGCTGAAGTCGCCGATCACCAACTGGATGGAGGCGCAGTATCAGGCGACCCTCAATCCCTTCTATCGCCAGACGATCTGGGTCGACTTCCTGCTGGTCTTCGGTTCGATGGCGTTGATTTCCTGGCCGCCCTATGCACGCCTCGTCCGCGCCCAGGTGCTGTCGATCCGCAGCCGGCCCTATATTACCGCCGCACAGGCACTCGGTCTTTCCAACTGGGTCATCATCAAGCGCTACGTGATCCCGAACGCGCTCGGTCCGCTGATCGTCTCGGTCAGCGCTGGTCTCGGCACCGCGATGGTTCTGGAAAGCGCGTTCTCGTTCCTCGGCGTCGGCGTCAACCCGCCGACCCCCAGCTGGGGCAACATGATCTCGGATGGTCTGCGCGTCTGGCAGCATTATCCGCATCTTCTTGCCGCTCCGGCGGCCGTGCTCGGCCTTGCCTCGGTTGCCTTCAGCTTCCTCGGCGACGGTCTCAACGACGCGCTCAACCCGCGGGGCAACAAGTGATGAACACGAAGACATCAGAACGCCTTCTCGACGTCCGCGATCTCACCGTCGAGATCGATGGCCGCAACGGCCCCGCCGTCGTCGTCGATGGCATCGATCTCTATGTCAACAAGGGCGAGACGCTCGGCGTCGTCGGCGAATCCGGTTGCGGCAAGAGCCTGACGATGCTCTCGCTCATGCGATTGCTGCCGAACAAGATCAAGGTCACCAAGGGCAGCGCCGCCTTCGATGGCCGCGACTTGCAGAAGATGTCGAATTCCGAACTGCGCAAGGTGCGCGGCGGCGATATCGGCTTCGTCTTCCAGGATCCGATGACCTCGCTGAACCCGGTCATGCGTGTTGGAGCGCAAATATGCGAGCCGCTGATCTATCATCGCAAGATGAGCAAGGCGGAGGCACGTACCCGCGCCATCGAACTGCTGCGGCTCGTCGGCATTCCCGGCCCGGAAGAGCGGCTGATGGCCTATCCGCACGAGCTTTCGGGCGGCATGCGCCAGCGCGTGATGATCGCCATCGGGTTGGCCTGCAATCCGAAGCTCCTGATCGCCGACGAGCCGACGACGGCGCTCGACGTCACCATCCAGGCCCAGATCGTCGATCTGGTGAAGGATCTGCGCGCCAAGCTCGGCATGTCTGTCGTCTGGATCACCCACGATCTGGCGCTGATCGCCGGTCTGGTCGATCGCGTTGCCGTGCTTTATGCCGGCACCGTTGTCGAAGACGCGCCTGTCGACGAGCTCTATGCCCGTCCGAGCCATCCGTATACGCGCGGCCTTTTGGCCTCGATCCCGAAGCTCTCGGACGCGCCGACGAGTCGGCTTTCCTCGATCGGTGGAACGCCACCGGAGCCCGGCCGCCGCCCCAAGGGCTGCCCGTTTGCGCCGCGCTGTCCGCTGGCGGAAGCCATCTGCCACGAGCGGGTGCCGAAGCTCGAGCCCGTCGCCGGTGCCGGAAATCACCGCGCCGCATGCTTCGTCGTCCAGAAAATGCAGGAGGCTGCGTGATGGGTGCTCAACCGCTTCTGAAGGTCGAAAACCTCGTCAAGCATTTCCACGTCAAGCTCGGCGCCTTCGGCGACCGCTCGGCGACGGTTTATGCGCTCGACAATGTCAACCTCGACATCATGGAAGGTGAGACGCTGAGCCTCGTTGGAGAGTCCGGCTGCGGCAAGTCCACGACCGGTTTCACCATTCTCAACCTCTACAAGGCGACTTCGGGCCGCGTGGTCTATAAGGGCCAGGATCTGGCGACGCTCGACGAAAAGCAGATGCGGCCCTTCCGCCGCGACCTGCAGATCGTCTTCCAGGACCCGTATTCGACGCTCAACCCGCGCATGACCATCGGCGAGGCGATCGGCGAACCGATCCTCTTCCACAAGCTCTGCACCAAAGCTGAGCTGAAGGACAGGATCGCCGCGCTGCTGACCGATGTCGGCCTGCCGACCCGCTTTGCCCAGCGCTACCCGCACGAACTGTCCGGCGGCCAGCGCCAGCGCGTCGTCATTGCCCGCGCTCTCGCCTGCCAGCCGAAATTCATCGTCTGCGACGAGGCAATTTCGGCGCTCGACGTGTCGATCCAGGCGCAGATCATCAACCTGCTTCTCGACCTGCAGGACAAATACGGACTGACCTACCTCTTCATCGCCCACGACCTTGCCGTCGTGCGCCACATCAGCACCCGCGTCGGCGTCATGTATCTCGGCCGTCTGGCCGAGCTCGCGAGCCGCGAGGAGCTGTTCGACAACCCGCTCCATCCCTATACCAAGGCGCTGCTTTCCGCGGTTCCGGAAACCGATCCGGAGCATGAACGCACCCGTCAGCGGCAGATCCTGCAGGGTGATGTTCCGAGCCCGCTCAACCCGCCGTCTGGCTGCCGTTTCCACACGCGCTGCCCAGTGGCGATGGACGTCTGTTCGAAAGTCATTCCGGAATGGAAGGAAGCCAAACCAGGCCATCTGGTCGCCTGCCACGCCGTCAACACGGGACAGACTGCATGACGTTGAAAGCTGCCATCATTGCCGACGACCTGACGGGCGCGCTGGATACCGGCACGCCCTTCGTGGACGCCGGGCTTTCGGTGGCGGTGGCAATCGATGTCGAGACCGCCGATGAGGCGCTTGCCGCCGGAACGGATGTTGTGGTCATCAACACGGCGTCGCGGGCTTTGTCCGCGGACGAGGCGGCCGGACGTGTCCGGCTAGCTGCCAAGGCGCTGAGCGCCAGGCAACCCGGTATCGTGATGAAAAAGATCGACTCTCGGCTGAAGGGCAATGTCGCTGCGGAGTCCGCAGCTCTTGCGGACGCGCTCGGCCTTGCCAGGATCGTTGTCGCTCCTGCCATTCCCGATCAGGACCGGACCACCTATCGCGGCTTTGTCGTCGGCCGCGGCGTCGAAAAGCCGATCCCGGTTGCCGATCTCTTCGCCGGACGCGAACTGGACGTCTCGGTTGCCGACGCCGAAAGCGATTATGATCTCGACGATATCGTTCTCGCCAACGATTGGGCTTTGGTCCTGGGGGTCGGTGCACGCGGCCTCGGCTCGGCGCTTGCCCGAAAGCTTGGCCGGAGCGGTGGCCAGCCACTGCCGTTCGAGGCATCGCGCCGCACGCTCTTTGCCTTTGGTTCGCGTGACCCGATCACCTCGGCACAGATGAACCGGCTGGAAGCCTCCGGCACGCTGCGCGCCGCAATCGATGCGCCGATGGGCACCGTCGAATGCGGCGAGGGCCTTGCCCTTCCCGTGCTGCTCCGCTGCAGTGGCGAAATCTCGGGAGACGGCGCTGCCGTCGCCCGGCGTTTCGCCGGCGGCGTCAAGGCCGTCATCGACGACACCAAGCCCGACATGCTGATGGTCGGCGGCGGCGACACGGCGCTTGCGGTCTTTCGCGAACTCGGCATCCGCACATTGATGCCGAAGGGCGAGATCGAGGCTGGCGTGCCGTGGTTCGACGTTGCGGCTGCTGATGGACGGCATTTCCGGTGTGCGGTGAAATCCGGGGGCTTCGGCAATTCCGAGAGTCTGCTAAGACTGGTTCCACGGAATCAGGCGGCTTGAGCATGAGACCGACGGGGAGAATGGGCGTGGATGAAGCAAATGGCGCATCGCTGAATGCGGGGAACGGTCCGGCAGCAAAGCCGGAACGCGGCAAGGCCGTGAAGCTCGTCGATCGCGTCTTCGACCAGATCCTCGAGCGCATCCGCGCCGGCAACTATCCGCCGGATTCGCGCCTGCCTGGCGAACATGAACTCGCCTCGATGCTCGGCGTCTCGCGCCCGATCGTTCGCGATGCGCTGGCGAAGCTGCGCGAGCAGGGCACCGTTTATGCGCGCCAAGGCGCCGGCACCTTTGTCAGCGCCCACGGCTCGCCGACGACGCAGCTTGCCTACTCGCCGGTCAAGACGATCGCCGATATCCAGCGCTGCTATGAATTCCGCCTGACGATCGAGCCTGCGGCGGCCTATTTCGCGGCCAAGCGGCGCGATGAGCCGGCGATCCAGAAGATCGCCTCGGCGCTGTCGGATCTGCGCGAAGCGACGAGCCACCAGCTGCATCGCAGCGATGCGGATTTCGTCTTCCACCGCTGCGTCGCCGAGGCGGCAAACAATCACTATTACACTGCCTCGCTCGATGCGCTGAAGCCGCATATCGCGGTCGGCATGCATCTGCACGGCCTGTCGCTGCTCGGCCCGCGCCAGGGTCTCGAGCAGGTCTACGAAGAGCACAACGAAATCTACAGGGCTGTCGCCGAGGGGCGCGCCGACGATGCGCGGAACCTGATGCAGACCCACCTCGAAGGGTCGCGTGACCGCTTGTTCGAGGGCAGGGCGCTCGATCTGTCGTTCAAATAGCGCGTTTGCCGATATCGGCGATAGCGCAAGCCTCGCCGCCGCCGAAAATGCGCGAGCGGGTGAGGAAGCGTTTCTCGCGTCCATTGTCCAGCGAGAACATGCCCCCGCGTCCGGGTACAACGTCGATGATCAGTTGCGTGTGTTTCCACGCTTCGAACTGGCTGGCGCTGATATAGACCGGCACGCCGCCGATCTCGCCGAGCTTGACGTCGTTGTCGCCGATCATGAATTCGCTTGCGGGGTAGCACATCGGCGACGAGCCGTCGCAACAGCCGCCGGATTGGTGGAACAGGATATTCGGATGATCGGCACGGATTTCACCGATCAGTTCGAGAGCTGCGTCTGTGGCCAGCACGCGAGGCTCGCCTTCGATTGTTTCTTCCATTTGGTTCCTCCCGTGGTTGAGGAGAGGAAACCCCTCCCCAACCCCTCCCCACAAGGGGGAGGGGCTAGTCTGTTGCGCCCTTCCTGTCCGCAACACCGTCTCATCCGCATTGATGTTGCCGAAGAACGAGCGGGTGCCTCAAGGTAAGCCCCTCCCCCTTGTGGGGAGGGGTTGGGGAGGGGACTCTCCCTCCAAACGCTACTCTCAGAAGAACCCAAGCGACTTCGGGCTGTAGCTCACCAGCATGTTCTTGGTCTGCTGATAGTGATCGAGCATCATCTTGTGGGTCTCGCGGCCGATACCGGATTGCTTGTAGCCGCCGAAGGCCGCATGCGCCGGGTAGGCGTGGTAGCAATTCGTCCAGACGCGGCCGGCCTGGATTTCACGGCCGAAGCGGTAGGCGCGGTTGCCGTCGCGGGTCCAGACGCCGGCGCCGAGGCCATAGAGCGTGTCGTTGGCGATCTCCAGCGCTTCCTTCTCATCCTTGAAGGTCGTCACCGAGACCACCGGCCCGAAGATTTCCTCCTGGAAGATGCGCATCTTGTTGTGGCCCTTGAAGATCGTCGGCTTGACGTAGTAGCCGCTCGCAAGCTCGCCACCGAGATCGTTGCGGGCGCCGCCGGTCAGAACCTCGGCGCCTTCCTGGCGGCCGATATCGAGGTAGGCGAGGATCTTTTCCAGCTGCTCGCTCGATGCCTGAGCGCCGATCATCGTCGCGCTGTCCAACGGGTTGCCCTGCTTGATCGCTTCGACGCGCTTGACGGCCTTTTCCATGAAACGGTCATAGACGGATTCCTGGATGAGCGCGCGGCTCGGGCAGGTGCAGACCTCGCCCTGGTTCAGCGCAAACATTGCAAAGCCTTCGAGCGCCTTGTCGAGGAAGTCGTCATCCTCGGCCATCACATCGGCGAAGAAGATGTTGGGCGACTTGCCGCCGAGCTCAAGCGTCACCGGAATGAGGTTCTGGCTGGCATATTGCATGATCAGCCTGCCCGTAGAGGTTTCGCCGGTAAAGGCGATCTTGGCAATGCGCGGGCTGGTGGCGAGCGGCTTGCCGGCTTCGAGACCGAAACCGTTGACGATGTTGAGGACGCCGGGGGGCAGAAGATCGCCGATGATTTCCGCCCAGACGAGCAGCGATGCGGGCGTCTGTTCGGCCGGCTTGATGACGACGCAGTTGCCGGCGGCGAGCGCCGGAGCAAGCTTCCATGCGGCCATCAGGATCGGGAAGTTCCAGGGAATGATCTGGCCAACGACGCCGAGCGGTTCATGGAAATGATAGGCGACGGTGTCGTTGTCGATCTCGCCGATCGAGCCTTCCTGGGCGCGAATGCAGGATGCGAAATAGCGGAAGTGGTCGATTGCCAGCGGAATATCGGCGGCCATGGTTTCGCGGATCGGCTTGCCGTTGTCCCAGGTTTCGGCCTGTGCCAGAAGCTCCAGCTTGTCTTCCATGCGCTGGGCGATCTTCATCAGGATATTGGAGCGCTCGGCAGGCGCCGTTCTGCCCCACTTGTCCTTGGCGGCATGGGCCGCGTCGATCGCCGCGTTGATGTCCTTTTCGTCGGAGCGGGGGATTTCGCAGAGCTTGCCGCCGGTGACGGGCGTGATGTTGTCGAAATATTTCCCGCCGATCGGTTCGCGCCACTCGCCACCGATATAGTTGCCGTATTTCAGCTTGAACGGAGATTCGACGATCTTCTGATGCAGCATGTCATCCTCCCTTGATGATGCCAGGTTCGGGAACGAACCAGTGGAGGAAATCTGCGCGTCTTTTGGCTTTCGAAATACCCGCCCGGGGCAATGCCGCACTGCACACTGTCGCAGCGCTGCGACAGGCTTGAGAGCTCAGTGCAGGTTGAGCCGCTTCATCTTGCGGTGAAGCGTGGCGCGGCTCATGCCAAGATTGGCAGCGGCCTGCGAGACATTGCCGTTGGTGCGTGTCAGCGCCCGCATCAGCGCAGCGCGCTCCGCGTCCATCAGCGCCTCCTCGCCGTCGGCCGGGCGGCTTTCCTGCAGGGCATCGGCCGCGGGGATGCCGGCGGCGATCCGGCGGTCGTCGAGTTTCAGCGCCAGCCGGGCGGCACGCGTGGCGCCAAGCACCAGATCGTGACGGTCGACGGCAAGCAGGGCGGCAGCGGAATTGGAGCCTGAAGGCACCATCAGGAAACGGGAGCCTGCAAAGGCGCTGCGGAAGATATTGAGCTCGATACGCATCGCCGCGTCACGCACCGCCTGCGCCAGGATCGACAGGGTCATCTCGTTGACGTCGTCGCGGCAGGTGGAGATGTCGAGAGCGGCGGCCAGCTGGCCGCGATGGTCGCGGATCGGCGCGGTCGTGCAGCTGAGCTTGATGTTCGAAGAGAGGAAGTGCTGGTCGCGAAAGATCGAGACGGAGCGCTCGTCGGCCAGCGCCGTGCCGATGCCGTTCGTACCGACGCTCGCTTCTGTCCAGACCGAGCCGGTCCAGAGGCCGAGGTCGTTGAACTCCTTGTCGTCGGCACTGGCGCCGCGGCGCTCCAGTGCCACCCCTTCGCGGCAGGTCAGAAGCAGGCAGCAGCCTGCCTTGCCGACCGTCAGGAACAGCCGGTCGAGCTCATCGCTCGCGTCGCGGATCAGTTGTTCGGATTGTTCGCGGGCAAGCCGGAATTCCTGCTCGGTCAAGCGCAAGGGGGTGCGCTTCTCTTCCGGAGTCAGCTGATGCTTGTCCATGCAGCGGCGCCAGGAGGCAACGATCGGGGAGCTGGCTGCAGCAGAGTTCTGCTGCGCCCACGTGTAGACATGGTCGGCATGCGCTGTGGTTTCGTGCATCTGCTCCTCCCACGGAACGTAGACAGCAGTCTGGGGCAAATGCCGTCTCATTGCAATTCTGCTTAAGGAAGCAGCCTGTTCCATGTCTCAGGGGAACTGTCGCAGATCTGCGACAGTTCGCTGTTTCAGCTGGTCTTTGGCTGTGTGGCGGGCAGAAGCTTGCCGCGGGCAATCAGCCAGAGCGTGCCGATCGCGATCAGGCCGACCACGGCATTGACAGCGATGAAGATTACCACGGCCAGACCTTGGAGCGCCGCGTCGTCGCTATGGCTGGCAACGCGGATCGTGGCGGTGGCAAGGGCGGTCGCACCGAAGGTGAAGGCCCAGTAGGAACCAGCGAAGGGCTGCTCCATGATCCAGGGCAGGAGACGCAGCAGGATAGCCGCCTCCAGGATGGCGTAGCCGAGCATCGCATGAACCAGCATGTCGGGCGTCCCGCCGTTGACACTGAGATAGGCGACACTGCCGACCGCCGGAGGGGCGAGCTGGATACCCAGTGTCGGGCGCAGTTGCACGGCGAGTTCCGGCGCCGTCAGCAGGCGATGCAGCAACACCGAGTCGATCGCCAGCCAGGCGAAGAAGCCGGCGCCGAAGGCAAGCTGGCCGAGCTCATGGTGTCCGAGTGCACCGAGAACGATGGCGGAGACGAAGGAGCCGGCGACCGTCGGCAGATAAAGGACGGGTGTCGTGGCGGTCACATCACGGCCGCCCTGCCACAATCCTCCGGTCCGCCACAGGGCGAAGGCGAAGGTGAAGACGACGCCGACACCGAAGAGGAGTTCGGTCGCTGCCCGCGAATAGGGCAAGAGAGCGAGGCCAGCCAGCATGGTGGCGACACCGGCGAGGCCGACGAAGCAGCATTGAACGGCATGCTCCAGCTCGGCCAGTGCCTCGCTCCGGGCATTCAGCCATTTCAGGCCGTAGAGGACGCTGACGACGAGCCAGACGGCCACTGCCAGCAGGCTGAGGATCTCGCCCGGCGCGGCGGGCAAGCCCCAGACCGAGGCCGCCGCCCGCCAACTGTTGCCGAGCCCGGCAATGCCGAGAACCATGCCGAAGAAGGATGCCGGGACACGCGGCATCTGGAAACCGGCCCTTGCCGGCATGTCTGCAGCTTGCATTGCCATGACCTCGCTTCAACAGGGGAGCGGAAGGCGCGCGCCTTCCGCGTCGCAGAATGTACTTAACCGGCGATCGCCTCGGCGGCGTCGAGGACGCGGGCCGAATAGACCATGGCGGCGCCGGCATTGATAGCCACCGCAACACCGAGCGCCTCGGAGATTTCCTCCTTGGTCGCACCCTGCTTCAGGGCTTCCGTCGTGTGGACGGCAATACAGCCGTCACAACGCACCGTCACCGCAACGGCGAGCGCGATCAGTTCGCGCTGCTTGGCGTCAAGATAATTGGTCTTCTGCCCGGCCGTCGAGAGGGTCTGGTAACCCTTCACCGTCTCAGGCACGGTCTTGCCGAATTCGCCGATCCGGGCGATCAGCTGGCTGCGGTATTCTTTCCAGTTCAACATGGTCTTGCCTTTCCATCATCTTCAGCAGCGCCGTCGCTGTCTGTTGGGATGGAATATGGACTTTTCAGGCGATCCGATGAATGTTTGAGAAAGTCAAATTCTAGCGTGATCGTCTCATGGATATCCTCAGCCGCCTTATCGACCTTGCCGGGCTGCGCACCAGCCTGGACATTCGCTGCCGTCTTGAGGGCTCTTTCGCGATCGACCACGAACCGGCCGGTCGCGGCGTGATCCCGTTTCATGTCGTCCTTTCCGGTAGCTGCCGTCTGCGGCTACCTGATCGGCGAACCTTCGAAATGGTGGCAGGAGATTTCCTCCTGCTACCGCGCGGCGAGGCGCATCTGATTGTCGGCCGCGACACCGGTGCCCGGCCATCGCCCGTCAGGGTCTCACATGACGGTATGCTTCCGGTGCGGGCGAATGGCGATGGACCGCCCGATGTCGATCTGCTCTGCGGGCATTTCGATGCGGCAGCGGGTTTGTCATCGCTGCTGCTCGACACCCTGCCTGATGTCTTTCATGCTTCGCTGGCCGGAGCGCAGTCGCAGGAGACCCTGAAGCTGCTGGTCGGAATCCTGCGTGACGAGGCGATGCATCAGGAAGCCGGTGCGTTGACGGTTGCCACGGCAATCTGCCTCGCACTGCTGGCGATGGCGCTGCGGGCGCTAAACAATGCAGCGCTCGGCACCGCCGGTCTCGTGGCGCTGATTGCCAATCCGCGCTTCTCGCGCGCGCTGAAGGCTGTGATCGCGAACCCGGCGGAAGATTGGACGATCGAGCGGCTGGCGTCGCTCAGCGCCATGTCACGCGCCACTTATGCCAGACAGTTCAAGGAAACGTCGGGAATGACCGTGGCGGGCTTTCTGACCGACCTCCGTATGACGCTTGCCAGCGACCTCTTGATCCGCACGCGCCGGACGGTCGCCGATATCGCAGTGGAGGTCGGCTATGACTCCGAGGCGGCCTTCGGCAAGGCATTCAAGGCAAGGCGTGGAGTGCCACCGGCGCGCTTCAGGCAGCAGATGGCCTGAAGCGCGCCGGGCATTTTCTCAGGCGACGGCGCCGAACTGGGCGTCGTGCAGGCGGGCATAGGCACCGTTGCGGGAGAGAAGCTCCTTGTGGGTGCCTTCCTCGTCGATGCCATCGCGCCCCATCACCACGATGCGGTCGGCATTGCGGATCGTGGCCAGACGGTGGGCGACGACGAGCGTCGTGCGTCCCTCCGAAAGTTCCGAAAGCGCCTGCTGGATCTGATACTCGGTCGCCGTGTCGAGCGCCGACGTGGCCTCGTCAAGGATCAGGATCGGCGGGTTCTTCAGGAAGATGCGGGCGATCGCCAAACGCTGCTTCTGGCCACCCGAGAGCTTCACACCCCGCTCGCCGGTCGGCGTGTCCAGCCCTGACGGTAGGGAGCGTACGAATTCATCCAGCGACGAGCGGCGCAAGGCCTCCATGATCTCGGCATCGGACGCGCCAAGACGGCCGTAAGCGATATTCTCGCGGATGGTCGAGCCGAACAGGAACACATCCTGCTGGACGATGCCGATCTGGCTGCGCAGCGACGCCTGCGTCATGTCGCGGATATCAATGCCATCGATGGTGATGGCGCCCGACGTGACATCGTAGAAGCGCGGCAACAGCGAGCAGATGGTGGTCTTTCCCGCACCCGAGGGGCCGACAAAAGCGACGGTCTCGCCTGCCGATATCTTCAGGTTCAGATGCTCGAAGACCTTGCCGTCGTCCGAATAGCCGAAGGAGACGTCGTTATAGACGATGTCGCCCCGCAACGAGTTGACCGTCATTGCATTCGGCCGGTCGGCGAGATCCGGCTCGGTGTCGATCAGCGAAATGAAGCGCTTAAAGCCGGCAATGCCCTTCGGATACATCTCCAGCACCGAGGTGATCTTGTCGATCGGGTGGAAGAAGACATTGACCAACAGCAGGAAGCCGACGAAGCCGCCATAGGTCAGCTCGCCTGACACGACATACCAGGTGCCGGCCACCATGATGATCAGCTGCACCAGGCGCGTGCTGAAATAGCTGAGCGCGATGCTTGCGGTCATGTAGGCATAGGCGTTGAGCTTGGTTTCCTTGTAGCCTTCGTTGTTGCGGGCAAAGAGCTCGCTTTCGTAGCCTTCATTGCCGAACGCCTTGACGACGCGGATACCGCCGACGCTTTCCTGGACGCGGGTGTTGAAGTCACCGACCTTGCGGAACAGATTGCGCCAGGTCACCGTCATCTTGGCGCCGTAACGGCTGACGAGCCAGGTCATGAACGGCACGATCGCGGTGGTGATCAGCGCCAGCTTCCAGTGGACCGAGAACATCAGCAGGAAGGCGCCGATGAAGGTCATGATGGCGATGAACACGTCCTCGGGGCCGTGATGCGCGACCTCGCCGACCTCTTCGAGGTCCTTGGTGACGTGGGTGATCAGGTGGCCGGTCTTGTTGTTGTCGAAATAGCGGAACGACAGCTTCTGGATGTGATCGAAAGCCTGGCGGCGCATATCCGACTCGATCGAGATGCCGAGCGCATGGCCCCAATAGTTGACCACGGCCGATAGAGCCGTGTTGATCGCGTAGATGGCGAGCAGTGCCGCGGCGACGGCAGCAATCAGTCCCCAGTCGCGGCCGGGCAGCAGCTCGTCGACGAAGAGCTTGACGGCCAGCGGAAAGCCGAGCTCCAGCAGGCCTGCCAGAACGGCGCAGCCGAAGTCGAGGAAGAACAACCGCTTGTAGCGGCCATAATAGGAAAAGAAGCGACGAAACATGAATGCCCTCCGGGGCAATATTTGTCAGGATCGTTGGATGGGAAGCGGGTCAAGCAGACGCGCCAGATCGGCACCGCTGCTCAGCGTTGAAATGTGCCGAAATTTCTCATCGGACGATCCTCCTTCATGAGTCGCTGAAGCCTTATAGTATGAGCTGCTGTATAAGTCACTACAGCTTGTGGGTGGAAAACGAAAAGCCCGGCGAGCTATTGTCCGCCGGGCTTCAAGAATGACCGTGATCAGAGGCTCACTTCGGTGTGACGTCGAAGCCGAACCACTTTTCCGACAGCGTCTTGATGGTGCCGTCAGCCTTGGCGGCGGCGATCGCGTCGTTGAACATCGCCTTCAGTGCGGCGTCGTCCTTGCGCAGGCCAACCGAGCTGCCACGGCCGAGGAAGCCGCCCTGGAAGCGCGGACCCGTCGTCGTCATGTCTTCGTTGCCCGGCTTCTGCGAAGCGGTCGTCAGGTAGGCCATCGAAGCCATGACCAGATCGACGCGACCGGCCTTGAGGTCGAGATCGTGCTCTTCGGTGGTCTTGTATTCGCGGACTTCGACGACGCCCTTGAGGTACTTGTCGACGAAGGCGGCAGCGGTGGAGGCTGTCTGGACGCCGATCGTCTTGCCCTGCAGCGCAGGCTTGATCTTGTCGATTTCGGCGGCGGCGCCGGACTCATCGCTGGCGAGCGAGAAGACCTGGCCCTTTTCCGGCAGGTTTGCCAGATCGCTCTGCTTCGAGGTGGCAAAGGCCTGACCGGTCGAGCCGTAGGAATCGCTGAAAGCGATCACTTCCTCGCGCTTGGCGGTCGCCGACATGCCGGAGATGATGGCGTCGAACTTGCCGGCGTTGAGTGCCGGGATCATGCCGTCGAAGTTCTGGACGACGACCTTGCACTCGACCTTCATGTGGGCGCAAAGATACTTGGTGAGCTCGATCTCGTAGCCGTCGAGCGTGCCATCAGGCTTGGTGAAATTGTAAGGCTTGAACGAACCTTCGGTGGCGATCGTCACCGTCGTCCACTTCTTGTCGTCGGCATGGGCGATGCCTGCCGTGGCGAGAACGGCCGTCGCGGCGGCCGCAGTCAAAACCCGCGAAAGAATTGTCATTGTAGCTCCCCTTTTCTTGGTTTGGGCTGAGAAATTACTTGCTGATGAACTGCTTGAAGCGTTCCGAGCGTGAATTGGCAAAAACGTCCTGCGGCTTGCCGTCTTCTTCGACGAGTCCCTGATGCAGGAAGACGACGCGGCTTGAGACGTCGCGGGCGAAGCTCATCTCGTGGGTTACGACCAGCATGGTGCGGCCTTCTTCGGCGAGCGCGCGCATGACGCGGAGAACTTCGCCGACCAGTTCAGGATCGAGCGCCGATGTCGGCTCATCGAACAACATCACTTTCGGACGCATCGCCAGCGCCCGGGCGATCGCCGCACGCTGCTGCTGACCACCCGAAAGGTGGGCCGGATAGAAATTGCGCTTCTCGGCAATGCCGACCTTGGCAAGCAGTGCCTCGGCCTCCTCGATGCATTCGGCGCGATTGCGCCTCTGCACGTGAACCGGCGCCTCGATGACATTCTCCAGCACGGTCTTGTGGGACCAGAGATTGAAGCTCTGAAACACCATGCCGAGCTGCGAGCGAATGCGATCGACCTGTTTGCGATCGGCCGGGCGGCTTGCGCCCTTGGCGTCAGGGACCATCCGGATTGTTTCGCCGGCAACGGTCACTTCGCCGGAATTCGGCGTTTCCAGCAGGTTGATGCAGCGCAGGAATGTCGATTTTCCAGAGCCTGACGAGCCGAGGATCGACACGACGTCGCCTTCATGCGCGTCGAGCGAGATGCCTTTGAGCACTTCGACATTGCCGAAGCTCTTGTGCAGTTTTTTGACGCTGAGCGCGATCGGGGAAGGGGTGGGGGTCATCGGGCCTCTCCTTCAAGTGCGGGAGCAGACACGTCTGCCGGATGATAGGGCACGGGCTGGCGCAGATGCGGGCTCAACCAGTATTCGACGAGATGGACGAGGCGCGTCAGCAGGAAGTTGATCGCCAGATAGATCGCACCGGCGACGATGAAGACCTCGATCGCCCGGTAGCTCTCGGAGATGATGCGCGCGGCAACGCCGGTGACTTCCATCAGCGTGATGATCGATGCCAGCGAGGTCGCCTTGACCATCGAGATCATCTCGTTGCTGTAGCCGGGCAGAGCCTGGCGGATCGCCAGCGGCAGCACGATGCGTCGGAACTGCATTAGCCGCGGCATCCCGCAGGCGCGTGCCGCCTCGATCTGGCCGAAGGGAACCGAAAGCAGACCGCCGCGGATGATTTCGCTGGCGTAGGCCGCGGTATTCATCGTCAGTGCCAGCACCGCGCACCAGTAGGGGTCGCGCAGGAACGGCCAGAATATGCTGTGGCGGACGGCTGGAAACTGGCTGAGACCGTAATAGAGCAGGAAAATCTGGACGAGCAGCGGCGTGCCGCGAAAGACGAAGACGTAGGCGCGGGCAAACCACTCAAGCCCCTTGTTGCCGGACAGGCGGCAGAGCGCGATCGCCAGTGCCAGAACGGCGCCAAGTGCGATCGAGGTGGCTGCAAGTTCGAGCGTCAGCGGGATGGCTGAAATCAGGTTGACGAAGGTCTCGGAAAGAAATTGCCAGTCCATCAGCCTCTCCTCACGCCGCGCGAGAAGTGCTTTTCGGCACGTCTCAGGAACAGGCCAGAGCCGGTGGAAATGACGAGGTAGATTGCACCGGCAATGACGTAGAAGTCGAAGGGCAGGCCGGTCGAACCGGCGGCGATCTGCGTCTGGCGCAAGAGTTCGGCGACGCCGGTGATCGAGACGAGGGCGGATTCTTTCAGCACCACCTGCCAGACATTGCCGAGACCGGGAAGGGCGTGGCGCAAGGTCAGCGGCGCGATGATGCGGCGGAAACGCAGCCAGCGGCCCATGCCGCAGGCGATCGCCGCCTCGATCTCACCGGGATGTACCGCCTTGAAGGCGCCGCGGAAGACTTCGGTGAATTGGGCGCCAGAGGTGATGCCAACGGCGAGCGAGCCGGCGAGGAAGCCCGGAAACCCGAGAAAGCCTTCGGCCCCGAAGAGCTGGCCGATCGCCGTCACGGCGGCACTGCCGCCGAAATAGAAGAGGTAGATGACGAGCAGATCGGGAATGCCGCGCAACACCGTGGTGTAGGTGTCGGCAGCGATCCTGAGGCCGCGTCCGCCTGATATCTTCGCCCAAGCGCCGAAGGAACCGATGACGGCGCCGGTCGAATAGCCGGCGAGCGCGACGAGAACGGTCATCCACGCGCCTGCAAGCAGCGCCTTGCCCCATCCATCGGGGCCGAAGCTGATGAGCTCTAGGATGCCCGGCTGATTCATCATGCCGACCTTTCGGGAAGCGGCGGCTGCACGTCGTCGGGGATCGGATTGACGAACGGCGTCCCATCGAGGCGGGCCTTAAGGTCCGCCTTGGCCGCCTCGATGAGATCAGGGTTGCGGATCAGATCGATGGCGGTGCTCGCCATGACCTTCGCCGCGTGTTCCGTGCCCTTGTGGGCAGCCGGAAGTTTGCCCTGGGCAACAAGTTGCCAGGAATGACCGGGCGTACCGATCGCATAGGTGGCGCCGCGCATCTGCACTGTTGGTACTACCCAGCTCACGCTGCCGACATCGGTGGAACCGACGATCGAGCTGTCGCCGGCATAGAGCGGGAAGATCTCTTCGCAGAGCGGCTGATCCTTCTTTGGCTTCAGACCGAAACGGGCGTAGGACGAGGCGATATCCTCAGGGCTCATCGTCGCCTGGAACTTGCGGGCGGTCTCGCGGTCGGCATCGTCGAAGACAGGCGGGCCGAGGCGCTGGAGATTGGCAAACATAAGATCTTCGAGCGGCACGTTGCCAACCAGATTGGCGTCGCCGCTGATCACTTCGCTGCGCACCGATGTTTCCGTCATCAGCGCGGCACCCTCGGCAACCTTCTTGACGCGGGCAACGAGTGATAGAAGTTCCGGCAGGTTGCGGGCGCGGACCAGATAACGGACGGTCGCCTTGGCCTGAACCACGTTCGGCGCCGAGCCACCGGTATCGGTGACGGCGTAATGGATGCGGGCGCTCGACGGCATATGCTCGCGCATGTAGTTGACGCCGACATTCATCAGCTCGACGGCGTCAAGCGCGCTGCGGCCGAGATGCGGGGTGGCCGAAGCGTGCGAGGCGCGGCCGGAGAAATGGAAGTTTAGCTCGTTGCAGGCAAGCGACAGCGGATTGTTGACGCCGGCAAAGGCTGCCGGATGCCAGCAGATGGCGATATCGACGTCATCGAAGACGCCGGCGCGAACCATGAAACCCTTGGAGGAGCCGCCCTCTTCAGCCGGGCAACCGTAATAGCGGATGCGTCCCTTGAGACCATTCGCAGCAAGGAAATCCTTGACGGCGGAGGCTGCCAGCATGGAGCCGGCACCCAGCATGTTGTGGCCGCAGCCATGGCCGTGACCGTTCACTTCGGCCTCGCGCTTTTCGGCAAGCCCGGCCACCTGGCTGAGGCCTGGAAGTGCATCGAACTCACCGAGAATGGCGATCACGGGTCCGCCCTCGCCAGCCTCGCCCATGACGGCGGTCGGCAACCCGGCAATGCCGCGCTCGACGCGGAAGCCCTCGGCTTCCAGCTGGCGCGCATGCTCGTCGGCCGAGCGGTATTCCTCGTAATTCGTCTCCGGCATATCCCAGATGCGGTCACTGAGCGCAGCGAAGGATGCGCTCTTGGCTTCGACGATATCCCAAACGGCTTCGATGTTTTTCATGACTTTCAAAACGGCTTCGTTTCGCATAGTATCCAAAATTGGCGCCAATTTAGGTTACAAAAATTCTTTGCGCAATCCATGTGCATGAATAAATTTTGGACAAACTCAAGCGGTTGCCACGCCTACAGAATTTGGAACAGGCGTGCTATCGATGATGCAAAACAGGGGATTGCGAATGGCAGACGTCGTGATGGAAGAGGGGCCGGAAGCGGCAGAAGCACGCGACGTCACGGACTTCATCCTGCAGGACATTCTCGCCGGCGTGCTTTTGCCCGGGACGTGGCTGAAGCAGATCGATCTCGAGCGCCGCTACAAATGCACGCGCCCCGAAGTGCGCCGTGCGCTGGACCGCCTGGCACAGAAGCGCCTTGTCGAGCACGTTCCGAACCGCGGCTACCACGTTTATGAGCCGGATGGCCGCCGCGCCCAGGAAGTCAGCGAAATCCGCATCATTCTCGAAACCGCGATCGCGGCAACGATCGTTTCAAATGCTGCGGCAGACGAGATCGCCAAGCTTCGGAAGCTTGCCGATCATTTCGACCTGATGGTGCTGAATGGAACGATGCTGGAGCTCTACGAAGCCAATCTGGCCTTCCATCGCCAGCTGCTGACGCTCGGCGGCAATCTCGAACTTGTCGACCTCATTACCGAAATCCGCCAGAGGACCTCCTCGGCGCCGGTCTCGCAATGGCGCACCCGCGCCCGTGTCGAACAATCCGGCCGCGAGCATCATCAGATGATCGATGCGATTGCGGCCGGGGATGTCGAAAGCCTGAAGGCGCTGGTCCGCCAGCATATCCTGCAGCGCTGAATCAAACAGGCCGGGATACTCGTATCTCCCGGCCTGCCTTTGGTCATGATCAGTTGGACTGCCAGCTCTTGACCAGCTCGTCGTAATTGACCGTCACCGGCTTTTCCTTCTCGTTCTCGATCTTCAACTGCGGAGCGAGGTTGCCCTTGGCGACGGCATCCTTGTTCCAATACTCAAGATCATGCTCTTCGGCGAGCTTCGGACCGATATCACCCTGCACCTTGGCGCGTTCGAGGCGTTGGAGCACCTTTTCCTGCTCGGAGCAAAGCGAGTCCATGGCTTCCTGCGCGGTCTTGGCGCCGGAAGAAGCGTCACCCACGGCCTGCCACCAAAGCTGTGCCAGCTTCGGATAATCGGGAACGTTGGTGCCGGTCGGAGACCACTGAACGCGGGCCGGCGAGCGGTAGAACTCGATCAGGCCGCCGAGCTTCGGAGCGCGCTCCGTGAAGCTCTTGTCGCGAATGGTCGACTCGCGGATGAAGGTGAGGCCGACATGGCTCTTCTTCACGTCCACGGTCTTCGACGTCACGAACTGCGCGTAGAGCCATGCGGCCTTGGCGCGGTCATCGGGGGTCGATTTCATCAGCGTCCAGGAACCGACATCCTGATAGCCGAGCTTCATGCCGTCCTTCCAGTAGACGCCATGCGGTGAAGGCGCCATGCGCCATTTCGGCGTGCCGTCCTCGTTGACGACAGGCAGGCCTGGCTTGACGGCGTCAGCCGTGAAAGCCGTATACCAGAAGATCTGCTGAGCTACTTCGCCCTGCGCCGGCACGGGGCCGGATTCGGAGAAGTTCATGCCCTGTGCTGCCGGCGGTGCATAGGCCTTCAGCCAATCCAGATATTTCTGGATCGAATAGACGGCAGCCGGGCCGTTCGTGTCGCCGCCACGGGCAACGCACGAACCGACAGGACGTGAATTCTCGTCGACCTTGATGCCCCATTCGTCGACAGGAAGACCGTTCGGCAGGCCCTTGTCACCATTGCCGGCCATCGACAGCCAGGCATCGGTGAAGCGCCATCCGAGCGACGGGTCCTTCTTGCCGTAGTCCATATGGCCGAAGACCTTCTTGCCGCCGATGTCGCGGCCGGTGAAGAATTCGGCGATGTCCTCATAGGCTGACCAGTTGACCGGAACGCCGAGATCGTAGCCGTACTTCGCCTTGAAGTCGGCCTTGTTCTTCTCGTCGTTGAACCAGTCGTAGCGGAACCAGTAGAGGTTCGCGAACTGCTGGTCGGGAAGCTGATAGAGCTTCTTGTCGGGCGCAGTCGTGAACTTGGTGCCGATAAAGTCGTCGATGTCGAGGCCGGGATTGGTAACGTCCTTGCCTTCGTTGGCCATCCAGTCGGTGAGCGAACGGGCCTGCTGGTAGCGCCAATGGGTGCCGATCAGGTCCGAGTCGTTGACGTAGGCGTCGTAGATGTTCTCGCCCGACTGCATCTGCGTCTGCAGCTTTTCGACGACGTCGCCTTCGCCGATCAGGTCGTGGGTGATCTTGATGCCGGTGATTGCCGTGAAGGCGGGCGCCAGGACCTTCGATTCATATTCGTGGGTCGTCAGCGTTTCGGAAACGACCTTGATGTCCATGCCGGCAAAAGGCTTGCCCGCATCGATGAACCACTGCATTTCCTTTTCTTGGTCGGCGCGCGGAAGCGACGAGAGATCGCCGATTTCCTTGTCGAGAAAGGCTTTCGCCTCGTCCATCCCGGCATAGGCAGAGCCTGTCATTGCCAGCAAAATGCCTGCTGTCGTCGCAAGTAGATGCCGTCGCATAATATCCTCCCAGGGTTAGCGATTGCAGTCTTCACGTTTCAGGCGGCCAGTACCCCCGGCCATCTGTCTAAACTTGGCATCACACGTAACGGAACACGCCGATCGCGTAGATCACGGAGATGCCAAGAGCCCACCACAGGCCGGGTCCGACAAGGCCCAGCCATGCGAGATGAATGAACGCTGCCCCCAGCAGCGAGATGAAGAGACGGTCGCCGCGCGTGGTCTCGAAGCGCAGCAGGCCGGTGCGCGGAGAGCCCCCCGGCACGAAATATTCCCAGACGCTCATGCCTGCGAGCAGCACGAGGATCGTCAGGAAGAACAGCGCCGTCGGCAGTGTCCAGGCCATCCAGGAAAAGCTCATTTCCGTCTCCTCCTCAGACGCGGCCCAGGGCAAAGCCCTTTGCGATGTAGTTTCGAACGAAATAGATGACGAGTGCGCCGGGCACGATGGTCAGCACCCCGGCCGCCGCAAGCACACCCCAGTCCATGCCGGCCGCCGAGACCGTTCGCGTCATGATCGCCGAGATCGGCTTTGCCGCGGTTGTGGTCAGCGTGCGGGCGAGCAGCAGCTCCACCCACGAGAACATGAAGCAGAAGAAGGCCGCGACCCCGACGCCGCTGGCGATCAGCGGCATGAAGATCTTCACGAAGAAGCGGGGGAAGGAATAGCCGTCGATATAGGCCGTCTCGTCGATTTCCTTCGGCACGCCGGACATGAAGCCTTCAAGGATCCAGACCGCCAGTGGCACGTTGAACAGGCAATGCGCCAGCGCCACGGCGATATGGGTGTCGATCAGCCCGAAGGCCGAATAGAGCTGGAAGAAGGGCAGGGCAAAAACTGCGGGCGGTGCCATGCGGTTGGTCAAGAGCCAGAAGAACAGGTGCTTGTCGCCGAGGAACCGGTAGCGCGAAAACGCATAGGCCGCAGGCAGGGCCGCCAGAACCGAAATCACCGTATTCATGGCCACATAGATGATCGAGTTGATGTAGCCGTTATACCAGGACGGATCGGTGAAAATCACCGCGTAGTTGGCGAGCGTCGGATTCTGCGGCCAGAGCGAGAAGGCCCCGGTGATTTCCGAGTTCTCCTTGAAGCTCATGTTGACCAGCCAGTAGATCGGCAGGAGCAGGAAGACGATATAGAGCGTCGAAACCACCCAGGAGAAGTTTCCGGCGGGCTTGTATTTCATTGTCTGAGCCATGGTCCTCTCCTTTCTCAGGCGTTTTCGTCGCTGCTGGTCATCACGGTGTAGAAGATCCACGAGAGCAGCAGGATGATCAGGAAGTAGATGATCGACATGGCCGCGGCCGGGCCGAGGTCGAACTGGCCGACCGCCGTCTTCACAAGATCGATCGACAGGAACGTCGTCGAATTGCCAGGCCCGCCGCCTGTCACGACAAAGGGTTCGGTGTAGATCATGAAGCTGTCCATGAAGCGCAGCAGCACGGCGATCAGAAGCACGCGCTTCATCTTCGGCAGCTGGATGTAGCGGAAGACGGACCAGCGAGAGGCGCCGTCGATCTTCGCCGCCTGATAATAGGCGTCGGGGATCGAGACGAGGCCGGCATAGCAGAGCAGCACGACGAGGCTCGTCCAGTGCCAGACATCCATGACGATAACGGTGATCCAGGCATCGGCGGGATCACGGACGTAGTTATAATCGAGCCCGATCGCCTCCAGCGTATGGCCGAGCAGACCGATATCGACGCGGCCGAAGACCTGCCAGATGGTGCCGACGACGTTCCACGGAATGAGCAGCGGTAGCGACATCAGCACCAGGCAGACCGGGACGCCGAGCCCCTTCTTCGGCATGTTGAGCGCGATGAAGATGCCGAGCGGGATCTCGATCGCCAGAATGATCAGCGAGAAGGCGAGGTTGCGCTGCAGCGCCGCCCAAAACCGATCCGATTCCAGCGTCTGCACGAACCAGTCGGTTCCGGCCCAGAAGAACTCGTTGTTGCCGAACGTGTCCTGAACCGAATAGTTGACGACGGTCATCAGCGGGATGACGGCCGAAAAGGCGACGAGCACCAGCACCGGCAGGACGAGAAACCAGGCTTTGTTGTTCAAGGTCTTTTCCATGGATCAGGCCTCCCTGCCGACGCGCCAGGAATTGGCGTAGATGCTGATGGCCGCGGGATCGAAATTGACCCGGGCATCCTCCGGAATTTCCCCATCTTCGGGCACGACGATCGCCAGCGGCTGCCCGGCGAAGCGGGCGCGGACGATCTTCTGACGGCCGATATCCTCGACCTTCGAGATCGTGACCGGCATGCCCTCGCGGCCGAGCCTGACGAATTCGGGGCGGATGCCGAGCTCCACCTTCGATGCCCCGTCAGTGCGTGGCGCGTAGTCGAGATTGATGGTCTGTTCGCCGACGCTGACCGCGTTTCCGGAAACTTTGGCCGGCATGACGTTCATGCCCGGCGAGCCGATGAAATAGCCGACAAAGGTGTGGCTCGGCCGTTCGAACAGTTCGGCCGGCGTGCCGATCTGGACGATCTCGCCCTCATACATGACGACGACTTTTTCCGCGAAGGTCAGCGCCTCGGTCTGGTCGTGGGTGACATAGACCATGGTGAAGCCGAACTGCTTGTGCAGCCGTTTCAGCTGCGAGCGCAGCACCCATTTCATATGCGGATCGATGACGGTCAGCGGTTCGTCGAACAGGATGGCGTTGACGTCGTTGCGAACGAGGCCGCGGCCGAGCGAGATCTTCTGCTTCTGGTCGGCGGTCAGACGCTGCGCCTTGCGCTTCGCCCAGTCCGAGAGATCGATCATCTCGAGGATTTCGCGGACGCGCCTGTCGACTTCGGGCTCGGCGACGCCGCGGTTGCGTAGCGGGAAGGCCAGATTGTCGTAGACGGTCATCGTGTCGTAGATGACCGGGAACTGGAATACCTGGGCGATGTTTCGCGCTTGCGTCGACAGGTTGGTGACATCCTTGCCGTCGAACAGGATGCGTCCATGCGATGGCTGAAGAAGCCCGGATATGATGTTGAGAAGCGTGGTCTTTCCACAGCCGGAAGGGCCAAGCAGCGCATAGGCGCCGCCATCGGTCCATTCGTGATCGACTTCCTTCAGGGCGTAATCCTTGTCGGATTTCGGATCCGGCCCGTAGGCGTGGCGGATATGGTCGAGCGTGATGCGTGCCATGTGAGCCTCCTAAGCCGCGTGGTTGCCGGTTGCGATCGCTCGTCCACCCGGCCCGAAGGCCATCAGATGGCGGGTATCGAGGAAGACAGCGACCTCAGTGTCCGGGTCGATGTCGTGAATGCCATGCGCCAGCATCACCCAGCGCACGCCGTTGAAATCCAGATGGACGAAGCTCTCCGACCCGGTGATCTCAGATATCAGCGTGCGTGCCGAAAGCTTCGGCGAGGCGCCGGTCTGCTGCGAAAGCGCCAGATGGTGAGGGTGGAAGGCGATGGTCACGACGCCATCCGCCATGCCGGCGAGATGCCGGGGCACGGGTATCTCCGCACCGCTTGCATGCTGGAAGCTTGCTGCGCGCTTGGTCACCTCGATGAAGTTCAGCGGCGGGTCGGCGAAGGTCTTGGCGGTGATCAGATCGGCTGGGCGGCGATAGACCTCGATCGTCTTGCCGAACTGAGTGACGCGGCCTTCGCTGAGGGTAACCGTGTTGCCGCCGAGAAGCAGCGCTTCCGAGGGCTCCGTCGTAGCATAGACGAAGATCGCGCCCGAGGCGGCGAAGATGCGCGGCAGTTCCTCGCGCAGTTCTTCGCGCAGCTTGTAGTCCAGGTTGGCGAGCGGCTCGTCGAGCAGCACCAGGCTGGCGTTCTTGACGAGGGCTCGGGCAAGGGCCGTGCGCTGCTGCTGGCCACCGGAGAGATTGAGCGGCGTGCGATCGAGATACGGCGTCAGCTTCATCAGCTCGGCCGCCTTGCGCACCTCGGCGTCGATGGTCTTGGCGTCGTGACCTGCAATGCGCATCGGCGAGGCGATGTTCTCATAGACCGAGAGCGCCGGGTAATTGATGAACTGCTGGTAGACCATCGCCACCTGGCGCTTCTGCACCGGCATGCCGGTGACGTCGGCGCCGTCGAAATAGACGGAGCCGCTGGTCGGCTTGTCGAGGCCGGCCATCAGGCGCATCAGCGACGTCTTGCCTGACAGCGTCGGCCCCAGCAGGACGTTCAGCGTTCCCCGTTCGAAAGTCAGGTTGGTCGGGTGAATGTGATACTCACCGCCGACCATCTTTGCGGCATTGCGCAGTTCCAGCATTCCGGCTCCCGTGCCTCCTCAAGACGGGGACCACATGCCGCTCTATCCGGCCATTTGCGCGGGCAGGGCGGCGATGTACTCCTCCAGTGTCTGCATCTGTTCCGTCGTCATGTGCAATCCGGCCTTCGTTCTCCGCCAGAGAACATCCTCGGCGGTGAAGGCCCATTCATTCTGCATGAGATAGCGCACCTCGGCCTCATAGAGATCCGATCCGAAATGCCTGCCGAGATCGGCCGTGGACGCGGCCTTGCCGAGCAGCACATTGGCCCTGGTGCCATAGCGGCGCGTCAGCCGGCGGGCATGGGCCGACGTTAGGAACGGATAGGCAGCCTTCAGCTTGCCAACCTCCGCCTCATAGCCCTGCACCGGAAAATCCCCGCCCGGCAGATGGCTCTTGGCCGTCCACGGACTGCCCTTGACGCCGATCGCCTCGCCGATCTTATCCAGCGCATGTTCCGACAGACGCCGGTAGGTGGTGAGCTTGCCGCCGAAGACGTTCAGCAGTGGTGCGTTGTTGACTTCGGTCCCGTCCTTGCCTTCGAGCTTCAGCACGTAATCGCGGGTCGCCTCCTGCGCCTTCGAGGCGCCATCGTCGAACAGCGGGCGAACCGCCGAATAGGTCCAGACGATATCCTCGGGCTTCACCGGCTCCTTGAAATACTCGGAGGCCGCGTTGCAGAGATAGGTGGTCTCTTCGCCGGAGATTCTGACATCCTTGGGGTCGCCGGTGTAATCGCGGTCGGTGGTGCCGATCAGCGTGAAGTCGCTCTCATAGGGAATGGCGAAGATGATGCGGTTGTCGGGGTTCTGGAAGAAATAGGCCTTCGGCCCCTCGAACTTCTTCCGGACGATGATATGGCTGCCCTGGACGAGGCGGACATGGCGTGCCTCGTTCTCGCCGAAGGCGGCGCGGATCACATGATCGACCCAGGGACCGGCGGCATTGACCAGCATGCGGGCCTGATGCGTTGAACTGCGTCCCGACAGCGTATCGACCGTCTCGATGGTCCAGAGGCCATTCTCGCGCCGTGCGGAGACGACTTTCGTGCGCGGCATGATCAGCGCGCCGCGGTCGCTGGCATCCCTGGCATTGAGCACCACCATGCGGGCGTCGTCGACCCAGCCGTCGGAATATTCGAAGGCTTTCGTAAACAGCGCCTTCAGCGGCTTGCCGGCCGGATCGGTTCGCATGTCGAGCGTCGCCGTCGGCGGCAGCAGCTTGCGGCCACCGAGGTGATCATAGAGGAACAGCCCGAGACGGATCAGCCAGGCAGGCCGGATGCCGCCCTTGTGATAGGGTAGCACGAAGCGCATCGGCCAGATGATGTGCGGGGCCATTGCCCAGAGCACCTCGCGCTCCATTAGCGATTCACGCACCAGGCGGAATTCGTAATGTTCGAGATAGCGCAGACCGCCATGGATCAGCTTGGTGGCACCCGACGACGTGCCGGAGGCGACGTCGTTCATCTCGGCCAGCGCCACCGAATAGCCGCGTCCAGCCGCATCCCGGGCGATCCCGCAGCCGTTGATACCGCCGCCGATCACGAATAGGTCGTGAAGTGCCTGGCCCACATTCCCCTCCCGTGTGCCTTTTGTCTCGGTTACCCTCCCCGGCAAACCGAAACTACGCAGACTAGAAGTGAAGACGAAGCGAATGTCAAACGAATGTTTCGGGCATCTAAAACCGGAAGATCAGAGGCAAATCATTGCTCAGCTGTGCAATGACTGAAAACCGCACTTTCGCTTTGCCGCCGCATGCGGTGGCTCAAGCCCGCTCCTCCCAGATCCTGGCGATTTCGACGATCGTCGCCACGGCCTTTTCCATATCCTGCAGGCTCACCCACTCCAGCGGCGAGTGGAAGGCATGTCCGCCGTCGAAGATGTTGGCGGTCGGCAGGCCCATGAAGGAAAGCCGCGAACCGTCCGTCCCGCCACGGATGCTGCCGCGCAGCGGGGTCATGCCTGCACGCCTGATCGCCTCGATCGCGTGGTCGACGATCTCCGGATTGCGGTCGAGCACGGCCTTCATGTTACGGTACTGGTGCTTGACGCTGAATGTGTAGGAGGAGCCGGGATAGGCTTTCATGACATCCTTGACGATCCCCTCGAGCAGGGCTTCCTTGGCGGCAAGGCCGTCATCGACGAAATCGCGGATGATGAAGCCGAGCTCGGCCTTCTCCATCGAACCGCTGACGCCGGTCGGGTGAATGAAGCCGTCGCGCCCTGAGGTCGTTTCCGGCGCGATCTCTTTCGGCAGCCGGGCGATGATATCGCCGGCGATCTTGATGGCGTTCTCCATCTTGCCCTTGGCAAAGCCCGGATGCATGGCGAGGCCCTGGATGACGATCTCGACGCCGTCGGCGGAAAAGGTCTCGTCCTCGATTTCGCCGGCCGTCGAGCCGTCGACCGTGTAGGCGAACTCGGCGCCAAGCTTCTTGAGATCCGCCTTGTCGACGCCGCGGCCGATTTCCTCGTCTGGTGTAAGCAGCAGTTTGATCGTCCCGTGCTTGATATCGGGATTATCGATCAGGAATTTCGCCGCCGTCATGATTTCGGCGAGCCCCGCCTTGTCGTCGGCGCCGAGCAGCGTCGTTCCGTCGGTGGTGATGATGTCGTTGCCGATCTGGTTCTTCAGCTCGGGATGATCCGCGACACGGATCACCTGCTGCGGATCGCCCGTCAGCCTGATATCGCCGCCCTGGTAATTCCTGACGATCTGCGGCTTGACGTTCGTCCCGGTAAAGTCGGGCGCGGTGTCCATATGCGAGCAGAAGCAGATCACCGGAACGGTCTTGGCGGTGTTTGCGGGAATGGTCGTGTAGACATAGCCGTGCTCGTCGAGATGCGCGTCGGCAAGGCCGATCTCCAGCAGCTCTTCAACGAGGACCCGGCCGAGATTCTTCTGCTTCTCGGTCGAGGGCTGGCTTTTCGATGCCGGGTCTGACTGGGTGTCGATGACGGCGTAGCGCAGGAAGCGGTCGAGAACGGTGGGGGTCATGGGATCATCCGGTATGGCGTGGCGAAAAGACCGGTATAGCCGCTGACGGCGCCAAGGTGAACGGCGTTTCGGCGCCTATCGCAAGACAGCGCGAAGCCGCGGCGCGGCAAAGTCGAGAAAGGCCCGGAGCTTCAGCGGCAGGACGCCCTGTGACAGATGCACGAGACTGACGGGGGAGGGTGGCTGTTCGAATTCTTCCAGTAGCGGCACCAGCAGCCCGTCCTCGACGGCGCGTTTTGCCTGGTAGGAGAGCGTCCGGGTGATGCCGAGACCGGAGACCGCCGCATCGACCGCAGCTTCGGCGGTGTTGACGGAAAGCCGGGGATGGATCGGCGTGGAGACATCCTGACCATCCTGGCGAAAGACCCATAACTGGGCCGGTGTGACCCCTTCGAAGGAAATGCAGGCGTGATCGGCAAGCTGCTGCGGATCAAGGGGCGTGCCGTGCCGCCGCAGATAATCCGGGCTGGCATAGGCCGTTCGCCTGACGGTGCCGAGCCGGGTCGCAATCAGGTTGTTTTCCGAGAGGTGGCGGATGCGCAGCGCCACGTCGATGTGCTCGTCGGCCAGGCTGACCGGCCGGTCGCTCATCACCAGCCGCATGTTGATGTCAGGGAAGGCTTTCAGGAAATCGGTGATGACAGGCAGGACGTGCAGCCGTCCGAATACGATCGGCGCTGTCATCGTCAGGTCGCCCTTGGGCGCCAGATATTCGCCGGTGGCTCGCCGTTCCGCCTCCTCGACGCGTCCGAGGATTTCGCGCGCCGCACTGACATAGCCTTCGCCTGCTTCGGTCAGCGAAATGCGGCGGTTGGTGCGCCTGATCAGCCGGATGCCGAGATGGGCCTCCAGCTCCGATATCTTGCGGCTGACAGTCGGTAGAGGCGAGTGCAGGGCGCGCGAGGCCGCCGACAGGCTGCCATTCTCGACCACCGCCAAAAGCACGCTCATCGCATCAAGACGATCCATCTGACCTTCCGAAAAACGAGAGGATAACTATCAAGATCGCTATCTACTACAGAAAAGCGGAAATCACTAGGTTTCTTCGCAGGTCTTCGGACCAACGGATTTCAACCCGCTGCGAAAGGCACCCCAATGAAACTCCACCACTTCCCGCTTTCCGGCCACGCGCACCGCGCCGTCCTGTTTCTCTCGCTCCTCGGCGTCAAGGCTGAGCTTGTCGAAGTCGATATCCCCGGCGGCGCACATAAGTCGCCTGACTATCTAAAGCTCAATCCGTTCGGCCAGGTGCCGGTTCTGGAAGATGGCGACGTGGCGGTCAGCGATTCCAACGCCATCCTCGTTTATGTCGCCACGAAACTTGGCCGCAAGGATTGGCTGCCGGATGATGCTGCAACGGCGGCGAAGGTGCAGAAGTGGCTTTCGGTGGCTGCAGGCGAAATCGCCTACGGCCCAGCAGCGGCGCGCCTGATCACCGTCTTCGGTGCCAATTTCCGCGCCGAGGAAGTGATTGCCCGCGCCCACCGCATTCTGACGCTGATCAATGCCGAGCTTGAGACGCATCGTTTCATCATCGGCGACCGGCCGACGATCGCCGACGTCTCGCTCTACAGCTACATCGTCAACGCACCTGAGGGGAACGTCGACCTCGCGGCCTATCCCGAGGTTCGCCACTGGCTGGCCCGGATCGAGGCGCTTCCGGGCTTCGTGCCGTTCCAGAAGACAGCGGCTGGCCTTGCCGCCTAGCGGCAAACCGCGGCCGGAGACATCCGGCCGCTTCTCCATTGGAGGCTCCCATGCTTGATAGTGCCGAAATACCAGCTTCGCCCTGGCACGAAGGCGAACTCGAACTGCAGCGCAGCGTCGGGATGGCCGAGCAGATGGATCCTGTCGGCCGCAAGGTGCTGCGCACCTATCTGCTCGACCAGCATCGCGAGTTCTACCCGCTGCTGCCGTTCATCGTCATCGGCGCGGTCGATCCGGATGGCGCCCCTTGGGCGACGATCCGCGCCGGGCAGCCCGGTTTCCTGCATTCTCCGGACCCGCTGACGCTCGATGTCGAGGCGGCGCGTGATCGTAGTGATCCGGCCGAGCGCGGCATGGAGGACGGCGATCCGATCGGTATGGTTGGTGTCGATCTGATCACCCGCCGCAGAAACCGGCTGAACGGCACGGTCAGCCGCAGCGCAGATGACCGCTTTTCCGTCACCGTCGGCCAGAGCTTCGGCAACTGCCCGCGCTATATCCAGAACCGCCAGTTTGCGTTCATCCGTGATCCGGCTGCAAGCTCCACTCCCGCGGCAATCGTCTCGGACCGGCTGGAAGGCGAGGCACGGAAGATCATCGAGGAAGCCGATACGTTCTTCGTCGCCTCTTATGCCGATCGCGGTGCGGGCCGGGAAGTGGACGTTTCCCACCGCGGCGGCAAGCCGAGCTTCGTTCGCATCAATGCCGATGGCAGCCTGACCGTGCCGGATTTCAACGGCAACCTGTTCTTCAGCACACTTGGCAATTTCATGATCAACCCGCGTGCAGGGCTGGTGTTCGTCGATCACGAAAGCGGCGGCCTGCTGCAGTTGACGGGAGCGGTCGAGGTCGTCCTGGATTCGCCGGAGATCGCAGCGTTCGATGGTGCCGAGCGCCTCTGGCGCTTCACACCGGAGAAGATCGTGCTGCGGCCGGAGGCCTTGCCGCTGCGCTGGACCTTTGCCGAAAACGGCTTCTCTCCGAGCAGCCTGATGACCGGCAGCTGGGCGCAGGCGGAGCGCCGCCTGCAGGCCGCCGAAAGGGCCAACAACTGGCGGCGTTTCCGCATCGAGAAGGCTGTCGATGAGAGCGAGACGATCCGTTCGCTGACACTGGCACCCGTCGATGGCGAGGCGCTCATCCCGCATCTTGCGGGTCAGCACCTGCCGATCCGCATCGCCGACGGCGATCAGCATATCCGCCGGAGCTATACGATATCGAGCGCGCCATCGGACGGCCACTACCGGCTGAGCGTCAAGCGGGAGGGCAAGGCATCGAACCTGCTGCACCGGATGCAGCCTGGCGACGAGATCGAGGCACGTGCGCCTGGCGGTGCCTTCACCATCGAGGCGATGGAGCGCAAGCGGCCCGCGGTTCTGCTGGCCGCCGGCATCGGCATCACGCCCATGCTATCGATGCTACGCCATGTGGTTCATGAAGGCGACCGCACACGTCACCGCCGGCCGATCTGGCTGTTCCGGTCGTCACGCACAGTGGGCGAGCGCGCCTTCGATCAGGAAATTGCCGGGCTGGTCGAGCGCGCAAATGGCTCGGTCCACGATATCCGAGTGCTGAGTTCCCCGGCTGCCGAAGATGCGGGAAATTACGATGCGGCGGGCCGCATCGACATGAATCTCCTGAAGGCGCATCTGCCATTCGGCGACTATGACTTCTATCTCTGCGGCCCCGGCGCCTTCATGCAATCGATTCATGATGGTTTGCGTGGATTGAACATCGCGGAAGAGCGCATCCATGCCGAAGCCTTCGGTCCCTCGGCCCTGAAGCGCGATACCTTGGCAGGACAACCCAACACACCGCCGTCGGTTCCTGCTGCGACAACGCCTGCGAAGGTAATCTTCACGCAGTCTGCCAAGGAAGCGCGATGGAAGCCGGGGGATGGTTCACTGCTTGAATTTGCCGAAGCACGCGGGCTTTCCCCGGCATATGGCTGCCGTGCCGGGAACTGCGGCGACTGCAGAACGCGCATCGTCAAAGGCGCTGTCAGCTACATCTCGGAGCCCAGCTATCCAGTCGAAGGCGGCGAGGCGTTGATCTGCTGTTCGGTGCCTGCAGAAGGTGGCGATCTGCTACTCGACATCTGATGCAAAATGGGCGTCGAACAGGCGGAAAAACTGGCTGAATACAGCCGTTAACGGCGCCTATACCATGAAATATGATGCTCGTTTTGCGTTCTTTACCAAGTGGCACACCTTATAGGAAAATCTGTCCCACTATCAAACAGGAGGGACAGCATGAACGCTGCACCAAATTACGGTCTGATAGGTCTGGTCAGCGTAACAATGATCGTTATAGCTGCCGCCGTTTTGACTTACGCCGCGTGAGTCAGACAGACCATGTCATATCGCGCCAAATCTCATAAGGCGCTTGGCGAAGGCTTCTCCCCGGCCTCGTTAAGCTTACCCCGTAACCACCACATCAGCATTCACTTGAATACGCCCCATTTTAAGGCATTCTCCGGCCGTGGCCACACGAGCCGGTTCAAGTATTGCGTACCGGCTTTCTAGTACGCCCGCCTCCCAGCCCTGATGGGAGGCGGGTGTCCTTTAAGCGTCGTGGGGACGCCGATCAATAAATTGCAGAAAATGCCCATCGAACCCTTGAAATCGCGGGGGCGTGAAGCTATTTAGCGCTCACCACCCGTATCGATGGCCTGCGAAGCCGACCTCTGGTCAGCCAAGCGTTTGCCGTCCGGGCAATAAAGAAAAGGTGCTCCCCGAAAGGGTAGAGCACCTTTTTCTTTTTCGGCTCTATGTCAGCGTTGCAGCCCAGGCTGCGACTTTTGTGCCTGTTGTCTTCAGATGGTCGGACGCCGAGAAGCCGGAAAGCTTCTTGCGCGGGACCAGGTCATGGTCGCCGTCTTCCAGCCACAGGATCCGGATCGCTGCCGAAAGCCTATAGCCCTCGACCTCGGGCCGGGTGCCGAATTCGTCGCGCGTACCCTGCACGATCAAGGTTGGCGTGCGTAATCCTTCCAGATGGGCGGTGCGCAGCTGCGCTGGTTTCTCCGGCGGATGGAAGGGATAGCCGAGGCAGAGAAGCCCGGCGATCTGACCGGCCGCGAAAAGGTCATCGGCCACCATGCTGGCGACCCGCCCGCCCATCGACTTGCCGCCGATGATCAGCCTGCCTTGGCAATTGAGAGCCTCGACGGCGTCACGATATTCCGACTGCAGCGTCTCGGCCTTCGGTGGAGGGCGGCGCTGGCCGGATGTCCGGCGGGCAGACATATAGCCGAATTCGAACCGGGCGACGCGGAAACCCGCGTCGGCGAGTGCTGCAGATACAGCATTCATCGATTTGGAATCCATTGGGGCGCCCGCGCCATGGGCGAGAAGAATAGTGGTTCCGGCGTCATCGGCGCCTGTTATCAGGAAGCGGCTGTCCATCGCTGCTTTCTACAGGCTGACCGCGGTTGCCGCCAGCGCCTTAATGGAAACGCGGCAGATCCGGCAGACCGGCGAATTGCTCCGTCAGAATTTCGCTGAGCGCCACCAGCACTTCCTTGCGGGAAAAGCCGACTGCCTCGAACCTGTCGATGATATCGACGATGTCGAGTTCGACCTCTCCACGGCAATGAGCGACGCGCTCGGCGGAGACCATCAGTGCGTCTTCAAGTGTCAGCATGGTTTTGCTCCTTCTGCACAAGGCAAACTGGCGAGCAAACAATTGGTTCCGCAACCGGTGGAGGGGAGCCCGCTATTGCGGGCTCCCTGATCCATCAAACCGACTTGAACACCGTATCGATGGCGCCGGCGGCCGCCTTGACAACGATATCGGCCTCTTCGCGGGTGAGGCAGAGCGGCGGCGCAAAGCCGAGGATATCACCCTGCGGCATGGCCCGGCCGATGACGCCGCGCTCGAGAAGGGCAGCAGAGATCTGCGGGCCGATCTTGCGGGAAACGTCGAAGAATTTGCGGTCGTCCTTGTCCTCGACAAATTCGATCGCCGCCATGAGGCCGTCGCCGCGCACTTCGCCGACATGCTTGTGGGAGCCGACAGCCTTGGCAAGCTCGCTGCGGAAATAGGCGCCGGTCTCGCCGGCATTCTTGACGAGATCCAGCTCGTCGATCAGTTCGAGATTGGCAATGCCGGCTGCCGCGCAAATGGGGTGCGCCGCATAGGTCCAGCCATGACCTATCGCGCCCATTTGATCCGACCCCTGAACCAGCACCTGCCAGACTTTGTCGGAGACGATGGTGCCGGAGAGCGGCGCGTAGGCCGAGGTCAGGCCCTTGGCGATGGTGATGAGACCCGGCTTCATGCCGTAGTGATCGGAGCCGAACATGGTGCCGAGGCGGCCGAAGCCGGTGACCACTTCGTCGGCGACAAGCATGACGTCATACTTGTCGAGCACGGCTTGAATCTTCTGCCAGTATCCCTTCGGCGGCGGCACGATGCCACCGGTCCCGAGGATCGGCTCGCCGATGAAGGCTGCAACCGTATCCGGGCCTTCGGCGAGAATCATCTCCTCCAGCTTGTCGGCGCAATATTGCGAGAACTGCTCCTCGTCCATCGAGCGGTCCGGGCGGCGGAAATAGTACGGTGCCTCGGTGTGGAGGACGGGCGCTCGCGGCAGGTCGAAGGCCTTGTGGAAGAGCTCAAGCCCGGTCAGCGAGCCGGTCATGACACCGGAGCCGTGATAGCCGCGCCAGCGCGAGATGATCTTCTTCTTTTCCGGGCGGCCGAGAATGTTGTTGTAGTACCAGATCAGCTTGATGTTGGTCTCGTTCGCATCCGAGCCGGACAGGCCGAAATAGACGCGGCTCATGCCTTCGGGTGCCCGGTCGATGATCATCTTCGACAGCGTGATGGAGGCTTCCGTGCCGTGACCGACATAAGAATGGTAGTAGGCGAGGTTCTTCGCCTGATTGGCGATCGCGTCGGCGATCTTCTGCCGACCGTAGCCGACATTGACGCAGTAGAGACCGGCAAAGGCATCCAGGCTGGTGCGGCCGTTGGTGTCGGTGATGTAGGCGCCTTCGCCCGACGAGATGACGCGGGTCGGCGTTTCGCCGCGGGCATGCATGCCCATGTGCGTCGAGGGATGGAAGAAGTGGTCGCGGTCCCAGGCGTTGAGTTCGTTGCTTCTGTCGAGCATGGCAGATGTCCTTGATGTGGTGAGTGTGAGTGCCGCGTCAGGCGGCGGTGTCGATGCAGAGATATTTGAGCTCGGTGAAGGCCTCGATGCCGTGGCGCGAACCTTCGCGGCCGAGGCCGGATTGCTTCCAGCCGCCGAAGGGGATCGGACCGCCCGTGATCTTGACGCGGTTGATCGCCACCATGCCGTATTCGAGCGCCCGTCCGAGCCGCATCTGCCGCGCACCATTGGCGGTCACGACATAGGCGACGAGCCCGTATTCGGTGTCGTTCGCCTTGGCGACGACTTCCTCTTCGGTATCGAAGACGGTGATGCCCGCGACCGGGCCGAAGGTTTCCTCGCGCATGATCAGCGCATCGGCGGGAACATTGGAGAGCAGCGTCGGCTCGAAAAACAGTTTGCCCGCCTTGTGCCGCTTGCCGCCGGTGACGAGCCTGGCGCCGCGCTTCAGCGCATCCTCGACCTGCTCCTCGACCTTGGCGATAGCCCGCTCATGCATCAGCGGGCCGATTTCGGCACCGGTGGACAGGCCGTCGCCGACCTTCAGTTCGCGGATACGCTCGGCAAATGACGCTTCAAACCGGGCGGCGATCGAGCGATGCACGAAGATGCGGTTGGCGGCGAGGCAGTCCTGGCCGGAGGTCGCAAACTTCGCATCGATGGCGATCTTCACCGCCTGCGCGACATCGGCATCATCGAAGATGATCAGAGGGGCGTGGCCGCCGAGCTCCATGACGAGCCGCTTCATGGTTGGCGCGCATTGGCCCGCGATCAGCCTACCGATACCGGTCGAGCCGGTAAAGCTGATTGCCCGGATGCGCTCGTCTTCGCAAAGGCGGCCGACGATGGTCGCAGCATCGCCGGTCACGACGTTGAAGACCCCGGCGGGAAGCCCGGCACGCTCGCCGAGTTCGGCAAGAGCCAGCGCAGAGAGCGGCGTTTCGGAAGAGGGGTGGGCAACGACGCTGCAGCCGGCGGCAAGGGCGGCGGCCGCCTTGCGGGTGATCATCGCGGACGGAAAATTCCAAGGCGTGACGATGCCGACGACACCAAGCGCTTCGCGGCGAACGATCATCTCGGCGCCCGGCAGATGGCTGGTGACGTTTTCGGCATTCAGCCGCTTGCCCTCTTCGGCATACCATTCGACGAAGGAGGCGGCATAGTCGATTTCGCCGAGCGATTCCGACAGCGGCTTGCCTTGCTCCAGCGTCATGATCAGAGCCAGATCGTCCTTGGCTTCCAGCATCAGGTCGTGCCATTTGCGAAGAATCCGGGCCCGCTCCTGCGGCAGCATCGCCCGCCAGGCGGGCATGGCGCGGGCAGCGGAATCGATGGTCGCCGTGGTCTCTTCAGCGCCAAGGCTCGCCACCCAGGCGATGGTCGCGCCGCTTGCGGGATCGGCAACCTCGAAGCTTTTGCCGTCGGTGCCTGCAGACCAGCGGCCATCGCAATAGGCGAGGTCGCGCAGCAGATGCCTGTCCTTGAGGCGCGACAGCGCCTGATGAAAATCGGGGCGGGCAAAAACCGCAGTCATGTCTGTCTCCTCGTTACCGACGGCGAAGTCTTTCACGGGAGGAGGCGAGATTTTGTCCTTTGAGGGCGCTTTAAAGAGAGAGATTGTCTAAGGCTTCGCGGCAGGCCACACGATCTGTCTATGGCGCGGATGGGGTCTCTGTCTGCACCAGGGCTGCGACCGGCAAGACCGTCTCATCCTTGACGGTCTTGGTGACGATATAGGTGAAATAGCGCTCGATCCCGAGCTCGCGATCGAGCAGACCATCGATCAGCCGCTGGTAGGCATCGATGTCAGGAGCTGCGACCTTGAGGAAGTAATCGACGCCACCACCAACCGACCAGCAGCCGACGATTTCCGGGACGCCGGTGACCGCCCGCTCGAAGCGTTCGAAATCGCTCTGCCGGTGATTGGCGAGCGTCACTTCTACCATCACGCTGGCGACCGGGGCGATTTTGCGCAGGGCGATGCGCGCATGATAACCGGTGACGATGCCTGCCTTTTCCAGCTTGCGCAGCCGCATCCAGCAGGGCGTCGGCGAAAGCCCGGCCTTTTCTGCCAAAGCAAGTTTGGTAATGCGGCCATCCCGCTGAATCGCATCGAGAATTCTGAGGTCGATGGCATCAAGTTTCATGATCGTTCCGGCCGTCCAAATCATTTCAAAAGCGAGCGCGACAATGGAAGCGCATTTGGCTGGCGTCAATCGAGGTGACCTCCAGGATACCTGAATAACGCCGCAAGGCAGATCGGGACGCGATCTCTTCGATGCGCAAGCAGTCGTTAACCATCGCCGGTCTAACGATTGAGTTCGTGAACCGGGATGATTCGATGGATGCCTCTCCTGCGGCGCTTCTTGCCGCTCTTAAGAACAGTGAACTTTTGATCGTGCGCGATGTGAGCAAGGCAGGCGATGTCGATCGTTGCGCCGAAACGCTCGACAACCTGCATGGCGAGGCAGCCGTGACATTCTGGAAGGCTGAGTGCCGCCGGCTGGCGGATGAATTGGCACAGTGCGGACTGGCAAGCGAAGCGATCAGCGAGCGCGTTCTCGATTTTCAGGCAACCGTCCAGACGGTACTCGTCCAGCGCCACCAGGCCCGGGCCTTGGCCGCAACGCGCGCCGAACAGCAGAAGAAGCGCCGTATCGCCTGATTGTCAGAGCCGGCGCAGGCTGATCTCGCTGGTGACCACGGTCTTGCCGGATGCCGGATCCCTGTCGACCGTCTGGATCGACAACTGGCTATTACCGCGCTTGCTGATCGTCATGTTGGCATTGCGGTCGCCATTGATCAGACGCGCCCAGCGGACCGCGAGATTGATCACATCGCCCTGACGACTTCCCGAAAGCTGCGAGGGCGCCCCTGACGGGCCGACATAGGTTCCGGAATAGCGCGTGCCCCGTGCCGTCAGGTCGGCTGATATGGCGCGGTTGATCACCAGAAGCCCGCGGCAATTTCCGCGCATAGAGATCGAAGCGCCCGGCGCGTTGATATTGAACTTGCAAGAGACATTGATCGGCGAGCTGCCGATCTTGCGGGTGACCTTGCCGGTCCCGGTCCAGTTGCCGCTGAGCGGCTGCAGGAAGCCCGCTTCGTCAGCGGCGGCCGGTGCCGCAACGCAAAGTCCGGCAAGAATTGCAAAGAGGCGTGCCTGAATACGCATGATCTCAATCCCCATGAGCGGAATTGACACAGAACGCAGTGAAAGCGGCGACGGTTCCGCCCAATGGCATCAGAGCCAGTTGATGCGTTTGAGGATATAGAGGGTCGCGATCGAGGTTGCCGCCACGAAGGCGACGATGATGATGAAGGCCCAGGTGTCGTTGACGCCAGGAATGCCGCCGACATTCATGCCGAACAGGCCGGCGACGACGCTCGGCGGCAGCAGTAGCGCCGCAAGGGCGGCAAGCCGGTTGGAATTGCGGGCGATGCGCTCACTGATCACGGTCGACAAGTCGTCATGCAGGATGCCGGTGCGGTCGCGGATCGCATCCAGATATTCGATGAAGCGCATCAGCTTGTCGATGACCTCGCGCATCCGGAGCTTGTCGCGCTCGGCAAGCCAGGGCGCGTCGTCATGCTCGATGCGGTTCAGCGCGTCGCGCTGTGGTGCGAGGTAGCGGCGCAACTGTACGGACCGCCGGCGCAACAGCTTCAGACGCTCCCGGACCTCGGCGGCCTCACCATGAAAGATCAATTCGTCGAGTTCGTCGACTTCCTCGTCCATCTGGTCAAGAACCGGCTCCAGGTCCCTGACAAGCTTGTCGCTGACGAGGGCGAGCAACTCGCCTGTCCGCTTCGGCCCTTTGCCCTTTTCGAGCGCCTGCCGGATATCGCGCAGCGCTGTGATGTAGTGGCCGCTGTCGCGTAGCGTCACGACGCGATTTTCATCCACCCAGGCATGGAGGGGAACGAGATCGATCTCGATGGTGGCGTCCCCGGCTTCCTCGGGTGGCGCCGCGCAGACGCCGCGCAGGATGATCAGCAGACCGTCGTCGACGGGCTCGACGCGTGGACGGGATTCGTCCTCCAGCAAGGCATCGGCAACGAGCGGATCGAAGCCACCGTTGCTGGCGACCCAGGCGGCTGCGGCGTCGTGATCGCGTTCCAGGTGGACCCAGAGAATGCCATCAGCAGGCTTCCAGTCACGAAGACCGGCCGCGCCGATTTCGCGGCAGCCGCCCTTGCCATCGAGAATGACGGCAAAACGTATGCCGGGTTCCACGCCATAGCTTAGCTGGATCTTCTGGCCTGCGACCTCCATCCGTGCCCATCCTCCCGTCGAAAGTGCAAAAAAGAAAGCGAAATCATGCGGCTATTTCGGCATGGTTTAGCACTTCGCGAAGGGCGGCGGAACTACAGTTTCTGATCAATGATCGCATGCTTTACGGCCTGTTCGGCCGAGCCGATCACTCCGCTGCAGCCGCAAGACATCCGTCGATGATCGTGCGGATTTCGGCGCGGCAGGAGCCGCAATTGGTTCCAGCATTCAGCTCCTTGCCGACCGCTTCGACGCTGTGACAGCCGCCGCGGATCGCGCCGATGATCTGGTTGACCCCGACGCCGAAGCAGGAGCAGACGGTGGCGCCCGGATCCGGCTTTCCGGCGCCCGGCCGGCCGGCGGCGATCGCGAAGCGTTTGCGCAAGTCGTCATGCGAGGCAACCAGTTGCTGGATCGCCCAGGCGCGGGCGACGGCGACCGGCTCGGCGGCGATAAAGAGGGCGGCAAGCAGGCGGCTGCCGTCGAAAAAGGCGAGGCGGGTCTCACCAGTCGCGCCGTCGGTGTAGCCGATCGGCTCGGCCTCTATCGGAATTCCGAGATGCGCTCTGCACCACCCTGTCCAATCCTGCATGCTGTCGCATGCGGCAAATTCCAGCCGCCAGCCACCGTCGGCCTTGGCGAGTGCCCAGTAATCGCAGTCGAGACCATGCGGTTTTTCGACCGATACCGCGAAGCCATAGTGCTGTACCTTCACCGGCTGCAGCTTGACCGCGACGTTCTTCGAGGCCGGCTGGCCGGAAAGCGGATCAACGACAGGGGCGACAACGGCATCGATGCGGGACCGGGCGGCGAACTGGTCGTTCCAATGCATCGGGACGAACACGCTGCCGCGGGCCTGCCGGCCGGTCACCAGCGCGCGGACAACCGCCGTGCCATGCGGACTTTCGAGCTGCACCAGACCGGCACTGCGCACACCAAGTTCGATCGCGTCGCGGGGATGGATTTCCGCGAAGGGTTCGGCGATATGGGCAGACAGGCGCGCGCTTTTTCCCGTGCGGGTCATGGTGTGCCACTGGTCGCGGATACGCCCGGTGTTGAGTGTCAGCGGGTAGTCGCTGCTGGTGCGATCCGTCTCAGGCAACTCGATGGCGATGAAACGGGCACGGCGATCGCCGTGAAAGAAGCCGCCCTGGCTGAAGAACCGGGGCGTGTTGCCACCGCCTGACGGCGCCGGCCATTGGAAGGGCGGCTGACTGTCGTAAGCATCAGGATCCAGATCGGCATGCGCGCCGATATCGAAATCGCGGGTGCCGGCATTCTCGAAAGCGGACAATGCGGCATGCTCGGCGAATATCGTCGCAGGGTTTTCGAAGCCGAAAGCGCTCGTGTGTCCCATGCGGCGCGCGACTTGCGCAAGCTGCCACCAGTCCGGCTTTGCCTCGCCGGGAACGGTCAGGAACGGACGCTGGCGGGAAATGCGGCGCTCGGAGTTGGTGACGGTGCCATCCTTTTCTCCCCATCCAAGCGATGGCAGCAGCACATCGGCATGGCGGGTCGTATCAGTCTCTTGCAGAACATCGGAAACGACGACGAAGGGGCAGGCGGCAATCGCTGCCTCGACAGCATCGGCATCCGGCATCGAGACGACGGGATTGGTGGCCATGATCCAGAGCGCCTTGATGCGCCCATCGGCGACGGCGCGGAACATGTCGACGGCCTTGAGACCGGGCTTCTGCGCAATGACGGGCGACGACCAGAAGCGCTGGACACGATCCCTGTCGGCGGCGTTTTCGATTGCCATATGCGCAGCCAGCATATTGGCGAGACCGCCGACCTCGCGTCCGCCCATGGCATTCGGCTGGCCGGTCAGCGAAAACGGCCCCATGCCCGCCCGGCCGATTCGGCCGGTCGCCAGGTGACAGTTGATGATGGCGTTGACCTTGTCCGTGCCCGATGACGACTGGTTGACGCCCTGGCTGTAGCAGGTGACGGCCCGCTCGGTGGTCTCAAACAGCCGGAAGAATTCGCGGAGCTGCATGGCGGGCAGCCCGGTCCGTTCAAGCAGCGTGTCCCAGCTTACCGATGATGCGGCCGCGAAGGCCTCGCCAAATCCCGCCGTGTGAGCGCCGATATAGTTCTGGTCGATCGCTGGACTGGTGGCGATATGCGCCAGCAATCCGGTAAAAAGCGCGACGTCGCCATCGGGGCGGATCGCAAGGTGCAGGTCGGCGATATCGGAGGTCATCGTTCGGCGCGGATCGATGACGACGATCTTCATGCCCGGGCGGGCGGCCTTGGCGGCGGAAAGCCGCTGATAAAGAACCGGGTGGCACCAGGCAAGATTCGAACCCGTCAGGATGACGAGATCGGCAAGCTCCAGATCCTCGTAGGCGCCGGGCACGGTGTCCGATCCGAAGGCGCGGCGGTGACCGGCGACGGACGACGACATGCAGAGGCGGGAATTGGTGTCGATATTGCCCGAACCGATGAAGCCTTTCATCAACTTGTTGGCGACGTAGTAGTCCTCGGTCAGCAGCTGGCCGGAGACATAGAAGGCGACGGCATTGGGACCGTGTTCGGCGATAGCTTCGGAGAATTTGGAGGCTACGAGGTCGAGGGCGGCATTCCAGTTTGACCGTTCTCCACCGATCTCAGGATAAAGCAGGCGGCCGTCGAGATCGATGGTTTCGGCGAGGGCCGAGCCTTTGGAGCAGAGGCGGCCGAAATTGGCGGGATGGTCGGGGTCGCCTCGGACGGAGACGGTGCCGCTGTCATCGAGTTTCGCGATGACGCCGCAGCCGACGCCGCAATAGGGGCAGGTCGTTTTGGTTTCAGTGGGCATGGGGGTTGGCCCTCATGCCCTGGTGCGTGGGGCTACCCCCCTCTGTCCTACCGGACATCTCCCCCACAAGGGGGGAGATCGACATGTGGAACGCATCTCCCCAAACAACCGAGGTTGGAGCGAGCGGGCGAGCCCAGCCAATCTCCCCCCTTGTGGGGGAGATGCCTGGCAAGGCTGAGGGGGGTAGCTCCGAACGCATCCGTCTGATCACTCCGCCGCCATCATCAAGCTCTCGAACGCGACAAACAGCGCCCCATCCTCGTTTCTGACAGGGATCGTCCGCACCGCTCCATCATCCGCCCCGAGCGCCTTGCCCGTTTCCAGCGAGATCACCCAGTTGTGCAGCGGGCAGGTGACGGCTTTGCCGTGGACGATACCCTGCGAGAGCGGCCCGCCCTTGTGCGGGCAGTGATCCTCGATCGCGAAGACCTCGTTCTCCGCCGTCCTGAAAACGGCTATCTTGCCTTGAGGCGTCTTTACGCAGCGCGCGCCGCGCAGCGGGATGTCGGATATGCTGCCGATCGAAATCCAGTTCATATCCATCTCCTCACTCTGCCGCTTCGCTGAAGCCGACGGTCGCCATCGGCTTGAACTCGTGCTTGTCCTTGCCGGAGACCCGCTCCGACCAGGGGTCGACCTGGGCGAATGTCTGCGAGAAGACGAAGCGCTCGTAATATCCGCGGCGCTTGTCGTGATCGGTCATGATCTGGCGGCGGATCTCGTCGAGACCGATGCGCTTTGCCCATTTATAGATGCGCTCGAGATAGCGGCCCTGCTCGCGGTACATCTGCGTCAGCGCCACGATATGCTCCAGCGCCTCATCCTCGGTTTTCACCAGGCCGAGCACCTCCGTGCCCTTGATGTCGAGACCCGCGGCGCCGGCAAAGTGGATCTCGAAACCGGAATCGACGCAGATGACGCCGATATCCTTGCAGGTCGCCTCGGCGCAGTTGCGCGGACACCCGGAGACCGCGAGCTTCAATTTTGCCGGTGTCCAGGAACCCCACATGAACTTTTCGATGCGGATGCCGAGGCCGGTGGAATCCTGCGTGCCGAAGCGGCACCAGTCGGAGCCGACGCAGGTCTTCACGGTCCGAAGTCCCTTGGCATAGGCCTGACCGGAGATGAAGCCCGCCTTGCCGAGATCGGCCCATACCGCCGGCAGGTCTTCCTTCTCGATCCCCAGAAGGTCGATCCGCTGGCCGCCGGTGACTTTCACCATCGGGATCTCGAACTTGTCGACGACATCGGCGATGGCGCGCAATTCGCTGGCGTTCGTCACCCCACCCCACATGCGCGGCACGACGGAATAGGTGCCATCCTTCTGGATGTTGGCATGGACGCGCTCGTTGATGAAACGTGACTGGTAGTCGTCGGCATATTCATCCGGCCAGTCGGCGACGAGATAATAGTTGAGCGCCGGGCGGCATTTGGCGCAGCCGCAGGAGGTCTTCCATTCCAGTTCCTGCATGACCGCGGGGATCGTCTTCAGCTTTTTCGCCTTGATCAGGCGCCTGACGTCGTCGTGGCCGAGCTCGGTGCAGGTGCACATCGGCTGAACCGCCTTGGCACTGTAGGCGTCGCCGAGCGTCAGCGACATCAGCTGTTCGACAAGCCCGGTGCAGGAGCCACAGGAGGCTGACGCCTTCGTATGAGCGCGGACATCATCGAGCGATGTCAGACCCTTGGAGGTGATGGCAGACGTGATCTTTCCCTTGCAAACGCCGTTGCAGCCACAGATTTCCGCATCATCCGGCAAGGCTGCAACGGCCGCCATAGGGTCCAGCGGCGACCCTCCCTGGTAGGCCTGGCCGAAGATCAGCGTATCGCGCATCTGCGAAATATCGGTCGCCTTCTTCTTCAGGTCGTTGAACCAGGCGCCGTCGGCGGTTTCGCCGTAGAGCACCGTGCCGATGATGCGGTTTTCCTTGATGACGAGCCGCTTGTAGATGCCGGCTGTCGCATCGCGGAGCACGATCTCTTCGCGATCGTCGCCATCGGCAAAATCGCCAAGCGAGAAGAGCTCGATGCCGGTGACCTTAAGCTTGGTCGGCGTATCGGAGTGGACGAAGGCGGGTTTGGTATCACCGGCCAGATGCGCGGCGGCAATGCGCGCCATCTCGTAGAGCGGCGCGACAAGTCCATAGACCATGCCACCGACCTCGGCGCATTCGCCAAGCGAGAAAATGCTGCCGTCGGACGTCTGCATGCCGTCATCGACGACGATACCGCGATTGACGGTCAGCCCGGCGTCCTTTGCAAGACCGGCATTGGGTCGGATGCCGACAGCCATGACGACGAGGGTGGCGGGAATGATCCTGCCATCATCGAGCTCGATGCCTTCGACCTTGCCATTGCCGATAATCGCCTTGGTATTGGCCTTGCAGATCACCTTGATGCCGCGTTCCTCGATCGCCTTCTGCAGGAGATAACCGGCGGCGGGATCGAGCTGGCGCTCCATCAGGGTCGGGTTGACGTGCAGCACGGTCACATCCATGCCGCGCAAGCTGAGACCCGCGGCCGCTTCAAGCCCCAGCAGGCCGCCGCCGATGACGACGGCCTTGGCGCGCGACTGTGCGGCAAGCAGCATGGCCTGCACATCGTCCAGATCGCGATAGGTGATGACCCCCGGCAGATCCTTGCCGGGAACCGGGATGATGAAGGGAACGGAGCCTGTGGCGATGACGAGTTTGTCGTAGCTCTCGGTGACGCCGTGATCTGACGTGACGGTCTTCGCTGTCCGGTCGATCGCGACGATCTTGTGGCCCTTGTAGAGCGTGATGCCGTGATCGATGTACCAGCCGTCGCCATGGATGACGATCTGGTCATAGGTCTTCTCACCGGAGAGAACCGGCGACAGCATGATGCGGTCGTAGTTGACGCGCGGTTCCGCGTTGAAGATCGTGACCTGATAGCGGCCGGGTGCCTGTTCGAAGAGATGCTCCAGCATGCGCCCGGGCGCCATGCCATTGCCGATGATGACGAGTTTCTCGGTCATGGGGTCACTCCGCAGCTTCGACGAAGCGGTGACGTTCGTAAAGGAACTTCAGCACGGCCTCGCGGCATTTGAGATAGGTTCGGTCGGAAGCAAGCTCGATTCGGCCCCGCGGCCGCGGGATCGGAACGTCTAGGACTTCGCCAATCCGGGCAGCCGGGCCATTGGTCATCATCACGATCCGGTCGGACAGCAGTACCGCTTCATCGACGTCGTGGGTGATCATCACCATGGTGTTGCCGAGCCGCTGATGAATTTCCATCACCGCATCCTGCAGATGGGCGCGGGTCAGGGCATCGAGCGCGCCAAAGGGCTCGTCGAGCAACAGGATCTTCGGTTCCATCGCTAGTGCGCGTGCTATGCCGACACGCTGCTTCATGCCGCCCGAGATTTCGGCGGGGCGCTTGTCCCTGGCATGCGCCATCTGCACGAGATCGAGATTGGCCATCACCCAGTCATGGCGTTCCGCCTTCGTCTTGGTGCCGCCGAAGACTTTGGAGACGGCCAGATTGACGTTGTCATAGACCGACAGCCAGGGTAGCAGCGAGTGGTTCTGGAACACCACGGCGCGTTCCGGCCCCGGTGCATTCACCTCCCGGTTTTCAAGCAAAACGGCGCCTGAAGATACCGGCGTCAGGCCGGCGATCAGGTTGAGCAGCGTGGACTTGCCGCAGCCGGAATGGCCGATGATCGAGACGAACTCGCCTTTGGCGATCGTCAGGTTGATCCCCTTCAGGACTTCGGCGCGCGTGCCGCCGCGGTCGAAATGCTTGTCGATATGGTCGAGCTTCAAATAGGCAGTCATCTGAGTATCCCTTGTTGTGGACGCAATTCCGGACCGAAAACCGGTTCCCATTTTTCCTGGAATTGCTGCTCCTCAGTTTGCGCCGCGGGTAATCAGCCGTCCGGCTGCCGCAACGAGCTTGTCGAGGGCGAAGCCGACGACGCCGATATAGGCGAGCGCGACGATGATGTCGGGCAGGCGCGACGAGTTCCACGCATCCCAGATGAAGAAGCCGATGCCGACGCCGCCAGTCAGCATTTCGGCCGCGACGATGGCGAGCCAGGACAGGCCGACGCCGATCCTAAGGCCGGTGAAGATGTAGGGGGCGGCAGATGGCAGCATGATCTTGAAGAAGAATTCGACCTGGTTGAGCCGCAGCACCTCGGCAACGTTGCGGTAGTCCTGCGGAATGTTGCGCACGCCAACGGCAGTATTGATGATCACGGGCCAGACCGAGGTGATGAAGATCACGAAGATTGCCGATGGATTGCTGTCCTGGAAGGCAGCCAGCGACAGCGGCAGCCAGGCGAGTGGCGGAACGGTGCGCAGCACTTGGAAGATCGGGTCGAGCCCGCGCATCGCCCAGACCGACTGGCCGATGATGGCGCCGATGACGATGCCGCCCACGGCCGCCAGGCCGAAGCCATAGGCAACGCGTTGCAGCGAAATCAGCACGCGCCAGCCGAGGCCGATATCCTGCGAACCATAGTTGAAGAACGGATAGGCGATCAGATCATAGCTTTCCTGCCAGACCTGATGCGGCGAGGGGAGCGAGGCGGTCGGCGACGAACAGAGAACCTGCCAGACGCCGAGGATGATGAAGAGCACGATCATCGGCGGGACGACATTGCGTACGATGGCCGCGCCGAGATTGCCGAGGTTGAAACGCCGCACCGGCGGCTTGGTCAGATGCACCACTTTCGCGGCTTTCGATGAGGCCGGGACCGGCGTGAGCGGTTCGTTCTTTGCGAGGGCTGACATGCGATCGCTCCTTGAGAATGAAAAGGCCGGCGCGCCCGTCACGCGCCGGAGGCGGGAACTAGGACGCGGCCTTGATGGCGAGGCTATCGAGGTAGGCGGATGGGTTTTCGGGATCGAAGACCTTGCCGTCGAAGAAGGTCTCCTTGCCGCGCGATGCCGAGGCCGGAATATCCGCGGCGGCAACGCCGAGATCCTTGGCAGCCTCACGCCAGATGTCCTCGCGGTTCACCTGATCGACCAGTGTCTTGATATCCGTATCCGGCGCGAACTTACCCCAGCGGATGTTTTCGGAAATGAACCAGCTGTCATGGCTCTTGAAGGGGTAGGAAACGCCGCCGGCCCAGAACTTCATATAGAGATCCGTGCCATGCTCGACGCGGCCATTGCCGTAGTTGATATCGCCCTTGAGGCGCCCGAGCACATCCTTCGGCGGCACGTTGAACCATTGCCGCTTTCCAAGGATCGCCGACATCTCCTCCTTGTTGTCCATGCTGTCGCACCATTGCTGGGCTTCCATCACCGCCATCAGCAATGCCTTGGCGGCGTTCGGGTTTTTCTCGATCCAGTCGGCGCGCATGCCGAGCGCCTTTTCAGGGTGGTGCTTCCAGAGTTCGCCGGTGGTTGCCGCGGTGAAGCCGATGCCCTGGTTGACGAGCTGCTCGTTCCAGGGCTCGCCGACACAGAAGACGTCCATGTTGCCGACCTTCATGTTGGCCACCATCTGCGGTGGCGGAACGACGATGGTCGAGACATCCTTGTCGGGATCGATCCCGCCGGCGGCCAGCCAATAGCGGACCCAGAGATCATGCGTGCCGCCCGGGAAGGTCATCGCAACCTTGACCTCACCGCCACCGGCTTTCTTCTTCTCGAAGGCCGCCTTGAGCTTCGAGGCGTCAAGCCCGACGCCGGTACCGGCATATTCCTTGGCGACGGAGATGCCCTGGCTGTCGTAGTTGAGGCGCGCGAGTAGAGCCATCCGCACCGGCTGATTGTTCTGGGTCACCTTGCCGGTGTGCATGAGATAAGGCAGCGGCGAGAGGATATGCGCGCCATCGATGCCGTTCGCAGCACCGCCAAGGACGAGATTGTCGCGCGTGGCACCCCATGACGCCTGCTTGGCGACATCAACATCGGGCATTCCGTGCTTTTCGAAGAGACCCTTTTCCTTGGCCACGATCAAGGGAGCTGCATCCGTCAGCGCGATGAAGCCGAGCTTAGCGCCGGATGCTTCCGGTCCTGCCGATGCAGCGAAAGCGCCCGATGGGAAGGCGGAACGGACTGCGCCGATGAGGGCAGCGGTGGCGGTTATCTTCAGGACGTTGCGGCGGCCGATGCTGCCGGAGAAGATCTTGGTCATGCGCAGTCCCCTTGCTGTCGAGTGGTTGCCGGATTTTGGGCATAAAAAAACGCCGCTCGGAGATTGCGTCTGCGGGAAGGAAGGGTCCCGGACTGCAAAAACCTTGCGACGTCGATGTCTGTTGCGAACGCCTATCGCGCGCTCGTCTGCCTGGATCGCCGTTGATCCGGGCGCTATTAGCCTTGCAAAGGGCGTGCCAGTTTCAGAAGAGGCTATTCAAGCATCTGGAAAGGTTGCGCCTTTTAGCCAAAAAGGGCGATCTGCCTCAAATAGAGCAGCGCTGAGAACTGCGTATCTTTTATGCGAATGCTCTCAACAAGGCGCGCCCGGCTGCCATCGATTTGTGCAGCGCAGTAGAGCTTACGCCTCTGTGGGCTCGCGGATAAAGATGGATGCGCTCTTGACCGGAAAGCCGTTGATGTAGCCCGCGAAGTCGCCCGGATCGAAGATCCGGCCGTCCATGAAGCGGTCGCCATCGCGCTCACCCTCGATTCGGACATCGGCGTCTTCAGGTGTGCAGTCATCACCGAGTGCAGCACGGTAGAGGTCGGGCCGGTAGGCGGAAGCGGCGGCGCGTGCCAGCGTCAGGCTTGGTTCCGCCTGGCCCCAGCGCACCATCTGGCTATAGATCCAGAGCGCCTGGCTGGGCCGCGGATAATTGGCGTGACCGGCGTGGAATTGGAAGTAGTTTTCGATGACCCGGCGGTTGCCCTTGGCGTCGAGGCTGAATTCGCCGGCGAGAACGTGACGGATGATCTCGACCGGGGCAGCGATATAGCGAGCGTCGGCCAGCGCTTCCGCCAGCGCATCGTGATTGGCGGGGTCGTCGCACCAGCGGGCCGCGCCATCCAGCGCCACGATCAGCCGTGACACGGTTTCCGGGTGGCTCTCGGCCCAATCAGGCCGCATGCCGATCACCTTTTCCGGCGCCGAAGGCCAGATATCCTGCTTGGCGGCGACGATGCGGCCGACGCCGCGTTCGGAGGCCACCATGTTCCACGGTGCGCCAACGCAGAAACCGTCGATGCCGCCGGCCGCCAGCGCGTCTGAGGTCAGCGGCGGCGGAACGACTACCAGCTTCACGTCCCTGTCCGGATCGATGCCGCCAGCTGCGAGCCAGTAGCGGAATTCGTAATTGTGCGACGAGAAGGGATAGGTCATCCCAAGAGTCGGCATGGCTTCGCCGCGCGCGCGCATATCGGCGAGAACGGCCGCAAGCGCCTTGGCATTGTCGAGCGCGCCGGCGGTCTCGGAAATGCCTGCCGTCTGCTGCATGCGCTCGAACAGGCGAGTGGAGAGTGTGATCGCATTGCCGCCGCGGCCGAGCGAAAAGGGCGTGATTGCGGGGGACGGATTGGAGCCGAGGCCGAGCATGGCTGCGACCGGCATCGGCGACAGCATATGGGCGATGTCGAATTGGCGGAACGCTAGCCGGTCGCGCACATTGGCCCAGGAGACATCCTTGACCAGGTCGAGCGTCAGCCCTTCCTTCTTGGCAAAGCCGAATTCCGCAGCAGCGATCAAGACCGAAGCGTCGACCAACGGAATGAATCCGGCGCGCAGGACTTTTGGTCCTTCACCGGTCAAGAGTGCGGGAGATGCGGCGCGGCCATCGCCGCTGCTGATTTTGGTCAAGACATTCACTCCAGCGTCCTCCGGGCACCCATCGCGTCGAAGAGAGGGCTCACATCAAAAGCCCGGCCGCAGTCACGACGCTCTGCGCGATTTCAGACATTTTCTTCTTTTCGTTCATCGCCGTTTGGCGCAGCAACGCGAAGGCTTCCTCTTCCGACAGGCCACGCATCCGCATCATGATGCCCTTGGCCCGCTCGACGACCTTGCGCTCCTCAAGGGCTGATTTGGCATCGGCAAGCTCGCGTTGCAAGCGGCTGAAGGCATTGAAGCGACTGACGGCCATATCGAGGATCGGCTTGACGCGCTCCTTCTTCAGTCCGTCGACCACATAGGCCGAGACGCCGGCATCGACGGCAGCCTCGATCGAGGCGCTATCGGAGCGATCGACGAACATGGCGATCGGGCGGCTGACCGAGCGCGTCAGCTGAAACAGATGTTCCATCATGTCGCGGTTCGGATTTTCGATATCGATGATGATGACATCAGGCTTTAGCGTTTCGATAATGCGCGCCACGCCCTGGACCTCGTGAATGACGGTGACGCGCAGATGCCCGGCTTCGCGCAATCCCTCTTCGATGATCGAGGCACGGATCGCGGTTTCGTCGATGACAAGGATCGTCAGGTCGAGGTGGTTCATGCGTCAGTTATGACGCAGTGCAGCAAGACTCGCAAGAGAATGGCTATAAATTTGAGCAAAGCGAATCTGTGGATAAAAAATAGGCGACCGCTGTCGAGTTAGTCCCGCCTCAATCCTTTATCATCGAACAGTCTGATATCCTCCGGCGAAGCCCGCAAGGCGACCTCGGCGCCGACGTCGATCGGCACGGCCGAACGGTATTCCACCGTCAGCGGCTGGCCATCCGGCAGCTGGCAGTAGAGATATTGCGTCCCGCCGAGATATTCGGAGAAATCGACGGTGGCTCGCAAGGTGCCCGCGGTTTCGCCGGTTGCAAGGGTCAGATGCTCTGGGCGAATGCCGAGCGTCACCTTGGTACCTGTCGAAAGACCGTCGCCGGAGATCGGCGACTGTATCGTCTGTCCACCGGCCGCGATAAGGCCAACGCCGCGCCATTCGGCGTTCAGCAGGTTCATGCGCGGCGAGCCGATGAAACCAGCGACGAAGACATTTGCCGGCCTTTCGTAGACTTCGCGCGGCGTGCCGGTCTGCTCGACGCGGCCATCGCGCAGCACGACGATCTTGTCGGCCAGCGTCATCGCCTCGGTCTGATCATGCGTCACATAGATCATCGTGTTGCCGAGCTCGCGGTGCAGCCTGGCGATCTCGATGCGCATGGAGACACGCAGCTCTGCATCCAGGTTCGACAAGGGCTCGTCAAACAGGAAGACGTCGGGCTTGCGGACGATGGCCCGCCCGATCGCGACGCGCTGCCGCTGGCCGCCGGAAAGCTGGCCGGGGCGGCGGTCGAGAAGATGGTCGATCTTCAGGATCGCCGACGCCGCCTTGACGCGGGCATCTATCTCCGGAGTTTGTGTCCGCGCCATCTTCAGCCCGAAAGCGAGGTTATCGCGCACGCTCATATGCGGATAGAGCGCATAGGACTGAAAGACCATGGCGATGCCGCGGTCGGAGGGATCGAGATCGGTGACATTGCGTCCCTTGATTTCGATCTCGCCATCGGTGACATCTTCCAACCCGGCAATCATCCGTAGTAGCGTGGACTTGCCACAGCCGGACGGGCCGACGAAGACCACGAAGGATCCCTCCGCGATCGTCAGGTCGACGCCATGGATGACGTCGAGACTGCCGAAGCTCTTGCGAATGCCTGAGAGCACCACTCCTGTATCAGGCATCTTATTCACCACGGGCCTCGCCAGCGCGAACCCAGACCAGCATCTCACCCGGTTCGCGGTTATCCCACAGAGGATAAGGAACGAAGCGCGCCGTTGCGGGCTTCGCTGAAGGCGGTGATGTCCGGTAGAGATCTGCACCCCAGTCCGACGTGTCGCGGCTCACCGGCAGATCGAGCGCGACGGCGCCGCGCAATCCGGCGACTTCCGAGACCTTCGCCTTCGACGGATCGGCGGAAAGCGAAATGCCGTTCAGTCCTGCGCCGTTATCCGTCTCCTCGACGCAATAGACCAGCGGCCCACGCATCAGCGCGGTGCGTCCGGCATCCTGGCGCACGCGCGGATTGGCGAAGAGCTTTCGGGCTGCAAGCGGAATGACGAGATCCACCTTGTCGCCGCTCTTCCATTCCCGCTCGATGCGAGCATAACCGTCCACGACGACGGATTCGAGGGCGATGCTTTCTCCATTGACGGAAAGCGTCGAGCCATCAGCCCATTCCGGGATACGCAACGAGATGGCAAAGCGGGCAGGGCGGTCGAGATCGAGGTCGAAATGGATCGCGCCGTCCCATGGGTAACGCGTCGTCTGCGCCAACTCGACCTTGGCACCTGAGACCTCGAAGCGAGCCTTGCTTTCCCCATAGAGATGGACGGCAATCTCGTCTTCGGCGACCGCATACATGTAGGAGCCGACGGATGCCAGAAGCCGGGCAATGTTCGGCGGGCAGCAGGGGCAATGGTGCCAGATCCAGCGATGATGCTTGCCGGAGCTTTCCAGCGGGTTTTCGTAGAAGAAGGTCTTGCCGTCGAGCGACAGACCCGCCATCGCGCCGTTGTAGAGCGCCTGCTCCATGATATCGGCATAGCGGCGGTTGGGGCCGCGGCCGAGCATGCGGTTGGCCCAGAAGACGAGGCCGACGGAGGCGCAGGTCTCGGCATAGGCGCTCTCGTTCGGCAGGTCGTAATAGTCGGTGAAGCCTTCGTTGGAAGCCGCCGGGCCAATACCGCCGGTGACATACATCTGCTTGGTCGTCAGGTCGTCCCAGAGCGTCTCGAGCGCCGCGGTCAGCGTATCGTCGTTATACTCGGTGGCGATATCGGCCATGCCCGCATAGAGATACATGGCGCGTACGGCATGGCCGACGACCTTCTTCTGCTCGCGCACCGGCAGATGTGCCTGGCCATATTCATAGGTCTTCTGATGGAAATCGGCAGCACTGCGGCCATCGCGGGTCGCTTCCTCGGTGAAGAAATGCGGTTCAGTGCCGCGCTCGTCGATGAAGAACTTCGAGAGGTCGAGATATTTCTTCTCGCCGGTCACGCGGGCGAGCTTCACCAGCGCAAGCTCCACTTCCTCATGGCCGCAATAGCCGGGAAGTTTGCCGGGGCCATGGCCGAAGACAGTGATCAGGTAATCGGCATAGCGGCACATGATGTCGAGCAGCTTGCGCTTGCCTGTTGCCTGGTAGTAGGCGACGGCACCCTCGATCAGGTGCCCGGCGCAATAGAGTTCGTGATGGTCGCGCAGGTTCGTCCAGCGGCGGCCGGGCTGCACGCGCTGGAACCAGGCGTTCAGGTAGCCGTCCTTGTCCTGCAGCTTCTCGTACATGTCGATGATCTCGTCGACGCGGGCCTCAAGCTTCGGATTGGTGCGGCGGTAGAGCGAATAGGCCACTGTTTCGATCGACTTGCCGAGATCGCTGTCCCAGAACATCTGCGTCGAGCCGCCCCATGGGCCGATCGGGATGACGACGCCGGGGCTTGGCTGGTTGACGTCAATCGCCTGGATCAGCCCCGCCTCGACGCAGCGGTCGAGCAGCGTTTCGGCCGTCGAATCGCAGATCGCATCCTGGCGGTCGCCGAACAGGCCGGCGAGCTCGACGCTCGGCACGGGCAGGGGACGGAACTGGCGGTCTCTCTTCAGCTTGTTCATGGCTTCATCCATTTCGTTGAAAGATCATCATTTCACCGCGCCGGCCATCAGCCCGCGCATGTAGTAGCGTTGCAGAAGCAGGAAGACGATCAGACAGGGGATCGTCATGACGACGACACCGGCCTGGACCGCACCCCAGTTGATGGCGCCAAGGCGCCCGGCGCGCACCGCCGTCATCAGGACGGGCAGCGTGTATTTCTCGTTGCTGGAGAGCAGCACGAGAGCGGCAAGGAACTCGTTCCAGGCGTTCAGGAAGGCAAAGATCGCGACAGTCGCGACGCCCGGCAGGACGAGAGGCAGGAGCACGCGGATCAGCAGCTTCATATCGCGCGCACCATCGATCTGCGCCGCTTCCTCGATCTCCTTCGGCACGGCGTCGAAGGCATTGCGCATCATGAAGACCGAGAAGGGCAGCTGCAGCGTCACATAGACGAGCGTCAGCCCGAGCAGCGAGTTGTTGAGGCCGAGCTTTGCGAGGATGATGAAGAGCGGCGTCAGGATCGACTGGAACGGGATCATCAGCGTGGCGATGATCAACACGAAGAGCGCGTTCTTCAAGGGAAAGCGGTAGCGCGAGAAGCCATATCCGGCGAGCAGGCTGACGGCGACCGTCAGCACCACCGTTGCCAGCGACACGAACAACGAATTGATCATGTGCTGCCAGATACCGGCGCCGAACGTATCGAGCAGCGCATACGCATCGAAGCTGACGCCTGTCGTCGGCCATGGCGGCAAGGGCGGTAGGCTGGCTTCCGTGCCATGCCGGAAAGACGAGAGCAGGGCGATGACGAAGGGCGCCAGGAAGAACACCGAAATGGCGATGCCTGCGACATGATAGGCCGATTGCGAGCGGAAGCGCTTGCGGGCGCGGCGCTGACTGGAGGAAGTCATCAGCGTTCCTCCCCGACACGCAGCAGCCAGAGCTGGACGATGGAGATCGCCACCAGGATCGCCAGCAGCGCGATCGACAAAGCGGCGCCATAGCCGAGATTGAAGGACACGAAGGACTGGTTGAAGATGTAGTAGACCACCGAGATCATTTTGTTCTGAGGCCCGCCCGAGGTCATGATGTAGAACTGGTCGAAGGCGAGGATCGAGCCTGTAACCGAGACGATCAGCGCCAGCGCAATGGTCTTGCGCATCAGCGGCAGGGTGAGATGGCGGAAGCGCTGCCAGCGCCCGGCGCCGTCGATGCGGGCGGCTTCGGTGAGTTCCGTGGGAATGGCCTGCAGTCCGGTCAGCAGGATAATCATCGTGAAACCGGCAATCTTCCAGACGACCATGACGACGATGGTTGCAAAGGCGGTGTCGAAGCTCGCCATGATATTGGGGCTGCGCTCGACGAGACCGAGGGCGCCCAGCGCCGGGCCGAAGAAGCCGCTGTCGACATTGGCCAGCCACACCCAGAGCAGCGAGGCCGTGGCGAGACCGACGACCACGGGCAGGAAGATGATCGTTCTGTAGGTGCTGACGAAGCGCCGCTCCTTCTCGACAAAGATTGCCAGCGGAAAGGCAACGGCGAAAATCGCGATGGTGACGATGACGGTGTAATAGGCGGTGAAATTCAGCGCCGCCATGAAGCGGCTGTCATTGAACATGCGGGTATAATTGGCAAAGCCGATCCAGCGCTGCGCGCCCATCAGCGGCCAGTTGTGCAGGCTCATCCAGCCGGTAAACAGCACCGGCATCACGAAGAAGACGATGACCAGCGCCATGGCCGGCGCGATGTAGAAAAGTCCGCGCCATTGCGATCTGCGCCGCCGCTTGCGACCGGCGAGCTGGCGCTGGGGACCTGAAACGGTCATCGAAACGCTCCGCATCTTTCATTGCTGCATAAGGGATGGATCGGCCGGAGAGCTGCCACCGCTCCCCGGCCGCGGCCGGGAGAGACTTATTGGCCGCTGTCTATGATCGACTGCATTTCGGACTGGGCGTTCGAGAACGCACCATCGACATCGTCGCCGAAGATCGCTGCGTTGGTGAACGTTGCCCAGGGGCCGTTGGCGCTGTTGATCAGGTCGTTGAACTGCAGCGTGTAGGGCGTCTTGGCGACGGCGATCGCCTTCAGGCCGACTTCCATGCGCGGGTCGAGCCCGGCGAGGACCTCACTGGCGATATCGCCGCGGGTCGGCAGGCTGCCATACTTGGCCATCACTTTCTGGCCGTCCATCGAGTAGATATATTCGATGAACTCCTTCACCGCGTCGATCTTCTTCGTGCCCTTGGTGATGACGAAGTTGTCGCCACCGGCGAAGGATGACGGCTTGCCATCGACGCCGGGGATCAGCGTCACGCCGAAGTTGATATCCGGATGGCTGGTGACCAGCGTGCCGATGGCAAAGGCGCCCAGCGACTGCTGGCCGATCTTGCCGTTGGTGAAGCTCAGGAAGTTCGAGCCGTTATCGCTGGCAGCGCCTGCCGGAACTAGATCCTTCTTGACCATGTCACGGTAGAAGCCGACAGCCTTGCGCATCTGCGGCGTATCGAGCGTCGCAGTCTTGCCATCGGCCGACAGGATATCCGCACCACCGCCCCAGACGAGCGGCGTGAAGGTGAAGATCATGCAGCCGCCGCAACCGCCGCCCGAGAAATAGAAGCCATAGGTATCGTCACCGAGCTTGCGGATCTTCTCGGCATTTGCCTCGATTTCTTCCCAGGTCGCGGGCGCCTTTTCAGGGTCGAGCCCGGCCTTCTTGTAGAGGTCTTTGTTCCAGGCGAAGACCGAGGTCTCGACCGAAAGCGGCAGGCCGTAGATCTTGTCCTGATAGGTGCCGAGCCGGACATGCGACGGCGACAGCGAGTTGAAATAGGGCAGTTTCTTCGCCCAATCCGTCAGGTCCTCCAGCTGCCCTGCTGCGGCGAAGGCCGGCGTGTAGATCAGGTCCATCGACAGCGCATCGGGCGCCTGGCCGCCGGCGATTGCCGTCGCATATTTCTGCACCAACTCGCTGAACGGCACTTCGGTCGCGACGACCTGGTTTTCGTGGCTGGAATTATAGGCTTCGACGACCTTCTTGAAGGCGTCGCCGATACCTGAGCGAACCCACATTTCAATCTTTTCGGCAGCCGAGGCTGTCGATACGAGGCTAAGGGTGGCAAGGCTCGTTGCCACCAACAGACGCTTCATCATGGCACTCCTCCCAATAGGGCGCGTCTCCTTCGCGCCGTTTCTAAATCCCGAGGGCGTCGCCCCCGCATGTCTGCCGCACCACGAGGCGGCACGGCAATTTCCGGATGCCGGGCTCCACCGGCCGCCCTTCGGCAAGCGCCAGAACCGTCAATCCGGCCTGGCGCCCCAGTTCCCGCAGCTCCATGTCCACCGTTGTCAGCGGCGGACGGGTCTGGGCGGCGACAATCTCCCAATTGTCGAAGCCGACCACCGAAACATCCTGCGGCACCTTGATGCCGCGCTCGCGCAACGCGTCGATGACGCCGCGGGCAATCTGGTCGTTGCCGCAGAAGATGCCGTCGGGTCTTTCGCCCCCGGCACTCCAGAGCCTTGCGACCGCATCGTGCCCCCAGCTTTCCGACCAGACGCCGAACATCACGGGCCGCTCGCTGTCGGCAGCCTCGCGAAATGCGTTGGCCCGTTCGCGCACCGAGAAGAAATCCTCCGGCCCGGTGATATGCACGAGCCGCCGCCGCCCAAGCTTCGCCAGCCATTCCGCGGCAAGCTTTGCGCCATGTGCGTCGTCGGAACGGAAAGTGACGCTGTCAGGCGCCCCTTCGGTGAAGGCGTAGACGACAGGCACATGCAAATTCGACAGATCGACCGGCAACCGTCTATCCAGACGCTTTCCTGTCGCGATGATGCCGTCCACCTGCTTGTCGAGCATCGCATCGACATGGATCTGCGCGAGGGCCGGATCATCCTCGATGGCGCAGAGGAAGACCGAGACGCCATGATCGACCAGCGCCTCGGAAATCCCCGCCATGACAGGCAGGGTGAAACGGCCGTATGTGTCGTTGGTCAGAAGCCCGATCGTGAAGCTGCGCTTGCTGAGCAGACCGCGCGCCAGAGCATTCGGCCGGAAGCCGATCTCGGCTGCGATGCGCTTGACCCGCTCTCGGGTATCGATGCCCATGCGGCCCGTGTCGTTCAGCGCCTTCGATGCCGTCGAGATACTGACGCCGGCGGCCGCCGCCACGTCGTGAATGGTAATCCGCCCGCGCTTTCCTCCCGCGATATCCAGTGTCGTCCTCCCGCAGTTCGACGGTGAGAAAACCTTTTACCAAGTCGGCTGTCAAGTGAGAAAAGGTTTTCTCACAGCTGATAGCTGTCTTGCTTCGATCGCGGTTGTGAATAGCGGTGAGCGAGGATGGCTATCGCGCCCTCGATGGGAGAGGTGAAATACTGAAACGTCATTGGAAGCAGCGCTTCCATTCACGTGAGACTTGCAGAATGCTCGGGCGGTAGTAATATTTACCACCGATGTTGGAGAAACAGCCGATGGCCAATGTTGAAAAGATCAGTGTTTCCATGACGCCGCAGCAGGCCGATCTGCTTCGCGATGCAGTAAGCAGCGGCGCCTACGCGAGCAATAGCGAAGTGATCCGCGAGGCTCTGCGGGACTGGACCGCCAAATGGGAGAACCGCAAAGGCGACATCGAGCGCCTACGCCGCGCGTGGGAAGAAGGCAAGGCGAGCGGAGAGCCGGTTGCCGCTGATTTCGAGAGCATTCGAATGGAGGCGCGCAAAGCATTGGACACAGCGCGCAACAATGGCCGCTAAGCTACTCTGGCTACCGAAGGCTCTGACGGATGTGCACGACATCTACGTGCAAATCGGCCTCGACAATCCTGCCTCTGCCGAGCGCTTCTTCGATCGGTTTGAGCAAAAGGCACAGTTACTGGCAGGCCAGCCACGCATGGGAGTGCGCCGCCCTGAGATCAGCGCAACCACGCGAATGCTTGTCGAAGCGCCATTTGTAATTCTTTACGAGACCATTCCTGACGATGATGAGGCACCGATCGAAACCGTTCAGATCGTCCGTGTCATAGACGGTCGTCGCGATCTCGAAAATCTGCCGATTTGACCCAGGCAAGATCACACTAGCTCGCCGGCACCTGCTTGGCATCTCGCTTGTTTGGCTAATAAAGCATCGGTTTACGAAGTTTCGGCAGCGATCCTTAATATCTGAGGGGTACAGCATATCGGATGATGGTGCTGTGCGGGGATCCGTCGTCTGCGATGAGAGAGAGACTTTACTATGTGGATCGTCTGAGGGTTTTCGCCTTTGGCCTGCTGATCCTCTATCATTCCGCGGCCGCATTCTTCCCTGACATGGGCTGGCTGCTGCATAGCGAGAATACCAGTCGCGGCCTGTCGCTCATCATGGATTTTCCGCGCGCCTGGCGTCTTGCGCTGCTGTTCTTCATATCCGGCATGGGCGTCGCCTTTACCTTCAAGCCAGAGCACGGGCTGACATTCATTTACCGGCGCACCCTGCGCCTGCTCATCCCGCTGCTCTTTGCCATGGCTGTCATCGTCGTGCCGCAGGTCTGGTACGAGCGGATGTATGAGAACGGCTATACCGGTTTGTTCCTGGAATTCTGGCTGACGCGCTATTTCACCGAGGGAAAATATCCGACCGGCAATTTCACCTGGGCGCATATGTGGTTCGTCGCCTACCTGCTGGTGATGTCCGTCATCTGCTACCCGATCTTTCAGTATCTGCTGCGGCCGGGAAACCCGGTCTTTGCCTGGTTCGAGCGCACGGCCAGGACAGGCGCTATCTATCTTTTCTTCCTTCTGCCCCTTGGCCTCAACCTGGCGCTTTCGCCGATCTACCCGCGCGAGACCAACGCGCTCTATAATGACGGCGCCTGGTTTGCCGTCTGGGCCAGCTGGTTCGGCCTCGGCTTCCTGATTTCCCGCCATCACCGGGCGCTGATCGGTACGCTGATTGCGCGCCGCTATGTCAGCGGCGGGATCGCGCTGGCGACCACCATCTGGCTCTATCTGGCATCCTGGACGGTCGCGCCGGAACAAGCGATCGGCAGCTACGATATCAACGAGACGCTACTCTTCAAGACCAGCGTCTTCCTGCTTGCCTGGAGCATGATCCTCACCCTGATCGGATTTGCGGCGCGCTATCTCAATCAGCCGAGCGAACGTCTGGTGACGATGAACCGGCTGGTTTTCCCGCTCTATATCGTCCACCAGACGGTAACGGTCGGAGCGCTCTATTATATCCTGCCGCTCGATTTGCCGGCGATCCCGAGCTTTGCACTTGTCGCTGCGGCAACGGCTGTTATCTCGATTGCCTTTGCGTTTGCCGTCGATCAGTTGCCGAGCCCGTTGCGCCAATTGGTGGGGCTGACGGACAAGCCGCGGCCGGCGCGCGAAAACGACGCACTGGAGCGCTCGGCGCGGCGTGGATAATCGCCCTTCTGGCGGGTTCCGGCGCGGGGATGGCGTCAACGCGCTTGCCTAATATTTGCGGCAAATCCTATCCTGTGTGATATCGCCGAACCGCACGGATTGTACCATGACCGCTACGCGCCCGATGCCCGAAGAAAAGGGTATTCTTGAGTTCCTGGAGATCTGCGCCAGCGTCTATTCGGACGATGCGATATCGCAATCGATTGAGGCGCAACGGGCGCAATATGATGCGCTTTGCGCCCGCTTCAGCCCGCCGATTCCAGAGGGACTGACATTTGCCGACAGCATCATTCGGGGCGTCCCGACGCGGCGCTATCGGCCGGCGAAGGTGACGACACCGACGCTGCTTCTTTATCTGCATGGCGGCGGCTTCGTCGTTGGCTCGCTGGAAAGCCACCATGCCATTTGCGCCGAGATTATCGAGTTTACCGGCGCCGAACTCGTCGCTGTCGATTACCGGCTGGCGCCTGAGCACCTTTGGCCGGCACAGACCGACGATGGTTTCACGGTGCTTTCGGCGCTTGCAGAAAGCGGACAGCGGATCGTGCTGATCGGCGATAGTGCGGGCGGCAATCTGGCCGCGGGTCTGGCCGTTCGCGCAGCGCAGACGGGCATCTCCAGCATTGCAGGTCAGGTGCTGATCTATCCGGCTCTCGGCGGCGATCTTTCCAAGGGATCGTATATCGAGATGGCCGAGGCACCGGGGCTGACCACCACCGATGTCGCCTACTACCGCGAGGTTCTGCAGGCGCCGCAGGATGATCCCGTTGCCGCGCCGCTGAACAGCGCCTCGGTAAAGGGCCTGCCGCCCGCTTTCATCACTGCCGCTGCTTTCGATCCGGTACGCGATGACGCGCGGAACTATGCGGCACGGCTGGCAGAAGCCGGCGTCGAGGTCTGGTTCCGCGAAGAACCACAGATGGTGCATGCCTGGCTGCGCGCGCGCCACATGAGCGACGGAGCGCTAGCCGGATTTCGCGCCGTTTGCGAAGCAGTACGCCGCTTCGCTTGTGGCTGAGGCTCACATCAGGTCGCGCGGAATGCGCTTTTCCGCAAATACCTTCTCGAAGACCTGAACATCTCCTTCATAGGCGGTCACCACGGCGCTGATGACCCATTCGCTGGCGGTGCAGCCAATCTTTGCGGTCGAGACCGTCCGCACGAACCAGCCTAGGCGGCGCATGTCACAGGTCCAGGTGGATGTGCCGGCCATCGATAGCGGATCGCCCGGCGTGATCGACCAGGTTTCTTCGCGCAACTGCCGCGTCGAGAGCCCGGCATCCGGATGTTCGAAGAGGCCAGTATCCTCATGTATCCGGTAATCGGTGCGATTGGCCGAGAGATCGCGCAGAACCTGCCGCTTTGTCACCGATGGCGCGTGCTCGATATATTTCGGCAGCGGATCGGGATTTTCGGGCTCGGGAATGCTGATTTTCCTGTGATCGCCAAGCAAAGGCAGCCCCAAGCCAAGCGAAGCGATATCGATCTCGACACCGAGATCGTCGGGTGGCGGCAGGATCATCGGCCAATAGGCCGTCGAGATCGCCAAGCGGATGCGGTGGCCCTTGCGGAAGCGATAGCCGCAGGCATCCAGCTGCAGCCGGATGGACACCGTTTCACCCGGGACCAGCGGCTGCGGATCCGCATTGCTGTCCTTATGGGTGAGATTGATGACGCCGAAGGCGACGCGTGTTGCCGTTCCGTCGGGATGAACGTCGACGAGACGGGCGCAGAGATTGCCGGTCTTCGCCGGCGAGCGCAGGGACAGCGTCAGCACCGGGCGGCCGAGATAGTCGTGATCCGATCCGAGCGGCATCGTGTCGAAAATCAGCGAACCGGCATCGTCGGAGCGCTGATCCAGCGCCATTTCGGCGTCCGGTTTCAGCGTGAAGTATTCACCCGAAGACGTCCCAGTATCGAGTGGCGAGCGAAGATAGGCGCTATGTTCCGGGGCCTGCGGGATCGGCATGCCCTCGGTGAGCTTGCCGAACTGCTCGACATAGAAGCACTGCATTTCGGGTGCGGTCCAGACATCCTTCGCCACCCAGAACCCGGGATCGAAATCGCGCCGCGGGGCAGGGCGGATGGCGTCGAGAATGTAGGCGCGGGTCTGCGGCAGCTTGTCGATGCCGTTGTCCTCGCCGCGCAACCACTTGTTCCACCAGGCGATCGCCTCGCTGTGGAAATCCGTGCGTGGTTTTGGCCAGGCGAAATGTGGATATTTGTGCACCCAGGGGCCGACAAGCGCCTTGGCCTTTTCACCGAGGCCTTCGACTGCCATCAGCGGTGTGTTGCGATACCCGTCTGCCCATCCGGCAAGCACGAGGGCCGGGATTTCGACGTCCCCGAAATTCTCCGAGATCGAGCCATGCTGCCAGAATTCATCGCGGCGCTGGTGCGTCAGCCACTCTTCCATGAAAAACGGCTCGTGTTCGAGACGCTCCAGCCACATTTCTCTCCAGCGATCGCCGACCAATTCAGGGTCGGGCGAGCGGGACTGATAGCCGAGCATTGTCGCCGCCCAGGAAAGCTGCGCCGAGAGATGGCAGCCGTTCTTGTAGTGGATGTCGTCATTGTAGCGATCGACCGTCGAGGCGATCGAGATAACCGCCTTCAGCGCCGGCGGGCGAAGGGCTGCGACTTGGAGGCTGTTGAACCCGCCCCAGGAGATGCCCATCATGCCGACCGAGCCGTTCGACCATGGTTGCGCGGCGATCCAGGCGATCAGCTCGCAGGCATTGGCCAGTTCGAGCTCGGTATATTCGCCATCGATAACGCCATCGGATTCGCCGGACCCGCGGATATCGACGCGCACGCCGGCGATGCCTGCGGCGGCAAAGACCGGATAGGTCGACTCGTCGCGCAGGCAGGTTCCGTCGCGTTTGCGGTAGGGCAGGAATTCGAAGACAGCGGGAACCGGATCGCTCTCGGCGCCATCAGGCATCCAGATGCGGGCGGCAAGCCGGGTGCCGTCGTCAAGCGTGATCCATTGATTTTCGATGGTGGTGAAGCCGCGGTCGGTCATGCCTTTTCCTCGATGCACTTTTGCAAGACGAGGCGGCTTGCGCCGCCCCGCGCCTATTCAGTTGCCCGCACTTTCCATCCGCCGCGTGGCAAGAACCCGCTCCAGCCAGCCGATCTCCATCTCCGGCACGGATTTGAGCAGCAGGTCGGTATAGTCGTCGAAGGGCGGCGAGAGCGCCTTCGATTTCGGCCCGAATCTGACAAGCTTGCCACGATGCATCACCGCCACGCTATCGGCGATCGCCCGGACGATGGCGATATCGTGGGTGATGAAGATATAGGAGAGCTGCTCCTCCTCCTGCAGCCGCAGCAGCAGCTTCAGGATCCCCTCCGCCACCAGCGGGTCGAGCGCCGAGGTCGGTTCGTCGCAGAGAATGAGCTCGGGCTTCGCCGCCAGCGCCCGGGCGATCGCCACACGTTGCTTCTGCCCGCCGGAGAGTTCCGCCGGATAACGGTCGATGAAGCCGTTGCCCATTTCGATCTGGTCGAGCAGCTCCTTCACCCGCGCCGTCTTCTTGGCGCCGCGCAGCCCATAGTAGAAGGTGAGGGGACGGCCGATGATATCACGAACGGTCTGGCGCGGGTTCATTGCTGTGTCGGCCATCTGATAGATCAGCTGGATGCGACGGAGATCGTCATTCGAGCGCTTCTTCAGATCCGGCGTCAGCGGCTTGCCGTCGAAGATCACGCGGCCCTGGTTCGGCGGCAGCAGGCCGGTGATGACGCGCGCGAGCGTCGATTTTCCGGAACCGGATTCGCCGACGACCGCCAGTGTCTGGCCCTTCGGCACGTGTAGAGAAACGTCGTGCAGCACCTTGAAGCCGTTGGAATATTCGGCGCTGACATTCTCGACCTTCAGGAGTGTCCCCGATTGATCCGGCGCCTCCGCGCGCGCGGCCTGCCGGACATTGACCAGCGCCCGCGTATAGTCCTGCTGCGGTTGCTCGATGATCTGCTGCACGCTGCCATATTCCACCGTCTTGCCGTGCCGGAGAACCATGATGTCATCGGAGATCTGCGCAACGACGGCGAGGTCGTGGGTGATGTAGAGGGCCGCCGTATGCGTCTCCTCGATCGCATGCTTGATGGCGGCGAGCACGTCAATCTGCGTTGTGACGTCGAGCGCCGTGGTCGGTTCGTCGAAAACGATCAGCGACGGGTTGGAGCAAAGCGCCATGGCGGTCATGGCGCGCTGCAGCTGGCCACCGGAGACCTGATGCGGGAAGCGGTCGCCGAAGGTTTCCGGGTTCGGCAGACCAAGCACCTGGAAGAGATAAAGCGCCCGCTTGCGTGCCTCGTCCTTGGTCATCAACCCGTGCTTGACCGAAGCCTCGATCACCTGGTCACCGAGCTTGTGCGCCGGGTTGAAGGCGGCGGCCGCCGACTGCGCCACGTAGCAGACACGGGCGCCGCGGATCTGCCTTATGCCGCCCTTGCCGAGCGGCAGGATGTCCTTGCCCTCGAGCAGCACCTCGCCGCCGGTGATCTCGGCGCCGCCGCGGCCATAGGCGAGCGCCGACAGACCGATGGTCGATTTGCCGGCGCCGGATTCGCCGATCAGGCCGAGCACCTTGCCCTTTTGCAGGTCGAAGGAAACGCCATCGACGATCGTCACCCGTTTCGGCGGCTCGCCGGGCGGATAGCTGGTGGCCTCGATCTTCAGATTGCGAACGGAAAGAAGCTCAGGCATCGCCGCGCCCTCCCTTGAGGCTGGATGTGCGTTTCAAAAGCCAGTCGACGACGAGATTGACGCAGACGGCAAGAGCAGCGATCGCCGTTCCCGGAACGAGTGCTGCCGAAATGCCGAAGATGATGCCGTCCTTGTTGTCCTTCACCATGCCACCCCAGTCTGCTGCTGGCGGCTGGATGCCGAGGCCGAGGAAGGAGAGGGTGGAGAGAAACAGGATCGAGAAGGCGAAGCGCAGGCCGAATTCGGCCAAAAGCGGGGTCAGCGTATTCGGCAGGATTTCCCGGAAGATGATCCAGGCCTTGCCCTCGCCACGCAGCTTTGCGGCCTCGACGAATTCCATGACGGCCACATCGAGCGCCACGGCGCGGCCGAGGCGGTAGACGCGGGTGGAATCGAGGACCGCCATGACGAGGATCAGGATGATGATGTTCTGCGGCAGGACCGCCAGAACGACGAGCGCGAAGATCAGCGTAGGGATCGACATCATCAGGTCGTTGAAACGCGAGAACACGGTATCGATAATGCCGCGTGACACAGCTGCCGTGAAGCTCAGCAGGATGCCGAGCGAAAATGAGATCAGCGTTGCGCCGAGCGCCACGAAGAGCGTGGTGCGGGCGCCGTAGATCAGCCGCGAAAGAATATCGCGGCCGAGATTGTCGAGGCCGAAGAAATACTGGCTGTCGGCCATCTGCCAGACATTGCCGACCACTTCGGTCTCGCCATAAGGGGCAATCCAGGGGGCAAAGATCGCGAAGATGAAGGCGATGACGATACCGGTCATGCCGACCCAAGCGGTGATGGGGATATCTCTCAATCTCATCGCGGGTGCCTCAATCTTGGATTGGCGACGATGGCCAGGATGTCGGCGATCATGTTGAGGAAGATGTAGACGGCGGCGAAGATCAGACCGCAGGCCTGCACCACGGGCATGTCGCGCACCGTCACCGCATCCACCATGTACTGGCCCATGCCGGGATAGACGAAGACCACCTCGACCACGACGACGCCGACCACGAGATAGGCGAGGTTGAGCGCCACGACATTGATGATCGGGGCCAGCGCGTTGGGCGCCGCATGCTTGACGATGGAGCGGAAGGCGCTGAGGCCCTTGAGTTCCGCCGTCTCCATATAGGCCGACGACATGACCGAAAGGATCGCCGCCCGCGTCATACGCATCATGTGGGCGAGGACGACGAGAACCAGTGTTGCCGTCGGCAGTGCGATCGCCTGCAGCCGCTCGGCAAAGCCCATGCTGTCATAGACGGTTGCCGGAAAGGTCGCGACGCCGAGTTTGACGGCGAAGACGAGGATAAGCAGGTATCCGATGAAGAATTCCGGCAGCGAGATCGCCGCCAGCGAAATCACGTTGATGATCTTGTCGGGCAGCCGGTTTCGGAAATGCACAGAGAACATGCCGAGCGCCACGGCCAGCGGCACAGAGATCAATGCGGCAAAACCGGCAAGAAACAGCGAGTTCCCGAGACGTTTGCCGATCTGCTCGCTGACCGAGTTCTTGCTGGCCCAGGACGTACCGAAGTCACCCTGAACGGCATTGCCGAGCCATTCGAAATAACGCGTCGTCACCGGCCGGTCGAGGCCGAGATCCTGGCGGATATTGGCGACCGCCTGCGGCGTTGCCGACTGGCCGAGATAGGTGGTGGCGAAATCGCCGGGCAGGGCTTCCAGCCCGCCGAAGATCAGAACCGACACCGCAAGCAGCAGGATGAGCGAGAGCACGAAGCGCTCGATGATGAGGGCAAGCAGCGGAAAACGCTGCCTGAACCTCAGGCCCGGCAGTGGACTGCCGGTCGATGGACTGGACATGGCGAAAGCCTCGCGCTGAAACGTCAGGGGGACCGCAAGGGACATCCTTGCGGTCCTGGTTCAGTCAGAGATGGCGGGGAAGCCCCCGGCCGTCAGGCATCAAGCCAGACGCGAGTGGCGACGTAGCCGTTCGACATGTCGTTGCCGATATCGTGGACATAGCCCTTCACCTGCTTGGAGCAGGCGTTCACGAAGTCGTTGAACATCGGCAGGATCAGTCCGCCTTCGTCGCGCACCATCATTGCCATGGTGCGGTACATGTCCTTGCGCTTGGTCTCGTCGAGTTCCGAGCGTGCTTCGAGCAGCAGCTTGTCGAAGTCGGGACGCTTGAAGCGGGTGTCGTTCCAGTCGGCCGTCGAGAGATAGGCCGTGGAATACATCTGGTCCTGCGTCGGGCGCCCACCCCAGTAGGAGGTCGAGAAGGGCTGTACGTTCCAGACGTTGGTCCAGTAGCCGTCACCCGGCTCGCGTTTGACCTCGATCTCGATGCCGGCCTTCTTGCAGCTTTCCTGATAGAGAACCGCCGCATCGACGCCGCCCGGGAAGGCGACTTCGGAGGTGCGCAGCAGCACAGAACCGCTGTGGCCGGACTTCTTGTAATGGAAGGCCGCCTTGTCGGGATCGTAGGCGCGCTGCTCGATGCCTTCGGGGAAGAGGGCATAGGTGTTGTTGATCGGGAAGTCGTTGCCGACCTTGCCGTAGCCGCCGAGGATCTTCTTGACCATGGTTTCGCGGTCCATGGCGTATTTCAGCGCGAGGCGAAGGTCGTTGTTGTCGAACGGCGCCTTGTCGCAATGCATGATGAAGACATAGTGGCCACGGCCCGAGGTCGAGAGAATCTCGACGGTCGGCGCGCGCTTCAGAAGGTCGACGGTCTTCGGATCGACACGGTTGATATAGTGCACCTGGCCGGACGAAAGCGCCGCGATGCGGGCGGTGGCGTCGTTCATGCCGATGATTTCGATGGAATCGACATAGCCGCGATCCGAGCGCCAGTCGTCGGCGTTCTTTTCGAAGGTGGCGCGGACGCCCGGCTCGAAGCTCGCCAGCTTATAGGGACCGGTACCGATCGAGGCGAGCGGATCGTCATTGCCGCCATTCGGCTGGATGACCAGGTGATAGTCCGTCAGTAGCAGCGGCATATCCGCATTGCCTTCGGTCAGCGTCAGCACGAGGTTGCCGCCGTCGGCCTTGATATCCTTGATCGAACCGAGAACGCCGAGCGCGCCCGATTCCGACTTCTTGTCGGTATGACGCTTCAGGGTGGCGACGACGTCGTCGATCGTCAGTTCCTTGCCGTTGTGGAATTTCACGCCCTTGCGGATCTTGAAGGTCCAGGTGGCGGCGTCCTTCGACGGCTCCCAGGATTCGGCCAGCGACGGAACGGCGGCACCCGTCAGCGGATCGGATTCCACCAGCATGTCGCCCCAGCAGCGGCCGACGCAGAACATGAATTGCGAGAGAAACTTCGCCGGGTCCTTCGAGTCGGTGGCAGCGCCGCCTTCGAGGCCAAGCTTCAGGTGGCCGCCGCGCTTTGGTTCGGCGGCTTCAGCGCTTTCGGTGAAGAGCTTGTCGGCGACGGCGAGCGTGAGGCCGGCAGCCATGGCGCGTCCCAGAAATTCGCGGCGGTTCAACCCGCCGGCGGTGACGCGGCTTGCAAGATATTTCGTGTAGTCGTTCATTCCCCTGTTCCTTCTTGTCATGATTTAAGAATTGGCAAGTGGACCGCAGAACCGGTTTCCTCTCCGGTGCCAGGTCCATATTCGTTCGGGAAAACGTCGCGGTTGGTGCCGCCCTATCTTCCTTTCTCGGTTCGACGATTGCGCGTGAGCGGAGGCGCCAGCTTGATGGCGCGGCGATCGGGAATGCCGGGATTTCTTATTGTCCGGCTTGTTTCCTGAAGATCGGAATGATGGGTGAGAATGGCGCCTGCGATGGCGAGACGACAGCGTGCCGCATGCGTCTTCGCCGCGGCGGAAGGCGGGGAGGTCAGCAGCTCAAAGGCGGTAAAGCTACGTCCGTTCAACCTACGCTACCTCCGCTCTTGCGGCGACACGGCCCGTCAGGACTGCCTCTGCCTCTGATATGAGTGAGATTGAATTAAGGGCTGTTTTGGACAGTAGGGGGGCGGGTGTAGCGACATGATCTGCATCGTATGCGACATAACGAGCATATGCCCACACCAAGGGCGGTTTCGCATTGATGGGGGCGGAAAACATTTCGTGCCTCCGCTGGAAAAGCCACCCAGCAGAAAGAGATGCAGTCCCATCCCTCTGGTTGTATTGGTTGATTTCTGCGCTGCCATGCACACCCCATCCCGCTAGCCCGCGCAGTGATGCCTCGCGGTATCTGCTTTCGGGAAGGGGAGTTGGCAGACAGCTCATTGCTCACCCCTGTTTCTTCTGCCCGACATGGCGTCCAACGCCATCCGGGGCAGGGAGGAAGGAATGGCGCTCGGCAATCGCTTTCGCCTCGGCCAGGATTTCCGGCGGCGCCGAAACCGCCTTTCCGGCCTTGGAATCCACATGCAGCAGCATCTGCTCGGCGGTCGCCAATAACTCGCCACTCGCCGCATCGCAGATGCTGTGGAAGACGTGCAGCCGCTTGTCATCGACCAAGAGCAGCTGGCAGGTCGAATAGATCGCCTGGCCAAGCTTGGCTTCGCCGAGATGCCGGATATGGGTCTCCACGGTGTAGTAGCTGTGTCCGGCCTCGACATAGGCGAGACCGGCGCCGATCAGCCGTAGCAGCGCGTCCGTGGTATCGCCGAAGACCTGCAGGTAGCGATGCTCGGTCATGTGGCCGTTGTAATCGACCCAGGCCGGGCTGACCTTGGTATCGACAAGCCGAAGCGGAGCCGAAGTCTTCGCCTGTTCGGCCGGCTTTGCAGCAGCCCAGAGCGAATGCTCGAAATCCTTGAGCAGCTTGCCCGCACCCCAGCCCTTGCCGCCATCACCGACCTTCAGAGCCTGGAAGATACCGGCCAGGTTTTCATCGCGGATCCGTTCGAGCTCGCGGATCGACAGATCGCCCGCTTGCTCGTCCGACTGCTGACCGATCTTTTCGACAAGCGCATCGTCGAGATCGACGACATCCGTCAGCTTGGTCCAGGGCCACTGCAGGCAGGGGCCGAACTGCGCCAGGAAATGGCGCATCCCTGCTTCACCACCGGCGATCCGATAGGTCTGGAATAGACCCATCTGCGCCCAGCGCAGGCCGAAGGAATAGCGGATCACGTCGTCGAGCGTCTCGACGGTGCAGATATCGTCCTGGATCAGCCACAGCGCCTCGCGCCACAGCGCCTCCAGAAGGCGATCGCCGACGAAGGCCTCGATCTCCTTGGCGATATGAACGCCCTTCATGCCGATCGGCGGCAGCTTTTCCAATGCCGCCTTGATCGTTGCATGGCTGGTCTTCTCGCCGCCGACGATCTCTACCAGCGGCAGCAGGTAGACCGGGTTGTAGGGATGGGCGACGAACAGGCGATCGGGGAACTGCATGTCTCGCTGCAGATCGGTCGGCAAAAGGCCCGAGGTCGAGGAGCCGATCAGCGCATCGGGGCGGCAGGCGGCATCGATATGGGTCAGGACGCCGCGCTTCAGATCGAGCCGTTCGGGGACGCTTTCCTGGATCCAGTCGGCATCGACAACGGCTTCTTCAAGCGTCTTGCAGAAGGTCAGCTTGCCGCGCGGGGGCAGGGGGGCGCCTGTCAGCATCGCATAGGCGCGCTCGGCATTGGCGATCACCTCACCGACGATGCGCTGCGCTTCCGGATGCGGGTCGAAGACATCGACATCGATCCCGGCCAGCAGGAACCTTGCGATCCATCCGCCACCGATGACGCCGCCGCCGACACAGGCTGCCTTGTTGATCTTGATCATGCAGCCCTCAACGCTTCTTCAGCTTCAGTTTTTCACGCACGGCCGCAGGCCCGATGATGCGCGCACCCATGCCCTCGACCACCTGCACGGCCTTTTCGACCAGTTGCGCATTGGTGGCGAGCATGCCTTTCCCGGCATAGAGATTGTCTTCGAGGCCGACGCGGACATTGCCGCCCGCGAGCACCGCCGCAGCCGGATAGGCCATGGCGTTGCGGCCGATCGAGAAGGCCGAGAAGGTCCAGCTCTTGGGCACGTTATTGACCATCGCCATGAAGGTGTTGAGATCGTCAGGCGCGCCCCAGGGAATGCCCATGCAGAGCTGGATCAGCACCGGATCCTCGATCAGGCCTTCTTCGGCGAGCTGCTTGGCAAACCAGAGATGGCCGGTGTCGAAGGCCTCGATCTCGGGGCGCACTCCGAGATCGGTCATCTTCTTCGCCATCGCCCGCAGCATCGCCGGCGTGTTGGTCATGACGTAATCGCCGAGGCTGAAATTCATCGTGCCGCAGTCGAGCGTGCAGATCTCCGGCAGGCATTCGGCGATATGGCTGACGCGCTCGGTGGCGCCGGCCATGTCGGTGCCTTCGGGATTGAGCGGCAGCGGGCGTTCGACATCGCCGAAAATCAGGTCACCGCCCATGCCGGCAGTCAAGTTCAGCACGACGTCGATATCGGCGGAGCGGATGCGGTCCGTCACTTCGCGGTAGAGATCGTTGCGGCGGCTTGCAGCCCCCGTCTCGGGATCGCGGACGTGACAGTGAACAACGGCCGCCCCCGCCTTGGCGGCGTCGATCGCGGAATCCGCGATCTGCTTGGGAGTAATGGGAACGTGGCTGGATTTCGAAACCGTGTCACCGGCGCCGGTGACGGCACAGGTGATGAAGACATCGCGGTTCATCGCAAGAGGCATCGTGTTCTCCCTCGTATTGACCCCATTACGCTGCAAGATGCGGCCGCATGCTTTGCAGAAACGGAATTGATTGATACAGTTTCGGCAATCTGGAGAGACCATGCTCAGCCGCTCGAACGACCGCCTCGATCTCGATCTTCTCGTTCTGCCGGAGACGAACCTGATCCTGCTCGCCTCGGTGATTGAGCCGATGCGCGGGGCAAACCGTATCGCCGGCAGCGAGCTCTACCGCTGGCGGCTTTTGACGCCTGATGGCGCGCCTGTCTTGACGACGAGCGGCATTCCGGTGCCTGCGGCCGGGGCATTCAGCACTGCACGGGAGGATGCGCCACTCTTCGTTCTGGCGAGCTACAACTGGCGCCGCAGCGCGACAGCAGCGCTGAAAATGCAGCTCTCGCAGGCGGCGCGCCATCGCAGCGTCATTGCCGGAATCGAATCCGGCACCTGGCTGCTGGCCGAATCCAGCCTTCTCGACCGCCTGACGGCAACGATTCACTGGGAGGATTTCGAGGATTTTTCGCTGGCCTATCCGCAGGTCAAAGCGGTCAAGGACCGCTTCGTCATCGACGGAAAGCGCCTCACCACGGCGGGGCCGCTCCCGACCGTCGATCTGATGCTGGAGATCATCCGCCAGCGGCAGGGCTATTCGCTGGCGCTCGAAGTCAGCCGCCTTTTCAGCTACGAGCAGATCTCGTTCCACAACCAAAGCCAGCTTTCACCCTCCGCCGCGGGCTTGAGCATGCGCGATCCGCGCGTGGCGGCGGCCGTGCGTCTGATGGAGGAGCATATCGAGCAGCCGGTCATGCTGAGCCGTATCGCCAAACGCGTCGGCGTCAGCGCCCGCCACTTGCAGGGATTGTTTCAGGAGAGCATCGGCGCGCCGCCACATGTGCATTATCTGGCATTGCGGCTGAATGCGGCGCGGCGGAAAGTCATCGAGACCAAGGCATCTTTCGCTGATATCGCCGCCGCTACCGGGTTCAACTCCGCCTCCGCCTTTGCCCGCAGCTACCGCGCGAGCTTCTCCGAAAGCCCCTCAGACACCCGGCGGAGGCTGCGCCGCCCCGTTACGCCAGTGCCTGATACCCAATCGGCTTGAACGCCTCGCGAACCATTTCCGCGAGCTCGCGGACAGCTTCGGTTGAATGATAAGGATTGCGGCGCAGAACGACACGCGAGGAATCGACCGGCGGAAAGCCGTCATCTGCCGTCAGCTCCCGGCAACCGGGCGGGATATTGCTCCGCGACAGCGTGGTCACTGCGAGGCCCGCGGATGCTGCGTTCTTCAACCCGGAGCTTGTGTCTGCGACAAAAGCGACCCGGTATTTCCGTCCCTGGAGATCGAGCGAACGGAAGGCGAAGTCGCGCGACCATGTGGAATTCCGGTAGGTCGCAATCGGCAGGGGATCGAGATCCTGCAGCCGGTGCACCATGGAGGTGACCCACACCGTCGGATCGACGCAGAGAACCTCACCCGGCGACTGGTTGTTCCAGTCGAAGACCACAGCGAGATCGAGCTCGTCGCGCTCGAGCGCGGCAAGATTCCGCGCCGTGTAATCGCAGGACACCGTAACCTCGACAGCCGGATGCCGGACGGCAAAGGCGGAAAGTGCTGCCGGCAGCACCGTCTGGCTGTATTCCTCGGGAATGCCGATGCGGACCGGCCCATCCAGCGGCTTGGTACGGATCGTCGCCGCAGCTTCGTCCAGCAGGTCGATGACGCGGCGCGCATAGGGCAGGAGCTGCAGGCCCCAGCGGGTCGGCACAACGCCGCGGGCTCCGCGCTCGAAGAGACTTTCGCCTATGGTTTCCTCAAGTTTCTTGATCTGCGCGCTGACCGCAGACTGCGTCCGCCCGATCGCCTGCGCCGCTGCCGAAAAATTCGACGTCTCGACGACGACGAGGAAGGTCCGGAGCAGATCGCTTTCGATGGGTTGCCGCATGGTCCAGCCACAAAAAATTCAGATGGCAGCCATCTCAACTATTCGTTTGCCTGATGTCAAGAATGAGAGCAAACAGGGCAAATCAGACCTCTGGTTCGGGAAAACCAATGTCACTCAATACGGACGTCCGCCCGCTCGGATTGAGCGAGCACGAGAAGGGCGTCATTCTGGTGGTTGCCGCAACGCTGGCTTGGAGCGCGAGCGGCATCTACTCACGCATGCTCAGCATCGATGCCTGGACGACGATCGCCTGGCGGTCGCTGTTCGGCGGCCTGTTTCTGCTGATACCGAGCTTCTTCCTCGAAGGCGGCTTGTCGAGAAAGCAATGGGCTTCGATCTTCCATCCGTCGGGCATGGCGATGATCGCCTGCCAGACCTTTTGCCAGGCCTGTTTCATCGGCGCGCTCTATACGACCAGCGTGGCAAATGTCGCGGTGATCTATGCGACGGCCCCGTTCATCGCCGCGCTGCTCGGCTGGTTGCTGCTCCGGGAACGCGTTGCACGGCGAACCATGATGGCGGGCGGCGCCTGTCTGCTCGGCGTCGTCATCATCGTCGCCTCGTCGATCGGGGGAGGGACGGGCCTCGGCGATCTTCTCGCCCTCGGCATGACGGCATCCTTCGCCCTGATCATCGTCATTCCGCGTATCAGCCCCGGCGTGCCAAGCCTGCCGCCGACCATCGTCAGCGCTTTCCTGACACTGGCGATCTTCTCGCCCTTCGGTTCAGTCGGATCGATCGACCTCTATAACTGGGTCGTCCTTGCAGCTTTCGGCGCCACCAACTTCTCGATCGCGCTTGTGCTGTTCCTCGCCGGCGCGAAGCGCATGCCGCCGGCCGAGGCGGCGCTCATCGGCACGATGGAAATCGTCCTGACGCCATTTTGGGTTTGGCTGTTTCTCAGCGAGAGGCCTCCCCTGGCAACCGTGCTCGGTGGGGTCGTCATCGTCGCAGCCGTCGTCTGGCACACGGCTGCCGATTTCCTGCGGGGGCGCACGGAAGCACGCTCGCGCGGCAAAACTGCCGCGTGAACATGCGTCCTCAATGCCGGCTTTTGAGAAAACAGGCGTTGCCAGAATATTTTTCCTGTACGAACACCAAAATCGAAACGATCTGATCTGTCGAAACAATTGCCGCGCCGTAAGTTGACGGCCTGCGGGTGACACGGCGCATCGCCGGAACGACGCTCAAAGAAGAAATATATAAGGAGATCAAAATGTTGCTGCAGTCTTGCCGCGCCGCGCTGCTCGGTGCCGTTTTCAGCTTTGCTTTAAGCCCGCTCGCCGCCTACGCCGAAACCCCTGCCGATACGCTGGTCGTTGCGCAGTCGATCGATGACGCCGTCAGCTTCGACCCGGCCGAAGGTTTCGAACTCACCACCGTTCAGTCATTCAACAATCTCTATCAGCGTCTCGTACAGTCGAACCGCGACGACGGCACCAAGATCGAGCCGGCGCTCGCCGCGTCCTGGGAAGCTGGCAGTGACGGCAAGAACCTGACCTTCGCGCTCGCCGATGCCAAGTTCGCATCCGGCAATCCGGTTCGTCCTGAAGACGTGATCTTCTCGCTGACACGCGCCGTCAAGCTCAACAAATCCCCGGCCTTCATCCTCAATGAACTCGGCTGGAAGGCCGACAACGTCGATGCCGCCGTCACCAAGGTAGACGACAAGCACGTGAAGCTCACATGGACCGCCGATGTCGGTGCCGGCTTTGCGCTGTCGCTGCTGACCGCGCCGATCGCTTCGGTTGTCGATGAGCAGACGGTTTCGGCAGAGGCCAAGGACAATGATTTCGGCAATGGCTGGTTGAAGACCAATTCCGCAGGCAGCGGCGCCTTCACGATCGCCACCTACACGCCGCATGAGGCGCTGGTGCTGCAGGCGAACGCCAATTCGTCCGACAAGCCGAAGCTCGAGAATGTCATCATCAGCAACGTGCCCGACGTCGGCGCCCGCCGCCTGCTCGTCGAGCAGGGCGATGCCGATATCGCCCGCGGCCTCGCTGCCGACCAGATCGACGCACTGAAGGACAAGAGTGGCGTCAAGGTTCTCTCGGTTCCCTCGGCACGCACCGATTACATCCTCTTGAACACCAAGGCCAACCCGACGCTCGGCAACCCGGCCTTCTGGGAAGCAGCCCGCTATCTCGTCGACTACGATGGTATCGCCAAGAACCTGCTGCGCGGCCAGAGCACTGTTCACCAGTCCTTCCTGCCGGTCGGCTTCCCGGGCGCTCTGACGGACACCCCGTTCAAGCTCGACGTCGAGAAGGCGAAGAAGGTACTTGCGGATGCAGGCATCAAGACGCCGTTCAAGGTCGAGTTCATCGTCTTCAACGACCAGCCGTTCCTCTCGATCGCCCAGTCGCTGCAGTCGACCTTCGCTCAGGCCGGTATCACCCTCGATATCCAGCCGGGCGTCGCCAGCGACATCTATGCCCGCGGCCGCTCCGGCAAGTTCGAAATGACGCTGCGTTACTGGATCCCGGACTATTTCGATCCGCATTCCAACGCGAGCGCCTTTGCAATCAACAAGGACAACTCGACCAACACGGCCGCGAAATATGCCGGCTGGGTGATCCCCGAGCTGACCGACGAGACGCTCGCCGCCGTCAAGGAACAGGACGCCGCCAAGCGCGCCGCGCTCTATCAGGACCTGCAGAAGAAGATCCAGGCGAGTTCGCCCTTCATCTTTACGCTTCAGGGCAACGATCAGGTCGTGATAAGCGACAAGGTCAAGAACTATGCCCAGGGCCTGAATGCAGATCAGGTCTATTACGACAAGGTAGAGAAATAAGTGCCGCAAACGGCAACCGATAATAGCGCCGACATGAACAACTCCCGCCAGCACAACAGCTGGCGGGAGTTGTCTTTCGTCTGGCCGCTCATCAAGTGGACATGGTCTTTCGCGCTGACGCTGTTCGGGTTAGCGGTGGTGACCTTTGCGATGACGCGGCTCTCGCCGATCGATCCGGCGCTGCAGCTGGTCGGCGATCATGCCAGCCAATCGACCTATCAGCAGGCGCGGGTGGAGCTGGGGCTCGATCAGCCCTTGCCACTTCAGTTCGTCCGCTATGTCGAGACGGCGCTGTCGGGCAATTTCGGCCAGTCGATCTCCACAGGCCAGCCGGTCGCCAAGGATATCGCCCGCACCTTCCCGGCAACGATCGAGCTGGCGACCGCGGCCATCATTCTGGGAGCCGTGATCGGCCTTGCGCTCGGCATCGCCGCCGCCATGCGGCAAGGCACCTGGGTGGATAGTCTTGCCCGCTTCGTCTCGCTCTTTGGCTACTCGGTGCCGATCTTCTGGCTTGGCCTGCTGATGCTGCTCCTGTTTTACGCCCGGCTGCACTGGGCGCCGGGACCGGGCAGGGCGGATGTGGTTTTTCAATACACCGTCAAGCCGGTCACCGGCTTTGCCCTGATCGATACATGGATGTCCGGCAAGGCGGGCGCCTTTCGCGATGCACTCGCCCATCTGGCATTGCCGGCCACCGTTCTGGCCCTGAATGCGCTGGCTGCCATCTCCCGGCTGACGCGTGCCGCCATCCTCACCGAACTCGGCCAGGAATATGTGACGACAGCGCGCGCCAAAGGGGCAGGTCTCGGCCGCATCGTCTTCGTCCACATTCTTCCCAATATTTCAGGAACGCTACTGACCGTGATTGCTCTTTCCTACGCCAGTCTGCTCGAAGGCGCGGTGTTGACGGAAACCGTCTTTGCCTGGCCCGGTATCGGCCGCTATCTGACGACGGCGATGTTTGCGGGGGACATGCCTGCCATCCTCGGCGCCACACTGATCGTCGGCGCCTGCTTCGTGCTTCTGAATGCGCTGACCGATCTCGGTGTCGCCCGGCTGGAAGCGGGGAAGACGCGATGAGTGCGATCGTCCAAGCGCCGCTCGGCGGTCCGTCCTTCGTCCGGCGTGTCCTGCGCTCGCCATCGGCCGCCGCCGGCAGCGCCGTTGTGCTTCTCATTCTCACCTTCGCGCTGCTGGCGCCGCTGATTGCGCCCTATGACCCAAACCTGCAGGAGACCGCAAACCGGCTGATGCCGCCGAGCGCCCTGCACTGGCTCGGCACCGACGCCTTCGGAAGAGATATCCTGTCGCGCATGATTTACGGCGCGCGGCCGACCTTGCTCCTCGTTCTCGTCGTCGTGCTGCTGATGGCGCCGCTCGGCATTCTCGTCGGCATCTTCGCGGGCTTCTTCGGCGGCATGACCGAGCGCCTGCTGATGCGGATCACCGATATCGTCATGTCCTTTCCGCGTCTGCTGCTCGCCTTCGCCTTTGTCGCGATCATGGGGCCGGGCCTCATCAACGGTGCATTGGCGCTGGCGCTGACCAGCTGGCCAGCCTATGCGCGGCAAGCCCGCGTGGAGACCGCTGCTCTGAGGCGCAGCGATTATCTGGCGGCCGCCGAAATGGTCGGTATCCGGGGAGCGCGATTGCTTTGGGGCCATATCCTGCCGTTGGTGCTGCCATCCGCCATCATCCGTCTGGCGCTCGATCTCTCGGGAATCATTCTCGCGGCCGCGGGGCTGGGGTTCCTCGGCCTCGGCGTTCGTCCGCCGACGGCGGAATGGGGTTCGATGGTCTCCGAAGGCACGCAGGTGATCTTCGATCAATGGTGGGTGGCCGCGGTTCCCGGTGTTGCCATTCTCGTCACCTCCTTTTCCTTCAATCTGCTGGCCGACGGCCTGCGCGACATTCTGGATCCGCGTCATGACTGAGCCGCTGCTCTCCGCCGAGGATCTATCTGTTACCTTTCCCTCGGAGGCCGGCCCGATCCGGGTTGTCGATGGAATTTCCTTTTCGGTCGGACGCGAAGTGGTCGCACTCGTCGGTGAATCCGGTTCTGGCAAGTCGATGACGGGCAGGGCGGTCATGGGCCTTCTGCCGAGGCGCGCTGAGGTCGCGGCGAAACGCTTGTCCTTCGATGAAAAGGACCTCACTGCGCTTTCAGCGTCCGGCTGGAACAGCCTGCGCGGCAGCGGCCTTGGCCTGATTTTGCAGGATCCAAAATATTCGCTGAACCCGGCCCGTAAAATCGGCCGGCAGGTCGAGGAAACCCTGCTGCTGCACACCAAGCTTTCATCCGCTGAACGGCGCGAGTGCGCACTCGACATGCTCGGCAAGGTCGGCCTGCCTGACCCCGGGCGGATCTATTCCAGTTATCCTGCCGCCTTGTCGGGCGGAATGGGCCAGCGCGTGATGATCGCTGCCATGCTGATCAACCGGCCGAAGCTGCTGATAGCCGACGAACCGACATCGGCGCTCGATCGCGAGCTACAGGACCAGATCCTGACCTTGCTGCGCTCGCTGACCGAAGAGCTCGGCATGGGGCTGCTGCTGATCAGCCACGACCTGCAACAGGTTTCCCGCTATGCCGACCGCGTCATGGTCATGCGCCAGGGAAGGATCGAGGAGCAGATGGCCTCCGCCGATCTTGCCAATGCCAGCTCCGCCTATACCCGTGCACTCTGGGCCGCCCGCCCGTCGGCGGCGACCTATGGGACACGGCTTCCCGTCTATGGAGACGAGGCATGAGCGCGCTGACGATCGCCGATCTCTCCGTCACTTTCCAGGGCGGTGGCAAGGGCTTCACCGCCGTGCGCGGGGTGAGTTTCGATGTCGCGCCGGGCGAGACCTTCGGACTTATCGGCCCGTCGGGATGCGGCAAGACCACCGTTCTGCGCGCAGTCGCCGGCTTGAACACCAATTGGCAGGGCTCGATCTCGGTGTTTGGCGAACCTCTGCACCCCGGCCGGAAAATCACCGGCGCCTTACGCGCCGGTATCCAGATGGTGTTCCAGGATCCCTATTCGTCGCTGCATCCGCGCCATCGCATCTCCCGCATTCTCGGCGAGCCGCTTTCGCTGCGCGGCATTCGCAATGTCGAGGAAGAGGTGCGTATCGCGCTCGATCAGGTTGGGCTGCCCTCAGCCGTTGCCGGCCGCTATCCGCACCAGCTTTCTGGCGGCCAGCGCCAGCGTGTGGCGATTGCCCGTGCGCTCTTGCTCAAACCCAAGCTGTTGTTGCTCGACGAGCCGACCTCGGCGCTCGATGTCTCGGTGCAGGCCGAAATCCTGAACCTGCTCAACGATCTCAAGGCCTCGCACGGCTTGACCTTCATTCTGGTCACCCACGACACCGGCGTCGTCGCCCATATGTGTGACCGCGCCGTCGTCATGGAAGCCGGGAGGGTTGCGCAAGTCCTGGATCGAGAGGCGCTTTCCGGCAGCACCGTGCCCGATTGAATTCCAGGCTGTAAACTGGCCGGCAGTGAACATGCGGCATAGGTACACCGGTTCGAACTTCTCCTTTTCGCCACGGCAAACATCCGCTATCAACCGCGTCGACATACCGAAACTGCAAACGGTCTTATCTGGCTACCCCATGACCCCTCCCAGTCCGCAGCGCTTTTCCGATAAAAACTCGCTTGCGTCCCGCCTGTTTCACCCGATCCTTGCCGGCGCCACGCTGCGGGACCGGCTGCTCGCCTGTTTGGGCGCGCTCGTCGCCATCGCGATGACGGGCATGTTGTGTGGATTCCTGTTCGGTGAGGGATCGCATCTGCCGCTGATCGTAGCCCCCATGGGAGCTTCCGCTGTTCTATTGTTCGCTGTCCCCGCAAGCCCGCTCGCGCAGCCATGGTCGATCATCGGCGGCAATACCATCTCGGCTTTGATGGGCGTCGCGGCAGCGAGCCTGATCAGGGATCCGATCGTTGCCACAGGCGTCGGCGTATCGCTCGCCATTGCGGCCATGTCCCTGACACGATGCCTGCACCCGCCCGGCGGCGCTGCGGCGCTGACCGCTGTTCTCGGCGGACCCGTCGTCGCCAGCTGGGGCCTGCTTTTCCCCTTCGTGCCGGTGGCTCTCAATTCCTGCTTGCTGGTGGCGATCGGGCTGCTGTTCCACAAGCTCTCGCGGCACAACTATCCGCATGTCGTCATCGCGCCCGCAAATACCCATCGGACCGCCGATCCACGTCCGGAAGAGCGGACGGGATTTCGGGAGGAAGATATCGACGCGGCACTTGCGGCACTGAACGAGACCTTCGACATCGACCGTGCCGACCTTGGCCGTTTGCTGCGCCGGGTTGAATTCGAGGCCGTCGCGCGCTCCAATGCCGAGATCAGCTGCGCCGACATCATGTCGCGTGATGTGATCGCCATCGACGCCGATGCGACAGTCGAACAGGCCCGCTGGCTGCTGCTCAACCACAACGTCCGCACCCTGCCGGTGAGGGATGCCCGGCGGCGGCTGATCGGCACCGTTGGACTGCGCGAACTGGCGCTTTTTTCGGGTGCCCTGGAAGGGCGCATTTCGGAAGCGACGACAGCGCGCGCCAGTGACCGCGCCTTCGATCTTCTGCCTCTGCTGACCAACGGCCGGACGCATGCCGTCATCATCATCGACGAGAACGATCAAATTCTTGGCTTGGTTTCGCAGACGGACCTCCTGAGCTCCGTCTCACGCTCGCTGCCGAAAAAACCCGGCGAAGAGGGTGCAGCGGCCTGAACAGCTCAGCGCAGCGCCAGATAGCAGAGCAGGCAGGCTGCCGATAAGACGGCCGCCAGCCTCGGGCTTTGCTGATCGAAAATCAGTGCAACCACGATGCCACCCGCGACCGTCAGGCTTGCGTGCCAGAGGTCCTTGTCCGATACGGTCAAGGCGAGGGCTGCCAGAAAAACCGCGCTCGCAACCATGGTGACCGGTTCCGACTGTTCGGCGATGTCGCGCCGGGCAAGATAGGGAAGGGCAAAGCGGCGCAGGCTGAGGCCGAGCGCCGCCGCAAGCAGAAGACAGGTCATCAGAAGGTTGAACATCGGCCGCCGATCGATTGTTGGTCGATCAATCGACGCAAATCCCGTGCCATTTGAAAACAGCCTGTATTGCCGTAGCCTCCGGCGGTCACTGACTATTTCTTCCGCACCCAGCGCGTTTTTTCGTCAGATTGGCTGTGCAATCTCGTTATGCCGAGCAACGCTGTAAGGCCTATACGTCGACCCGTTGCATGGCTGTTGGCACGCTTCGGATCCAACGGCTTAGCGCCGGCCGAGATCGATGCCGAGTGAGACAAGGGCGGGATTGTCGGTTGCGGCCGCGCCGGCAGCGTTACTGGCAAAGCCAGAGACGTTGGGTTGAAGCGCGATTGCGATCGGCAATGCTGCCGCGCCAAGCGCTGGAAGCTCCGAGCTGTGCTCGGCCCTCATCAAGCGGGGTAGGGTGCTTGAATGCCGGTGGATCATCGCCGGCGGCAGCGGCGTCGTCGCATCCATGAGACGTTCGAGAAGCTCTGCCGGCAACCCGCCGCCGATGACGACGGTGTCCGGGTCGAACATTGCCTCGATATTGCGGATCGCGATGCGCAGATACTGCGCCGCCTCACGCAGCCACGCTGTCAGGCGTGGATCGTCCTCAACCAAGCGCTCGACAAGCTCTTCGGCCGAAACCTCGTCCGGCGTGCGTGCCGGGCCGCAGATGGTTTCTGCCGCCGCATAGAAGGAGACATATTGCTCCAGGCAGCCGCGGCTGCCGCAGGCACAGAACCGTCCGCCCGGCTTGACGATCAGGTGGCCGATTTCGCCGGCGCCGCCGAACGCCCCTCGAAAGTGCTGGCCATCCAGTACCAGACCGCCGCCAATGCCGAGATTGAAGTGCAGATAGAAGAACGAGCGGACCGTGCGCCCGATACCATAGAGCCGCTCGCCGATCGCCGCGACCGTCGCGTCATTCTCGACAAATGTCTTGATCCCCGTCAGTTCCTCGAGACGCGATGTCAGCGGAAACTTCGTCCAATCGTCGCCTTCCTGCACCTTGTCGTACCAGAAGGTGCCGTTCTCGACGGTGCCCGGAACGCTGCAGCCCACACCCCAGATCTCCTCGCGCCGCACTTGCCCCGCCACCAGCAGCCCGGAGGCGATGTCCGCCAGCACGCCGGCGGTAGTCTTCGGGTCGCGCTCGCCAAGGATCCGGGTTTCGGTGGCGACAACTGCGCCGGTCAGATCGACAAGCAGGCCGGTGACGCGCTGATAGGCGAGGCTGAGGCCGATCGTGTAGCCGCCGCTCGGATTGAGAGACAGCTCCACAGCCGGCTGCCCACGCTGTCCTGCACGTTTGCCCTGCTGGCGGATCAGGCCTGCTTCCTCGAGATCCGCCGCGATGTTCGAGATTGCCTGAACCGTCAGGCCGATCGTTTGCGCCAGCTCGGTACGGGTGATCGGTCCACTGCGCCGGACGGCATCGAACACGGCTCTCCTGTTGAGCGTTCGGGTCTGTAGCAGGTTTGTGCCGGGCAGCGCACCGTCACGATCGAGGCGAAGATTCATGCCGCCATTCATACCATCACGGCCTGCTTTATCAAAAGCCTTTTAATTAAAAAGTGTTGTGTTATCTTTTCCGCATCTACTGTTCGAATGACAGTGGCAACGGGTGAACGCGAAGCTATGAAAGAGCCGGATAACCGGCCGTTGGCAGCTGGCATTTGAATGCCGGAAAGGTGAGTGCAGAACTGGGATGACATTGATAGAAACTGCCCGAAGCCGGCGCTAGCAGCTGCTACGCGGTAGGGGCAGGCGTTCACAACGGTGCTTCCGACGGAAGCTGCCGACGGTTTATCTTTGGTTGCATTTTTCCAATGCCGCTGACGCAGGTAAATCTTACCGGTTTCTTCGAAAACTACGCTAAAACAGTCGGTTGAGTCATGTTGTTAACCTCTATTTGTTGACGCGATCGCATCAGAGGGCGGTAAAAAATAAAATTCTGATGTTCAACTTGACAATGTAAATTCGCCACTGCTAGTTAATAACTAAATAGTTACATAGCGGCTTGGGAGACTGGTTTGCGAGCGATGATCACCATCGAGAATGTCTCAAAATCGTTTCCTACGAAGGGCGCTGGCGCGTCCACGGCTCTGGACGGGGTGAGCCTACAAATCCAGGACCGCGAGTTCTTCACGCTGCTTGGCCCCTCCGGCTGCGGTAAGACAACACTTTTGCGCATTATTGCCGGTTTCGAACTTCCGACCGTCGGAACAGTCCGGATAGAGGGGGCGGACTCCTCTTTCTTGCCGCCGCAGAAGCGGCCGGTGAATACGGTTTTCCAGAGCTATGCCCTCTTTCCGCACATGACCGTCGCCGAAAACGTTGGTTTTGGACTGCAGATGCAAAAGGTGCCCAAGGCTGAACGGGATCTTCGCGTTGCGGAGGTGCTGCGGCTGGTGCGGCTCGAAACCATGGCGGCGAGATTGCCTCGCCAGCTCTCCGGGGGGCAGCAGCAGCGTGTGGCCCTGGCGAGGGCGCTTGCACCGCGGCCCAAAGTGTTGCTGCTCGACGAGCCGCTGAGCGCCCTTGACCTGAAATTGCGCAAGGAAATGCAGAGCGAGTTGAAGCGGCTGCAGCGGGAAACCGGCATTACCTTCGTCCTCGTCACCCATGACCAGGAAGAAGCGTTGGCGATGTCCGACCATATCGCCGTGATGTCGGCCGGCCGCGTGCTGCAGATCGGCGAGCCGCGCGAGATCTACGACAATCCGAAGAGCCGCTTCGTGGCTGATTTCATCGGCGAATCTAATGTCTTGCCCGGCGCCATGATCGGCCGCGGCAACGACATTCTGATCGCGGTGCGGCCGGAAAGGATCGCGGTCTCGGCGCCGGCTAGCGGCTCGGCGGGGCGGATCCGTGGCACGGTCACCGCAGTGACCTATCTCGGGCTCGATACGCTCTACGAAATCGTCATCGAGAACGGTGATCGGCTGCGCAGCCGCACCCGCCAGTCGGTGGATGGCCTGGCCGCCGGGCAGGCCGTGGTGCTGGACTGGTCGAGCGATGCCGAACGGCATCTGACGAACTAGGGAGAGGGCGGATGAACACACAGCGCACATTGACGCTCGCTGCCCCGGCCGTCCTGGTCATCGGCATCTTCATGGTGCTGCCGTTGCTGGTGGCCGTCGCCTATTCCTTCATGACTGCCAACCCCTATGGCGGCGTCGACATGCCGTTGACGCTGGATGCCTATGTGCAGTTCCTCTTCCAGCGCGATTTCGATGATACGCTGCTGTTTTCCTGGAGCTATGTGATCATCAGCCTGCGGTCGGTCTATCTGGCGGGCCTGACGACGGCGATCTGTATGCTGCTCGGCTTTCCGGTTGCCTGGTACCTGGTTTGCCAGTCTGAGAACCGCCGCCGGACGCTGCTTTTTCTCGTCACCTTGCCATTCTGGATCAACACGCTGATCAGGACCTATTGCTGGGTGTTGATCCTGCGGGACGAGGGTTTGGCAAATGGCCTTCTCAAGGCTGCCGGGGTGATCTCGACGCCCTTGCCGCTGCTCTACAACGACGGCTCGATCCTGCTCGGGCTCGTCTATACCTTTCTGCCCTTCATGGTTCTGCCGGTCTATTCGACGCTGGAGCGGATCGACCCGCGGCTGATCGAGGCAGCCTATGATCTCTACGCCAGCCGGATCGCCGTTTTTCACCGGGTTGTCTGGCCGCTGGCAAAGCCCGGTGTTCTCGTCGGCGCCAGCCTTGTCTTTGCACCATCACTCGGCTCGTTCCTGGCCCCTGATCTTCTCGGCGGCGGGAAGAAGCTCCTTGTCGGCAGCCTGGTGCAGATGCAGTTCACCTCATCGCGCAACTGGCCATTCGGCGCTGCCCTTTCGATCCTGGTGACGATCGCTGTTCTGGCAATCTTCCTAGTCCGGTCCAGAAAGGCCGAGGAGGCGCGGCTATGAAGACGCAGCGTCCATTCGACTGGCGTCATACGCCGGGTTTCGGCCCTTTCACGGCCGCCATTCTGATCTTTCTCTATCTGCCGCTGGCCATTCTGGTCGTCTACGCATTCAACGCCAATCAGCTGGTGACCATTTGGTCCGGCTTCAGCCTGCGCTGGTTTGGCGAAGTGGCGGCCAACGAGGATATCCGGCGGGCGGCTTTCAACAGCATTGTCATCGCCATTGTCGCGACAACCTCCTCCACAGTGATTGCCACGGCCGGGGCCATCGCTCTCGAGCGCGGTGACTTGAAGGGGGGGCGCGGGGCACTCACCTCCTTGATCGCGCTCCCCCTGATCGTTCCGGAAATCATCGTTGCGATCATGACGCTGATCTTCTTTTCGGCGCTCGGGATGACCAACGGGCTGGTCAACCTGATGATTGCTCACACGGTATTCTGCATCCCCTTCGCGCTCTTGCCTATCCAGGCCAGATTGCGCGATCTCGGCACCAATCTGGAAGAAGCAGCCCGCGATCTTTACGCCAGCGAATGGCAGCTGTTCCGCTGCGTAACGTTTCCTCTGCTGCTGCCTGCGATCTTTGCCGGTGCGCTGATGGCTTTCGTCGTCTCGCTGGACGATTTCCTGATCAGCCTGATGGTCTCAGGTGCAGGATCGACCACCTTGCCCGTCTATGTCTACGGCATGATGCGCCTCGGCGTCACGCCGGAGGTCAATGCCATTTCCACCATCCTGCTCGGTATCTCGCTTGTGCTCGTCACCGGCGCGCTGCTGCTCGGGCGCAAGAGCCAAGGCAACGAATAACCAAAAAAGAAGAGGGTGAACATGAAGACCGCAAAGAGGATGCTGGCAACCGCCAGTCTGCTTGCCATCGTCGCTCCATGCATCGCGCATGCCGACGCTGGCGTCCTGCATATCTACAACTGGACCGACTATACCTCGGAGGAGATGGTCAAGAAATTCGAGGCCGAAACTGGCATCAAGGTGACGATCGACACCTATGACTCCAATGAAACGGCACTGGCGAAGATTAGCTCGGGCGCCGCCGGCTACGACGTCATGATCATCAGCAACGATTTCGTACCGATCTTCATCAAGCAGGGATTGCTCGAGAAGGTCGGCGTGGCCTCCATGCCGAACTTCAAGAACCTGGATCCGAAATGGCAGAAGCGCAGCTGGGACCCGAAGGCCGAATATACGGTTCCATGGGTCTGGGGGACGACCTCCTATTCGGTCGATACCGCTGTCTATAAGGGAGCGACCGACAGCCTGAAGGCGCTGTTTGAGCCGTCCGATGATCTCAAGGGCAAGATCGGCATGTTCGGCTCGCCGTCTGAGGTGATGTCACTTGGTCTCCTCTATCTCGGCAAGGACCAGTGCAACAGCAATCCGGCTGATCTAAAGGCGCTGAACGCGCTGCTCGAAGCCCAGAAGCCTTTCGTCAAGGTCTACAATTCGGACGGCACGACAGAGCGCCAGGTCTCCGGCGAAACCGTGATGCACGAGCAGTGGTCGGGCAAGGCGCTCGCCTCACGCCTGCAGAAGCCGACGATCAAGTATGTCTTCCCGAAGGAAGGGGCGGTCGGCTGGATGGACAATGTCGCGGTTCCGAAAGGCGCTCCAAATCCCGAGAACGCCAAGAAGTTCCTGAACTTCCTGATGGATCCTGAGAACATTGCCCTGCAGCAGAAATCAACCGGCTATCAGAGCGCAGTCACCGGTTCCGACAAGTTCCTGCCAAAGGAAACGGGTGAATCGCCCGAATTCAATCCGCCGAAAGATATGAAGATCGTCTTTGCGCCTGCCTGCGAAGAAAAGGCAACCCGCGCCTACGACCGCATCTGGACATCGCTCCGCCAGTGATCAGCCAAAAATAGGCGGGCGCGAATGCCCTGCCATTCCACGCATAAGACGGCAGGCGGCGCGTAGCTTCCGGCCATGAATTTGAGGACAGAACCATGAATGAAGCCGTCAAACCTGCCACCCTCAAACCTGCTGCGGCACCTCCGCCGCCGAAGCATTTGCAGGCACTGGCGCCACTCACCCCGGACGAGATCAATATCGCCGTCGCGGTCGTCAAGGCGGATCCTGAACTTGGCCCAGGCGTTCTGTTCGAGAATATCGACCTTCGCGAGCCATCGCCTGCCGAATACCGTGCTTATCTTGACGGCGGAAAACTGCCGCGCGAGGCGCGTATCAACGTCAACCATCTCGATGTCCCAGGCGTCTGGCAGCTCATTGTTTCTGTTGCCGACAAGGCAATCATCCGTCGCACGCATTTCCCGGCCGCGCGTGCCGGCTTCATGGTCGAGCAGATGATAAGCGTCGAGGTCAACGTCAAGAACGACCCGCGCTTCATCGAGGCCTGCCGCAAGCGCGGCATCTCCGACATGACGGGTGTGATCGTCGATTCCTGGTCGGGCGGCAATTTCGGCCATGAAGATGAGGAGGGAAGGCTGATCTCGCACACCTTTTCCTGGCTGCGCGTTCATGAGTTCGGCAACTACTATGCCCACCCAATCGAGGGGCTGAATGCAGTGATCGACGTGAAGACCGGCGAAGTGCTGCGGGTCGACGATTATACCGATCATCCGCCAATCCCGATGACGCGCTACGATTACGATCCGGAGTTCCTGCCGCCGCCGGACGCGCCGCTGAAGCCGCTCGATGTCGTTCAGCCGGATGGCGTCAGCTTCACGATCAAGGACCATGCGATTTCCTGGGACAAGTGGACGCTCGCGATCGGCTTTACGCCACGCGAAGGTCTCGTGCTTCACGATATCCGGTTTGACGGCCGCTCCGTCGTGCGGCGTGCGGCTATTGCCGAGCTCGTCGTTCCCTACGGATCACCACTCTACGGCCACGCCCGCCAGAACATTTTCGATGTCGGCGAGTACGGCTTCGGCAAGCTGACCAATTCGCTGAAGCTCGGCTGCGATTGCCTCGGCCAGATCCAGTATCTCGACGCACATGTGAACGGATTGAAAGGCGAGGTCGTCACTATCGAAAAGGCGGTCTGCATCCATGAGGAAGACGCCGGAATCCTCTGGAAACACTGGGATTTCCGAACAGGGCGGACGGTGCTGCACCGCGGCCGCAAGCTTGTCATTTCGAGCATCTGCACTGTCGGAAACTACGAATATGCCCAGTACTGGTATCTCGATCAGGCCGGTGAAATCGAATTCGAGATGAAGGCGACCGGCATCGTCAATACCAATGCATGCCATCCCGGACAGCCGGACAAATACTCGACGGAAATTCAGCCGGGCCTCGGCGCTCCGATCCATCAGCACATCTTCTGCGCGCGCCTCGATATGGCGGTGGATGGCGGCGGCAACAGCGTTGTCGAAACCAACTCCTACATGGAGCCCTTCAGCGACAGCAATCCGTATGGCAACGCCTTCCATGCTGTCGATACGGTGCTGAAGACCGAGCTTGCGGCGGCGCGGCGCGCCGATCTCTCCACCCATCGCAGCTGGAAGGTCGTCAATCCGAACAAGCTGAACCAGGTCGGCAAACCGGTCGCCTACAAGCTCCATGCCCCGAACTGCGTCACACCGATGATCCAGGACGACGGTCCTTCAGGTATCCGCTCCAACTTCATCCGCAATCACATCTGGGTCACGCCGTTCAATGAGAATGAACGCTATCCTGCAGGAGAATTCGTTGCCAATTCCGATGGCAGAGATGGTCTCGCAGAGCTCGTCAAACAGGACCGCAATGTCGAGAACACCGACATCGTGCTCTGGCATTCCTTTGGTCTCCACCATGTCGTGCGCGCCGAAGACTTTCCGGTTCAGCCTTGCATTTCCTGCGGCTTCTCGCTCGCGCCGGCCGGTTTCTTCGAGGTCAATCCGTCGAACAATCTGCCGCCGGTGATCAACAGGGCAAGCGTTCTCGCTGGAGAGAACAAGGCAAGCTGCTGCAGCTGATCTGAGGACAGTGACCGGTGGCGAACCGCCACCGGTCACTTGATGATGAAGCTTTGGGACAAGGGCATGGTCACGGCGATAGCACGACGGAATATCAGCAGCGGTGCCACCGATTGCGGCATGCTGGCGGTCGGTCTCGCGGCGTGGCTTGCGCTCTACTGCGCTCCACAGGCGGTCGGCGATGTTATCTGCCGGTCAGCTGGCGTGTCCACCACGGCGCCCCTCGGATTAGTGCAGGCAATCGCATCCTGGCTCGTCATGATGACGGCGATGGCCGCTCCGTCGCTGCTCCTGTCGCGCGGGCTGTTTCGTCTGAGCTGCAAGGCAGCGTCACAACCGGTATCGATGCTTCTTGCCGCAGCCATTACCGGCGCCCTGGCCGAGTGGCTGATGCGCCCGGTCGGGCTCGTCGATAGCGATGGCCGTTTCGCTGCGCCGCTTTTTGCCCCCGCCATGTTTGCCGCCGCCGTCCTGGTGTTGATCCGAGGCCGGAATGAACAGGGCAGGGAGGTGCTCTGCCGTGCCGCCTGCTGCGCCAGCATGGTTCTGCTGCAATTCGCTGGAGGGGTCTCCAACATGATCTGGATGGCGGTAATTTCCGGTTGGATGGTGCTGGAGAGCCTCGTTCCGTGGCGGCGCGAATTTGCCGTTCTTGGTGGCCTGACGCTCGGTCTCGCCGCCAGTTTTTCTCTGCTGCAGGGAAGCAGCTGACGCTTCCTGCACTTCGATGCCTGCCTGCTAAAACAAGAGGAGATTTAGATGGGCTTCCTTTCCTACAATCCAACCGATGGACAATTGATCGGCCGCTACGAAGAACACACCGGAGCCGAGGTCGAACGGATCCTCGATCAGTCGCACAAGACCTGGAAGACCTGGTCCGCCGCACCGCTCAGCGAGCGCGCTGCTTTTCTGAACCGCCTTGCGGATCTGCTGGAGGCGCGTGTCGACGAATATGCCGCGCTGATCGTTTCGGAGATGGGCAAGCCATTCGCCGAAGCACAGGGCGAAATCAAGAAATCGGCTTTCGGCGCCCGGCACTTCGCCGGTGACGGATTGGCCTATATCGCCGACGAGCCGATCCCCGGAACGCCCGCCAAGATCGTCTATCAATCGATCGGGCCGATTTTCGGGATCATGCCGTGGAATCTTCCCTTCTGGCAGGTGCTGCGCTTCTTCATCCCGGCCGCCCTCATCGGCAACACCGTGATCGTCAAGCATGCCGAAACGGTCCAGGGATCGGCGGCGGCGATCGAGAAGCTGATCCTCGATGCCGGCGCGCCGCAGGGGCTCTATTCCAATCTCGTGATCGATCGCAAACGTGCTCCTGCCGTCATTGCCGATCCACGCATCGCCGCCGTCACGGTGACGGGCAGCACGGCTGCGGGCCGCACGGTTGCGGAGCAGGCGGGTTCTCTCGGCAAGAAAGTGGTGCTGGAACTCGGCGGCTCGGATCCCTTCGTCGTCTTCGACGATGCCGATTTCGATAAAGCGGTGCAGATGGCAGTGGTCTCGCGCTATTCGAACAACGCGCAGAGCTGCATCGCCGCCAAGCGGATTTTCGTCCACGCGCCGATTGCCGAGCGCTTCGCCGCAGCCTTTGTCGATGCCGTCAAGCGCATTCCGGTCGGTGATCCGATGAAGGCGGAAACAAAGCTCGGTCCGCTGGCCCGAGCCGATATCCGAGACAATGTCCAGCGTCAGGTCGATGACGCCGTGAAGGCAGGCGCGCGCGTTCTGACCGGTGGCAAATCGATCCCCGGCGACGGCTATTTCTACGAGCCGACGGTGATTGCCGGATTGCCCCGCGATGCGGCGGTGGCACGCGAGGAGTTTTTCGGCCCCGTCGCAATGCTCTTCACTTTCAAGGATGAAGACGAGGCCGTGGCACTGGCAAATGATACGGAATACGGCCTCGGCGCTGCCGTGTGGAGCAGCAATCCGGAACGCGCCGAACGCGTCGCCTCCCGCATCGAGGCTGGAGCCGTCTTTATCAACGATTTCGTCCGTTCCGATCCCCGCGCGCCCTTCGGCGGCATCAAGGGCTCGGGCTTCGGCCGGGAGCTTGGCGGTCTCGGCGCGCGTGAGCTCGCCAATGCCAAACTCGTCTGGAAAGGTGCTTGATCAAAGAACAAAGCCAACCGGGTCCTCCGGTTGGCTTCTCGGCTCAACGCCCGTTTGATTATCTAGCGCCGCACTGTTCAGTGCGCCCTCGCGAACTGAAACGGTAAAAGATCGTCGCTCTGCGCTTCCGCATCGATGGCAGCAATGCCACCGATGATGGCTCGGGCCAAGGCTTCGCTCAACTTGGCAAAGAGAGAAATCGTCTAGCGAGGGGGGAAACTTTAGACCAAAAATGTGCGGAGGTGATGCCACACTCGGTACTTAAGGGCATGTTGCGCCGGGTTGCGCGACATGAAACCCTTTGATCAGAGTACATGTAGGTGAGGGGCAAGAATGATCGAGCTGCCGTTTGACAGACGCGAATACCAGGAGCGTCTCGGCCGGATACGTGCGGAGATGGGCAGGCGCGATCTCGAGCTTCTTGTGATCAACGACGTCGCCAACCAGCACTATATTACGGGCTACGACGGCTGGTCCTTCTATACCCCACAGACCGTCTTGCTGCCGATCGAGGAAAGCGCGGAGCCGGTCTGGCTCGGCCGTGCCATGGATGCGGCCGGCGGCTTGCTGACGGCGTGGATGCGCCCGGACAACATCGTCGGATTTCCCGAGGGCTACGTACAGCAATCCGATCGTCACCCGATGGATTGGATCGCGCAGTGGATCACTGCGAAGGGATGGGGCAGCCGGCGGATCGGCATCGAGCTCGAAGCCTACTATTACTCACCCAAGGCACATGCCCGCCTGACCGCAGGACTCCCGAATGCAACATTCGTTGACGCTGATCTGTTGGTCAATTGGATAAGGTCGGTGAAGAGCCCGGCCGAGATCGACTATCTCCGCAAGGCATCCCGGCTCGCAGAGGCAGCGGTTTCAACCGCCTATGACATTATCGCGCCAGGCGTTCGTGAATGCGATGCCATCGCGAAGATCCAGGCCGCGCAGATCGCTGGAAGTCCCGACTTTGCCGGAGACATCACCGCATTGCCGCCCACCATTCTCGCGGGTGAAAACGCCTCGGCCCCTCACATCATGTGGAGCAACCGCCGCTTTGGCGCAAACGAGACGATCGCTCTCGAACTCGCCGGCGTCTGCCGCCGGTACACGTCCGGTTTGGCGCGGACGATGCAGTTGGGGAAAGCACCGCAACAAGTCACCAACACCGCCAACGCCGTTCTTGAGGGAATGGAGGCTGTGCTCTCGGCGATCAGGCCGGGTGTGCTTGCCGAGGGTGTGGAACTCGCATGGCGCAAAGTGATCGAGCGCCATGGGCTCAAGAAGGAATCCCGGATCGGATACTCGATCGGCGTTGCCTATCCGCCCGACTGGGGTGAGCACACGATCAGCCTGCGTCCTGGAGACAAGTCGGTCCTGCAGCCGGGCAATGTCCTGCATTCGATCCTGGGCATGTGGATGGACGGGTGGGGCATAGAGGTGAGCGAAACCATTCTGGTGACGGAGACCGGTTGTGAAACCCTCACCAATTTTCCTAGAGAGATCCATGCCAAGACCTGACACTCTGTCGCCGGGCCAGATCAAGCACATGCTGGAGGTGCGAAGACACCTGCATGCCCATCCCGAGCTGTCAAATAAGGAGAGCCGGACGCAAGCCTATCTGCGCGGCCAGCTGGAGACCGGAGGATTGACAGCAGTCCGCGATGTTGCGGGCTTCGGGCTTGCGGTCGATATCGAGGGAACAGCCGGCTTTTCCAACCGGAAGGTTGCCGTTCGCGCTGATATCGACGCCTTGCCGATCGAGGAACACTCCGGCGTTGCATTCTCTTCGACCGTGAAGGGCGTCATGCATGCATGCGGCCATGATGCGCATGCGGCTATGGTGTTGGCTGCGGCAACGCATCTTCACCGGCATCGCGACACCTTTGCCGGAACGGTCCGCTTCATATTCCAGCCCGCAGAGGAGGCCGAGCCTCTCGGCGGCCGCCGCATCGTAGAAGAAGGGCTCCTCGACGATATTGACGCGGCGATCGGTATTCATGTCGATCCCTACACGCAGGCAGGCAAGATTGCCGTCGCCGGCGGCCCCTTTACGCTTGCCAGCGACATTTTCGATGCCGTGATCCGCGGCTCGTCGGCACATGCGGCCAAGCCGGAGGAAGGCGTTGATGCCATTGCCGTGGCATGCGCCATGGTCTCGGAACTGCAAAAAATCGTTTCGAGGGAGCGGGATGCCTACGATCCTTTGGTCATCTCCGTGACCAGCATCGAAGGCGGCGGTTCCTACAATGTCGTTGCCGATACCGTCCGCTTGAAGGGAACCATCCGCAGCGGCAGCCCGGCGACGCGTCTCCGCGCCCGCGAACGTGTCCAGGACATATTGAAGGGTCTTGCGCTCGCGCATAGGGCAACGGTCGAATTCAGCCTTGTCGAGGGCGAGCCACCTGTCGTCAACGATCCGGCACTGGCCCGCGTTGTCGCATTGGCGGCGGACACCCTGTTCGGTGCCGGAACTGCGGTTGCGGCGGCCGGATGGACAGCCGCCGATGACTTCGGCTTCTACAGCGAGAAACGGCCCTCAGTCTACTTCAGGCTTGGCATCCGCAATGAGGCGGAGGGCTGTATCTATCCCCTTCATCACCCGCAGTTCAAGATTGATGAGACTGCCTTGAGAGTCGGCGCCGAACTCGTCGTAAAAATCGCGTGTGACGCCCTAGGCGAGGGGCTATGAGGCTGCCCGACCGCTAGTCATTGCCGAAGTCTGGATGGATCCGGTTTTGAAGCCGCATAGCGGCATCAAGAAAAAATCACACCCTCCGAACCAGTTCCTGCTTTCCCGCCATTGCGTGGCGGCAGCATCGATCCGATCTGTATCTTCAGCGGCCACATCGGAGAAGAGACATGTCGACCATTCCCTATCGCAGCGCGCTCATCATCGGAGCGGGCCCAGGCATCAGCGCCTCACTGACGAGAAGCTTTCGCTTGGCAGGCCTCTCCGTTGCCATCGCTGCTCGCGACACCGGCAAACTCAAATCGCTGGCAGAGCAGACCGGTGCCATCGCTCTTGAGGTCGACGCCAGCGACCCGAGCCAGGTCGAGAGACTTTTCGCGCAAACGGACGCGCATATCGGACCGCCTGAGGTCGTCATCTATAACGCTAGCGGCCGCGTGCGCGGACCACTCACCGATCTTGATCCCTCGGAGGTCGAAAGGGCAGTGGCCGTTTCCGCGTTGGGTGCATTCTACTCGGTACAGCAAGCCGCCAGGCGCATGCTTGCGGCCGGCAAGGGCGCGATCCTGCTGACGGGTGCTACGGCCGGCGTAAAGGGCTTCGCCAACTCGGCACCGTTCGCCATGGGGAAATTCGCGCTGCGCGGGCTGGCACAAAGTGCTGCGAGAGAACTGGCTCCGAAGGGAATTCATGTCGCCCATGTGGTGGTTGACGGGGGTGTCCGGAGCGAGCTTCGCGGCGATCCCGCGGAAGCGCCGGATAGCACGCTCGACCCTGACGCAATCGCACAAACCTACATCGATCTCTTGCGCCAGCATCGAAGCGCCTGGTCATGGGAGATCGAAGTCAGGCCATGGGTCGAGCGGTTCTGACGGTCACAGTTCGGCATGCGCGAAGGCGTCCTTAGGGGATTGCTGAAACCAGCAGAAACACCGCAAATATCACCAGATGGATCGCGCCCTGCAGCACCGTCGTCCTGCCGGTGCCCAAAGTCAGGGTGCTGACGAAGAGGGTCAGCACCAACAGCGTCGTGTTTGCTGCTGAGATCCCCAGCGACAGTTGCTGATCGAGAACGAGCGAGACGACGGCGACGGCCGGGATGGTGAGGCCGATACTCGCAATCGCCGATCCGAGAGCGAGGTTGATGCTGTTTTGAAGCTGGTTCTTCAGCGCGGACTTCGCCGCCGCAATGCCTTCCGGCAAAAGCACGATCGCGGCGATCACCACGCCGACGAAGGTGTGGGGCAGGCCTGCCAGATCGATCGCCCTGTCGAGAGAGGGGGAAAGGGTCTTGGCAAGCAGGACGACGGCGGCGAGAGATACCAGCAGGAGACCGAGGCATGCCAGCGATTCCCGGTCGGATGGCTTCGCGTGGTGCTCTGCCACCGCGCTATCGCTTTCCACATTGTCAGCTGGCGCATCCAGGAAATAGGCGCGATGCTTGACGGTCTGCACGAAGACGAAGACGGCCCAAAGCATCAGGGAAACCAACCCGACGAACATTGCTTGCAGCGGCGAGTATGACGGCCCAAGGACTGTCAGCGTGTGGTTCGGCAGGATCAGCGCCAGCGCGGCGAGGGTGCCGAGCACGGCCAGGGCAGACGACGCGCCCTGAAGCTGGAACGTCTGCTCGAAGTGCCGCCGGCCGCCCACGATCAGGCAAAGCCCGACAACGCCGTTGAGCACGATCATCACGGCCGCAAATACCGTATCACGCGCAACCGAACCACTGCCTTCTGCTCCTGAGGCCATGATGGAGACGATCAGCGCAACTTCAATGACAGTCACGGCGATCGCCAGCAGGATCGAGCCGAAAGGTTCGCCGAGCTTGAGTGCCAGGACCTCGGCGTGATGGACGGCGCTGAAGACGGAAGCACCAAGGAAGACGGCCGCAAAAACCAGCACCAGTGCCGCGTCCGATGGCACGACATGGAGAAACTTCAGCGCCAATAGGACCGAGGCAAGAAGCGGAGCCACCCAGGTCCAGGCCGGAATTGCCGCGTGATGTGTTTCGGTGGCGGCAATCGAAGCTTGCTTCATAGCTGTTCCTGACTTCCGGCGGTGTTTGATCAGACGTGTAGCGACAGAGGCAATCTATAATCGAGGAGATCATCAAATGCACGCCGAACGTTCTGGAGCCGACCGTCGGCCACGGCAGTCTAGTTCATCATCTTTTGTGCTTCGAGGGAACTCCTCGCGAGAGGCGCAGCACGTCCGGCGTGGGGAAGCTAACCCAAGTGCATCATGGCCGCCTTGGAGGGTAGGGCATCAGCCACCTTCGCGCAAATAGGCAGCAAAGGCTTCGGCGGGGGTCCGGTATCCGAGGCATTTGCGAGGCTGTGAGTTTAGATGATGCGCCAACTCAGTCAGCTGTTGCTGGGTGACATTGGCAAGATCCGTGTCAACAGGCATGAAGCGTCGGATACGTTTGTTGGTGTTCTCAACGGCGCCTTTCTGCCATGGCGCGCTGGGATCGCAGAACCAGCTCCTTGCGCCGATGCCTTCCTCCAAAGCCCTGAAGCCGCTGAACTCCGTGCCGCGATCGAAGGTAAAGCTCCGCCGCGCCATCGCTGGCAACGGCGAGAAAGCATGAACGATCTTATCCATGATCGGTCGCGAATGACGACTGTTGTTCTTGAGCATGACCGTATAGCGGCTCTCGCGTTCAATCAGTGAGGTGACATTGGTCGGCCCAAGCTCCCGCTTGAAGATCAGCAGATCGCCTTCCCAATGTCCGAACTCGGTCCGATTGCCAATAAAATCAGGCCTTTGAGATATCCTGCAATCGGCCGGGAAGACGTTGCCGCGCGGTCGGCGAGAGCCTCGAGGTCGACGCTTGCGGCGTGCCTCCGGCAGATAGCGATAGAGGCCCAGACCATAATCCTCCTTGCAGTAGACAAAGCGATAAATGGTCTCAGGGCAAATGCGAACCGGGTTGGCGGCATCTTCGGCAAGACGGCCGGCAATCTGCTCCGGGGACCAATAGGCCTTCAGGCGGTCAATTACCAGCTCGCGCAATCTTGGGTGCCGCCTGAGCTTGCGCAGCCTTCGACGCCGCTCCTTGGCGATGTCATCGGCGATCGTATCAAAGTAGCCGGTGTACTCGGGAAACTCGCGATCGTGAAAAGTGTTGCGCTTGAGCTCACGATAGATCGTTGAGCGATGACGTCCGAGCTGGCGGGCGATCTCGCCAACTGGCACCTTTCGCTCTCTGAGATGATAAAGACGGCGACGATAGGCGATGGTGAACTGCTGATAGCAAAGCGACATGCCAAAATCTCCAAAGTGAAGCCATTGAAATTACTAGCATGTCGGACTTGGAAATAGAATGTACCGCGACGCACATCATGTCACAGCTATTTAAAGATGAGACAAAATAAGCAATTTAGAAACGCGACGTAATTCTATTAACTATTACTGGAATTGCAAGATTCTATATTGATGTGTGCTCGGGAATTAGCCGCCGTCCGGGCGGAGATGGCCAGGGTTGCGCAGCTCGGTCGGCGGCGGATGACTCAAGCGCAATCATATACTGCGCTTTCTCAGCCGGATCGCTTACATCACTCGGCCGGACCCAGGCGCGCCAACGCTTGCCGCCGTCGGGCGATGACGGCAGGATCCTTCGTAAAATCCGTCTTTCGTCCAGGTTCGGTGCCGCGTTTCTGATAACCGTTGCTGACACTGCCATCGGGAATACCGAACATGTGATCCGTCTGTCCGCTTCGACGCGGTCCCCTTTTGCTGCGCTGCTGCTCACGCCCCGCCTGCAGCTCAGCGACAACAGACAGCATGTCGTCCAGCCGCTTGTTCTCGACCACTTCGGATCGGTGTACTGACCGTAACGTATCGAACGTCTTGTAGGGCAGGGAGGCTTCCCCGTCCGTGATCTCAAGTCGTCCGTCAGGATAATCGCAAACAATCAGCTTCTTTCCCGCCAGCGCCCTGGCGCGCTCTGTCGGGTCCAGGATGAACATCACCTTGTCGTAGCGCAGCGTCAAGGAATGCGACAGCTTGCGAACCTCCTTGCGGCACATGGCATCATCGAGGTTCTCATGATCGGCCAACGGCCGGTGCATGTCCTTCGGATTGCGCGGTGGCTTCCCGAAACGCGTATTGAAATCCGCCATGAACTCAGGCGCATATGCGTTGGCCGCCTCGATCGTATCGATACCGCGCAGCCGCAATTCCTTCACCAGCCGATCCTGCAGCGTCTGATTGGCGCGTTCCACCCGGCCTTTCGCCTGCGGGGTGTTGGCGCAGATAATGTCGATGTTCAACTCATAAAGCGCCCGGCCGAATTGCGTCAGACCGCTCGTGCGGTCCGTCATCGAGGCATGCGTGCTGCGGAAAACACCGTGCTTGTCACTGTAAAACGCAATCGGTTTGCCCCATTGCTGCAAGTAAGCCTTCGTCGCATGCAGATAGTCAAAGGTGTTCTCAGAGGCGGCAAAGCGCAGATGCAACAGCTTGCCGGTCGCATCGTCGATGTAGACGAGCAGGGCGCATTTGCGGCCACGGTCCTCGAACCACCAGTGATGCGACCCGTCGATCTGGACGAGTTCACCAAAGCAATCACGCCGGCCGCGTGGCTGGAAGACCCGCTTCTTGCGCTCGCGGCGTGATACCCATATGCCGGCTTCCATCATCCATTGGCGCAACGTCTCTTTGCTGACGGAAATCCGATGGCGCTCAACTAGCTTCTCGGCCGCCAAGGTTGGGCCAAAATCCACGTAATGCTCACGCACCAGGTCGAGAGCCAGATTGCGGAAATCCTCACTGTGGCGCCGGTTGCTCGGGCGGCCGCGCTTCTTCGAGACGAGACCGTCGAGCCCGTCCAGATCATAGGCCTGCAACAGACGATGGACTTGGCTGCGACTGAGCCCAACTAGCTCAGCCGCCCGCGTGACCGTCAGGCCGCCTTGGCGACCTGCCGAATATGTTCAAGACGATGCAATTCCTTCTGCGACATGACAATCAAACAGGACATGACGACTCCGAACATAAATGGCCTCGACCACGATGCACGTCGCTTGTCTTGCTTCCCAATGCTGACGTTCAGCTAGCATCCCAAGAGGCGACGACTGTCGCATCTCTAACTAGCCTATATGTCGCATCTCTAAAATGCCGCTACACATCATGTGGCGTGAGAGTTGAAATGTCCGCCGGTTTGCAAAGTTAAAATGTCCGCAAGGCCACCATACGGCACACCGGCCAGCCCCGATCTGACCGGCTGATCCCGGTTGCAAGATCAGATCGGGGCGGGTGGTAAATACACCACTTCGGCTTTAGCTTTGAGACGCCTCACTCAGCAGCCTGCTGCCGCGACAGTGCTTTCTTTCGCCGAGCAATCACCGCCGGATCGTTCACAAAAT